>NZ_BCWH01000038.1:0-501 GCF_001653035.1 Rhodococcus sp. YH3-3 | reverse complement strand
TCTCCGCATTTGAGCGGGGCGTGTGCTGATTTCATGCTGCTGGTCTCTGCCCTCGGGTGAGGGCGATGTGGACCATGATGCGCCTTCGGTAGTTGTCCATGTTGGTGAAGCCGCATCCGACACGCTTGGTTTGCTTGATGATCCGGTTGAAGCCCTCGGTGCGGGCGTTGGTCACGTCCTCGGTGAGCGCGACGAGCACCGCTGGCCACCAGGTGTCGATCGTGGTCGCCAGGCGGCTGGTTTCCTCCATGTCGGCGCGGGCGGCGTCGTCGTAGAAGTCGTACAGCCTGCGCCGGATCTGGTGCGGCTGGTGTTCGGCCAGCAGCAGGCGCAGGCGTTCCTTGACGGCATGCGCGGCGGCGATCTCGTTGGTCGGATCCTCGGCGGCGAGGGCGGCGTTGAACCGGGCCTTTTGCTTCACGGTGAGGTGCTCGTAGCCGGTGAGCAGCAGTTGCCGGCTGGCCCAGACTTTGTCGGTGGCGGTGCCGCGGCGGCCGTGCA
>NZ_BCWH01000037.1:0-532 GCF_001653035.1 Rhodococcus sp. YH3-3 | reverse complement strand
TCGACGCGATCGCTCGTGTGATCGGTCTGCGATGCGACCAATGGAAGTGCTGCGGCGATAGACGCCTGGGCCTTCTTCGCGGCGCGGCGGCCACGCCAGCCGAGCGACGGCTTGCCCTCGGTGTCGACGGAGGCGATCATCAGTCCGCCGAGCAAGCTGACGTTCTTGATGAAGTTTGTGCGCTGCATCGCTCGCAGTGACGGATCGGTTTCGTTCCAGAAGTCGTGACCGGCAAGCGTGGTCGGTACCAGGCTCCCCGCGAGCACCAACGACGCGAGCCGCGGCGCCTTGCCGGTGGCCAGCAGGGCACCGCCGCCGATCTGGACGGCGGCGTTGATCTTGACGAGTGTTTCCGGATCAGCAGGCACCTTCTGCGTCACTGCTCCTGGCAGCGTCTCGACGGATTTATCGATCAGCGGTGACGCTTTGGCTGCTCGCTGAGCAGGGTTGCGCAAAGCATCGATTCCCCCGGCGATGAAGATCGTGGAAAGCAGTGGACGAGCAATTCGACGTACCAGCATGTTTCAAGCCT
>NZ_BCWH01000036.1:0-620 GCF_001653035.1 Rhodococcus sp. YH3-3 | reverse complement strand
GGCGTTGGGTCATGCCAGAAGATGCGGGTAGCGGCGCGACACCGCATAGCATCGCGAACGCGGCTTCGGATTTCATTCGATCGGAATTGTCGCCGGCGGTGACAAGCATTTGTCCGGCGACTTCGATACCGATTCCGACGCGCTCGAGTAGTTGAGGTGCGAGGGCTTTCACGATCGGGTTGATCAGTTCGTCGAGATCGGCGATCTCGTCGGTCAATTCGAGATAGCGGCGAGCCAGGGATTTCAGCGAAACCCGGTAGGCGGTCACAGGATCGGTAGCGTTCGAGACATCCGGCCGCCACGCGGCGAGGAGGCGTATCAGCTGCATCCGCGTCAGATCGCGGACCTGCTCGCGCAGCTCGTCGGGAGCGGAGATGATCGTCATCCGCAATAGTTGCAGCGCACTGCGCCGCTCTCGTACCGAATGGGCTCGGGTCACCCTCAACACACGAAGTGACTCGACGGCACCGTCTTTCGATTTCGGGGTGGTGGTGCGCCGGTTGGTTTTGGCTGCACGCGCTGCGTTAATGGCATCGAGGTCGTCGTTTTTGCCCTTACGGCGGCGGTCCGAGCGATCGGGGCGGTCCACCTCGAGTACCGTCACGCCGGCTTTCGCGAGG
>NZ_BCWH01000035.1:0-758 GCF_001653035.1 Rhodococcus sp. YH3-3 | reverse complement strand
ATGAGTGAGCTGGCTTCCTGGGAAGCGTCGCCGCCCTCGGTCAGATGACGCTGCGCCTCGGGAAGTTCGCGGCCATGATGTGCCATGGCCTGCGCATACAGGCGGCCGGCGCGGTACGACGAGCGAACCAACGGACCGGCCATGACGCCGGCGAAGCCCATCTCTTCTGCAGCCTTCGAGTGTGCGACGAACTCCTCGGGCTTGACCCACCGCTCGACGGGGTGGTGCCGGGGCGAGGGTCGCAGGTACTGGGTGATGGTGAGGATGTCGCAACCGGCGGCGTGGAGATCTGCCATCGCCTCGGTGACCTCTTCAGGGGTTTCGCCCATGCCGAGGATCAGGTTGGACTTGGTGACCAGTCCGTAGTCGCGTGCTGCGGTGATGACGTCGAGGCTGCGCTGGTACCGGAATGCCGGACGGATCCGCTTGAAGATGCGGGGGACGGTCTCGAGGTTGTGTGCGAGGACCTCGGGGCGTGAGGCGAAGACCTCGTCGAGCAGTTCGGGCTTGCCGTTGAAGTCCGGAACCAGGTTCTCGACGCCGGTGCCCGGGTTGAGTTCGTGGATCTTGCGGACGGTCTCGGCGTAGAGCCAGGCGCCGCCGTCGGGGAGGTCGTCGCGGGCGACGCCGGTGATCGTGGAGTACCGAAGGCCCATGGCCTGAACGCTTTCCGCGACGCGACGGGGCTCGTCGCGGTCGAGGGCTTCGGGCTTGCCGGTGTCGATCTGGCAGAAGTCGCAGCGGCGTGTGCACTGCTC
>NZ_BCWH01000034.1:0-786 GCF_001653035.1 Rhodococcus sp. YH3-3 | reverse complement strand
GGAGATGCAGGACTGGTCTGCCCGTCCGCTCGACGAGGTGTACGCGGCGATCTTCATCGACGCGATAGTCGTCAAAGTCCGGGACGGGCAGGTCGCGAACCGGCCGATCTATGCCGCGATCGGCGTCAGTCTCGACGGACACCGTGATGTGCTCGGATTGTGGGCCGGCACCGGCGGCGAAGGCGCCAAATTCTGGATGTCCGTCTTGACCGACATTCGAAATCGGGGCACCCGGGACGTGTTCTTCCTGGTCTGCGACGGATTGAAAGGTCTACCGGAGGTCGTCGAGAACGTGTGGCCGGCCGCGACGGTCCAAACGTGTGTAATCCATTTGATCCGAAACACGTTTCGACTGTCGTCGCGGCAGCACTGGGATGCGCTCAAGCACGATCTCAAGCCGATCTACACCGCACCGACCGAGACGGCAGCGCGGGCAGCGTTCGACGATCTCGCAGACCGTTGGGGCAAGCAGTATCCGGCGATCATCCGATTGTGGAACAACGCCTGGCAGGAGTTCATCCCGTTCCTGGATTACGACACCGAGATACGGCGAGTGCTGTGCTCTACCAACGCGATTGAGTCCTTGAATGCCCGATACCGGCGGGCTGTCAAGGCTCGTGGCCATTTTCCCACCGAGGCTGCTGCGCTCAAGTGCCTCTATCTGGTGACGCGTTCACTGGACCCGACAGGCAAGGGCCAGGCACGATGGATAACGAGGTGGAAGCCTGCTCTGAACGCGTTTGCGATCACGTTCGCCGATCGTTGGCCGGGATCGGAAACTTACTG
>NZ_BCWH01000033.1:0-813 GCF_001653035.1 Rhodococcus sp. YH3-3 | reverse complement strand
AAGAGGTACCTGTGGCCGCTCGGATTGCTGATTCCACTCAGCCCGTTCCTCTCCTGGATTCTCGTCGACAACCTTCGTCTCGGATTGTTCTGGGCGACCGGCGCGTGGCTACTGGTCATCGTCATCCCGATCATCGACATGCTGGCCGGTGAAGACGGCGAAAGTCCGCCGGACGATGCGATCCCACGACTGCAGAAGGACCGCTACTACCGCTGGTGCACTTACGCGTTCCTCCCCTTGCAATACGCCGGTCTGGTCTTCGCCTGCTGGTGCTGGATCAACGCTCCGATGGGAATCGCGGAGAAGATCGCGATGTCGTTCACGGTGGGCGTCGTCGCCGGCGTCGGTATCAACGCGGCCCACGAACTCGGCCACAAGAGCGAGAAGATCGAACAGTGGCTCGCGAAAGTGGCGCTTGCGCAATCTCTCTACGGGCACTTCTACGTGGAACACAATTTCGGCCACCATGTGCGTGTAGCTACTCCGCAGGACCCGGCCAGCTCACGGTTCGGTGAGAGCTTCTGGAGGTTCTTGCCACGAAGTGTGTTCGGCGGGCTGCGTTCGGCATGGCGCATCGAGAGCGCTCGACTCCAGAGGAAAGGCAAACGAACCTGGAGCTTCGAGAACAATATTCTCAACGCTTGGGCGATGAGTGTTGTCCTCTTCGCGACGCTGATCGGTATCTTCGGTTGGGAGGTCGCGCCCTGGCTCCTGCTGCAGGCAGTTGCCGGATTCACCTTCCTCGAAGCCGCGAACTACCTCGAGCATTACGGCCTGCTGCGTGGCAAGCGTGCCGACGGCTCGTACGTTCGC
>NZ_BCWH01000032.1:0-852 GCF_001653035.1 Rhodococcus sp. YH3-3 | reverse complement strand
GGTCGTGAATGCGACCGGGTGATGCCGAGGTTGGTGAGCAGTTCCGACACCAATCCTGAGGTCATCGAAGTGCCGCGGTCCGCGTGGACGGTGTGCGGGGCGATGCCGTTGCGCTCGATTGCTTCCGCAATGAATTCAGCTGCCAATTCAGCACTTTCGTGTGCAGCCACGATCCACGACGGGTTGTAGCGAGAGTAGATGTCGATCAGTACGTACAGGTGAAACCACACGCCCTTGGTGGGCCCGCGAAGTTTGGTGATGTCCCAGGTCCAGACCTGTGAAGGTCCGTCGGCGAGGAGTTCGGGGATCGCCTTCGGTGGATGTGTCGCTGTTCGTCGGCGTTCACGGTTTTGTCCGGCCGCGGCGGCGATCCGATACATGCTCGACAGTGAACACCAGTAGTTTCCCTCGTCGAGTTCCCGCGCCCAGATCTGACATATGGCCAGGTCAGCGTTCTTGTCGCTGTTGATGACGGTCAAAACTTTCGCTCGCTCGGATGCGGTGAGCGCTTGGCCGTTGTCCGGGATGGGTCTTGGTTTCCGGGGACCTTGAACGGGTGGTTGCTGGTGACGGTAGTGGGTGGCGCGGGATCGCCCGATCAGGATGCAGGATCGCCTGGTGGGGATTTCGGCGGCTCGCAGGTCGGCGAATGTGCTGTTCAGTGCGTCTTCGGTAAGGGCGGTGTGTCCGTGCTCTCGGAGATGGATTCCAAGAGCACGTGAAGTTTTCCCATGATCTCGAGCGCGGCCTCCGTCTGCGTCAATTGCTTTGCCAGACGAGCGTTCTCGCGTGTCAGTCGGGCCATTTCCTTACGTGTCGCGGCGTCGGTGTCGGGATGGGCGACCGCTTTCG
>NZ_BCWH01000031.1:0-927 GCF_001653035.1 Rhodococcus sp. YH3-3 | reverse complement strand
CTCTTGAAAACGATCGTTATCACCGCTACATTCAGTCATACGGTCGGACCAAACCCGACGAACGCGCCCACGGAAGGACCACCAGGTCACATGAACGACTTCAGCAGCGACTTCACCGACGTCACCTACAAAGTAGACAACGGCCTCGCCTGGATCACCATCAACCGACCCGACCGCTACAACGCATTCCGCGCCCGCACCGTCGACGAACTCGTCAAAGCCTTCAAACACGCCTGGGGCAGCAACGACGTCGGCGCCATCGCCCTCACCGGCGCCGGAAACAAAGCCTTCTGCGCCGGCGGCGACCAAAAACAACGCATGGAAACCGGCGACTACGGCCCCTCCGACAGCGGACTCTTCGAAGTCGAAGCCCTCCACCGCGTCATCCGCGACGTCACCAAACCCGTCATCGCCGCCGTCAACGGCGTCGCCGTCGGCGGCGGACACGTCCTCCACCTCCTCTGCGACCTCACCATCACCACCGAAGACGCCATCTTCGGCCAAAACGGACCCCGCGTCGGATCCTTCGACGCCGGACTAGGAACCGGATACCTCGCCCGCACCATCGGCGAAAAACGCGCCCGCGAAATCTGGTTCCTCTGCCGCCGCTACACCGCCCAACAAGCCCTCGACTGGGGCCTGGTCAACAAAATCGTCCCCGCCGACCAACTCACCACCGAAGTCCGCACCTGGGCCGACGAAATCCTCCAACTCTCCCCCACCACCCTCAAAATCCTCAAACAATCCCTCAACGCCGACACCGAACACTTCATCGCCCAAGGCGCCATGGCCATCTCCACCCTCAAAATCTTCGGCGAATCCGACGAAGCCAAAGAAGGCATCACCGCCTTCAACGAAAAACGCACACCCGACTTCAGCAAATACCGCGGCAACTAAACCCACACCCGACGGCCGGTGGCGACGACG
>NZ_BCWH01000030.1:0-942 GCF_001653035.1 Rhodococcus sp. YH3-3 | reverse complement strand
CAATGGTTGGCTTGTAGCCATAGTTCGGCACTGACCACTGACCATAGCGCAACCATCGCGATGACGTGTTGCGAGTTGTCTCTATGGACCACGCGATGTCGAATTCGGAATCAACGTTGCAGTGACGGGTAACATCGGGATCCGATATCGATATTTGAAGGTCGGTGAGGTGATGAAAGAGTTCCAGCGGGCGGCTGTGCGGCTTCACATCCTTCATCACGCTGCGCAGGAACCGATTTACGGAGCGTGGATGTCGGAAGAACTCGCTCATCACGGCTACAAGATCAGTCCAGGCACCTTGTATCCGACGCTGCACCGTCTCGAAGTCGACGGGCTTCTGGAATCGGAAACCGTTGTCTCCGAAGGACGTACCAGGCGGGTATACCGGGCTACTGAAGCTGGAGAGGCAGCGTTGAAAGAGGATCGTGCATCTTTGTCGGAGTTGGCCCGTGAGGTTCTCGGGCCGAGATGGGCCGAGAACCAAACTCACTGAGCAGATTTCGTGACACTACGACGCACGACATAGCCGATCACACCGATCATCAACACACCTACACCCGCCGCGACGGATGCCGCCGGTAAGAACACCGCAAGAAGCACGCATCCGAAAGCGCCGATCACCGGCACTACGCGGGTGATCGGCAGCGGCGACAACGTCCACGCGGACGCATTCGCGATCAGGTAATACGCCAGCACCGCGAACGAGGAGAACCCGATCACCTCACGCACATCAGCGGTAGCCGCGATGATCGCGACGACGACGCCGACGACCAACTCGGCACGGTGCGGAACACCGAACCGCGGATGGACCTGAGCGAGGACGCGGGGCAGATACCCGTCGCGTGCCATCGCGAACGAGGTCCGCGAGACTCCGAGCACCAGCGAGAGCAGCGAACCGAGTGCTGCGACGACAGCGCCGATCCGCACGATCACCTCGAACTG
>NZ_BCWH01000029.1:0-1030 GCF_001653035.1 Rhodococcus sp. YH3-3 | reverse complement strand
CTCGCCGAACTCGGTGACAGTGCCCCGCCGCATGAGAAGGCGCGGGCCGAGATGCTGGTTGCCGACGCCCGAAAGGCCGTGCAGGACGGCGCTTCACCCGAAGAGGTTCAGCCACTCACCTCGGAGCTGCAACAGCTGCTCTACGGACTTGTGCCGGACCAGTCGGACGACGGCCAAGCAGGCGGCGCTGATGCTGCGTCGTCGGATGACGGCGACGTGATCGACGCCGAATTCGATCGAAGCTGAGGCGCACGATGGAAATGTCTGCAGATCATTCGACGACTGAGCCGACTACCAACAGCGCCGACACGGATCAAAGCAAGACCGAGTCCGATCGCGCCGAGACGGCAGACGAGCTGTCTCAACTCGAGGACCGTTGGCGCAGGGCCGTCGCAGATCTGGACAACCTGCGCAAGCGATACGCCAAAGATCTGGACCGTGAACGCGCCGCGGAAGTAGCGAAGGTTTCGGCGGCGTGGCTGCCGATACTGGACAACTTGGAGCTTGCGCTTGCACACGCAGGCAGCGATTCGCAGGCCGTCGTCGAAGGTGTGAAGGCGATCCGGGACCAGGCGGTACAGGTGCTCTCACGACTCGGCTTCGAGCGCCACGACGAGGCCGGTGTGCCGTTCTCCCCGGAACTCCACGAAGTGGTCAGTGTGGTAACCCGACCCGACCTTCCGTCCGGGACCGTGGTCGAGGTCTTGCGCCCGGGTTATGGAGAGGACGGGCGACAGTTGCGGCCCGCCGCGGTGGTCGTCAGCCGCCCAGAGGGGTGAGCACCGATGGCCCGTGACTACTACGAAGTACTCGGCGTACCGAAGGGCGCCGGCACCGACGAAATTCAGCAGGCGTACCGCAAGCTGGCCCGCAAGTACCACCCCGATGTGAACAAGGATCCCACTGCGGAGGACAAGTTCAAGGAGGTCAACGAGGCCTATCAGGTGTTGTCCGACCCGGACACCCGGAAACGCTATGACCGATTCGGTGACGACTTCCGGCATGTACCCGAGGATTACGACGAACGGGT
>NZ_BCWH01000028.1:0-1065 GCF_001653035.1 Rhodococcus sp. YH3-3 | reverse complement strand
GGGCGCCGGACATGCCGAGGGGGTGGCCGACGGCGATGGCGCCGCCGTTGACGTTGACCTTGGCGGGGTCGAGGCCGAGTTCGCGGGTGGAGGCGATCCCGACGGCGGCGAATGCTTCGTTGATTTCGACGAGGTCGAGGTCGGTGGGGTCGATGCCTTCCTTCGCGCAGGCTTTGGCGATGGCCCGGGCGGGTTGGGACTGGAGGGTGGAGTCGGGTCCGGCGACGACGCCGTGGGCGCCGATTTCCGCGATCCAGGTCAGGCCGAGTTCTTCGGCTTTGGTTTTGCTCATCACCACGACGGCGGCGGCGCCGTCGGAGATCGGGGAGGCGGAGCCGGCGGTGATGGTGCCGTCCTTGCTGAACGCGGGACGCAGTTTGCCGAGGGATTCGGTGGTGGTGTCGGCGCGGATGCCTTCGTCCTGGGCGAAGACGATGGGCTCGCCCTTGCGTTGGGGGATGGAGACGGGGACGACTTCGTTGTCGAAGAGGCCGTCTTTCCAGGCGCGGGCCGCGTTCTGGTGTGAGGCGGCGGCGAAGGCGTCCTGCTCGGCGCGGGTGATGTGGGCGGTTTCTTGTTGGTTGACTTGTTCGGTGAGCAGGCCCATGGCCTGGTCGGTGAAGATGTCGTGGAGGCCGTCGTAGGCCATGTGGTCGCGGAGGGTGACGTCGCCGTATTTGAAGCCTTCGCGGCTTTTTTCGAGCATGTGGGGTGCGCGGGACATCGATTCCTGCCCGCCGGCGACGACGATGTCGAATTCGCCGGCGCGGATGAGTTGGTCGGCGAGGGCGATGGCGTCGATGCCGGAGAGGCACACTTTGTTGATGCTCAGGGCGGGGACGTTCATGGGGATGCCGGCGGCGACGGCGGCTTGGCGGGCGGGCATCTGGCCGGCGCCGGCGGTGAGGACCTGTCCCATGATGACGTAGTCGACCTGTTCGGGTGCGACTGAGGACTTGTCGAGGGCGCCTTTGATGGCGATGCCGCCGAGGTCGGACCCGGAGAGGTCTTTCAACGATCCGAGGAGTCGACCCATCGGGGTACGAGCTCCCGCAACAATCACAG
>NZ_BCWH01000027.1:0-1134 GCF_001653035.1 Rhodococcus sp. YH3-3 | reverse complement strand
TTTCCCGAGATCGAAGACCAATTCGATGCCGGTGACCTCACTTTCGAGCACGCAGCATTGATCGTGGCGTTCTGCGAATCCCCACCCAAGGCAATGCCCGACGCCGCACTACCGTACTGCCGCGACACACTCCTCGCCGCAGCATCCGGAACCGAAGCAACCACCGTCAAACTGCGCTACGCCATCAGCGTCCTCGAGCACATGTTCGAATCCGACGACCCACCACCAAGCGAAGACACCGACCGCAACGAACTGCGCATCTCCCCCACCCTCAACGGAAGAGTCGCCGTCCGAGGCGATTTCGACGGAGTGACCGGCGAAATGCTTCTCTCCGCCCTCTCCAACCTCTCCATGCCCACCCCCGCCGAAGACGGCACACCCGACAAACGACCCGCCGCCACACGCAACGCAGACGCCATGGCAGAACTCATCCGACGCTACCTCGACAACGCTGCCACCGGCATCGACGGCGGCCAACGCCCACACCTGAACGTGCACATCAACGCCAAAGACCTGGCCTACCACCGTGAATGCGCCACAACGAGTGATGGCTCAACACCTGTCCCCTCCGAGGACGACGATCCCGGCATGCTCGATCTCGACTTTCACGATCTCGACAAACAAGATCTCGATGTCGGCCACATGCCCTGGATGGGACCACTGAGCGTCGGCCGCACCCGCATGATCGCCTGTGACTGCATGCTCTCCAGCGTCCTCCTCGACGGAAACGGTGCCCCACTCGACGTCACCCCACTCAAAAGGCTTGTCACCGCAGCACAACGCACCGCCCTGATCGCCCGCGACAAAGGCTGCGCCTTCCCCGGCTGCGACTGCGTCCCCGCCTGGACCGACGCCCACCACATCAAACACTGGGCCAAAGGAGGACCAACCGTCATGGACAACCTGGTCCTACTCTGCCGAACCCACCACACCCTGATGCACCGAAAACCCGGATTCACCGGACAATGGGAAATCCGAATGGGCACCGATCACCTGCCCTGGTTCATCCCACCACCGGGCATCGACCCCGACCGGAAACCCCGCCGCTCCACCACACGACTCTGAACCCGGAGGTCACCGAGCAAACGCCTCGGTGACCCATTCCGGCGTGCTTCGATAGCCGGAAAGGGCGGC
>NZ_BCWH01000026.1:0-1309 GCF_001653035.1 Rhodococcus sp. YH3-3 | reverse complement strand
CCCGCCACGGCTCCGCCAGGTTGTCGGGCAATGAACCACGCAAGGGTTCGTCGGAACTGCCTCGTGGACAGGATCCATGGTGCGCCGTTCACCGTGGGAACGATATCGGTGCGTCCGTGTTCGGCGCAGTAGTTGTTGATCCAGTTGCACAGATCGTTGAGCTGCACATTGGTGGCACAGGTAGTGAAAACCCGATTAGGGCGGAAACCGCTGGCTTCGTCGCGCGACTGGGTGAGAAAGGTGAACAAGTACTCGGCGCCGGGCCTGCGTAGTTCGGTGAGAACGTCGATGGCGCGGGCCACTGGCGCGCCGACTGTCCACGTAGCGTCGACGCCGTGTGGATCCTTGGCGCCCTTGAAAGCGGTGCCGGAAACTGTCCATCGGTATGGGGTTCCATCGGATCTGCGACGGACTGTGACGCAGCCGGGCCGCAGGCTTTTGACCTCGCTTTCGCGCATGCCGGACAGATAGGCAACAAGGACATAGCAG
The DNA here is from genome assembly GCF_001653035.1 of Rhodococcus sp. YH3-3. Classification (NCBI taxonomy): domain Bacteria; kingdom Bacillati; phylum Actinomycetota; class Actinomycetes; order Mycobacteriales; family Nocardiaceae; genus Rhodococcus; species Rhodococcus sp. YH3-3. The sequence goes on along the minus strand of NZ_BCWH01000026.1, from coordinate 820 downwards.
GCAGTGAGGAGCATCCGGGAGAGCACTCGTGCGGACCTGCTCGGATGATTGTTCGCGCAGATCCCGTTGGTCCACGGCTCTCCGTCGAGTCGCCCCGAGATAGTGATGGGAAACCACGTGTGCGGATCGACGCCGACAAGCTTCTCGGCAGCGGCGATCGATTCCCACTGTTCAGGCCGCCGGATGCCGCTGATGCCGGCCTGCGCGGCAAGGAGTGATCTGTTCACGCCTCGCCTCGTGCCGGGAAGCGGCTGCCTGGTTCGGATGTACTGATCGAGGACTTCCACCAGTGCGGCGTGTGCTCCGGAATTTCGGCCGAGAGCAGAAGGCTTTGGCCGGTCCTTGATCGGCCCCCTGAGCGCGAGCGAGGTCAGAATGTCGGGCGCGAAATCGTCTACGAATCTCAATGACCAAGAAATCAGAGGACCGAGTACCTGCTCGGGGATCCGCGGGGTGATGTTCTCCGCGCGTGAGCGCGATTGCCGAGACCAGCCCTCGGCTGCGTATTGAGGGTCGAAGTTGAGTGGCTCGGTAATTGCGCTTCGATACCGCCACAGCATGCGAACCGCGCGTCGGGCGTTCTCGCGGTGGCCGGTGTTGGGCACATCGGAGAGCAGGAAGATGGCGTAGTCCTCGAGCATCTCGGGAGTCAGGGCGGCCAACGGGGTTCCGGGTCGGGTGTCATCGGCCCAGATCAGGAACCGTTTGATCTGGGGAAACAGGGCCGTGACGGTGCCTACGGCCAGGCGCTGCTCTCCTGGCGGTAGTGGGCCGGACAGGATGGCCGCGAAAAGCTCTTTCGCGGCGCTCTGATGGCGGG
>NZ_BCWH01000024.1:0-1385 GCF_001653035.1 Rhodococcus sp. YH3-3 | reverse complement strand
ATCGTGACCTCACACTATGACGTCGTTGTCCTCGGAGCCGGCCCCGGTGGGTACGTCGCTGCTATCCGCGCGGCACAACTGGGCCTGAGCACCGCCATCATCGAGCAGAAGTACTGGGGCGGTGTATGCCTGAATGTCGGCTGCATTCCGTCCAAGGCGCTTCTCCGTAACGCCGAACTCGCGCACATCTTCACGAAAGAAGCGAAGACGTTCGGCATGTCCGGAGACGTGTCCTTCGATTTCGGCTCCGCTTTCGATCGCAGCCGCAAGGTCGCGGACGGGCGAGTCAAGGGCATTCACTTCTTGATGAAGAAGAACAAGATCCCGGAGTACGACGGCAAGGGCACGTTCGTCGACGCCAACACCATCAGCGTGGAGCTGAGCAAGGGTGGCACCGAGACGATCACGTTCGACAACGCGATCATCGCGACGGGTTCGTACACCAAGCTGCTGCCCGGCACCTCGCTGAGCGAGAACGTCGTGACCTACGAAGAGCAGATCCTCACCCGTGACCTTCCGGGTTCGATCCTCATCGTCGGTGCCGGCGCGATCGGCATGGAGTTCGGTTACGTCCTCAAGAACTACGGCGTCGACGTCACGATCGTCGAGTTCCTCGATCGGGCACTGCCCAACGAGGACGCCGACGTCTCGAAGGAAATCGCCAAGCAGTACAAGAAGCTCGGCGTCACCATCAAGACCGGTGCCGCTGTGCAGTCCATCAGCGACGACGGCAGCAAGGTCACCGTCTCGATCAAGGACAACAAGTCCGGCGAGATCGAGACCGTGGTCGTCGACAAGGTTCTGCAGTCCGTCGGCTTCGCACCGCGCGTGGAGGGCTTCGGTCTCGAGAACACCGGGGTCGCGTTGACCGATCGCGGCGCCATCGCGATCGACGACTACATGCGCACCAACGTCCCGCACATCTTCGCCATCGGTGACGTCACCGCCAAACTGCAGCTCGCGCACGTCGCAGAAGCTCAGGCTGTCGTCGCTGCCGAGACCATCGGCGGCGCGGAGACACAGACACTCGGTGACTACCGGATGATGCCGCGTGCGACGTTCTGCCAGCCGCAGGTCGCCTCGTTCGGTTTGACCGAGGAGCAGGCCAAGGCCGAGGGCTACGACGTCAAGGTCGCGAACTTCCCGTTCGCTGCCAACGGCAAGGCACACGGTCTCGGTGACCCGACCGGTTTCGTCAAGCTGATCGCCGACAAGAAGTACGGCGAACTGCTCGGCGGGCACCTCATCGGACCGGACGTTTCGGAACTGCTGCCCGAGCTGACCTTGGCCCAGAAGTGGGACCTCACGGTCAACGAGTTGGCACGCAACGTCCACACCCACCCCACACTCAGTGAGGCACTGCAGGAAGCGATCCACGGCCTCGC
>NZ_BCWH01000023.1:0-1390 GCF_001653035.1 Rhodococcus sp. YH3-3 | reverse complement strand
ACGGCTCGTGAGGTTGCGGGTGTGTCGGTGTTGGACGGGTTCGATGCGCAGGTGGCGGCGTCTCCGGATGCGGTAGCGCTCTCGTTCGAGGGTGTGTCGTTGTCGTATGCGGAGTTCGATGCTCGGGTGAATCGTTTTGCCAGGTATTTGGTTTCGGTGGGTGTGGGGCCGGAGTCGTTGGTGGGTGTGGCGGTTCGTCGGTCGGTTGATTTGTTGGTTGCGGTTTACGGTGTGCTCAGGGCTGGTGGTGGGTATGTTCCGGTGGATCCGGATCAGCCTGCGGAGCGTAATGGGTATGTGTTGGCGGCGGCGTCGCCGGTGTGTGTGGTCAGTACTTCTGATGTTGGTTTCGATGCTGGTGTGGTGCCGGTGGTCGAGGTTGATGTTGTTGATGTGTCTGGTTTTTCGGATGCTCCTGTCTCGGATGTGGATCGGGTTTCGCCGTTGCGGTCGGGGAATACGGCGTATGTGATTTTCACGTCGGGGTCGACGGGTCGGCCGAAGGGTGTGGCGGTCAGTCATCGCAGTGTGGTCAATCAGGTGTCGTGGTTGGCGGAGCGTTATGCGGTGTCGGGTTCTGATGTGGTGTTGTTCAAGACTCCGGTGACGTTCGATGTGTCGGTGTGGGAGTTGTTTGTTCCGTTGGCGGTGGGTGCTCGGTTGGTGGTGGCTACTCATGACGGTCATCGGGATCCGGGGTATTTGGCGTCGGTGGTGGCGGCGGAGTCGGTGTCGATGGTCTCGTTTGTGCCGTCGATGTTGGAGGTGTTCGTCGATCAGTTGGTCGACGCGTCGGAGGCGACGATTTCGCGTCTCGGTGGTGGTGGGTTGGGTTCGTTGCGGGTGATTTTCGCGGCGGGTGAGGCGTTGCCGGCGTCGGTGGTGGGTCGGGTGTTGTCGGTGTTGCCGTCGGTTGAGGTTCATAATTTGTATGGTCCGACGGAGTTCACGGTGCATGCGACGGCGGCGGGTCCGCTTGATGGTGTGGGTGTGGTGGTGCCGATGGGTGCTCCGGTGTGGAATTCGTCGGTGTTGGTGTTGGATTCGCGGTTGCGTCCGGTGCCGGTGGGTGTTGCGGGTGAGTTGTATTTGTCGGGTGTGCAGGTCGCTCGTGGGTATTTCGGGCGGGTGGATTTGTCGGCGGAGCGGTTTGTGGCGAATCCGTTCGGTGGGGTGGGTTCGCGGATGTATCGCACGGGGGATGTGGTGCGGTGGATCGGTGTGTCGGGTGAGCTCGAGTATGTCGGTCGTAGTGATTTTCAGGTGAAGTTGCGTGGTCAGCGGATCGAGTTGGGGGAGATCGAGGCTGCGGTTCGGGATCAGGTGGGTGTGGGTTCTGTTGTGGTGGTGGTGTGGCGTGATCAGTTGGTTGCGTATGTCACTGCTGCGG
>NZ_BCWH01000022.1:0-1538 GCF_001653035.1 Rhodococcus sp. YH3-3 | reverse complement strand
GCCCGCGCCTTCTCATGCGGCGGGGCACTGTCACCGAGTTCGGCGAGTCGCCGCTCCACTTGATACGCAACCGAATCGAGCCCGTTGCGCGCGTCGACCGCCTTGCGCAGCGCCTCGTCCTCACCCCGGTTCCGTTCGGCCTCCGCCAACATGCGCTCGACCTCACCCTGATCCAGGTTGCCCTGTTCACTGATCGTGATGCTCTGTTCCTTGCCGGTATCCTTGTCGCGAGCGGTGACGTTCAGGATGCCGTTGGCGTCGATGTCGAAAATGACTTCCACCTGGGCCTCGCCACGTGGCGCGGGGCGGATGTCTTCCAGCCGGAACCGGCCCAGCACCCGGTTGTCGGCCGCACGTTCGCGTTCGCCCTGCAACACCACGACGTCCACGGCGGACTGATTGTCTTCCGCCGTGGAGAACACTTCGCTGCGCCGTGCCGGGATCGTCGTGTTCCGCTCGATGATCTTCGTCATCACCCCGCCCTGCGTCTCGACGCCGAGGGACAGTGGGGTGACATCGAGTAACAACACATCGGAAACCTCGCCTTTGAGCACGCCTGCCTGGACTGCGGCTCCGAGGGCAACGACCTCGTCCGGGTTGACGCCCATGTGGGGGTCCTTGCCGCCGGTCAGCCGGCGAACCAGCGCCTGTACAGCCGGGATACGTGTCGAACCGCCGACCAGTATCACTTCGTCGATGTCGTTGGCGGCGACCTTGGCGTCACTCATGGCCTGCTTCACCGGGCCGAGGCACCGTTCCACCAGATCGGCAGTCAAATCATCGAACTTCGATCGCATGATCGTAGTGGTGAGATGTTTGGGACCATTCGCGTCAGCGGTAACGAAAGGCAGGTTTACCTGGGCCTGGGTCACCGAGGACAGCTCAACCTTTGCCTTCTCCGCGGCTTCGAACAGTCGTTGCAACGCCTGCGCATCCTTACGCAGATCGATGTTCTCCGCGCGCTGGAATTCGTCGGCGAGGTAGTCCACCACGCGTCGATCGAAGTCGTCGCCGCCCAAGTGGGAGTCGCCGGCCGTGGAACGAACCTCGACTACCCCCTCTCCGACGTCCAGCAGGCTCACATCGAAGGTTCCGCCGCCGAGGTCGAAGACCAGTACGGTTTCGTGGGTCTGTTTGTCCATGCCGTACGCGAGTGCCGCAGCGGTCGGTTCGTTGATAATCCGCAAAACCTCGAGGCCTGCGATACGGCCGGCGTCCTTGGTGGCGTTTCGTTGCGCGTCGTTGAAGTAGGCAGGAACAGTGATGACCGCTTCCTTCACCTTCTCACCGAGGAACTTGCTCGCGTCGTCGACGAGCTTGCGCAGCACGAGAGCGCTGATCTCCTCTGGTGCGTATTTCTTGCCGCGCACGTCGAAGCGGGCCTCACCGTTGTCACCCGCTACGACGTCGAAGCTGACCGCTTTGGCTTCCTCGGAGATCTCGTCGTAGTGACGTCCGATGAAGCGTTTCGCCGAGTAGATCGTGCCCTTCGGATTCAAGATCGCCTGCCGTCGGGCAAGCTGGCCCACCAGACGCTC
>NZ_BCWH01000021.1:0-1554 GCF_001653035.1 Rhodococcus sp. YH3-3 | reverse complement strand
GAGCGTGGGTTGGTGGTGGGTGGTTGGGATGGTGTGGGGGTTGTGGTGGGGGGTTTGACGTTGGTGGATGTGTTGGATGGGCGGTTTGCTGGTGTGGGTGGTGGGGGGTTGGTGTGTGGTGGGGTGGTGTTGTCGTGGGGTGAGTTCGATGTTCGGGTGAATCGTTTTGCGCGGTTGTTGATTTCGTTGGGGGTGGGTCCGGAGTCGCGGGTGTGTGTGGCGTTGTCGCGGTCGGTGGAGTTGTTGGTGGCGGTGTTTGCGGTGGTGCGGGCTGGTGGGGTGTTTGTTCCGGTGGATGTGGGTGCGCCGGTGGAGCGGGTGGGGTTTGTGGTGGGTGTGGTGGATCCGGTGGTGGTGTTGTCGCGGGTTGGTGATGGTGGGTGTTTGCCGGTGGGGGTGGGGTTTGTTGATGTGGGTTGTGTTGATGTTTCGGGTTTTTCGGGTGGTCCGGTGGGGGTGGGGGATCGGTTGGGGGTGTTGTTGCCTGAGCATGCGGTGTATGTGATGTTCACGTCGGGGTCGACGGGTCGTCCGAAGGGGGTGGTGGTGTCGCATGCGGGGGTGGTGAATCGGTTGTTGTGGATGCAGGGGGAGTTTCCGTTGGGTGTGGGGGATGTGGTGTTGCAGAAGACGCCGGTGTCGTTCGATGTGTCGGTGTGGGAGTTGTTTTGGCCGTTGATGGTGGGTGCGCGGTTGGTGGTGGCGGATCCGGGTGGGCATCGTGATCCGGTGTATTTGGTGGGTGTGATCGAGCGGTGGGGGGTGTCGGTGGTGCATTTTGTGCCGTCGATGTTGGAGGTGTTCGTGGGGGAGTTGAGCGTGGGGGAGTTGGGGGTGGGGTGTTCGGGTTTGCGTCGGGTGTTTGTGTCGGGTGAGGGGTTGTCGTCGGTGTTGGCGGGGCGGTTTGCGGGGGTGTGTGGTGCGGAGTTGGTGAATTTGTACGGGCCGACGGAGGCGTCGGTGGATGTGACGTTTCATGTGGTGGAGGGTGTTGTGGGGGTGGGTGTTCCGATTGGTCGGCCGGTGTGGAATACGCGGGTGTTGGTGTTGGATTCGCGGTTGCGGCCGGTTCCGGTGGGTGTGGTGGGGGAGTTGTATGTGGGTGGGGTGCAGGTGGCTCGGGGGTATGAGGGTCGTGTGGATTTGACGGTGGGTCGGTTTGTGGCGGATCCGGTGTCGGGGGTGGTGGGTGCTCGGGTGTATCGGACGGGTGATGTGGTGCGGTGGGGGTGTGGTGGGGTGTTGGAGTTTGTGGGGCGCACGGATTTTCAGGTGAAGGTGCGGGGGCAGCGGGTGGAGTTGGGTGAGGTGGAGGCGGTGTTGGCTGCTCAGGTGGGGGTGGCTGGTGCGGTGGTGGTGTTGCGGTCGGGTGTGGGTGGGGATTTTTTGGTGGGGTTTGTGGTGGGTGAGGTGGGGGTGGTGGTCGATGAGGTGGTGGTGTTGGAGGGGGTGCGGAGGTCTCTTCCGGGGTTCATGGTGCCGTCGGTGGTGGTGGTGTTGGGGGAGTTTCCGGTGACGGTGCATGGGAAGTTGGACCGTAAAGCCCTCCCGGAC
>NZ_BCWH01000020.1:0-1614 GCF_001653035.1 Rhodococcus sp. YH3-3 | reverse complement strand
CCTAATCGGTAGTTGGGATAGGAGCTGACCCCGTATAGGGACAGTTTGTGTTCTGGTGCTGCTGTCGGGGCGACGCCTGTTGTTGCCCGGACATTCGATGTCTCACGAAAGAACGGTGCGCCCCGGTAGCAGTGATCTGGTGTTCGGTGGTGTGATGGCGTTGCCCCTGCCGACCGCAGGGTTCACCCCGGTATGAGTTCTCCCGAGCCGTAGAGCTCTTCGGAAAGCACTGGGGGTCCTGCGGTGTGCTGGAGTCACGGACGGCTACTGAGATGACGGACCGTCGAGTCCTGCGATTAGGGTGCCGCGTGGCCCCTGCCCGGTGCCGGGCATCGTATCGAGCAGACGGAGGGAACGAATGAGTTTGTTCTGTGGAATCGATTGGGCCACTGATCATCACGACATCGCGGTCGTCGACCACACGGGCCGCCTGGTGGCCGGCGGCAGGGTCGAGAACACCGCCTCGGGATTCGAGGCCTTGTTGGCCATGCTCGCCGACGCCGGTGAGGACCCGCACGAGCCGGTGCCGGTGGCCATCGAGACCGATCACGGTCTGTGGGTCGCGGCGTTGACCGCCTCGGGAAGGCAGGTCTACCCGATCAATCCGCTCGCGGCCTCGCGTTACCGGTCCAGGCATGTCGTCTCCGGAGCGAAGTCCGATGCGGTCGATGCCCGCACCTTGGCGAATATCCTGCGCACCGACCTGCCCGAGCATCGCCCACGATCGAATGATTCCGAGCTGGCCCAGAGTGTGCGGGTGCTCGCTCGCGCGCAGCAGGACACGATCTGGAACAGGCAACAGGTCACCAACCGGGTCATCGCGCTGCTCAAGGAGTTCTACCCGGCAGCGTTGGAAGCCTTCGCCGGTCTCGAAGGCGGCATCACCCGAGCCGATGCCCGGATGATCCTCACCGCTGCTCCCACCCCTGCCCAGGCGGCCACATTGACTCCGGCCCGATTGCGAAAGTTGATGGCCAAAGCCGGCCGCCAGCGATATCTCGATCGGGACGCCGGGCGCCTGCGCGAGGTGTTCACCGCCGAGCACCTCCGTCAGCCCGCCATGATCGAAGAAGCGATGGGACGGCAACTGAGCGCGTTGCTCGGGCAGCTGAACGCCATCTGTACTGCGGTTGCCGACCTGACGGAGGCGGTTACCGAGACTTTTCACCGACACCCGGACGCGAAGATCCTGACCAGTTTCCCCGGCGTGGGGCCAGTGGTCGGCGCCCGGGTGCTCGCCGAGATCGGTGACGACCGCTCGAAATTCGACGACGCTCGTGGATTGAAAGCCTTCGCTGGATCCGCGCCGATCACCCGCGCCAGCGGCAAGAAGACCGTCATTACGCACCGGCACATCAAGAACCGGCGTCTCGCCGCCGCCGGTTCGATCTGGGCGATGGCAGCGCTGAAATCCTCGCCCGGAGCGCGGCGGCACTACGACGCGCGCCGAGCCAAAGGTGACTGGCTCCAAGAAGCCAAACGCCACTTGTTCAACAAATTCCTCGGACAACTCCACCACTGCCTGCAAACCGGACAAACCTACGACGAAACCCATGCCTTCCCACCTCCTCTCGTGCTCGCGGCTTGACTGTTAACTTCCTGAGATGTCTTTCG
>NZ_BCWH01000019.1:0-1742 GCF_001653035.1 Rhodococcus sp. YH3-3 | reverse complement strand
CCTGCCGCTGGGCAGTCGATGCATCACCTGTCCGAACGGAATCGACCGGCCCCACGCTGATCACTGCTCCCACACCGCCGAAGCACTTCAACCGATCCGTCACTGCAGCATCATCGAGAAGCCGTCCTCGACACCGGCAGGTCCCGGGCCCGCTGGCTGTGATGTCTTCGCGCTGGCGGCGTCGGCGGGGAGAGGATTTCGCAGTGAGCAGCACCGCTCTCTCCGGGATCGAGGCGACCACCGAATCCGGCCCGCGGTGCTGCACGAAACCTTGGGGGCTCCATCGAGCCAGCGGCAATCCGGCCCGTGGTTGCCTTACCATGGAGCGGTGACTGCTAAGCGTTGCCGATCCACCGCCGATCCTGCCGAACCCCTTTCCGATGCCGAGCTGCTCATCGGCCTGGTGGTCTCACCATCCCTGAGTGCGGTGCTCGGCCCCGAGGTCACCACCTCGGTGCGCAAGATTTTGGTGCAGCGGTATCCGGGAGTGCGCTGGCAACTGAAGATGGCCGAAGACCGGCTGGTCGATCCACCCACCGAGACCTTGGACCTGCTGGAGGCGGCCCGAAACCGCGTGCTGGAGGAGAACTGGGATTTGGCCGTGGTGCTCACCGAGATCCCCCTGAAGACCGGCCGACGTCCGGTGCTCGCCCAGCTCAGCCCCGTGCACGGGGTAGGACTGGTCTCCGTCCCAACCCTGGGAGCCGTGCACGTGCGGCAGAAGGTGCAAGAGACCACCGTGCACGTGGTCGGGCAGCTCCTGGGCTACGACGCCGAAGACCTCAACGCCCAGCGGGATCTTGCTCGAAGAGCCCACCAGCTGTCCACCGATCTCGACGAACGCCCGGACGACAACGTCGTGCAGTTCACGGCCCGAGTGCTGAGCGGCAACGTGCGGTTGCTGCTGGGCATGATCCGCGCCAACCAGCCTTGGGCCTTCGTGGCCCGGCTCTCCCGGGCGCTGGTCGTGGCAGTGGCCACCGGCATGCTGACATTGGTGGCCTCGGACCTATGGGTACTGGCCATGGCCTACGGGCCGGTGCGCCTGGTCCTGCTGGCGGTGATGGCGATCGGGGCGGTGAGTGCCACCCTGATCCTGGGAGCCGACTTGTGGGAGCGCCCACGGCGGCGAGCCCAACGTGAGCAGGTGATCCTGTTCAATTTGGCCACCACCGCGACCGTGGCCATCGGGGTTGTGGTGTTCTACCTCGTCTTATTCATCCTGTCCTGGGTCGGCGCGCTGCTGCTCATCGACGAGCAGGTACTGGCCGGTGTCGCCGGTCACCCAGTGAACGCTTTGGACTACGCGAAGATCAGCTGGCTCACCGCCAGCCTGGCCACCGTGGGCGGAGCACTAGGAGCTGGACTGGAGGACGACGATGTGGTGCGCGCCGCTGCCTACACCCGGTCCAGCACCTGACACAGCCCCAGCACAGAAGAAACTGAAACATCTACGCGTTGATGCCACGTCTATGCAGGTGTCATTGCCGGTCGCGATGACTTGGTGGGCTCAGCGCAGTGCGCTGCCTCGTACTCGGCGGGTGGGGCGTTGCCGAGGCGGGTGTGCGGGCGGGCGCTGTTGTACCTGTCGATCCGGGATCCGCACCGCCCTGCCGGACGCGCGGATCGCAGTCGACAAGTGGCATCTCGTCGCCCTCGCCAACCTCATGGTCACCCAGGTCCGTCAACGGATCACCCGGCAACTGCACGGCCGCCGCGGCACCGCCACCGACAAAGTCTGG
>NZ_BCWH01000018.1:0-2041 GCF_001653035.1 Rhodococcus sp. YH3-3 | reverse complement strand
GCTGCGACGACAGCGCCGATCCGCACGATCACCTCGAACTGGCCGAAGCCTGCCGCCTGCACCGCCTGGGCCAGTGGGTCGGTCGCGGCCGCAAGTCCCTCCGGGCCCAACGCTGCTAGGACGGCAGCCGCCACCACGGCGTACACCGCCAATGTGATGGCCAAGGCGATCGGAATAGCGCGTGGGATAGTGCGTTTCGGATCGCGAACTTCTTCCCCGAGGGTGGCGATGCGCGCATAGCCGGCGAACGCGAAGAAGAGGAGGCCGGCAGCCTGCACCACTCCGGCGAAGGTCATCGCCCCATCTGTTGCGAACGGCGACTGCCAGCCAGAGGCGCCGGTCAGGCACAACGTCACCACGAGTGCGAGGACCGCCAGAACCACGGTCACGATGATCCGTGCGAGCATCGCCGACTTCTGCACACCGACGTAGTTGACACCGGTGATCGCCAGTACCGCGGCGACCGCGACGGCATGCTCGTGACCCGGCCACGCGTAGGTGCCCACGGTCAACGCCATGGCAGCGCACGAGGCGGTCTTGCCGACGACGAATCCCCACCCCGCGAGATATCCCCAGAACGGCCCCAGCCGTTCTCGGCCGTACACGTAGGTGCCGCCGGATTCCGGATACAAGGCTGCAAGTCGCGCCGAGGACGTCGCATTGCAATATGCAATCACCGCCGCCACCGCTAATGCGATCAGAAGCCCACCGTGTGCAGCAGCGGCGGCAGGTCCCAGAGCCGCGAAGATTCCGGCGCCGATCATCGCGCCCAGCCCGATCACCACTGAATCGGCGACACCGAGGCGCCGTTGTAGGTGAGATGAATCCGGTGTGTCTGCAGGGGAAGGCAACTTCTCGCCCGGTGATGGCGTCACAACTTGCTCCTTGACAACATCTGTTATCGAACCCGATATCGGACTTCGATAGTAGAGGGGATCGGGATGAATCGCATAGGGACGCGAGGTGTCCGTCTGGTGAACAAGCTGTACGGTCGGCTCAGCTATGTGGCTGTGGCGAGTCTTAATCGAGGTGAGGAATTGGCTCGTGACAGGTCATTTACGTGGCGTGGAGATGGTGGTGACGGCGGTGCGGTGGTGGAGTTCTGTGCGCAGTTGGTGTGCTTCGAGGCTGAGTTGCTGGATTTGTGACGAAGCGAGAGCGATCTGTTCGGTGAGTTCGCGGTTACGTGTTCGGAGCTGCATGTTCTCGAGTACGACAGTGTTGATGTGAGAGGTCGGCAGTTCTGGGGTCGGTCTACTGCGATAGATCCGCCGTTGGCGGGACAGTTCATCGACCGTCTCGGGAAAATTGCGCCGGAGCGTGGTGTTGGCGATGCCGAGGCGTCGGGCGAGGCCGAGCACACTGGGTCGTACTCCGCGTTCGGCGGATTCGGTCAGTAACGCTGTGAGCTCAACTGATACTGCTGCTGTGGTTGGTAGCCCGCCGGATTGTGTCATCGTGAATCCGAGCGGTGACGGTCGATGAATGTGTGAATCTGTGATGCGCGTTCGGAGAGTTGGTTCTGCAACAGAGGTGGGAGTGTGGGACGTTCACGCAGCGTGTCGGCGATCTTTTCGGCTTCTGCGCTCAGCTTGATGAGGTTGTCGATGGTGAGTGCGACGTTCGGGCAGTTCAGTGGTTGGCAGCGATCGAGCTGCGGAACCGCACTCTTGGTTGTACTGCTGTTCAGGCACAGCGCTTTCCGGTCATCGAAGATGCATGTTGCATATTTCCCAGGGTAGATGGCTCCGGCCTTGCTTTTCAGTACACGTGTGAGCCGTTTGGGGTCGGTGATCACAGCCCCGGTGAACTGCGGATGGCTGGCCAGCGCTGCGAGTCGTGATGCTCCTTCCATTGCGGCTGGACCGGTCAATCGGGTGTGCTCGTGTTGATCGATCATGGCCAGCAGATCATTGCCTCGTAGTAGCGCTTGCTCGGCTTCGACTTCCGCACGGAAACCCGAATCTGAAGTTCCTGCATAACCTTCGAACATCTGAATACTCAAGTGGCGGTATGCGATCGCGCCCGCCACGGCTCCGCC
>NZ_BCWH01000017.1:0-2098 GCF_001653035.1 Rhodococcus sp. YH3-3 | reverse complement strand
GTCTACTTCAGTCCCGCGTCAACAACGTCCATACCCACAACATCTAGTTGCTCCATCGAGGTTCTGTTGAAGCCCACCCTCAACAGGACACTTAATTACTCGATGGCGCAACCAGATCGACTGTCACACAACTAAATAACAACTGAACAAGGAATCATCCATGGCACACAACGGACCTGAATCACTGCCGAACCAACCGTGCATCGACCATCTAGCCGACACGGTGGATCTACGAGCAGACATCGCCAAGCTCGCACTAATCCTCGCGTTCGAGGACACGTTTAACGAGGTAGACGAGCGACTGATTACACGGGAAGAAGCTCTTGTCCGCATGGAGGCACTAGCTCCGCACATCTTGCATGGTGCATACCGGGGAGGTGCGGCATGAACGGACAACCAATCAAGCCAATTGCATTGAGACTGACAGATCATTCGATGGTCGAGCGCGTACAAGACCTGTCTGTTCAGCACGGATTGTCCCTCAATATGACGGTGAACATGCTGCTTGGTTACGCATTCAACAAGGTCGATGAGGAGGGCAAGGATTTCATACCAGTCACGGTTTTTGAGACGAAGGAAGGAGGCGAGTAATGGATGAAGAACAAACAAGTACGGGTTACGTCACTTATCTGATAGAAGACCAATGTAAAATATTGCTAAATATGTCAGACCAGCAAATCGCCGATGCTCTCAATGTTTCACGCCCTACTATGTCTGAGTGGCGCAAATCGCCATGGATGATGCCTGCTGGAAAAGTAGATAAGCTTGTTTACTATCTTGAGTCAATTAAAGCAATGATACTCACGACTGAATCTAACGGAAAGGATTCGTAATGCAAGATAATGAGCTTTTTGAGCTATGCAAGGAAGTGTATAGGCGATTACCTGAATGGGAAACAAGAGCTAACTACTATATGACCATTGGCGGAAAATCTACTATCTGGCACTGGCAAGATGCACAGGAGTTTGATAGGTCTGAGCGATTCCCTCTCTATACCTCCGACTACCTACTAGAGAAGTTGCCAGCAAAGCTAGCCTATAACAAGACTGAATATTTTTACTATCTTGAAAAGTTTGACGACGGTAGCTATGGCTCAGGGTACGGCTTCACCGACGAGGGTGGACATATTGATCATCCGATGATTGGCGTATTAACTGACAATGTAGCCCTAAAAGTTAACCTCAAGCTTGTCATCGCACTAGATGACGCAGGTCAGTTGGTTGCTGCGGAGACAACTGCATGAGCGAGCACTCCCCTACCTACGGTCACAACGAACCACCCCGGCCGTCCCGCCTAGAAACCGAGATCGCTGCCAAGTTCGCAGGTATCCCGAACGCTCAACTCATCCGCAAGATGGAGCACACTGAGGATTTTGGCTACGACGATGAGAGCGTCGAACTTACCCGCAGATTGCAGTTAGGTGGCCTCGCTTGGCGATGGGGCGGGGACTTCTACAGGCCAACGGTTGAGGTGTATAAGCCGGAGGTTGGTGATGGCGAATAACCGAATGGCCCTGCGGTGCAAGAAGTGTGGATCAGAGAAAGTCATCGCCAAGTACTACCCCGTTGAGTGGTCAGCTCGTCTCGAAGACTTCAAGATCGACGAGTGGTTCGAGATCCACGACCAGCACAGCAGTGTCGACTTTGACGGTGATCTCGGCATGGGTGCGCAGTTCTATGAGCTGGTATATGAGGTCAAGACGGAGGCGGGCAATGAGTAAGAACATCCATCTCAAGCAATGGAAGGCGTCCGGCCGTCGAGAACCTTGTTGCAAGATGGATGACGGCGCATACGGATTTAAGAAACGAAACAGGAAGCTGAGGCACCTGGTCAAGCACAAACTCACAGAATGAAAGAGGTGATATGAGTGAACTACACACAGCAGAAACAGCAGCAGAACAACTAGGCATCCCCCGCGAAGCCTTTTACGAGGATCAGTCACCTGACGCCCTGATCGAGTTGAGAGCGAACCTTCTACTTGAAGCGCAGCGCAACCTTGATGCAGCGTACGAGATCACAGATGTACTCGTTGCCTTCGAGATCGAGGCTAAGTGTATGAGGCACGGACGTTAGTTACGCGGTGCCGGCGGTAAGCGGC
>NZ_BCWH01000016.1:0-2812 GCF_001653035.1 Rhodococcus sp. YH3-3 | reverse complement strand
CGAGTGGCATCGAACCCGGCCAAGGTGCGTTTGACGTGTTCTCGGAGTCGTTCGATCGTCATACTCAGGGTGGGGCGGAGACCGGCTACAGATTCCCAGTCCGTGGTCGGGAGTGCTCCGTGTTCGTCGAGTGTGGTGACGAGCCGATCCAGGGTTGCGAAGTGCCCGACCACGTCACCGACACGGGCAGCTTGGGCGAGGACGAGGACTTGTTCGACCTTGCCCTCGACGCGGGCGATCGATTCGTTCACCGATGCGATGGCCGCCGAGAGTGCGACCTGCACTGCGATGAGTTGGAAGGACAATGCTTGGGTGGGGCCGAGGGACACTTTCTGCCATTGCAGTTGGTGACGGAACTTCCCTGCTTGGTCGACGACGGTCATTCGGAAGAAGCCGTTGTCACCGGGCAACGCTTTGTACGTGTTCAACGCCTGGACGCTGTTCGGGGACAACCGCACGAACTGACCGGCCTGGGCGGCAACAGATTTCGCTCCGACGGCAGCGGCGGCGACATTGGCCATCGAGGTTTTGCTGACTCCGGACACGGTGAGTGCTTCGCCGGCGATGTCGGTCAGGCGAGCGAGGTATCCGGCTACGACCTCCGGGTTCCCGGCAACGAGGATGCCTTCTGGTTCGACGGATACGGCGAGTTCGCTGCCGGAGTCGGTGCTGGCGAACAGGTCCATTGCAGCAGTGCCTGATCGAGTGGACTCTGACGGTGAACTGCTCGAGGAGGGCGTCTCGTTCATCGATGTCCGCTTTCTGCTGGTGTGATGGTTTCCGGTGGAAAGCATCCTGGCGATGTCGGTGATGGCACCGTCGGATCGTTTCCGTCCGCCGGGCGATTTCGCGCAGACCGCACGGAATGGCACCCTGCCACGTCCGGTGCAGCAGTGGCTCACCGCGAGTGGATGGACTGTACTGCCTGAGCTGCGGTGCCCGGACCGCACCTGGTAATTCGTCGAGACCAATGCGGCTGCGACCCTCGGGTCCTCGAACGTCGGCGAGTGGGCTGGCGATGGTGCGTCGCCGGAGCTCGTATTCGCTGCGGTTGCTGTGGTGTCCGGCCAGGGCCACGGCGTGGCTTGCATACTTATCGGGCTGGGGCAGGTGAGCGTCAATGAACGCTCGCCTGCCCCAGGGTTGTATCGGGGCGTTCAGATCTGGTTGATCCACCCGATGCGTGAGCTGTCGAAGGAGAGCAGTGTTTCCATAAGCACTACGTACTGTCCGGAGGCTGCCGGATCGTCGAAACAAACGTCGCCTGCGACCCGACCTCCGGGAGCCAACTCACCCGATTCCAGCGTGGAGCGGTCGGAGACGAACGTCGCGTCTTTTGAGACACCGTTAGGATCCTGCAATTTCCAATCCAAGTAACCATTGAAACGTTGCTGCTTGTCAGTGCCGTTGACGACGGTGACGTTCGTGCATAGAAGAGGACCACCGTATGAACGCTCTGCCGACTCCAGAGGTGCAGCAGTGATTTGAACGCCCTTTTTATCGACGGTAGCTCCCGCGTCGGCGCCGGTGTCCTTGCTCGTCTTTCCTGGGAAATCCAGGCTGGCTGCGCTGTCGGAATCCGCAGAACTTGATCCGTTGTTGTCCACTACTGTCGCTGGCTCGTCACCCCCACCAGCGACTGCGGCCACGCAACCTGCGAACAACAATGCAACGATCGCCAGGATGATCCACAAACCCCATCGCTTCTTCTTTGGCGGTTGCGGCGGCTGTCCGTATGGCTGCTGCGGCATCCTGTAGTGCGGGGGTTGTTGTCCGTATGGCTGCTGCGGCATCCCGTACTGAGGGGGTTGTTGTCCGTACGGCTGCTGCGGCGCTTTTTGTGGGTCGCTGCTGTTAGCTGGGTTGTTCGGGTCGGGATTCATGTGTCCTTCTTCTTATTTGTTCGCAGAGTTCGCTCGCAGCTCCCTTGCGGTTTAAAATTCGATTAGTTCTACCATCGCGATGCGACAAATACCTCTTTTGGTCCCAAAATTACGTTTCTCGAAAAGAATGGTGACACCGATTGGAACTTTCGGTTGCGCTGGTCACTGACACGACATCACCTCTCTGACCCCTCCGTCGGTTGAACCGCTACTCGGCGCCAGGACCTGGGCCAAGCACACCCGAACATCGAATCCGAATATGCGTGGGCATACCGCCGGGCAACGCGCGACAGTCGTTATCCCGGGTAGGCGCTGCGCCGCGCCGCCCGGACTTCCGGTCGTAACCTGCCACGGTCCGGCACGTCGATTCCCGCCCCACGTGACTGTCGACGGTGGATCCAGATGAAATTCACTGTGGAAACAGCGATCTCAATCAGTGCCGGTCGTACCCGATTGTCCCAGCGATTGCGCTTGTCGACGACGGGGATCGCTGAGTGCAAAGGAACCTGAATCTGCCACCGAAGTTGAAAATAGAGTTTGTGCGGTTCGGATCCGTCGATAAATTCGTGTCGGAAAACTATGTCAGGTCGCTGTGTATCGTGAGGTTTTCGACGACGGACAGTCGATTAGCTTGGCCGTACCGACAGGGCCTCCGCTATGCAGAAGAGGGCCGCACCCTTGCGGTGCGGCCCTCTTCTTGTGTCACTGATTAGACAGCGCGCACATCGGTGGCCTGAGGACCCTTCTGGCCCTGGCCAACCTCGAACTCCACACGCTGGTTCTCGTCGAGCGACTTGTAGCCGTTGCCCGAGATTTCAGAGTAATGAACGAACACGTCCGGTGTTCCGTCGTCGGGAGCGATGAAACCAAAGCCCTTTTCGCCGTTGAACCACTTCACGATGCCCTGTGCCATACCGATACTCCCTACA
>NZ_BCWH01000015.1:2431-3145 GCF_001653035.1 Rhodococcus sp. YH3-3 | reverse complement strand
CACATGACGGCGAACCAGATCTGCTTCCGCGTCGTCCAAACCGTCCGCGACCTCCCCCGCTGCCGCGCCCAACTCCCCCGGCACCGGCGCGCACCCCGCACCGGACCCGCATCCCACATCGTCGTCGTCTGGAAACTGTTGTCCCGTAGCCGGATCGATCAGGTGCGTGTAATAGTCCTCTGCGATTCCGCCGTCCTCGCACCCGAACGATTGTGGAGTGATCACCCCGTCCGGTAATCCGACGCCCGCCGCCAGCAAGTCGTCGTTGATTTCCGCGTCCGCCGCGTAATTCCACGCCACGTGGTGCACCGGCTTCGGCAAGGACTGCCCCCGCACACCGTGTGCCCGCAGCAAGTGCCCGACCTCGTGCAGCAACACCGCACCCGCCACCGGCACCGGCCATGCACCAGCCCCTACCAACAACGCCGGATCGAGATAGAGCCGCCACTGCGCATCCACCGCGAACGTGCCCAACCCCGGTGCAGCAACAGGCTGCGCTGCGAACAACGCCCGCATGAAATACGGCATCTGTTCGGCAGAAACCAGCCGTGCCAGGCGAAACGCCCGCAACTCATCCGGCGCGAGCGACCGAACCCCGCTCATGCTGCCGCCTCCATCAGACCCGCAGCGGTCAACATCGGCGCGAACCGACGTGCAGACGCCGGGACAGTCGCCTTAGCCGGTCGCGCCTTCGCCAGCGTGCGCGCCGCCGCG
>NZ_BCWH01000015.1:0-2369 GCF_001653035.1 Rhodococcus sp. YH3-3 | reverse complement strand
CCTCCGCAGCCGCGATCAGCGGACCCCACGCACTGCGCCAGGCCTCCACCGTGCCGCGCCCCGCCGCCCATGCCGTGACACCGGACAGCACCGCCCACACCAGATCAGGACGCGACTGCCAATCGAATGCCGAATCGGGATTCTCCACCACCGCAACCGGATCGGGCAGATCGGCGCTACGTCGCCACTCCAAGAACTCCACGCCCGCGCCCTCACCGATCAACCCGAACACCGCCGTATTGATCGCCGCGTTGTCGTCCTCCCGCAAATGCGGCAACACCGCCGCCAACATCGACCACGTACGACGCGACGGCCATGCACCACCGGTCTGCGCCGCCGACGACGGAAACGCATCCAACGCATCAGGATTGCGCTGCACAAAGCCGGTGATCGAACTGCGCACCAACGCAACCCGTTGCTCATCGGTGGCCACCGCACGCGAGGCAGGCGGTGCACCCCACCCCGTCGCCATACCGTCCAACCACTCATCGACAGACGGCGTGAACTCCACATGGCAGAACCGATTCGCCAACGGCGCTTCCAACTCGTACCCACCAGCAGCGCAATCCGGAGGGTTCGCCCCCGCAATCACCCGAGTTCCCTTCGGCAACTGCACATCACCGACAGTCAGATCCAGCGCCACCGCCAACATCGCCGCCTGCACAGCAGGCGGACTCGTCGTCAACTCGTCCAGAAACAGATACCCGCCGCCACCGGCAACCAATTCCTTCGCCCACGCCGGAGCCTCCAGCGTCACACCGTGCTCCCGCACCACCGGCAACCCAGCGAAATCCGACGGCTCACGCAACGACCCCAACACCGTCTTGCACAACACCCCATCCGCCGCAGCCAACCCACGCACCAAACTCGACTTGCCCATCCCCGGACCCGAAATCAACAACGACGGCACCCCCGCCCGCCCGTTCGCATCCAACACAGTCACAGCAGTAGCCAAATCAGCCACAGGAATCCTCCAGAATCGAGCGAACTGGTCAGGTCCGCTACCGAATTAGACTCCCCAATTATATAGGTTGACCTGCGCAAATAGGCGCTAGAATCGTTTCTCACGTCCCCGGCGCACCCTGTGCCGGGGACGTGAGAAACGACCACCTCGCCGACTGCCGGCACCACCGCGTACGAGGTACAAAAGGCCGCCAACGACGTGGAGTGCCAACTCTTCGCACTCGATCGAGCTGCGGTCCTAACTGCCTGGGTTCGGCCTTGAGCCAGGATTTGGGAACACTTCGTATCGTCTGAACCCCCAGCGAGCCAGACAGAACCAGTGATCCCGCAGCCCCGAGACAATCACGGTCGCCTCCGCAACCGTCTAGGTGGCCGGCACCGCAGTGATGGCGTCCACACAAGTGACGAGCGCGTCGATCAGGATCGGAAGGACAGAAAAAGGAAAAAGGATCTTTTCACTTGTACAGAGCGGAGCGAAGCGGAGTGCTCTTCGGGAGACACCGCAGGCCGGCCGCCGGGCAGGCGGATGCAGTAGGTGATCCGACCGACCGGGTTGAGTGCTAGGCATTTACTCATCTGGAACTGAAAGCGGCAAGCGGGCCGTTTCCGCCTCCGCACCTAGGGACGATCAGCCTTGTTTCGCCTAGTCATAATCTATGAATGCCCAGATTGCGAGGCTTTCGCGCTACTGCCGACGTGACCGACGTCATGTTGTCGCAAATGTTCGGTTATCAAGTTTTGCGCTACCGTCAGTTACATCAAAGTGGGTTGCGGCCGATGCAGCCTTCACGTCGTAGGAGGTTTACATGTCCCGTTCACGTATGGCTGTAGCTGCGCTGTTGGTCCCGGTCGCGGCCGGTGCTGTCGCACTGCTCGGAGCGGGTGCCGCATCTGCCGCAACCCCGTACTCCGGCAACGGGTATGTCGGCATTCGATTCGATCCGAACGAAACTCAATTCATTGCCGACACCAATGCCGCGGATTTCCTCGAGGTCGTTCCGAACGACTACTGGAGCATCGCCCTCGGCGAAGGCTCGATCTACAAGGGCGACGGCCAGCACGTCTACGCCAGCATCGATCAGTTGGTCGAGGAAACAGCGTCCCACCGAGGTGAGATCTCCTTCTCGCTCACCGATCCTGCGATCTGGAACAACAACATCTACATCCTTCAGAACTGGTGACATAGGTCGAGTTCGTACGCGTAGGGCCGGTGAACGCATTACTCACCGGCCCTTTTCGCGTATCCGTATTTGCCCCGCTCAAGTGGTGGCCGGCACTTCCGCGATGGCGTCGGCGGTCACGAGCATGTCGATTTCGACGAGGTTGGTTCCGCCGGCATCGGTGACGCGCACGGTTACCCCGGCCAACTTGTGTACCGTCGGTCATTGACCGCAGAGGGGAAACCG
>NZ_BCWH01000014.1:0-3530 GCF_001653035.1 Rhodococcus sp. YH3-3 | reverse complement strand
CCGGCCAACTTGTGTACCGTCGGTCATTGACCGCAGAGGGGAAACCGTCATGTCGTTGTCTTCTTGGCGAGTGTGTATCACCGAAACTCATGTCGCCCGTCCCCCGGATTACGGCACACCGGAGGGCGCCGAGGGAAGTTTCTTTCCGGACGATCCATTTCCAGGTTCACCGTTCTTGCTGTCCTCATTGTTCGAGTACGACGTGGACCTCAATTCGTACTTCCGGAACCCGAGTTTCGTCACCATGTCATCGATCAGCCAACAAGGCTATGCACGCAACATCGCAGCGTTCCTCTCATTTCTCACCACAGCGCGAAGCGGTACATCATGGCGTGACGCAAGCGAAGACGATCACGTCGCTTACCTTGTCTGGCGGCGGAGGGATGCTTCCGGGCCACGAGTGTCCGGAGCTACGTGGAATCGAGAAGTCGCGGCCGTCAACAACTTCTATCGCTGGGCGGTGCGAAAGGGTTTGGTCGCCGCGAACCCGGTCCCGCACCATGCACCCAGCGGACGATCTCACACCCCGAGCCGTGTCGACCATCGAGGAAGTAGTCCCACGACGTATTCGCGAGATGTCAACAGAGACAACATTGAGTGGATTCCGCAAGCCTCGTACCGGCAATGGAGAGATACCGGTATGAGGGGCATGACCGCGGACGGTCTGCCTCGCCCTGCGTTCCGCGGACGCTGGGCGGCACGCAACGCGGTGTTCTGCGATCTCATGGTCCGAACGGGTTTGCGTTTAGCGGAGCAGTCCGCACTGACGGTCTTCGACCTACCCGCCGAGCACCAACCCGTGTCCTATCAGCGCTTCCGACTCCCGGTAGCCATCGCAAAGGGCTCCTCGACCAGATGGGTGTACGTACCGGAATCGATTGTCAGAGAACTGATCAATTACCGCGATATCGATCGCCGGCAGATTATCGACGATACTCGAGCACATGGACGGTACGACAAGATCGTTCGCCCGCTCGTGGTCGAGGACCCTGCACGACCTGTCGCTGTCGACTACACCAGCGGCGGCGTCAAGGTGAGTGTAAAGGTCTCCAACCTGGACCACGCGGACCGGCGGCGGCTGTACATCGCCGGTGATCTCGGTTTGGAACCCGCCTCGTTCTGGTTGACCGAACGGGGGATGCCGGTGTCGCTGTCGAGGTGGAAGGGACTGTTCCATGAGGCGAATGTTCGGTGTGCCGATGTTGGAGTTCAGTTGCGCGTGCACCCTCATATGCTGCGTCACACGTTCGCGGTGGTGACTCTCGAACAACTTCAACGGGGCCATATTGCGGCGTTGAGCGAACAAACTGCGGACCAACGTGGCCACTACACGCGTGTGTTCGGCGATCCCCTCGACTGGGTGCGCCGCAGGATGGGGCATCGCTCGGTCACCACCACGATGATCTATCTTCACACACTGGCCGAGTTGGAAATGGAGACTCGGATGGCGCTGGTGCCTGACGACTGGGGTGAACTACCAGCACCATCGACGCCATTCACCGAGACCTCGGACTTTTCGCAGTGACGCCCCGCAAAGGTGCTGGAACACATACAGGCCGACCAGCGGAAACACCCTCAGGGAACTATGAAGTTTCGCAACGCCACGAACCGCTGAACCCGACTGCTGTGATCGATGTTGCGATCACCCCGCCGGTCCGGTTCATTGGCGACGACGGGCGAACGCGAACATTTTCAGCCGACCGGTGGCCCATGCCCGGCTGGCACGGACCTACACTCGCTGCATTCTCTCGACG
Organism: Rhodococcus sp. YH3-3; assembly: GCF_001653035.1. Lineage (NCBI taxonomy): Bacteria > Bacillati > Actinomycetota > Actinomycetes > Mycobacteriales > Nocardiaceae > Rhodococcus > Rhodococcus sp. YH3-3. The sequence continues at coordinate 1,776 of NZ_BCWH01000014.1, read as the reverse complement.
TACGGGTCCCACCGGGACTTTGCGGACGGAGAGATCAGCACAAGGGAACTGGCTTTTCCTGGGCTCATTCCTGAGATACCTCGACTCACTTCAACATCCACCCTACGACCCAGGAGCGCTGACCCTGCACAATGTCCAGGGCTATCTCCGACAGCGAGCCTCCACGGCGAGTATCAACCGTTCGCTCGAATGCCAGACAATTCTTCGGAGACTTCTGATCGAACCTCCGTTGCGCGAGATGATCTCACCCGATATTCACGCTGCGCTGGCTCGTTCGGTCCCGAAATTCAGAAAGCTGAATGCATCCGGCTACTCGGACGGAGAGATCGCGCGAATCCTCGGCGCTGCACGCGCTGACGTCTCGGCAATCCGGTCGCGAATCGAATCATCGGAACGAATCCTTTCCGACAACGATGCCAAGACCACGGAAGAGTCCTCCTCGGCTGCAGATGTGCCGAGTCTGCGAAAGGTCGCCGCTACCGGAGTGATCCCACGACAGCAGACCGGAACGCCTCTGACGTGGCGGCGCCGACTCGCGCAGGCAGAGCAACTATTCCTTCTGAAGAGAGATCTGGTTCCGATCCTCATTCTCCTGATCACGCTGACCGGCCGGAATGTGGAAACCCTCAAAGACCTACCTGCCGAACACAAAATCCTCGAAGGAAGGGCCGTACAGCTACGACTGACGAAACGTCGGCGAGGAGAACAACACTGGTATGAAACCGTCACCTGGGAAATCGGTCCACCACACCGGGAACTCGAGACCCCGGGAGGGTTGTACCTGCTTCTGCACCGGTTGATGGCGAGAGGCAGAACTTACACGGAATCGACTGCGCTGTGGTCGATCTGGCGCAACGGAATCGCAGGAGGCATCTCCGGTACGGCCGAACACATGGCTCCGTTTCGCAGATCGTTGTCCGATCCGCCCCTGCTACCCAGCACATGGGCGGCCGGACATTCGCTGTTGACCGACCCGCAGGGCGATACCGAGGTGGGAGCCCCGCTGACGGTGACATTCGGCCGTATCCGTACCACGATCGAAGTCGCCAGAGTCAAAAAGTTCGGTGGCCATTTGCCCTCCGCCGCGCGCTCGAACAGCGTGGGCGTGTTGTTTGCGAATTATCTTCGTGGCGATGCTTCGGCAGCTGAATGGAGCGCCGAAACCATCGCCGCTGCGATCGCCGACGCCGAGAGGGCGGCACTCGATACTCACGCTCGCGCGCTTGCGGCCGCGGGCGGATCCCTGACCGTCGTGCCACACGCGACAGTGCCCGCGGACAAGGAGGCGCCGTGGAATGGTTGCGCTGATCCCGGCGCTCACCCTGCCACTGGGCGAATATGCCGTCGGACAACATTTCTCGACTGTTTTCACTGCGGCAATTGCGTCATCTCGTCGAGTCACCTTCCTGCCGTGCTCGCCTTACGACACGCACTCGACGAACGGCGGTCGGTGCTCGCGGAGTCCGACTGGTGGAGCCGCTACGGACCCGTGTGGGTGACCATCGATCACGAGATTCTGCCCAAATTCACACCGGGACAAGTCTCGCACGCCGAGTCGATCAAGCCAGCCGATGCTCTTCTCGACCTCGTCGAACAACCCTGGGACCTTCCATGACCGAACCACAACCCCACTTCAGTGCCGGCCCGCATGTACTCACAGGGCGGCCGCTGCGCCCCGACATCCGCGACGATCGCCTTCCCCGATACACGGACATGGTGTGGCAACTCGACGCCGCCCAGCTGCAATCGCATCTGAGTTCGGAGCGCTTGGACTTC
>NZ_BCWH01000013.1:0-3849 GCF_001653035.1 Rhodococcus sp. YH3-3 | reverse complement strand
TTCTCTGAACAAGAATTCAAGCTTGGTAATCATGTGGAAGTCCTTCCCGAGATCGATCCGAATCCAGGCATTCCGAGGTCAGTTGTTGCCGATCCTCGTTTCATCGTGGCATCGACCTGTGCGATCTTGTCCCTGACTCCGGTGTAGCTGACCTGCAGTCCTTCGACTTCACCCAGCCAGCCTTCCTGTTTGGCTTCGATGATGCGGGCTTCGAGGTTGTCTCGGATTTCTTCGAGCCTGCCTCGCTGCGTTGGATCCGGCCGCAGGAGTGAGCATCTGACGCAAGCATGCTCATGGATGCAGGGTGTGCCGAACGACCGTGCGCAGGTCCCGACCGATACTTTCCGCTTCTCGAAATGAGACAAGAACGCATCCCATTCCTCGTCGGTCGGTGTCCGGTATTCCTCACTGGGTCTCATCGAACGACGACGCGCGATGAACGCTCGATGCGCTTCGATCGTTTCCGAGGGGTAGACGGCCTTGTAGCCCATCGTCGTGTCAATTGTCTTGTGCCCGCAAATAACCTGTGCGATATGGGGTGGCAGGCCGTTCATGATCGCGTCGGTGACGAATATTCGCCGGAAGTCGTGGGGCTGAAACATCAACGGATCGCCACTGGCATCGGTGAGAGCTGCCACGGTGAGCGCATTGATGAGGAGCTTGCGGACGAAACTCGGTGGGATCGCTCGGCGTTCGTTTCCGATTCCCCGCTGAAAGAGCAGCGGCATCGGCGGATTCCACAGCTTCTCCTGCGTATCGTAGGCAGCCACGAGCGGTATCGATCCGTTGGGTTGCCGCGAACGCTGAACTACCGCACTGAGGACTTCCGCAAGCTCGGGACTGACCAAGATCAGCCGCTCGGTATCGGTCTTCGATGGAGCTATCTGCAGCAGCGGAACCAGTTCACCGGTACTAGGTAGTCGATATTCGGTGATGCTGTGGTGACTGAGCTCGAGGAGCTCTTCATGACGGATACCGCTGAGCCGCAACACTTCGATAGTGGCGAATGCCCAGAATGCTTCCTCGTCCTCGTAGGTGAGATCGCGGCGAACACCGGTAACAGTATTGTCGGCCCATACGACGCGGCCAGTTCCCCGACGGATCAAGGATCGTCGCAGTTCTCCGTCGGTTCCCGCGATCACCTCACCTGGTTCGGTGTTCTGCGCCGCAACAAGTAGAGCCGCTGCGGCCGCGCGGCGGTCAGCTGCGGACCGAACCAACTGCGACAGGACAGGCAATCGCTCGCGAGTGCGCTGATCCATCCGCGCTTTACGGTGTTTGAGTTCCTTGCCTCTTTTGACCTCGGCGTCGCTGATCGGGCAGGGCGCCACCCACTGCGCCCAGCGTGCCGGATCTTCGACGGCCCAGTGCGCGAGGTCGAGATAGAACGCACGCACTTGCAACAGATTGTCTTTGTAATTCTTTCGGGGCGAAGTTGTTTCGTGCTTTCGTCCCGCCGCGTCGACGGCGGTGCGTGTGATCGATCTCAGGTCGTCCTTCCATGCTCGGGCAACGTCAGGCGGCAGCGCCAGGGTGTCGATACCGGGGGCGAGTGTCTCGACGCGGCTCCAGAACAGCCCGGCGAGTCCTCGGGCACGAGAGTTGAGACTGGTGTAGTCCAGCGCGGGTTGACGCTCGCGCAGATAGTCGATGAGCAGAGCTCGGATCGGTTGGTTCTCGATCGGGTAGCGGTCGACGAGTTGTTCGATCGTCAACTGTCCGACCGGAGCGCCGAACGCACGGATGCTGTGTGGTGCATCCTCGGGAAAGATGCCCATCGCACGTAGTCGCAGGTAGAAATCGATCTTCTTCTGACCGCGGCGGGAGTGCACCTGCGCCATCGTTTCGATCAGCTCCACGCAATCGCCGACAGTGATCTCCGCGACCGTCCCGCCTTTGGATACCAGCAGGGTCGCGATTCTGGTCGCTGCGATTCGTGCATCGTCTCGCGAGGTATCCGGCTGAGTGGCAGCAAGCTCGTCCAACCGCGCGAATCCGTCCGGATCTCGCAGCTTTGCCATCATCGGCGCGAGAAACGGGTGCGCCCGGGAGAGCATCCACGGCAACTGCGGCCGGATCACGTCCAGGCACAGCAACATCAGCAGTCCTGCAGCCAGGTCGTTGCGATCATGTCTGACAGGGCGCCCGTGTCCGGCAATCCATTCCACCGGGAGATCGGCCCAGGAGGTTGTCGCGCCGTAACGAGACCCGCGGATGTTCTCGGCGCCGCTGGCGAGCCACCGGGCTTGCCAGGTATCGCCTGGCACCGAAGCCAACCAGGTCAGTATCTTGATCACGCCCCGGTGCCGTCCGGCTCGGGTGGTGACCGCAGCCTCAGCAAGCACCGAGCAGTTCAGTCGGGCCTCGACCTCCTCAGCAGAGGCAGCGGTGTGCGGCCACCAGAGTTCACCTTCGCGTGGTGGAAACTGTTTGTGCAGTTGGCGAATCCTCGAATGCGGCACCGGTGTGACCTCGAAGCGTTCCGGGCGGGTCATGTGCTTGACGGCAGTGCTCACAACGGCCTCCCGAACAGCACGCTCAACGCTGCCGGATCGTATCCAGGAGCAGGAGGCGGCGACGGAGCCCGCGGATGTTCCCGCTGATCAGCAGTACGAGCGTGGTGGGCCAGGACGCTGGCGATCACCTCGTCCTTATCGGGTGTCAGATAAATTTCGGTCGTCGACAAATGGGCGTGCCCCAACACCTCTTTGACCTCCACCAAGGACAAGTGCGGGTCGTTGGCCATCCGCCTCGCTGCACTGTGACGTAAGTCGTGCAGAGTCCAATCCGAACCGAGGGTAGCATTCGCACGCTCGAACATCCGATGCGCCGCATGGTAATTCAACGGGCGGCGAGGCCTTCGCAGTGTCCACCACAACGGTTGCATCCGTCCGAGTGGCACCTCGCCCCGCAACTGCTCCTGATACAACCGCAACCAGACGAACGCGTCCGCCGACGCGGGTACCTGCTCCACCGCACGTGTTCCCTTGCGCACCACAGTAATCAACTGCTGCCCCGGGTCGACATCGCACTCGCGGACTCCCAACAGCTCCGACGCTCGCACCCCCGATGAAATCCAGAACGCCACCAACGCCCGGTCCCGATCCGACGACAACGCCGCGAACAACTTATCGAACAGATCCTCGGGAATCGCTCGGGGAATCCGCTGCGAGACCCGAGGCCGGTAGCGCCCCACACGCTCAGGTGCCCAATGATCCATCGGATTGTGGTGCGCATGAGCCCGTCTCGACCGGCGAGAGAGATCGAGAGGGAACGGATTCAGAAGCGGGCCAGTCCCCGCGTCCCGATGAAAATCGTAGAAACTTCGCAGCACCGTCTCACTGTGCGCCACTGTCGCCGGCGAGTACCCGGCCCCCAGAGCCGGTTTGCCGGTGACAGGATTCGGCGATGCCGCAGCAGTAGCAGCCGCCTCGGCGCTGGCCGGCACCACTGATCCTTGTCGTGCCTTCGCCGTCAACTGGATCCAACAACTGAAATCGCGGGCATCGACCCGATCGGCACGATCCCACGCCACGTCCACAGCGTGAAGGAACCGCCACCATCTGAGCAGATCCATACCGTACGAACGCACCGTCGCCACCGACCTCCCGGAAGCGATCAGCTCCCGGAAGAACACCTCGACGGACTCCACTCGTTCACCGTCGCTGCCCTGCAAGACGTAAGGCTCCGCCGCCTGACCTGTCGCTATCAACCGACCCACTCGGGCCACCACAAGCCCCGACAGATCTCTCGAACTTTCCCCTTCGCTCATGTCCGCAAGCTACCGACCCACATCGACCCCACCCCTTCAGACCTGCACCATTCGGCATTTAGTTCAGTCAACGGGGC
>NZ_BCWH01000012.1:0-6394 GCF_001653035.1 Rhodococcus sp. YH3-3 | reverse complement strand
ACCACAACCCCCACACCATCCCAACCACCCACCACCAACCCACGCTCACCGGCGACAAACACGTCGACCTCACCGACCGGTGTATCCGCGTTCGCTGCGAAGGCGGCAAGAATCCGCGACATTCGCTGTGCAATGGTGTCGACCGCGGCGCGGTCGAATGCCGCCGGCTGGTACCGCAGGCTGACCTGCAGCGTCGGTTCCGCGACCGACAGCACGGTGAGCGGGTAATGCGTGGCGTCGCGGGCATTCACAGCGGTGACGCGCATACCGGCAATGTCGGTGTTCCCGCCCATCCCCGAGGTATCGATCGGATACGACTCGAAGACCGACAGTGTGTCGAACAAATTGCCTGTCCCTACGACAGATTGAATCGCGCCGAGTCCGACATAGTGATGATCGAGCAGAGCTGTCTGCTCGCTTTGCAGTCGAGCGAGCAGCTGCGTACACGTCTCGTCCGGATCCAGTTGCACTCGGACAGGCAACGTGTTGATCAGCAGCCCCATCATGTTTTCCACACCAGGCAACTCGGGTGAGCGGCCCGAAACCGTGACGCCGAAGACTACGTCGTCACGGGAAAGCATCCGAGACAGTAGGACACCCCACGCCGCCTGGATCACCGTGTTCATCGTGATCCCGCTCCGTTGGACCAGCGCACCGAGTCCGTCGCGCACCGAATCGGGTAGATCGACGGCAACCTCTTCGGGCACCAGCTGCTCCGCGATCGGCGTCGAAGGCGCCAACAACGTCGGCTCGTCGACGCCTTCCAAGGCGTCCTCCCACGCCGCGAGCGAGGTCTCCATATCGCGGTGCATCAACCATTCCAGATAGGCGCGGTAGGAGGGAGTCTCGGGAAGATCGGCCGGGGCCCTCTCGACCGGGAGACCGTCGGCCGCGTATCGCATCAACAGTTCGCGAACCATCAACGGTATCGACCAGCCGTCGAGAACGATGTGATGGTTCGTCACCACCAACACGCACCTCGTCGGCGAGGTTCGCAGCAGCGTCAGCCGAAGCAGTGGCGGCGAAGCGAGGTCGAAGGGTGCACTGCGGTCCTCGTCGAGGCGGCGCTCCAGATCTGCGTCGGTTGCCGATCCGCGATCACTCAGGTCGACCTCGGTCCAGGGAATCACGGCATCGTCGACAATCAACTGCACCGGTAGGCCGTTCACGTCGTAGAGAAACGCTGCACACAGATTCGGGTGGTTTGCGAGTAGTCCGGCAGCAGCGCCGCGCAAACGCTCGGAATCAACCGCTCCTTCGAGCTCGACGCACAACTGCGCTGTGTAGACGTCCGTCGACGTGGCCGCCAGTGAGGCATGGAACATCAGCCCGGCCTGAAGGGGCGACACCGACCAGACATCTTGCAATCCGGGGAAGTCGTTCTCCCAGCGTTCGATCTGTTGTTGGTCGACCGAGACGAGGGGAATGTCCGACGGCGTCAGACCGCCCGCATCAGGTCGCGACGCGTGCGCGGTGAGTCCGTCGAGCGCACGACGCCACAGTTCCGCGAACTCCGCGATGTCAGACCTGTCGAGCACTCCGCGGGGAAAGGTGAAAGATGCTGTCAGGCAGGGCCCGTCGACATGGTCCTCAACCGCCGCGTTGATGTCGATCACGGACGCCACAGGCATGGACGGGTTCTGGGTTCCGCCGAGCCTTCGATTGCCCTCCACCGGCAGCCAGTCCTGTGTTCCGTCAGAGGAGCTGATCCGGCCCAAATAGTTGAAACTGATCTGAGGAGAACGGAATCGGCCGAGTGGGTCGCTCTCGCCAGACAGGTACCGCAACATCCCGAATCCGATTCCATGATCGGGGATCGCACGCAAGTACTCTTTGACAGCTTTGAGGGCCCGCCCGGCGTCGGCGCCACCTGCCAGTGCGTCGTCGACGTCGATTGCGCCGAGGTCCACGCGCACCGGGTAGAGCGTGGTGAACCAACCAACGGTGCGACCGAGGTCTGCACCAGGAACCGCTCCTTCCTCGCGCCCGTGTCCTTCGAGCGTGATCAGGGCGGCAGCGGTATCCATACCGCGGCGTCGTCGCCACTCGATCGAGGCCAACGCAACAGCGGTGACGAGTCCGTCGTTCACGCCGGCGTGGAATGCCGCAGGAACCGTGGTGAGAAGGTTCCTGGTCGCCGAAGGCGAGATGTCCACTGTAACGGTGTCGACCGTGTCGTCGACGTCGATCGTGGGATCGAGTGGGCGCGAACCGATCAACGGGTCATCGCCGTCCAGGATCGTTTTCCACATGTCCAGTTCGACGCTCCGGTCGCCCACGTGCTCGACAAGCCCATGCGCCCATCGCCGGAACGACGTTCCGATCTGTGGCAGTTCGGGCGTGACACCGGCCTGGAGTTGTGCTGTCACCGACGCCAGGTCGGTGACCAGAATGCGCCACGAGACGCCGTCGACAACCAGGTGATGAATCACCACAAGTAGTCGGCCCCGCCCGGTCGACACGTCAGGTTTGTCGGCCAGGTCGAACCAGATCACGCGCACCATGTCAGCCGTGGCGGGATCCAAGCTGTCGGCCACGGCCTCGAGTTCTCCCGACGCCAAGGCCCTGAAACCTTCGTCGTCCACCGAATCGACAGCTACGCGGTGGATCAGTCCTTCGGCCGAGATCGAGCCGGGTGGTAAGACTTCCATGACCCGGTCACTCTCAACCAAGCGAGCTCGAAGCATTCCGTGGCGGTCCAGCAACACCTGGAGACCACGGACAAGGAGGTCCTGGGTGAGATCAGCGGGAGCTGTCAGCAAGAGCGCCTGGGAGAACCGTTTCACTCCGCCGCCACGCAGCCCGCCACTGCTGCGGTCGAGCATCCACTGCGCCACCGGGCTCAATGGAACAGTTCCGACAGCGGATCCCGGTAGCTCCGCGAGTACATCAGGCCTGTCCTGCTCAAGGTGCGCCGACTCGGCAAGCGCGGCGACGGATTTGTGGTCGAAAACATCTCGGGGTGAGATGATCACACCCGCATCGCGAGCGCGGGCCACCAATTGGATGGACATGATGCTGTCGCCACCGAGCTCGAAGAACGAATCATGCACTCCTACCGCGTCGAGACCGAGAACCTGCGCGAACAGAGCGGCAAGAAGATTCTCGGTTTCCGTTCGCGGTGGCCGGTCGGGTGTGGCGGCGGACGAGAAATCGGGTGTGGGAAGCGCTGCGCGGTCGAGTTTTCCGTGAACCGTCAGCGGAACGGCGTCGAGCACCACCACCGCCGCCGGCACCATGTACGACGGCAGGCGCTTGCCTGCATGGGCGAGGACGTCTCGCGGATCGACACTCGCTCCGCGATCGGGAACCACGTAGCCGATCAACCGATCCCTGCCGTCGCCGTTCCAGACGGCCGTCACCGCCTGGGCCACGCGCGGGTGCGTCTGCAGTGCCACCTCGACTTCCCCGAGTTCGATGCGGAACCCACGGACTTTGACTTGGGCATCGGTGCGCCCGAGATACTCCAGCCGTCGGTCGGGCGTCCACCGCACGCGATCGCCCGTGCGATAGATCCGCGTTCCCGGCGCACCGAAGGGATCTGCGACAAACTGCGTGGCGGTCAACGGGTATCGCCGGTGATAGCCGCGAGCGAGAGCCGGCCCGGCAAGATACAACTCCCCCGCGACACCTACCGGTACCGCTCGCAGACGCGAGTCCAGCACTACCTCGCTGAATCCGCGAGTAGGTGTGCCGATAGTGACCGGGTCGTTCGGAGCCAGTGCCGCACTGATGCTCGACACGACAGTTGCCTCGGTAGGACCGTAGGCGTTGAACATCTTTCTGCCCGGCGCCCAGCGGGCCACCAATTCCGGCGGACACGCTTCCCCACCTGTCACGACACAACCGACAGTGGTGAGACCGTCTGGGTCGACGGACGTTAAGGCCGCCGGAGTCACAAAACAATGGGTGACGCGCTCGCGCTCCAGTAGCGCCGCCAGTTCCGACCCGCCGTAGACGGTCGGTGGCACGATCACCATCGTGGCTCCAGCACCAACGGCCATCACGAGCTCGAGAACCGACGCGTCGAAACTCGGCGAAGCGAAGTGCAGAGTTCTGGATCGGGTCGTGGCGGCGAAGGTCTCACGCTCCTGGAGCGCGAAGTCGCTCAACCCGCGATGTGTGACCGTCACGCCCTTGGGTGTTCCTGTCGACCCCGACGTGTAGATCAGATAGACCGGATTGTCGATGCGAATCGGTGCCTTCCGATCCGCGTCGGTGACTTTCGATGGCGAGTACGCCCGCAGCCGTTCCTCGAAACCGGCATCGTCGAGGACCAGCCACGGCACGAGGCCGGACAATGCCGCGGTGTGAGCTCGAGACGTTATCCCCCACCCTGCACCGGAGTCGCCCAGCATGTGCTCGATACGAGCAGCAGGATGTCCCGGGTCCACGGGAAGGAATGCCGCACCTGTCTTGGCAATGGACCACACCGCCAGAACGGACTCGATGGAGCGTGGGAGACACAACGCCACCACCGATTCGGGACCCACTCCGGATTCGATCAGCATGCGGGCCAAGCGGTTCGACCGCACGTCGAGTTCGAGATAGGTCACTTCACGTTCCTCGAACACCAGCGCGACGGCGCCGGGATCCTGGGCGGTCGCCATATCTGTTGCTGCAGTCAGCAAATCCGGAAGGGTCTGAACAGCGGCGGAAATCTCACCTCGCACGGGTACCAGTTCGGCTGACTCATAGGCGTCGAGGATCTCGATATCTCCGATCCGTGATTGCGGATACGTGATAACGCGCTCGAGAATCCGTTGCAGGCGGTCGGCGAAGCCCGCTACCGTTTCCTCGTCGAAAATATCTGTGGCATATCCGAATTCGGCGCGAAGACCGTCGTATTCGCCGGCTGCGCCGGCGTTCCGCGTCACCGTCAACTGAAGATCGAAGTTGATGGTGTCGATCTCGACGCCCACGTCGGTCACCTGCAGGTCGGGGAGTTCGAGTGCAGGCCGTTCGATGTCTTGGAACTCCAACATGACTTGAAACAGGGGCGAGTACGCCGTCGAACGTGAAGGATTCACGATCTCGACGACTCTTTCGAACGGCACGTCCGCGTGTATGAAGGCGCTCAGATCTACGTTTCGGACCTGGTCGAGGAAGTCTCCGAAAGTTGCGCCGCGGTCCACTGCAGTGCGCAAGACCAACGTGTTGACGAACATGCCCACCAGGTCGTCGAGTTCGCGCTCCCCACGCCCGGCGATGGGAGTTCCGACGGCTACGTCGTCCTCATCACTGAGCCTCGCCAGCAGCACTGCCAAGGCTGCGTGCACAACCATGAAGACCGTGGCGTTGTGTTTGCGCGACAGGGCAACCACACCGGCATGCACCTTCGGACCGAACTCGAACCTGATCCGTCCGCGTCGAAGCGAACGCACATCACCGCGCGGTCGATCGGTCGGAATGTCGAGAACCTCAGGTGCGCCCGCAAGATTCTCGGCCCAATAGCCGAGCTGTTTCGAGATCAGAGACCGAGAGTCCGATTCCGAGCCCAACCAACCACGTTGCCACAACGCGTAGTCGGCATACTGGATCCCGAGCGGCGCCCACTGCGGTGCCTTACCGTTCACACGGGAGGAGTATGCGCTCATGAGATCTCGGGCCAGCGGTACCGTCGAGAATCCGTCGGCGGCGATGTGGTGAATCACGATCACCAGGACATGCGAGTGGACCTGGTCATCTCGCCGCAACAAGGTGGCGCGCATCGGGACCTGCTGCGTGACGTCGAAACCATCCGAAGCGATCTGCCGGCTACGCTCGCGCAGCTCTTCCTCTCCCTGCACAAGTATCGGTGCAAGATCCGATACCACCTGTGAGGTGGACATGATCACTTGACGCGGGCCGTCGTCAGTGAGAGGAAAAACAGTGCGCAAGGACTCGTGCCGCTCGACGACGTCGACAAATGCAGCGTGAAGCGCACTCACGTTCACTGCACCTTCGAGCCTCAACGCGCACGCGACGTTGTAGGCGGCGGACTCGGGGGCGAACTGATTCGCAAACCACATTCGCTCCTGCGCCGGTGAAAGTGGGATATCTGTCGTCATACCCCGCGGCGTCAACGCCGGCTTGGCCCCCTCTCCTCCGCGACACTGCGCCAATTCGGCCAGCGCTGCAACGGTAGAAGCATCGAAGACGTCACGAATGTTGATCCGTTCGCCGAGAACAGAATTCACTCGCGCAACCAACCTGGCCGCACTGAGAGAGTTCCCACCCAGGGCAAAAAAGTCGTCGTTCACGCCCACCGTCGACGTTCCCAGCAGATCATCGAAGATTGCGGCAACCGTCTCCTCGACCGGCGTTCGTGGCGCAACATACTGCAGCGCTTGAGGTTCGAAGGTGACGTCCGGGAGGGCTTTACGGTCCAACTTCCCATGCACCGTCACCGGAA
>NZ_BCWH01000011.1:0-6778 GCF_001653035.1 Rhodococcus sp. YH3-3 | reverse complement strand
TTCGGATTTCACTTCGATTCCATCGAATCCGTCCACATCGACTGGACATAGAACTGCCCTGCCCCTCGACGCACCGGGCAGGACCAGGCATCACGTTCGCAGACCCTCGTGCGAAACACCGGTAGCGATCTCGGCACCAGAGGATATGTCGGCCAGGTTCGAAAATCGAATGGCGCCTCTCAGCCGGAGTTGTCAGGTTTGACGGGCAGTTGGGAGTCGAGTTCGGAGACAGTGGCTTCCACAGCTGCCGCGATCTCGTCGTCGGTAGGGACGAGATCGCGAACCTGGGAGGGGAGAGTCTCATAGGTGTAGTCGGCTACGGCGAGGGGTGCAGTTGACCCGGCAAGTGAATACCGGACGACGTTGTCGTTGCGGCCGGCGCAGAGCAAGATTCCCACAGTCGGTGCGTGGATGTCCTTGTTGCGGAGGTTGTCGTCGATCCACGAAACATAGAAGCCGAGCTTTCCGACATACTCCGGCTCAAACCTGCCTACCTTCAACTCGACGACAACGAATCTCGCTTGCACCCAGTTGAAGAACAGCAAGTCGATGTAGAAATCCTGATCACCGACCTCGAAATGGTACTGACGCCCGACAAAAGCGAACCCGTGTCCCAGTTCGAGGAGGAACTGCTCCAGCCGACGCATCAGCGCGGACTCCAGCTCCCGCTCCGCGACACGTTCGGTGATGTCGAGAAAATCGAAGACGTACGGGTCACGCACCAACTGTTGAGCGAGATCGGAATCCTCGGCCGGAAGATGGTCCTGAAAGTTCGACGGTGCCGCACCGATCCTGCGCCGTAAACCGCTGTTGATCTGATTTTGCAGCACATTGCGCGACCACCCGTGCTCGGCAGCGGTTGATGCATACCAGTCGCGGTCGGACTGGTTATCGAGTTTGTCGAGCAATACCGTCACATGACCCCACGGCAATTGGCCAACAGCTTGTTGGCCAATTGCATCGCGACCCCAGATGCTCGCCATCTGCCGCATGTACTTCAGATTGGTCCGCGACAACCCACGCATGTCGGGAAAGGCCGATCGAAGATCGACGGCGAGCCTGTCGATCACCTTTGAACCCCAGCCCTCGGCCTCTTGACGCTGCACGATCGCGTGCCCTATATCCCAATAGAGGCTGAGCAGTTCGGTGTTGACGATTCGGGTGGCGCGAACTCGCGCTTGCCGAACTTGCGACTTGAGATGGTCGAGAAGCTGGGCGTAGTCGGCGGGCAGTTCGGCTGGAGCATTCACCCATCCATCTTTACCCAGCGCTGCTGGGAACGCCCACCGGACATGCCCCCACTGGACACCTCAGCCCGCAGGAACGGCGACTCGGGCGTGCGCGCTAGACGCAGGATCACCCGGCCCTCGCACAGCTCAGTTCTTCACAGGGCGCATTGATCGGAGTGAATACGTCCAGCACCATAGCGGCCCTCACCTGAAATCGGGCGCGTCAGGCCTGTCCGCGCGCGGACAGGTACATCGTGTTCCCTGGTAGAGAAAGGTTCTCATGCCGTTCCTAGGTTCGACCATCCACCGTCCGGTATGCATACTGATGACGGCAACAGTCGTCGCAGCCTCCATCGCTTTGATGTCGCCGGGCATCGCGTCCGCCCAATCAAACGGATGCTCGAAGACTTTCAACCTGTTCATCCCCGGAACCTGGGAAACCGCAGAAGACGCCGATCCCTCGATCCCGGTCGGTATGCTAAAACCGATCGCCCACAGCATCGCGGACACGAACGGTAGCGCGGCACAGGTCCACACTCTGCCGTACATGGCCCGAGCCTTCGACAACGGAAAAACCTACGCAGACAGCAAATCTGATGGTTTGACGAGGCGGGTCCGAGGAGGGTTTCCTTTTCAGCCCGCATCTCAAGCGTGACGCGTTCGGCGTTGCTCCCACAGATCCGTCGGGGCACGTGCGCCAGTTGGTAGGCAGCATGATCTACGCCTCCACGTTCGCCTCCTGGAAATTGCACAGCCCAGGAGCGTTCCTATACACGCTCATCCGTGATGGCGAAGCCGGAGGCGTACCGAATATCGGGACCGACTACCCGATGCTCGAGACCGCAGGCACGATCAAAGTGGTACCGAGCGGCCGAAGCGGCAGCTTCAAAATGGTTTTACTCCAATCCGACATTGCCGAGTCCGCACTGTCGATCATCGACTCCCGAGGGTCCCGAAACCGAGGCGAGGCGGGCAGCCTCCAGAGCTTGGGCAACCAGCGGGCCTACAGTCACGTCGAGCGGGAACGCGCCAAGATTGCCTGCGAGGCTGAAATTAACGGCCACGAGGAAGCGCGACTCATTGCGGCGCTGCGTGACGTAACTTCAGGCGGTGCTTTCGGTGTCTGACGACGAACTACCGATCAACGACGAGGTCCAAACCACGGAAGGTGCGATCGCCTCCTCACCCAAGGCAGACCAGGAACCGCAGCGGTCGGCAAGCAACACTTGCGATCAACACCGATTACCACTGAAGCTGAAGAGACAGGAACGGCGCAAGTAGGAACGCGCGACACTGTCGAGGCGCCTAGGGGCGACCTGCCGGATGATTCAGCGGTGTCGTCCCGGTCAGCTAAGCGCCCGGTGCAGAAGGGTGGTCGAGGAACGGACCCGGGCGCGGACCTTGAACGTCGAGTCGGCCGTACCGAGTTCAACGACGGTGCTCTGGTCAGGCTGCGTGTGCCAATCCGCGTCGACGCGGATTCTGGACGTGATGTTCTCACCGATATAGACGTTCTCGCGGTCGACGTCGACGGACGTCTGCGGATCTCGCGTTCGATACTCGAGTGTAAGAGCGGCAAGGGCCAGTCTGGCGAGCCTGACCGGCTCCTGTGGCTCGCAGGCCTTCAGCAGTTTCTCGGTTTTGAGCGCGCTGTTCTCGTGCGTCAGACAGCCTCACGCCGCGGCCGCGGCCTCGCCCGGCCACTCGGTCTCCGAACTCTCGACGTCGCGACGCTTGCCGGCCGCGAGGCAGCTCATGCCTGGCTGCCAGCGCGATTCGGTCACCTCGAGGGCGACGAGTGCGCGGCCGCTGAGCTCCGCACCGACACGCAGTTGAAGGGCTAGCGCTGCAGGGTATGCCAACTTACGTCGCCTGGCAGGTGACGGAGGTTCTCGACGAAGGTCAGCCTATTCCCGACCACGCGGTGCAGTTCGCCAAACATCTTATGTCAACGACACACGAAAGTGTGCTCGAACGCGTCGGTTTCGAGCACACACTCATCGACACAGTGGAGGGGGGCGGGCCTGAAATCGTAGTGCCACCTTGGGCAGTGCAGCAGTTCGCTGCAATCGGCACCCCTGCCGAGTTGATCGAGAGAATCGCCGCGGCCCACGCGGCTGGAGCGGACTCATGGTCTTGCTCATTCACCGGAACCCCTCAAGAAACTGCTGCAAGCATGACCCGCTTCGCCGAGCAAGTTATGAAGCCATTGCGTTCCCACATGGCCGCGTAGCGAATACCGAAAAGGACTTGATCATGGCAGATCTCAATCGAGACGTAATTGAGCGACTGTTGGACGCCAGTGCGGAAAGTGGGCTGGCGGGCGTACTGGCGTTATCTCCAGAGAATTTCGCGTATCTGGCTGGTTTTGCTGTCCCCTCACAGGAACCGCTCCGGTGGCGCCACGCGGCCGTGGCAGTCAACACCGACGGCCGAGCAGCAGTGCTGTGTGTCGACATAGAAGAAACCACTGTGCGTCACAGGCTTCCCGACGTCGATGCTTACGTGTGGCAGGAGTTCGAACAGAACGCGGTGGCCGTGATGGCTCAGATGCTTCGTGAGCTGGGTATGGAGAGCGGGAGCATTGGGGTCGAAACGGACTACATTCCCGCTAGAGATTACGAAGAGCTGACTGCCGCGCTTCCGCATGCCCAGCTACGGAGCGCGGAAAGAATGTTTGCGCTCCTGCGAATGCGGAAGAGCCGCCGGGAAGTGGAGTTGATCCGTGAACTGAGTCGCACAATAGATGCGGCCCTGGCCACCGCATTTGCGTCGGTGCACGAAGGGAGCTCGGAACTCGATCTCGCCGGAGCTGCCGTGGCGGCGCTTTTCGCCGGCGGAGTCGACCGCGAACGCGGGATGGTCACCGCCAGCGGTGCCCGCAGCCATTTCCCGAACGTCCGCGCAACAGAACGACAATTAGTAAACGGAGATGTTGTTCGACTCGAACTGTTCGGGGTGAGCGGGCCGCCTCGACGAGGCCGTCGAGTTGTTTCGGTTCCGGATGATGCCCTACATGCTGTACCTGGCGCGCGGACGAGACCAGTTCAAGCCTGCGTGCTCAGTCCTGCTCGACAGCGACGGTGCTGGTCAGGAAGCTCGACGACAGATCCTCAAGGGTGGAGCCAAGGGCCGTCCGACCGTGACAAAAGATTTGAATGATGACCTTCTCTTGCTGCGCCCCGAAGCCGGAGTCGTGCCGTGGCGCCGTCCGTCCATCCCAGGTAGGACCGAAACTGATACGGGAGACCTTGAGGAGTCAGATCTTGGTTGGGTGGCCTAGTTTTGGACCGGGTGGTCTCAATCGATCGTTGAGTTGGTTGGGTGCCAGCTGGGTTCGGGTCGATCGTTCGGCGGTGCCGCGGCGGGTGGGGGTGTACACGCGGTAGGTGATGATGGTTCTCTTTCTCAGGCGGTCTTTCACTCCTGCGTGAGTGGATCTGTCCCGGATACCGTTGGGGCGGAGCGTAATCCGCTGGTCGCTGCGGTGGTGTTGTTTTGTGGTTGGCGGCGGCGGGTTAGGGCGTGTCCGTCGGAGCTTGGCCGCGGTGGTGAGGAGGTACCGTTCGGCGGCGGCGTAATCGGTGGTCCTCTTGCCGGAGGCGCTGGTGGTGCGGGTGATCAGTTCGAGGTAGCGGCGCCGAAGCGCGCGGGCGTCGGGTTGGCCGAGCAGGAATTCGGTGGCGGCGACGACCTCTGGACTCGGCGCGGTGTGTGTCGCTTTGGCGGGGGTACGCTTTTTCTTCGCGGTCACCGCGTGCTCGCTAGGGCTGCGGCGCAGTGGTGTGCCGGGCCTACGTGTGTGAGGTTCGGGTGTAGTTGTGGGCTGCTCGTCGTGGACGGCATCACGAACCTGGCTGTAGTGCCTTGGTCAGGATGATCGTCGTTGCCGAGTTATCGGGTGCGTCGGCGGCTGTGGAGGGAAACTGTTCGAGAACGACGTCGTCGACCAGCCTGTGGAGGACGAACCAATGGAACGAGGTGGTGCTGGTGTCGATCGGTGCCGTCGTCGCGGCGAGAATTACTCGCAGGTGCTCGTTATCGATGTCGAACGTGCAGGTGAGGAAGCTGGAGGGTAGGGCATGGTCCAGGAGAATGCCGGCGGCTTCGTCGATCGCGAGAACTAGGTCGGTCAGTGAGACGGAAAGCGGTGCACCCTATGCTGGTTTCCCGCCGATGACTGGGGGATGTCACGTCGGCGGGACGGCTCAATCCTGTACCCCGAGTTTTCCCGAGTTCGTTTGCTTTACTTCAGGCACTCGAAGACGAGTGGTCGCCGGAGCAGATTGTCGGGCATCTGAGACTGCATCACAGCGGTGACGAGGAGTTGGCGATCAGCCACGAGACGATCTACCGCTCGATCTACACTACTCGGTGGGATGTGATTCCGCAGTAGCTGTGCAAGCGCCTACGAACATGGCGGCTGATCCGAAAGAATGAGCGGCACTGTTAAAGGGCAATGGAGGTCGCAGGTCATCGATGCACGCTCGATCGAGGATCGACCCGCCGATGCCGAGGATCGCAGCGTGACTGGACACATGGAAGGTGATCTGGTGATCGGTTCGAAGAACAGTCAGGTTGCGACATGGTAGATCGCAGGGACCGCGACTTGACGATCGTGCAGACACCCAGTCGGCATACCACCTCGGTGGTGCCCGTACTGGTGCGGGAATACGGGCGAATGGATTCGGCATTGTGTCGGAGTTTAACCTGGGATCGGGGGATGGAATTGGCCGATCACGAGCTGCTCAGTGCAGCAACGGGTATCGAGATTTTCTTTGCAGCGCCGCGTAGTCCTTGGCAGCGCGGGACGAATGAGAACACCAATAAGCTTTTACGCCAGTGTCTTACGAAAGGAATGTATCTCGGGGATCTGAGCCAGTCGGACCTCGATGCCATCGCGGCCAGGCTCAACAACCGGCCACGGAAGTGCCTCGGGTTCCGAGCGCCCGCGGAGTTTGTGGCGGAAGAGGCTGTTGCGTTGGCAGGTTGAATTTAAGGACGCTTTTCAGGAATGCGATGTCTCCTGTTCGGAGACCTGCTTGCGCAGCCTGGCCAGTTCTGTCCGTTCCGCGGCAGTGAGCGGTTGTTATCCGACTGTAGCGGCGTCGTCGATGCGTCGTCGTTCGTCGGCGACCTACTGTCCGAGCAGGTTCTTGCTTAATCCGAGGTCGTGGGCGACTTCGGCGATGGTGTGGCCGGAATCGATCACCCTGTGGCGGCTTCGACCGTGTATCGGTCGTAAACGATTTGCGCTTGCGGGACATGAGGACCTCCTCCCAGCGGAACCTTCGGTCCCGCCAGCTCGGTATCCACCATCCGGGGTGAACCCACGAGCATTTCAGCGCGGCTGAATCGCTCCGGCATTTCCGGAGCAGGACGGCATATTCGAACTCAGACACGCTGTCTGGCGTGGTGTCGATAGCCGTGGTTCGTGATTCCCGACCACGGTGTGGTGTCCCGGTGATCTACTGGTTCGCCGGGACGGGTGGTAGTCACAGGAGTAGGTGGAAGATGTCGAAGGCGACTGTCCATTGGGCTGTGCCGGG
>NZ_BCWH01000010.1:0-23307 GCF_001653035.1 Rhodococcus sp. YH3-3 | reverse complement strand
AAACTGTCCCTATACGGGGTCAGCTCCTATCCCAACTACCGATTAGGGCGACATAGATGCCGCCGTTCTCACCGCTGCCAGCCAGGCCGTATTCGATGCTCAAGGAATTCCGATGACGGCGATTACAGAAGTAGACCCGGTGGGCTCTGACGGCGTGAGTTCATACGGCCTGGGCACGGTGCTCGTCACGACAGCCACATTCGCTGAATCCGATGCTGCTGCCCCCGTGTGTGCGGCGCTCGAGGCCGCAGCAGGGTGGATAGCCGATCCTGCGAACGAGCAAGCAGGAGCTCAACTTCTCACCGAGCGAATGAATGTTCCTGCTGACAAAGCCAACCAGGTGTGGGCTTCGCAGAAGAGTCTCTGGCCTGTGCAGATTTCGGCCGACCGATGGACCCAGAACGTCAGATGGGTGAACAACCAGACCTCGGGCAAGTCCGACGCAGACGTTCCTTTCGACCCCCTCTGCTGACCAACGCCCCATACACAATCCAGTTCGTCTACCACGAAAGAGAAGAAAAGATGACACAACTCGCTGACCAGTCAACACAATCCGAGTCCCAGCACGATCGCCGGCAGCTCACCGAGGCTTGGTCTGCAGTCACCGACAGCCTTGCGACATTCGGTTCGACAGCTGCCGCTACCGGATCGCTGCTGGACAGCGCCGAAGGTGTACGGCACGCACTTCGCCTGTTCGGATATCTCGCCGAGATGAACATCGAGCGCCAAGACGTGCTCCGGCCTGAACTCTTCACCCTGATGTCACCGATGCGAAAGTTCTGGGGAGACGGCATCGACGTCGACTACTGGACTGCGATGATCGACCCCAACGAGACATATCGCATTCACGGTAACCGTGGCACAGTGCCCTACGTCGCCGTCCTCGCCAATCGTGTGGGCGCGTCTGGGACCGACCGGGTCGCCGACAACATCGTCATCGACGACAAGGTGTGTGACGCGGACGGCAACTTCGAGATCTTCGTCGCACAAGAGCTGGAGGGGCGCAGCGGTATTCGGCTGGATGAGCGCTGCTTCGACGTTGTAGTGCGTGTGTATCACAAGACGCGTAACGCGGAGATCGATCCCGTTCTCCACATCGAGCGCCTCGGTCCGCCGCCTGGTGCACGCCCCGATCTCGACACGGCGTGGCTGGCCCAGCGCCTCACGAAACTTGCTCGTGGCATGGACGTGAGCCTTCGACGCAGTCTTCAGCTCATCGAAACACTCAGTCAGTCTCCCAACGCGATTCGCGTGACCTCGGAGCAACGAGGGTGGGGAGACTTCTACGGCACCAGCTCCAACCAATACATTGCCGGCTGGTGGTCACTGAAAGACGCTACTGCCGTGGATATTACATTTACTCTCCCGGACTGCACCTACTTCGGAGTGATGCTGTACAACCACTGGTTCGAGTCCTTCGAGTACCGCGACCACACCGTCAACCTCAACGACGCACACTTCGAGCGCAATGACGATGGAACCGTGACAATCCGAATCGGGGGAGCAGAAGGAGACAGAAATCGATTGAACCCCTGCAACCACACCGAAGGCATCTTGTTGGCGCGCTGCCTGGAGCCCGCTGAGGATGTCACTTCGCCTCATGTGGAGATCATTCGATGACCGACGAAGTAGACCTGCCGTTGGCAGGTGTCCGAGTAGTGGAGATCGGTCAACTGATCGCAATACCCAGCGCCGGGCAGCAGTTGTCCGATCTCGGCGCCGAGGTCATCAAGCTCGAGCCTCCAGGTGGTGAACCGGCCCGACAAATCGACGCCGACTACGCGCGCGGCATCTTCTACGGGTACAACCGTGGAAAGCGTTCAATCTGCCTCGACCTCAAAGACTCCGCCGATCTGCAGCGAGCTCGGGATCTGATCGCATCGAGTGACATCTTGCTGCACAATCTTCGCCCGGGAACCCTCGATCGATTGGGATTCTCCTCTGCCGAACTCCAACGCCTGCGACCGGAAATCATCGCCGTCTCGGTGAGCGGGTACGGGGCGGAAGGCCCGTCCGCTACCCGCGCCGGGCTCGACATCGCTGCGCAAGCAGAGAGCGGACTGATGTCGGTGACGGGCGAGGCTGACGGCCCACCGCAACGTGTGGGCGCACCGGTCATAGACCATGCAACGAGCTATGTCGTCGCGCAGGCGGCACTGGCAGCGCTACTTCGACGTGAGCGCACCGGCAAAGGATCGTCCGTCCGAGTCTCCCTGCTGGACGTCGCAATCCACTTGCAGACCGCCAACTGGATCGAGTGGCAGGTATCCGGAAAGCCCATGAGTCGCAAAGGGAACGGACAACCAAGCGTCGCACCGGCGGCAGACGTCTTTCGCGCCGTCGACGGCGAGCTGGTGATCAGCGGATACCAACCGCAAGCCTGGATTGAACTGTGCAAGGCGATCGACCTACCCGAGTTGGCCGACGACCCGAGGTTCATCACCAACGCGCTGCGCGTGGAAAACCGTGTTGACCTCGTCGCCACGATCGAGAAGCAGCTTTGCCATCGCAGCGCCGCTGAGGCAGTAGAGCATCTCACTGCGGCCGGAGTGGTTGCCGCAGTTGTGCGTGACTACGACCAGGTAATTTGCGCCGACGATGTGATTGCGAACCGTACCTTCATCCCCGGCACCAACGAACATGGCGAACAGTATTTGACGCCTGCCATGCCCTATCGCGCCGAACCTCCGATGGCACGAACTGAACTTTCACAGGTTCCGGCCTTGAACGAGTGGACAACATCGACGCGCTGAATGCGCCGTTCGGGTCGAAATTGACTTTGCACCAACGTAACTGACAAACAGATAGCCATGCACCATCGAGGAGATGTCCAGTGCTGACCACCGCATTTACCGAGACATTCGGAGTTCGCCACCCAATCGTGCAGGGCGACATGCAATGGGTGGGGAGAGCAGAACTCGTAGCGGCAGTTGCAAACGCCGGCGCGCTCGGCATGCTCACTGCCCTGACACAGCCGACACCTGACGATCTTGCCCGAGAAATATCCCGAACGCGCGAGCTCACCGATCAACCTTTCGGGGTCAACCTCACAATCCTCCCGACGATCACACCTCCGCCCTACGATGAGTATCGCAACGTGATCATCGACTGCGGAGTGAAAGTCGTCGAGACAGCTGGATCGTCTCCCGCGCCCCATCTGCCGCACTTTCACGGCGCAGGCATCAAGGTTCTCCACAAGTGCACCAGCGTCCGCCACGCGGTCAAAGCCCAAGTCCTCGGCGTCGACGGCATCAGCATCGACGGGTTCGAATGTGCCGGGCATCCAGGGGAAGACGACGTACCGGGTCTCGTCCTCATCGCTGCAGCAGCAGAGCGGATCAGCATTCCCATGATCGCGTCCGGTGGATTTGCCGATGGGCGAGGATTAGTGGCGGCCCTCGCGCTCGGCGCCGACGGCATCAACATGGGTACCCGGTTCATGTGCACCGAGGAGTCTCCGATTCACCGCAACATCAAAGAGGCGATAGTCGCTGCCTCGGAGGTCGACACGGAACTGATTTTCAGGTCACTACGCAATACCGCACGGGTAGCACGCAACAGCATCAGCCGAGAAGTTGTCGAAATTCTCTCCAGTGGTGGCAAATTCGAAGACGTTCGACATCTTGTTGCCGGTGCGCGGGGCAGAGCGGTGTTCGACAGCGGCGACCAGGAGGCTGGCATCTGGACGGCTGGGACTGTGCAAGGATTGATTCACGACATCCCCACAGTGGGTGAATTGGTGGAACGAATTGTCACAGAGGCCGAAGCACTGATTGCCGGACGGCTTACCGGCCTCCTGGACCCGGTCAGCGCCTGACTACGTCCGAACCCGCTGAGCGCTACAGTCGGCCAGTCCTTCGCGCATGACCCCTGCCGTTGCGCTCGTCGACCCGCATGCCGCCGATACCTCGTCCTCGATGCGTCGTGCGGTGACGGTGAGCTCTTCGCGATCGCCTCGCGGCTTGTCATCGCCGTTCGATCGTTTCGGGTGCATCCGGACGATCATTGACGTCAGGACGAGGAAAGGAGGTGTACTCCGAATTGCTTGCGGTCATCAGAGTAACAACCGCAAGGTTTCGATCGGCACCGAACACGATCTACTCGACGTTGTGGCCATGGGGCTACCAAAACATCACCGTCGGCCCACAGCAGCTCCCCCCATTACGTCCCCCGACATTTCTTGGCTTCGACTGCATACAGCAAGGACGAGAGCCCGGCGCGCCCGTCCCGACTGTGCGATCGTCGAAGTCGTCTCACAACCCTTTCAAGGCACCTAGTCCCTATGGCGCTACGATCCCCGCAACAATCTTGCGCTTGACCGAATACTGAAGTCCCACGAGCCCGATAGCGTTCGCGATAGAATCCGATATTTCGCTCGCATCGTCCGGGGCACACCGAAGGGGAATCAAGAGCATGCATGCGGTACCGACCCGGAGGGCGAAATTCGTTGCAGCGGGATTGATCATCGCTGTGGCTACTGCTGGTGCTATCGGTGTATCGAAGATCTTCGCTGCACGCCCATCCTCTGCGAATATCGAAGAGACCATCACGAAAGCGGAACGTGGACGGCACAATCCAGCGTGTGAACCCATCCCGTCGAGGCCCGATGCAGCTACGTTGCGTCGCTCTTCTGACGCGTCGGTTCGTTTGACGAACGTGGTACAGACTGCTGCGCAGCTCTTGCGAGTCAACGGAGCGGCTTGGGGGCCCCAAGTCGCTGTCGGTACTGAGCTATCCATTGATGAAGCTTTCGAGAACGCCGGTTCGATTCCCGGAGATGCGATAGTCGCAGAAGCGGAGTGGCTTCGTCAGGCGCAACGAGATGGACTCTACGACGACGCAGATCGTTCGCTCGATTCGCTTGTCCGACACATCGAGTCGACAACCATCACGGACGTCGACCTCGGCAGCCATCTGGGGCCGAATTGGCCCGCAGTAATCGATGTCGTCGGGACTGTCGCCGCGATCGGGTTCGAGGAGTACGTGAGCAAGGTGCGCGCGTCACCCCCGATGAGAGCAGCTGACGCGCTCGACCTTCGATCCGCGTTGCGGGAGAACACGGTAGCCCTCGGCCTGGAGGCGGAATGGGACGGTGCTCAGGAGTTGGTCGCTCTCTACTTTCAAGGATGCACTTCGGCCGCGCTGAGCCGGCGAGAAGCGAACCTTTCGGTCGAGGATTACATCCATGATTGGGACCTGGCGGAGGCTCTGGCACGCGACGCCGTAGCTGCTGCTTTCGCAGCAGATCTCACGAGCAACGAGAACCGTGGACGAGTCGAGATCTTGGCACGAGGTCTTCAAATCATCCAGGCGCCAGACGAATTGGGTCCGAACGATCGGTTGACCCGATCCGTGGATCCGAACGAAAACTTGCATCCGGACGAGGTCGCGCTTCTCGAACTGGAAGATCCATTGATCGAGGGCGAGTGACACGACCAGGGCCTCCGGCGAGGGTGGCACGGCAAGCAGAAAAGGCGGTTGCCGATGTGACACCGCGCTCTTAGAACCGAAGTGACGCAACATCATCGTGATCTGCTCTTCGGGGCCCCTTGCTCACGCAGATAACGCAGCACCTCCTTTCGATACGCAGGTAATCGAACCCCGAAATCATGTCCTCGAGCTGACGGTCCATCCAGTCGAAAAAACAGTTCGCGTCGTACGACAGCAGCGGATTTACCGTGGGTATGCCCAGTCTCGAAGCCCCAGCAGAAGCAGAGGGTCTCGACTAACTTTGCCGGACCGACTGCAATGGTCAGCTTCGGCGGAGTGAATCTCGGAAGAAGAACCTTCGTCCCCGATATGCAAAGTCTCTTTGCAGCGGGATCGGCCCGCGGCACGCCTCGCGATAATTGTTCACCTCAGTGCCGCTGTTCCGACCAAGGCGAGTTCGAGGCGTTTCTCCACGGCGAAGTCGATGCATGCCGCGCCGTCGACACCATGCACCTGAGTGTCGGGAAGGGTGCCGCACTGGATTCGGCGTCCGTCACCAGAGTGTCAGTGATGACTACAGCCCCAGTACTCAACCCAGGCGTCATCACGCAGCTGTTCCCGAAATTAGGCAATCGGCGGTTAGGTGATTCGACCTTTTGGGGATCGAATCCACCGTAACCGATTCTCGCCCTCCACTGGAGATGCAACGGCGCGCCGCCGAGAGCCATGAAGATTTCTGAAAAACTGCAGATCAAGTCAGTATTGACGCCCACGGACTAACCTCGCCCTCTGGTTCCGCTGGCCAAAAGACAAACGATTGTGGCGTGCGCCACAAATCTCCTATAGGGTAACCACTGTTAGCCTGCGACGGGGTGCGAGACATTTCCCAGCGCCGGATCCACGCTCTATCCCACTCCTGAACAGACCGAGCGAGAGCTGAGCGCTCTTGACGACGTCGTGGTGGATTGAGGATCAAGAAAGAAAGATGGTATTGCCGTGCAGTCATCACTTGTCTCTCTGCCGTCCATGGAGAGAGTCCGCATTGGCGCTCCGGTCGCGGAGGCCGCGGCCCAGGAAGCAGAGTTGCTCGGGGCGAACCGAGTCTTCGTCGTATGTAGCGGGACGCTCAACTCGCAGACCGACGAGATCGCTCGGGTGATCGAGGCATTGGGTGATCGATTCGTGGGACTGTTCGATGCGGTTCGACCTCATGTACCGCGCGAAGACGTCATTGCTGCCACCCGAGTTGCTGCCGACGCCGATCCGGACATGCTGTTGTGCGTGGGCGGCGGATCGGCGACGGACCTGGCGAAGATCCTTGCAATCACTCTGGAGCACGGAGTTCGCGAAGCATCACAAATGGACGCCTACCACCTGCAGGTCAATCCCGACACATCGGTGACCGCCCCCACCTTCTCCGCCCCGAAGATCCCGGTAGTGGTGGCGCCCACGACCCTGGCGGGAGGTGAGTTCAACGCGTTGGCCGGGTCGACGGATGAGACGAGCAACGTCAAAGAGGGTTACTTGCATCCGGCGATGACCCCGAAGGCTGTCATCCTCGATCCTGCACTCACGCTGCACACTCCGGAGTGGCTGTGGCTGTCGACCGGGGTTCGCGCACTGGACCACGCCTTCGAGACCCTGGGCTCACTCGAATCGAACGGGTACTACGACGGGATGGCGATGAATGCCATACGACTGCTCTCCGAAGGACTCGTCCGAGTGAAGGAGAACACCGACGACGTGGATGCGCGGCTGATGTGCCAGGTCGGTGCGTGGTCGTCAATGGTCGCGATCGTCGCAGGCCTCGACATGGGCGTCAGCCATGCCGTCGGGCATGCACTCGGCGGTTCGTTCAACGTCCCACACGGGTACACCTCCTGCGTCATGGCGCCCTTCGCGCTCGAGTACAACCGCGAAGTCAACGAGCATCGCCAGGCGCTGATCAGTGCGTCCTTGGGTGCGCCGCAAACGCCCGCACACGAGTTGGCGGACTCGCTCATCCGGCGGCTCGGCATGCCGAGATCGCTGGGAGAAGTCGGGCTGACCGAAAACGACCTCCCCAGTCTGGCTACGTACACGTTCAAGGACATCTGGTGCGGGACCAATCCGAACCCCATCGCGAATCCGGATGCTTTGGTTCCTTTGTTGCGGCGGGCACTCTGATCGAGCTCGAAAACAAGTGATCCCCCTCCACGTCGGGTGGAGGGGGATCACTTGTTTTCGGGCTGAACGGGCGTAACCGTCAGCTGGGCGTACCGCCGTTACCACTCTGCGTTCCGGGACGGTGACGGAGAATTCCGACGACGATGTAATCCACGTAGGTTGCCACCAGCGCCTCGATATCGTGGTCGTCTCGAAGCCACCAGCTCACGCCATTCATGAGGTCGAGCACCGCAACAGCCGCACGCTGTGGGTCGGCGATCTCGAACTCTCCGGCGCGGACCCCGGCAGCAATCACATCGCGCACACGCCTCTGGTAGTACTTGCGGTACTC
The DNA here is from genome assembly GCF_001653035.1 of Rhodococcus sp. YH3-3. Taxonomy (NCBI): domain Bacteria; kingdom Bacillati; phylum Actinomycetota; class Actinomycetes; order Mycobacteriales; family Nocardiaceae; genus Rhodococcus; species Rhodococcus sp. YH3-3. The sequence goes on along the minus strand of NZ_BCWH01000010.1, from coordinate 15,380 downwards.
GAGCACCCTCATACGGTGTTCGTCGGTAAGCGCCGAGATCTCTCGTAGGCTTACCAGATGCTCGACCCTGTTCATCGCCAAATACCGCAGATGAACATCGATCAGCGAGGTGAGTCGCTCGACCGGAGTTCCAGTCTCGTCGAGGACAAGTAGATGCTCCTCGACCGGGTCCCGGGTCATCTTGAGCGCGATCGCGTAGAGGATCTCCTCTTTCGAGGTGAAGTGGTTGTAGAGGCTCGCGCCCTTGATTCCCACCGAATCTGCGATGCCACGCATGCCTGCCGAGTGGTAGCCCTGATCAGCGAAGTATTCGGCCGCCGCGGCCAGTATGTCGTCACGTCTGCTTGGGAGCCCTTCAAGCCGTGATCGACCGGATCCGGGTGTCGCGCTGCTGGCAGGATCGATGTTCAGCGTTTCAGTCCTTTGCATACAGGCGGCGTAGTTCTCTCTTGAGCAGCTTCCCCTGAGGGTCCGTGGGCAGCTCATCCACAATCTTGATCGCCTTTGGAACCTTATAGCCTGCGAGCACGGTCTTGCAGTGGTCTCGCAACTCCTGGCCGGTGAGGTCGCTGCCGTCTATGACGATGACGAAGCCTGTGACCGCCTCGGACCAGTATTCGTCCGGAAGTCCCACGACGGCGGCGCGCGACACCTCGGGGTGGGCTTGTAGTACGCGCTCGACCTCCTGCGAGGACACGTTGTAGCCGCCCGTCTTGATCATGTCCTTGCTGCGATCGAGGAAGAACATGTTGCCCTCCGAATCGCGACGTACGATGTCGCCGGTGTGGACCCAACCACCGTCGAGGACAGCGGCGGTCTTCTCGGGATCCTTGTAGTAACCCAGCATCACCGACGGCGTGCGACAGAGGAGTTCACCTCGCTCTGCTTCATTTCCGTCGGCATCGACCACCTTGACCTCGAGATGGCCTACAGGCTTGCCGATCCAGGTCGGATCCTGATCGGGAATGTCCTCGAGTCGCTTGAACCAGCCGACGGAGCCCAACTGCGTCAACTCGGACTGACCCCAGTAGGTGCCCCACACCGATGCGGGCGCCGCGTGGTGCCATGCGTCCACCGTTCGCGGCGAGACCTGACCTCCATAGGTCAGGCAGCGCTGGATGGTCCCGACAGTCTCAGGACCGAAGTCAGGATGATCTGCGAGCGAGATGAAGAACGTCGGGGTTTGAGCCAGGACGGTGATCTGCTCCGCTTTGATCATGTGCAAAGCGTCGGCAGGCGCGAGGCTGGCCGGGAGCACGAGCGTCGCTCCCAATAGCAGGAGCGAGGTCAGGGAGCCGATTCCGGCAATGGTGTGGAATGGCATGACGTAGAGCCAGACGTCATCGTCCAGGCATCGCAGTCCCCACGTGTACGCAGGTGCGGTGGAGACCAGGTAGTTGCGATGCGGCAGCATGACGCCCTTCGGAGCCGCCTCGGTTCCACTGGTGTACACAATCATTGCGAGATCGTGCTCGTCGACATCGCAATCCGGCTCTGTCGGCGACGAGGACTCGAGGAGTTGATCGAAGCAGTGACCGCCGAACTCGTCCGTGCTGTCGAGAACAACTATTTCGGGGCGGGTACCGAGTCCCGCCAGCGCTACTTCCAGTACCGGCAGGAATTCCGCGGCCACGACCACAACCGCGGGCTCGAGGTGCCCGATCTGTTGAGCCACTTCGTTCGGTCCGAAAAGGACATTGATGCCGGAGTACACCGCCCCTATTTTGAGAGCACCGTAGTAGGCGACTATCGACTCCACGCGATTGCGGGCCATCACGGCGACCCGGTCACCGCGGGAAACACCGAGTCCGAGGAACATGTGGGATGCCCGGTTGGCATCCTGATTGAGCGCACCGTAGGTGGTCACGGTGCGTCGACCACCTGGGGCATACGACACGATCGCCGGCTTCGAGTATCGACTCTGCGAGTGGCGGCGTAGCTGGTCGCCCAACGTCGCTCGCCCTAGCGGTGACGACTGGGTCGCTGTGAGGGATCGGACAAGCGGACCTGAACTCCGTCGCACATCAGTGGCATCCGATTCGACACTTGTCGACAGATCCATGGTTCCTCAACTTCCTGAATGCTTACCGCGGTTAGTATGATGTGGCTCATACTGTCATCGGCATCCACGCGGGTCAAGCAGAGTTTCCAAGCAACAATGGGAATATCGAAATCACACTTGGTTGTGTCGCTAACCGCTGTTAGCCTGCATGACATGACTATCGTCACTGACCTGGACCGTGACCACCTGCGTTCGGCGGTGTTACGGGGCAACGTTCCGACCATGCTCGCCGTGTTGCTGGAGCTGACCGCCGATGAGCGGTGGGTGGCACCCCGCTATCAACCCACGCGCAGTCGGGGCATGGATGACAACTCCACGGGAGGACTTCCGGAGGAAGTTCAGTCCGAAATCCGGAGCGCGTTGATCGACGCAGTGGAACGCTGGTGGACGCTGGACGAGCCGTCCCGGCGGACGCTGGACAGCTCGGAAGTCGAGCGAATCCTCAACTTCACCTGCAGCGAGACCGTGCCGCCGGACTTCGCGCCGATGATGGCGGAGATAGTCAATGGTCCGCAGATCAAGCCTGCCACCGCCGAGTGCGACGAGCGACTCCACGCCATCGTGATCGGAGCCGGCATCGCGGGGATGCTGGCCTCCGTCGAGCTCACCCGCGCTGGAATCCCTCACGTGATCCTGGAGAAGAACGACGACGTCGGCGGATCATGGTGGGAGAACCGCTATCCGGGCGCCGGAGTTGATACACCGAGCCACCTTTACTCGATCTCGTCGTTCCCTCGTAACTGGTCGACCCACTTCGGCAAGCGCGACGAGGTTCAGGGATATCTCGAGGACTTTGCGGAGGCCAACGACATCCGGCGCAATGTCCGCTTCCGCCATGAGGTGACGCGCGCCGAGTTCGAGGAGTCGAAACAGAGTTGGCGTGTGTCCGTCCAGCGACCAGGTGAGGCGCCGGAGACCCTCGAGGCTCCCATCCTGATCAGCGCGGTCGGTCTGCTCAATCGTCCCAAGATCCCGCATCTACCGGGAATCGAGACCTTCCGTGGTCGCCTCTTCCACTCCGCCGAGTGGCCGAACGAGCTCGACGATCCCGAGTCGCTCCGCGGAAAGCGAGTGGGCATCGTCGGTACCGGAGCCAGTGCTATGCAGATCGGCCCGGCCATCGCGGATCGTGTCGGATCGCTGACGATCTTCCAGCGCTCACCACAGTGGATCGCACCGAACGACGACTACTTCACGACCATCGACGACGGCGTCCACTGGCTGATGGACAACATCCCCGGCTATCGCGAGTGGTACCGGGCGCGTCTGTCGTGGATCTTCAACGACAAGGTGTACTCGTCCCTCCAGGTCGACCCCGACTGGCCAGAGCCGAGCGCCTCGATCAATGCGACCAACCATGGTCATCGCAAGTTCTACGAACGCTATCTCCGCGATCAGCTGGGTGATCGAACAGATCTGATCGAGGCATCTCTTCCGGACTATCCACCCTTTGGTAAGCGAATGCTGCTGGACAATGGCTGGTTCACGATGCTTCGTAAGCCCGACGTCACACTGGTGCCCCACGGAGTCGACGCCCTGACACCTTCTGGACTCGTCGACACGAACGGCGTCGAGCACCAGCTGGACGTCATTGTCATGGCGACGGGTTTCCACAGTGTGCGCGTTCTTTACCCGATGGACATCGTCGGTCGATCCGGCCGGTCCACCGGAGAAATCTGGGGCGAGCACGACGCGCGCGCCTACCTGGGAATCACAGTTCCTGACTTCCCCAATTTCTTCGTCATGACCGGACCGAACACCGGCCTGGGACATGGGGGGAGCTTCATCACGATCCTGGAATGTCAGGTCCGCTACATCATGGATGCCTTGAAGTTGATGCAATCGGAAAACCTCGGCGCGATGGAGTGCCGGGCCGAGGTCAACGATCGATACAACGAGGCCGTCGACCGACAGCACGCACAGATGGTCTGGACCCATCCGGCAATGGAGAACTGGTACCGAAACCCGGACGGTCGCGTCGTGTCGGTCCTTCCGTGGCGGATCAACGACTACTGGGCCATGACCTACCGAGTCGACCCGGCAGATTTTCGTACCGAGCCGGCACGCTCCGAGTCGGTCCCGACTCCGACCGCGCGAGGGTGATCATGCAGGAAGAAGCCACCGGCGGAGTGCACGGCGGGCCGCTGTCGGGTATCCGGGTCATTGAAATGGAGGCCATAGGGCCGCTACTGCACGCCGGTCTGATGTTGGCAGATCTTGGCGCCGATGTCGTGCGCATCGTGCGCCCCATCTCGATGGGAGCAGATGACGGAATCGACGATGCGAATGCGGGGATGCTCCGGGGGCGGACCGAACTCACTGCAGATCTGACCAAGACCGAAGATCTCGCCAAGGTGCGCAGGCTGATCGGCCGAGCGGACGTCCTGATGGAGGGCTCTCGGCCCGGCACGATGGAGAAGCTCGGCCTGGGCTCCGAGATCTGCCTGCAGGACAATCCGGGGCTGATCTACGGCCGAATGAGTGGCTGGGGCCAGAAGGGACCGATGGCCCGAGAAGCCGGGCACGACCTGAACTACCTTGCGCTTTCGGGCGCGCTCGAACAGCTCGGACCGGCTTCCGGGCCGCCGTCACCGCCGCTGAACTACGTCGGGAACTTCGGCGGCGGATCGATGTTCCTGCTCGTAGGAGTACTTGCCGCGCTGCACGAAAGAGAACGCACTGGCCGAGGCCAGGTGGTGGATACAGCGATGGTCGACGGCGCCAGTTCGTTGACTGCGCTCGTCCGATCGTGGCAGCATGCCGGCCGCTGGTCAGCCCGTCGTGGAACCAACCTCCTCGACGGATCTGCCCCGTTCTACCGCGCGTACGAGTGCGCAGACCACAGGTACATGGCGGTAGGGGCCCTCGAAGACGTGTACTACGACCGCTTCGTGTTCGGACTCGGATTGGATCCCGCCTCGTTGCCGAATCGCTGGGACCAATCGAACTGGGACGACTTGTCCGAACGCTTCGGCAGAACCTTCGCCACACACGATCGCGACGCCTGGGTCGAGGTCTTCGACGGCCTGAACGCTTGTGTCACACCCGTGCTCACACTCCACGAGGCAACACTCCACGACCATGCAATACAGCGGACGGCCTTCGTCGATGCAGGAGGCTTTTCGATGCCCTCCGCCGCACCACGGCTGGACTCGTCACAGGGAGCAGCCCCACCACGGAGAAACGACGAACTGGACGCAACCGTGTCGCGATGGGAGATTGCCTCAGAGCACCACGGGGGCAATTCCACTCGACATCGGTCCACTCGCATGGCGGTTGGTCCACAGACGTGGTGAGCGAGAGAACCGATGGCGCCAGGCGGGCTACGATTTCGGTATGCGCAGGCTGGCTGGATCGTTCGATCGCGACCTCCCCGGGTTGCCGCGTGGCCGCGGCCGACTGGCTGTGGACGAGGTCCAAGACGCGCAACGCGATCGCATTCTGCGTGCGGTGATCTCGTCGACGGCGGAGAAGGGGATCGCCTCGACCACGATCGCCGACGTCGTCGGGCGTGCCAGGGTGTCTCGTCAAGCTTTCTACAAGCAGTTCGAGAGCAAAGAAGCGTGCTTGATCGCGGCGATCGACGCCGGCATCGAGGTGATCGTCTCCAACATCACCTCGACACAAAGCTCGACCGCCAATTTATCTCTACACGAACAGCTTTCGGCTGTCATCGAGAAGTATCTCGAGACGTGTTCGTCCGAACCGGAGTTCGTACGAGCCTGGGTGGTGGACCTACCTGTGGCCGGCCCGGCCGGGGTGGCGAAGCGCAACGAGTACGTGGAACTGCTCGCCGATGCATTGCTCGTCGGCTACTCGTCCAAGTCTTCAGAAGCCCCGGGGCGTGAAGTGTTTCTCGCGGCGATCGGCGGTTGCAACGAGTTGTTCTACCGCCAGGTGGTTGACGGGTCGAATTCGTACATGAATCTTCATGCGCCGATCATGTCCTTCCTTGAACGGGTACTGGATCTCTCGTCCAACCCTTCGTAGTCCGGTGTTGACAAGCCAAGGGTAGATCGCCATGCTCATTCATAAGTACTGCTGCGTACTTATGAATGAGGAGTGGTCATGCGAATTACGAGTGGACTGACACAGAGTCCGATCGCACCGCCCGGCCGGGTAGCGATCCGTCCGCGGCGAGTCGATTTCGACTGGGAGAAAGCGCCTTTGGTGTGGTTGCCGAACGAGCCGATCGCCTCATACCTCCTCAGCTCGATGAACCTCGTCATCCCGGAGGGCGAACGGATGATGATCCAGGCCTTCGAGCAGGCCCTCCCGGACGTGCACGACGAGAAGCTTCGCGAGGACATGCTCGGTTTCATGGGTCAAGAACTGCTGCACGCAGAGGCGCATGACGAGGTCATGAATCAGGTGTTCACACGGCACGGGATCGACCCGGCCCCGTTCAACCGCCAGATGCAGTATTTCTTCCGTAGAACTTTGGGCGTCGGTGACGACCCCGATCCGCGGGCCATCCGGCAGCGTCTGATCGAGCGTCTCGGGATTTGCGCGTCTTCGGAGCATATGTTCGCGTTCGTGGGCGACTGGGCGTTGAACGCGGACTTGGAGAAATTCGGCGCGGATCCGCAGATGCTTGACCTCTATCGGTGGCATGGGGCCGAAGAGGTCGAGCATCGTGCCGTGGCACACGAGGTCGCCACGTACTTCGGAGTCGGCTACTTTCGCCGCTGTATCTCCATGATCATCACGTGGCCAATCTTTTTGGGGTGGTTGCTCCGTGCTGCGATGTATCTGAGTCGCAACGACCCCAACACGCCGAACATCGGTTATCCACGATTGCTACTGGAATTCGTCCGCGCCGGACGCCGCGGACTGGTGCCTGGTGTATCGAAATGGTTCTGGAGCGGTGTGTCGACGTTCGTGCCGGGATTTCACCCCGACGGTGTGGGGTCCACCGCCCAGGCCCTCGCCTACGTCGCGCAATCGCCAGCGGCCAAGCGGGTCAACACATGACACCCAACGCGCCCGAACTCACACAGCGGTGGCCGGCCCCCCGCGAGATCCCGGTCGACCTACGTCGCGGCAAGCGCCGCGACTCGATTCTGCGCATTCTGGATGTCCTGGTCTCCACGCAGGTCAAGTTGGCGGTCTTGATTCATCGCGACGAGCCACCGGAAAACCGGATCGACGAGTACAAGACAACGCTCACGGTGTCGGAGCGCACGACGGTGGCCACCGACAACGACGTGGTCAGTCTCGAACTGCGAGCACCTGACGGCAGCGACCTCGAACGGTGGTATCCCGGGGCACACCTCGACCTGTACCTGCCCTCGGGACGGGTACGTCAGTACTCGCTGTGCGGCGATCCCGCCGATCGACGCTGCTACCGGATCGCGGTACGCCGGATTCCTGATGGTGGCGGCGGATCGAACGAGGTCCACGACGAGTTGCCAGTCGGTACCGTCGTCGGCGTTCGCGGTCCACGCAACGCATTCGGGTTCGTCGAACCCGGGCGAATCGAGCGCGCGAAGCGCGTTCACTTCGTGGCGGGTGGCATCGGCATCACACCGATACTGCCGATGGTCCGCGAGGCGGAGCGCATGGGCCTGGATTGGTCGCTGATGTACGTCGGTCGCGAGCGCCGCACACTACCGTTCCTCGAGGAATTGTCGCCGTTTGGTGATCGGGTCACCATCCGCACCGACGACGAATACGGCCTACCCGCAGCGAATGATCTTCTCCCGCCGAATGTCCGCAGCGGCGACGCGATCTACTGTTGCGGTCCGGTCCCGATGCTGGACCTGATCACAGCTAGTGTGCGCAACGAGCCCGGTGTGGAAGTGCACGCCGAACGCTTCTCCGCCGCACCGGTCGTCGATGGACGACCCTTCCGCATCCAACTGGCTCGCACCGGTCAGGTCATCGATGTCGCCGCCGACCAGACCGCACTGGACGCGGTGCTGCGTGTGAACCCGAAAGCCCCCTATTCATGTCGTCAGGGCTTCTGCGGCACCTGCATGGTCCACGTCAGCGACGGCGACGTCGATCATCGTGACAATTCGTTGAGCCCAGCCGAGCGCGCCGCCGGCAAGATGCTCCTGTGCGTTTCGCGGAGCAACAGTCCCTGCCTGACGGTCACCACATGAATCCACCGATGAGAAAACACAATTCCCGACGACCGGAGTACCTGTTGAACGACGATCAACTGACATCGCGGGTGGTGGACCTGCTGATCGCACTGGAGGAAATGGACGCCGATGCCGTGCGCGCACTCGTCGATCCCGACATCGAATGGCGCAACACCGGCCTGCCCAGCGTGCGTGGAAGCAAACGCGTCGAACGGGCGCTCACGATCGTCTCTCGCCTGATCACCAGGTACGAGGTCGTGGAAGTGCTCACGATGACCACCGACCACAACACCGTGTCCTCCCGGCGACGAGAGATCATCCGCATCGGATGGTTTGCCATGCACCTCGACGTAGACGGCCACTACACATTCGCAAACGGCCTGCTTCGCATTTGGGACGACCGCTTCTCCTACCGCCGACTGCTCCGCGGATTGCGATTCGGCCCAACCACCCGAACCTGAGGTAGCGACGTTTTGTGTCGCATTTTGCCGGGGAGTCCTCACCAGATGCTGAAATCTCCCCCTGCAGCTTCTCGACTGCATCCTCGGTTCAGGAGTTCGGCCGCTGGTGCGGAGAACTCTCGCCGAGTCTACGTTCGCGCATGTGACGAGCTCGTTGTTCCTTTGGACTGCAACGGGATTGGATACCGCTGATGGATGCTCGACAATTGTTCGCTCTCGGTGCACACGACACCGGGATGTTGTCGCTGGCCTTGCAGCTGACCCCGCTGTGTCTCGGCGCCGAGGATGCGGAGCAGTACGTCTTTGTTCGCGCCGCCAATGCCACCGCGGTCCTCAGCCTTGCTCTGCTGTCCGCCGCGTTTGTCTTCTGACCGACGGCTGGATGACTTTCCGGGCGCAACATGTTCACGAATGAAGGAGTTTCGGTGAATCCACCCATAAACCACTACCGCCGGCGATCGGTGGAATCGATCCTCCTCGGCGGAGCCCTTGCAGCAGTGCTGCTCTCGGGATGCACGATCAGTTCAGCAGATCCCACTTCCGAGGGCAGGCAGTCGTCGAAGATGCCCACCGACTCCGAGCAGATCACCACGGTGATCCGATCTCACCTCGATACCCTCAGTACGACTCGACCGAGGTGCAACGAGAATTGGTGGCGGGTCGGGGCATCCAGGGGTCGGTATCGAGCCGGCGGTCGACGGGTGCTCAACTGACGGGTAGTTCCGTAACTTTCTTCGAGAGGGCCCCACTAATGCGTATTGGAGTATCCGGCCCGCACGGGACCGGCAAGAGCACGCTGGTCGACGAGTTGTGTGGCCGCCTCGCGGGACACATTCGGGTCGATGAACCGTATTTCGTGCTCGAAGAGGAGGGGCGCGAGTTCGAGTTTCCACCCTCGGCTGATGATTACCGTGCGCAGCTTCGTCGTTCACTGCGATTGCTGACTACACCTTCTTCTGGTGTTGTATTCGATCGCACGCCGCTCGACTTCCTGGCGTACTTGTCGGCGTGTGGTGTCGATCCGGAGGCAGAAATTGAGGCGGCGATTGTGAGGTCCGCGCTACGTACTCTCGACGTGCTGGTCGTGGTGCCGATTACCGTCGAAACAGTGCAGAAGTTGCCTGCGGTGGGGATGCCGGAGCTGCAGCGCGCGGTGAACGACGCGTTGCTGGATTTGGTGTACGCCGATCCGATGCAGGTGTGTGACTCCCTGGTAGTTGTCGAGCTTGACGGCCCACTCCGTGGTCGGGTCGACACGGTTCTCTCGGCTTTGCAGTGACACCGGAATCGTCGAGCTGGGTGCGTTCGAAAGATGCTGGCACTGATCGTTACTCGTGGTGATCGACCTGGCGAAACTTCGATTTGTGGGCTGGCCGGTCTCTAAAATCGCAAGGGATGTACGTCTTCTCGGGTGAGCTGGTGCTGACGCCCCTTCAGTTTGCCGCCCCGCAGAGCGCTGCTCACCAACGCGCGTTCCCGGGCTCACTCTCTGGCGGAAGGTATCGAAAACAGGCATCTCGTGGCTCAGAGTGAATTCTGAGAGCCGGTTGTCCTGGCAATTCTCGCGAAACCGAGGAAACGGAGTCCAGCGTGACAGTCGCCGCGTACCCATCCTTTCTGTTGCGATTCTCGCTACGGTCGCACTTGTCGTGGCCGGATGTTCGTCGGGCTCCGAGACTGATTCGACAAACACCGTAACCGCTCGGCAGCCGCCCAACATCGACATAATCGCTGGTGCTCGCCCCGAATCCCACCATGACCGATTCTTGTCCAACCTTCAGGCGATGGCGGCTGTAGATTCCGATCTATTTGTCAGATCAACCTGCGACTTTCGAAAAACTACGCGACAGTTGGCGCTGAAATTCCGGGCAAAGATGGCCTTTTCGACAGCTGAGAACAATCCACCAGCAGTCGGTCAACACTGCCCCTCTCCCTGGACTCGACGGGATGAAACCGTTAGCAACAGAGCTACGAACGAGGCACGGGGTGTCAGGATTCACCAGTGTGTCGAGGACCGGGAGTGACTGCCGACGGAAACTGTTGACTAGGTTCGAACCTTTCCAGCACCAGGCACCGACCCGACAGGTGACCTATCGCCATGGTTCTGTGGCAACAGGTGTGGCCGCGACTTCCCACGAGCATTCCGAGCGCTCCAAGGGGCACCAACCACCCCTTACATACTTTGCCAGCGGAGATCGTCCATGTCGTTTCCAACCTCAGCCATCGTTGATGCCAACAAACACCTACTGGCGCTTTGCAACAACGGCAACATGATATGGTCGGCAACCAACAAAACCGCACACAACGAGATCGCATCAAACGGCGAACAGCTAACGACTGCAACAATATTCAGTCCACGGCAATCCGGGCTCACACCGCTCCGACGCCAACCACACGGGGACGCGGCATCACCGCTTTTCAATCCTGAAACAGCCACCCGAAAACCACCCCCTCACTTAGGGTGTCGGTTTGTCCAACAAGAACACGGACAAACCGCGGCAGGTCGAACTCATCGGTTCGCCGCCGGGATGTTGACGTACTCGATCGACCGGCCGTGTAGTGGGGAGTCTTCACCTTCCCGATCGGAATCGGGCTTGCAGTCAGTACCTATGGATGGCGCTGGGAGGAAAGCGATTCCGGACCGTCGGTATCGCAGCGACTGCAGAAATTTTCGCCGTCAACCGCATCCGGGACCTCAACGAGGGCCAAGACACCGCCGAACTGACCGTCCGTATCAGCGGCCCGGGTTTGGACACGTTCGACGCTGACTGCGAGGCGCCCAAAGGTAACGTGCCACCCCAGGTCGGTGACCGGCGCACGGTGATGGTGAATCCATCCGACCTCACCTTTGCCATCGTCTATGACCATCTTTTCCAACAGGACTAGCACCAATCGTCCTTGCTCGATGATCCGTGGTGCTCCACTAAGCCCTCCTCCAAGAACAAGGAGTCCTACTTCACTCCAGGAAGGTCACCTCAAACTCGAGACACTTTGCAATGAAACGAGTTTGAAATGCTCTTCCTACACGGGTAGCGAGTTGACTCGACTGAGTCCCTGCTCGTGATCTACCGATACCTGGGTGGAAGCGAGCGACGGACAGTACGCCACAGCCGCGCACGCCGGCAAAGCTACCGTGATTCGGGTATGGCTGTGGCACAACTGTATTCACAACCGAATGTGACCGGCATCGACAAGACATTTTCCAGTCGGTTGTTCAGACTTTTTCAGCGAGAACGTCGAGGTAGCTGATTTCGGGCGGCGCGGCGAAGAGTTCGTCGGCGCGTTCGCCGAGGGCCTTGCCGACCGGACCATTGAGATGTGTCTCGCGGGCAACTTGGTCCGGGAATGCGTCGATGATGCCGAACGACGAGGGCCCGAACCGCACCGCGAACCAGGGTTTCGTGCCGGGCTCCTGCTCGACGAGCGGCAGTGCCGATCGGAGGAATTCCTCGACCGCTTCTTCCTTGCCGGGCTTCGCTTCAAGTCGGACCAGCAGCGCCTTGGTGGCCATATCGGATCTCCTCTTCGAGGTGGTGAACACTGTCAAGCATCACACCATCCATCGGTTAATGGAAGGTACCCAAACCCACCGTTCGAGGAAACCGATCCCAACCCCCTAGCGATCGTGGAGCCGAAGGAGGAGACTCCATGGTAAGGGAATGCGATGCCTGGATGCAGCCGCAGTTGCGTCGATGGCAGGAAAAATGTTGGTGCGCCGACATTTTGGTGCGGTCTTCACTTCTGCGCGCCGTGGACCTTCCCCGAACAGCACGATTCATTCGGTCGGTCGCTCACGCGTGGACGCCTGCGGCCGACGAGATCAACCGGAAAGCCGCAGCTACAAGACAAGGGAGTGCCGCGATGAAAGCGCTTGTATACGACGGGCCTCGAGAGGTCCACGTCAAGGACGTGCCCGATGCGCGGATCGAGAATCCGACAGATGTGCTGGTGAAGATCACGAGCACCAACATCTGCGGGTCGGATCTACACATGTACGAAGGCCGCACCGATCTGGAGCCCGGAATGGTCCTCGGTCACGAAAACTTGGGCATCGTCGCCGAAGTCGGCAGTGCAGTGGTCAAAGTATCGCCAGGGGATCGAGTGTGCTTGCCGTTCAACATCGGCTGCGGCTTCTGCCGAAACTGCGAGGAAGGGTTGACCGCATTCTGCCTGACGGTGCACCCCGATCCGAAGATGGCCGGCGCTGCATTCGGTTTCGCGGGGATGGGTCCGTTCTGGGGCGGACAGGCGGAATATCTGCGAGTGCCGTTCGGCGACTTCAACTGTCTGCGACTGCCCGAGGATGCCCAGGACAAGGAAACCGACTACGTGATGCTGTCGGACATCTTCCCGACCGGATGGCATTGCACCCGCCTGGCCGACATGCAACCCGGCGATTCGATGGTGGTCTACGGCGCTGGCCCAGTCGGTTTGATGGCCGCGTATTCAGCGATGATCCAGGGAGCGAGCAAGGTGATGATCGTCGACCGTCACCCCGACCGGCTACGCCTGGCCGAAGAGATCGGCGTCGTCCCCATCGACGACTCGAAGGGCGACCCCGTCGAGCAGGTCCTCGAGCAGACCAACGGGAAAGGCGCAGACAAGGGGTGCGAGTGCGTCGGCTATCAGGCACACGACCCGCAAGGCCACGAGGACGCCGCCATGACGATGAACCGGCTCGTGGATTCGGTGCGCTTCACCGGCCACATCGGGGTGGTCGGCATCTTCCTTCCCCAGGACCAGAACGGCCCCGACGAACTCGAGCGCAACGGCAAGATCGCCTTCGACATGGGCAAATTCTGGTTCAAGGGCCAGAAGATCGGCACCGGACAAGCGAACGTCAAACACTACAACCGGCAACTGCGCGACCTCATCCACGAAGACCGGGCAAAGCCCTCCTGGATCATCTCCCACGAACTCCCGCTCGCCGAAGCCGAATCCGGCTACCAGCACTTCGACGCTCGCGACGACGGCTGGACCAAAGTCGTCCTGCATCCCTGACACGGCCAGAACCGAGAGGAGCACAACGATGCCAATTCCACTGCAGGGCAAGCAGATAGCGATATCGACTGCCGACGGGGCCGGAGGAGTAGAAGTCGTAGACGAACAGGTCGCGATCGACGGGAACCTGATCTCGAGCCGCTCGCCCGACGACCTTCCTGCGTTCCGTCAGGCCATCGTCGAGCAGTTCGCGAAGCTCGGGGCAGGTGCGTCATGACCGTGAACCAGACCTCGGTGTCCCTCGACGATGCGCAGCGGATCATCGCCGCAGGACAGGCCAAAGCCACCGAGATCGAGTCGCCGTCGAACATTGCGGTGGTCGATGCCGGCGGCAACCTCGTGGCTCACGTGCGAATGGACGGTGCCTGGATCGCCAGCATCGACATCTCGATCAACAAGGCGTTCACCGCGCGGGCATTAGACGTCTCGACCGAGGACCTCGCGGCCAACGCGGGCCCGGGCGAGCAGTTCTACGGGATACACGCCTCCAACGGCGGACACATCATGATCTTCACAGGCGGTGTGCCTCTGCGGCACAACGGCCAGGTCGTGGGCGCTGTCGGCGTCAGCGGCGGCACCGGGGAGCAGGACAAGACCGTCGCCGAGGCGGCCGTGGCGGCGCTGTGAGCTCTGTTTCATCCGCGCGTCAGGTGAATTGACGCCGGCCAAGCCCGCTCGGCGAAACCGAATCCGGCTACCAGCATTTCGACGCTCACGACGACGGTTGGACCAAAGTCGTACTGCATCCCTGAGGCGGCTCCGAGCCGAGACGAACACAACCACGGCCAGACCTGGCACACCTGCGCCACCACGGGGGCGAGAGCAAACCGACCCCTCGATCGAAATCCTGCCAAAGGATGTAGCACAGGAATAGACGAGAACCACGTAAGTCCCGTAGTGATGGTGGCCGAAACATGTTGAATTGCAATAGCTCCCGCCTGAGCGGTCTGTTGACCAGCCACAGAACGGGACGTTGAACCGTGCAGCACGCGGGTGTGCGCCACCTACTCGCAACCAATTGGAACCGACCAGTAGTGGCTCATTACCTTTCTGTCACAAGGAGATTCGATAGAACTACAATGAATCTCGTCCGGGTTCAACGGAGCTGCTGTTCACTGACTGTGACGATCTTTCGCAAAGGGAGTTCTCCTTTTGCATGCGCTGCGGTAGTGTGGACGTACCGCAGTAGCGGCCGACACTCGAGTTTTCGTGTCGAAGCCGATACTCGGAGTTTCATGCGATGGCCGCTTCGATCGGGTTCCGGCGGGCATCTTCGATCAAGGGCAGGTGTGGTCGCCACTGCCCCGTTGCGCCCCGCCCATCAGGCGAATGTTGTTGACGCCCTTTAGGTGGACGAAAAGACTCATCATGGCTGGGTGGTTCGTGAGCTCAACCGGTTGACCGGCGGTCGGGCCCTGTCAGTACACACAGGCCCGGCGAACCCCACAACATCAACGCTGAGGGGCGTGATGTCAAAGCACAGTGGCGGAAACCCTTACCCTCGGCCGCTCACGAGCCTCACGCCCGCCATCCACGGATTGGTGTCGGGCGCCGTTATCGGCGCCCTGCTCGGTCTCCGTGACTTCACCCAATCCACTCGCCAAAACCAGGGAACTACGAAGTCCTTGCCGACATCGAGCGAAGTTGCGGGCGGAATCGCACTTGCTCAACGGCCGGGCCGATCGAAAGGAATTGAGTCATGACAACTGCTGTAGGCATCGACTTGGGCACAACCAACTCGGTCATCGCAAGCTGGCAAGGCGGCGA
>NZ_BCWH01000009.1:0-48199 GCF_001653035.1 Rhodococcus sp. YH3-3 | reverse complement strand
CCACCGTGTGGACGGCGCGGATCTTGTCGGCGAGTTCAGCGTCGGCTGCGGCCCGGGCGGCTCGTTTCTCGGCGGCGTTGATCCATGCGTAGTACGACGAGCGGGCGATATCGATGACCTGGCACAACCGCTTCACCGGGTAGGTGTCGGAGTGGTCTGCGACGAACTGGAAGCGGTTCACCAGTTCGTCTCTCCGGCGAAATATTTGGCCGCCGACCGCAGGATGTCTCGTTCGGTTTCGAGCTTGGTTTTCTCCGCGCGTAGGTGTGCGACCTCGGCGCGGAGCCTGGCGGCTTCCTGTTCGGGTGTTTCGCCGGTGCCGGGCCCCGGAGCGGTGGCGGCGGGTCTGCGGATTGTGATACCCGCATTTCTCAGCCATGTGGTCAGGGAGCCGTGGGATACGCCGAGATCGGCGGCGATCCCGGCTACGGTCGCGCCGCCGGTGTCGCGGTACAGCTCGACTGCGTCGCGGCGGAACTCTTCGGAGTAATTTTTCTTTGCCATCGGGTTAGATCTTCTCGCTTTCCCTGGTCTGAGACCAGGATCAAGCGTGTCCAACCCGCGGGGTCAAGGCCCCGGAGGTGGACCCACCAGAAAGCCCACCCGAATACCGGGTGCGAGGACCTTGGACATGGTGCCTAGATATATTGTTCGTCCGCTGGAGTCGAGAGCTGCCATTGCTGGAGAAGGTTGCCCCCGATAGCGCAGCTCAGAATCGTAATCGTCTTCGACAATGATGAAGTTATGACGTGCGGCGTCGTTGATGAAATCCAGACGCCGTCTGGCCGTCAACGTGACATTGGTGGGGTGCTGATGACTGGGGGTCAGGTAGACCACCTTGGCTCCCGAGTAGGACTCCTGTGGGACGGCACCGTAGCTGTCTACGGGAAGATATTGCAGATTTGTGCCCGCGCGCGAGAAGACATGCCGGGCGTCGAGGTATCCAGGGCTTTCTACGACCGCTGTGTCGCCCTCCTGGAGCAGGCTTTCGGCCAGAAGTTGTAGGCCTTGTTGGCTCCCCAGGGTGATCAGTACATTGTCGGGCTCAGTGAAAATTCCGCGCGCCGGCAGGATCTGCTCGCAGATGGTGGCCACCAGCAGAGGGTCGTCTACGAGTACATCGTCGAGGCTGGCGTGGCGGTGCTCGTCCGTGCCCAGCGACGCTTTGAGTGCTCGCATCCATGCTGCAGCGGGGAAGTGTGCGGGGTCGTGCTGGCCGGTGACGAAGGGGTATTCGAAGGCCCACCATCGAGGCTCTCTGTCCAGCTCGGGTAGCACCGGGTCAGTTGAGGATGCCATCTGGGCCCAGTCGATGGCGGCTCGATCGGCGCGCACGCCCGAGCTGGTGAACTCGTCGACGGCTACGGCATTGATCTGGTGGTGGACGAAGTACCCGGACCGCGGCTTCGCGACGATGAACCCGTCCTCGAGCAAACCGTCGTACGCGACCTGGACGGTGGTCCTGGACACGCCGAGCTGCTCGGCGATCTGCCGGCTGGAGGGGATCCGCGCACCTGTGGGCCAGATACCGGACGCGATGAAGTCTTCGACGGTGCGACGAACTCGAAGGTGCAGTGGCGTGCCCAGCGGTGCCTGGACCAAGGCCAGGTCGTTCGGAGTGTGTTGTCGCGTCCTGGCCATATGACGAGCCTAACTAGTGGCAGGCATTTCTGGACTGGTCGAGTACCCGATTACTGGATCTTGTCGTGGCCACTGTTGCCCAGCATTCTTGTGACATAGACCACGAGAAGGACAACACGGAAGGTAACTCATGGTTCCTAAGATGGCGAGCGTCTTCATCGCGCTTATTACGCCCGTTTTGCTTGTGACGGTGGGAGTTCTGCTGCTCGGCGGATCGACGGCAACTGTTTTCGGTGTCCCGTTGATCCTGGCTTTCATGTTCATCATGTTCCCGGTCACGAGCCTGCTCATGTGGATCAGCTGGAGGTTGTTCGACAAAGATGCGGACTACCACCTCGACGACCTCGACGAGGTACGCGCAGAGGTTTCCCCATGACAATCCTCACGTTCGTGATCGTCCTGCTGATTGCCGTCGGCATAGGCCTCTACTCCCGCATCGGTGCCGGCAAGTCGACGGCCGATTTCCTTGTCGGCGGGCGCAGCTTCGGGTCGGTGGTCGTGTTCATCATGCTGGTGGGAGAGGTCTACTCCATCGGCACGATCATTGGCTTCCCCGGCCATGACGCTTCCGGACATTTTCCGTGGGTTCGGTCAGCCGCGAAGTGCCCGTCATCGTTTCCCACATATCAGGGCACTTCGTCGCCGCCAACTCGCGGGCACTGGAGCTAGCTGGGATTGATAAGGACAAACCCGACCCCTCCGACGGTCGGTTCGTGCGAGACGACGACGGCAATCTCACTGGCCTCATGTGGGAGATGGGTGCGGTGCACGCTCTTCTCGGTGCCGTGCCGCAGACCTCTGCCGCCGATGTACGAAGCGCGGCTCTCTACGCCATGGAGGTAGCCGCGGAGCGGGGAATCACCTCCATCCATGACCTGGGCGTAGGGATCATGGCCGGGGACCTGGAACTACAGGCGTGGAGAAAGCTGGCAGCGGAAGGCAATTTGCCGGTTCGGGTAACCGGATACGTCAGGTCAGATCTCGCTTTCCAATATTTGGACGAATCGCCGAACCTTTTCGCTCAGCCGGCTGCGGGCAACTACCGAGTAGCAGGCGCAAAGTTCTGGTCTGACGGCTCCATTCAGGGGCTTTCTGGTGCACTCAAGGAGCCCTACTCTTGCCTGGACACCGAGTGCGGAGAGCTTCTGTATTCCCCCGAGGAGCTGCTAGAGCTTTTGCAACGAGTCGACGACGCCGGCGGCCAGTGCGCAGTCCACGCCAACGGTGATCACGCCATCTCCACCGTGGCGGACGCGTTCACCGCTCTACGCCGACTCTCGCGCCAGCCCGATCCGCGGCACCGCGTGGAACACCTGCAGATGGCGTCGCCCGAAGACATCTCGTCACTGGTCGAATCCGGTTCCGCCGCATCGATATTTGCCAACCATGTCTACTACTGGGGCGACCGGCATCGCGACCGCTTCCTTGGCGCTGAACGTGCCGCGCGGATCGACCCCACCCGCGACGCGTACGACGGTGGGCTCCACTTCGGGATGCACTCCGATTGCCCCATCACGCCGATGGACGCTCTGGCCACCTTCCGTACCGCGGTAACAAGGCTGACCAGCGGCGGTTCAGTGCTGGGCGAGGCACAAAAACTCGACCCACGCACTGCACTGCATGCGCTGACCGCAGACAGCGCCTTTTTGACCCACGACGAGACCCATCTAGGAACACTGGCAACCGGCATGGATGCCGATCTCACGGTGCTGGACCACGACGTCGTGGGTCTGCCAATTGAGCAGACCGGTGATGTGTCAGCTGTGGCGACTGTGGTGGGTGGACAGTTCGTCCTCAACCGCGGGGGGTTTTAGCGTCTCAGCGCTGCCTGGTGCCAGCACCGTCGCCTGCTCGGTAACAGTCGCGGTGCCCCGGATGCGGTCGCGGCTTATCTCGCGCGTTCATCCGAGGCGGCGACGTCGGAGGATCGGACGACGGGCACTCGATTTGAACGATAAACGCTCGGAGAACCCAGATGCGTGAAGCGACGACACTGCCAGAAACGGACGACAATCCCGAGCACAATCTGCTCGCGCATAGTTTCGAGCTGATCGCGGCCGCGCGAAGATCGATTTCCAACTGGTCGCTCGCTGCCTCAGCTTTTAGTCGTCATTACGTCTGGACGGTGCGGCAACAGAACTCGCCAGTTTTCAGACCCGAGATGTCGATGGTGCCCCGAGTCGTGCCGACACACGCCAAGCGGATTCCGCGACGCCGAGCCCGAACGCTTCGAGCATGGACTCGGTTACCCGGAAACGCGGTGCAGACAACATCACGGCGGCGACCATGACCCCGCGATGATCGCGCACGGGTGCCGAGATGCCGACCTCTTCGATGGACGTCCGGCCATCGTTGATGGCGTATCCGCGCCTTCGTGTCGTGTTCAATTCGTCGAGATATTCGTCCCGTGATTCCTGCTTGTCTGGACCGACGAGCAGTCGCCGGTCGAAGAGCCGTTCGATCTCTGCCGGGGGCATCTCGGAGAGGAACACCTGGACGGATGAACTCGCGTAGGTGTCGTACCTGGTTCCCACAGCCGCGGTGTGCTTTACCTGTTTGGGGCTAGAAATTTGTTCGACGACCACGGCCTCGTGGCCATTCCACAGCATGAGTGCACTTGTCTCGCCAGTACGAGCGGACAGCTGCTCCAGCTCGGGAAGCGCAACCCGCCTCACATCCATAGTGGCCAGTAATGGTCCGGCTAGTGCAATGAGTCCGAGTCCGAGTCGGTAGCGGCCGGTGTCCTCGTGACGCTCGACGTAGCCAGCACCTTCCAGGGTGGACAGCATGCGAGAGACGGTGCTTTTGTGTAGGTCCACTTTGCGTGCAATATCGGTGACCCCGAGAACCGGTTCGGCGATCGAAAAGGACTCGAGTAGCCGTAGACCATTAAGCAAAACCGACGACGATGGCTTTGCCTCGGCGTCCCCGTCTTCGTAGCGGGCAGCGCCGTCTACGCTCATTATCGTTGTGCTCCTTCAGCTACCTGCGGGCCTTCGAGTCGACTGTTGCGCTTTAGATCCAACGGGAACAACGTGCTGTTCTCAACACCACGTTGACCGATTCCGTCCACACACACACCATGCCGTGGACCGTGGCGTTGACCATCATCGGTTCCTGTCCGGCCTCGCGACCGTTGCCATGCGAAAGCACTCTTAAACCCTGCCCGTCGACGAACGCCCGGCCGCGAAGTCTGCTACCGACCGCGTGAATTCCGTTGAGCTCGGCTGCGGTGTCCTTCGAGAGCTGCCTCGGTTTGACGGGGTCGAGTCTTCGCGGTAACTCGACTGTCGCTTTCCCACGATCAGAGGTTTTCGACCGATGACGGGCCGTAGAGGTGCGATCGGGGGCTGGTTGGGAGGGTTGAGTACGACTGGACTCACACCACGGCTCGCACAGTTCAAAGTGACGGACCGGGCAGCTTACGTAGTCCGAACGGGATTGATGAGGTCAGGCGTCGGGGAGGGGTTGGCGTGAAGTTTCTCGAGCCATCAGCATCGACCCCATCGCCACGAGCGCGGCGGCGACCAGATACCACGCCGGGGCGAGTTTGCTGCCAGTAACCTCGATCAGCAGTGTGGCGACGAAGGGGGCGGTCCCGCCGAACAGCGCGTTCGCCGTGTTGAAGCTGAAGGCAAAACCGCTGTAGCGCACCTGCGTCGGGAAGATCTCGGAGAGGAACGTCGGTAGGGTGCCATCGTTCATGGTCAGAAACGCGCACAGAACGATCTGAATGAGGACCATCCCCACGAGGCCGACTGCACCGAGAGCACTGAACAATGGGACCGTGAACACGGCAAAGAAAATAGAGGCGGCGATAAGAACCCGCTTTCGTCCATACCGATCCGACAGTGCACCCATCCCGAAGATGAACAATATGTAGCAAGTCAATGCAATCGACGAAGCGACGAACGAGGCAGTGCGGCCCACGTTCAATACTTCGGACAGATACGTGGGCATGTAGCTCAGGATCAAATAGAAGCCAACCGCGTTCAGGCATGTGACGCCGAATGCGATCAACATAGCGCGGCGATGATGGGAGAATAGGATCGACAGAGGAGCGTTGGTCTTCATTCCCCGCTCCATCTCTTGAAACTTTGGGGTGTCTTCGAGTTTCAGCCGAATGTAACGACCGATAAGACCCATTGGTGCCGCGAACAGGAATGGTAGACGCCAGCCCCAACTGTTGAGCTGCTCAGTCGACAGCAGGCCTGTCAGAGCCGCGGCAACCAAGGATCCGAACAGGAGTCCGGCGGCTGTCGATGCTGGTACCACGCTGGTGAACAGTCCGCGCTTGCGGTCTGGAGCATATTCAGCGAGGAATGCCGAGGCACCCGCGTACTCACCGGCGGCGGAGAAACCCTGCACTATCCGTACCAGCAGTAACAGAACCGGCGCGAAGTAACCGATCTGGTCGAATCCGGGAATCAGACCGATACAGAACGTCGACGCCGACATGATGAGGATGGATAGCGACAACGCCGCACGGCGTCCGATTTTGTCACCGAAGTGGCCCCATACGAGTCCGCCGATCGGCCGGATGATGAACGAGATTGCGAACACCGCGAATGTGGCCAGAAGAGCCGTCGCAGGCTCTGATTCTGGAAAGAAAACGGTCGCGATGACGGTCGCGAGATAGCCGTATACGGCGTAGTCGAACCATTCGACGAAGTTGCCGACGAAGCTTGCTGTTACGACCCGGCGGAGGACTCGGGGTGTGGGTTTGGCCGCTCCTTCCGGAACCGATGTTCTTGGAGGGTCGGACGGTGAATTGAGGTTTGTGGCCATGCTCACTCCTACTCGGTGCGTCGATGAGTTTCGACGTAGATGACAGGGCGCGCACGTTGCATCTGATGCAACTGCTGCCCACTTTGAAGCACTTAGGTTCGATGTGGAGTCGACTGGTTCGGTCAGAATCGATGGAGGCGTGCACGCGGGGCACAAATCGCCACGGCTGAGTCAATACGCTCCGCGCGTACGGCGCCACCCCCAGGCGGCGTTTGGGTTGTTATTTTCCCAAACGCAACATCGTTGCAACAGTTGAGACAGACTGCCCGGTGTTTCTACTCAGCCGTGGTGCTGAAAGACGACCGAGTTCAAGATGGCGGGTCAAGGGCAGTGCAAGCAGGACATGAAGGTGCTCGCCGCCCCCTTGCTTACGATGGAATCTATTTCGGGCCATGGCGCGGCTCACTTGGTCGTACTGCGCCCGGGTGCCGCCGGAGATGTAGCCGCTCACGCTCGGCCAGACCGCCCCAGATTCCATAATTTTCCCGCGTGCGTATCGCCTGCGTCCGGCAAAGAAGCAGCACAGGGCATTCTCGGCAAATCCGCTTGGCAAGAAGCTCACGTTGTGCGCGCTCGGTCGCGGCCTCGTTCTCGGGCGGGAAGAAGATATCTGTGTCGTAGGTGTTGCATCGTGCGAATCGCTGCCACGTGTTGGGGAAATTCTGATCGGCACGACCTGTTTGCGATCTTGTCAGTGCGAGAGATGTCGATGACATTCAAATCTCCTGCATGAGGCCCTACAGTCGGAAGATGGTCGATGCGGGGAGCGAGCGCATTGCCGGAGGACATGACTGCGCCTTCCAGACCCATGCGTTTTGGTCAGGTTGGTTGGGCCCCCGTTAGCAGTCCAGCACCTATGCGATAGCTAGTTGGTTTTCTTGAGTCCAGTTTTCCCAGTAGCGGTTTGGCGTCATGCCATCGAGGGATCCGTGGGGCCGTTCATGATTGTAGATAGCTTTCCATTCCTCGGCCAGATAGGTCGCTTCGGCCATCGTGTCCATGATTTCTCCCGAGAGTTGTTCCCTTCTGAACTGGGCGTTGAACGATTCGACGAAACCGTTCTGCCACGGTGAACCCGGGTCGATGAAGGCGGTGCCCACGCCGACGGTGTTGCACCAGTTGATCAGTGCGGCGGCGGTGAATTCGGGACCGTTGTCGCAGCGGACGTAGGTCGGGGCGGTGCCGGTTTCGGCGATGATGTTCTCCAATGCTGCGACCACGTCGGAGGCTGTGAACGACCGGCGCGCGATGATGGCCAGCGCGGTGCGGGTGTATTCGTCGATGACATTGAAGAAGCGGATGTGCCGCCCGCAGGAAGTCACGTCGGATTGGAAGTCGAAACTGACCACGTGCATCGGGTATTCGGCCGTCAGCCGGTTCTGCTCCCCGGCGCCGGGACCGGCCCGGCGTTTCTTCCGCGCCTTGGGTTTACAGACGAGGCCTTCCTCGCGCCAGAGCCGGCGTACGCGCTTGTTGTTGAGCGCCATTCCAGCCCACTCCTGGGCGAGCAGGCACCAGCGGGCTTTCCGCCATCCCCATGTCGGGTGCTTGATCGCGATGGCGCGTAGGGCGCCGCGAAGCCGTGTTTCCTCGAAGCTCGTATCGGGTTTCTTCTTCCGGAAGGCAGACCGGTTTTGGCCGAGGATCTTGCAGGCGAAACGCTCGGAGGCCCCGAACTTCTCCACCGCCATGCGCACGGCACGGCGGCGGGGTTCGGGGCTCAGAATTTTCCCTTGGCCACCTCGTTGAGGATGTCGATGGCCAGTTCCTTCTCCGCCAGCAGCCGTTTGAGTCGCGCGTTCTCCTTCTCCAGCTCCTTGGTCCGTTTGGACGCCTCGGCGTTCTTCTCGGACCCGTACTGGTTCAGCCACCGGTACCAGGTCGCTTCGGTGACCTGGAGTTCCTTGACGACCTCGATCATCGGGTGGCCGTCGTTGAGCATTTTCTGGCCCTGCCGGACCTTCGCGATGACCTGTTCAGGGGTGTGTCTGCGTGCCATGATTCGTGAATTTCCTCCTGTGTCCATTATCGGACACGAAAGTCACACAGACACTGGACTTCTACACAGGGACCCAACCAAGGTGGTTGCGGCAGAGAACTCGGCCGACCCAGGTCTCTACCGAGTTGTGAGGATTCTCTTCTGCGATACGAGTCGCTTGGACCTGACGGTCTACGCCGCGCCCCCGTGCGCCGAGTCCCTCGAAAGTGCGCCCCAGGCCTATTCGCCCTCGGCTATTCATTGTCGCCTCGTCGCAGGTCGCGGGAAGCGACCTGCGACGGGGCACGCGCGCCGGTTCAGGCAGTAATGATGTTGTGTTCAGGCCCGAATCCGAATTTGGTGATGTTTTCCGCACCGTCATCGTGCACGACGAGTATGTCGTGCTCGCGGTAGCCTCCAGCGCCTGGCTGACCGTCGAGAACTGTGATCATTGGCTCCATCGAGACGACCATGCCGGGCTCGAGAACGGTGTCGATGTCTTCACGCAGTTCGAGTCCTGCCTCGCGTCCGTAGTAGTGCGACAGGACGCCGAATGAGTGGCCGTAACCGAAGGTCCGGTTGGGCAGCAGGCCGTGGTCGATGTAGATCTCGTTGAGTTCAGAAGCGATGTCCTTGCACACGGCACCAGGTTTGATCAGCTCGAGTCCTCTGCGGTGGACGGCGACGTTGACGTTCCATAGTTCGAGCGAACGGGGGTCTGGCTCGCCCAGAAACATCGTTCGTTCGAGGGCGGTGTAGTACCCCGATGTCATTGGGAAGCAGTTGAGCGAGAGGATATCTCCGCGCTGCAGTTTGCGGGTGGTAGCCCAGTTGTGTGCGCCGTCGGTGTTGATTCCGGACTGGAACCAGACCCACGTGTCGCGAATTTCCGAGTCGGGAAAGGTGCGAGCAATCTCGCGGGTCATTGCCTCGGTACCGATCAAGGCGACCTCGTACTCGGCGATGCCTTCGCGGATTTCAGCCTTGATCGCCTCGCCGCCGAGATCGCCGATCCGTGCCCCGTGCTTAATGACCTCTATCTCTTCGTCGGATTTGATCATGCGCTGTTTCATTGCGTCGTGGGATACATCGACAAGGGTGGCCTCGTCGAAAGTGTCCTTGAGCCGGGTATGCGCGTCGAGGCTGAGGGTGTCGAACTCGACGCCGATACGGCGGGCGGTGATGCCGCGCTGCTTCAACGCCTCTTTGACGCCATGTTGGTAGTTGTCCCGACGCCAGTCGGTGTAGACGATGTTCTCGCCGTAGGACCGACGCCAGGGCATCCCGGCGTCGATGTTCGCGGTGATGGTGATCTGATCGTCTGGGGTCACCACCAGGGCATATGAGCGACCGAAGTAAGTGAACAAAAAGTCGGAGTAATACTTGATTCCTTGGTAGGAGGTCAGTACGACAGCGTCCAGTTCTTTAGTCGCCATAATTGTACGTAGACCGGACAGTCGTCGCTCGAATTCGCTGTCGGAGAACGTCAGCGGTACTTTTGAGCCGTTGTGCAAAACCTTCAGGCGCTCGAGCTCGGCGACAGACGTTACGTTGGTCATGGTCATGTTGTCTCCTCTTCATCGGATTGTGTTTAGTGCAGAACAGTTGGCGGTTTGTCCCGATCGTGACTGGGTGGAAAAAGTCATGTCCGTCGCCTTACTCATGGAGGGGCGAACTCTGCCGACACAGCCTTGGAGAGATTCTGTGCGGTCCGCTCGGAGAGGAGCTTCCCGGTAGCAGCAGTTGCCGCCATCGCCGATGACAGGCATCCGGAGTCGGGCGTGAGTTCGGGCCGGACGGGAAGGATGTCGTAGGGCGGAATCGTGGCTGGGGGAGAGTCCACGATTCGCTCGGAGTGGACGAGTTCCGGGTACAGGTGCAGCATGAGAGACGTTTCGAGGACACCTCCGTGTTCGACGTTCCAGCCGGGAAAGCCGTCGGTGTAGATCTCCTCGATGGTGGCTTCGTCGACGAAATCCCAATAAGACAGAAGCATCACTGATACGTCGCTACCGCGTGCAGATAGCTCGCCGGTGGCCAATTCGATTCCCTCGTAAAGGAACTGGTAGTTCTCGAAGTGACCGTTTAGGAACACGAGACGTTTCGCACCGTGTCGCGCGAATTCGAGTACGAGCGATCGTGCGATAGCAATTACCGTAGCCCCATCGAGGCTGGTTGTTCCGCCGAGGTGGTTTCCGCCACCCGAGCGTTGCTGGGACTTGTAGCCGTACACGATGGGTGCCGCGACGATGCCGCCTATGGCGGACGCGACGTGCGCGCTCATTGCTTTGGCGAGAAGGACGTCCGTATTGAGGGGTAGGTGTGGTCCGTGCTGCTCGATCGAGCCGACCGGGACGATGATCGGGGCTCCGCCGACGACAGCCTCGCGGTAGCTGAATGCATCGAGGTCCTCCATGAAATACGTTCGCGGCATTTCTACTCCTGGTGTGGCGAAACCCATAGGCGGGGCGCGCCGAGATCCTGGTTCGGGCGGTGGCGTGATCGGTTTCGAAAGACTGTCATCGATCGACGTTCGCCTGCGGTGACTCGTAGACCTGTTGCCCAGCAGCGACATCCGCGTCCGCCACAGAAGATAGTTCGGTGTATTCGTCGGCGATCAGTGCATCGCACTCGGTACGCAGATAGCCCTCCTCGGTGAGGTCTCCGCGGATTCCCAAAGGTACGCCGGCCTTGATACGGGAGCGAAAGCGTGGCCAGCCGAGCACGAAATAGATACTTGCCGAGGTCACGGTCCCGGCGAGCCACGAGAAGTCGATGCCTCCCAATGCTCTGGCAATTGGGCCTTGCAGAACAGGCAGTGATCCGTACATACACATCCAGGTCATCACCATGCCAATTGCAAAGGCGATCAGGGCTGAGGGGTTGACCGAACGCAGTTTGGTGTCTCCAGGGGACAGGAAGAGGTATCGGAAGCTGCGGTGCCGGCGTTCGAAGATGAAGTAATGGACAGCCATGATGCCGCCCCAGGTCGCTACCCATGCGGCAATAGCGACGATCCAGTTGTGGAGTAGGTGCGCGAAGTCCGACGCGAAGATCAGTCCGATGACGGCACCCATCGAGAGGAAGCCGACCATGACCGATAAGACTTTGCGTGGGATACGAATGTCGAGGGCTTGGGTCGCGACGCCGAACGTGTAGAGGTTGATGATGTTGGTAGCAATCGGGCCATGGATCACGAGAAGGATCACGGGGATCGCCAGGACGCCGAAGCTTTGGACCACGAGCTCGCCGGGATCTGCGGTGCCGTGCATCGTCGCCAAACTCGCACCCAGCACTCCGAGCCACACGACAGGTATGAATTGGCCTAGTACCGAGACCAGGTAGAGCTTCAGCTTGGGTATGCGCAACGAGACAAATCGCGAATAGTCCGGTGCGTAGGTATACCAGCCTATTCCCCATCCGATACCGATGGCAGTCATTATCGATGACATTGCCGAGATTCGCTCTCCGCCGGTGAGAACCGCACCGGGAGCCCCTTCGTATCCCCAATCGATGGGCAGTTGCGTCCAGGCGACGATGCTCATCACGACCAGAACGATGAGGGTGGGCGGCATCGTGATTCGTTCGAAGCGAGCGATCGCGTGGTAGCCGCGGTAGCAGATTGCTACCTGGGTAGCCATGATGAGGGCTGCGGTCAGGATCTTCGGGCCATAGTTTTGCTGACTCGGATCGATCCAGCCGACCTTGGCGAAGAGGGCCATGATGAGGTCCAAAATGACCCAGGTGTTGACCGCGGACCAGCCGATGGCGATAACGGCTTGGATGGCGGCGGGGAGGTAGGCGCCGCGGCGGCCGAACGCGCCGCGGGCCAGAAGCATTCCCGTCGCGCCGGTCCTCTGACCGAGGAGGACGAAGAATCCGAACCCGACCATACCGATCAGATTTCCTACGATCAGGACGGTCACGGTGTCGGCGAAGCTCAGTCCGAGTTGGATGCCGAGAGCGCCGAGTATCCAATTGATGGGGGCGACGTTGGCACCGGCCCAGATCCAGAATTGGCCCGATACTTTTGTGGTCCGTGCCGATTCTGGAACTGGTTGGAGCATGTCCTCGACGACGTGCGTGACGTCCTCTGTGTGTTTGTGACTCTGAAGGCTCATCTGTGTGTGCTTTCGGGAGGGGGGTCGCCGTGGCTACGACAAGCGAACTGATGCCAGCGTAGTTGTGCTCTACACCACACTCCATGTTCGATCTGTCACCTGAACGGAGGCGATCGGGTTCCATTGTGACGTGTAGCGGCCTGATTCTGCGCAGCTGCACTCCCCGCCCATTGCGACGATCCGGGATGGCGCGTCGGGTTACTCATCTACGCCCGCTTGTTCGAGGGCGTAGATGTTCCTGTGGTCGCGGACCATCGCCCCGGTGCCATCGGCCGCGAGTTGATGCCGGAGGTGGTGGCGATGTAGATGACATCAACGCTCAGAACGTGCGTGAGTGTCACTACGGCAGAATTGAGTTCGGTTGGCACCAAGCAGCGGTTGCCGCGTAGGAGATCAACGCTTGGCGGGAGACGACCCGCTCGGTGGTCCGTCCTTCGTGGGCCGCAGCCGGGTAACGCCGCGCAGACTGCAGAACCGATCCAGGCTCGCTTGGGCTTGATCGACGGTCAGATCGTCGGCGAGTGTGCGCCACTACCATTGTGCTGCGGTGTGATTGGACTTCTCCACCGCGCCTTTGCGGTTGCCGCGGCGGGGAGGGCAGATCGCGACGGAGACGCCGTAGTGTTTGGCGACGCCGGCGAAGCTGGCCGTGACCCGGCCGGACTCGGAGTGGCAGACCGTCGCCATCCGATCGAACAGCCATACTCGACTGGCGCGATCGAGCCACCTAGATACAGGCAGGTGGCCAGGTAAATTACTGCAAGGCTCGGCGATCCAGTGGTATCTCCACCGAGCTGCGCGAAGAAATGAACTGATATGTAGTCACCTTGGCGGGCCGTCACATTTGAAGTGCGAACCCCAACCGGTTTCAGTCCCGACGCCGACCAGCTTCCGGTCTTCATCGAGGTAGTCAAGACAGAGTCGGCCACATGCCCGTTGCCGGAGCAGTCAATGACAGCGGGTTACCGGTCTGATATCACCGCGGCATTGATGCATGTGTAGCACGCGCGTGCCGTGGCGTCGAAAAAACAGTAGGTCACACCGGCGATCACCAGTCCAGAGAGATGACCTGACTAGCGTGTCTGCCACTCGTTCTTCCGACCAGTTCATCGAGAGAAACTGCTGATCGCAGGATCAGTCCTGCTGGGGATCGTTCGTGGCCTCTGGTACGACTGCGCCTCCGTCGTCCTTCCACCGGTGGATCTGCTTGTCTGGGACAGCTCGATCGTTGTCGGAGTCTTCGGAGGTGGGGTTCTTGTCGCTTCCGTTCATCGAACTACTATACGGCGCGGCCCTCCACGAGCTCCGACCATCGCTCCCACGAGGCGTCGACTGCGGCCTGCGCCTCGTGCGCGTGCGGTGCCAATGCGCGGGCAAGAGCACCCGCGCCCGCTAAGAGTGTTTCGTGTTCGCCGCAGGCCTTCGCCGGTCGCGCGCCGACGAGCAGCACCGACGCCAACGTTCGATTGCGCCCTATGATCCCGGGCAGATCGCGGTGCGCCGTGTTGCGCAGATCGAGATCCTCGACCAGCAGGGGCATGGTGTTCGAATAGACCTGCATCGTCGCGCGCAGTGGCCCACCTCCGTCTTCGTAGGCTCGCCCCAGCACAATCGTCTCCGACAACAGTGCTCGTGCGCCGTCTGCCAGTTCGATTCGCGTGTGTCGTCGAATATCGGCTCCGGCGGTGATAACGAACGGTGCTGCGCGCCAAATTAATTGCGCGCCGACGCCGACCCGTACCGACGCCGACCAGCTCGCAGAGCCGCCCTGCGCGTCGTACGCCACGGTGCCCGACGGCTCTACGAGTTCCAGCCGTACACCGGAACCGACGTCGATCTCGACACGGAGATCATCCCCTGCCAGTAGGGTCGCGTATCTCCCGACGAGCGCTAAGCGTGCGAAGGGGCCTTCAACATTCAACGGCCGTGGGCTGAGAAACGTCCCGGCGCGCAGTTCGATGAAGCGTGCCCGACCCCGCACCATCTCGACCCGGACCGTGGTGGCGAGCGACTCGGTCACCGATGGCTGTGCGTCGTGCTGCCATCGTGAGTGTGCACCTTGCCGTCGCCATGACTGTGTGGGGCCATCGGACCGGGATCGCGAGGAACATGACGGCCGGCCCGGTGGTCGTCGAGAATCTGGCGCACCCATTGCGCCAACGCGTCGATCGAGGCGGGATCGTGACGGCTCATCGCCAATACAGGAAGACCGGCCCGGGCGTGCCTCGCATCCGCGACCATCAGATTCACGTCCACTTCCACGTGGGGAGCAAGGTCGATCTTGTTCACAAGCAACAGATCTGCCCGTTCGATACCAGGCCCCCCCTTGCGGGCCACGTCTCCACCACCCGCGACATCGAGACAGAAGATCTGCGCGTCTACCAGAGCGGGGCTGAACGTCGCGGTCAGATTGTCACCACCGCTCTCGACGATCACCAGGTCGAGCGGCGAGAAATCGGCCTCGAGATCCTCTACCGCAAGCAGATTGGGGGTGATGTCGTCGCGGATTGCCGTGTGCGGGCAGGCCCCGGTCTCCACTGCACGGATACGTTCGACAGGAAGTACTCCAGCCGAACGCAACAGGCGAGCGTCTTCATCGGTGTAGATGTCGTTGGTGATGACAGCTATTCGCAGTTCGTCGGCCAGAGCCCGACAGATCGTCGCGATCAGAGTGCTCTTACCGGTACCGACGGGGCCAGCGACGCCTAAGCGCAGGGAACGCCGCGCCGTTACGTCGCTGACATGTGCGGGATGCTCAGGCAACGAAAATTCTCCTTGTCTCACCTGCATGGTTCAACGACCATTGCTCGGCTTCTGGTGTGGCGAAAGCGGGCATATCCTCAACGGATTCGACGGCAAGCACGTTCTCGACGAGTGATTCGATGAGGGGTCCCATCGCGAGAACCCACTCGACAGTGTCAACCGGATCGATGGGCGCAAGTTTGAGCGTTGCCGAAGCGACCGTCTGGACGTCGTCGTAGAAGCAAGACCGTGCCACCGCAGCCTCGTCGACTCCTATGATCGAGGCCACTGTTCCCAAGGCGACGGGTCGCATAGGAGCGCGATCTATGGACATAAGAGCCGCCACTGCCGCGTTATCTGGCCACAGTCGGCGTGCCATTCGAAGCAGACCCCGTCCGAGCATTCCTGAGACAGCACGTAGCGGCTCGCTCGGCGTTCGGGCAAGCAACGCAACGTGAACGTCTTCGAGACAATTGAGATCGAATTGGACAACGCGATGAGCCAAGACGGCTGCGGACGCTTCCACCACTGCCACCGTCCTGACCCGTGCCTCAATGTAATCCGGGATCCGACCGGGCGGCATACCCGCCATCAGGCCCGCCTCCAGCCCACCGGAGTAGATGTGCCCGCCCGTGGGTAGGCGAGCGTCACCGAGCAGAAGTGCCCCGATATGTCCTACCATCAGACCGCCTTAAAACATCGTGTAGCGCTGCGCGAGCGGCACCACGTCCACTGGCACGGGTCGAACCAGTTCGTCATCGATGGTGATGGCGAATGTTTCAGGATCGACGTGAATCTTCGGCAGTGCGGTGTTGTTGGGCATATCGGACTTTCCGATATCTCGAGTCGGACGTACGGCCGCGAGCCTGCGAGTCAATCCGAGCCGTGCGGCTAGCCCATCCTCGAGCGCGGCAGGAGAAACGAATGTCGTAGCCAGGTGCGCGGCCGATGCCGGCTGCGCGGGCAGAGTCAGGCGGGTCAACACCGGCTGCGGGTTCGGTACCGCGCCGTTCGGGTCTCCCAGCGGCGCGGCGACGATAGCACCGGATTTGATGACCGCCCATGGCCGAATCCCAAAGAACGCCGGATCCCACAAGACGAGGTCGGCCATCTTCCCACTCTCAATCGATCCGACTTCGTGGTCGATTCCGTGCGCGACGGCCGGACATATCGTGTACTTGGCCACATAACGACGGGCCCGTTCGTTGTCAGCTGGCTCCGATGAACCGAGCGAACCGAGCCGATGCTTCATCACATGAGCCACCTGCCAAGTACGACAGATCAATTCGCCGATGCGACCCATCGCCTGAGCATCGGACGAGGTGATCGACATCGCACCCATATCCTGCAGGATGTCCTCCGCGGCCATCGTCGATGCCCGGATACGAGATTCTGCGAACGCCAGATCCTCCGGCACCCGCGGGTTGAGGTGGTGCACAACCAGCAACATGTCGAGGTGCTCGTCGACCGTATTGACGGTGTAGGGCAGCGTCGGGTTCGTCGATGCTGGAATCACGTTGGAATGGCTAGCCACGACAATCATGTCGGGTGCGTGACCACCGCCGGCACCTTCCGAGTGAAACGCGTGGATGCTGCGTCCACCGATAGCGTCGAGGGTGCGCTGCACGAAACCGGTCTCATTGAGACTGTCGGCATGCAACGCGACCTGCAGGCCGAATTCGTCTGCGGCGCGCAGAGCGGCGTCGATGGCGGCGGGTGTTGCGCCCCAATCCTCGTGGACCTTGTATCCGCCGGCACCTGCCAACGCGTCCTCGCGCAGTGCACCATCGGAAACAGTGCTGCCTTTACCGAAAAGTATGACGTTGAGAGGGATGTGATCGAGCGCGCGGTGCATCATCGTGAGCGCCCACGCGCCGCCCGTGACCGTGGTGGCCTTCGAGCCTTCAGTTGGCCCTGTACCCCCTCCGATCACGGTCGTGGTCCCAGTCGCCAGCGCTTCGCGCATCTCGATCTCACTGAGGAAATGAACGTGTGTGTCGATGGCACCCGCAGTGAGGATTTTGCCTTCACCCGAGATCACATCGGTGGCGGGACCGATCTGCATCGCCGGTCGGATGCCGTCCATTATATCGGAGTTGCCTGCCTTGCCGACTCCGACAATTCGACCGTCACGTATACCGACGTCAGCACGCACGATGCCCCAGTGATCGAGCACAACCACGTTGGTGATGACCACGTCGAGTGCGCCGTCAGCACGCAATGTCGTTCCCTGACCCATGGATTCACGGATGGTCTTTCCACCACCGAACGTGGCCTCATCGCCGCCGACGGTTCGGTCTTCCGTGACCTCGATCCACAGATCGGTATCAGCCAACCGTATCTGGTCCCCGGTCGTCGGCCCGTACAACTGAACGTATTCGCGGTGATCGATCCAGCTCATGACGTCCCTTCAGGTAGGTCGTCCTGGCCGGCTTGTTGGTCACTCAGACGCATATGTGAGGACCTTGCCCGGTGCGGATCCCGCACCACGATGTCGGGCGTACCGAAGGGGGCTTTACGCGGTGGGTCAGTTCCGGCGGTATCTTCCCGTATTGATAAATCACGTAGTTGAAGCCCAGGAACGTACTTTCGGCCGCCCAAAGCAACGAGATCGACAGTGCGGCTGACTCCAGGCTCGAGCCGCACAGACGTCCCCGCCGGTATATCGAGCCGGAAGCCCTGCGCTTCATCTCGGTCGAACCGCAAGCCGGGGTTGGCGTCGGGTAGATGCAGATGTGATCCGATCTGAATCGGGCGGTCGCCGGCATTGAGTACAACAAGCGAACATCGTTCACGACCGGCATTGAGCTCCAAAGGCTCAGGACGAGTGCGAATCTCACCAGGAATCATTGGATCGGGTCCGTAATCGTCACCAGTTTGCGGCCATCGGGAAACGTAGCCTCGACCTGTATCGCACCGATCATCTCCGGGACGCCCTCCATGACTTCTTCCCGATCGAGGACGTTCCCTCTCTGTCAGGATTTAGTGAGACACTCGGAGGCAACCGAGATCACTCACTGAGGGCATGAAACGAGCACCACCGATGAGCAGCCCGAACCCCGAAACACCGTCAGATTCGCCGGCGGATCCTGCCCCGAAACCGACCCGCAGAACCTTCACCACTGAATACCGCAACCGCATCCTCGACGAATACAACAACGCCCCACACGGAGAGAAATCTGCAGTCCTGCGCCGCGAAGGTTTGTACCAATCTCAACTCCGAGAATGGGCCCAAGCCAGAACCGCAGCGGCCGGGAAGTCTCGACCGAAAGCGGTCGCCCATCCCGACACCGACGCCGCGACACGTAAGGAAATGGCCCGACTGACACGCGAGAACGCTCGTCTGGCAAAGCAATTGACGCAGACGGAGGCCGCGCTCGAGATCATGGGAAAACTTCACGTGCTCTTGGAATCCATCTCCGAGAGCACGGACACACCGCCCTTACCGAAGACGCACTGAACAGCACATTCGCCGACCTGCGAGCCGCCGAAATCCCCACCAGGCGATCCTGCATCCTGATCGGGCGATCCCGCGCCACCCACTACCGTCACCAGCAACCACCCGTTCAAGGTCCCCGGAAACCAAGACCCATCCCGGACAACGGCCAAGCGCTCACCGCATCCGAGCGAGCGAAAGTTTTGACCGTCATCAACAGCGACAAGAACGCTGACCTGGCCATATGTCAGATCTGGGCGCGGGAACTCGACGAGGGAAACTACTGGTGTTCACTGTCGAGCATGTATCGGATCGCCGCCGCGGCCGGACAAAACCGTGAACGCCGACGAACAGCGACACATCCACCGAAGGCGATCCCCGAACTCCTCGCCGACGGACCTTCACAGGTCTGGACCTGGGACATCACCAAACTTCGCGGGCCCACCAAGGGCGTGTGGTTTCACCTGTACGTACTGATCGACATCTACTCTCGCTACAACCCGTCGTGGATCGTGGCTGCACACGAAAGTGCTGAATTGGCAGCTGAATTCATTGCGGAAGCAATCGAGCGCAACGGCATCGCCCCGCACACCGTCCACGCGGACCGCGGCACTTCGATGACCTCAGGATTGGTGTCGGAACTGCTCACCAACCTCGGCATCACCCGGTCGCATTCACGACCGCGAGTATCGAACGACAACCCGTACTCCGAGTCGCAATTCAAGACTCTGAAATACCTGCATGATTTCCCGACTTCGTTTGCATCACTGGATGATGCACGAGTGTTCTTGGAAGGATTCTTCAACGAGTACAACCATATTCACCGTCATTCGGGAATTGCCTGGCATACGCCGGCGTCGGTGCACTTCGGGACCGCTGACGCGGTCGACGAGGCCCGGCAGATCACTCTGAACGAGGCTTACGTCGCGAACCCTGCCCGGTTTTCGCGCCGGCCAAGTCCGCCCGAGATGCCGACCGTATTCTTCATCAACGAACCGGTCTCGGAATCGCAGATAAACTGAACGTCACTGTCTCACTTGACTTGACACATAGCGGTTACGGCCCCCCGTCATCAAGTCCGCCACCCGTGCGCCTTCACGTGCACGCTCAATCACCCAGCAGGACAGCAGGGCGGTCGCCTCAGGATAGTTGAGCAGGACGCCACGCTCACGCCTGTCACGAGCAAGCATCCCGGCAACACTGAGTAACAGCTTTTCAGTATCCGATGGAACCAGTTGCATTAGCCGCCTTCGCATTCTCCCCAGCAGACTCCTGACTGTAACCTACAAGGAGGAACCAGGGGACTTTCAGACATTAAACGTTAGCGAGGAACGCTTAGCAGTTTTCAGACCTAAACGGTCAGCGTGCATCCTGGTGAGCAACTGGCCGAGGTCGATACCGAGCTGGCCACTTCGGGCGTTGGTTATTCGCGCACGGCGCGCCGACGCCATTTCCACCACCGCCGTCCTTCCTGGCGCACCGCACGTACTGATACTGGCGACCTACGACACCGGCTCCGACGCCGACGTTCTCGCCGCCATCGAAGCCGGAGCAGTGGGCTACCTGCTCAACGACGCACCAACGAGGCTCAACGATATTCCCCAGGTGATCGGCGTACGGGCGCGGACTGAGGTCGCAGCAGATCAGGAAGACACTCGACTCGGGCCTGGCTCCCGCGGCGATCATCATCAAGGTCACCGGTGCGAGTGGGGTGTTCGGCAGGGTTCTCACCTAGTCGGGCATCGACGATGCTTTGGCCTGATCACTGTCCAACGCCGGGTTGCCGCTGATCGTCTCGCGCCCCGTCGTCGCGGCCGCGCTGCGGGCGTCGCAGGGTTCTTCGACGGTCGCCATCGTCACCACTCTGGGCCTGCTGGGTGCCGCGGTCACAGCGGGCGACTACACGGTGATTCAGGTGTCACTTTTGGCGCTCGCCAACGGATTCGGCGCACTCGGCTACTTACACGTCAACGACTCCGACTTCTGGGTGGTGACGCGATTCCTCGGCCTGCCGGTCGGCGACCGACTGCGCGCCTGGACCGCGCGGACGACGGCACTTGGTGTTGCCGGGTTTCTCACCAGCTACCTGCTGTGGGGAATCGTATCGACCGCAGGACTGTGACGTCCGGTCCGGTTGGGAGCATGTAGCCAAGTTGAACGGATGTTCCGCTCCACCTTTGCCTTTCACGCTGGTACAACTTGCGCACGCCGGTGATGTGACGCCTTATCAGCGACGGTGGCGCTAAACGATCGTAGAGCCGCTTGTCGTTGTCGATCAGCATTCGACGTGGTTGACTGCGACGTTGATCGCAAGTCCGCCAGTAGAGGTTTCCTTGTATTTGTCGCTCATGTCAGCGCCAGTTGTCTTCATGGTCTCGATGACCTCGTCCAGGCTGACGCGGTGTACTCCGTTGCCTCGCAACGCCATCCGTGCGGCGTTGATCGCTTTGCCGGCCGATATGGCGTTTCGCTCGATGCAGGGGATCTGCACGAGACCGGCAATGGGGTCGCAAGTGAGACCGAGGCTGTGTTCCATTGCAATCTCGGCTGCATTCTCCACCTGCTCTGGAGTGCCTCCGAGTATCTCGGCCAGACCGGCCGCAGCCATGGCGGCGGCCGAGCCGACCTCCCCTTGGCACCCGACTTCGGCCCCGGAGATAGATGCGCGCTCCTTGCACAGCGATCCGACTGCCGCAGCCGTCAACAGGAAGCGGAAGGCCGTCTCGTTCGGGTCGGTCGCACCGGCTTGGGTGTAGTGCACCGAATAGTGGAGTACTGCCGGAATGATGCCGGCTGCACCGTTGGTCGGCGCGGTCACGATCTTCCCGCCGCCTGCGTTCTCCTCGTTGACCGACAGGGCGACCAAGTTGACCCAATCCTCGGCAAAGATCGGGTTGCGGTCGGGGTCCTCCGCCGCGAGATGCTGATACCAATCATGTGCTCGTCGTCGAACGTTCAAAACTCCGGGCAGATTTCCCGTGCGAGTGATACCGCGTTTTTCGCACTCGACCATGACGTCACGGATATGGAGGAGCCTGTCACGAACTTCGTCGGCGGTCCGTGTGTTTTCCTCGAATGCCAGCATGATGTCGCTGATCGATGCCTTTCGCGCCTTGGTGAGTTCGAGAAGCTCCGCGGCGGAGCCGAAACTGAACGCCGCTGATTCCATGGCCGATCTTTCCCCCGCTGTGCGGCTCTCTTTCTCGGTGACGATGAATCCTCCACCGATGGAGAAATAAGTCTCGGTGTAAATAGCCTCTTTTGTTGCGGACAACGCAGTCAGCGTCATCGCATTCGGGTGGAACGGAAGCGTCGTCAGCGGACGCAGAATCATGTCGGCTTCGGTAAGGGGTATCTCGTGGCCACCGGCGAGCCTGATCGAACCGGAGCCCCGTATCTCGGCCAACCGCTTCTCCATGTCGTCGATGTCGACGGTCTCGGGCTCCATGCCTTCGAGTCCGAGCAGGATTGCGGACATAGTGCCGTGGCCGGAACCGGTCGCTGCGAGAGACGCATACAGGTCCACTCGGATATCGGCGGTGACATCGGCAATCTGTGCTCCGTGCAGGTCGGAGAGGAATCGGTTGGCCGCCCGCATCGGCCCCACCGTGTGTGAACTGGACGGTCCGATACCGACAGAAAACAGGTCGAACACACTGATGGTCATGTCGAGCTGACTCCTCGGTAAGAGATGGGGCGAAGTTTCGATGTGTCGGTGGAAGAATCTGCCATGACGGCGAAGAGCCACCCGGAGCCGACGGGGTCGGTCACCGCTAACTCGGGCCGATCGGAGAGTTCGGGATTGTGGACGGTGACGACACCTGAAATCGGTGCGTAAACAGCTACTCCCGGTGCTCCGACGAATCCGCAGATGGTGTCTGCGGTAACCGTCGAGCGAACGGCGGGCAGAACAAAAGTCGGCACCCCGGATATGGCCGACACCGAGGACACGATCAAACCGACACGAACGGGATGATCAGGAAGGTCCCCGCCTGCGGTGAGGGCCACCCAGCTGTTTTTTCGGCCAAGACTACGAATTGGTGAGATCTGTGTGATGGTCATGATTTTGCCTCGAATCATTCGGCATGAAACTCCGCGGTTAGTTCATGGGATGTCAAAACTTTCGGCGGCGGCGGTGCGATCCCATTTCCCTTTTCTTCGACCGATTGCGTAGAGCACGGCTAGCCCTTCCACCGTGGCACGCACATCGTGGACTCGGACTATCGAGGCTCCTTTCTGCACCGCAACGGCGGCTGCGACAACCGAGCCGAACTCCCGTTGGTGTACGCCGTTGCCGGTGGCGAAACCGATCATCGATTTACGGGACAGCCCAACCAGTACCGGCGATCCGAGGTCTGCGATCAATTCGAGCCGATCGAGCAACGCGAAATTCTGATCGACTGTCTTGCCGAAGCCGAAACCGGGATCGAGCAGGATGTGTTCCGAATCGATCCCTGCGTCGATGCATTCACGACGTCGGTGCTCGAGGGAGTCACGTACTGCAGCCACGACGTCCACAGCATCGACGCCGGCGTGCAACGCGGAGGCATCACCGCTCGTGTGCATGAGACACACCGGAACAGAGAGCTCTGCGGCAGCCTCGAGCGCGCCTGGCATCCGGAGGCCACGTACGTCGTTGATGATCGTCGCCCCCGCTTCGACCGCGGCACGCATGACCTCGGGCCGCGAGGTGTCCACCGACAACGGCACGTTCACTCGATTTGCCAACTCGGTGACGACGGGGAGGACGCGTTTCAGTTCTTCACCGACCGAGACGGCACGCGCACCGGGCCGAGTCGACTCGCCCCCGATGTCCAGGATGTCTGCTCCGTCACGGACGAGTTGGAGTGCATGCTCCACTGCATCGGGTACGCGACGAAAGTAGCCTCCATCGGAGAACGAATCGGGCGTGATGTTGACGATTCCACAGATCGAGGGACGTCCGGTTACAAAGCTCGGGAGTCGACTTCGGCCCACGGTCCGGGGGAAAAGCGATGACGCGGTTCTCATCACGTTCTCGACGAGATCAGAAACTCCGCGGATGCATCGAGCAGCCACTCAGCGACGTAGCGAGCGAACGAGGCACGTGCGAGCACCCGGTAGTCGGTCCCGTCGTCGTTCAGCGCGATGATGACCACTGCGGCGAGACCGAGCATTGTCTGCTGCGCCGCGCCCGAGCGGTACACGGACGGGTGCAAATCGAGGGAGCATCCTTTGGACAGAACCCGGCGAGCACGCTCGCCGGACAGTCGAATCGACGTGCGCTGTGCGGACACATCGGTCGCTGCACCGCCGTGTTCTCGCACTGCCCGCTGCAGGTCTGCCTCCAATTCCACACCGGACGCCGCGCGCGTGGTGATCAGCCATTCGCCCGGACCCAGCCAGATTGCTGTCGCAGCCGATGTGACGATGGCGGTTCCCGGCGCCGAGGGCAGGTCCGCCCCGACGATTGCTGCGACAGCGGTCGCGCCGTCCCCGGCCGGGTCGACCCATAGGTCGGCCATCGCGGTGAATGCCTCCTCGGCCATGTGAGCCGAATTCGGTTGCGATGCGAAGCGTTCTGCGAATCCATGCAGTGGGCTGATGGGAACGAGGGTGTCAGCCATCTCGGCGTGCTCCTTCGGGGTCGACAAGTACGGAAGCGGTGATCTGGGCTGCGATCAGGTCGCTGCCGATGGGGACATGCACGGTGTCGCCGATGCGGGCGCGCCCGCCTTTGATCAACGCCAGCGCGAACGGCCTGCCGAGTTCGGCGCTGAGGTAGCTCGAGGTCACATGACCGAGCATCGGGACAGGCGGGGGAGGGAGGATGCCGTCGTCGATCGTTTCGATGATCTGCGAGCCCTCAGGTAGAACCGTCGACTCGTCCAGCGGCAGCAATCCGACGAACTGCTTACGCAAGGGATTGGCGTTCTCCGATCGGGCAAACGAGCGTTTGCCGATGAAGTCCTTCTTCTTTTTCGACACCGCCCAACTCATACCCAGATCTTGCGGGGTGACCGTACCGTCTGTGTCCTGTCCGATGATGGGGTAGCCCTTTTCAGCGCGCAGGACGTGCATTGTCTCGGTGCCGTACGGGGTGATGCCGTGCTCTTCACCCGCCTCGATGAGCCGGGACCAGACAGCGGGTGCGTGCCAGCCGTCGACGTTGACCTCGTATGCCAGTTCGCCGGAGAAGCTGATTCTGGCGACGCGAACGTGCACGCCCCCGAGGTAGGCGTTGCGCCAGGCCATGAACGGGAACGAGTCCTGCGCGATGTCGATATCGGGAAATACTGCGCCGATGACGGCGCGGGATTTGGGACCGACGACGGGGAACGTCGCCCACTGTTCGGTCACCGAGGTGAGCCGCACGACGAGATCGGGCCATTCGGTCTGGAGCCACTCCTCCATCCAGTCGAGGATCTTGGCGGCACCGCCGGTAGTGGTGAAGACCTGGAAGCGTTCCTCGTCAAGGCGCATGACAGTGCCGTCGTCGATGACCATCCCGTCGACCCCGCACATGACGCCGTAGCGGACCATACCGACCTTGAGCGTGCTCATCATGTTCGTGTACAGCCGATCGAGCAGCAAGCCGGCATCGGGACCGGAGACGTCGATCTTGCCGAGGGTGGATCCGTCGAGGATGCCGACACTGCGTCTCACGGCAGCACACTCACGCAACACTGCAGCGTCCATGTCCTCGCCCGCGAGCGGGTAATACCGTGGTCTCTTCCACTGTCCGACGTCCTCGAAGACCGCGCCACGCGCGACGTGCCAGTCGTGCAGCGCCGTCTCACGTTTTGGATCGAACAACATGCCGCGCGAACGCCCAGCGAGCGCGGCGAACGCCACCGGGGTGTACGGCGGTCGAAATGTGGTGGTTCCCAATGTTTCGATCGATCGACCCAACAGCTCGGCAGTGATACCGGAGGCGATCACTCCGGAGGTCTTGCCCTGATCGTGCGCGGTTCCGATGGTGGTGTAGCGCTTGATGTGTTCCATCGCCGTCATACCCGCACCGACCGCCCGTGCAATGTCGGCGACGGTGGCGTCTCGTTGTACGTCGACGAACTGCGTGTGCTCGCCGCGGATGTCGGCGACGCGCCATAGTACGATCGGGTCCTCGTATGCACGGTCGGTGCTCGTTGCCTCAACGGCGGGCAGCGGATCTCCGCCGACGAAGCCCAGTGCGGCAAGCGCTTTGGCCGCCACGTCCTGGCCTGCGTCGATGCACGCGCCCAGGGAGAAGACGCCATCTGCCGATCCGGCAACACGAATTCCCTCGACGTCCTCACCCGGAACGAATGCACCGAGACGCTCGTCGTACCGGAGCTTTCCGCGCGCCTGGCTGAAGAGGTGGACCGCAGGATTCCAACCGCCACTGATCAGCAGCACGTCACACGCCAATGGAACTGACCCACCGAGATTTCCATCGGCTGTCGATGCGACGAGTGCATCGGTGACGCGATCGGTACCGCGAGTTCCGGTGACAACGGATTCGACGAGCACCTCGATACCGCGGCTGCGGCACTGAGAGACCCACTGTTCCGGTGCGCTCGACCGCGCGTCGACGACGGTGACGCCGACTCCCGCGTCGGCGAGATCCACCGCGGCTGCGTACGCGCTGTCGTTGGTGGTGAACACGACCGCCTGCTCGCCGACCTTGACCCCGTAACGGTGCAGGAAGGTGCGGGCGGCTCCAGCGAGCATGATGCCCGGCCGGTCGTTGTCGGTGAACACGATCGGACGTTCGTGTGCCCCGGTAGCGACGACGATTTGCTTCGCGCGAATTCGCCAGATCCGTTGACGTGCCACGTGCGCCGGCGCGTCGAATCCGAGATGGTCGGTTCGGCGCTCGAGGGCGAGCACGAAACCGTCGTCGTACGATCCGAAGGCTGTCGTCCGCTGAAGATGCAAGACATCGGGGTAGGTGTCGAGTTCTGCGACAACAGATGCCACCCAGTCCGTTGCAGGCGCGCCGTCGATTCGATCGGTGGTTCCGAGAAGTGTTCCGCCCGACTCGAATTGCTCGTCGATCAGTACCACCCGTGATCCCGCGCGCGCGGCGGTGAGTGCGGCAGCGAGACCGGCCGGCCCTGCGCCGACAACGAGGACGTCGGTGTGTTGGTGCACTGCGTCGTACAGGGCGGAATCGGCTACCTCTGCGAGGCGGCCCTGGCCGGGTATACCGCGCGCGACGAGGCCTTCGTACAGTTCGATGGTCGACGCGAGCAGCATCGGCTCGGGGAACGGTTCCTCTATCTGGACGAGGCCGCCGGTGTCTTCGGCCCAGGCTGCGGTGATCCCGCGCGGCCGGCCGATTTTGATACTCGTGGTCACCTGGTGAATCCCGTTCGCCAGTAACGCCGATGCGAGGGTGTCACCGTGGTACCCGGTCAACTCTTGCCCTGCAAACGTGAAAGACAGTGACTTGTCACGATCGATGCGCCCGCCCTGAGCGATCCGCTGTGATTCGCTGCGATCCGAATTCGTCATTTTATTGCCGGCCTCTGCTCGTCCAAGCGGTAGATGCTGTGAAATTTGTACGTGGCTGTGTCGCGAACGGCGTTGAACCACCGTCGGCAGCCTGCGTTGTGGCTCCATCGCTCGGCGAACAGGCCTTTGGTGTTACTGCGGAAGAAGACGTACTCGGCCCACTGCTCGTCGGTGAGCGCGTCCGGGTCGGCTGGATATTCGACGTGAGCTTCACCGCCGTAATGGAATTCGGTTTCTTCGCGTGGCCCGCACCAGGGGCATTCGATGAGTTGCATGTCGTATCTCCTTTTCAGTGCGCGACGGCTGCGGCGCCGTGTTCGTCGACGAGTGCACCGGTGACGAAGCGGTCGAGACTGAACGGTGCGATGTACGGGTGTGGTTCGTCGTGCGCGATGGTGTCCGCCAGGCACCAGCCCAGACCGGGGGTGGCCTTGAATCCTCCGGTGCCCCAACCGCAATTGAGATACACGTTGTCGTATGGAGTTCGGCCTACGATCGGCGAGGCGTCGGGGCAGACATCGACGATTCCGCCCCAGGTACGCAACAGGTGGGCACGGGCGAATACCGGGAACAGTTCGACTGCTGCTGCCATTTGGCGTTCGATGATGTGGAACGCGCCGCGTTGGCCGTACCCGTTGTAGGAGTCGACACCTGCGCCCATCACGAGTTCGCCCTTGTGAGCTTGCGAGACGTACACATGGATCGCATTCGACATCACCACGGTCGGGTGGACGGGCTCGAGCAACTCGGACACGAGCGCCTGGAGGGGATGCGACTGGACGGGGGTCTTGAATCCGAGCATATCGGTCAGCGTCGTCGTGTGCCCGGCCCCGCACAGTGCGACTTGCCCGGCACCGATGTTGCCGCGGGTGGTGTTGACGCCGGTGACCTTGTTTCCGTCGGTGATGAACCCGGTCACTTCGCAGTTCTGAATGATGTCGATGCCTGCTTCGCTTGCGCGGCGAGCGAAACCCCAAGCGACATAGTCATGTTTGGCGATTCCGGCGCGAGGCTGATAAGTCGCACCGAGGACCGGGTAGCGAATGTCGTCGGAGATGTTGACCAGCGGACAGAGTTTCTTGACCTCGTCGGGGTCGACCCACTGGGCATCTATACCGTTGAGCTTGTTGGCCTCGACGCGTCGCACGCTGTCGCGAACGTCCTGCAGGCTGTGCGCGAGATTGAGCACTCCGCGCTGGCTGAACAGGATCGGATAATCCAGGTCCTCTTCCAAGCCCTCCCACAACTTCAACGAGTGCTCGTAGATGTTCGCGCTCTCGTCCCACAGATAGTTCGACCGGATCAGGGTCGTGTTGCGCGCCATGTTTCCGCCGGCCAGCCACCCTTTTTCGAGTACCGCGACATTGGTGATGCCATGATTCTTGGCCAGATAATGAGCGGTGGCGAGGCCGTGCCCGCCGCCACCGACGATGACGACGTCGTAATTCTTCTTGGGCTCCGGGTTGCGCCAGAGAAAGTCCGGATGCTCGGGGAGGTGTGCGCCGGGAGGCTGCGTGACTGTGCTACTCATGAGAAGTCCTCGGAAAGAAGGGGGTAGAGCGGGAAGCGGTCGGCGAGTACGACGACCCGAGCGCGAAGTTCGTCGAGTGCGGCGTCGTCGGTGGACGGACGCAGTGCCCAGCTGATGATGTCCGCGACCTCGGTGAAGGCCTCGGTATCGAAGCCGCGTGTTGCCAGTGCTGGTGTGCCGATACGCACGCCGGAGCTCACCATCGGCGGTCTCGGATCGAACGGAACCGCATTGCGGTTGACGGTGATGCCGACCCGGTGCAGTCGGTCCTCGGCCTGCTGCCCGTCCAATGCGGACTCTCGCAGGTCGACCAGCACCAAATGGACGTCTGTTCCGCCGCTCACGACGTTGATTCCTGCGGCCCGGGAGTCGTCCTGCAGCAACCGGTCCGCCAGAATCTTCGCACCCGCCAACGTGCGCTCCTGGCGCTCACGGAACTGCGGTAGCGCAGCGAGCTTGAACGACACGGCCTTGCCCGCGATTACGTGCTCGAGTGGTCCGCCCTGCTGACCTGGAAAGACCGCCGAATTGAACTTCTTGGCAAGCGCGGCGTCGTTGGTGAGAATGACTCCGCCGCGCGGACCTCCGAGCGTCTTGTGGGTAGTGGAGGTGACGACGTGCGCATGCGGAACTGGGGAGGGGTGCAGTTTCGCAGCGACCAGTCCAGCGAAGTGAGCCATGTCGACCATGAGATAGGCACCGACTTCGTCGGCGATGCGCCGAAACTCCGCGAAGTCGAGCTGGCGCGGATAAGCAGACCAGCCGGCGACGATCAGCTTCGGCTGCGATTCTCGAGCGATGCGTGCAACCTCGGCCATATCGATTCGGTGGTCGTCCTCGCGCACGTGATACGCCGCGACCTTGTACAGCTTGCCGGAGAAGTTCAGCTTCATACCGTGAGTGA
Source organism: Rhodococcus sp. YH3-3 (assembly GCF_001653035.1). NCBI lineage: Bacteria > Bacillati > Actinomycetota > Actinomycetes > Mycobacteriales > Nocardiaceae > Rhodococcus > Rhodococcus sp. YH3-3. The sequence continues at coordinate 18,580 of NZ_BCWH01000009.1, read as the reverse complement.
GGTGACCCCCGTGCGCAAGGTCGAGTCCCAGGATCGTGTCACCGGGCGTGAGCAAGGCTGCCATCGCCGCTGCATTCGCCTGCGCGCCGGAATGCGGCTGCACGTTTGCAAATGCTGCACCGAACAAGCTTTTGAGTCGGTCGATAGCCAATTGCTCGATGACGTCCACGTGCTCGCAACCGCCGTAGTACCGACGACCCGGATAGCCTTCGGCGTACTTGTTCGTCAGTACCGAGCCCTGGGCCTCCATGACGGCGGTGGGGGCAAAGTTCTCACTCGCGATCATCTCCAGCGTGCTCTGCTGGCGAAGGAGCTCTGCACCGATTGCGTGGTGCACCTCGGGGTCGAGCGCGGCGAGCGAATGGCTCAACATGTCATTCGCTGCTGCCACTTCGGTGCTGCCTGCAGTGTCGATGGTCATGGCTGCCTTTCTGTGGTTCAGCGTTACGTGGCTGATATAGACGTTGACGAACTATCCTGGGATCGAGATCTGACTTGTGAACTTCGGTCACACCGTGATGGGGCGCGCGACGTTCCGGGCTCACCGGCGGCGAGATTCGGCCTTGCACGTACCTGCCAGCGGGTCCTCGTTCAGACCGGTGGAACATCGGCTTTTTTGGTCAGGCACGAGCAGATACCCCAATCATGCGACTGAAGGTATGGGGCAGACCACTTACACTTTGTCGATAACCTCAGATATCGAACGAACGGAATGTCATGCCAATGTCGATTTCCGACGTTTTGACGCACCCAAGCCTCGCTGCTGGACAACCGCTTGTTCGCGTCGGCAACGACCTGTTGTCCAAACCTGTGCGCTGGGTGCATTCGAGTGAAGTGCTGGACATAGCCCACCTTCTCCGCGGCGGCGAGTTGCTACTGACCGGTGGGTTTGCGCTCGCCGCTGTCGATCCGAACGGGCTTCGGCGATACGTGCGAGAGCTCTCTGCTCGCCGTTTGGCTGGGGTCGCCATCGAGACCGGCCCGAATTTGCCGCAGATCCCTCCGGCACTCCTCGAGGAGGCGGAATCCGCTGGCCTGCCGGTAATCGAGCTCCGAGGGGTCGTGCCGTTCGTGGATGTCGCCGAAGCGGTCAACGGCCTGCTGATCAACGAATCGGTGCAGCGGCTACGTCGAGGTGACGCCATCGCTCACGCACTGTCCGAGGAGCTGGCCAAGGGCGGGGCAGCGCCCGAGTTGCTCGACGTTTTGGCGTTGTACTCGCCAGGTGACCTGGTGCTACTCGATGCAACCGGTGACGTGATCACAGCTCACGGAGACGAGATCGCCGTGCCGTACCTCGAGACGGGGGCGTGCAGCGTGCCGGTGAGTGTTCAAGGCGTCGGGGTGGCCACACTCGTCTTTCTACCTCGGGATCGCACCGATCACGTCACTGTCGACGCGGTCATAGAGCGAGCCCCTGCTGCACTCGCGATATCTCTGTTGCGGTCCTTCCCTCCTTCAGCAGCGGTCCGCGCGGCGCAGGCATTGATACGTATCATCTCTCAACCGAATCCAGCCCCGGAGCGACTGGCCGCAGCGGCACGTGCGGCGGGACTAACCAGTCCCGCGTCGTATGTCGGAGTCGTAGGACGTGTGGTCGCAGGTGCCGGCCCTCTCGCAGCTGTCGACGCCGCGTTGCACCGGTATTCCGCAGCAACGGTATCGGCCATCGTCGGCGACGAACTACAGTCGATTGTCGTCCTCCGAACACAAGATAGATCAGTGTCCCGTAGCGCGTTGATAGAGTCGTTGCGTGCCACTCCCGGTACCGAGTCGGTGCGATTGTCGGTGGGTCCGGTAGTGAGAATGTTCGTCGGATTACCGGAGACGCTGTCCGAGGCGTGGTTCGCGCTGGAACTTGCCCTCGATCTGGGTATCGCCGACACCGTTGTGGACGCTGCGGAACTTGCCATTGAGCGCCTCGGCCGACGGATCGGCGATCCCGCTCTCTTGGCCTCGTTCGTTCATGAGGTTCTCGATCCGCTCCTCGCAGACACACCGGACCGTGCTCACCGCATGATCGAGACGTTGGACGTCTATCTGCAGTGCGGTTGCAACAAGACGGAGTCTGCGGCACGACTGCACGTGCAGCGCCAGACATTGCACCAACGGCTAGTTCACATCTTCGAACAGCTCGGTGGGGATCCCACTGGATCGCCGCGCCTTGCAGTAATTCACCTGGCCACTCGCCTTTATTTAGGTGGCTCGATCGGCACACGCACGATCTGATCGACCTAGGGCATCGAGTCCGTTTCCTTGATTGGGCCAGTCTCGAGTTCATTCCTGCCTCGTTCGTCAACCCGAAATGACCTGGCCTCAGCGTGGACCGGGAGGTGTTGTTAACGTGTCGTTTCCTATGCAATTCAAGGAGTGATGGCGTGTCCACGCGTAGCCGAGTAGCAGCGATTTACGAACAAGTTCGAATGCGTAATGCTGGTGAACCCGAATTCCATCAGGCGGCTTCAGAGGTTTTCGAGTCCCTCCAAGTCGTTCTCGAGCGTCACCCCCACTACGCAGACGCTGGACTCATCGAGCGACTGTGCGAACCGGAACGGCAGATAATCTTCCGCGTTCCATGGACCGACGACTCAGGGGTCGTACACGTCAATCGCGGCTTTCGAGTGCAGTACAACAGCGCGCTGGGCCCATACAAAGGCGGTCTGCGTTTTCACCCCACCGTCAACCTGGGCATCGTCAAATTTCTTGGGTTCGAGCAGATCTTCAAGAACGCCTTGACTGGGCTACCGATCGGCGGGGGCAAGGGTGGTTCGGACTTCGACCCCAAGGGTCGCTCCGATGCGGAGGTGATGCGATTCTGTCAGTCGTTCATGACTGAATTACACCGTCATGTAGGCGAATACACCGATGTTCCCGCCGGTGACATCGGTGTGGGAGGCCGCGAGATCGGCTTCTTGTTCGGTCAGTACAAGCGCTTGACCAACTCGTACGAATCAGGAGTACTCACCGGCAAGGGCACAGCATGGGGAGGTTCCCAAGTTCGCCGCGAAGCTACCGGTTACGGTGTCGCATACTTCGTCGCCGAAATGCTCGAGGTGCTCGGGACATCCCTTCCGGGCAGGACGGTAGTGGTATCCGGATCCGGCAACGTCGCTATTTATGCGATCGAGAAAGTACATCAACTCGGCGGAACGGTGACCGCGTGTTCTGACTCCTCCGGCTACGTCGTGGACCCTGCTGGTATCGACGTGGCTGTGCTGAAGGAGATCAAGGAAGTACGCCGAGCACGCATCAGCGACTACGCCGATGCAGTCCGGGGCGCATCGTTCGTCGCTGCCGGATCGATCTGGGATGTCACGTGCGAAGTGGCGATCCCGTCAGCGACGCAGAACGAACTGGACTCCGACGCAGCAGCTGTACTCGTCGCCAATGGAGTGCAGGTTGTCGCCGAGGGCGCCAGCATGCCCACCACGCCGTCTGCCGTCAAGGTCCTTCGAGACGCGGGCGTAGCTTTTGCGCCGGGGAAGGCCGCCAACGCTGGCGGTGTGGCGACGTCCGCGCTCGAGATGCAGCAGAACGCCTCTCGGGACTCGTGGAGCTTCGATTACACCGACGAGCGCTTGGCTGCGATCATGCGCGGCATTCACCGTCGAACGGTGACCACAGCTGAGGAGTACGGCAGGCCAGGCGATTACGTCCACGGCGCGAACATCGCAGGATTTATTAAGGTCGCTGATGCTATGGCTGCACTGGGAGTGATCTGACGTCGGTCGGTGCACGGGCGATCGTTCTTACCGACACGAGCGGCAACAACCGATCGATCCGATCAGTGCACTTTCGGTCAACCGCCACTGCGTCGCGGATCGGCGCTGAACAACAGCCTCTGTACATTTCTCGATGCCAATCGCTGTGAGCGTCTTTCTCACTCTGGCATACGACACGCAAACGCTCGGGGTGGCAGGACCCCATTTGGTGAGCCACTCGCTATCAGAGAATCAATGCGTGTGAATACAGCTGGCAGCGTACTCATTTGGAGTTCGATACGCCAGCGATGAATGACGGTGCCGGTTGTTGTAGTCCTCCTTCCAGTCCTCGATGACCACCCGAGCTTCGAGGAGGCTGTGGAATTCGTTCATGTTCAGGCATTCGTCACGGACACGGTTGTTGAAGGACTCGATGTAGCCGTTTTTCCACGGCTGACCAGGTGGAACGTAGCCGATACCGACCTGATCCTCGCAGAACGTCCTCAGCGCCTCGGAGATGAACTCGGGCCCGTTGTCGCACCGCAGGACCTGCGGTGGGCCGCCCCAGAGCGCGAACGCCTTCTTCAACGCTGCGACGAGGTCCTCTGCCGGGATGGATCGCTCGACAATGTTCAGTACGGACTGGCGGGTGTGTTCGTCGACCATCGACGCGATCTTGAACTTCCGGCCCTCGGTGGTCGAGTCGAACTGAAAGTCGATCGCCCACACAACCTTCGGTGCATCTGCCTCGGTGATCGGAGTAGTCGAGGCGCCGGCCCGTTTACGTATCTTGCGGACGTTCACCCGCAGTCCTTCCTCGCGCCAGAGTCGCTGAACCTTCTTCTTGTTAATCACCCAGCCCGCGGCACGCAAGTCCGCCCATGCCCGCCGGAACCCTTTTCGCTGGTTGACTTTGGCCCAGTCCCGCAACCACTTCCGCAGATCGGCATCCGGATCATCCGAGGTGTTCCTTGCTACTTTCTTGCGTTGGGTCGATCGTGGTTGCCCGACGATTCTGCAGGCGAAACGCTGCGAGAGCCCCATTGTTTCCTGGAGCATCGTCACGGCGTTTCGTTTGGCGGTCGGGCTCAGAATTTTCCCTTCGCGATCTCCTTGAGGGCAGCCTTTTCGAGCTCGGCTTCGGCGAGGAGCTTCTTGAGCAGGGCGTTTTCGTTCTTGAGTTCCTTGAACTCTTTGGCGTCGTCGGCTTTCATACCGCCGTACTGCTTGCGCCAGTTGTAGAGCGTCGGCACCGAGACGTCGAGTTGTCGGGCGATTTCCTCGACGTCGGCGCCTGTGGCGGCGAGTTCGTCGCCGTGGCGCAGTTTGCGGATGATCTGTTCGGGTGTGTGCCGTTTGCGTCCAGCCATGAGATGAAGCCTTTCATGCCCTTGATCAGGGCGGAAGGATTCTCATAACTTGCGGGTCACTTCACGGGGGTCATGCCACACATCCGAGCTCGACTTCATCAAGAACTGCTGCTGAAAGGCCAGCTGGGGTGTGAGGAGTCCGCTGCCTTCATTTCGGGTCGAGTACACGAATGACTGGATCTCGCTCCACTTCGGGTGACGGTAAAACACTCGCGTGAAAGTGCTGCCGTTGACCATTATGTTCATCTTCGTTGCCGGGGAGCGGTGAGTCATCGCGTTACGTGTGTCCCGCAGCCATGGAAGCCACCCATGCATCAGGCCACTCCCTCTGGTGCCACGAACGAGTAGTCGCCTTGAGCTGCAACAGTTTTGATGATCTTCGAGACATGCTCGGCGAAGCGGGTGGCCGATTCGTGGGCAATGGGGGTGTCGGGGTGAGACACGGCGATCCAGGTTCCGGTGTGCATCCGGTTGATCCACATCGACGCGATTTGAGTCTCTTTGCCGCCGACGATTCCCGTTGCCTTCGTCTCGGCGTAACTGTATGGATCCGGCATGCGTCGGCCGTCGATGTACGAGACGATCGGCGGCGGGGTGAGCGTCTTCGACAGTCCGCCGGGTGCGGAATCCGACTCGGCCAAGCTCGACAGAACCAGATCGATGACCTGCTGCACAGAGACATCGAGGAGTGCCTTGCCGTCGTGGTACCCCTGCTGCCCGAGCTTTGCCAACTCGGTGAAGCGTCGCTTGTCGTCGACGTCGATGCCGACCGGGATCAGGTTGATGTACCAGCCCTGCGCAAACGAGTCGGCCTCGGTTCGTGTGCTGACCGGCGAGAGGGCGATGTACTTGTCGCGTCCGGCGAGTTCGAATTCCGCAATCGCGAGCGCGGTGAACATTCCGCCGATGAAGTTGGCGCCGTTGGCTTTACAAACCGCACCGAACTTCTCGCACTCGATGTCGTCGGCCAGGTCGAAGCGTGAACCGATAGCCGGTTTGGGCGCGTCTTCGGCCCCGAGCGGGAGCGGAAATCCGGGGAACGAGCCGCCGCTGCGCATGAGGTAACCGAGCCACTGGTGCACTTCGGGTGACTGCATCGTCAGTTCGGTTGTTCGCTCGCGTTCGACGCGACCGAACTGTGCGTAACTTCCGGCCGGCCCGAGCTCGGGATGCGATCCGGTCGTTTCCGCGGCGTAGAGCTGACGCAATTCTGCGTACATCAGCACCATCGAGTTCATGTCCGAATGGGCGTGGTCGACTGCATGGAACAGGGTGAAGCTCGGATCGGCTTCGAGGTCGGCATGGTGGTGCTCGACGGCACCGAACACGAAGGCCGGCCACTGCAGCGCGCTGGTTTCGGTGGCGAACTTGGTCGCGACGAGCGCGCGGATCGCCTCGGATTCGGAGACGTCGTCGCCGACGCGGTACTCGAGTTCGATGCTTTCGACCGGCACCACGTGTCGACGGACCTCGAACGAGGTGTCCGCAGCGTCGGTGGTTGCTTCGTCGAACGAGAACCAGCTGTGCAGCGTGTCGTGGCGACGGATGTAGCGCTGAAGTGCTCGCGTCATGGCGTCGCGGTCCAGTGTTCCTGCGAAATCGAAGGCGATACCGATCCACGGAGACTGCGGATCGCCCTTCTCTGCGGTGACGCGGGCGCGTCGCAGGTGGCGATCCTGCATCGTGGTCGGGGGTAGTTCTCGGTCGATCTCGGCTTCGGCGGCTCGTTGAGCGGAAGCATGCGTGACGCCCCATTCGATTACCCGCCCAGGAAGCGGGTGCCAATGGGTGATCAAGTTCAGATCCATCGAGTAGAACTCCTGCGTGTGTCGTCGAGAAGCCTGCTCTGAAAATGGGCAGACGACGAACTATCCCATCTGGGGGACTGAATTGTCCGAAATACTACAATCTAAACAAGAACAGGTTCTAGAAGCGTTGTGTTCGATTAGGATCATTCGGTGCTTCCGGACCCTTTAGGTGACGCTGTCGGCGCCGACCACAAGGGCGGGCGGCGAGCTGGTTCTCTGACGCCCTGGCTCGGGTTGGCGACGAGTCTGGCGGCGGCATTCATGCAATTGCTCGACGCGACCATCGTCAACGTCGCGCTTCCGAGTATCGCCGTCGATCTTCAAGCAGGCGTATCGGCGCAGTTGCTCATGGTCAGCGTGTACATCCTGGCTTTCGCGTGTTCGTTGATCACTGCAGCGCGGCTGGGGGACCTGTTCGGCCGTAGAGTTGTTTTTCTGACCGCCCTGTCCGTATTCGTGGTTGCCTCGTTGCTGTGCGGGCTCGCGCAGAGCGCGACGATGTTGATCGTCTTCCGGGGTCTGCAAGGATTGGCGGCCGGTTCGATGTCCGCCCAGACGTTCGCCATCATCTCGGGTCTGTTTCCGAAGGCCAGGCATCCGCGAGTCTTCGGGATCTACGGTGCGACCATCGGGCTCGCAACGGTCAGTGGGCCTCTGATCGGCGGGCTGCTGATCGAGTGGAATCTGTTCGACTGGGGCTGGCGCCTGATCTTCTTCGTCAACATCCCGATCGGCATCGCCGCCTTGATTCTCGGATATTTCCATCTCGTCGATGCTCGCGCTGAGCATGTGCGCTCACTGGACCTCATCGGCGCCGCACTGTCATCACTGGCGCTGTTCCTGCTGATCCTTCCCCTGGCCGAGGGAAGGGCGCGCGGATGGCCCACAGGTCTTGTCGTAATGCTCGCGATGTCGGTGCCGGTGGCATTGGCGTTTGTGCTCTACGAATCGCGTTTGGCGAAACGAGGCGGCGATCCGGTCCTTCGTCTCGAGCTTTTCCGCGACCGAGCCTTCACAATCGGCGCGGTTCTTGCGTTCGTTTTCTTCGGCACCCTGACTTCCTTGATCTTCACCATCAGTCTCACCCTTCAGTTCGGCTTCGGGTTCTCCGCATTGCGAGCGGGCGTCATGACGCTGCCGTGGGCCGTCGGAATGGGCGTGGCGGCGGTTCTCTCATCGGCGGTGTACCGGATGCTCGGAAACCGTGTTCTGATCCTGGGGATGGTCGTCTTTGCCGGCTCGCTGATCGCGCTGTCGATCATCCTCGAACGCGAAGGAACCGATCCACGCTGGCTCGCGCTCGCCGGTCCGCTGCTTCTCGGTGGCGCAGGTCTCGGACTGTTCGTGGCACCACTGCAAACCGCGATCCTTGCGACGGTCGAACCCGCGCACGCGGGTTCGGTGTCGGGACTGCTTCCTACCGTTCAGCAGGTTGGCAGCTCCATCGGACTGGCCTTGGATGCTCTCCTGAGAGTCAAGCTGCTTTTCGATGGTGTCGGGTGTTCGGGGTGATGGTCTGCGGTCCAGGGTTGAGGAGGTAGTAGACCTCGCGAGCCAGGTAGCGTTTCAGGCACCGAATGGTTTCCAGTTTCGAGTGGCCTTCGCTGGTTTTCTTCTCTACGTAGGCCTGGGTTTTCGGGTCGAGTCGAATGCGGCCGATGACGGCCAGATGCAAGGCTCGGTTGGCTTGGCGGTCACCGCCGCGATTGAGGCGGTGGCGTTGGGTCATGCCAGAAGATGCGGGTAGCGGCGCGACACCGCATAGCATCGCGAACGCGGCTTCGGATTTCATTCGATCGGAATTGTCGCCGGCGGTGACAAGCATTTGTCCGGCGACTTCGATACCGATTCCGACGCGCTCGAGTAGTTGAGGTGCGAGGGCTTTCACGATCGGGTTGATCAGTTCGTCGAGATCGGCGATCTCGTCGGTCAATTCGAGATAGCGGCGAGCCAGGGATTTCAGCGAAACCCGGTAGGCGGTCACAGGATCGGTAGCGTTCGAGACATCCGGCCGCCACGCGGCGAGGAGGCGTATCAGCTGCATCCGCGTCAGATCGCGGACCTGCTCGCGCAGCTCGTCGGGAGCGGAGATGATCGTCATCCGCCATAGTTGCAGCGCACTGCGCCGCTCTCGTACCGAATGGGCTCGGGTCACCCTCAACACACGAAGTGACTCGACGGCACCGTCTTTCGATTTCGGGGTGGTGGTGCGCCGGTTGGTTTTGGCTGCACGCGCTGCGTTAATGGCATCGAGGTCGTCGTTTTTGCCCTTACGGCGGCGGTCCGAGCGATCGGGGCGGTCCACCTCGAGTACCGTCACGCCGGCTTTCGCGAGGTGGCGGGTCAGCCCAGCTCCGTAGGAGCCAGTGCCCTCAATACCGATCCGGATCAGATTGCCGTACTCGCCGATCCAGGTCAGCATGGTTCGATACCCGTTTCGGGTGGTCGGAAAACTGCGAGTTCCGAGGACGTTGTCGTCGGTATCGATCACCGCGGCGACGTGCAGTTCTTTGTGGGTATCGACTCCGGCGAACACTTCCCGGTCTTGATCGAGATCGGCTTTGTCAGGCATCCTTGTCATGTCGCTTTCCTCTCCGTTGACCGATGAGCAAGGCGGCGCCGCGCATCGACCGAACCGGCGGACAAGACAGTGATGAGCACCTGGTGGTGCAGGCTCTCCTCAGGTCACCCCGACGGTGAGGCGTAGCGCCTCACCCGGGGGTCCCAGGGACCGACAAATCCAAGGAAAGACATACGATCGTCGATCGGAGTGCGGGTCAGGAACACTGGGAACTCCCGGCACCAGCATTCTCTCGTCTCCATGCGTTAACGGTCAGGAAATCCGAAAACACCGGCACAAACAGTCTCACTGTCCGAATGGTGTGGGATCAGTCGCGGCAAGTAAACGTCGCTGTACCTGACCGCCGGGAGTGTCTGCTTCGATGATCAAGGGATAGTCGAACAGGTTCTTTGGTTTCTGTGGCGACTTTCTCGCAGCGGTACGCAAATCTTCGATCGATTTCCAGTCGGACTGGACCACATTCTTGTTGCCGTATCCGCCCACAATGATGATTGCTGCAGCGAGGCGGTCAAGTACCTGCCCGAGATGAAAGAAGCATTGCTCAGCCGATGCAGTTAGTCGCTGCGCCCGACGCTCCACAGCTTCGCCACGTGGCATGGCTGCGAGATACTGCTCTGTCGAAGGGGTCTGCTGCACGGATAGGTGACATCTGATCTGTGGTGCCGAGAGGTGCCGCTGGAAGGATGTGCACCATGCCGAAGCCCTATCCCCGAGAGTTCCGTGAGGACGTTGTTCGGGTTGCCCGCAGTCGCGAGCCCGGAATGCTGTTGAAGCAGATCGCCGCCGACTTCGGGATCAGTGAATCCTGCCTGACGGGTTGGCTGAAAGTGGCCGATATCGAGGACGGAATCAAATCAGGAACTACCGGTGAGGACGTGGTCGAGAACCGGGAACTGCGCAAGCGAATCCGGTTGCTCGAGCAGGAGAACGAAGTCTTGCGCCGTGCTGCCGCCTATCTTTCCCAGGCGAACCTGCCGGGAAAATGATGTACCCGCTCGTTCGTGAGCTGGCCGAGGACGGCATTCCCGTCACGGTGACGTGCCGGGTACTCGAGATCGCTCGCCAGCCCTACTACCGGTGGCTGGCTGACCCGGTGACCGATGCCGACCTCGCGGAGGCCTACCGGGCGAACGCTCTGTTCAGGGCCCATAAGGACGACCCGGAGTTCGGCTACCGGTTCCTGTTCTACGAGGCTCGCGACGTCGGCCAGGTGATGGCCGAGCGCACAGCGTGGCGGATCTGCTCGAACAACGGCTGGGGGAGGGGGTTCGGCAAGAAACGCGGAAAAGCCAAGCGCCCGGGGCCTGCGGTCCACGACGACCACGTCCAACGCAACTTCACCGCCGATGCTGCGAATCAGCTGTGGTTGGGCGACATCACAGAGCATTGGACGAGCGAAGGCAAGCTCTACATGTGCGCGTTCAAAGACGTATTCTCCAACCGGATCGTTGGCTACTCCATCAGCGATCGGATGAAGTCCCGGCTCGCGGTCGATGCGCTCGACAACGCCGTCGCCCGCCGAGATTTCGTCGCAGGCTGCGTGGTCCACACCGACAGAGGATCGCAATTTCAATCAAAAAAATTCGTCCGCGCTCTGAGCCGCCATCACATGGTCGGCTCGATGGGCCGCGTCGCTGCGGCCGGCGACAATGCCGCCATGGAGAGCTTCTTCTCTCTACTGCAAAAGAACGTCCTGGACCGCCGCCCCTGGCGCACCCGTGACGATCTCAGGATCGCGATCGTCACCTGGATCGAAAAGACCTACCACCGCCGACGCCGCCAAGTCGGACTCGGCCGATTGACCCCCATAGAATACGAGACCATCATGACCACACCAGCCACTCAGGCTGCGTGACTCAACCTGTCACCTGATCGTGCAGCAGACCCAAGGCCGCTGCGTAGAACTCTGGTTCAGAGCCCGCCAGGCGTGCTTCACTGCATGGTTCTCGGCGTGGGCTTGTTCCTTGTGATCGACGGCTGCGAGCGAAGCCGAGGTCAGCGCCTCTGCGGCACCGCCCACTGTCTGGATTAAGTAGTCGGCCAGTAGTACGCGTGTCTTCCAGTCCAGGTATCCCGACCAATACTCGAATCCACCGCTGTCGATATCGAGGCTGGCAGTCAGGCTTGCTCGGAAGGCATTCAATGCGCTGATCGCTGGGCGCACTCGTCTCATGTACTCGTCAGCTGGCATAGGTGTAATCCTATGGACGCTTGAGAAGCCCATCTCCACACATATCCGGTTGACCCGGCCACCTGCGGTGTCCCCCGAAATGAACTCCGCTGCGCTCCGCTCTGAAAAACCGTTGATTTGTTTCCTTACCGTTTTTGCGGGCGGCATTGGCCGAACATTTGTAGGTTCGGAGCTGCCTGGGAACGCCGGGTATGGCTTCTTTGTTTCTGCCGTGCACATGGCTGAAGGAGAATGGCCGCCCGGTGTTCTCGACGACTCGACCGCTCATCGAGAGACGCGAACCATATCGCTGTGTAAGGACACGACGGAGGGGTCGTCCACCAGGTTTTCACCCGACTCGAGAACCGACCGAAGGGGAGCGCGTGAAGCAACTCTGGGCAGGTATAGACGCAGGTAAAGCCCACCACCACTGCGTGGTGATTGACAGTGACGGAACGCAATTGCTCTCTCGCCGGGTCGCCAACGACGAGCAGATCTGACGACGCTCGTCGACAACGTCGTCGATCTCGCCGGTGGTGGTGTGGTGATGTGGGCGGTGGATCTCAAACAGCGGCGGTGCTGGACTGCTGATCGCGCTGCTCGCAGACCGAGATCAGACGTTGTTGTATCTGCCCGGCCGGATCGTTTATCACGCCGCTGCAGCTATCGCGGTGACAGCAAGACCGATGCGAAAGATGCGGCGATCATTGCTGATCAGGCGCGGATGCGCCGTGATCTGCATCCGATGCGGGTGGACGGTGAGATCAGTGTGGAGTTGAAGATCTTGACCTCTCGACGCACGGATTTGATGCGTGATCGGACCCGGGCGATCAATCGACTGCGGGCATTGCTCACCGGGTATTTCCCGACGCTCGAAAGATCACTCGATGTAAGTAACTCCGTAGGGGTTGATCTTGTTGTCCCGCTATCAAACGCCCGGCGGACTTCAGAAACTTGGTCGGACGAAGTTGGAAGCGTGGCTGCGGAAGAAGAAGGTATACAACGCCTCTCGGCTTGCTGATACTGCGATCGAGGCTGCACGCGGGCAGTTGGTGCGGGTGGCTGGTCAAGATGTCGCCGCATCGACGGTAGGCAGGCTGGCGCACCAGGTTCTTAGCCTGAACGTTGAACTGCGGGAGTTGGATTCCGCGATTGAGGAGCGGTTTCGTCGCCACCGCCACGCGGAGGTGATCGAATCTATGCCATGTTTCGGACCGCTACTTGGTGCCGAACTCCTTGCCGCGACTGGAGGTGATGTGTCTGCGTTCGGATCTGCCGACAGATTGGCGGGCATCTCCGGTCTGGCGCCGGCGCCGCGTGATTCTGGGCGGGTCAGTGGAAATCTCCGCCGGCCGCGCCGATATGACCGCAGGTTGTTACGTGTTTTCTACCTGTCGGCGCAGCTCAGTATTCGGCACAACGATCAATCGCAGCTCTTCTACAATCGTAAACGTGTGGAAGGGAAACACCATACGCAAGCAGTGCTCGCCCTTGCGAGACGGCGACTAAACGTGTTGTGGGCGATGTTGCGGGACGGCTGTCCCTATCGAATGCCGGACTTCGAGCGCGACGGCGCAGTGGCCTTTCACGGGTAACATCGGAACCCGATATCGGTATTCGGTCCTCGACGCTCAGTGAGGTGATTGGTGAAGGAATTCCAGCGGGCCGCTGTGCGACTGCATATTCTTCATCACGCTGCGCAGGAACCGATTTACGGGGCGTGGATGTCGGAGGAGCTTGCCCACCATGGTTACAAGGTCAGCCCAGGCACCCTTTATCCGACGTTGCACCGTCTCGAAGTCGACGGGCTCCTCGAATCGGAATCTGTTGTCTCCGAAGGACGTAATCGTCGGGTGTATCGCGCAACGGAAGCCGGAGAGGTAGCTTTGGCCGAGGATCGGGCATCCTTGGCGGAATTGGCCCGTGAGGTGCTCGGCCCGTCGTGGTCGGAGAACTGATCTCACCGAACAGGTTTCGTGGTCCTCTGGCGCGCCGCGTAGATGAGTGCGCCGATTGCGAGTACACCGACGCCAGCGGCGACTGATGCAGCCGGCAAGAATGCTGCCAGCAATACACATCCGAGAGCACCGAGAGTCGGCACCACCCGAGTGCGAGTGCGCGGCGACAACGTCCACGCGGACGCATTCGCAATCAAGTAGTACGCCAGCACCGCGAACGAGGAGAACCCGATCACCTCACGCACATCGGCGGTAACCGCCGCGACCGCAACGACGAGGCCGACGACCAACTCGGCGCGATGGGGCACTCCGAACCGCGGATGAACCTGGGCCAGAGCACGTGGAAGATACCCGTCTCGTGCCATGGCGAACGATGTCCGTGACACCCCCAGCACCAGTGAGAGCAGTGAGCCGAGTGCTGCGACGACAGCGCCGATCCGCACGATCACCTCGAACTGGCCGAATCCCGCCGCCCGCACTGCCTGCGCCAGCGGATCGGTCGCCGCGGCGAGTCCTTCGGTGCCTAGTGCGCTCAGAACCGCGATCGCCACCACCGCATACACGACCAGCGTGATGGCCAAGGCGATCGGAATGGCACGTGGGATAGTGCGTTTCGGATCGTGAACTTCCTCGCCGAGTGTGGCGATACGTGCGTAGCCGGCGAACGCGAAGAACAGTAGACCGGCGGCCTGCACCACCCCGGTGAAGGACATCGCCCCATCTGTGGCGAACGGCGACTGGGCGACGGAGGTTCCGGTCAGGCACAACACCACCACGAGAGCGAGGATCGCCAGAACTACCGTCACGATGATCCGAGCGAGCATCGCCGACTTCTGCACACCGACGTAGTTCACACCGGTGATCACCATGACCGCGAAGACAGCGACGAGATGTTCGTGCCCCGGCCACGCATATGTACCTACCGTTAACGCCATGGCGGCACACGACGCGGTCTTACCGACGACGAATCCCCACGCCGCGAGATATCCCCAGAACGGCCCCAGCCGTTCACGCCCGTACACGTACGTGCCACCGGATTCCGGATACAGCGCGGCCAGACGAGCCGAGGACGTCGCGTTGCAGTACGCGATCACCGCGGCCACCGCCAACGCGATCAACAAACCACCATGTGCTGCCGCAGCTGCCGGTCCGAGGGCTGCGAAGATTCCGGCGCCGACCATGGCGCCCAACCCGATCACCACCGAATCAGTGACACCGAGCCTGCGTTGCAAGTGTGGTGAATCCGGTGCACCTGCAGGCGATGGTGATTCTGTGCCGGGCGATGACGTCACGACAGACTCCCTCTCGAATCTCGATATCGTGATCCGATATCGGACTCTGATAGTAGAGGCGATAAGGGTGAATCGCAGAGGGGAACGAGATGTCGGTCAGGTGAACAATCGATCCATCGAGGATGCCGCACCGTCAGATCCCCGCCGCACTGATCGGTTCTATCGCTGGTGGTTGGTTCGGCCGCTGGTTCTTCGGGCTAGTTGTTGTGGGTATGGACGTTGTTGACGCGGGACTGAAGTAGACGGGCTGGTCCTCGGCGTAAGAATGGGAGTTGCGACACAACCGTTCTCGACCAAAAAGGACCAGCCCTGTGACACACCGTAATGCCCCACTCACTGTCGAAGGAAGACGACGACTCGTCGAGCGGTGCCAGAGCCGTCCGATCGCCCACGTCGCCGCAGAAATGGGTATCTCACGCCAATGCGCATCCAAGTGGGTCAACCGGCACCGCAAGTACGGTGACCTGGGACTGCAGGACCGATCCAGCACACCAATACACCAACCGGCCGCCACCGCGGCAGGGATCGTGACCGAGATCGAATCCATGCGACGAACCCGAAAATGGTCGGCCTCACGCATCACCTTCGAACTGGGAACCGACGGCATCGTCATTGCTCGTCGAACAGTCACGAAAATTCTGCGGAACCTAGGATTGCACCGTCGCCGGTTCATCGACCCGAACGGCGAAACCAACCGAAAACCCCAGGTCATCATTGCGAAACGACCTGGTCAGATGGTCCACGTCGATGTGAAGAAAGTCGGGAAGATCCCCGACGGCGGCGGCTGGCGTGCCCACGGCCGCGGCTCCGAGCAGGCCAAACGATCCGAGCGCCGGAAAAAGAAGAACAAACAGGCCCGCCTCGGCTACACCTATCTGCATTCCGCGATCGACGGCAACACCCGCCTGGCGTACACCGAAGCCCGCGACAACGAAACCGCTGCAACAGCCATCGATTTCATGAACAACGCCCGCGTCTTCTTCGCCGCACACGGAATCGCTCGCATCGAGCGCGTGATCACCGACAACGGATCATGCTATCGCGCAGCAGATTTCACATCTTCACTGCGAGAGGCACGGCACTACCGGATCAAGCCGTACACCCCGAAACACAACGGGAAGGTCGAGCGCTACAACCGCATCCTCGCCGAAGAACTGCTGTACTCCCGCGAGTACACCAGCGAAGCCCAGCGTCGCACCGCCGTCGAAATCTGGAATGTTCACTATAATTATCACCGACCGCATTCAACACGCGGAGGACGACCGCCTGCCGCTTACCGCCGGCACCGCGTAACTAACGTCCGTGCCTCATACAGCTAGTGGGAGTTCCTCGACGTTTTCATCGCTAGAACGTGGACCAGTTCGATTCGATCGGGTTCCATGTTCCGGTGTCGAGGTGGCGGCCGAGTAGTGGGTTGAGGCATTGGCCGACGATGCGTAGTGCGCCGTCGATTTCGCGTGCGTGTTCGGGGAGTCCGGGTACGGTTTTGGCGATTTTGGCGTAGCCGGCAGTCCAGGATGGTGCAGGCTCAGCGAGGGTGGTTGGCAGTGTCAGTGTGCGCCGTGCGGATTCACGTTGCAGGGCGGTGCGGGTGAGGGCGGCGTCGAGGGCCCACGCGGTCACGATCAACGCGAGGTCGACCAGGTCGTGGTAGCGCGTCGAGGGTTGTTGCAGGTCTCCGTACCGTTCGTACATTGCGCACACCTTGTCGGAAACCTGTTGCGGCAGTGGGTATAAAGCGAATTTCGGCATGGGCGCCAGCTCGTCCATCTCGACCACCGGGCGAGGAAGCTGGTAGTCCACGTCGCCGACCGGGACCAGTTCGGTGGACAGGTCGATCGGGAAGTCTGCGAGTTGAACGGCGCCGAGGTAGACCTTCACTTTCACGCTGGCTCCGGATACGCCGCCGGTCATTAGTCGCGGTGGGTCGAACACGAACCGGAACGGGTCGAGATCGCTGTCCGTTTCGGCGATCGCGACGAGTTCGTGCAGCGCGTCAGCGACGGCGGCGGAGGTGTGCAGCAGGTCGATGTCCTGGCTGTAGCGGGCATCGGGTCGGCGCACCAGCAGTGAGGCGCCCCCTTTGAGTAGCCAGCGCTCGCCGGGTTCGGAGAACACGCGGGCGAGGAAGCGTTGGAGGAAGAACTCGCGTCGCAACTGTTCGGTGCTGCGGCCTCGGGAAGTGGTTTCGTTGCGGATCCGGTCCTTGAGAGAGCGGTTGAATGCCGCCGGGTTGTTGCTGCGGGGCGGTCTGTCGGTGCTCATGTGGTCCTTCTGATCAGCTGGACATGGTGGCTGCGGCAGTGGTGTTCCCACCGGGGATGAGGCGGCGACTCAATGCCAGCGTCGACTCCGGTATGCCGGCCTCGGTCAGTAGCCGGTCGAGTAGACCTGCGCCGTCACCGGGTGTGGTCCCGTACTTGTGCGCGTGCTGCCCCAACACGGCGATCAGGTCCTCGGTGTCGACGAGGTTGGTGGTGACGGCGTCGCGTACGACGGAGGCGAGGTGTCCGCCGTCGAGGTGGTCGGCGGCGAGGTCGTCGATGGTGGCGAGGGCGGTGCTGACGGGGAGGCCGTCGAGGAGAGTCCACCGGCTCCGGCCTGGCCGGGCGGTGCGGTATCGGACATCGGCGAGGCGGGATTGTTTGCGGCCGGTGGTGGCGAACTCCATGACGTCGGCGTCGAGGTCGCCGAGGTCGTGGAGTCTGGCGGCGGAGCGATGGGAGACGACGCCGGGGTGTTCGGCGTCGAGCCGTTCGCCTGCGGTGACTGCTGGTTCGATCATCAGCCATGCCGCGCGGAGCTGTTCGTGGGGGACACTCGGTGCGCCGCTGATTCGGTAGACCCCGTGGCGGAGTCGTTCGATGGTGCCGTGGTCGGCGAGGCGGGCGATGCGTTGGGTGGAGAATCCGAGGGTCCGGGTTTGTGCGGTGGTGAACAGGCCCCATTGGCTGGCGGCGAGGTCTGCCAGGTCGAGGGTCTTGTTGTCACTGCGCATACTGCAATAGTAACCCACAGGAGGTGATTATTGCAGTATGCGCAGGAGTTTACTGCGATGAGGCTCAGTGGCTGATTGAGCGGGTTCGTTCGGTCGGGGTGTCTTTCAGTCAGTTCACGTCGATGTCCGAGTCGGCAAATGAGTGGTGTATGCGACGAGCTCGGGTGCCGCCTCCCGGCGGCGGAGGTGGCATTCGGTTGCAGTGGGAGGGTGAGGGAAATCGTTGGGGGTGATTGTTGTCGGGTTGGTACGGGTTCTCGAATTGCTCTGAGAGCTGGATGCGATGGGTCGGGCGTCTGCGCCGGCTCGGGTTGCGCGCTCGTAGATCAGGGGTGCGGCGGGCGTGTGGAAGCCGATTTTGGGGTGTTTTTGAATATTGTTGTGTTTCAGTAACTTTGGGTGATTACTTGGTGGGTAATCGGTTTCGATGATTACGCATGAAGTTGTGTTAGTAAAGCTTCAATTATGTTGTGGTGGATACGATTTGAATGTTTCGTGATTCTACTTTGTTTTGCGGTTTGGGGTGTGGTCCTGTAGGATGGGAAGCATGATGACGATGAGCTGGCAGACGCGAGACGAGGTAGTTTCGAGCGACCTGCGCGCCTCCCCAGCCTCGTTTGATACTTGGGTACCGACCTCTCAGTTCCGATCAAATACTTTGGCGACAAAGAAAATTCAGGAATTTAGAGGAGCGAAGCGAGT
>NZ_BCWH01000008.1:32717-50677 GCF_001653035.1 Rhodococcus sp. YH3-3 | reverse complement strand
CTATGGTCAGTGGTCAGTGCCGAACTATGGCTACAAGCCAACCATTGTCCGTCGTGCATTTTGACCCAAAACTGTTGAGCTGCATCAAGATACCCGGACATGTAGAGCGCGGACGTTTTCACCCGCATGCTCACATGATCGGCGCGCGAGGCTCCCCCACGTCCGAGCGGGAGCGCGCGGCCGATGTCTTGTGCACTACTGGACAGTGACCAGTAGCACGAAGACCACATCATCGGACACAGGTCGAGACAAACGAAAGATACGAGGCCACCGCACGGAGGATCCGCCGCCGACGTGAATCGGGGCTGAACTATGTACGAAAGCCGCGGTCTTCGTCGCGCGCGAGTTCCGGTTCGAAGGGGGTGAACCAATCCTCGGGATCGAGGTTGACCCCATCTGATATCGGTTCTGCCCAGAATAGTGTCAGCACGTCATGGTCCTGGAACAGGTAATCGAGCGGGCCGTCCCAATCATCGTCATTCTTGTGCGCGGGCAGATGTGTGAGTTCTTCGACGAACCGGTCCGAGATCATGGCGGTACGGGCGCGGCCGATGATCAGACGCAGCGCCATTTCCTCGCCGGTACAGCGAGGTTCGGGATCGAGGCCCGCAGCGGCGTCGGCGGAAAGATCATCGAATGAGCGAGCCATGGTGCGTCGCCATGTCGCATCCTGAGTCCAGGTGCATTCCGGAAGGTCCGCCAACACCGCACACCCGGAACCTGGTTGAACGGGGCGATTACCGAGCAGGTGTGCGTCAGCAAACACCGCATCCGCCAACTCTGTCGCCACCCGAGCCACGACAACGCACTGGCGCGGAGTCAACGTCTGCGCATCCGGATCAAAAGTTTCGTCGAAATCTGGGTCGTCGTCATCGTCGAGGTCCGGGACCAGATACATGCCCCGAAGAGTAGACCGCAACCGGTTGATCCGTCTCGTCCAACGACCACCCCTTTGACTCTTGGGATCACAGTCCTCTGTGCTCGGCAACGCGCTGTGAAGCTTCTTGTCGATAGTGCTGGTCACAGGGTCGGGAAACGATCGGTGAGCTGCTTGACCAGTCGATGCACCCCGTGCAGTTCTTTTCGCAGCATGATTGCATCGGTACGAGCTACCGACGTCGTCGTCAGATTTCCGTTCACACGGGAATTTCGTTCGAGACGCACGGCTGCCTCGATGCGCGCGGAGAGGTCGTCGATCTCCGCATTCAACAGCGCCAGAAACACTCTCGCCTGTGCAATGTCGGAGTCTTTGTCTGCGGTCGGCACGCTCGTTACGAGGTGACCAGCGACGAGAGTTTCTCTTTCGCCATGCGCTCTACGAGCAGAGGAACGAAATCCCGTATCCGGTGCCCGGCAAAGTGAGCATGGGCGGACTCCACCGCCCCCGCTACAGCTTCTGCCGACACCGAGGGAAATTTCGCGGTCAACCGAGTGAGCGTCTGACCGATCAGGCGGTCTTCCTCGTCGTTCGTCATCTGTCAATGATGCGCCCAAAGCTCCGTCAGCTCCACAGGAGAGGACAGTGCCGATCCGTTCCGCCAAGGAACCATTCTCCAGCCATGAGCCGGGGAGAGAACTTACTTGCTGGTGCGTCGAAGCGGTGGTCAGTCCAGGGCGGCGCACGCGATGCACCACGCTCTGCCGTCAACACCAATCGTTCGATGTTCCGGCGCAATACTGGCGGCCAGAATGCACTCCGTGTTGTCGTGGTAGACACCGAGCGTGCTGGCCTCTGTCGAATGAAACGCTGACACCTTCATCGCTACCTTGCTTCCCTGACCGTCCGGCAGGTGGAGGTCTCGCAGGTAAGCGTGTCACCACCCTCGGAATCTCTCCATTCGAATGCCACCAGTCTCGAAAGGCGCCACTGTCGTTTCTGCTCGTCTTGACCGGGCGCTGGTGCAAATGTCCGTGTGAGGACGTTTGCCGACAATGGTGGGGACCCGCCGAAAGTATGAACTTTGACGAATCGGCACCCCAGTGACCTGGCATTAAACCAACCTGCTGGTTTTCGTAACCTAACTGACATGAAGTATCCGTTGGCAATTGCGCGGACGTTCTTTACCGTAAGCAGCGATCGGGATCCGCCCTCTTTTCGCAGGAGATTCCCAGGTTCAGTATTGGGTTGATGCGACTTCTACGGTGTTGGAAGGTTTTGCGTGCCTGAGATTCTCGTTACTCCTGTTGCTTCGGCTGTGTTCGTGAAGAATTTGACAGGCTCGTCCCAGACCGGTTCGTGGGGTGTGGGTGGGACGGATCTGGGGTTTCCTGTGCGTTTGCAGGATGGGCGTTTCGGGTTCTTCTTCGGCGACACGTTCGAGTCCCTCGCCCCTGGTGGTCCGGGGTGGCGTAGTCCGGTGATGTTGCGTTCGACGACAACTAATCTGGATCAGGGGATCGTGTTCAGCTCTGCGGCTGGCGGCGGCTATGCGAAGGAGATCCTGCCGAATGCGCACGACACGCGGCAGTTGCCGAGCGTCGAAGCACCAGGCACCGAGTTCACGGTCATTCCCGGGGATGCGCTCACGATCGGGACGCGCACGTATCTGTCGGTGTTGAGCGTGCACGCCTGGGACTCCGAGGACTGGAAAACGAACTTCACCTACCTCGCCTACTCCGACGACTCGGGCGAGAATTGGACTCTCTCGCAGGCACGTTGGGACAATCACCCCGGCGCGCTCGATCAGTGCTGGACGATGGAACGCCACGGCGGATACGTCTACGTCATCTCCACCGCGTTCGGACGCAACAAGCCTGCCGGCATGATCCTGCGTCGCGTTCCGGAAGCACAGATCCTCAGCCCCGCCGCCTACCAGGGGTGGGGCTGGACCGAACAGACGGGCTGGGCGTGGGGAAATGCCCCGACGCCGATCATTCCCGGCCGGATCGGTGAGATGTGTGTCCGCTTCGTCCAGGGCGCCTGGGTCCTCGCCTATTTCGATCCGGAGGCTTATGCGATCGTCACCCGCACCGCGGCCCGCATCGACGGACTGTGGTCTGAACCCACCGTTCAGGTCAAGGGCGGCGACTGGGGAGCAAATGACGGGACGTACGGCCAGATCTACGGCGGCTACATCCACCCCGCATCCACCCTGGACAATCTGCATCTGATTGTCTCGCAATGGAATACAGCAACGGGTACTCCGTATCATGCGATGCAGTTCAAAACCTCCGTCACTCCCGTCGCCCCCGTGTACACCGTCGGCGGCGCGATCGGTGCCCGGTACACACAACTCGGCGCCGAAACGAGCCCGCTCGGTGCACCGACCGGCGACGAACAACCTCTGGCGAGCGGGCGGGTGCAGGATTTCGAGCACGGCCGCATCTACTGGAGCGCCGCAACCGGGGCCTGGGAAACGTACGGGTTGATCGCGCAGAAGTATCTAGACCTCGGCGGACCCACGAGCCCTCTGGGGTGGCCCACAAGTGGTGAACTCGGCACGCCCAACGGAATCGGCCGCTTCAACCGCTTCACCGAAGGAAATATCTACTTCAATCCCCAGGCCGGCACTCACTGCGTCTACGGCGCCATTATCGCTGAATATGGTCGCCACGGCTATGAAGGCGGACGATTCGGATTCCCCACCACCGACGAATACGCCACCCCCGAGGGCCGCCGCAACGACTTCCAAGGCGGCTGGATCGCATGGATTAGCGCCACAGGTCAGGTAGTGACATCGTGATGTTCAACCCCAGCTGGCCCCTACTGTATATCTTTGTGCTCCAGCGCATTCGGCGTAGCAGTGGGGGCAATGCGGCCACGGGATGCGATCAACCGCCAGATCACTCACAGGGCGGTACATCGAGCCAGCAATCGAGGTGCCCATGCATCGCCGTGTAGGTGTTCTCGCTCTGATTGCGGTCGTTGCCGTCCTGATTGTCGTGGCGGTCTCGTTCTATTCCTTCGGCGGCGACCCGACCGAATACTGCCGAGCCCACGCGCCGCTTCCACCAGCATCGGGTGTGGAACAAACCCTCACGCCGGAGGAGGGGCATTGGACTGCTTTTCCGATTGCAGGAGCCGCCTGCACCTGGAATATCTCCGGCGACGTGCACTACGTGACCTCGACCATCCGGTGGGGGTCGACACTGATGTTGCTCGGCGCGGTCGTTGTCGCCATCGCATCCTCCTATTTCATCGCAAAAACTCTCTTCGCTAATCGCCAATAGCTGGCAAGTACCTGTGAATCAATCCGAGAGGATAGGCATGCGCAGAAACATCAAGAGGGCTACACGACGCCGGAAACTGTGGACGACATCCAGGTCGAAAGCAGTGGCGATGGTTGCTGCCGCGCTGACGGTGACAAGTGTGTCAGTGCTGGGTGCGGCACCCGCGAGTGCGGACCCGAGCTGCCCGAACAACGACCCGAAGTTCGGGTTCTGCGTCGGAGGGAAGATCCTCGAGGAATTCAACGAAACCGGAGGCTGGCCGTTCTTCGGAAATGCCACGAACTACGAGGCGGACGCCGCAAACTACGGGCGTTGGCAACCGTTCGAGAAGAACAGCTCGATCTACTGGCACGCGAATGTGTCCAACGGACATGCCAATCAGATCGGCGGGCTCATCCGCGACAAGTGGGGTGCCATGGGATGGGAGGGCGGCAGCGACCTTGGATACCCGGTGACCCGAGAGCTCGGAACGCCCACCAAACCCGGCCGCTACAACCACTTCGAAGGCGGTTCCATCTACTGGTCACAGCCAACCGGAGCATGGCCGGTGTGGGGCGCCATTCGAGACCAATGGGCAAATGCTGGATGGGAAAACAGCAACTTCGGGTTCCCATCCTCCGACGAATACAACTGCTGGGACGGAATCAATCCGGACAACAAGAACTGGATCTACGGTGGCAAGGGGCAGAATTTCCAGAACGGGCGTTTGTTCTGGAATTCGGCACCGAACAACTTCACAAACTCGTACAGCTCCGTCCACGGATCTCCGCGTACGCTCAAATACAGCTCCACCACCAAATACACCAGCGCGTTCAACAGTTCAGTCAGTACATGGAACGGGCTCGGTCGAGTAGCCATCTCCCAAGCACCGGTACTCAACAACGAGGTCCTGGTGGTCAGGGACGTCAATCGATCGGACTACAGCTGGGCGGGTCACTACGAGAACCGGGGCACCGACTACTCCACACTCGAGATGAACGACGCGAAATTCAGTGGCCCCAGCGATGCCCGAATTCAGCCTGTGATGCTCCACGAAATGGGGCACTCACTTGGACTCGCTCACAGCTGCGCAGGCTCGAACATGGACGAACGGATCTACTTCACCAAGACGTCCACCCTGTCCGACCTGGACAAGTCCTCCTACAACACCAAGCATCCGTGAGAAAATGCACGCGAGAAGGGAACCAACCATGACCATTTCGACGAAGAAGCGGATCGGAGTGGCTCTCGCCGTAGCCGCAGCATTAGCTCTCGGTGCATGCACGACCGAAGACTCCTCCGGCGCCAGCGACAAGCAGACGACACAGGAGAGCCCACACACGAACGCGCATTCGGATGCCTCGTGGGTCATCGACATCCAAGATCAGCGCCAGGTCGCAGGTTTCGCAGACGCTGTATTCGTCGGCACTGTGCTCGAGCAGAGCGGATTCGCGGCCGACCGCAGCGCGGTTCCGGAAACACAGTTCCGTGTTCAGGTCTCGAATTCCTTGAAAGGCGAAGTCGCCGAGGAAGTCACGGTGAATCAGCAGGGAGGGACAGATCCCAAAACCGGAGAAGTGATTCTCCTCGAGGAAGATCCGATGATCGAAGTCGGTAAGTCGTACCTGTTCGCAACCCGATACAACGCCGACTTCGATTTCTACACCGTCGTTCCCTTCACCGGGCACGAAGAGCTCGACCCGTCGGCAGCGCGCGGGGTCCAGCCAGGGGAATCCGACGTCGTCAAAGGGATGCAGGATGCAATTGCGAATGAGATTCCTTACGAGGAGCCGCAACCTCATGTCGTTGGGCCGAACGGTGAAACGAAGCCATCGGTTGCCCCGCGCCTGAGCGGACCTCCGGAGTCGGTCGAACCGAACGACCCCATGCAGTCCGGGGCCCCTACCTCGACCATGACCGTCGCACCCACAACCCGGTAACCATTTTCACTATGTAGTGCTGCTGTACCTCGCGGAGGAACTGAGGTACAGCAGCGCTTCCCGGTCGACCTCGGTTCCAGATTCATACCCAGCCCGACATCACCATGCACGGGGAAGATGGTGCAATTGTGCGTCCTGCACCACCAAGTTCATCACTGCCTCGTACGCATCCGGGAACGGGTACCGGCATGTTCCATCGACCGGAAATGCAACCCTGACAGCCTTTCCTGCGCTATCGACCAGCCACACCACAGGTGTGGGAACGCTCGAGGGGGTGGGGCACTCGCCGAACCATGGCGATTTGAGTGACTCCCGCTTGAACTGGGCCACCACATGCGCCATGTCCCCCGTTCTGGTTGTCTGCGAAAGGGTTGCCTCGCTGGAATCGTCTGTGTATGCGAGGAATTGGCACACCACAACAGATTTCGGCTCGAAGTTCTCGGGAACCGTGCCCGCAGGAGGTAGAGGATCTGACAACAGCTCCGGTGACTGCACCTCTCCAGGGACCGCCGCGACGAGGACCTCCGGCGCCAAACAGGTGGCGCGATCGACCACCACCCCCGTCGGCAACGCCACGGGATCGCGTCGCTCGTCGAGGACACGGAAGGCGATCACTGCTCCGACCGCAAGAACAGCAACCACAACTACCGTGATGAGCCCTGAACGAAATCGCCGCATAACCTAACACTAATCCGTAGGATCGGGACCGTCCCATTGCCGTTCCGTGACGGTGAGCAGCGATCCCATACACTCGCACGGGCCGCCATGACCCCGTCCATGAGGGGACGTCACGGCGACGTCAGAGAGGGCCAAGGGCAACACGTCGCCGACTATGCGCATTGATGCCGAGTCGGAAGTAAATGGGTAAGGTGATCCGAATGAATGGTTTCACTGTTCGCGTATTTGGTTCTTTGATTACTGCCCTGTCGTTGACTGGATGCGGGGTAGACATGGATACCTACGATCCTGCCATTTCCCAGGAAGATATTCTGACTTCTTCTTCCCAAAGGTGGAATCGCAGCGTCCTTGAAGGTTATCCGAAAGATGCATACACCCTTCTTTCAGTGCGATGCATGAATATAATTCCCGCACAAGAGTTCCCAACTCGGTTCAAAGATTTTGGAGTAGGAGGTCCCGGTCCGAGTTCTTTGACCGTGCACATCGAGGGTGGCCGTGGCTACGTGACCACACTATTCTCTGTTCATCCAGAGAGGGATGAGATTGATGTTCCGTGGATTTACAGCAAAGAAGATGGATGGAGGAATGACGATTGTTGATATATTTTCGCAATCGCTGAATTGGATTCCACATCAAAGGCAACATTCCGGACGTGTCCTGAAAACTGGACGCCTACTTCTCCGCCACACAGGGCGAAGTCCATATGGTCGCGCCTCTCAGGGGCATCGACGACCTGGACAGCGTGCCGAGTTACTAAGCCAACCGCTTCTCAGAAATGCCCCTCTTGCTAGGCGGACAACTGTCGGGCCAGGCTATAATACAAAGATGAGATTTTCCAGAACTACAGGAATTCGGACTGCTATTTTAGCAATCTTGTTAGCCAATGCTGCATGTTCACAATCGCCGGAAGATCCCGATTTTTTCACCAACCGACTTACCCTCCCGAGTTGCGGAGAGATCAAAAAAACGAACGCAAGTAGTGGTAGCACGTTCGAGCGCTCGCAAGTTGAGTGCATGGAATCATCGCGCACTGCCGGAGGCTCCGAATTTACCTTGCGCTCAACAACTACGGAGGGTGACGAGATAGTCAATTATATTCGCATACTGCCCAATGTTGAGGATGTCGAAATAATTGTGGACAAATCGCAGGATGAATATTCCGAGCAGGGGTGGACATCCTACTCATGCTCGATTCCTGAGTTAACAGAGAATTCCATCACCGATTGCATGGCAACGAGATAGATCAATCTAGAGATAGAGGTGCGAGCCACTGAAGTATATCGGTCACGTTCACCTCTTCGTTATTTCTGGATTTTGGTATCGGCGCGGCCGGTCGCGAGTCGAATGCAGGCTGGTCTGTCGGACGGCGGGTTTCAGTGACGGCCCGGCATTGATCGCCCACTTGCATGTGCGCACAAGTGCTCAGATTCCGGACTGATGCCCCATCTTCGAAAGGCAAGGACACAGCACTCGTTTTCTGACCCACGGGCAATACCGAGGCCTCCGGCATCGATGGGGTTCCTCAACGACGCACTCCTCCACACTGGACACTGGACACGTTCAAACCCGGTCTACAAGATGTCGACTTTCACCGCTCTCGGCGGGTCGAATGTCCTGATCACGGGGTGGTCGGGCCATCGTTCAGTCCAGTGGTCGGTGTTGATCACTGCGCTACCCGGAGCGGCGGTGTCGCAGCACGCGTGCTGTCGTCGAGGGTTGCCCAGCAGAGTTGTCCGCTCTCGTCGCGGATCTCCAGGCTGCCTGTGCGTTGTTGGAAGCCTTTGCCGACGGCCGCGACGTCGAGCCGAACGCCTGTCACCCGCCCTCTCCCCGCTGATAGACCCGTATATCCGGACACTCGCGACAAGATCCGCAGATCCGGACCGTCCCATTGCCCTTCTGTCACGATCAACAGCGATCCCTTACTTCTTGCCCGCGCAGCCACAGCCCTTCCGCGAGAGGGCGTTACAGCGCCACCAGAGAGCCCCAGAACAACCACGTCGAAGCCCTCCAGCAAAATTGCAGCGCAGTCGATTGCAGCATCCTTTGGCTGCGGCACCAGCGCGACCTTCGCCAAGTCGCCACCTTGCTCGTGGAAGGCGAGGAGTCCGAGTCCGGGCATTCCGATCACCGCAACGTGCCCGCCGGCGGCGGTGACGGTGGCGAGTAGTCCGATGAGGACCGATGCTGCGCCGTCGACGCTGACGACGGTTCCTCGGGCCAAACCGCCGCGTGGGAGCAGATCACCGATCGGCGCCGGAACGGGAAGCATCCGGAGGGTCGATTGCGCAGTGGCCACGATCGGAGTCGGCTCCCGCTCGTCGACCGGGCGAAGTACCACCGATGACGTGGCTGGTTCGGTGCCGTCCGAGCGGGCGGGAATCGACGCCATCTTGCGGCGGAGCTGTTCAAGCTTTTCCGCCTTGCTGACCGACGCGAACGTCGGCACGATCCCGCCGGGCGGCTCCGCCATGACGATCTGCCCCCGCTTTCAAGCTGTCGCAACCTTGACACCGTACACTTTACTCGCACAGATGTTCGAATTGGGCCTCAATTCGAACTCTCGGCGATAGACAGTAAAGGCCCAATGGAGATAGACCTGTCATGGACTGCCACTGTGAACGCACCGTCAACTCCGGAACTACCTGCGACCCTGTGGCATTACACCGACGCAGCCGGGCTGCTCGGGATCCTGGGGCATGAAGTCACAGCCGCTGACCCGAACATCGTCGGGTCAGGCAGTTACAAACCCGTCTTGTGGGCGTCCGCGGCCCAGTTCCTCAATGATCGACGGGAGCTGGTTCACGGCCTCGAACTGGTCAATAACTTCGTCAAGGATGGACTCAAAAAGGCCAACATGTGGGCGAGCGCGCCCCCCACTACCCAAGCACCACCGGGAGCCGATTGGGTCACCAACAGTTGGCACACCCTTTTCAACTCAACCAGGGCTGCAAACCCAACAGGCATCGATTTTCTTAAGGAAATTTGCCGAACACTCGACCTGATCATCGATCGCAAATATGAGACCTACCTGCACTGTTGCACGGTCTCGTTCTCCCAGGAACCAGACGTCCTTAGTCAGTGGCGCGCTTACGGCAACGGCATCGGTGGATTCTCCATCGGTTTCGACCCGAGCAAGTTTCCCCGATCGGACGGGTCTCCGGTCCATCTCTCAGGCTTAGGGCTACACAAAGTGCAGTACACAAGAAATGAGTTGACTCCGGCTCTGAAAACCGCCGTGCTCGAACTTTTCACCACCGAGCTCACCCGGCGTGGACACTCGGTCAATCCAGGAAATCTGAGCACTGCTGTACAAAACCTGGCGTTCTACGCTGCAAGCGTCAAACACCAGGGTTTCGAGGAAGAACACGAATGGCGCTTCATCGAACCCGGCTCTTTCGACGCGCCAGAGTTCCGTGCCACTCCTTCGGGCCTCGTCCCGTATCGCAAGCTCGACGAGTTACCTAGTGATGCAGTCACAGGTTTGTATGTCGGGCCGGGCCCAAAGCAGTACGAAAATCTGGTGGCAGCAAAGTCACTTCTGCAGCGATATGGATACACAACTGCCAGCGCCAACGTTCACCCCTCAGAAACACCATTCCGCTAATTCCTGACTGGCTCAAGCAGTTTCGGATCGTTGTTCCTGGGGCTGTTGACCGCCGTCGAGACCTCGTAGGGTTCGAGATGCGGCTCCGGAACGGAGTTGATCATGGCTTGGACCTCACCCTTGTCGGTGAGGTTCGGATCGAGCCAGTGCTCCCAGAATGATTCGAGCAGAATCAGCGGGGATCTGTCGTGTATGTGTCCCGTGGCATCGCTGGCTGGCCGAGTCAAGACTGTGCAGGTCCATACCCACCTGTTCGGGTCATCTTCGGGCAGTTCAGGATCGGGCCACAACTCATACAATCCGGCCATTGCAAGGATGTCGACCTCGCTGTGAAGGAAGTATGGAATCTTCGACCCTGCTTCACTTTTCATCCATTCGTAGTATCCGTTCGCAGGAATGATGGCACGCCGTTTGGATGCACTACTTCTGAATGAGGGCTTCTCCGTAACGGTTTCACTGCGGGCGTTGATGAGTTTGGAGGCCATCTTTCGATCCTTGGCCCAGGCCGGCAACAGGCCCTTTTCCGGACTAGCGAAACGCGCTCCTGCCAGGTCAATGAGGAACGTCGAATGAGCGCTAGATGAGGATCCGCCAACGGGTCGTCGGATTCCACTAAGGCAGAGGAATGATCGCGGCGACGAGCTCTGACGGGTCCGGAAGCACCAGGTGCGTGGTTACAGGTTCGAGTCCGACCTCGGGCCACTCAGCGATCAGCGGCAGTTCTCGGGTTTGCGGTAAATCGGTCACTTCGTACAGGTACTCCCGCTGGTAGAAGTCCTGGCTGTCGTACCATCCGCGACTGTCACTACGAAGAACTGGTTGGAGGATCGGGTCTTCGAGTGCACGTAGTCGCATCGGACGACCATGGGCCTGGCCGGCACGGCGTTTGCCCGTCTCAGGGTCGATGACAGATGGTGCGGTGTATTGGCGTCTCATCGCTTCGGCGTGAATGCCGCTGCCGACGACCGTCACCGCGACCTCGAGCCCAACCGAGTAAGCCATGATCGAGCGCAACCCGACCGTGACACCCTCGACACGGGCGAGTAGCGCCGGGCCATGCGCGATCGCACCGATCTCCTTGCCGTTCGAGGGGTCGATCATGAACCAGGCCATGTCCGGATCCTGACACATCCTTATTGCGAGGCGACCGAAAAGCAGTCGATGATGTTCGCCTGGCGTTCTGTCCACGGCGTTCCCAACGGGGCACCTCTACCGATTCTTCCTGCAAGCCGGCCCGTGAGCGGGATGCGCTGACCAGCACGAATCCGTTAGCCCCGTCCGATGACATTCCCATTGCCGGGGCGCCAAACGGAGCGAAGGCGTTTCTTCGCGTGTCGGTAGGCCAGGAAGGAGGATGGTCGAGCTCATCGGGGTATTCCGAGAAGTACCGGTCCAACGGCCCGACGTTCGGCTCGGTCGAGAGCGGCCATCTTTCCGGCGGCCGCATCGAGGCTGATCTGTAGACCCTGTATCTCGCCGAGCCAGCCATTGGCGCGGGCTTCGGCGATGCGGTCGCGCAGGTTCTCGATAATCTCGCCCAGCCGTGCTCGTGCACGCGGATCCACGCGCAGCATCGGACAACGGACACAGGCGTGTTCGTGACTGCAGGGAGTGGCGTAAGGGCGGCCACAGTCCCCGAGCTCAAGCTTTCGGGTCTGAAAGTGTTGTTGAAACTCGGTCCACTCTGCGCTGGTGGGTTCCCGGTACTCGTCAGCCGGGCGCACGGCTCGCCGGCCGTCGAGGAAGGCGCGGTACGAGCGAATCAGTTCCTCCTGGAACACAGCGGTGTAGCCCTGTGTCGTCACCAGTCGGTGGTGCCCAAGAATCTTCGCGGCAATGTGGATCGGCAGGCCACCGGTGACCATCTCGGTGGCGAACATGCGCCGAAAGTCGTGCGCGGTGGCCTTGATCGGCTCACCGGCGGCGTTGCACACACCCATCCGCTCCCATGCCTGCGCGAGTAGTTGGTTGACCATCCCTGCGATGATGACCTTGGACTGGTAGTGGCGATGGCGTTGGAACAGATGCGGCAGCGGTGGTCCCCAGGACCGCTCATGAGCGTCGTGGCGAGCGACAAGCGGGATCGATCCGCCACCGATGGCGCGCAGCCGACTGACGACGCTGGCGAGAACGCTGGCCAACTCGGGCGTGACGACGAGCAGCCTCTCCTGGTTCGTCTTGGACGGAACGATCTGGAGCAGCGGGATGACCTCACCGGTATCCGGCAGGCGGTGACTGACAACAGCGAGTTGGGTGAGCTCGAGCAGCTCTTCGACTCGGACGCCGGTGTGACGCAGCGTCTCAACGATTGCCCACGTCCAGAACGCCTCGTCCTCGAGGTAAGTCAGGTCGAGCCGCTCGGCGGTGGCGACGATTTCAACCTTGACCGGTTCCTCGACTGTTCGGCGGACGGGGCCATGCCCGTCGATCCTCAGCGCTAATCGGCGGTAGCGAATGCCGATGTGTTCGAAGGTCTCGTCGTACCCCGCGGATTGACCGGCGACGAGAAGCTCGCCTTGCTGTCGCAGGTGGTCTGCAACAGAATCGGACAGGCGCATCAAGTGCGGCAGCCGGTCCCGGACACGCTGGTGCATACGCGCGGTGACCTGCCGCTTGTTCTTCATGTAACCCTCGGTATCGCTACGCCGCACCGGGCACGGCACTGCCCAGGGCGCCCAGGACGGGTCTTCCAGCGCCCAGGCGGCGATGTCGAGGTAGAAGGCTCGGACGGGTACGAAGATGTTCAAGACGGCCAGTCGTTCGCGGACGGTGCCGTCCGCTCGTACGACCGTTCGTGTTCGCTGCCGCCAAGCTTCGGCGACGTCGTGAGGCAGGTGGAGCGAGTCGATGCCTGGGTTGTGGGCTTCGATGTCGGCCCAGAATGCGGCAAGGACACGAGCGAGGTTGGCGAAAGTGCTGTAGTCCAATGCTGGGCGTCGTTCGTCGAGGTAGCGGACGATCACGTCGCGGATTGGCCGACAGACCAGGTTGTTCGAGTCGACGATCTCACCGGTCGACAACTGGCCGCGCATCCGCATCGTGTGAAACGGCGCGTCTGGGATCTTCGCGATGCCTCGCACGAGATCCCAACCGACGCTGATACTTCCGCGGGTTTGCCCGCCGGGTCGCCCAATTGCATATCGCAGGTTCATGAAGTCGTCGAAGGTAAGCTCGTCAAGGTTGCGCCCGCAATGGAGGACTAGCGTGGTGAGGGTGTTGAGTGCGTTGACTCGCTGCGGTTTACGGATTTGCAGCTTTTCGGCGTTCTGTTCGGCCAGTGCAAACAGGTCCGGTCGGAACACGGCGCGGGCTTTTCCGTAGAGAATCGGCGAGGACAGGGTGCGCAGGAGCCTGTGGCTGGGCAGGATGAACCGGATCAGCATCAAGCAGCCCAGAGCGTCAATGAACACTCTCCGCTTGGCATTCAGTGACCGCGGATCATCTCGGGTGATCGATTCGATCCAGTGGAGGGTGTCGTCCGGGTTCGCGCACTCCCAGCGTGCCTGCCACCCGTCGCCGGGGTGGCGGGCTAGCCAGACGAGGATTACTCGGACCGCGGCGATGATCGGCTTTTGTTGTCGCGGCGAGCGTCGGGTCATTTCGGGCGAGGATTTGAGGGCGGTGAGCACATCCTCGGCAGCCGTCTCGTCCAATTGTCCGCCGACGCCGCCTCGCGCGCCCCAGCGCGCGCGTTCCTCGTCGGTAGCCCGCCAGACGGGTGAGCGCTTGGCTGGTGTCGGTGCCGGCGCTCTCACTTCGCTGCTCCACCGAGAAGCACAGTCAGGTCCGCGGGGTCGTACCGATTGGCCACAGGTGGTGGCTCCGGAGCCGCCTCGTGTTGCCGGTCGAGATGTGTCAGAACTCGCTTGGCGACCTCGATGTCTTCCTCGAACAAATAGGTCGACGCAGTGGTGTCGATATCGGCGTGGCCGAGGATCACCTGTATGTCGCGCAAGGTTAGGTTCGGGTCGCGTGACATCCGCAGCGCCGCGGTGTGGCGCAGGTCGTGCATCGACCAGTTCGTCCCTAGCGTCCTGTTGACCCGCCGGAACACCGCCCGTAGCGCGTCATAGGTCAGTGGTTGATCCGCAGGTCCGGTGCCGCGGTCGCGTCGACGCACAGTGCGCCAGATCGGCTCGTTTGGTCCGACGGGAGCGCTCTCTCCCAGATAGAGGCGAAGCCAAACGATGGCTTCGGCGCTGACTGGTAGCCACTGCTCGGCGCGGCTACCCTTGCGGATCACGCGCACCAGTTGATCGCCCCAATTGATGTCGACACCGCGAAGACCGAGCAACTCACCGGCGCGTGCGCCGTTGCTCAGCGCCAGCGCCAGCAACGCCCGGTCCCGGTGCGAGCGCAATGCGGCGAACACATCACGCCACTGCTCGTCCGATAGGGTCCGTGGCCGCCGCTTCGCGATCGGCGGGTTGTAACGCAGTCGACCTTCGGGCCGGAACGGCTCCATCGGATTGTGGTGCTCGTTGGGTCGAGCGTGCACCGCCCGCCGTACCGGGTTGACGACCGGCCCCTCACCGAGATCGGCCCAATAGTCATAGAACTCCCGTAGTACCGCCAATGCGTGACGGACCGTCCGCGGTTGGTAACGGTCGTTTAGGTAGGCCTTCCGTGTAATTGGGTTGACCGTTCCCGCTGTCGTCGACGACACCGTGCGTGCGGACGCGCCTGGCTTGGTCGCCGCACCAAGCCAAAGCGCATAGTCGCGAATCTCGTCCGATGTCGCCCGCTGCCACGGCACCTCGACGATCCGCAGCCATCGCCACCACCGCAGTA
This sequence comes from Rhodococcus sp. YH3-3, assembly GCF_001653035.1. Taxonomy (NCBI): domain Bacteria; kingdom Bacillati; phylum Actinomycetota; class Actinomycetes; order Mycobacteriales; family Nocardiaceae; genus Rhodococcus; species Rhodococcus sp. YH3-3. The sequence continues at coordinate 35,512 of NZ_BCWH01000008.1, read as the reverse complement.
AGTCGTAGGAGTAGCTGCGCGAGCTGCTCGCCCGGTTACCGCGAGCTGAGAATTCGACCAGATACCGACGGATCGGCTCGATCGCTCCACCAAGATCGTCGACCACCAGCCACGGAGAAGAACCGGAAGCTTCGACCACCGAACCCCACCGCTCGAGTTCAATCCGTATGCGATCCACTATTCGCCCCTTCGAGAGTCGCCGTCATCAAAGAGGTCTATGCCACTGCCTGCCACGCGAACTGCAACGAGGACGGCGCGTCGTCTCGTAGTCCGGTCAACATCCCCATTTGACGGTCCGGAGCTGGCGCTGGGGCTCGGCGTCGGGTTCCTCGTTTGGGGTTCGTTCGAGGATCACACGGACAGGTTGTGTGGGGGCGACGTTGTAGGACGGTGGGAGTTCGTCGCCGACGGTCTGCATCGTGTCGAAAAACGACTGCAATTCCTTGCTCGAGCTTGTGCTTGCATAGCGCCCACACATGGCCTGACCTCCTCGTAATCGGTTCCCGTTCCATTGAACAGCGTGGGTCCGACTTCCGCGCCAAACGCCGTGTGATGATCTGTGCGAGTACGTCGTCGACTGTCGCGGAAGGGGAAGTGCGATCACCAACCCTCGGCCGTCGCCTACCGATGTCGCGTTGGCGATCGTGGCCGCCACAGCCCTCGGTGTCACCGTCGGAATTCTCCTGGCCGACGTGGTGGCCGGCGTCGCGGTCGGGGCCGGTACCGCGGTGGTGTTCCGTTTCGTGTTGCGGACGATCATCACCAGGAAATGACGGAATCTCTCGGGAAGGCTTCACATGAAAACGTATCGCGACTTCGAGTGGCTCTTCCGCGACTACCCGTGGACCGAGAACGGGCTGCACGTGACCTACGTGCGCGACGCAACGCCGACCGCCGTGATCGAAGCGATGACCGTGCGCGACCTGGGGGAATTCCGCGGATTGCACGGCATCAACGACATCGAATGGGAAGAGTATTCGGTCGTCGGCACCGCGGCATTGGGGAACTGGGCGATCGCGATCGCTCGGATGGCGTGGGCCGGCTCGGACGACGAGCTTATGGTGCCTCTGTCGGTGGGACGTGAAGTGCTCACACACTCGCGCGACGTCGAAGCAGTGTCCTCGTTCGACCTGTGGCAGGACGGAGTTCATACCGTGCAGTTCGACCCCCTCTTCGGTTCCGAAGCGGGGAACCCGATGTCGGAGGCGTGGAAGTCGCGGATGAGGGAAGTCGGGCTCGACCCCGACAGTGAAGGACCGTCGCCGGACGGGAAATTCCATATCATCGAAGCATCTTTTGCGATGGCCGCGAACTACACCGGCGTGCAGATCACCCCCGAATTCTTGTCGACGGCGACCTTCGTAGCCGGCAGTGACGACTGATCGCGATGCAGGTCAGCGCACCGGAATAACTCTGCGGCGGTCTTCGTTGTAGAGGCTGTCGGTGTTCGGTTCTTTGCCCCGGGTACCACCGAAAGAAATGCCGCTTCGAGCGGCCACTTGCCGAGAGGCGCAAGACGGGCACCGACCCTGTGAAGCCGCTGGACACCGTCAGGTGCCGGCGGCTTCGTCATGTCCTGGGTGGCCAAGGAGGCAGATTGGCATCAGATGCAAGATTGATGCATCTGTTTTGGTGCTGGCTACCCGCCGTTTCCGGTGGTCAGTGTCGGCCACTGGTTTCAGCCGGTTTTCGGAGGTTGAGACAATAGTGGAATGAGCGAGAGTGCGGAACCGAATGAGACTCAAGGGTGGAGCCCTGCGCCGGACGAGGGCCAGGCCGGCACAGTGATGACGAAGGATGGTCATTGGGCCTACCGGTACAAGGACGGTGCGGAGCTCATCATGATGAAGATGCCGGAGCGCCCAGCCTCCACGTAGGAATGTGCAGTGTGGCCCACACCGAACCTCCTTGCCTTGCAAGGCTGGTAGCGGGCCGCCATTGTCTTGGACCGGCTCTGGTCATCGCCTCGGTTTCGGCGCCGGCGGGACTCATGTTGGCTGTGTCAACCCGATCTGGGACCACGATGACGGCCTGACTGGGACCCACCTGGCACCGGCTAATCACGCCCTTGGTCTCGGTGGTCACTGCCGAGTGGCGAGGGCTATAGGTATCTGCAGACCTGATCGGGGCTACAGGTTTCGGGCTCTGGGAGGGCTGCATCGTCGCGGAGCGCAGCCACGTTGTCGCGAAGTGTTGTGAGGTCGGCGATCTGCGCGTCGATGTCGGCAAGGCGCGCGTCCAGCAGGTCACGTACGTGGCCGCAGGGAGCTTGGCCGTGGTCGCGGATGTCGAGGATCTGCTTGATCTGGGCGAGGGTGAGCCCGGCCGCTTGGCCGCGGTGGACGAAGTCGATCCGGCTGACCGCGTCGGGGGTGTAGTCGCGGTAGCCGGCCGGTGTGCGTTCGGCCGGGGGCAGCAGCCCTTGCTCTTCGTAGAACCGCAGAGTCTTGGTGGTCGTGCCTGCCGCCTCGGCGAGTTCTCCGATCCGCATCCCGGCCTCCATCGTGTCGCAGGTCTCGCTTGACCTTCCCCTTTACTGGAAGGTCCAGTATCGCTGCATCAGGAGCGTTTCCCAACAGTTCTGGGAGGAATCGGGATGCAGACCAGGTACGACCTCGCGATCATCGGATCCGGCGGCGGTGCGTTCGCGGCGGCCATTCGTGCGACCTCTCTGGGCAAGTCGGTGGTGATGGTCGAGCGTGGCACGTTCGGCGGCACGTGTGTGAACACCGGCTGCGTGCCGTCGAAGGCACTGATCGCAGCCGCGGAGGCCCGGCACGTGGCCGCGGACGCGC
>NZ_BCWH01000008.1:23846-29342 GCF_001653035.1 Rhodococcus sp. YH3-3 | reverse complement strand
GTCTCCGCGGTGGTCTCCAGCTGGATCCAGACACGGGCGACACTCATCGGCGCGCTCGCTGCCGCGTCTGCGCTGGTAGTGCTGGCGCTCGGGGTTCTCCAGCGACGCCGCCGGATCCTTCGGGGGCGCCCGATGACCACGCGGGACAGCACGCAGTGACAGCCCACCGGGTGCGGCGTGCGCACGAAACAGGCTCGGTTGATTGCGTCACCGCGACGCGTTCCCTGACCGGGTCGACGCCAGCCGGTAGGAGTCGGTACCAGTTTCGATGATGTTGCCGCCGAAGGTGAGGCGGTCGACGATGGCCGCGCACAGGCGCGGGTCCGTGAAGGTCTTGGTCCAGCCATCTGGGGTTGGCACTTGTTCGTCTCCGTGGAAACCCGCAGCTCGCTGGGACTTCAGCATGTTTTCGCGTTCTAGCCTTCTTCAAGCTGTGAGCGGTCTATATTAGGTGCTACCTTAATCGTTCAGGTGTGAAGAAGGTGTGCTGATGACCGAAGGTCTGCGGCTGATCCCGGGCAACGTCGTTCCGATAGAGTCGATCGAGTCAGATCCTGTTGTGTTCCAACGCAACTGCGTGGACGCCTTCGTCGCGTCCTGGCGAGCTCGGGGCTTCAGCCCAGTCACTATCGACAACGACATCGGGCTACTCGAGCGGACGCTGACGGCACTGGGCCGGCCGGCGTGGGAAGTCACCGCCGAGGACATCGACCGAGTCGTCGGCAGCCTCGCAGTCGCGGGCCGTGCTCCGTCGACTCGGCGGGAGTATGTGCAGATCTTCAAGGGATTCCACTGGTTCCTCCAGGTTCGCAAGGCAGCCGAGATCGAGGCCGTGTTCGGGGTGAAGCTGGTCTGTCCGGTGGATGAGTTCAACGCCTCCCGCCATGTCGGCGACGATTCGCCGGCGCTGGTGCCGCCTCCGACTCCGGAGCGCGTGCGGGAGTTCTTCGAGTTCATGAAGGCGCGCATCATCACCGCCCGAAAATATGGGCCGGCAGCTCGGGACTACGCGCTGTTCCGGACGCTCTATCATGCCGGACTGCGCTCGGAAGAGGCTGCGCTGCTCGACCTTCCGGATGTGCATTTCGATCGTGGTCCGTTCGGCAAACTTCATGTCCGCTTCGGTAAGGGCGCCAGGATGTCCGGTCCTCGGCCGCGATGGGTTCCGATGCTCGACGGTCTGGACCTGGTGCTGCGCTGGTTCCTGACCGACGTGCGGCCCAAGTTCCCGGACTCGCCGGTGTTGTTCGCCGACGAGTCCGGCGGGCCGCTGCATCGTGGAACGATCCGCAACCGGCTGCGATATCTGATGGAGCTCGAAGGGCGCCCGCGTTCGGAGCGGTTCAGCCCGCATGCGCTGCGACGTGCGTGCGCGACCCACAACTATGAGCGTGGCGTGGATCTGGTTGCGATCCAACAGCTTCTGGGTCACTGGACCGTCGGATCGACGATGCGGTATGTCCGGCCATCGGCGACCTTCATCGAGGACGCGTATCGGCGCGCGGTGACCACCACCCTGGCCGAGCTCAGCGGAGAGGACGAGCGAGCGTGAGGATCAAGTGGCGACTGCGGATGGCCGCGGCCCAACGCGAAGTGTGGACCGGGACCGAGCTGCGCAGGCTGCTGGCAGACAAAGCCGGGCTGGAGATGTCGGCGGCGTCGGTGTCGGCGCTGTTCACCAAGGAACCCACCCAGATCAAGATGACGACGCTGATCGCGTTGTGCACTGCCTTGCAATGCACTCCGGACGACTTGTTCGAGATCGACGCCACTCCCGTCGAGCGTCCTGCCGATCCGCCAATTCGACCGGCGCCGACGCAGCGCCAAGCCGTCAACGCCCGCGGCCGCTCGCTTCCGCCGATGTGACGCTTCGACCTGGAAGTCATTGCAGAACATGGGTAAACGCCAGCGTGACTGTGCCGAGTGCGGCGGACCGGTGGGCATCATCGGCCGCGACCTGTGCTGCCGGTGCACCGCCCGCGCCAAGGACGCGGCCGCCAAGCAGCCGTGCCCTGACTGCAGCCGCAGTAGGGTGCTGGTCGTCGAGACAGGTCGTTGCGTGATTTGTTCCCGCCGGTGCGCGCAGTGCGGTCACAAGGTCCGCTTCGCGGAGGCCGTGTTGTGCCGGGGCTGCCAACGCAAAGCCGACCTGCAAGCTCGGCAACAGGACTGTCCGCGGTGCGGCAAACCCGGGTATCTGCGCGTGGACACCGGCTGGTGCGGTCACTGTTCGAGGCCGCGCCCTTCGAAGAAGCCCCCGCGCGTCTGCGTCGCCTGTGGCGTGTTGCGTCGCCATGCCGGCCGCGGCATGTGCTCGCGATGCTGGCAGCGCCATCCGGATCGGCCGCATGTGGCCGGCGAACATCTCCTAGCACGTCTTGCCGACCCGCCGGATTGGCTGCCCGGCCTGATCACCTGTCTCGCCGACGGCTATTCGCCAGGCCGTGCGTGTGTGGCGGTCACCGAGCTGGGGCGACTGCTCGACGACGAGCACTCCAATCATCCGCCGTCCCTGCTCGACAGGGCACGCCGCTCAGGCCGTTCCATGGGTCCGCTGGCCAGATCGATGCAAGATTTCTTCACCGAACACGGGCTGGCGATGCCGACCGACCACAACGAGCGACTCGCCGCCGGCCGCCGGCAACGGCGGATCGAAGCGGCCCCTGAACCGCTGCGACCGGCAATCGCAGGATTCGCCGAGTTCATGCTTACCGCCAAGGCCCGTGCTCGCCGGGCCGGAACACTGCCCCGCAGCGATTCGACCATAGAGGCCGCACTGGCGGCCGTTCGAGATTTCGCTTCGTTCTTGAACAGTGAACGCGGGAAACAAGATTGGGCGACCGTCGAGCTCGGCGACGTCGAGGCGTTCCTAGTTTCCCTGCCGAAGTCGCGCCAGCGAAGACTCACCGTGCTGCGCCAGTTTTTCCGATTCGCGCGCAGTCACCGTCTGGTCCTTGTCGATCCGACGAAGAGCCTGGACAGGAAAGAAGCCAAGGGTTTTCGTGGCCGGACGCTCACTCTCGAGCAACAACGCCGGTTGTTCCAGCGGTGGACCACCGACCTGCTGGTGCATCCGCATGAATCCCTGGTCGGCATCCTCGCCTTGCTGCATGGCGCTTCCAGTCGCGAAGTCCGGCTGCTGACCTGCGACGATGTCGATCCGCTTCGACAGACCGTCAGGCTTGGCGAGCGACCGCATCCGGTCCCGATGGACCCGGCGAGCTGGACGATCGTGCAGCGCTGTTTGGCCCAGCGCGCCTCCTGGCGCACCGCCAATCCGCACGTCATCGTCACCAAAGGGACCAAGGCCGGACGGTCACCCGCATCGGTCGCCTATCTGAGTCATGTGCTCGACGATTGCGGGTTCGGCCCGCGGATGATCCGCTGCACTCGCCTTATCGATCTGGTCAACACCATGGATCCGAAGCTCGTCGCCGCGGCATTCGGCATGACCGCCGAGGCCGCCATGATCTACCTGGCAGACTTCGTCGACCCCGGGCCTTGACCCCGGAAACTGGACACGGGGTTTGTGATTACGCGGCTTTCTGCAGGCTATCGGATGTGTGAGCGTTTTCGTAGTCGGCAGGGCTGAGATAGTTGCAGTACGAGTGCCGGCGTCGGGTGTTGTAGCGGGTGATCCACCGGAACACCGCGAGCCTTGCCGCCCGGGGCGATTCCCAGCGGGCTGCGCCTTGCAGCGTTTCGCGTTTGAGTGTCGCATTGAACGACTCGGCCAGGGCATTGTCCGCGCTCGTGCCCACCGCTCCCATCGATTGCGCAACACCCAAATCCGCGCAGATCATCGCGAAACCCTTTGAGGTGTATTGACTTCCGCGATCGGCGTGGAACACTGCACCGGCAAGACCGCCGCGGGTCAGTGCTGCGGCACCTAAGGCATCTTCGACGAGTTCGGTACGCATGTGCTCGGCGATCGACCAGCCCACCAGGCGGCGGGAGAAGCAGTCGATCACCGTGGCCAAATACAAGAACTCATTGTCCCCGCATGGCAGATACGTGATGTCACCGACGTATCGGGTATTCGGTGCGATCGCGGTGAAATCACGGTTGAGCAGGTCCGGCGACGGAGTGTCGGCTGGTTCGGCGGTGGGGGGGCGGTGTTTTCGGCGCAGTCGCAGGCCCTCGATGTTGTTGGCGCGCATGATCCGTGCGATCCGTTTGTGATTGATCCGCTGGTCGGCGGGTTGTCCGTGATTGATCTCGGCGGTGATCCGGGGCCGCCCGTAGGTGTTGTCCACCGTGTGGACGGCGCGGATCTTGTCGGCGAGTTCAGCGTCGGCTGCGGCCCGGGCGGCTCGTTTCTCGGCGGCGTTGATCCATGCGTAGTACGACGAGCGGGCGATATCGATGACCTGGCACAACCGCTTCACCGGGTAGGTGTCGGAGTGGTCTGCAACGAACTGGAAGCGGTTCACCAATTCGTCTCTCCGGCGAAATATTTGGCCGCCGACCGCAGGATGTCTCGCTCAGTTTCGAGCTTGGTTTTCTCCGCGCGTAGGTGTGCGACCTCGGCGCGGAGCCTGGCGGCTTCCTGCTCGGGTGTCTCGCCGGTGCCGGGCCCCGGAGCGGTGGCGGCGGGTCTGCGGATCGGGATACCCGCATTTCTCAGCCATGTGGTCAGGGAGCCGTGGGATACGCCGAGATCGGCGGCGATCCCGGCTACGGTCGCGCCGCCGGTGTCGCGGTACAGCTCGACTGCGTCGCGGCGGAACTCTTCGGAGTAATTTTTCTTTGCCATCGGGTTAGATCTTCTCGCTTTCCCTGGTCTGAGACCAGGATCAAGCGTGTCCAACCCGCGGGGTCAAGGCCCCCCACCCGACTGCCGAACCCGTGAAACTTCGGCGCGACTACGCACAGATTCGCGCGAACATGTGCGCTTTGGCGAAGCCCTCGTTGGACGCGATTGCCACGCTGTTCTTCTCCTCTCGCTCGGTGAGGACCTGGAAGAGGAGTTCGGCGCCGCGGCGGTCCAGTTCCATGTAGCCGAGCTCGTCAATGCAGAGCAGGTCGACGCGGCCGTAACGAGCGATCGTGCGGGCCAACTGCTTCTCATCGGCTGCTTCTACAAGCTCGTTCACCAGCCTCGTGGCGAGGGTGTACTTTACCCGGAATCCCTTTTCCGCGGCTGCGGTCCCCATGCCGATGAGCAGGTGAGACTTGCCGGTGCCGGAATCCCCGATCAGGCACAGCGGCTGGCCCTTCCGCACCCACTCGCCGGTCGCCAACTGGTGGATGGTGGCGGGGTTGATGTTCGAGTTGGCGTCGAAGTCGAAGTCCGCGAGGAACTTGCTCCGCGGGAACCCGGCGCCGTTCACGCGCCGGATGGTGGACCGACGGTCGCGGTCGTCGCACTCGGCCAGGAGCAGCTCGGCGAGGAATCCGGTGTAGGTCAACTGGTCCTTGTTCGCCGCCGCGACCGCGTCGCCAAGCAGGGCCCGCATGGTCGGGAGCCGGAGCCTCCGGCAGGCCTGGTCGACC
>NZ_BCWH01000008.1:0-23237 GCF_001653035.1 Rhodococcus sp. YH3-3 | reverse complement strand
GGATGCGCGCAAGGAGACGCGGACGCGGCGGTGGATGAACCGCGCCGGGACGGAGTACCGGGCCATGCGGACGGTGATCATCGCGGAGCGGTCGACCATCGGGTTCAGCATCAGCCCGGGGTCGAACCCCTCGACCGGGAGCGGCGCGAGGTTCTCGCGTTCGGTCGCGAAGTCCTCGCCGACGGTCCGGATCCGCGACGAGATCCGTCGGCGGTCGTCGGCGGCGTCCAAGGCACGGACCTTCTCGTTCAGCTCGTCGAGCGAGTCGACGACGGGCATGGGCACGAGGTGCTGGCGGCGGAACCGGCCGACGTCGCCTTCCACACCGCCCTTCTCATGTGCCCCGGCGATGCCCGGCTGGCAGTAGAACGCGTCGAACCCGAAGTGAGAGCGGAACAGCACCCAGCGGTCGTTCTCTACCCGCTCACGACCGCGCGCGTTGACGACCCGGGTGACTGCGGCGGTGAGGTTGTCGTACCGGACGTGCCGGGCGGGGATGCCGCCGATCTCGTTGAACGCGGCGATGTGGCCCTCGAGGAACGCCTCTTGGCCTTGGGTGGCGTAGATCCGGTGCACCGCCTTCCCGGAGTAACTCAACCTGAATGTGAAGAGGAAGACCTTCGTCTTCACCCCGGCCAGGATGACGTAGAGCTCGCCGAAGTCGACTTCTGCTTCTGCGCCTGGCGCGTGCTCCTGGGGGATCATGACTTCGACCCGGCGGCCAGCTTCGAGGCCGATCTGCGTGCGGCGGATGCGGACGTAGTCGCGAACCGTCGAGTACGACACCTCAATGGCGTCGTGTTCCTCGATGAGGCGGACGTGGATCCGGCGGGCGGTGTGCCGTTGCTTCCGCGGCGCCTCAAGGTCGGCGCGGAGCATGTCGTCGATGGCCGACTTGAACGGATCCAACCGGGGCGAGGAACGCACCGGGGTCTTCCGCGGCGGTGGTTCCGCGGACGTGAGGGCCCGGCGAACGGTGCCGCGTCCGACTTGGTGCTTGCGTGCGAGCGCTCGGATCGACATGCCCTCGACCCGGGCGTCCCGACGGATCGCAGCGAACAGTTCCACACGCACCCTCATCCCGAAACCCACTTCCGGTGCCGCGAGGACCGCTGGATGCGGGTCCTCCTGACGCCACGGAAGTGGGTCCAGATCAAGCCGTCACGACGCCACGCCGAAGCCCGGGTGGGTCCCGAATCAGACCGTCACACTGGTCCCGAATCAGACTGTCACCGCCACTCATGTCTCTACTCTGCGTGGGTGGTTCTGATTTCGCGCGGTTTTCAGGCGAGAGACTGCAGGACACTCACTGAGCACGCCGACCATCAGCCGTACTTTCACGTAGCTCCATACGCAGACACCGAGTCAGCCGATCTTCTCTTCCAGGCCGTTCAGGGTCTATCCCGTGATTGTTGTCGAGCAGATACGCGTTGGGCTCGACGACTCGGCAGGCCGGACACTGCCATCCGCTCAATCTTGTGCCCTTCTGTATCCCGCCTGCGCAATCCCACGATGCGGTCCACATCGCCGGGATCATGCGCTCTGACCACTCTCGAAAAGCAATCACACCCCGCAGTTCGATGTCGAAAAGCGTGACCTGCGCGTCGTTCATCGCATTTCCTGGATCAACTCTGCTGCAGGCCCGAGCACTTCGTCTTCGTCAGTCGCATCCTTTGCTCCTCGAAGGGCAACGGTGAGGCCGGCAACACCTAACAGGCATGTCATCGAGGCACCTGCCATGAACAGAAGATCACCCACGCGAGGTACCGATTTCGCTTGCCGGACGGATCCACGAAATCCACGCCTCATGCTCGTCTGCGTGCAGCGGAACAGAACCCGGATCATCCGGGTGAGCGTCCGCCCACGCTGATTGTTCGGCCACAAGATCCGCCACCGTCGCCCATGTTTCCGAGGTACAAGGCGGATTCACAACAGCCGCTTTGGCGAGCGCTCGGCAGGTAGCTCCACTGAGACTGAGGAGCTCGGTGCCGCAAATCCCTCGATCCCAGATATACCGAGCGAGTTTGATGGAATCGGCATACCTCGCGGCCTCCTCGTACGAGGTATGGGTGAAGTCCACGTGGGTGGTCACTGTTGCACCCGCGGATAGCGACGACGCCGCTCCGAGGCGGTCAACCCACCCCAGACACCGAAACGCTCGTCGTTCGCCAATGCGAATGCCAAGCAGTCGACACGAACCTCGCATCCTGCGCAGACCCGCTTCGCCGGCCGGACAGCTTCTCCCGGTTCAGGAAAGAATGCTTCGGGATCAGTGCGTTGGCACACTGCCCGCTCCTGCCACTCGACATTCCCAGCGGTATCGCCCGGGTGAATCTCGGTGATGGTCATAGCAACCACGACTCCTCTACACATCGGCCTCTCGGATTGATGGGCGAACGGTAGCCGCGGACCTGGACAGCCTGAGTCGACGTCGGCATTGAAGCGAAAGTCGTACGATTCCCGAGGTGCATATTCAGGCACAACCACTCAGATGTGGCTCTCAAAGGAGACTGTCATTTCCAATAAATTTGATCTTTCCAACGCCGATCTGTCCGGATCGAACATCGCCATCGGCAGTTCGGACTTCACCCAAAGCATCGGAACCCCCGCGAAGGGCGATCGCGAAACCCTCAAACAAGCACTGATCGGTGCCGGCGTATCAGCCGAGAGCTTGGAAGAGCTTTTTCAAGCCATCGCAGACGATGACGCCACCGAGCCGGGGCAAGGATACGGATCTCGCGTCAAGCAGTGGTTGGACGAGCAAACCGCCACTGTGCTGCCGGCGATCGCGACCGCTATCACCAACGCGGTCTTGCTGTATCACGGGCTGCCAGTGAGCTGAGCTCTAGACAATCACTCCCCGGCGGGCTCGGGGTCCTGGGCAATCTTCTGACTGAATTCCGAGCCTCCGAGGACGTTGTTCGAGCCCGAAAGATTCGAGTGCTGTAGGTAAAAATAATTGTTGACCACACTTGAGGCACGCTCATTCGTGCTGCGGCCCGCCCCCGGACTGCCCAGGCTCGGAGTTTCCTTCTGCAATTTCAGCGCTAGGTTGAGAGCGGTATTGCGGATCTCCTCAATGATTCCCTCCAATTGGCTCTGGTCCGCGTGCATATTTGCTGCCACCAAGCCCCAACCTGGCTCCATGATTGCTTTGGCAGTCCCTTGCTTCACCATCAGGTTGTAAGCAACCACCGCATCGGGCACCCAACCAAATGAAATCCCCCCAGCCTTGTCAGCCCAGTTTTTGATCTGGGCAGCACCTTGATCGAAGGTCAACGTGAACAACGGGCCACCACGGAAATTCTCAGGAAATGTGATCTCGGCAATTGGAACATTTGTGGTCTGACTCCCCCACCTGCTTATGAAATCACCACGCACCACTGCAGGAAACGGGCCGCGATACGCGGGCAGATCATCCCCGGGCCTGTACCCGGAAGCCTCTAAATTCGCCCATTTCTCGAGCTCAACCGCGCCAGTTAAGGAGCCGAGCACCTTAACCTTTCGTAGCAGCTCGGGCACAGGGGTATCTCCTGCCGCTGCCGCGATTAGATCCTGGAGAAATGTCATGGAGGTATCACACCAGATAGGGGCCGGAGCCCGCCCTTTGGTGTGGTGTCACTTGGGCGTCATAGCGGCAGGTGGAGTTCGCGCATCCGCGTCGGGTGCATGTAGGGCGGGCGAACACCTGCCAACCCGAACCCCGAGGTGACCGGCGTATCTCGCGAGGCCACACATGCGGCCGGTGTCGTGCGTCCCAGCGTCCCGTCGGCGTGCTCGTGCGAGAACTCCCACGGATCCTCGCCTGCGCGGTTCTCGAACTCCCACCGCAGAACTCGGCCCTCCCCGTGTGCGCGTTTCTTCCCGATCACATCGAGACCGGACAATATCGCCGCGACGGCCGTCAGGTCACCCACACCGCGCCAAGTGACAGTTCGCGAGTTGGTGATCATCAACGGCATGTACCTCGCCCGGTAGCGGCCCTGCCGGTCCGAGATCACTGCCGGCACGCTCGCCGCGAGTTCCTCGAGCCCTCGGTGATCAGTTCTGCTCGCCCAGTGCCGCACTACCGGATCTCCTGCCGGGTCTTCGGGGAACGAACACGTCGCGCACCAATGCCAGTCCGCGCCAGCCAGAGTGCAGTGCGCGAGAGGCAATTCGAGATCCGGCGGGGTCGCCTGCGGCGAGAGCGCCGGCACGTATGCGCCGCGGTCGAGGGCGCTCGCTTTGTGGTCGGCCCACAGTTCCGCAGCGAGGATGCCGTCCAAGGCGATCCCCCAGGGGCTTGCATGTGCCAACCCGGATGAGAGATGCGCCCTGACCAGGAAGGGAGCGAAAGCGTTGTCTGAGTTCATGTCAGCCACCCCAGTGCCTCGATCACGTCTTCTCGTAGCGGTTCCAGTTCCGCTCGCCAGTCCGCGACCTGCGGGCCGGGGCCGGTCAACACGGTCAGCTCCGACTCGGCGCGGACTCTGCCGTGCCCGATCGCGCTGCGCCCACCCAGGAAGCCGTCTCGCGAGAATCGTTCCCACACGTCACTGAAGAAGGCGATGTCGCGGTCGGTTGCCCGGTCCAGCCTCAGGAATGTTTCGAAATGTGTTCCTGCGGGCAATGTCTCGACCTCGAAGCGCATCAACATCGACGTCTGGTGCGCCGAAGTTCCCGACCCGGGCACGGTGTCGGCATCGAAGGGCGCAGGGAAGGATTTGGTTCCGGCGTCGTCGAAGCGGCTGTAACTTTCCAGGGACATGAGCTCGAATTGCGACATCAGCACTCCCGGGTAGGGCCTGCTCATGATCGATTCTGTTTCCTTCACTCGGGGAACGACTTTGCCGACTTTGAGACATCCGTCGATCGGCGGCGCACCGCCTCCGTTTCCTCCGAACAGACTGATCGGCGGGACCAACTCGCGCAGGCGCTGACGCCGGCGGCCGGTCAGTGAGTCGCCGGCGACTTTGCTCAGGTTGCCGCCGTTGCGCAGTGCGTGCGCCGCGGAGAGAGGTATCTGTCTTTCGTAGCCGATCACATCGCGGAACAACTCCTCGGCGGTGCGTCGCAATGCTCCCCGCAGCGAGTTCCCCGACACGACCGGTACCAGCACTTTCCTCCCGTCCGGTTGCAGGATCGGTTCGCGGCGAAACAGTGTCGTCGTCGTTTCCGACTCCTCGCCTTTCTGCGAGATCGACGACAGGGCAGTCAGTTCGACATCCCATCTCACGGTCGAGCGCATCAGCTGACCTTCCTCGCGGCGCGGGCAGCGGCAACTGATTCGGCCACGATGCGGGTGCGCAGGACATAGGCCGTGGGGCGCTCCCGCAGCAGTGTCAGGACCGGCTCCGATTCGGCGCGCAGAAGAGCGGCCAGCTCCAGCCGTTCGTCGGTTGTTCGCGGCTCGGATTCGAGCGAACGTGAGACAACCGACCACCAACGATCGAGGTCGGCTCCTCCGACGTACGTCGCGACGCGGACTCGGTTCGGCAAATGCTGCGTCCAGTACGTCGCCCGGCGCCGGCCCACCCACGAATCCCAGTCCACGCCGTAGTGCAACAGCAACAGCAGCCGCTCGGCCACGTTCTCCACACCGTGCAGCTGTGGGAGGCCTGCGGGAGCGGCAGCGAGCCAGCGGTCGGTCGGCGTCGTCATGCGTGCGCCTTGCTGCGAGGCGGTTTGGTGGCCAACAGCGCCAATGCCCACCATCGGTCGACGTGGCGGTACGGGGACAGGTGATCCCAGTCCTCGAAGATCGCCGGCCACCGACGCGCCGGCACTGTGCGTAGCACTGCATACGGGGCTGCGCTCTCGCCGAGCATGCGTTCGCCGAAGCCGTGAGAGCGCAGTCGGCGCATCGCGGCAGCTGCTGCGACATCGCGATCCGACCACGGCAAGGAGGTGTCTTCGACGGCAACAGCCCCCCACCGGGCGTGCGGCAGGATGTGTTTGCGGGCCGGGCGACGCAACGGCACCACCAGCGCGATCTCAGACGTCAACGGTGCCGACAAGGTCCGGGCCAGGCGCGGCTGCGTCAGTTCGGTCATCGCCGGCGCGGTGGTGATCAGATGCATTCGGGTTCGCAGCTCCGGGGTCTGATACGCCCACCGGCACGGTGCGCAGAGACCTTTCTCGGTCGGAGCCTTCCACGAGTCGAATGCGGTGAAGGTCCGTGAGATCGCCGACCGCGCGGGCTCGATCGGTGTGTCGGCCTTCGCGCAGCGCGCACACCGCCCCCTCTGCAGTGGGTCCTTCTCAGATGAACGATTCGTCGATGCGAACGCCGCCTCTACGACCTCCACGCACGAGGTCACCTCCTGTAGTTTTTCTTTCATCACGCTCGTCCTCCTGTGCAGGTGCCCCGAGTCGGATCGGCTTCGAGGCCTTACATACACAGGAAGATCCGGCCGAAGGGCCGCGTGTGACAACAACGCCAGAAATACTCATCGAGCACCCAGGAAGCGGCAGAGATATGAGTGGCACCCCTCGCGCGGACGGACTAGATCTGACCACACTGCGCGCACTGCGGCGCCCACGTCCGAACCTGGCCGCGATCAAGGAGCGCATCGAGGAACACCTCGACAATCACGACGGATATCTCGCCTTCTCCGGCGGCAAAGATTCACTCGTCGCCCTGCACCTGACCACAGCGGTCGAGCCGAACATTCCTGTCGTCTTCTTCGATTCGGGGCTCGAATACCCACAGACCTACGAGTACATCGCCGACCTCGCCGACGCATGGAACCTCAATCTCGAAGTGCACCGAGCCGACCCACCCCTGCTGACCGTTCTCGCGGACTCCGGCGAATGGGATCACCGCCTGCCCACACGAGCAACAACGCGAGCGCTCCGCGACATTCTCATCGGAGCACCCTCACGCGCGGCCCACCAGGCTCACGGATCGGGCGAGATCTGGGGTGTACGTGCCGACGAATCAGCGAAAGGGACCGGACGCTGGTCGATGTACTACAACGCTCTCAACGTCCGAGTCACCGAAGATTGCACCGACTGCTGCACCACAGCAGCGCAGCAGCGACTCACACATGGCGGTGCCCTCGACCGTGCCGACGGCACACACGTTTTCGGGCCGGTCTGGAACTGGAGCAGCGAAGACATCTGGACGCACATCGCCGCGCACGACCTTCCCGTCAACCCCGTCTACGACAAGCTCCGCCGACTCGGCACGTCCGAGCAGCACCTACGGGTCTCACACATCCTCGACGGAGCGTTCCTCGAACGCGGCCGCATCACCAGACTCAGACGCGGATGGCCTGCACTTTTCGAAGAACTCGCCCGAGTCCTCCCGCGGATCCGCGAATTCGTCTGACCTCGAAACCACATACGCTCGAAAGAAGCTACGCTTTCGGCGTTATTGGACTGCGCGCAAACAGTTTTCACCTTCGCGAGGGAAGCACCACGATTCCCTCACCAATTCAGTCACACACCTGGACCTCGACACTGGAGGTCGCTAGCGTCGCATAAACCAGTGCTTGCATCGCAATAACTTTCGCGCGCTCCATGTCCGTTCCCATCACGTGCTCCGATTGGTCGACGCGCGACAAAGCTCGGTCAGCCCAAAAAGTCGGACCCTGAACTGTAACCATGAGAATTGGCTCCTAAAAGAATTGGCGGGTTCGTGTTGACCCGCTCACAACCTTTCACACATGTGCAGCCGTCCGCGACCCCACTTTGCAACTCGGCGTTGCCCTCTCAATACGGCGACAAAAACAGCAGCAGGCCGCCACCTCGACCAATCTCGTGGGGAATATTCCCTCACAAGATCAGGACCGCCGATGGTGCTGCGGTCTGGGTCGGTGTGGCGACCTGCTGCTCGTCGCACATTCGAGATTAGCCGAGGGCTACGACACATCGATCAGAAAGGGTGCGCCGGCGGGCTGCTTTCTCACGCTTTTGCGGGCGCAGCGACGAGTCCCGATGTAGACGGACCGGGGGTATACGTGGTGTGCGTTTTTTAGGCCGAGCTGTCGTGCGCGGAATTCTGTTCGGACGTTTGGGGTGCATTCGCGGCGGCCGTGTTTTCTGCCGGCGCCGACGAGGATCGCTTGCTCGACGCTGCGGCCTTCTTCTTTTTCGGTGCGTTGTATCCCATAGCGGCGAGTTCCTTGACGGTCCACCCGCCCGCGATCGCGCGTTCGTGGGCGAGGCGGATCGTGTCCTCTGCCTCAACCCGTGCCGCGTCGATGGCAGCAAGCTCAGCTTCCGCCTCGCCGATGGCACCGACGAGAGCGACTCTCGTTGCAATCGCCTCCTGCGCCAACGATTCTGCGGCCTTGCGTGCTGTCTCCAGCGCCTTCTTGTGGCTTGACGGCGTTGTCGCGGTCATGGCAGTGGTATCTCCTTCACTCGAGGTTGTGCTCGCATCAATCTCAGCGGTGCTCTGTTGAGGTTCTCTGCTGTCGTTACGCAAATCGTAGTGGCCCGCGGCTGTGCTGTCGGGTGCGCTGTCCGTCACTGTCATCCCCTCCCACTGTGAGTGAGCGCAGCCGTCACTGCAGGCCCCCACTGAATCAACAGCGTCGTCAGCGCCGCCGGGATCAGGGCGGCGGCCCCGACACCACTGAGCGTCGAAACACTGCGACCTGGCCGCTCGGCCCGGCAGTTACTCACAGTGGAAGATAGGTCCGTCATCAGAGGAACCTGGCCGGGATCATGTCCGAACGGACTGCGCTGATCTGCACCAATTGACCGGTCTGAGGTGCCTCGATCATCTTGCCCTCGCCGAGATAGATCGCGACATGATTGGCGCCGTCAGCCTGCCAATTCCCAAACAGCAGGTCACCCGGCTGTGCCTGGCTCATCGGAATCTGGTGTCCGGCGCGGAACTGCTCCTGCGACGTCCGAGGCAGCACCTTGGTTCCGCCGCTTCCGATGAAGTACGCGAAGCGGCTCAGTCCGGAGCAGTCGTAACCGGCGATCGGGCCGCCCGTTCCATCACCCATCGACGGACCGGTCAACAAACCGCCGCCCCACTGGTAGGGAAGTCCGAGTGCCCGCATCGCAGCTTCGATGACAGCGCGAGCGAACTCAACATTGCGAGGAAGGTTGGGATCGAACTTCAAATCCGGCACCGCCGACGGTGCGAACAGGCCTGTGAGCGAGGGTATCCCGGCAGCGTTAGATGGTTGTGCGCTGAACACGGAGGGCAGAAGCGCAGGCCCTCCGGCAGGTGTCGTGTCATTCGCCGATGCGTCTTCGACAGCGGATCCGTTCGGCGCCGACACGGCCGGCGGAACCGAGTCCGGTCCGGGAGCAGGAAGGGCGACGTCGGGGATCAGAGCCTGTGCCTGCGGCGGGAGGATCTCTTGTATCTGCGCCGCAGCGTCTTTCAGTTCCGGGGGTAGCGCACTTTCCGCCTCGGACTGCCACGCAGGAGGAATCTGCTCCTGCAGCTGCGTCAGGGCAGTTGTTGCCTGGTCCAGGTACGGCTGCGGATCTGGAATGAACTGGGAGGCAGCCGGTGCCTGTTCCTCGACTACCGAGGTGATGGTGTCGGTGATGACTGGCTCTACGCCAGCTCCCTGCGCTGCCGATGCGCCGGCTACTGCGACGCCGACGATGAGTGATGCGATGTCCATGATGTCTTCCTTTGCCGGATGTTGGTGCGGCCGAGGGGAACAACTGTCTCGATGACCGCGGGGACTTTCCAGTGCGATCCGGACAGTAGAGACGGACCTGGACAGCTCAGGTGCCTGCAAGCAATCGACGAACATAAGACCAGGTCAACGACCTTCCCTGGCGAGCGCTCCGACGGCTCTTTTTCTTTCACCCGAGTAACTCGTACCCGAGCCGGAGGTCCTCGTCGGAGACAACGATGAGGTCATCGTCGTGTGTGCGCACCAGCCATTGCCCACACGAGAGCGGTATCCAGCGCCCCTCGGAATAGACGGCAGCGAATGCACCAACGTCGACGAATCGCGCGTAAGTGAGAGAGCCGAGTTGCTCCCACACATCAGGGTCATCGGCGAGAGACACCAACCGGTATGCACCAATCGCCTTGTCGGGAGTCGAGAGATCCTTCCACGCGAATTCCGTGAGTTCGTCGAGAGTGGTGTTACCGGGAATCGCATGAATCGAGTGAGACACAGGAGCCTTCACCCCATCAACGGCACCTAGTGGCCGAATTTCAGTGATGCTCATGGAGTCCCTCCCTCGGATTCTCGAGGCCACGTCTGCGCCCTCACTGCAGCGCAATTCGAGCAGTAGTTCTCGTCGACGGAATGTGTCCACCCTGGCTCGATCGCGGATCTCACGACACTGCACGATGACAAGTAGTTCACCGGAACTTCTCGAGTAGTTCCACACGCATCACAGTTCACGGTGATCGACATCGTCAATTGTCAACTCCCGGATTCACCAGAGCTCCGCCAGTTGCCCCCACTGTCATGGTCTCTGGCTCCGGAGCAATGATGGTGACAGGAACTGCGCCACGGATCCGCTCCTCAAATCTCAGGCAGAGCCGCGCGTACACCACCAACCCTGTTTCCGAGTTCGTCATAGTGCCACTGATCCACCGTTCGTCGATCCCGTCGATGATCTGTCTCAACGTCGGCCGACGTTCCCATTCTGCTTCGCGGGCGTACCGGTTGATCGCCGCGGCAATACGTTTAGGTTCGACGCCATGTCCGTAGATGCACACCGGTATCGCTGGATGAAAGTCGGGTGGAACGAGGAACCACTCTCTGAAAAGCCCGCGCAGCCTGCCCAGTGGGGTACTGGTGATTCGCACTCCGTAGTAGTGCTCACTGAAATTCTCGGGGCCGACTGGACTGAGGACATGCGTGCCCAGTTTCGCCCGACTCGTAGCGTGTCTTCCATGCTTAGCGATTTTCTCGACCACTTTCCCTCACTTCCGTTCTCTCACTTGCGTCGAAGCGGCCGGCGCAGTCTTCGAGATCTGCAATCGTCTGCCACGCGTGCTCCCAATCCCCACCTTCGTGAGGGTCCAGTACTTCCACGGCGTTTCGTAGGGCTAGTGCAGCGACACTGAACGCTGACACTGCGGTACGGGCAACCGGCGAGTTGACGAGATCCCTGTACGGGATGTCCTGCCGCAGACGGCACCGGCGGCACAGGCGTCCGTCGATATCCGAGTCCAGCCCATCGTGGTACCAGTCCGGCGTGACGCACCGGCAGTGCGTCTTCACTTCTTCTGTAACGGCTGGCAGGGAGTTCGGGCAGGGTTTGTTGGTTCCGCCGCCGCCGGCCGGGTAGCGCTCGTGAATCGTGTTGTGAGACCCATTCAGTCCGAAGCAGAACGGGCACCGTGTTACCGCCTTCGCATTCGTCTCCTCTTCCGCAGGTTCGGCAGGGGCGGAACCATCTGAACCGCCGACATTGTCGGCGGTTGCCGTACCGATATCGGGACACGCCTTGGCGGGTTCGGTTGCCAGGAACCATGCGAGCAGACGGTGGGCGGCTTCTCGGCTGGCGATGTTGCCGTACTGAAGCGCGCAATTCGACACCTGTCGTATCTCTTCCGCCTCTTCAGTGGTGATGCGCCGGTGACCGTTGAGCTGTAGCCAGTAGAAGACAGCTTTCCCTGCTTCCAGGAAGAACTCGTCGGGCTCTGAGCCGTAGGGGACACCTTCACTGGCTTCGATCGCGACTCTTCCGATGTCGATCGCGAGTTCGTCTGCGGCTGTGAGGTTATCGGCGTCGAAACCTGTTGCCGGTTCCGCTGCGGGGGTGAGGGATCCGTTGCCATGCTGGTGCGCGGTGGCGTCGGCTGGGGTGGCGGTCATCTGTGGTGTCCCCTTTCGATGTGGGCCTTGTTCGTTCGCCTCACGTCAGCGGCAGCTGTCACCTTGTGGGTATGTGGATGCAGCGACGTCGAGCAGTTCGACACGGCCGTGGTTGTGGTGCTGTGAAGGATCGCGAGCGCGGCACGGATATCGCGGGCTGCGGAGGCGAGGTGGGTGGCGATGTCCTGATTGTCGGCTTCGGCGGCGAGGAACAGTTCCAGCTCTTCTGGGTACGTTCTCGGGCCTGTGTAGAGCCCTCGGAGTTCTTCGCGTGCATCAGCTATCCCGGCGAGGGCATCGTCGAGGGCCGCGAGCATTGCTCGGAGTCGCCGTTCGGCCGGGTCGGGGAAAACTTCTGCGGGGCGGTATGTCTGAGTCATGAGCGGGTAACTCCTGTCGTGTCATGTCGAGTTTCGAGGACCGTTCGTAGGTGTCAGGAGGCGGAATCGGTCCCGGGGGTACGCCGATCGGCGGACGGGAGGACCGCAACGATGCGGCTCTGTACCGACCGCCTGCGGCTCACCTCGATGTCTCCGGCGATCAGCTCGCGCATCCGATCTGCGATGTCGCCGTCGTCTTCGTAACCGCTGCAGAAGATTCTGTCGTCCGGGCCGCGCACACCGCGCTCTGTATCGAGGATCGTGTAGTACGGGACCCTGCGGAGGTTGAACGGGCTGGTAAGGATCGCGAACCTGCCATCGCCGGATGTGGCTCGCACCCTCCACCATCGCCGGGACTCCGCGAATTGCACGCGGTGCCCAATTTCGAGCGCGGTTGCAGCGACCGAGAGTGATGAGCAGGGTGCGATTCGGTCGCCAACACCCGATTCATTGCTCACGACTGCGCCTCAGAAGACGTAGTTAGTAGGACATCAGGTGGAAGGGCGGCGAGGGCGGCGTGGATCTGTGCGGCGCGTTGGAGGGTGCCGCGTACGCCAGCGGGGTACGCAAATCCACGGACGTCAACCGGGTCAGGTTGCAACGCAAGGATAGACACGCGCTCGGCGAGAGACACGCGCTCAGCGAGCGCGGCGTGCTCACTGCAGGTAAGGGATTTGAAGCAGCCCGGCACCGGAATATCCCGTAGGGCGGATTCGAGGTGCAGCCAGGGTTCTTGGTTCGAAACCACGGCGCCCTGCATGTCTGCGCTGTCGATGCTCGTCATGGCTGAATTCCTTTTTTCCGAGAGGTTGGGATCGTTTCCGTGCGGAGATTTCGAGATTGAAGCCGAACAACATCGAGAGTCCGTAAAAGTCGAACGCAGGACACCCGTTGCGCCTTGGTTTCAGGCGATAGGACCGGTGGTAAAGGTCAGGATCTCGGACAAACGGCCGGAGAACACGAGGTAGATGATGATTCCCAGTGCTACAGCACTGACCAGAACCGGGATGAAGGAGACGAGTCGGATCGGCTCTCCCCGGTCGACGGCCCCACTGATGCCGTTGCCGACGGCCACGCCGACTGGGATCAACGCGAAGAACCCGAGAAAGTAGAGCCAGGCTCCGGTCGCCACACCTCCCATGAGTGCGGCGCCTGCGGCGAAACCTATCGTCGCGATTGCCCGACTGAGGCGGGTTCGTCGTCTACCGTTCGACAAGCGGATGTGATCATCACCATCGGTAGAACTCATCTACTTCTCCTCATTTCTGTGCGCATGCACTGCGCGCCGCGCCGGCATCGGCGGCAGTGATCATCAGGTGATATTTCACGGCCACGGTGAGATATCTGATGGCGTAGTCACATTGGAATGCAGCGTTGGGGGGAAGCCAGGTGTCGAGGCCTTGATCGGACTTCGATTGGTTTGCTTTGCCCTGGGAGGCAAGCAAGTTGACGTCCGTGTCGTTGGCGAAGTTCACCCTTTGCTGCGGAGTCCAATTCGCTGCCCCCGCATCCCAGGCTCTCGAAAGTGCCACGACATGGTCGATCTGAATGGCCGAAGGATTGGACGTGGAGAACGCGATATCGGTTCCGGTGTACGGGTCGTGAAGCGTGCCGGCGATAACTTTGCAGTCGCGAGTTCCGGGCTTGAATGCGACATCGACAAGTTGAATTTTCAAGACGGGGCCTTGACCCCGCGGGTTGGACACGCTTGATCCTGGTCTCAGACCAGGGAAAGCGAGAAGATCTAACCCGATGGCAAAGAAAAATTACTCCGAAGAGTTCCGCCGCGACGCAGTCGAGCTGTACCGCGACACCGGCGGCGCGACCGTAGCCGGGATCGCCGCCGATCTCGGCGTATCCCACGGCTCCCTGACCACATGGCTGAGAAATGCGGGTATCCCGATCCGCAGACCCGCCGCCACCGCTCCGGGGCCCGGCACCGGCGAGACACCCGAGCAGGAAGCCGCCAGGCTCCGCGCCGAGGTCGCACACCTACGCGCGGAGAAAACCAAGCTCGAAACTGAGCGAGACATCCTGCGGTCGGCGGCCAAATATTTCGCCGGAGAGACGAATTGGTGAACCGCTTCCAGTTCGTTGCAGACCACTCCGACACCTACCCGGTGAAGCGGTTGTGCCAGGTCATCGATATCGCCCGCTCGTCGTACTACGCATGGATCAACGCCGCCGAGAAACGAGCCGCCCGGGCCGCAGCCGACGCTGAACTCGCCGACAAGATCCGCGCCGTCCACACGGTGGACAACACCTACGGGCGGCCCCGGATCACCGCCGAGATCAATCACGGACAACCCGCCGACCAGCGGATCAATCACAAACGGATCGCACGGATCATGCGCGCCAACAACATCGAGGGCCTGCGACTGCGCCGAAAACACCGCACCACCATCGCCGAACCAGCCGACACTCCGTCGCCGGACCTGCTCAACCGTGATTTCACCGCGATCGCACCGAATACCCGATACGTCGGTGACATCACGTATCTGCCATGCGGGGACAATGAGTTCTTGTATTTGGCCACGGTGATCGACTGCTTCTCCCGCCGCCTGGTGGGCTGGTCGATCGCCGAGCACATGCGTACCGAACTCGTCGAAGATGCCTTAGGTGCCGCAGCACTGACCCGCGGCGGTCTTGCCGGTGCAGTGTTCCACGCCGATCGCGGAAGTCAATACACCTCAAAGGGTTTCGCGATGATCTGCGCGGATTTGGGTGTTGCGCAATCGATGGGAGCGGTGGGCACGAGCGCGGACAATGCCCTGGCCGAGTCGTTCAATGCGACACTCAAACGCGAAACGCTGCAAGGCGCAGCCCGCTGGGAATCGCCCCGGGCGGCAAGGCTCGCGGTGTTCCGGTGGATCACCCGCTACAACACCCGACGCCGGCACTCGTACTGCAACTATCTCAGCCCTGCCGACTACGAAAACGCTCACACATCCGATAGCCTGCAGAAAGCCGCGTAATCACAAACCCCGTGTCCAGTTTCCGGGGTCAAGGCCCACGTCATTGCGTGTTATCTCTAGCGCCGCATCAGGATGAAGGCACGGTAGGCACGGCGTGTCGGTCGCCCTGTCCCTCATGGTTATCTAATAGCGTCTATATCACAGGTGGGACAGCCATAGGAGTGGCGATGTCGTGTGCTGTAGAGAAGGTCATTTCACCGACGACGGGGCAGTCGGGTTGGGTGATCGTGGACGAAGAATCCATGCGCCCGGTCGCGGAGGCTTCCGAGTGGGTGCTGTTCATGCAAGGCGCCGGAAGGTCACCTCAAACAATCCGCGCATCCCTCTCTGTCAGGATTTAGTGAGACACTCGGAGGCAACCGAGATCACTCACTGAGGGCATGAAACGAGCACCACCGATGAGCAGCCCGAACCCCGAAACACCGTCAGATTCGCCGGCGGATCCTGCCCCGAAACCGACCCGCAGAACCTTCACCACTGAATACCGCAACCGCATCCTCGACGAATACAACAACGCCCCACACGGAGAGAAATCTGCAGTCCTGCGCCGCGAAGGTTTGTACCAATCTCAACTCCGAGAATGGGCCCAAGCCAGAACCGCAGCGGCCGGGAAGTCTCGATCGAAAGCGGTCGCCCATCCCGACACCGACGCCGCGACACGTAAGGAAATGGCCCGACTGACACGCGAGAACGCTCGTCTGGCAAAGCAATTGACGCAGACGGAGGCCGCGCTCGAGATCATGGGAAAACTTCACGTGCTCTTGGAATCCATCTCCGAGAGCACGGACACACCGCCCTTACCGAAGACGCACTGAACAGCACATTCGCCGACCTGCGAGCCGCCGAAATCCCCACCAGGCGATCCTGCATCCTGATCGGGCGATCCCGCGCCACCCACTACCGTCACCAGCAACCACCCGTTCAAGGTCCCCGGAAACCAAGACCCATCCCGGACAACGGCCAAGCGCTCACCGCATCCGAGCGAGCGAAAGTTTTGACCGTCATCAACAGCGACAAGAACGCTGACCTGGCCATATGTCAGATCTGGGCGCGGGAACTCGACGAGGGAAACTACTGGTGTTCACTGTCGAGCATGTATCGGATCGCCGCCGCGGCCGGACAAAACCGTGAACGCCGACGAACAGCGACACATCCACCGAAGGCGATCCCCGAACTCCTCGCCGACGGACCTTCACAGGTCTGGACCTGGGACATCACCAAACTTCGCGGGCCCACCAAGGGCGTGTGGTTTCACCTGTACGTACTGATCGACATCTACTCTCGCTACAACCCGTCGTGGATCGTGGCTGCACACGAAAGTGCTGAATTGGCAGCTGAATTCATTGCGGAAGCAATCGAGCGCAACGGCATCGCCCCGCACACCGTCCACGCGGACCGCGGCACTTCGATGACCTCAGGATTGGTGTCGGAACTGCTCACCAACCTCGGCATCACCCGGTCGCATTCACGACCGCGAGTATCGAACGACAACCCGTACTCCGAGTCGCAATTCAAGACTCTGAAATACCTGCATGATTTCCCGACTTCGTTTGCATCACTGGATGATGCACGAGTGTTCTTGGAAGGATTCTTCAACGAGTACAACCATATTCACCGTCATTCGGGAATTGCCTGGCATACGCCGGCGTCGGTGCACTTCGGGACCGCTGACGCGGTCGACGAGGCCCGGCAGATCACTCTGAACGAGGCTTACGTCGCGAACCCTGCCCGGTTTTCGCGCCGGCCAAGTCCGCCCGAGATGCCGACCGTATTCTTCATCAACGAACCGGTCTCGGAATCGCAGATCAACTGAACGTCACTGTCTCACTTGACTTGACACATAGCGCATACGTTCCTCGGGTCTGTTGGTTCTTGAACTGGACTGCCGGTCGCGGACTGGATTGGCACGAGATTCGTGTAGGTGAACTCACTCGTTTCAAATTCGCCGTCGAACACACCCCAACCGTCCACTACCGGCTGCGCTCCGGCAGATCGGTCAACGCAGTGATGACCGCTGTCGTCGAATTCCTCAGGTTCTGCGGAATGCGTGGATTGGTCTCCGCAGATGTTGTTTCTGGGCTGTCCCAGCCCAAGTACCTGGCCTACGCACCCCGCGATTTCCACGAAGGTGAATCCGGTCAGCATCGGCTGATTCGTGCCAGAACCCTCAAAGCGCCGGAAGTCGTAAAGCCTCCGGAAATTATTACTGAAGAACAGTTTTCGCATGCTCTGAACTCCGCGAACACCGAACGAGACCGTTTTCTGGTGCTGTTGCTGGTTCGTTCCGGACTCCGAATCGGAGAGGCATTGGGTTCGCGCCGTAGCGACCTGCATTTCCTTCCGACCTCGGTTCATCTGGGATGCCAGGAACGTGGACCTCATGTTCATGTTGTTCGGCGTGAAGGCAATTCGAACGGTGCCCGCGCTAAAGGACAATCCCGAGTCGTACCGGTCAGCGACGAGGTGGTCACTCAGTATCGCGAGTACCTTCTCGAACGAGACAGCGTGCCCACCGCAATGACCTCGGACTTCGTGTTCGTCAACCTTCTCGGGCATCACGCCGGTTCGCCGATGTCGTATTCGAACGCAAAACAGATTGTGGAAAGGATCGGCAACCGTGCCGGTTTCCGATTGCGGCCCCACATGTTCCGGCATACGGCAGCCACAATCTGGACGCGCAACGGCACCGGTATCGACGTGGTTCAGTCGTTGCTCGGTCATGTGAGCCGAGCATCGACCGCGATCTATCAACACCCCGACGCGGAGGACCTGAGGGCGGCAGTGGAAAGAGTGGGCATATGAGCATCACCGCTCTACCCGTCGAGTCAAGAGCCCTCTCGACTGGAAACGAACAGACCTGGAAAGCGTGGTTGATCGAACGAATCGACCCGCAATGGCGAGTCGCGGAATGGGATTCACGCCGACAGGTATTCACCGGAGACGTCGACAACGAAATGACAGCGGTCTATCTGTGCCGAGTCGACCGATGCATGACGGTCGTGGAAATCTTCGACCGCCGTTGCAGGCGGTGCGAACGCCACCGCAAGCTCAACGGGACCTCACCTTCATTCTTCGACCGGACATTCGACCCCGATTCGGTTCCACGAAGAGACGAAAAAGCCTTTTCGAAAGTCGATTTCGAACTCAGTGAGGTGAACGGCACTGTTGCGGCGGAGATTATTTACGGAGTGCAGCAGCGTGACCGTGATCAGATCATCTTGGTTCCGATGCGGATCCGCAGCATAGTTTCCCACCTCCCACCGGATTGTCGCTCACTGCTCGATGTCGCCGGAAATCGCCAGTTCGAGAAGGCACTCGGAGCTGCAGCCGGTGGTGTGTTCCGGTCGTTGGTCACACATCTGCAGCGGGCGCACGTCGTGTACTCCGGTACTGATCCCACCATGGCCGACGTGTGGAAACCTGCCGTCGTGGGCCTGCAAGCTGCTCCGGACCGGCGATACAGTGCGGCCGGTGGCGTTGTGGACTTCCGAGAGATCAGACAGCGATGGCTTCGAGAGATCACCAAACAATTCGGCCGCGAGGTACGCCCACCCGTGACGACACTGCGGCACACCGTTCATGCCGCCGAAATCGCTTCACGGCAACTCTCGCTGCGCACGAACGGCGATCACCCCGAACTACTCGACCACGGTGACATGAGCGCTGTCGTCGAGGGTTTCCGCACCAGCGCCGATCGAGAGGGCAAGCCCCATTCCTTCACCCATCGACGATCATTGCTCGGGTGGTGGCGCCGACTTCTCGAGTTCTCACGCCGCACGGGCGCAATGGATGACATCCCCGGCTCCTTCGCACTCGATCTGCGTTCGCACACAATTGCCCAGGTCGAGACCAGCGAGGACGACTTCGGACGCACGATCCCCGAACATGTCATCGCACAACTCGATCAACACCTCGAGCTGCTGGGTAGGCACTCCACGTACTCCGCGCCGGGCTGGAACCCTGACGACTACGCCATGATGTATCAGACGGTCTACCAGATCATCCGGGACACCGGTCGACGCCCGAGTGAGATCGTCGGGCTCAAACGCTCATGCCTGGACTGGGTCGACGGCAAGCCCACACTCGTCTACGACAACCGTAAACGTCGCAGAATGGGGCGTAGATTGCCGATCAGCACTGCAACGGCAACCGTGATCGACCAATGGCTCGACCACCTTCAATCGCTGTCTGTTCCGGACACACTGTGCGACTGGCTCTTTCCCACGCCGGGAACCCGCAACAACATTCGCCGCGGGCACTTGAGCGGTGCGCAGTTCGGGTCCCGGGCCTTCGCCATCTGGATCGATGCAATCCCGGAACTTGTCGACGAAAGACTCGACGATGACGGAAACCCAGCTCTCTACGACAGATCAATGATCACTCCTTACGGATTGCGGCACTCCTACGCTCAGCGGCACGCTGACAACGGCACACCGGTGGACGTCCTACGCGAATTGATGGATCACCGCAGCGTCGACACGACCATGGGATACTTCTCCGTCACACTCAAACGTAAACGCCAAGCCACCGAGGAGATTTCGAAGTTCGCGATCGACAGGCACGGACGACCGGCGGGATTCACGTCGGTAACGGAGTACGAGCGACAGTCGGTGGCCGTGCCCTTCGGAAACTGCACCGAACCCTCGAACATCAAAGCCGGCGGCCAACACTGCCCGATCCGATTCCAGTGCGCAGGATGCTCCTTCTACCGACCGGACCCGTCCTACCGGCCCGCAATCGAGCAGCATCTCGCAGAGCTGCGCACAGACAAAGAAACTGCAATCGCCACCGACTCCGCGTCGTGGGTGATCACCAACTTCGACGCCCAAATTCACGCGTTCACGGACGTCATCTCGTCGATGGACGCAATGCTTGCCGACCTGCCCGCAGACCAACGCGCGGTCATCGACAACGCCTCCCGCGAACTGAGGAAAGCGAGGACCGCAGCTGCCTTCATACCGCTCGAGTCCGTAACCACCCACACGAACGAGGACGAACAACGATGACTGCCGATGACCGTGACATACGAACCCAACGGCTCATCGCCTCCCGTCGACGTGACAGCGCTGACAAACAACGCAGAACGCTGACAGTCATCGCCGACCTCTCATCCGCTGGCGAACGCATCAACATCAGCGAAATAGCGCGTCGCGCAGGCGTTTCTCCATGGTTCATCTACAACACCGCAGCAATTCGAACCGCCGTCGAACGCGCCACAGAAGAGCACTCCCACACCGCCACCAGAAGCAGCGCCGGACGCACGTCCGCTACGGCGGACAGTCTTCACGCCGAACTGTTGATGGCGCGTGAGGAAGTTCGGGCGCTACGAACGGACCGAACCAAGCTCGAGACCAAAGTGCAACTACTACTCGGCAACCAACTCGAACACCTGCCGCACGACACACTGCTCGCCCGTATCCACGAGCTCGAACAGATAGCAGCCGAGCTGCGCTCGGACCTCGACTCCGAACGCAGACGCGCCGACACCATGACAACACGAACCGAAGAACTCCAGGACGAGCTCACCGCCGCCCGCGCCTCACTCAAAAGGATGGTTCAAAGCGTTTCTCCAGCACGACGAATCGAAGCAATTGAATCGCCCTGGGTCTGATGGAGGCTCTGGCTATTTGATTTCAACCAAGGCCTGCTCACCCTGCTCAGTAGCGTAGAACGTCTTCTCGTACTCTGCTGGCGGGATGTCGCCGCAGTGACCATGCAGCCGCCTGTGATTGTGCCAGTGCACCCACGACAGTGTCGCCAGTTCCACGTCGTCGATGCTGCGCCATGGACCAGGATGCGTTGGGCCGTAGATGAGTTCGTACTTGTAGTAGCCGTTCACGCTCTCGGCGAGAGCATTATCGTAGGAATCGCCCACGGTCCCGATCGACGGTATTGCACCGAGTTCGGCGAGCCGTTCGCCGTAGCGGACCGAGGTGAATTGACTGCCCGCATCGCTGTGGCAGCGCAGCCCGGTCAACCGTGTGCCGCGACTGAAGCGGGCCATCTCGATGGCGTCGAGCACTACCTGGGTGCGCATGTTCGCCGCGACGCGCCAGCCCACGATCATCCGAGAGTAAGCGTCGGTGATGAAGCAGACGTAGCCCATTCCCGCCCAGGTCGGGACGTGGGTGAGGTCGGTGACCCACAGTTGGTTCGGCTCAGTCGCAGTGAAATCCCGCCCAACCAGATCGGGGTGCCGATCCGCCCCGGCCGTTGCTCGGGTGGTACGCACCTTCTTCCCTCGCCGCACACCAGCGATCTGCTCGGCACGCATCAGCCGCGCGACCTGGTCACGGCCGACATCGATGCCCGATCTTCGGGCTGCTTTCCACAGTTTCCGCACCCCATATACCTGGTAGTTCTCCTCCCACAACCCCCGTAGCGCCGGCCGCAACCGGCTATCGGAGACCGATCTAGCTGACGGCGGTCGGCTTTTGGTGGCGTAGTAGCTGCTCGGAGGTATCTGCAAGGCCTTGCAGATACGCTCGACCCCAAGCCGCCGACCCGCGATGACATCGCCGCGATTGGCATCGATGAACGCGGTCATCTCTTGTGCTGGCGGCCCTGCTCCGCCCCGAAGAAAGACGCCGCACGCTTCAATATCTCGTTGGCGCGCTGCAGTTCTCGGATTTCCTGCTCGAGTTGCTTGATCCGATCGGCCTCGGCGGTGCTCACTCCCACAGTCAGACCGTCATCGATATCGGCCTGCTTGACCCACGACCTGACGGACTCGACCCCGTAACCCAACTGCGAGGCAACCCGCGCTGTCGTCCCATGCTCGGTCCCCAGCTCGGCCCGCAACGCCCGGACCATCCGCACCGCACCGGCCTTCTCCTCCGGCGAATACCGCCGCATCGTCGGCCTCCCTGACACCCGTTCATTCGGCATGCTTCCATCCTCGTTTCCAAGGCCAGAAGTCTCCACCGAACCCAGAGCGATTCACAATCGGCACATAAGAACACACCCCAGCAAGCATCGGAATCTACGCGGAACTGTGAATCAACACGCGGACAATACGGCAGACATCGCATCCTTCTCTGCTTGAGTCACCCACAGGCGGTAGACCGACTTCACCGTGATCTGCTTCGAGACGTAGGTGCATCGGTACGCCTTGTTCGGGGGAAGCCAGGATGCGGCATCGGAATCAGACTTCTTCGCGTTCGTCGGTCCATCCACCGGGATCAGATTTCGGGGATCGTTCGCCAGATTCGTGCGCTCCTGAAGACTCAATTGTTGCGCACCCTTCTGCCACGAATCGCTCAACGCGACCACATGGTCAATCTGAACCGCAGTCGAAGTATCCTGTCCCCGAACAAAATTGATCGTCTTTCCAGTGTAAGGATCAGCCAACGTGCCAGAGAGAACAACACATTGCTTCTTTCCTTCTTTGAAGACCACGTCAGTCAGCCGCGAAGCCAACAGATTATTGCGCGTATCGCACCCGTCATGCCCGAACTCCACATCGACATCATCAGACCATGCCTGACCGAACTGATCTCTGCTGTAACCAGTTTTCGGAGCACGCCCCTTCACCGGAAGCGTCTCCAACAGCGCAACGGAAGAAGCCACATCAACATCGTGCTGACCAGGGCTATCCACAGACAACGATCCTGCTGGGATCACATCCGCCAACGTCGTACTGCAACCGGAAATCGACAACCCGACCAAGGCAGTGACGGCAACCAGGAGGGAACGGGAACGCACCAAGCGACTATGCAACGTGAAACTCCTAAATCATATGCAGTGCAGAGGATCTGCACTCTTATCAACAAAACTCATGAGGATGATTGTCGGGAAATCCCGACATCAGACCAGGTGTGCTACACATCCACCGAACCCAATCAACCGGCCACGTGCGTGATTGAACATGCCATCGTCCCTATCCGTGCGGTCGAACCGGTCGACCGTCACACGAACTGACCATCGTCACTCACATAACTCACACCGTCGACATCGAACAATGGGGGCCTACCAGCAAGGTTTTGAGATATGTCAAAACTGCGTGCAGATAATGCGTGTGTCACAACCATTTCTGGCCAGGGGTCCGTCGTACTTGTCGGTCCATGCCGTGCCGAAAACGCAACTTTCTCTGAACAAGAATTCAAGCTTGGTAATCATGTGGAAGTCCTTCC
>NZ_BCWH01000007.1:0-55825 GCF_001653035.1 Rhodococcus sp. YH3-3 | reverse complement strand
GCTCGCGCAGGCGCAGAAGCCGTGGCTTATCGACGCGTTCGATGCGGCGATCGACCAGCTCGAATCGGAGGGGCATGTGATCGCTGCCGATGCGGATTTCGGCGCCATCGCTCACGCCGACGAGGGGTACCCGGCTTCCGGGACGCGCTCGGACGGCGACTCCTCTGCGGGCATCTGACTGAGCTGAGCGATCTGTTCGGCCAGGATCGCGTTCCGGTTTTCCAGGTCGAGGATGACACCGATCGCGGTCAGGTTGATGCCGTCGGCGATCAACGCGCTGATACGTGTCAACGTGGCCAGGTCTGCTTCGCTGTAGCGGCGGGTTCCCCCGCCCGTGCGGGCTGGGGTGAGCAGTCCGCGGCGCTCGTAGAGTCTCAAGGTTTGCGGGCCGACGCCGGACAGTTCTGACATCACGGAAATCCCGTACACCCCGCGGCGGTCGTGGGCAGCGTGGACGTGCGCTGCATCTGTCACTGCCACAGCACTGCTCCCTCAGCCCAACCGGATATCACTGGACTTTAACACGGCTCATCACTATCCCTTCGCCGGCCGATGCTGCAAATCTTATGGTCAGTCCTACAGATTTTCGCGCAACCGAACTTAGTCACGGCCAGAACGTACCCGCCCGGTAAGAACGGAAACACGCCTGAATGTGCAGGTGGGCCCAAGGGGAGATTGCTCACGGCGCCCTCGATTCCTGTTTTCTCTGCCGCTCTAATTGTCGCTTATCTGCATTTGGTTGGTATAGATTTACGACATCGGATCAGACAGCTGTGTGTGAGCACGTGGAGCCCGGGAGTGTGAATGACAACTGCCATGACCTCCTCATATGACGTCGGGCGGACCTCTGCGCATCGGCGATCGCCGATCACGACCACTGTCGCCTCCCCAGGTTGGTGGCGGCGGGTGACGCTCGATCTCGTCCTGGTGATCGTGATCGCCGGAATCTTGGGCGCAGTCGGATCCGTCCTTGCCGGCCCGCTGACCGGAGTGGCGTTCGCCCTGGTCGCGGCGGCCTCATTCCGCGTAGTCCTGCAGGCGATCAACCCGTGAGCGCGACTGTGAAGGAGAAGACGATGCCCGCAGCACGATACGCACGAGCAACGACCACCCGGCAGAAGTGGGTGATCGCGTGAGCCGGCACATGAAGGACGCCGAATACGCACAGGTCGCGGGCTTGCTGGAAGAGTTGGCTTCTCTGCCGGGAGACGACGCACGCTGCGAGCGTCTGCGCACGCAGATCATCGAGCTATGTCTACCGCTGACTCGCCATATCGCCTTGCGGTATCGCGGCCGCGGACAAGCGCTCGACGATCTCGTCCAAGCGGCCAGCGTCGGTCTGGTCAGTGCGGTGAACCGTTTCGATCTGGCCAAGGGCAAAGACTTTCTCGCCTTCGCGATTCCCACGATGATGGGGGAGGTGCGTAAGCATTTCCGGGATCGTGGATGGGATGTGCGGGTTCCGCGCTCGTTGCAGGAAAACTGTCTTGCGCTCAACAAAGCACGCACCGCGCTCACGCAGGATCTCGGGCGTGAGCCGACGGTGCCGGAGCTGGCGAAAGAGCTCGGAGTCGAGCCCGCGGAGGTCGCGGAGATCGTTGCTGCCGGCGATTCCTATCATGCAGCGTCCCTCGATGCAGCCGCTGTCGGTGACGGTCGATCGATCGCAGATGCGTTGGGGGAGTTCGATGCTGCCCTCGACGGCATCGACAATCAGGAAACGCTGCGGCCGGCGCTCCTCGCTCTGCCCGAGCGTGAGCGCATCATCGTGATTTACCGGTTCTTCGGGGAACTGACTCAGGCGGAAATCGCGGAGAAGATCGGAGTGTCGCAGATGCACGTCTCTCGGCTCCTCGCCCAAAGTCTCGCGAAACTGCGAGCCTCGTCTTCCTTTGCGCCCCGGCCGGTCGCGGTCGCAGCCTGACCTGACTGGGAAGAAAGGACGAGGATCGAATGCATTTCACTTTTCTCTACGACGGTGCTGCGCAGCGCACTGCTGAGTACCCGACCTTGGAGGAAGCTGTCCGGAGTATCGAGTTGGGGCAGGTGGGCCGGTCGCGGTCGCAGCCTGACCTGACTGGGAAGAAAGGACGAGGACCGAATGCATTTCACTTTTCTCTACGACGGTGCTGCGCAGCGCACAGCGGAGTACCCGACCTTGGAGGAAGCCGTTCGGAGTATCGAATTGGGGCAGGTCGATCGCACGCTCTGGAGCATTCAATACACCGATCGCGAGGGCGGAATTCGGGTCTACCGATTTCCCACGGACCGCGGAGTCGGTGGTGAATGACGAACGCGCAGTACTGAATACAGCAGTACTGACTTCAACAGGCCAGCTTTCAACACGCTGAGCTGTACTCGATAACCATTCCGGGGATTCGTCAGACGCAAGGCCCCAAGGCCCGTCCCCCTGGGCGCTTACGAATGCCGGCGGGACGATCTGGGCCGCGGAGGGGAGCCGTCGGAGTCGGTGGGATGTGTCAGATGTGATCGTTCTTGTCGTGCTTGGCGCGATGTATTCGCCGCGCGGGAACAGCTCTCAATGTACGGGTGCTACCGATCTGCCGGTGTCGCAGACGTATCAGACCAGCCGCGGCCGCGCTTGCCACGATCGCCCAGGCGACGGTGGGAGCCCACGCCCCTTGGGTCAGGCTCACGGCGATGCCGACGACGGCGATGAGCAGGATGGCCCACACGAACATGGCGCTGAAACTGGCGATAGGCCTCACGAGTAACTCCTCACATGTGTTGGCGGCTCTTCGCGCTTGAGCGGGGTGCCCGGTAGTTGATGGGGCTCGT
This sequence comes from Rhodococcus sp. YH3-3, assembly GCF_001653035.1. NCBI lineage: Bacteria > Bacillati > Actinomycetota > Actinomycetes > Mycobacteriales > Nocardiaceae > Rhodococcus > Rhodococcus sp. YH3-3. The sequence continues at coordinate 53,026 of NZ_BCWH01000007.1, read as the reverse complement.
GGCCCCGACATGCTGTTGGTCTCTCACAACGCGACAACAGCGAGGCCACGAGCATGAACGAGGGTACGTCAGTGCTGCTCGGGCTGGAGGACGAGTTCACCGTCCTGCAGCTCGAACGAATCGATGCCGACACGGTGCGTGTCGTCATCGAGGTCATCGACCCGGAGGGCGCCTGCCCCGAGTGCGGGGTGCTCACCTCAAGGATCAAGGAGCGGCCACTGGTTCGAGTCAAGGACTTGCCTGCCTCCGGCCAAAGAACCGATCTTTGGTGGCTCAAACGGCGCTTGGTGTGCCGCGAACCGGCCTGTGGGACAGCGACATTCACGCAGCAGTCCCGCGCTGTGCCGGCACGGTCGCGGCTCACGACCCGGCTACGAGAGAAGATCGGTTCGGCGATCGCGTCGGGCAACCGCGCCGTCAGCGAGGTCGCTAGCGAGTACCAGGTGGCGTGGTCGACCGCGCACCGGGCGCTCATCGCCCGACCGAGGCCGCGGCCTTGAAATGCGTGTATCTGGCCATCATGAGCCTCGATCCCAAAGGCACCGCCCGCAGGCGCTGGTCCAACCGATGGAAGGCAGCACTGAATGCCTTCGAGATAACGTTCGACGGACGGCTGTCTGCCGGACGAAAGTAGTTAGAAACCAATCAATTACACCGTTTTCTGGACAGACCCGATCAGCCGCAACTCCGCTCTCCGTACTCTCACCGAAGACCTACCAGCACCGGTCGTCGCCGACCTGCTCGGGTTGCATATCCATTCCGTCAGTCGGTGGGCCGACTACGCTCGCCGCGACTGGGCGCGCTATCTCGATGCCCGAACCAACGGGCCGAATCGAAGGTAGTTTATCTACTTATCGGAGTTTGATCCGGCAGGTTGGATTGGACGCCCTATTGGAGCCCGGTGAGGAAACGCTGCACCTCGGAGCGGGAGAGTTGGCGAACGATCATCAACGTCAGCGGCGAATTCTGGTGCATGCGGACTTTGAGTCACAGAAAAAGCCAATGCACCGAGTGTGACGGTACTCTGAAGACCTCTGGCTTGTTCGGGAGTGGGAGAGAAAAATGTGTGCTGCCGCCAAAGTTGCCTCGTCGGTGATGCAAGTAGCCAACCTGGATCGGTCGGTGAGTTATTACTGCGACGTGTTTTCCTGCCGTGTCGCCTTGCGTGAACGCGATGCGGTGCTTCTTCTGACGCCGGATGATTTTCAGATCTACATGTATGTGCAAAAGGGCGCATCCCTGCGCAACATCAGCAGTATCGGCGTCCACTACGTCATGTGGTCCGCCGATACAGAAGAGGAACTTACGCGGATCAGTGAGCGTCTACGCGCATATGACGCCTCCACTTTCACCCAGGTTGTCGGCGGAGTAACCTTCGTCGACGGCTGCGACCCGGACGGTATCCGTGTCATCGTCGCTTACCCGGACCCAGAACAGTTACCCCGAGAGCTGATCGCACCACGATTCCACGGATAACGTGCCGTCCGGAGCGGTGCGTTCGTCCGGCCTGTCCTCGCTGCTGGAGCGGTCACCGATCCACGCGAGGAGATCGGGATCGGACGATGTCAGACGCTCTACTTCCTCGCCGTCGTCGCAGCGTCGTAGTGACACCGTGATCGATGTGGGGGTGCGCCGTAGAACCCGCCACGTCGCTCCCGAGTCGGACCATCGCGAAAGAGTTTCCACAGGTTGCTCTTCCGTCATGTCGGGTCCGCTCAGGTATTGGCCCAGCTGTCCGGTCCGAAGACCTCGTAGTGGATATTCTGCGCCGGAACATCCCGTTGGAGCAACGATGCGCGCATCGCCAACATGAACGGCATCGGCCCACAGAGGAACGCCTGGGTATCCGGTTCGACAGTGATATCGCGCAGATCGGCCCGTCCTTCGTGAACAGATCCGAACGGTACGTGCGTGCCGGGATCCTCGTACCAGCGGTGCAAGGTTGCGGCGGGAATCTTCTCGACGAGTGTGCTGAGTTCTGCTCGGTGAGCATGATCTGCGATGGATCGATCAGCATGAATGACGGAGACGGAACGCTGTGCACCGGTGTCCGCAAGATGGTTGAGCATGCCGATCATCGGTGTGCAACCGATTCCGGCCGACGCGAGTAGCAGTGGTGAGTCGTCGTCAGGCATCATCAGATCGCCGAACGGTGTGGTTACCGACAGCTCGGAACCTTCGAACACGTTGTTGTAGAGGAAGTTCGACACTTCGCCGTCGGGCGTGCCCGAAATTCTCTTCACGCTGATTCGCCAGTCGGCGCTGCTCGGCACGGAACAGAGGCTGTATTGACGTATCTGGCGAGCGCCGTCGGGCAGCGTAACTCCGACCGAAAGGTACTGTCCGGGCGCGAAGGTGGGGAGAACGCTGCCGTCGAGCGAGGCGAGAGTCAGCGAGACAGTGTCGGCGGATTGCAGGACGCGCTCGCTGATCCTGACCGTGCGCCACACGTCGCCGGCGTCGACGCCGGCGAGTTGGTAGAGGCCTCGTTCAATCGTGATGAGGGTTTCCGCCATCAGCCAGTAGACTTCGTCCCAGGCTGCGGCGACTTCGGGAGTGACTGCATCTCCGAGTATTTCGACGATCGCGGCGAAGAGGTGTTCGTGAACGATCGCGTACTGATCGGGGGTGATTCCCAACGACGCATGCTTGTGAGCGATACGCGAAAGGATGAGATCGACCTTGGCGCTGTCGGGTTCGAGCTGCAGTGTTAGGCGGCTCCGGCGAACAGCCCCTGACCTGCGGAAACGCAGGGCAGGGGCTGTTCGGTTCTGGTGGTCGCGCGATGCGCTGGCCTCACGGCTCTGCCCGACACCGACGTCGCTCTCCTCTGCGACGGACCCCTCGCCGGCTGAGCGCTCGCGGCCGGCATCCTGTCCGTGTGCCGATAGGCCTCGTACTGCTCGGCAACGCAGCGTGGCGTTGCGTCGCGACCTGGCGACGGCTCGGCGGGGCGCGATCGTCTCGTGCGTTGGCGGACTACGGGAGCTTGGACGCGAGGACGTCGGCCGCCAGGATCTCGGGTGCTGCGCCGAGGAGGTGCTGGTTGGCCATCAGGGCTGCGACGATGGCGCCGTTGGCGTGGGCGTCGCGAGCGGCCTCGTCGGGGAATGCATCGAAGATCCAGAAGGTGTCGGCGTGGGTCCTGACCGCGAACCAGACAATCGTTCCTACTTCTTCGTTGGCGAGCGCGACAGCGCCGGCGAGCAGATCGGCGAGCGCGTCGTGCTGTCCATCGGCCGCGACGATCTTGGCGACGAAGGCATACGGAAGTGATGCGGGTGTGGACATGAGGGGTTCTCCTAGGTGTCGAGGTTTCTTGGTTTGAAGCGAGTTCAGCGTATGACGAGCAAGGGCATGTGAGAAGTGGCGTATACGGCAGTATTGCTATTGTTTGCGCCATGCGTATCGGACTGATCGCGATCGACGGCTGCTTCGGTTCGGCTGTCGCGTCGGTCATCGACATCGTGCGGGTGGCCGACGGAGCCCGCGGCGATGTCGACCCGCGGATCGACCCGATCGAACTCGCCATACTCGGACCGAAACGGAGAGTGACCACGACGGCATCGATGACCCTGTCGGTGGACCACCCGCTGTCGGAGTCCGCAGAGTTCGACGTGGTCGTCGTCCCTGCGCTTGGAACCCTCACGGCCGCCGCTACCAACGACGCCCTCCAGAGCCGAGATGCTCGTTCGGTCATCGCCTCGCTCGGGCGCCTCGACGACGCGACCACCCGGATCGCCGCGGCGTGCACCGGCGTGTTCGCTGTCGCCGAGACCGGACGGATGCATCATCGGCGGGCGACGACCAGCTGGTTCCTGGGGCCGGAGTTCCTGAAGCGCTATCCGACCGTCGCCCTCGATCTCGACACCATGGTCGTGGTCGACGGGAACCTCGTCACCGCCGGCGCCGCGTTCGCCCACATCGACCTCGCGCTCTCACTCGTGCGATCGATCAGCCCCGACCTGGCCCAACATGTCGCCAAGCTCCTCATCATCGACGAGCGTCCGTCGCAGGCGGCCTTCGTCGCCTACGAACATCTCCGGCACGAGGACCCGATCGTCGTCGAGTTCGAACGCTTCGTGCGCGCCCGCCTGGACGAACCGTTCAACGTCGCCTTCGTCGCGCAGTCGCTCGGCACCAGCCGGCGCACCCTCGAACGACGAGTCCGTGCGGCGCTCAACCTCACTCCGCTCGGCTTCGTCCAACGGCTTCGCATCGAACGAGCTCGGCACCTCTCAGCAACCACGGACCTCACCTCCGCCGAGATCGCGCTACGGGTCGGCTACGCGAACGCCGAGACTCTGCGCTCCCTCCTGCGTAGGGAGCGACGCCGTTCCTGACCTATCGCCATGCCTGTAGCCGGTGTCCTAGTGCTCGACTGGAACCACCTCTCAGCACGTCGCGTCGACGCTCCTGCGTCGCCCCTGGACGACCCACTCGACACGCCCGCAGCACAGGCCATGTGACGTGTCCCGGCTTCCCGGACGGTCGGGGTTGGGTGGCTGTGATGTCGCTGCGTTCTCGTCGAGGGGGTCAGCAGACTCGATCAGGGTCGATTGGGATGAGACGCGAAGGCGGTCAGGTCAGGGCGGCCGAAGCCGGCCGGCGGGGTAGCGTCGGTCACGTCGAGGTCTTTCGGATGGATGGCGTAGGAACCTCCATCGTCGGGAGACCTCGACGTCTACCTGCGGACCGACCCGCCCGGCCGACCTACACCCTCATCTGGGAAGAGCCCCCAAGTGTCGGTCCACGAGCAGTCCCATCAGCGCTGCCGTGAGAATAGGAAAAGCCAACAACACCAAAATCATGGTGATGAAGACATTCCACGTGAAGATGGGCATCCGAAACATCGTCATCCCGGGTGCACGCAGACAGATCACGGTGGTGATCATGTTGACCCCACCCAAGATGGTCCCGACGCCGGCCAGTGCGAGGCCCATGATCCACAGATCCCCACCGACACCTGGTGAATGCAGGGCACTGGTCAGCGGGGAATACCCCGTCCATCCGAAGTCGGCGGCACCTCCGGGGGTGAGGAATCCGGATACGGTGACGAGCGCACCGAACAGGTACAGCCAGTAGCTGAGTGCGTTCAGTCGCGGGAACGCCACATCCGGTGCGCCGATCTGCAGGGGAAGTATGTAGTTCGCGAAGCCGAAGACGATCGGAGTGGCATAGAGCAGCAACATGATCGTGCCGTGGGCTCTGTCAACTTAACTGAACGCAACTGGGAATCAACAGCATTCGGCCGCACTTGCGCGGATCATGTTGGTGGGACGCCGGGTTCAGACGGCGGCTGGTACGCCGGTCACGTCGTACCAGGTGGTGAATCGGTCGGTCATTTCGGAGCGGTAATCGCTCGCGGTGAGCTTGTGTCGGCCTGGCCGGAAGTGCGGCGAGATCGCACTGAACGCCGCCAGGAACCGTTGTGCCGCACCTGGTAAGCGGAAGAACTTCATCGCCCGTTCACGCTGCCTGGTGGGCTGGTGCGAGCTTTCGGCCCGGTTGTTGAGATACTTCGAGCGCCGATGTTCGACCGATGGCATCAACTCTCGATGCGCCACAACGTAACTGGCGAGCTTGTCGGTCACCAGCACCCTCGGAACCCGGGTATGCTTGCGCATCAGCTTGCCGAAGAAGCGTTTCGCCGCCTTCGCGTTGCGTCGGGACTGGACCAGAACATCGAGGACAGTGCCGTCCTGATCGACCGCCCGCCACAGGTAGTGTCGGATGCCACCGATCTTGACGAACACCTCGTCCAAAAACCATGTGTCGCCGGGTTCGGGAGCGCGTCGGCGCAGGCCACGTGCATATTCGGGTCCGAACTTCGCGCACCACGTGCGAATCGTCTCGTGCGAGACGACGATGCCGCGGGCGAGCATCAACTCCTCGACGTCGCGCAAGCTCAACGTGAACCGATAGTACAGCCACACACAGTGCGCGATGATCTCCGCGGGATAGCGGTGCCGTTTATACGGCGACCGCGTCGAATCCACCCGCGTTTCGTCTCCACGACTCATCCGACAATCATCCCTGACTGACGGCCCGGTTAAGTTGACGAGGCCAGTCCTACTGCTCGGGCACCGTTTGCGCCGCACTGGAGGTATGAAGATGGATCTTCGAGACTGGGCAGGCGACGCCTGGGCAGAGTTGGACGCAACGAAACAGGCACGTCTCGTGCGCGCGGCAGAGTCGATCGACGAACGCTACCCGGACCCGGACGACCAACCGGAGCGCGATGCGGCGCTCTCGACTGCCGTGCAATACGTGCTGCGGGAGACAACCGCCGCCGAGGTGCGCGAGCGACTCAATCGCGCCCGTGTTGAGGCAATGGAAGCACTGGCCGCAGCGCAGCAGTTCGCCGTGATGGCGATCGAGGACGGCGGCGCGGAAGCGACGACCGCCCGGGAAGTAGGAGTGGATCGGATGACGGTCCGCTCATGGCTCGGCAAAACACGCTGATGTCAGTCAGCGGTGGTTGGCTGGCGTGCACAGCCAGATGTTTGAGTCAGGGACGAGAAAACGCTCCCCTCGACACACCAGTACATTCGGCCGGATGCTGACTGACCGCGCTCTCCTGGCTGCCCGCATCCGCGAAGCGCACCACCTCGAACTTCCCTCGTTCACCACCGGCAGCGGCGTCGACACCTCGAGCACCGTGGTGGCCGAAGCGCTCGCGACCGAGAACGTCACCCTCACTGCCGTGATCACCTCACGGCGATTCGACGCCCCGCCTCGACGATGGGACCCGGCCGCTTCCGGGACCGCCGTCACGGTGACCGTGACAAGCAGCGACAGCGGGTCAGGCGCTCGCCGGCACGTGGGACTGACGGAGCCGGAAGCATGGGCACGAGCAATGTTCGCCGAGTTCGACGAAGACGACCGGCAGCGGATCTACCTTCTCTGTGGCAAAGACTCGGACGCCGGACGCCCCGAGCATGGTGTGGCCGTGTACCGCTTTTACCTCGGTCAGGGCGCGGTGCCGATCCGTGTGGGCCTCGTTATCTCATGCGAGTCGGTCAGGTGCTGCGCTAGGTCACGCAACTGAGAACTGAGAACTGAGAACTGAGAAAGGTGAACGTGCGATGGACTTTCCGCTGATCTGGTGGCTTCTACCCGCCGTCCTGATCCCGGGGGACATTCGGGTGTGGATCCGAGACAACGCCCCATGCTGGCGGCGCGGCTATTGCCGCTAGTCTGTAAAGGAGGCCGCACCGCGGTGTGCCCTCTGAAATTCGGTACAGGTGCGCTGATCGCAGGCGTGTACACCGCCAGCGTGGCTCCGTTCAGTGCTCGACAGTCTTTTTGAGCCATTCCCGTGCCGGGGTAAAGAGTCTTTGGGTGGCGTCGTCGAAAATTCGGAGGCTGGTCCTTCCTGGCCACTCGTTGGGTAGGAGTGAGGCAGGTAGTCCTGGGTCGAGAAGGGGGATCACGCGCCATTCGTCGAGCAGGAAGACAAAGCGAGCGAAGGTCTCTGCCGAGACGTTCGCATCGTGCTCGAGTTGAGTGGCTTGGTTTTTGATGAACTCGAGATGGCGGGAGCGGATGTCTTCAAGGTCCCACCATTGAGCGGCGGTAGTAATCAGGTCTGTCGGTGCGGAGATATCGGTTGCCGCAAATGTCGTGACGTACATGTCGAGATTCAAAGCACTTACAATGGCATCGACCTCGGCAGTGTGATAGTCGGGACAAATCAAGAGCCCGGCGGTGACGGTACCGCACCCGATCGCGGTCAATCGCCGGCGAAGTCTATGCCGTGATGCGCGTTCGGGTTCGGGGATGCTGAACGAGATGATTCGCCATGGCTCGTCAGATTGCATCTGCCGGAAGTTGAACACTCGCGAGAACCCACGCACGAGCATGTCCTCTGCTTCGTCTGTAAGACGATAACCGGCTCGACCGTTGTTGTTCTCAGAGCGCAGGATGCCTTTAGTCTTGAGTCGATTCACCGCTGTCCTCGTCGATTGCGAAGAGATGCCCAGCGTTGACATGATTTCCGTGAAATTCGAGATCGAGATCCAGCCGCCTTGTTGCAGAACAAAGGCGCCGAGCACTGTCCTGGACAGTGATGTGACAGTGCCGGGCCGTGATTCGAAGTCGTCGAGTATGGCACTCGGTACGGCCACCCGATTGTCGATCGGATCCAGTGTTTCCTGATCTGTCACATTTACCTCCTGAGAGATTCTCCGCTTGTCGGTTCGAACCCGAGAAGGTTGTTTGTTGCACGTGTTGTGCATTGGGATCTTCCTAAGACCATACCGCGCAATGGGTTCGGAGTTGGGCGCCGTCGTAAGTGAGCCGGTTTGCATCACTCTATATCTCGTTACAACAACGTAATATATCAATAATCTAACTGACGTCGTAGAAGTGACATACTATCGCAACAGTCGTCCACGAAAGGCTCGGTTCATGGGTCCCAATCTCGACGCGCAGTACAGATGTGATGTGCCAGGCGATGTGACAACGCCTTCCATGTGCTTGTCCGCTCCCGGCTGGATCGACGATCAGCGTGTTGCTCGTCGGTCCATGGCGGCGCTATTGGGATGCGCTGCGCGGGAAGTGATCGCGACTGACACAGACGTTGCCAATGCGACTCCAGTCATAAGTGAGTTCTACTGTGCTGTGCCTCCACGACGAGGCGTGCTGGTGGAGTGGACATCTCGTGAATCTGTCACGGATGCCGCCGGGACGGTTCTGCGATCCCATGGGTACGACGCTGCGCGATTCCTCGCACGCGTGCATCCGCGGTGTGGCGAGAATGCTCTGCGTTCCGATGACCTGGCGGACTTCCTGGTCCGGTACGGTCACGAGTACTCGACCGTCATTTTCGCTGTCGGACTTGATGTCTGCGCGGATCTGTCCGAGATATCCGAAATTGTCGCGATCTCTCACGGCGCTGGGTGTATGGTCGGCCTGGATCTCACGCAGGTGGTTGCAGTTGCGCCTTTGGCGTTGAGCGACTGGAATCCGGACTTCGCGTTGTGGCATACAGACCACGGACTCGGCTCATGTTCGTCGAACGAGATCGGCGTGTACGTCAACAAACGTCATCTGCCATCGGATTCCATCGAGAATCGGTGGTTGCACTCGACGCGACCACATTGGATACAGTCCGGATTTCGTGCACACCTCGAAAATATAGCGTCTACCGGCCTCGGTACTGCCGGAGCTGGACCAACTGGCGCACCTGAACTCGGTTAGCCCGGTTCGCCACGCTCCTATCTGCCAACGCAGCACTCCTCCTCGAAAGCGAAACCATGAATCAGAAGCAGTTTGTCGCGTCTATCGCGCTCGCCGCAGGACTCGTATTGACCGGATGCTCCTCCGAAGCCGCGCAACCCGATTCGGCTGGGCTAGAGGACGTCGCATTCGATCAGACACTGCACGACAGTCTGCCCCAACGGATTCGAGATGCGGGGACGATTTCGATCGGTTCGTTGTGGGAGACCCCGCCCTACATCGGTGTGGAAGCGTCGAACAGCAGCGTACCGATCGGCATCGTCCCGGACCTCGGCAGCGCCGTCGGCAAGATCCTCGGTGTGGACGTGGACTGGAAGAACCTTCAGTGGCCGGCCCAGCTCCCGGGGCTGCAGAGTGGAAATGTTGATGTGCTCTGGGGTCAGATCAGTGACGGCGCAGAGCGTGAAAGGTCGGTCGCCGATATCGTCGGGACGTTCCAGGATCCTATCGGCGTGCTGTTGCCGGCGGGAAATCCGAAGGAAATAACAAGACTCGCAGAAGCATGCGGAGCTCGGATCGCCGTTCCCCTCGGTGGACAACAACAAGCTGCCGTCGCTGCAAACAGTGAGAGTTCCTGTGCTGCGCAGGGTAAGCCGAAGATCGAAGCGGTCGAGTTCCCTTCTGCACAGGCAGCGCTCGTTGCACTCAGGGCCGGTTCGGTCGACGGCTGGATGGACAGCAGCGCGTCGTTGAACGCCTTTGTCGAGCAAACTTCAGGCGCTTTCATGACGGTGATCCTGCCGGCCGAGGAAGTGGATCCGTACATCGAAACCATAACCGGCGCTGCAGTGTCGAAGTCGAATCCGGAACTGTCGCAAGCACTGCTCGCAGCAATGCACAGTCTTGTCGAGTCAGGAAAATACCAGGAAGTTCTCGACGACTGGAATGCCGGCGTCTCAGCATTGCCGTTGGATCGCATGAAGATCAACCTGTATTCCGGCACACCTGCCGGGCAGACGCGGTGAGGTGACGATGACGACACGAACAAGTCAGGTGAGCGACATGAGTACTGACATCGGCGCAGGCAGTGTGTCCAGCACGGACCCCAGTGCCGGGCGTATGCCGCCGGTGCCCAACGAGGTCGTGCCAGTGCGCCACTACGGTCGAATGGGCGGTGCTGTCGTAGTCGGGGCACTGGCCCTGTGGGTGGTCTACGGTTTTGCGACGAATCCGAACATCAAGTGGTCCGTTGTGGGTGAATTTGTCTTCAACGCATCAATTCTGAAGGGGTTGCTCACAACACTGGAAATGACCGCATTAGCTATGGTCATCTCATTGTTCGGGGCCGTGGTCGTGGCAGTGATGCGATTGTCGCCGAGCAGAATAATCTCGGGAGTTGCTACCGCGTATGTCTTCGTCTTTCGCGGTGTACCCTTGATTCTCCTGCTCATTTTCCTCGGCAATCTCGGTCTGTTCGTCAAGTCGATCGTGATCGGCATTCCTTTCACCGATGTCGTCTTTGTCGACATGCCGTCGTCGGAACTGATCACGCCGTTCACTGCGTCGGTTCTCGGCCTGTCGCTGGCGGGATCGGCGTACATGGGCGAAGTTGTCCGAGGTGGCATGCTCGGTGTCGGGAAGGGGCAGCGTGAGGCCGCGAAGGCGCTCGGTGTCAGCCCGTTCAAGTCCACCAGGATGATCGTTCTCCCGCAGGCGATGAGGATCATCGTTCCGCCGCTGGGCAACGAATTGATCGGAATGCTCAAGTCCACTGCCATTGTGTCTGTGATCGCCGGAGGCGATATTCTGACTGTGGCACAGAGTATTTCGGGATCCAACTATCGCACCATCGAACTCTTGCTGGTTGCGGCTATCTGGTACTTCGCAGTTCTGGCGGTTGTGTCGGCCGTTCAGTATCTGCTCGAGAAGAGAATTGCGGAGCGTTGACATGGATCCAGTAATCGACATCGAATACCCGATGATCGGAATACGGAACGTCTCCAAGTTCTACGGCGACGTGCAGGTGCTTTTCGACGTCGACCTCGAGATAGCTGCCGGTCGGACGGTATGCATCGTCGGTCCTTCCGGTTCAGGGAAGAGCACATTGCTGCGATGTATGAATAATCTCGAGGAAGTGCAGTCCGGACAGATCCGCGTAGACGGTGAACTCGTCGGATATCGAGAAGTCAACGGAAAGCTCTACGAACTTCGCGAGCGCGAAGCGAGGCTCAAGCGGATGGGCATCGGAATGGTGTTCCAACACTTCAATCTCTTCCCACATTTGACCGCGGTAGAGAATACTTCGTTCGCCCCGATCCAGGTCAAGGGTGAGAAGCGTAGCGACGCAGAGTCTTACGCTTACGAACTGTTGGAGCGTGTTGGGCTTGCGGGCCGGGAGAAACTGTATCCGTCGCAACTATCCGGTGGACAGCAGCAGCGGGTGGCGATCGCGCGCGCCATGGCGATGCGTCCGAAAGTCATGTTGTTCGACGAACCGACGAGCGCGCTCGATCCCGAACTGGTCGGCGAAGTCCTCGCGGTGATGAAGGACCTGGCAGATTCCGGAATGACGATGGTTGTGGTGACTCACGAGATGGGATTCGCACGCGAGGCCGCCGACGAGGTTGTGTTCATGGACCGCGGCCGGATAGTGGAACAAGGCGCTCCCGAGCAGGTGCTCGGTCGGCCCGAAAATGAACGTACACAGGCTTTTCTGTCGGCGGTGCTGCGGTGAACGCGGCGCCGGGCTCGACGATGCATACGAACAAGGAGACCAAGACGATGAACAGTGATCTACTCGATGATATGCGGATCTCGGAACCGAGCTCTGCGCAGGCAGTGACAAGCAATGTCGCGGGTGTGATCGACGTGATTGCCGAGGAAGCCGCCGAGTCCGAGCGCCGTGGCAGGATCACCGATCGAACGGTGCGGGCGATGCGTTCTGCCGGAATGTTCCAGATGACCTTTCCCTCGCGAGTCGGAGGGTTGGAGATGACTCTCGAGGATCAAGTGCGCGTCGTGTCTGCCATTGCCCGAGTGGATGGTGGAAGTGCTTGGAATGTAGGTGTTCTGAACGCAACCGGTATCTACGCGGGAAGGCTCGGCGATGAGGGTTATGCCGATCTCTATCCTGATCGAGATCGGCCCACCAGCGGTGCATTTCATCCGAAGGGAGTGGCCGAGAAGGTCTCCGGAGGCTACATGGTTACGGGGAAATGGGATTGGGGAAGCGGAAGCTATGTGGCCGATCACATCATCGGGGGCGCGAATGTTGTTGCCAACGGTGAGCCGGTGTTGCGGCCGAGTGGCAAGCCGGCGGTCGTCGGACTGTGGCTGCCACGCGAGGCGATTGAACACGCGGACAACTGGCACACGATTGGGGTCCGAGGGTCGGGGAGCTCGTCGTACTCGATCGACAAGCCGGTATTCGTGCCGGAAAAATGGTCGTTCGATCGCGAAGCCCTCGCAGACCCGACTGCTGATCCGTTGAACAAACATGTCACGTTGGCATTCTTCGGTCTTACCGGAGTGGCAATCGGATTAGCCCAAGCAGCATTGGATCTCGCTGTGCAAGCGGTGCGCCGTAAGTCCGGAAAAGGCGCCATTGACCTCGTTTCCAAACGCGCAATCGGACAGGTGGCCGCCGACATCGACACGATGTACTCGAGCGTGCTGGATATCGCTCGCCGCTCTGACGACATCCTTTTCGGCACTACGCGCACGTTGACACCTCTCGAGGAGATGCGGTTGACCATATGCAACGTGACAGCGGGTGAGACACTTCGCCGGACCATCGACACGTGCGTAGACCTCTACGGTTCGGCGTTCGTCTTCGACGGCGACCCAATGCAGCGAGTGTTGCGTGACTCGACGGTTGCGCTGACCCATGCCGGTGCAAAGCGGAATCAATGGACCACCTTGGCCGAACTTGCCCTCGCGGATCCTGTCGGTTTGACACTGGCGGATTCCGAAGTGTTCGCCGGCGGACACTGATGCAACCAACCGTTCGAGTGATGGTCGATCGTGCCGACAACCCTCGGTGTGCACTCGCAGTGGGGGACTTCTTCGACGTTGTAGGTAGCACGATCGAGATGCCGCAGAATAAGCCGTTCTGCGCCTACGCCATCGCAGCAGTCATACCGGTGTTGTCTTCGCGGCTGAGTGACCTGCCCGAAGACGACTGGCTCGAACGCAAGCCGTGGATCTGCTGCCCCGACCCGGATGACGGAGTGGTCATGCGACTCGATCGGCTAGATCGAACAAAGTGTGGCGGAGAACTCGATGACTGAACGGCGAATCAGATGCACGGTCGAGAGAATGAACTACTCGGCGTGCGGACTCGAGATAGGTGACTATTTCGAGGTTGGTACCGACGGAGTCACGCTCCCTCCGGGAAAGAAGTTCTGTTACTTCGCTATTGCTGCCGCACTACCGATATTGAACGGACCGATCGGCTGCAACGACGTCGACGGGTGGCTGGACTCCGGACCGCGAGTGGCCTGTCCTGATCCCCCCGAGAACCTGATCATGCGCATGCACTCATACGACGCGAGAGGAACGGACCATGGAGCCTCGAAGTAGCACAACCTTCAGTGTACGAGCAGGTGGAGACCCTCGCCGGATGGCCGCGCTTGCCGTACATGCAGAGGCGATGGGGTTCGACCAGATCTGGACCGGAAACGACATCTTCGGTGAACCAGGCTTGATTGCGCTCACTGCCATGCTCTCGGCCACCGACTCCATCCGCGTCGGATCTGCGGTCATTGATCCGGTGTCCATTCACCCTGTTCAGATCGCTCAATTCTCTTCGGGTCTACAGACATTCTCGGACAATCGATTCCTTTTGGGCCTCGGTGCAGGATCTCAGGTGTTCTTCGACTGGGCGGGTATCGCACCCGCGGCCCCCGTCACTCGAACGCGTACTGCGCTGCGGGCCGTTCAAGCGCTTACCCGAGGCGAGAGCCCAGTAGGATTGGGCAAAGGATTCGAGGACTGGACTGATCAGGCAGTTCTACGCCAACCAGTCGAGGTTCCGATCTACATCGGAGCCATGGGTCCGAAAATGTTGACCATGACGGGGCGATACGCCGATGGGGCGCTGCCCTTGTGCCTTCCTCCGCGCCAGGTGTTCGATGCGCGCGACCAGATAATGGCAGGTGCCACCGCCGCCGGGCGAAATGGTGAAGAACTGGACATCGCAGCGTGCCTGTGGTGTTCGATCGATGACGAGGCCGATCGCGCGCGATGGATACTCGCCGAACATATTGCCCTGTACAGTGGTTCGCTCTCGACAGAGGTTTTGGAAAGGCATGGATTTGATCCGGAGGAGTTCGTCCACACGCAGAAACTGATGCTGGACGGAAACAAATCCGACGCGATCAAGACCGTACTCACATCATCGACGATGTTGGAACTCGGAATCGCCGGGGGCGTCGACGACGTGATCGATCAATGCGGTGAGCTGATGAATGCAGGAGTTCGGCACCTTTCTTTCGGTCCGCCGATGGGCGCCGACATTGCCCGTGCCATGACGCTTCTGGGCGAGAAGGCAATTCCGGTTCTTCGCCGCGAAATATCTTGAAATCAAGGATTGCTTTGTGTCATACATGAGATGGAAAGAGGCTGACGAATGACCGTTGTCGTTTCCGGTTCGATACGAATCGATCCCGCCAAGATAGATGAACTTGTTTATGCTGCAACAGAGTTCCAGGAAAAGTGCAGGTCCGAGAAAGGTTGTGTCGACTACACGCTTTCATGGGATGTGTCGGGTAATGGAGTGCTCCGACTGTACGAAGAATGGGACAGCGCCGAAGCATCTTCGGTGCACGGCACGCAACCGCATGTCGAGTTGTGGGCGTCGAGGGTCGCGGCAGCGGCACTTGAAGCCCCGCACTTCGCTCGTCACGACTTCTAATCGTGTCTGCACATGCACCCGTGTCGCCGGTCGCACTCGTCGCCGGTGCAACTGGACTGCTCGGGCGCCGGATTGTCGAGGTTTTTCAGGACGCGGGTATGCGGGTTGCCGTGCAGTATCGCGGGAACCGAGCAGTTGCAGATGAATTGGTGATGCGGAACCACACTTCAGTGTCTGTTCGATGCGAACTCACGGACCCGCGCTCTATAGACGAGATGTACACGACGATAGAGTCGAAGCTTGGTCCAGTCTCGATCGTGGTGAACACTGCGCATCCGAGCGGCCTCGATGTGGGGCCTGTGTCGATGGCTGATTCGAGTGTATTCGAGCATCACTTGGACGGGCTCCGGGCACACCACTTGATCTGTTCGCGTGCAATGCCCGGTATGCGAGCACAGAGGTGGGGTCGCATCGTTTACATTTCCGGGGCTTCGACTGCGCGTCCGGTGTCGGGCTTCGGCGCATTCGCAGTGGCCAAGTCTGCGGCCACAACGCTCACCAAATACATGGCAGTCGAAGAAGCAAGGCACGGCATCACGGCAAACGTGATTGCTCCCGGCCGCATCGAAGAGTCGGCGCAGATCTTGGACGAACGATTGACGGCCGAGGCACAGCGATTGCTTGCGCGGGCCGTCCTCGGAAGGCTTGACACCCCGGACGATATCGCCGCAATGGTCAAGGCGTTGGTAGACCCTGGCTTGGCGTCCTTGACAGGGCAGACGGTGTGGATGGCAGGCGGGGAGATCATCGGGTGACGCCGACCCACGGTACCGTAAATTCGTAGAGAGATGGACACGATGGATGTAGGTCTTGAGAGTGGTTTCGACACAGCAACCTTGCGGTCGGTGTTCGGTACCTTCCCCACCGGCGTTGTGGCCGTTGCGGCGCATGTCGATGGCGTTCCCACGGGTTTCGCCGCGAGCAGTTTCGTCTCGGTGTCGCTCGACCCGCCACTCGTCTCGTTCTGCGTACAGAACACGTCGGCGACTTGGACGCTGTTGAAGAATTGCAGGGCGCTCGGGATCAGTGTGTTAGGCGAAACTCACGAAGCGGTAGCCAGAGCGCTCGCGGGACGGGCAGAGAACAGGTTCACCGATCTGACCGTGTCGTCCGGACACGGTGGCCCAATCTTCGTAGACGGTGCCAGCGCATGGCTCGAAGTGTCGATCGAAGAGTTGATTCCGGCGGGAGACCACACCATCGCTCTGATGAGAGTCGATGGTGTGGCTTCGCACGATCAAGAGCCGATCGTATTTCACCGCAGCACATTTCGCAGTCTGAAGGGATCGAGCTAGTCAGAGCAAGCGAGAGTCGATCTCGGCTGCAACCCTTGCCCAGATTGCCGATGTGGGATCGATGATGTCGAAGTGCCCTCCGGGGCCTTCGACGTGCGTCGTTACATCGGTGGTTCCTTCGGCCGAGTCGGAGAAGCTACGACTGATCTCCAGCAGATCCGAGTCATCCGATACGCCGCACGCGATGAGGTGCGCACACCCGATCGGCAAGCGTGCAATAGGGGAGGAATCGTCGTATATCGCCGGATGCTCGGCGTATCTGCCACCTACCGCGGAAGACACGGCGCCCTCGCTGAGCCAGCGCTCGTCGGCTGTTCGCAAATCGAGCACTCCAGCGAGGGAAACAGTGAGGGCCGGCCGGACGGTATTCGAGCCGGAGTCTGCGGCAAGACGTAGCACAAGCTGCCCACCGGCAGAATGGCCTACTGTCACAATGCGATCGAGATCCAGATTCCATTCCTGATACACAGACTGCAGAGTCTGCAGCGACTGGGAAATATCCGATGTCATCGCGTACCAATTGTGCTCGTCCGGCCTGCGGTACTCCACGTTCCACGTGGCGTAGCCGCGCCTGGTCAAGTCGACGGCCAGGGCATCCATCAGGTCGTATTGCCATCGAGCCCGCCAGTATCCACCGTGCACCAACACGGCTACGGGAAACGGACCGGAGCCAGCCGGGATGCGCAGCACCGCGCACTGATCGGGATGGTCTCCGTACGAAATGTCGATGCCACGATGAAACTTATGATGATAGACGCTTTCGACAGCAAAGTGAATGCCGTCGATACCCCGGCCTCGAATATGGTGTCGCACACCGGGGGACCGATCAGGCGCGCATTCTCCGAAATCGACGCGCACCACGCCGTCGAATACACTCGCGTCGAACCGCTGTCCTACGCCGGGAACCACGATCAGATCGCCGGCGTAGGACAGTGCAGCGGCCGTCGTCTGAAGATCGTCGGTGACAACGAATCTTCCTGTGAGGTTGCGCGATTCGAGTGACTTCGTTGCCAGTTCCTCGATTGTTCCGCGATGACCGATGGCGTCGGCAGAGACGGCGATATTGATAGTCGTCGACGAGTCTCCGGGGGCACCATCGTGTTGCGTGTCTGGACGCGGTGAATCCTGCATGACTTATTACACCGACAAGGTGATTCGCGGTGACCACCGGGCATGCCGAGTGCCCGCTATGCCGTCCCGGACCAGGCTCAGCCGAGGCGGAGGGCCATCGGTACGCCCTGTGGGAGGTTTGCGGTTGCCCGCCGCGAACTGTGGTGGCCACACAGCGCCAGGGCCGACGTAACCTTGTTCCGCTGCGGCGTGGAGTGTCCACTGTGGGTTGTAGAGGTGGCTCCGTCCGATAGCGACAAGATCGGCGCGACCTGCGAGTAGGATTGAATTGACATCGTCATGGGACGAGATCGCACCGACTGCGATGACGGCCGTTCCAAACTTCGTTCCGATCTTGTTGCGTATACGGTCTGCGAACGGTGTCTGATAGCTACGTCCGTACTCCGGCGTCTCATTTTTGACGACCTGACCGGTGGATACGTTGATCAGGTCGACTCCGCGCTCGGCGAAGGCTGTCGCGATGGCGACTGCGTCGTCGATATCGTTGCCGCCGTCGGCCCAGTCGGTTGCGGAGATGCGAACGGAGATCGGGCGCTCCGCCGGCCAGACCCTGCGTACGGCGTCGAAGATGCGCAGTGGGAAGCGTAGACGGTTTGCTGCGGAACCTCCGAATTCGTCGGTCCGGGTGTTCGAGAGCGGAGAGAGGAAAGACGACAGTAAATAGCCGTGTGCGCAGTGCAATTCGAGCAGGTCGAACCCCGCGCGAGCCGCTGATTCTGCTGCTGCGACGAATGCTGCCTCGATAGTGTCAAGTTGATCGTGGTCGAGTTCTGTCGGCGTCTGATTGGCAGCGCTGTACGGGATGGGTGAGGCACTCACCACGTTCCAGTTGCCCTCATCCAGGGGCGAATCGATGCCGTCCCACATGAACTTGGTGGAACCCTTTCGGCCTGAATGTCCAAGCTGCACTCCGATTTTGGCGGCGGAGTGGGCGTGGACGAAGTCAACAATACGTGTCCATGATCGTTCTTGTTCGTCGGTGTACAGGCCTGTGCAGCCAGGCGTGATGCGACCGTTCTCGCTGACGCACACCATTTCGGTCATGACCACGGCCGGCCCGCCCATGGCTTTGGAACCAAGGTGGGCGAGGTGGAAATCGCCGGGAACGCCGTCGATGGCGGAGTACATGTCCATCGATGAGACCAGGATGCGATTGTTGAGTTCAAGTTCACCGAGTTTGAACGGCTGAAACATCGGCGGACAGGTCGAACCGTGTGAGCCGGCGAACCAGTCGTCGGCGGCAGCGACGAACTCTGGGTCGCGCAGCTTCAGGTTGTCGTAGGTGATTCGTCGGCTGCGCGTCATAATATTGAAGGCGAACTGGCGTGGCTCCTGGTCGACGTACTGTGCGATGTTCTCGAACCATTCGAGGCTGGCCTGGGCAGCACGTTGGACCGAGACTACGACGGGTTTCCGTTCTGATTCATATGCATCCAATGCGCTTGCCACAGAAGTGTTTTCGTGCAGGCAAGCGGCCAGCGCGAGTGCGTCTTCCATTGCAAGTTTGGTGCCCGAGCCGATGGAGAAATGTGCGGTATGCGCGGCGTCGCCGAGGATGACGACGTTTCCGTCGTGCCAGTGTTCGTTGCGGACGGTGGTGAAGTTGATCCACCGCGAATTGTTGGACAAGATCTGATGTTCGCCCAGCACGTCGGCAAACAGCTCGCGGATCATGTCGATGGACTTCTCGTCACTCTCTCCCGGTGCGAAGTCCTGTGCTGCGTACTCCGCGAATCCAGCCCTGTTCCAGACATCTTCGTGCATCTCGACGATGAAGGTGCTTCCGTCATCTCCGTAGGGGTATCCGTGGATCTGCATCACTCCGTGGGGTGTCTCGGCGATGTAGAACTTGAATGCTTCGAAGACCTTGTCGGTGCCGAGCCACATGTACTTGCTCTCGCGCCGGTCCAGCGAAGGGCGGAAGGTGCCTGCGTACCGGGTGCGTACGGCGGAGTTCAGACCGTCAGCGGCAAGGACCAGATCGTGGCTGCGACGCAGTTCGTCGACATCGGGCGCCGGCGTCGAGAAGTGCACGTCGACGCCGAGTTCGATTGCTCGTTCCTGAAGAATAGCCAGCAGCACTTTGCGTGACATCGCGGCGAAACCCTGGCCGCCTGCGGTATGTACCGTACCGCGGTAGTGGACGTCGATGTCGTCCCACCGAGCAAAGTATCGGGCCATTCGTTCGAAGATCACCGGATCCGCGTTTTCTATTGCTCCGAGGGTTTCGTCACTGAAGACGACGCCAAAGCCAAAGGTATCGTCGGCGGCATTGCGTTCCCACACGGTGACGTCGTGTGCCGGGTTCAGTTGTTTGACCAGTGCTGAGAAGTACAACCCTCCCGGTCCGCCACCCACTACTGCGATTCGCATTCTTCTCCTTGATGATTGGTATGACACACTTGCTCGATATTTCGACCACAGTTGACTGAACAACGGTGAATCGTGTTCACACGGCGAGCGCGGCTCGCACGCTTGCCGGCCAGGGAGTGGATGTCCCCGAGGACGTGCTCGTGTGCGCTACCGTCAACGTCCCGTCGGCTACTGGACCGGTTTGGCTAATTACCTCGAATCGATATGTGAGCGAACTTGTGCCCATTCGTTCGACGGTCAAGGTAGTGGTGACGACATCGCCGAACCACACTCGCCCGCGATACGTAGCGGAGTAGGCGACCGGTGGTATCACTCCGAAGAGATCTGCGTGGTTGATCGAGCGTAGAAGTATAGCCTCGGCAGCTTCGACCCAGCGGATGACAGTCGAATGATGGTAGTGGCCGGCTGCGTCGGTATCGGACCATTCGACACGTGAATTCACTGTGGCTGCAGAGGGTTTGTGACTGTTCATGAAAGAACCCTGACGTGTTCGTGCAGCCGGAATCGCTGGATCTTTCCGCTGTCTGTGCGCGGCAACGCCTGCTCGAAGGTGATGCTGCGCGGGTACTTGTACGGCGCCGCAATCGACTTCACGAAGTTTTGAATCTCGACCTTCAACGCATCGTCTCCGATGATCCCTGGTGCAAGCACGATCGCCGCGTGCACGATCATGCCGCGGGCCTCGTTCGGGATTCCGATCACGGCAGATTCGACAACGGCCGGATGCTGGTCGATCGCGAACTCGACCTCGGGTGCGGCAATGTTGTATCCCGAGCTGACGATCATGTCGTCACTGCGAGCCTGATACCAGAAGTATCCGTCGGCATCGTGTACGAACGTATCTCCCGTGATGTTCCAGCCGTCGCGAACGTACACGCTCTGTCGATCATCGGCTAGATAGCGGCAACCGGTTGGACCCTTGACTGCGAGAAATCCCGCCGTGCCGGCTGGAACCGGATTGCCCGCAGCATCTTGAACGCGAGCTTCGAAGCCTGGCACTGCTTTCCCCGTTGCCCCGGGGCGGATATCGTCATCGGATGCTGCGATGAAAACGTGCAGCATCTCGGTAGCGCCGATACCGTCGATCAGTTTCAGTCCGGTGCGCTCGTGAAATTGTTGCCACACCACTTCAGGAAGGTGTTCACCTGCAGATACGCAGCGGCGGAGGGTTGCCAAATCGGCTTCTGCTCCTGCCGACATGATCGCCCGATATGCAGTCGGTGCGGTGAACAGCACACTGACGTTGTGCCTGCGGACCATCGCGGCAAGCTCTTCGGGAGAGGCTTTTTCGATCAACAAGGTGGCGGCGCCGACACGCAGTGGAAATATCACGAGCCCGCCCAGCCCGAACGTGAATGCCAGTGGCGGGGTACCGGTGAAGATGTCGTCAGGTGTCGGTTTCAGCACGTGGAGGGAGAACGTGTCGGCGTTGGCCAGTACGTCTCGGTGAAAGTGCATGGTCGCTTTGGGAATTCCGGTGGTTCCGGATGTCGGTGCGAGCAGGACTACGTCGTCAGCTGCGGTGTCGACGTTCGTGAACTCTTCCGACTTGGAGGCACTCACCATCTGAAGGTCGGTAGGTGAAGTAGATCCGAAAGTCAGGACGTGCGCCGTGCCAGCGATATCGACGAGTTCATCGCTGAATCGGTGATCGCACAGCACGAGTGAGGGTTTGGTAATTTCTACGATCTTGGCGACCTCTGGTGCTCGGAGCATCGGCATCGTAGTGACGACTACTCCGCCGGCTTTGACCACGGCGAACCAGCAGGCCACGAGCCAGGGGTTGTTGGGACCTCGGAGGAGTACTCGTTGACCGGGTACGAGCCCGTAGTCTTCGGCCAGTACGCGGGCAATCTGGTTGGCGCGACTAAGCAGTTCACCGTACGTCCATGTTTCGGATGCGGTCAGCAGGCACGGTTTGCCCGGTCCGACGATCGCGACCATGTCGTCGAGAAGTGCCGTGGCGCAGTTGAGGCGTTCGCTGTACTGGAGGGATGGGAGTTCGAAGCGGAACTCAGGCCAGCTGTGTTCCGGTGGCAGATTGTCCCGGCAGTAAGTGTCGACGTGGGCCGACGGTGACAGAGGCATGTTCGACCTTTCGAAGGTGATGCTCGATAAAAGCAGTATGCATAGTTTGTGACGCCGAGTCGATAGGCGACATAAATAATTAACGCGATAGTTGCATGGCACCGTGCGGGAGCGGCTCTATACGGTGTGTGTATGTCGAGTGGGGAAGTGCGTTCAGGGCAGCGTCACAACGAGGTGCTGGAGAGTGGTGGTGTCGCGGCGGCATCGGAGATTCAACCGCGGCAACTGATCGTCACGATCTTCGGCTTGTATGCACGCGGGGAAAGCAACTGGTTGTCGGTCGCAGCAGTGGTGAAGTTGATGGCAGACCTGGGTGTCGAAGGCCCCGCTGTTCGATCCTCGATATCACGACTCAAGAGGCGTGACGTGTTGATCAGCAGTCGATTTGAGGGCTCGGCCGGGTACTCATTGTCGCAGCACAGCCTGAATGTCGTCAACGAAGGTGACGCTCGAATCTTCGATCGTCGACGCGCAACGGTGGACGATGGTTGGTTGTTGGTGGTGTTTTCGGTGCCGGAATCGGAGAGGGAGAAGCGGCACGCGCTGCGGACTGCGCTGACGGCACTGGGATTTGGAACCGCAGCGCCAGGAGTATGGATCGCGCCGGGAAACATCGAGCGTGAAACACGCGACATGCTCGACAGGCGAGGTCTGTCGTCGTATGTCGACATTTTCCGGTCCGAGCATGTGGCCTTCGGGGACCTGCGATCAAAAGTCAGGGCGTGGTGGAGTCTGGATGAACTGTCCGAACTCTACGGCGATTTCGTTCGCCGCTACCGTAGTGTGGTGACTCTACTGGACGAGGGCAGAGTCTCGTCTACCGTCGCGTTCGAGCATTACGTACCGATGTTGACGGCTTGGCGGAGGCTGCCCTACCTTGATCCGGGGTTGCCGCTGTCTTTACTTCCGCAGGGGTGGACCGGCATGACTGCCGAAGAGCTGTTCGCCGAGCTGAACCGAAGTTTGAGCGGTCCCGCCCGCGAACATGCACTTTCGGTCATTCATAGCTGAACGGCAGGTTTATCGTCACCGGATGTCATACGTGTGCGACAGCTTGGATTTCGATCAGGGCTTCCCGCTGCCATAGTGAGGTGACGCCGATTCCTGCCATGGCGGGATACTCGGTACCTGCCAATTCGCGCCAGATGGCGCCAATTTCGCGACCGTGTGCCTGGTACTCCGGGATGTCGAGCAGGTAAATGGTGACGTCCACCAGATCGGCGGGCTGCCCGCCTGCAGCATCGAGTGCGGTCAGCACGTTGGTCATAGCCTGCCGAAATTGTTCGACGATGCCACCCTCGACGATCTTCCCCGAGTGGTCCAGTGCGGTTTGTCCCGCCAGGTATACGGCATTGCCCGCTCGCACCGCATGGGAGAAACCGGACGCCTTGCCCAGAGTGGATGGATTGATTCGCTCGATAGTCACGCGTATCTGGTCCTTTCGTTGTGGTATCCGCTGACACGTCAAAGATATGCTGTTACATTCATGATCGTAATTGAAGCGACATACTTTTGCGTCACAACTGAGGAAAGGACGTCGATTCCGTGAGATTTTCGACAATTCGCACAAACGACGGTGGCACCAGTGCAGCAGTGTGGCGCTGCGATTCCTGGGAGTTGGTGGATACGACCGACGTGGGCGAGTTGTTAGCTTCTGATCGGATGGACGAGGTACTGGCGAACCCCGTCGGCGAACTGAGTGAAGACGTCGTGAGCTTTGCGCCATTGGTCCTTTCGTCCGGAAAAATTATCTGCTGCGGACATAATTACCGTGCACACATCGCCGAAATGGGCCGCGAGGCACCGCAATTCCCGACTTTGTTCGCCAAATTCGCCGATACCCTCGTCGGCGCACAGGACAGCATCGATCTTCATCCCTCAGTGTCGAAGCTGGACTGGGAAGCGGAACTCGCGGTCATTGTCGGATCGACACTCCGTGATGCGAATCGTAACGAGGCGCTCGCCGGTATCGCCGGGTACACAGTCGCCAACGACATCTCGGCCCGTGACTGGCAAAACAGAACTCCACAGTGGTTGCAGGGCAAGGCTTTCGATTCCACCACACCGCTCGGTCCAATGCTGGTGACCCCGGACGAATTCGACCCTCGATCAGGAGCGCCGATCACCTGCTCGGTGAACGGAGAAATGCAGCAGCGCGGTTCGACCGACGACCTGGTATTCGACCCGGCCGACCTGCTTTCCTACATCAGCATGTTCACCACCTTGCGCCCCGGCGACGTGGTCTTGACAGGAACGCCGAGCGGAGTCGGTGCTGCCGCATCACCACCTCGGTTCCTGCAGGTGGGAGACGTCGTCGAGACAACGATCGAGGGAATCGGCATGCTGCACAACACTATCGAACAGCGAACAGCGCGAGAAAGGAATATGACATGACAACAGCGACCGGTAGGGCAGTTCCGGTGGTAACCCGCAAAGGGAACGAAGCGGCCGACACCGGCCAATCCGGCGGTGCGGTCCGAGTTTCCGGAGTGAGTGTCGAACACAGTCCGGCAACCAAGATCTGGTTCGGCAAGGTCACCAACGAGCCCGGATACCGCTCGCTGCCACACCATCACGGCGAAGCCGAAACTGGCGGCTACGTCCTGACCGGCATTGCACGTATCTACTTCGGCAAGGACTTCTCGGAATATGTCGACATGTCCGAGGGCGACTTCGTGTTCGTGCCGCCCTGGATGCCTCATGTCGAGGTGAATATGAGCACCACCGAGGAATTGGTGTGGCTCACGGCAAGAACTCCGGACAACATCGTTGTCAATCTTCCCGACGTGGACGATTCAACACTGGAAGGGTATACACACAGATGACCGCAGCGCAGAGCAGCGCCGAGCTGCTGAAGTCCCTTTCCCTCGACACTCGCGGTACAGACGTATTCACCGGTCGACACCAGGTGATTCCATCCGAACGTGCGTACGGAGGGGAAATTGTCTCCCAGGCGGTTACCGCCTGTATGAAGACTGTCGACGCCGACAGGTCGATTCATTCCTTTCACGGTTACTTCCTTCGGCCAGGAGACGTCCACGCCGAGACCGTGTGGTCGGTGGACCGTGTTCGCGACGGCCGCGGATTCTCGGCACGTGCCGTGAGCGGTGTGCAGAACGGCAAGGTCGTCTTCAACGGCCAGTCGTCATTTCACGTACCTACGGCAGGCGTCAGCCATCACGATGTGATGCCGGCCGATCTTCCACGGCCCGAGGATCTTCCGACGGCGGCAGACGTTCTCGGGGATTCAACGGTCCGAGACGCCAGCTACTGGGCGAATGATCGGAACTTCGACATTCGACACTCTCCGTCGCCGGTCTACGTGAACGCAAATGGTGAGCGGACCCGTCGACAAGTGGTGTGGCTCAAGGCATATGACCGACTGCCCGACGATCCGGATCTGCACCGAGCTGCTTTGGCGTATCTGTGTGACTACACACTTCTCGAACCAGTTTTGCGTAACAACGGAGTCGCGTGGGCTGACGACGGTGTAATGACAGCAAGTCTCGACCATGCGATGTGGTGGCACTCCGACGGTCGGGTCGACGAATGGATCGCACTCGTGCAGGAATCGCCTGCAGCCTCACGTGGCCTCGGACTGGCCCACGGAAAGATCTATTCGCGCACAGGAGACTTGCTGGCCAGCGTGATGCAAGAAGGGTCTGGTCAGCTTGCCCGCGACGTGACGGGCTGACGACTTCCCAGTGTCACTACTCGACGAACAGCGACGCGCAACGCACAGCGCGTCGCTGTATATCGTTTCTGTGGCGGTCGCACGGAATATGAAATATGATGAGCGTCAGTACGGTGATTTCACAGGTTTCAGCATCAGCCCTCCACATCAAGGAACATCATGAGTGTCGAAGCGAATATGCGGGCGATCGAAAAGAACATCGTCACCGATTTCAGTAAGCGGATGAGTTACGGGTCCTACCTCGATCTGGACACTCTGCTCAGCGCGCAGAATCCGGTCAGTACTCCCGAGCATCACGACGAGTTGCTTTTCATCATCCAGCATCAAACAACGGAGCTGTGGCTGAAGCTGGTCCTGCACGAAATGTTGGCTGCACGCGGGGCGTTCGACGCCGACGATATCGGTGCCGCACTTAAATGCGTTGCACGCGTCAAGCACATTCAGAAGACGCTCACCGAGCAATGGTCAGTGCTGGCGACGCTCACGCCCACGGAGTATTCACAGTTCCGTGAGTTCCTCGGCAATTCGTCAGGATTTCAGTCGTACCAGTATCGTGCAGTGGAGTTTGCACTCGGAAACAAGAATTCAGGAATGCTGGCTGTATTCGAGTCCGATCCTACTGCCCACGAACTCCTTTCAGGGCTACTGGGGGAGCCGAGCTTGTACGACGCGTTCTGGCGGTGCCTAGCCCGTCGTGGGTTCGACGTCCCGGAGTCGGCACTGGAGAGAAATGTCAGTGAGGCGTATACGTTCAATGCCGACTTGATGCCGCTCGTCAAGTTCGTCTACGAAAACAACACCGAGCACTGGTCGGTGTACGAGGCATTCGAAGAGTTCGTCGACCTCGAAGAGAACTTTCAGCTCTGGCGATTCCGACACATGCGCACTGTATTGCGCACAATCGGGATGAAATCCGGCACCGGAGGATCGAGCGGCGTCGGATTTCTGCAGAAGGCGCTCGAACTTTCCTTCTTCCCCGAATTATTCGCTGTCAGAACGGAGATCGGCCGATGATCACATCCACATCCTTCGAGGCACGGGCCGGTGCACTCGATGCCGTCGATACGCTCAGAGGGTACCGAGATTTGTTCGTAGGATCGGACGATCCCACAATCCGCGCCTACCTTGACGGCAACTCGCTGGGACGGCCCACAAAAGCGAGCGCAGAGCGCATTTCGACCTTCGTCACGCAGAGTTGGGGAGGTCGCCTGATTCGAGGCTGGGACGAAGGGTGGTACGAACTACCGGTAACCCTGGGAAATGCGCTGGGTGCGACGGTACTGGGAGCCGCCGCTGGTCAAACCACTATCGGCGACTCCACCACAGTTCTTTTATACAAGTTGGCCAGGGGCGCAATCGCTCTGCGACCTGGGAGAACGGAAATTGTTGTCGACCGCGACAACTTTCCCACTGATCGCTATCTGCTCGAGTCCATTGCGGTCGAACTCGGCATGACGCTGCGGTGGATCGAGTCCGACGCTCGAAGTGGTGTAACCGCTGAGAAGCTTGCTGCGGTGGTATCGAACAAGACTGCTCTCGTCGTGCTCAGCCATGTTGCGTACAGGTCGGGTTTCTTGCTCGACGCTGCGCATCTCGCGCGCATCTCGCGCTCGGCCGGCGCAATGTTGCTTCTCGATCTGTGCCACACCGTGGGAACCGTTCCGATCGAATTAGATTCGTGGGGAGTAGATCTCGCGGTCGGATGTACCTACAAATACCTGAACGGTGGACCCGGGTCTCCGGCTTTCGCCTACGTCCGTTCCGATTTGCATAGTGAATTCGAGCAGCCGATCTGGGGGTGGATGGGCCGCAAGGATGCTTTCGAGATGGAACAAGGCTATGTACCCGCTGACGGTATTCGGAGAGTTATCAGTGGAACACCGCCCATTCTGGGAATGCTTGCGATGCAAGACATGCTGGGACTTATCGACGAAGTCGGGATAGAGGCGATTCGTGCGAAGTCGATCGCATTGACGGAGTTCGCACTCGAACTTGTTCGCGACTTGCTGGTTCCGCTCGGCGTCGAGATCGCCAGCCCGGAGGATTCGCGTTGGCGCGGTGGACATATCACGATCGATCATTCGGACTTCAAGGCTATAACGGCACAGTTGTGGGAGCAGGGTGTCATTCCTGACTTCCGTACGCCGAACGGTATTCGGTTGGGTCTCAGTCCCCTCAGTACGAGTTTTGCCGAGGTCTATGTCGGGGTGCTCGCGATCCGCGACGCCCTTGCCGAATAACCAAGTCGCGCAAGGGCGTCGCGATTCATTGGGGTGGCAGTGACGCGCTGCCACACGAAGGCTATATGGGAAAGGCAGCAACAACTCCATGGCGCAGACATTGACGCTTGGTTACAAAGCATCGGCGGAGCAGTTCACGCCTCGGGACCTCGTCGAACTCGGTGTTCTTGCCGAACAGTGTGGGATGGACTCGGCAACGGTCAGTGACCACTTTCAGCCATGGCGTCATCAGGGGGGACACGCTCCGTTCTCCCTCGCTTGGATGACCGCTGTCGGTGAACGCACGAGGACCATTCAATTAGGCACATCCGTTCTGACTCCAACCTTCCGCTACAACCCAGCGGTGGTCGCGCAAGCATTTGCAACGATGGCATGCCTCTATCCGGGACGGATTATGCTCGGCGTGGGTTCCGGAGAGGCACTCAACGAGATCGCCACCGGTTACACCGGCGAATGGCCACAGTTCTCGGAGCGTTATGCCCGCTTGCGCGAGTCGGTTCGGTTGATGCGTGAGCTCTGGCTTGGCGGCCGTGTGGACTTTAACGGTGACTATTACACGACCAAAGGCGCTTCTATGTACGACGTTCCGGGCGAGGGTATCCCAATTTACATCGCGGCCGGTGGTCCAGTCGTCGCCCGATATGCAGGTCGTGCAGGAGATGGATTCATCTGTACTTCGGGGAAGGGAATGGACCTTTACAGCGACAAGCTCTTGCCTGCAGTTGAGGAAGGCGCGCGTACCAGTGGCCGCGACGCTGCTGCAATCGACAAAATGATCGAGATCAAGATTTCGTACGATACCGACCCTGATCAAGCATTGGAGAACTGCCGTTTCTGGGCCCCGCTTTCGCTGACTGCCGAGCAGAAGCATTCCATCGAGGATCCCGTCGAGATGGAACGGGCAGCTGACGAGCTCCCGATCGAGCAGGTTGCCAAGCGGTGGATTGTCGCCTCCGACCCCGATGACGCTGTCGAGAAGGTGAAGGAGTACATCGACGTCGGTTTTAACCATCTGGTCTTCCATGCGCCCGGTCACGACCAGCAGCGGTTTCTCGAACTATTCGAGCGCGATCTTGCGCCGAGACTTCGCCGGATCGGTTAGTCCCTGTCTTGAGAATTGTCGGCACAGAGGGCTATTGGTGTTCATGTCGCTACCGAAATTCTCGCATTGCTGGTGGGCTCGACGATCTCGTCGAGCCCACCAGCAATGCATTCGGTCAAAAAGCGGTCGAGGCGTATCCGTGCGCCGCTGCAACGCTCTCGGAGAACAACTCTCCGTTGTGGGTACTCAAGCCCGAAGCGAATCCAGGAACCGACGTGACGGCCTCCCGCCACCCATGGTCCGCGAGGGCGACGACATAGGGAAGTGTTGCGTTTGTGAGGGCATAGGTCGACGTCCGCGGCACCGCACCAGGCATGTTGGCGACACAGTAAAATAGAGAATCGTGGACTTGGTACGTCGGATCGGCGTGTGTCGTCGGGTGTGAATCCGCGAAGCACCCGCCCTGATCGATTGCGATGTCCACGAGGACCGAACCTGGTTTCATGCGGGCTACCAGCGAGTTGGAGACGAGTGTTGGTGCCTTGGCTCCCGGGATCAGAACGGCGCCGATGACCAGATCGGCATCGAGGACGGCCGCCTCGAGTTCCAGGCTGTTGGAAATGACGGTCTTTACCTGGCCGCGGTACAGATCGTCGATTTCGCGCAGTCGAGCGATCGAAAGATCGAGGACGGTGACATCGGCCTGCATTCCGTGCGCCACCGCGATCGCGTTCTTGCCCGAAACGCCAGCGCCGATCACGACAACCTTGGCAGGTCGGACTCCCGGGACGCCACCCATCAGCACTCCGCGTCCACCGCCGTGGCGCATCAGGTGATAGGCGCCGGCCTGAGGGGCAAGCCTGCCAGCCACTTCGCTCATCGGGGCAAGAAGTGGCAGGGAACCATCTGCGCCGACTACGGTCTCGTACGCGATGGATGTCGTCTTCGAGTTGAGCAGTGCATCAGTACATTCCCTGGATGCCGCCAGATGAAGGTAGGTGAAGATGACCTGGTTAGGGCGCAGGTGCGAATACTCCTCTGCAATAGGTTCTTTGACCTTGAGTAACAAGTCTGCTTCGGTCCAGATTTGAGTTGCGGAGTCGAGAATCTGGGCACCGGAGGCCTTGAAGTCCTCGTCGGTAAACGAGGAACCGGTACCCGCGCCGGTTTCGATGACGACGTCGTGCCCGCGGCTGACCAGTTCGTGCACGCCTGCGGGGCTGATGGCAACCCGGTACTCGTGGTTCTTGATTTCGCGGGGTATTCCGACCTTCATGAGTATCTCCAAACGGGTCTGTTCTATATTCGATGTTCTCGCTCCAATGATGAAGTTTGTCCGGCATATTCGCTTGCTCAGTGAACATAATTCTTAAGGACCTGTCGATGGATCGTGAAAATTCTCCAAAGAGTCGTCAAGTGGCTGCTTCGCTGAAGAATGTTCGGCCACCCTTTCGTTTGGATTCCGTGGATCGTGTTCTTCTCGAACAACTTTCGATCAATGCACGGATTCCCAACAATGCCCTGGCGGCAATAGCGGGAATTGCACCGTCCACCTGCCTCGGCCGAGTTCGGACCCTGATCGAGTCCGGCGTGATTCGTGGGTTCCATGCCGACATCGATCCTGCCGCGCTTGGTAAGGATCTCCAGGCGATGATCGCCGTGCGCCTGCTGTCTGAAGCACGCTCGGGACTGGCCGAACTCGGCGAAGACTTCGCTGGTCTCGATGCGGTCCTCAACGTCTATTTCGTTGCCGGCGTTGACGACTACTTGATCCATGTCGCGACCGCGGGATCAGCGGAATTGCGGGACTTCGTAGTCGAAAACCTCAGTGCCCACCCAGCTGTCGCGGCTACAGAAACGATTCTGATCTTCGAACACGTCCGCCCGCTTGGAGGCTCGGTATAGAGAGGGCAGCCGCAAACGATCGCTGCAACGCATCCGCCGATTCTGAGGGAGCGCTGTTGCCAACGTCTCGTTGTCAGGAAAGGGCGAGGCCGCGTCTCGACACGCTGCTCCGCAGAGTTTGCCGACCGCCTCGCGTACCAGAGGTAGGAGAAGTTGCTGATCATGGTTCTCGCGCTTGGGAGACGACGAACTGGCGCAGCGTCCCATGAGCAAAAACCTTGCCCAAGGGTAAGCAAGAACTTCGGTGACGCGTTGTTCCGAGCACGCGGTGCTCAGCTGCCTGGAGTCGTGCATTGGAAAGGTGGATTCTGTTGCCGACGGTTGAAAACTGGTTCTGGCCCACTTTCCGTTTGCGCCGTGAGGCGCTGTG
Source organism: Rhodococcus sp. YH3-3 (assembly GCF_001653035.1). NCBI lineage: Bacteria > Bacillati > Actinomycetota > Actinomycetes > Mycobacteriales > Nocardiaceae > Rhodococcus > Rhodococcus sp. YH3-3. The sequence continues at coordinate 21,791 of NZ_BCWH01000007.1, read as the reverse complement.
ATTCGAGTGGAGGTGAGAGACCTTCGCCGCCGGTCTGTCGTAGCAGGTCGGTGGAGCTGAGGGCAGCCTGATCCGGTGATGCCGGGGAGGGTAGGAGCAGCCCTGACAACGCCGGGACGTGGCCAGTACTGCCAGATGGTGCGGGTCCGGCAAGTGAGATGGAGAGGAGTACGCGAGGAACCAGCGTCATTACGTCCCTCAATGGGCCACCTGCTCGAACCTGGCGGATCGGGGCAGGATGCGGAGCGCACCCACCGAGATCGGTGCGGAACTTCTGGGTTGGTTTATGGAAGCCGGCCGGGAGGCCACGAGGAAGGTCTACGGCGTACTCGTGGCGATGCCGCAGGGACACAGCTGGACTCCTACTTCGTCGAGCGAATCACAGTGAACACGGGAACCGCCTGTCACGGCTCCCGACCTGACGGGTAGCCAGCTCGCCGGGCCGGGATAGACGCATCGACCGTCGAACGTGTCGGGTGGGGCGGAGTCGCCGTAGTAGTCCGAGGCCGGGAAAGGCCGGCCACATAGCGAAGGGCGGCAGCGGTTTTGAGAAGGGCGGATACTGTAATGCCGGAAGATGCGCCACCGAACGGTGACGCCACGTCAGAGTCGGTCCCTGCGGGACCTTCTCGGCGGGTATCTTCAGATGCAGGCCAAGCTTCACTGTTGGGCGGCGGCCGATCCCGGCCGCCGGTTCGACGACCTGTTCAACCTTGTGCACGACCCGGCGACGCTGATCGTGGCGTTCGACCGGGTCGCGGGCAATCGCGGAGCAATGACTCCTGGCGTCGACGGCATTACTGTCGCCGACGTCGAGGAACACGTCGGGATTCCGGGGTTTCTTCGCTGGGTGAGTGTGTCTCGCTGGCTGTTCTCTGTTGGGTGGAGGCTATGCCAGTTCATACAAAATTTTGTATACTCGTGGGGTGAAGAAGATCCAGTTCGTGGGGACCGCATTGGAGGATCTTCGTGGTTTCCCCGATGCGGTTCGTCGTCAGTGTGGTTATCAGTTGGACCGTGTTCAGCAGGGGGTCGAACCGACGGACTGGAAGTCGATGGTCGGTGTGGGTTCTGGTGTGCGGGAGATCCGGGTACGTGATGGGTCGGGAGCGTTCCGTGTCATCTACGTGGCGAAGTTCGCGGACCGGGTAGTTGTGCTGCATTGCTTCCAGAAGAAGTCGCAGAAGACGTCGGCGGCGGACTTGGCTACCGCGAGGAAGCGGTACCAGCAGGTGATAGCGGATGGCGGGAAGGGTGAGTGGTGATGAGCGATGAAATCTATGGCAGCGTGTGGGATGCGATCGAGGACACTGCGCAGGAGGCGGAGAACATGCGGTTGCGGTCGAGTCTGCTGATTGCGTTGTCTCGGCGCATCGAGACCGAGGGATGGACTCAGATGGATGCGGCGGCCCGGCTTGGTGTGACTCAGCCGCGGGTGTCGGATTTGATTCGAGGAAAGATCGACCTGTTCAGTCTTGATGCGTTGGTCAACATGGTGTCGGCTGCCGGACTTCATGTCGATATGACGGTGAGCGCTGCCGCGTAAGGGCGCCGACGAAGCGCTGGAATCTGTTTGGTCTCAGGCCCGACCCGTACCCGATTTCCGGGGTGCGGGCCAGGTGCTGTGCGGAAGTGTTGTGACCTGATGGCACTTCCCTGGGGTGTTTTGGGTGTGTGGGGCGCCGGCGGTGGGGTCGGTGGGGTGGTCGGGCTCAGCGGTGGGGGAGTGGTGCGCGGCGGGCGGGGTGGTGGTGGCCCTTGGAATTTTTGAATAGTGTTGTTTGTCAGTGTTTTTGGCATCAGTTTACATGCGGTGAGGTTCCGGGAAATCTTATATCGCCGGCGGTATTAGGAAGAGGGGACTGTCGTGTTACCAGGTGGCGGCATTGCTTGCCATCGTTAGTCGAAGAGGATCTGACAACGGCTCTGGAGACTGCACCCGTGCAGGGATCGCCGCCGCGAGGACCTGACCGTGCCCCACAGTTCCGGTGCCGTCGAAAGACATGTGAAATTGGATCGAGATGCTCATACGACAAATGTATGGCCGCGCTGGATTCGACCTGCTCCGAAAACGAACTTGCTCTCAATACGTCAACGCATCACTGCTGGTGACATGATGCGTGATCGTGGAGGCATGGATGGGCAACAGGGCGCTCGGGTTCACTGTGGATCAAGAGAACACGATCTGGGAGATGTGGCGTCGCGGTGATTCGCTGAGTGCGACCGGGCGGGTCCTCGGGGAGAGTGTCCCTCAGATCGGCCGGTTCCTGCGTAAATCCGGCGGTATCCGGCCGCTCCCACGTCGTCGGCGAGCATCTCATCTCACGGCCGGGGAGCGTGAAGAGATTTCCCGTGGGATCGCCGCCGGTGACAGTGCTCGGACGATCGCCGACAAACTCGGAAGATCCCCGTCCACGATCGCTCGGGAGATCGCCCGCAACGGCGGCCGCGAACACTATCGGGCGACCCCGGCGGATGCCGCAGCGTATGTCCGCGCGCGCCGCCCTCAAATCTCGACTCTCTCTACCAGGCATTTTCTGCGGGAGGTTGTCACAGGGAAGCTGAGTGAGCAGTGGTCACCGCAGCAGATCTCCGCCTGGCTCCGGCGCGAGTATCCGTCCGATCCGCAGATGTGGGTTTCGCACGAGACGATTTACCGTTGCCTGTACATACCGTCGCGGCAAGTATTCGACGACACAAAATTTCACGAACTGCGTACCGATCGGCGGATCCGCCGGCCTCGTGGGAAGAAACGCTCCCACGGGCGCGGGCAGATACGGAACAGGGTCCCCATCGATCACCGCAGCCCAGCAGCGGATGCTCGTAGCGAGCCCGGACATCTGGAAGGTGATCTCGTGTTCGGCACCCGCCCGTCGGCGGTCGCGACGCTGGTGGATCGGCAATCACGCGCCGTGCATGTGGTCGCACTGCCGGACGGGTACCGGGCCGAGACGGTTGCGGACGCCTTGATTGCCTATCTGGGCCGGTTGCCTGCGCATCTGCGTCGGTCGTTGACGTGGGATCGGGGACAGGAAATGGCCGCGCACGAGCGCATCACCGCAGCACTCGACCTGCCCGTCTACTTTTGCGCCCCGCATCATCCGTGGCAACGAGGGACGAACGAAAATACGAACGGGCTCCTGCGCCAGTACCTGCGCAAGAACGCTGACCTGCGCACTTTCAGCCAGGAGGGCCTGAATTCGATCGCGGCGAGACTCAACGATCGGCCTCGTCGGGTGCTCGACTGGGACAGTCCACGGTAACGAGAAGACCAGGTGCTCGGTTCCTCCGCAGTTGGATAGCAAAGCTGGCCATAACGGCGGTTGGCATGATGATGGTCATGGCTGCCACCGGACTCCCCGAACTCGATGTCGCCCGTATCGTGAAGTACTGCGCCAGTAGAGTTCCCGATCGTCTGCGTCATGAGATTCGGGTCGAATGCGACATCGCGCCGCGCCATGTCACGATCTGCGAATGCCGGCCGCCGTGGCGTGAGGACTTCGGACCGGAGTGGACGCGATTCCCGATCGCCCGCCTGTCTTACACGAAGAAAACCGGGCTGTGGACTCTGTATTGGCGGGACCGGAACCTCCAATTTCACCGTTACCAGTTCTTAGCGCCGAGCCCTCACGTTCAGGATTTGCTCGATCACATCGAAAACGGTGGCGATCCGATCTTCTGGGGCTGATCCGTTATCGTCGGTGATGCGTTGACCTATTGAGACCAAGATCGATTTACGGACGCCCAGTTGGAAGATGCATAACGCCAGTTCGCATGCGGTTTCAGGTGTCGAAAACCCGTGTCGAAAATCTATGTCGAATTGCCTGCGTGGCATAGTGTTTTCGACGGGTTGTTGGCCGACCTTCCTGTGAAGACCGGAGCGCTGCCAATCACGGAGCCTGCTCGAGGTTTTCAGGCGTCGGAGCTGTGGATGCTGATGGCGCAGTGGTAGCCCTGACCATCGTGACACGCCTGGCCCGAGAAAAATCGTCGTACCGTCAGAGTCGCAGGTGATGCCTTGAATTCGACATTCCCGATTTCCAGGGAAGCCGGGGATGTCGAACGTCGTCCGTATTGAGCACACAACACGGCGACCCGCTATCCGTGCTGAGTCGACCCGTCATGTCGAATCCGTGCGCAACCACGGTAAGCCAGCGCGCGAGTTCGATACGGGTTTTCCGCTCACGTTCATTCGGGCGGATGACAGAGCCCATCTGAACACTGACAGGAGCAGCGTCGTCGTTCCGCTTCTGCTGCGGACCGAGAATGTACTGCCACGCAGCGCATTCTCGGTCGGCGGCGGCGGCGGCGAGCGTAGTGATTACTCTTGCGCTCGATGGGGGAGGCGGCCGTTGCGGTTGGCGCCGAGTGTTGTTGGGAAGGATCGCCCGGTGTACGGGCTTCCTGCAACTGAAGTGATCCGGAAGGATGCCGGAGGCCCGGTGTTTTCCGGAGGTTTCGGCATCGGTTCCTTCCGTGGTCGGTGAGATGTTTTTCGCCGATCTCACGCTTCTGCACGCGGTCGGAGGCAAATGCGTCGAGTGGGGTACGTTGCGCGTCTCGACTTGGGTGTAGGTCCGGCCACCGCAAACGCGATAGGTGAGATTCAGTTCATTCCCATTGTGGACAGGCGGGAATCTGTTAGACGGTGTTCGTATTTTCAGTTCGTGTTGTTGATGCGGAAGGCATTACCTTCCAGGTCGAGAAGAACCGACTGATGGGATCCGTAGTACGTCGTGTAAGGCTCTTTGATGCAGACGGCCCCGGTGGAGACCGCTTTCTTGGTGAGCGCGTCGACCTGGTCGTCGGTATCGACTTCGAACGTCCAGAACGTTGTGGTGACGCCGCCCAGCGGAGTGCTTTCAGGAAGATCGAGCAGGGAAATCGCTTGTGGTGCATTGAATCCGAGTGAGGTGTCTCCGATCCTCAACGCACGGAAGTGCTCAGAAGCTAGCTCCACTGTCTCGGGGAGGTCGAAGAGATCGCGGTAGAAGTCGGCTTGGGTAACGACGTCACGGCAGATCATGCTTGCGAAGGACAGAGAGATGTTCATGGTTCTCCTTCTGGAAGGTGGTTCTCGGGCTGGTAACTGGTCAGGGCCGGGTCAACACCACAGCTGTGGGAGAGCGAACGGTCGGCTAGCGGATCGCTGCCGTCGGCGTCCTGTCTCGTCTTCCCGCGCGCCAGTTGGGTCCCATCGGCGGATCCGGTCAAGCCACTGTGTATGTCCTGGCGGATCGAGGGGACGTGTTGTGCCGGTGACGTTCACGGCTTCAGGCATCATGGAGTCTCCGATCGTGGGTGTTGTGGAGTAGCTAACTACCGTGGGGCGGTTAGCTGACGGAGGCGGCCATAGCTCGGCGACGCAGGTATTCGCCGGCCTGAATGGCCGGCAGGCCGGTGTTCTTGCCGATCGGGGTGGGCATGGGTTCGATCAGTGCATCGACGTTGGCATCGCAGAACTGGATGAGCGAGATCAGCTCTTCGCGGGGTGCTTCCTGCTGGGGAGGGAGGACGCGGTGGCGGGTCGAGCGCCAGCGGTCTCCGGTCCATCGCGCCATCAGATCGCCGATGTTGACGACGAGGGTGCCCTCGACGAACGGTGCGTCGAACCATTCGCCGCCGCTTTCAACCTGGAATCCACCGTATCCGACCTGGCGGTCGAGGAGGGTGAAGATGCTCCAGTCAGTGTGCGGTGCGACGCGGAACTGACCGTCCTGGGGGTCGCCGGTCTCTTCGAGCGCGGGGTAGCGGTTGAGGTTGAGAGTGCGTGTCCCATTGGAGGTTCGCTCGATGAACCACTCGCGGTCGAGATCGAGCGCTTCGGCGCACATCCGGAGGAGTTCGTCGTAGAGGCCGTACATCGTGTGCATGTACCGCGCGGCGTGTAGTTCGAGTGCGGGTACTTCCTCAGGCCAGATGTTTGGCTTGAACCAGTAATCGTCGAGGTCCGCGTTGCCGCTGGGCTGGTTTCGTCCGATTGTGTAGCTTTCCTTCATGTCCGGGCGGGACGCGTCCGCGTCCACGCCGTCGAAGGAGTTAGCTTCCTTTCCGCTGGGGAGCCAGCCCCGTCCGCCGACAGTGGTCGCGTACTTTGCCTTGGTGTCGGCGGGTAGGGAAAAGAACTCTTTCGCGGCTGCGCGCAGGTCCGAGCCCAGTTCTGTTGGCACACCATGGTTTGCGAGCATCAGGAACCCGGATTCTTGCATCGCGCGGTCGAGTTCGTGTGCAATGGTTTTCTGCTGGCTAGGGTCGCCGGTGCGCCAGATGGCGAGGTCGATAACGGGGATGTGTGGTGTGTTCATGGTCCTACCTCGGGGTCGATGGGGATGCGGGATTGTGCGATGGTGTCGGATGCGATGTCAGCGCGATGTCGCGGAGTATGTGCGGTGTAGTGAGCGCGACGACTGTAGTGATGTCAGAGGCTTTGGCCGCAGGTTACGTGTGCGCCCTCGCGCTCGCCGCAAGAACGCGTGCTGCTTCGCGAACGGCGGCAGTGTTGGCCTTACCCTGTTGGGCCCCTGCGATTTTGGCTTTGACATGGTCGCGGATCAGGATCGGATCGTAGGCGAGGCCGTTGTCAGTGTCTAGGTGGCTGGGCAAGGTTGCGATGGTGGCGTCGACGTTGCCGTCGTGGAAGAACGCGACGGATCGGCGTCGTTGGATGGACCCGTCGATGATCGGGGGTTTGACCCGGTGCAGTGTGGACATCCAACGGTCGTTCGTCAGCCGAGCCGTGAGATCACCGAGATTGACCAGTAAGGCGTTGTCGATGGGCTGGACATCATGCCAGTCGCCGTCTCGTCCGAGTACTTGCAGACCTGGGACCTGATCGGCCCACAGGATTGTCACGAGACCGAAGTCGGTGTGTTCACCCATGCCGGTCAAGTCGCCGTCGAGTGTGATGGTGCCCTCGGGTAATGCGTAGTTGTTCATCCTCAGCACGTCGATCGAGTGGTCGGTGAGGGATTCGAAGTAGTCGCGGGGCAGGTCGAGTGCGTCGGCGAAGACCGTGGTCAAGGTGTTGGCGACTCGTCGCGCGTGGCTGTAGTACTGCTCGAGTTGCGGCCGGAAGTCGGTAATGTCGGGCCACACGTTGAGCCCGTAGTCCGACTCCGACAGTGACAGTTCGGGGAACCACCGGGCTTCGGCGCCGATGTTGAACGCTTCGAAGAAGTCGTTCATGCGGGTCGCGGATTCGAGGCCCAGACTCAGGCTCAGCGACTCGCTCTTGGGTGGGCTGTAGCCCCGGTTTCCGTCGGCCCGGTAGGTCTTCTTGACGTCGAGGGGGAGGCCGAAGAAGGCATCGACCGCGGTGGTGAGACCGGAGAGTATGTCCTCTGGTACGCAGTGGCCGATGACCTGGACGAATCCGACGCTTTCGCAGGCTGCATCCATCTTCCGGGCGACCTCGGCCCGTTCCATCACGCTGCCGGAGCCGGTGTAAGGACTGATATCGACCACGGGCACCTGGAAGGTCGAGTGCGCATCAGTATGTGACATGGGATTCTCCGATCGGGGGATTCACTGATGTTGTGTTGGTGTCGCGGTCTGACGCGGCGAGGGCACGCCGCGCTGATGTACCGAGACCGGTGTGATTGAGAACGAGATTGAAAACGAAGGCCGTGACCGCGGCCAGGGTGATTCCGCTGCCGAGCACGATCTGAACCGAATCCGGGAATTTGGTGAACATGCCTGGCATGAACGTCGGCAACAAACCGACACCGACGGTCGCGGCGGCGATCGTCATGTTGATCGGGTCACCGAGATCGACCTCACGGAGAGTGTTGATACCGACGATCGCCACGACTGCGAACAAGATCAACCCGACACCGCCGACCACTGGTGCGGGAAGCCCGGCGACGAGGGCCCCCAGCTTCGGAACCAGGCCGAGCATGATCAGGATGACACCACTGACGGCGGTGACGTATCGGCTGTAAACGCGGGTTGTGGAGACTGCACCGACGTTGTTGGCATACACGGTGTCGATGAAGGCGTTGAATACCGCTCCGACGATGCCGGAGACGCTGTCGGCGGTCAGTCCACGCGCGAGATCGCCTCGGCTGATCGGCTTTCCGGTGATCTCACCAAGAGCCAGGATACTGGCTGTGGACTCGGCGAAGACGACGATCATCACGATGCTCATCGCGACCACGGCAGTGACCGGAAACTCTGGTGCACCGAAGTGGAACGGGGTGGGAATGCCGAACCAGTCGGCGGTGCCGACGGCGCTGAGGTCGTAAAGTCCCATCGGGATAGAGATCACGACACCGATGACCAGTGCGATCAGAACGCCGAGCTGTCGCCACAGGCCTCGTCCGAGGCACAGCACCGCTACTGCGATGAGGATGATCAGGGCTGCGAACCCGATGTTGGTGGGGGAAGCGAAATCGGTTGCGGTGGAATCCTGTCCGACTATCAACCCGCCGGCGACACCGATGAGCGAGAGTCCGACCACAGTTAATACGGCCCCGGTCACCAGTGGCGGGAAGAACCGGAGAAATCCGGAGAACAGCCATGCGAGCGGAATACCGATCAAGCCGCCGACGAGCATGGACCCGTATACGGCGGGCATGCCGTATTGGTGGGCGATGAGGATCATCGGCGCGAGCGCCGAGAACGATCCTCCGCAGATGATGGGCAGCCGGATGCCGATCGCGCGGCCGATCCCGAGACTCTGTACGACGGTGATGACGCCGGAGATCAGCAGATCCGCACAGATCAGCATCGCAATCGTCTGGGCATCGAGCCCGACTGCGGCGCCGAAGATCAGCGGAACACTGACACAGCCGGTGTACATGATCAGCACGTGCTGCAGCCCGAAGGCGACCAGACGAGGGATCGGTGGACGCGTATCCACGGGATGAACGGGCATCAATTACGCTCCAAAGTCGCAGGAAGGAATGCCCGTATTGTTGTAACTAATAATCTATTATCTGAGTCAATGGAGTTACATCTTTGTTAGCAAATACGCACGGGAGTCCCGCACGTCAGTCGCGCAGCTCGTCTCCCGAGGCGCCCTGATAGCTTTTCCCTGTGGAAGACGGCGACGACCAAATCATGCTTGCGCGTTCGTTGGGCGCATCGATTCGGGAGGCCCGTAAGTCGGCTGGGATCACAGTCACCGGGTTGGCGGAGAAGACGGAACTCTCGCAGCCGTTCGTCAGTCAGATCGAGAACGGGCACACCACCCCCAGCGTGCTCAACCTGCACCGTATCGCGAAGGCGCTCGGGACCACCGCACACGAACTTCTCGAACGAGGTGCCCGCGCCCCCATCAAAGTGGTGCGGGCAGTCGATTCCCGCTCGTACAACCTCAGCCCGTCTGCCGTCTTGCGATTCTGCATCGGTGGTACGCGGCTGATGGACTGCAACGAGGTCACCGCCGAGGCGCATAGTCAGGCTGATTCGGCGACCGCCCACGAGGGTGAAGAGTTCGTGTACGTCATCGAGGGTGAAATCCGACTGACCATCGACGGTGGTGACTACACTCTCGGACCGGGCGATACCGCATATTATGCGGCGACCATCCCGCATCGATGGTTCAACGACACCGACAGACGAGCCCGGTTTCTCTTTGTGGGTACACCACCGAGTTTCTAGCCGGTAGGGGCGGAGGTCAGTGGGAGTGCCGCGACTACACGCTGCCGACGGAAAGGTGACTCCCGCCCGGGCGGCCGGCCACCTTCGGTGTCCCCAAGAGGATGCTCCGCTGCGCTCCGCCCTGCAAAAGCATTGATTTTAATTCTCCTTTTGGCCTTCCGATTCTCGTCGGCGGTGACCTGCGCGCAACCCCTGGCGGCTGCGCCGGCCGATGGCTCCGACAAATTTTCTCTAAGACACTCGCTGCGCTCGAAGAGAAATTTTCCCGGCCCAGAAGTTGCACTCCGGCCCCCTCATACCGACGCGATTCTCCTTTGCCAGAAGGCGAAAAAAATTGGCGGGGCACCAGGCCCGGCCACTTTCACAGCAAGGGGACCCACATGCAGCACATCCGTTTGACCACCGCGACCGACGTACTGGCGGCAATCCCGGCGATTCTTGGATTCGTCCCCACCGATTCCGTTGTCATGGTTGCGTTGACCGAAGACGGCACCCTCGCATTCGTCGCTCGCACCGACGCACAGCACGCCGCTTCGGTAGAAAACTTCCGCATCGCCATGCCGCAGTCCAACGTCGCAATGGTGATCTGGATTGTCGTCGGAACCGGACCGATCGCCGCCGCAGGACTCGACCACATCGAGCAGGCCCAACGAGAGCTCGACACTTTGGGAGTCCGGAGCGTCCGCACACTCGTCACAGCGTCACTCGAGGCCGACGCGGAATGGTTCGACATCAACGGCGACGAAAGCGGCCGCACCGCCGACCACACCGTGTCCGATACGACTATGGCGAGAATGCTGCAAGGCCGCCACACATCGAGCAGCCGCGACGAAATCGAGTCCCGCTACAACGAACACGAGGCGGTCGCAGACATGGACGCCGCCCACGCGGCAGCACGGGAGCAAGGCGAAGAGTTCGGACCGACCACCATCGCGGAGCTAGCCGAAATCGTGCGCAACTTTCACGTCCCCAGTCCCGAGCTTTCCGCACGCGTCGGATTGTGCGCGGCCACAGACCCGCACCACCGCGACGCACTCATCGGAGTCATCACCATCAATCAGGCCGCCGCAGCGGATGCCTTCACCACCATCGCCGCGCACCTACGCGGAACCTACCGAGTCGAAACCCTCACCATCGCAGGAATAGCTTCCTACGTCGCCGCCGACGGAGTCGCCGCAGCAATTGCATTCGTCGCCGCCCGCCGCACCGATGCCCGCCCGAGCAACTTGCTCGATCTTCTCGAGACGTCGCTCGCCAACGGCGTCAATCCCGAAATGATCGCCGAGCTGGTCGCCATCGGCGTCGAGGTTGCCCGATCGATGGGAGTCGTCCTCGACACCGAATAACCGAACGAACAAAAGCGGCGGCCCCGACTCAACTCGAGAGAGTCGGGGCCGCCCCGTACGCGGTGGTGGTTGCTCGGGCATCGAGCCCTGACAACCACTGCGCGACAACGCCTGCACTCACGATTCGTGCCGCGCCTCACGTCGATCAGTCGAAGACGCCGTCCGTATCACCCGGCATCGGAAAAGCGATGTCGACCCGCGGAGCCTGCGGTACCGACGCACCGGTCAGTCCCTCGACGACCGCCACGAGATCCGCATCCGTGATTACTCGCGTGTGCTTCGTCGCCTGATACGCGGCAGCCTCGATCTTGGACCGCTCACGCGGGATGTAGTTCTCGCTCATCTGCACTGCCTCTCGTCTAATTAAAAAAGTGTCGGGGTGTCGGTGCGGAGCAACGCGTCCTGCACCGCGTCCGCGTCCCATCCATTACGCAGCGCCTCACGCAGCGCGCGCGATCGAGCTGCCCTCGCCGCGCGGTCGGGTCCGTACCAACGCCAACTCTGCCCGCGACCACCGCCGCGCCCTTTCGCGCCCATACCGGCGAGGTTCTGCGCCTGGGTTCCGACGACTACGTGCGGGCGACCTAACGCTTCCGAGACCCGAACACAGATAGGGTTGTCGCATACCTCTGGATCGCCATTTCCGAATCGAGCAGGGGCCGGCCGAGTTCGAGCATCAGCGCGTACCGATGAGGGCGAACCACGCGTTGACGACGGGCCTTGATAGCCCTGCGGATTCGGGCGTTGACACTTTCGATGGCGTTGGTCGTGTAGATGACCTGCCGGATGGCGTTGTCGAATTGTAGGAACGGCACGAACTCAGCCCAGGCATTGGTCCAGAGCCTGATGATCGCGGGATAGCGTTTCTCCCATTTGTCACTGAACTCTGCGAATCGGTCGAGCGCGGCCTGCTCCGACGGAGCCGTGTAGACGGGTTTGAGGTCCTTGGCGATCTCGGACCAGTCCTTGCGGGAGGCATAGGCGTAGGTGTTACGGAGAAGATGGACCACACAAGTCTGCACGATGGTCTGTGGCCACACTTGCTCGATCGAGTCGGGTAGATGCTTGAGACCGTCGCACACGACGATCAGAACATCCTGCACACCACGGTTTTTCAGCTCGGACAACACCCGAAGCCAGTACTTCGCTCCCTTCCCCGTCGCCGTGCTCACCGGCCCACAATCCGAGGATGTCGCGGGTGCCGTCGACAGTCACCCCCATCGCGACGTAGATCGGCCGGTTGGCGACGTTGCCCTCGCGAATCTTGACGTGGATGCAGTCGATGAACAGCACCGGGTACACAGGGTCCAACGGCCGGTTCTGCCACTCGGCCATGCCTTCCATCACCCGCTCGGTGATCGTCGAGATCGTCTGCTTGGACACATCGGCTCCGTACACCTCGGCCAGGTGTGCAGCGATCTCACCGGTCGTCAAACCCTTGGCCGACAATGAGATCACCATGTCCTCCACGCCTGAGAGCCGACGCTGCCGCTTGGCCACGATCTTCGGCTCGAAGGAGGAATCCCGGTCACGGGGCACCTCGAGTTCGACCGGGCCGGCCTCGGTCAACACGTTCTTGGCTCGTCTGCCGTTGCGGGAGTTGCCGCTGCCCCTCCCTGCCGGGTCGCTCTTGCCGTATCCGAGGTGGTCGTCCATCTCGCCTTCGAGCGCGGACTCCACGACTAGCTTGGTCAGCTTCGACAGCAATCCACCCTCTCCGGTCAACTGCAGCCCTTCGGCTCGCGCCTGCTCGACCAGCTCTTTGAGCCGCGCATCGCTGATACCCGGCTGAGCCGAGTTCGTCTCTGTCTCACGATCAATCACATCAGTCATAGTGGCGTATCTCCTTTCAGAGTTACACCGTTGTTCTTACAGTCCCCAACCTCCCGAATGACGAGTTTGAACCTTCACGGAAGACCCTGTTGACGCTCCGTCGGGGTGCAAGGGATCGTCGGTACCCGCTACGATCATGGCCGGGTGTTTGGTGTCCAGATGGCGACGCTGTCTCTGTTTTCTCTTCCCGGGGGCAGGCAATGCAGGCTGTGGACATTAGCGCACTTGCGGTGGCCATGCTGTCGCAGTGACGGCAGCGGGGATCAGGAGTACCGGGTATTGATCCTGACGAGTGAGTCTGCTCGAGACGGAGGTGTGAAGCAGGGCTCCCAGCGCCGATACGGCTCCCGTACGTGGTGCGCCGACGACGATGACGAATGCACCGTACTCTTTTGCCGATTTGAGTAGATATTCTGCCGGGTCGGCTCGCACACAGTCGTAAGTCCAGGCTCCGGGGAAGGTCTGTAGTGCTGCCACGGCATGATCACGTTGTGCGGCGACCGCGTGTTGGAAGCGGTTCTCGTACTGGGGCGAGTCGGTTTCGATCGGCATGTCTTCGCTGTCGACGCAGTGCACGACATGGACGTCGGCGTCCTGGCCTGCGGCGAACGCCAACGCGTTCTTGCTGATGTCGCCGGTCCCGAAGCCTACGACGACATGCCTGGTTGTGGCCATCTGCGGGCGGGATTGACCGAGATGAGATGTCAGTGGTGATCGCACGGTGTCGTGGATGTGTGGGGAGTGGGTCATGGCGTCCTCCTCGTCGAGTATGTGGCGCACTGGGTGTTCGGTGGTTTCGGTCAGATCTGGGGTTGCTGATCGACGAGATCTATCTGCCACTGTCCTTGCGAGTAGCTCAGCCGCTGATAGGACCCGGTGGGAACGGTCAACGCGATTGCCGGGTCGAGGCGTTTCATCACGGGGCGGATGACGGCGTCGTGGGTGACGACGATCAACGGTGTCGAATCCGAGGTGTGTTCGGCGAGGTCGTCGAGAGCGGGCAGGACGCGGGCGAGGACGGATTCGGTCGGTTCCACACCTGGTGCCGCGTCGACGGTGCCCCATTCGGCGAGGACTTCACTTTTACGATGCCCGGTCCAGAATCCGTAGTCGCGGTCGTTGAAGCGGGCATCGACGTAGTGCTCGATACCCATTGTGTCGGCGATGATCTCGGCGGTGCGGGCTGCACGCTGCAAGGGGCTGGAGAGGATCGAGGCCGCTGCTGCCTCGGACAGAGCTGCAGCGGCTGCGGCGGCTTGGCGTTCGCCGACGTCGTCGAGCGGTGGATCGGCCAGACCGCGTAGACGTCCGTCAGCGTTGAACGCGGTGTTCCCGTGACGGACGAGGTAGAGCTCGATGGCCATGAGGATCCTTTTCTGTCGGTGCGCCGGTCCGCTGGTCACGAATCGGCAGGGTTACCGGGCGTCCATCCGCTGAACTGGGCGCCGGGGGGGATCATCAGCAGTGGCCGGTGGCTACGGTGAATCAGGTGCGCGGACACCGATTCGCCGGACATGCGTTCGAGCATCGACATGAACCCGCGACGTGGTGTGCCGATGATGATCATCAGTGCGTTGTGGTGTTCGGCGATCGAGGTCAACAGGTGCATCGGATCGTCCTGAGTGCAGTCGTAGGACCAGTTCCCGGGAAGCGGTGCGAGAATGCGGCACGCGTCGATGCGTTCGGATTCGAGGCCGGCAGCGAAGTCGTTCTCGTAGTCGGGAGAGTCGGGATCGATGGGAAGATCGTTCGGGTCGACGCTGTGCCCGACGTGGAGGGCGGCGTTGACGTGCTGCGCGAATTCCACGGCGAACCTCAACGCCGAGAGCGATCCGGCATTGCGGTCGAATCCGACCACCAGATGACAGTTCGGCGGGTGCGCCCGGGGTCCGTCGATGTGCAGTGGTGGCAGTGATCGGAGGTTGCCGGTGAATGCGCTTCGGTGGTCTTTGCTCATCGTGTTCTCCTCACAGACCCGCCAGCGCGAGGCCGGCGGCGCCGGCAGTCACCGTCAAGACGAGGGTGCCGACCGCATTCCCCAGCGCAGGCCAGTAGCGTTGTCGTTGAATCAATCTCACGGTTTCGAAGCTGGCGGTACTGAAGGTGGTGTACCCGCCGCAGAACCCGACGCCCACGATCAACTGCAGTTCACGGGAAGCACTGTGGAAGAGGACAGCTCCTGCTATCAGACCCAGGATCAGGGAGCCGGTGACGTTGATGACGACGGTCGCCCACGGGAATTCGGTACTGCGCCGGGTTCGGATCGCGCCGTCGAGAACGAAGCGGGCCACTGCGCCGACGCTGCCGGCGAGGGCAATCCACACGGTGATCATCGTGAGACCTCGACACGTCGGGTCCGTACCTGCGCGCCCACTGCGATACCGGCGGTCGTGGCGAGGAGACCGGCGATCACACTGGCTACCGCGTACAGGGCGGCACTGCCCAGGTGGTGATCGCGCACGAGGAGATCGGTGTCGACGGCGAGTGTGCTGTAGGTGGTGAAGGATCCGAGCACTCCCGTTCCGAGACAGAGTCGGAGTCGTCGGCGCCATCCGGCGTCGTCACCGAGCCGGGTCAATGCTTCGAGTAGGCACCCCAACAACAGGGCGCCGGCGATGTTGATCGCGAACGTCGTCCACGGGAACTGTCCCGCCGAGGTCGGAAACGCCACCCCCAATCCGTAGTGCAGCGGCGCACCGAGCAGGCCACCAGCGGCGACAGCGGCGATCGCAGACGGGCGAACATGCAACGGGCCGGACTCACGGGGAACGGAATCGGGATCGACCGGCAGTGTCGGGGCGGGGTCGGGCCTACGTGTCACGGACATACTCCTTCCACGGTGGGAAGGAGCCATCAGCCCCGGAGTGGGGCGGTTCAGACAACCCTCCAGAGGGTGCCTAGGCGGAGATCCATCGCCTGTTCTTTTTCGAATATAGCGTGTACGCGGTCTCGCTGTCTTCCGCGCCGCCCCGGGGCAGGGTTTCATATCCGACGACGCGCCGAAGTTCGGCGAGTAGCGTGGAGAACGAAGATGGCGGTGGGGCTCGCCACAACCGCATTGCGCGCCCGGTGGGCACGCCATGCCAACGGTCCCTGGCCCAGCACACAGTGCTGGCCGGGACACCCCTGCACAGGATGCGGATGCTCGGTCAGCGACAACCACATCCCTGAGGGGGAATCGATGTCTGTCTCATTCTCGACTATCCGTGCAGTGGAAATCCTCGACTCACGGGGCAACCCGACTCTCTCGGTGACCGCGCACCTGCGCGAGGGCACCGTGGTCTACGCCGGAGTCCCCTCCGGCGCCTCCACCGGCACCCGCGAGGCGGTGGAGTTGCGTGATCACGACGCAGCACGATTCGGTGGCCGCGGTGTTTCCCGGGCTGTCGCTCACGTCAACGGACCGATCGCCGATGCGCTGACCGGGCGGGTGTTCGACACACTCGCCGATGTCGACGCGGTGATGATCCAACTCGACGGCACTGCCGACAAATCCAGATTGGGTGCCAACGCGATCGTCGGGGTATCCATCGCCGCTGCACGCGCGTTCGCTGCCGCCCACGCACTCCCGCTGTGGCGTTCGCTGGTCCCAGACGGTGTGCAACCGCGGCTGCCGGTACCGCACTTCAACGTTCTCAACGGGGGCCGCCACGCCCCAAACGCGTTGGACTTCCAGGAATTCATGATCGCACCACTCGGGGCGCCGTCCATGGCCGAAGCAGTGCGGGCGGGAGCAGAAATCTACTCGGCCCTGAGAAGCTCACTCGAACAACGCAATCTGGCGACCGGCCTCGGCGACGAAGGCGGATTCGCGCCGGAGGTCGCATGGCCGGAAGAAGTGCTGACCCTGCTCGTGCATGCGATCACCAAAGCCGGCTACACCCCCGGCGTCGACGGTGTCGCCATCGCCCTCGACCCGGCTGCCAGCGAATTCCACACCCATGGCGCCTACGAAGTGGCCGGGCAACGCATCACCAGTGCTGACATGATCAGCCGATACGAGGACCTGGTCGACGAATTCCCGATCTGGAGCATTGAAGACGGACTCGGCGAAGGCGACCTCGACGGGTGGAAACAACTCACCGCCACTCTCGGCGATCGCATCCAGATCGTCGGCGACGACAACTTCGTCACCAACCCCGCCATCATCACCGACGCGATCGCAGCCGGCGTCGGCAATGCCGCACTGATCAAGGTCAATCAGATCGGTACCGTCACCGAAACCCTCCAAGCGCTGAAAATATGCCGAGACGCCGGATACGCGGCCATGATCTCGCACCGCTCCGGTGAAACAGACGACACCTTCATCGCCGACCTCGCTGTCGCCTCAGGATGCGGGCAGATCAAATCCGGGGCACCCGCACGCGGAGAACGCGTCGCGAAGTACAACCGCCTCATCGAGATCGCCGATGCCAACGTCCGCTTGCCATACGGGCTCTCCGCGTGACAGAGCCATACCGGCGGGTCGATCCGCAGACTCCCGAGCCGACCGACGGTCGATGGTTGACCCCGGGGGTGCTCGGTGTGGGTGGGGCGTCCCTGTTCAGCGACGCCAGCCACGAACTGGTCACCAGCCTGCTCCCGACCTTCCTCACCGCCACCTTGCATGCCGGCCCGGGCGCGCTCGGCGCGATCGAGGGCACCGCGGACGCGTTGACCGGGCTCGCGAGGCTCGCCGGCGGCCCACTGTCGAACGACCCCGCACGTCGGTCGCACTCGAAAGATGAGCCGAGCGGATATATAGAGAATCGCCCACTTCGATTTCGAGTCGCCACGCACTAGTTCAGATAAGGGCCTTTGAATCGAAATGGGATGGCCAAAGA
Source organism: Rhodococcus sp. YH3-3 (assembly GCF_001653035.1). NCBI lineage: Bacteria > Bacillati > Actinomycetota > Actinomycetes > Mycobacteriales > Nocardiaceae > Rhodococcus > Rhodococcus sp. YH3-3. The sequence continues at coordinate 4,186 of NZ_BCWH01000007.1, read as the reverse complement.
GCAATCGCCAGAACAGGTTCCGAGCATGCGATGCTCTGGTCGCGTAACGGTAACAACATCAGCGCATCGTTCCCTGAGATCGTCGATGCGCTCCACTCTGTGCTCGATCACCGCGAAACCGTCCTCGACGGGGAAATCGTCGCCCTCGGGCCGGACGGTGTGCCGTCCTTCTCCCTGTTGCAACGCCGGATGCACGTGCTCAGACCCACCGCACAGCTCCGCAACGAGGCCGTGACCTCGTATTACGTGTTCGACGTCCTCGACATCGACGGCACATCGACGACTGATCTGCCCTATCTTGAGCGCCGCGAAGTGCTCGCCAATCTCAGCCTCGAACACCCGCGCATCAAAGTCCCACCGCACTGGCTCAACCTCGACGGACCGACCATGCTCGAGGTGGCGCGCAAACACCATCTGGAAGGTATCGTGGCCAAGAACATTTCCTCGATCTATCAGTCCGGCAAGCGATCTCGCGACTGGATCAAAACGCCGCTGAGAGCTAATTGTGAGGCCGTAGTGTGCGGCTTCCTCCCCAGCTCGGGAGGTGTGGCAGGAGGAGTTGGATCGTTGATCCTCGGCGCTCACGACGATTCCGGGGGCCTCAGATATATCGGAAACGTTGGTACGGGTCTGACCGATCGACAGCGCCACGAACTGCGGGACAAGCTCGTCGAACTCCATCAGCCGATCAGCCCGTTCACCATCGAGCCGCCGAGAGCGGTCACCCGCAATGCATCCTGGTCAAGGCCGATCCTCGTCTGCGACGTGGAATACCGCGAGTACACCGGTGGCAGCCTTCGGCACCCATCCTTTCGGGGGCTGCGAAACGACAAGATCGCCGATGAGGTCGACCTGCCCGGCCGCCACTGATCGCCACCGGAGATATGACGAAGCCGCCGGCCCCGAAAAGGGTGTCCAGCGGCTTCACAGGGTCGGTGCCCGCCTTGCGCCTCTCGGCAAGTGGCCGCTCGAAGCGGCATTTCTTTCGGTGGTACCCGGGGCAAAGAACCGAACACCGACAACCTCCACAACGAGACGATGCGCGAACTTATTCCGCACCGCTGACCAGCAAAGAAGATCATTTTCGGGTGATGATCGAGCGCAGTACGAAACGGAAGACAACCGCGGTGCCGGCTCCGACCACAACGCCGGCCACCACCTCGGCAAGGAGAACCCCGACGGTGACACCGAGGACTGTGGCGGACGCGACCGCCAATGCGACATCGGCAGGTGCCGGCCGTGGACCGTTGATCGCACTTCCCCTTTCCCTGCTTGTGATGTATTTGCTGAGATCATCACACGCCATGCGAGCGTGGAAGTCGGACCCACGCTGTTCAATGGGACAGGAACCGACTACGAGGAGGTCAGGCCATGTGCGGGCGCTACGCCAACCGAAGCTCAGATAAGGAATTGCAGTCGTTTTTCGACACGATGCAGACTGTCGGCGACGAACTGCCCCCGTCGTACAACGTCGCACCCACTCAGCCCGTCCGCGTGATCCTCGAACGAACCCCACGCGAGGAACCTGACGCGGAGCCCCAGCGCCAGCTCAGGACGGTCAAATGGGGTTTGCTCCCTGCTTGGTCAAAAGACCGGAAGATGGCGTCCAAGTTGATCAACGCCCGCAGTGAAAGCGTCACGGAGAAGCCGTCATTCAGGAGTAGCGCTTCCAAACGGCGTGCCATCATCCCGGCGACGGGATACTACGAGTGGATGAAAAGTGAAGCAGGGTCGAAGGTTCCCTATTTTCTTCACGGCGAGGACGACATTCTCGCGATGGCTGGACTCTACGAGTTGTGGCCCGATCCTGAACTGCCCGAAGATGATCCGAACAAGTGGGTATGGACCTGCGCAGTGTTGACGCGGCCAGCCTCAGATTCCTTGGGACACATACACGACAGGTCACCGCTGATCCTGCCCGAATCGTTCTGGGAGCACTGGCTCGACCCGAATCTCACCGACAAAGGTGAAGTCCAGGCCATGATCAATTCCGTTCCGGAGCCGCACCTCGAACCGTACGAAGTCTCGACCGCTGTGAATTCTCCGAGGAACAACGATCCAAGCTTGCTGGAGCCGATCGCTGGACCGGCGTAAAGCCCAACCGCTCCCGAGTCTGTTTTTATCGAACCTGTGTTCGACTATCCTGATGGGCGGGAAGTGCGTGCGGATCCAGGAAGGCGGGGCGATGATGAACCAACAGCCCCATTCATCAGCGGAAACAGTGCTGACCAAGGCGGACAAGCTCGAACAGCTCCGCCGCAAGATGGCTTCGATCCCGGCTCGCTCGGACGGCACCGAACCGGCCACTCCGTCGGTGATGCTCAAACCCGTCGGCGAAAAAGAGCTGACTCCGATCGTGGCCACCGCGCAATCGACTCTCCGGATGCTTCCCGTTCCGGCGCCGATCGGTGATCTGCTCCCACGCGGCGGGCTGGCACGAGGAACCGTCGTCAGTGTCGACGGCGCAGCATCGGTCCTGATCGGACTACTCGCCACCGTCACCGCTGCCGGCGGCCACGTGGCGGTGATCGGAATGCCCGGTCTCGGACTTCTCGCTTTCCACGAGCAAGGTGGCGACTTGGCGAAGGTCGCGCTGGTGCCGCAGCCAAAGGACGCTGCAATCGACTGCGCCGCAATTTTGCTGGAGGGTTTCGACGTGGTTGTCCTGGGGCTCTCTGGTGGCGCTGTAACGCCCTCTCGCGGACGGGCTGTGGCCGCGCGCGCCAGAAGTAAGGGATCCCTGTTGATTGTCGCAGAAGGGCAATGGGACGGCCCGGATCTGCGGATCTCGTCGCGAGTGTCTGGATATACAGGTCTGTCAGCGGGGAGAGGGCGTGTGACAGGCGTTCGGCTCGACGTCGCGGCCGTCGGTAAAGGATTCCAACAACGCACGGGCAGTCTGGAGATCCGGGACGAGAGCGGACAGCTCCGCTGGGCAACCGTCGACGACACCACACTCGCAGCGACACCGCCATTGAGGGCAGCGCAGTGATCAATACCGACCATTGGACCGAACGCTGGCCCGATCACCCCGTCATCAGGACATTCGACCCCCCGAGGGCCGTGAAAGTAGACATCGGGAGGGCGCTCCCTCTCGGGCGCGGAGGAGCATCACGCGCCGATCATGTGAGCATGCGAGTGAAAACATCCGCGCTCTATATGTCCGGGTATCTCGATGCAACCCAACAATTTTGGGTGAAAATGCATTCTCTGCACTAGGCAAGCCTTCTCGTCTCAAGCAAGGCGGAACCGATGCCTCATTGGCCTCGCAGGGCTTGTCCGAACAGCCCGACTTGATGTGGTGTCTACCGCGCTTCGACGACTCCCCGATCACCGGGCAAGTGGATCTTGACTTAATTCTGGCCCTTGTAAACGATGCTGACTGCACCAGTGAGGAGACCGATAGCGATCAAAACCCACCCCACTGGCTATGCAACTGATCACACGGACCAACTCGCCTGATACCGATGGCAGACATCGGGCAGTTGCGGTAACTCGAATTCGATCGTTGTCGGAGCCAGGCCGAACTCGGGACATACCCGGTCAACAACTGAATACGCGACAGTGGGCCAGCGATCAAGTCGACTGCTGGCCCGCTGTCGCTCTGGTGTCAGTCGACCGGCACGCCGAGTAACGAAAGAATGTAGACGAGCGGCGCGTATGGTCCCCAAAAAGCCCAAGCCGTTGCTCCCATTTGACTCACCTCCAATCAGGGGCAGTGTCCGCCGAGGTCGCACGGGATCACGGCCGAGATCGGGTGCCGCCACTCCCACGGCAATGGGCAGCGGAGCCATCCGACCAGCAGTTCGACTTCCGCTCGCCACGCTTGAAGCCATGCCACGTCCACCGCAGCGAATACCTTCCACCAGCGAAGGAGATCGTGTGCATACGACTTGATGGTCAGTGGACTCATGTCGGAAAGAACGAGATCGCTCAGGTATGCCGTGATCGGCTCGACGGGATTGCCGTTGATGACCACGGAGAACGGTGCACCTGTGGGTGGATCCGCTCGCCGAACCTCCCGGACCCGTGGCAGCTCTATCCGTCCCTCGAGAACCTGCCGCCGCGTCTCGTCCATAGCCTGCTCCCTGCTGTTGGGATGGCACCCCGCTTTTAGTGCAGTTAACAGACATGATGGCCAATGGTTGGCTTGTAGCCATAGTTCGGCACTGACCACTGACCATAG
>NZ_BCWH01000006.1:48191-68578 GCF_001653035.1 Rhodococcus sp. YH3-3 | reverse complement strand
ACCCCTTCAGACCTGCACCATTCGGCATTTAGTTCAGTCAACGGGGCTTCTCCTGTGCCGCAACCTCTTTCGTAACCAGGGATGTTCGGCAACTTGTCGACGACAGTCACCGATCCGAGCAATTCGTCGAGGCGAGGTGTCGACTCGTCGGCCAGTTGTGCGACCACGAGAGGTGCAGCAGGTGCACTCGTCTCCATTCCCGTCCAGGGGCCGCCCTGAGCAACCGCCGCGCACCCCGAGACCGCGGCCATAAGCCCCGCTGCGGCAACACACGTAGCGACCTTGCGCCTCATCATCATTTCGCCTCTGCTGACGGCCACATCAATTCGGCGGCGTTAGGTGCGACGGACGAAAGGCTGACTCTGCGGGAGAAATTCGAGGCCACCTCGCTCGGATCCGCAGCAGGAGCAAACGCGGGGTATTCGTCGAGCATCACAATCAGTCGTCCACTGTCTTCGTCACCTTGAGTTTCGGAGCTGCCCTGCTCGTCCTTTTCGGCCGCGTTTCGTGCTGCGGTGGCAGCTTCCCTGGCTCGTGCGGCGAGCGTGGCGACAGTTGTATCGGGGGGTTCGATCGGCGTGGTCATGGTTCTCCCTTTCCTGGCGAGCCGATGCGGTGCGTCCGGCATCGCCGCACGCTAACTCCGGACCTGGACTGGATGACGCCGTGCACGCACCTCCGTACAGAACCTGCAGCTCAGGCTCCTTTCATTTCGTCGTCAGCCCGGGAAATTCAGCCGGCGCTCTGGTACACAAGTTTCAAGAGCCTGCCCCGATTCGGCACCGGCGAATGGCAGGACTGGCCGAGTTGGTCGATCGCGTGGGGTAGTGTCGGCGGCACTGAGAATGCACCGGGTGAGTCGGGGGCACACCATGTGGTGGCCTCCGACTTTTCTTTTGTGTGCGCCCTTCAGTTCTCTTGCGCGCCGATATCGCGGACTGCGTCACCGGCTGTGTCGGGGCCAGCTTCTTCCGCTCGGCGGGTGTCTACGACTCGGAACTGTGCCGGGATCCCGAGAATGTCAGGATGAAATGTCAGGTCCGGCCGGCGACGGCGCGACGTCTGGTCTTTGCTCATCGTTGTTCTCTTTCGGGTCTGTGGTCAGTCAGTTGCACGATCAGGCGTTCGCCAGGTTGTTGTCCAGGTCGCTCGTACGGCGCGAAATGTGCACCCACCACGTCCAATTGGATTCCTCTCGGAAGCAAATGATGTGAGTTGTTCATCCGTGAAGACTGCCCGTAGTACATTCCCCGTTCTGTCGAGATCTCGAAGACGACATCTGTCGGGCGAGTGGTGGAATCGAGCTCGTGTAAGGAGTGCGTCGCTGCAGTGAACCGGTCGAAGGACAGCACCGTGCCGGGTTGAAGCGTGGCAGGCAAGTCCGCCGGGTTGACCACAGCATTGGGAACGCTGACGGAGGTGTAGACGAGATGTCCGCGGCCGGATTCACGTTCGTACCTCTGGATGGCGCGGTCGATACGTTGCACCTGCTTACGCCGGTTGTCGTCGAGTTCAACGGCATCGCCGGCAACCGCAGAAAGCGCGTTGTTCGTTTCCTTCCAAGTGTTCGGGTCCGACGTCAATGCCGACAGGGCGTTGTACTGCGCCTGCGGCATCGAATCGAGCACCTGCCGTTTGGTGGCAGAGCGTGCGTTTTTCTGCCGCGCGGACAGCGAGCGACGCAGTTCGATCGCGGCCGGCAGTTCTCGGCGCAACCTGTGGTTCTCGATCGGTGCCGGCGTCGGGCGTGGATAGGCCCGGTTGAGATCTCGACTTGCACGGGTGAGGCCGGGCAAGTTCTCTGTCGCATGGTCGAGTTCGCCCGCTCCGCTGCGAATGTCGCCGCGAGTGTTATACGCGTGTTCCGAGATCAAGGCACCTTCTTTGCGGGTGGCGATGTCGCTCTCTCCCCGATCTGGGTCGAAGACGCCGTTACCGCGGTCCGGACTGATCCTGTCGTGACTTCTCCCCATCAGTCCCGCTCCTCGAATTCGGAGAGCTCTCCGCGTAGCTCCGCCAACGCGGACTCTCGTGCGCGCCGAAGGTCTGTGAGGTCGATCGCCAACTGACCTATCGCCGAAGCTGCCAAATCATCGCCGGCCGAGTTGACCAGAAGGCCCTCGATGGCCTGGTCCCCGTCGTGAATCCTGTCGAGAGATTCACCGGCAGCGATCGATTCCTGCAGCTCGAGCAGATGGCGACGATAGCTCCACAACGCAGCTACACGTGTGAGCAGCGAACGCTCGACCCGCTCGAGCCATCGGCTGCTCACCAGGTGAGCTTCCCTCGCTGAGAGGGCTTGCGGGCTGCTACCCGCCGCCGGGGTTCCCAAAGTTGCTCGCACTGTGGCGAGTTCACCGGCATGCGCGAGAATTTCGGCCAGTTGCTCGTCGAGATTCAGGCGTATGCGGCCTATGTCGAGATCCTCACTGGCCCATACAGGGACGGTGCGGATCTCGTCGACGAGTGCCGATGCCGCCAACGCCAACCGCAGCTCGACATGCGCTCCGCCCGCTGAGATCAACGTCTGCAGAGCTGTCACAGCGACGCCGATCTCGGTTTTGTCCTCCTCACTCAGACGGAGTGGATCGCGGCGGGTCCACCACCACAACCCCACCGCCTCTATCCCTGCGGCGAGACCAATGCAGACAAGTAATGCGACGAATGGGTTAGCCGGCGCAGTCACGCCCGCAAGAACCGGGACAAGTCCGATCAGAACCGGCGCGAGAAGAGCGAGCGGAATCTTCACCTCCTCACCGCCGGCGGTGCGACCGGTATGTACCGTCGTGCGCCACACATCGCGCCGAGGGTAGTAGTCGAGCGACGAATTTCCTTCCCATCCAGGCTCGTCAGCACTCCACGTCTGCTCACGCCTGAGCCCGACGATCTCCGCCACGCGCTCGCTGAGCATCTGCTCCCACAACCGGTCGAGCGCGCACAAGAATTCTTCGCTCTCTGGATCCACGTCGATGTCGGCGATCATGGACCGCACTGCGGTTACTGCACTATCTACGCTCACGTCACGCTCCGACCAGATCCGTTGTAGGTGAATGCTCCCGGTGATAGGTCTGCGCACGGACAAGCAGCCGATCGAGCGCTTCTCCGACGACCTGTGGCTGTTCCAGACCCACCATGTGGCGGCCACCGGCGACGGCAACGAGTTCGGCGTTCGGCAAAAGCGCGGCCAGCTGCTGTGAATGCAGGATCGGAGTGACCCGATCTCTGGTTCCGCACATGATCGATACCGGGATTCGCCCGAGCGCTCCCACCGCGGCAGACGCGTCGTAGAGACGCAGGTCCCGCAAGAATGCCGCCACCGTCGCAATCGGTGTCGAGTGGACCATCTCGTACGACGTCGCTGCGGCTCGGAGGCCCGAGCCGGGAGCCATGGGACAGGTCGCGCCGATGACGGGCGTCAGCAGCCGTCGCGAGAGACTCCAGCTGCGCCCCACCAACCTTGGTGCATGCGCGCACGCACCGCCGAGCAGTGAGACTGCCGGGGTATTCAACGCGCGCCCGATGCCGGCGCCAGCGACGTTGCTCAGGGCTGTCGAGATCAACCCCACCCCGACCACACGAGATGTCGAATCGGCGTGTTGTGCGAGGGACGACAACACCGCCATACCTCCCATCGAATGACCTACGAGGACAACGGGTCCGGTGGGCGCTACCGCACCAATGATTTCCTCGACGTCGCGCCCGAGCTGGCTGATCGTGTAGGTGCCGGCATCGGCACCCCCTGAGCCACCGTGACCTCGGTGATCGAAGAACACCAACCTCGCCCGCTCGCCCCACTGCCTACTCACAGAGCGTTGCTGAGGCTCCCAAGCACCGCCGTGTAGGCAGAAGCCGTGCACGAAGACCACCGTCAGCGGCGCCGTTCGGGATCCGACCTCGCGGACCGCGAGTCTGGTTCCGTCCGCGACAACCAGCGTCCGCGAGCGGCCCTCCTCGCGGTTCACAGCGGCCCGCCCAAAGTCCTGGTGAACTGTCTGCAGCCGGGGCTTTCACCGCTGTATCGCAATGTGCGGCACCCCGGATGTTCCCACGTCGGAGTATTCGGCTCTCTCACCTCGAAGCCCAACTCGCGCCCGAACTGCACCCGTTCCGGAAGGTCCTCCGTCGAGCCGTACAAGCGACCGTTGCCTGCCGTGTCGTCGGTGAGCTCGGCGATCAACCGCTCGATCAGCGCGGCCCGGACAGTGGTCGCGTCGGGAACATCCGGGTTGACGACGAGAGCTTCGACGATGCGGGTTTGTGCAGCAAGCCGCTCACAACCCTCCGGAGACCAACCTGCTTCACGCGCGGTACGAACCAGCCCATGAGGCGCTGATGCCAGCGCGTACCCGAGCTGCCGATATTCCGACGATGCGACAATGCCCACCGTTCCTGCGCCCCCAAGCCCCGCGGGAACGTCGGTGCCCGGCGACCAGTGCCGGTGGAGCCGGCGCATCTTCTTCGCTTCCGTCGGATGAATACGAACAATCTCGACAGTCATCAGGTTCACTCCTCGTCGTCCAAACGGCATGTGGGAGGACCATAGGTTCGAACCTGGACAGGACAGCGCCAACCACCGCGCTGTCCCTTTCCGAACCGTCCTTCTTTCAAGCCCGGTCTAGTGGGAAAGCGCGCTCGACGGGTTGGCTGTCGAAAGGAATCGGTCCGAGATGGCGGATCCCTCGGCCGGGCCGTCGGTGAGCAGTTCTAATGAACTCGCCCACAGGCGAGGGGGAATCCTCGTCTCTGAACGAAGCCTCGCACGACATGAAGAGGAGTTATATCAATCTATTTCGGCAGGATCGAGATCCTCCGCAAGCGTGTAACGCGCGGTAGGCGAATTTGGGCCGAATCGAGCCTCCGAGCTGTCGATCATCTGTTGAACCAGAGTGCACATCTTCTTGAAGCGTCCAGGTTTGAGTCTGGGCGTTTCAGCTCCGTAACGGACAGTTTTGCGCTTGGAAGCCAAGTCAGCAACGAGGTCAGCGTGTTCCTTGGGACTGTTTTCATGGTCCGTCCATTGCTTGAGCCACGCGCGCCTTTCTTGGTGACTTTGGGTGGTGTTTCCTTCTAGAAGCATTAGGGCCTGAACGGTCAATTCCGCTGCCGAGTGCAGATTGTCGAGCGCCACCGAAAGGTGGGCTTCGCTGGCGATCGCGACATCGAGGAACTGCTGCGCTTTGACGAGAAGACCTTGGGCACGGGGTTTGTACCGGCGGAAGTCGAAGTGCAGAACGAAACCTTCCTCGACTCGCAGATAGCAAACCCACCCACTGTCGGGATGGACGGCTTGTTCTTGAGGTCTGATGTTGACGATGTGAGTCTCTACCTCGTCGCGGTCGCAAATAACGTCTACGTATGCTTCCTCGCCCAGCCGAACAATCGCATCTGGTTGGCCCGGTTGGATTTCCACGAGGAATCGGTCGATCGAAGTGGGGTCTGTGTCGAGATCGCGCTTTTTGAGTTCGGGCGCAATGAAGCTGTCCAACATGCTCTTGAGGACGTTCTGGCTGAACTGTCTGCGCTGCGCAACCAAGTCGGGAGTCTCTGACATTCGCACCACATTAGACACAACACAGGACAGTCCTTGCCCTCTCGGAACTTCGACCTGCCGCGAAGAAACAATTCCCTGCCCACGCGACATCCGACTCCACATCGGCGGTCGCCGTCTGTGTCGGCCTTGTGGTGCACACTGAAACTCACAGCGACCGGTAAAGACGCCGGTACGCGAGCGATTGGACACAATCCATGACTGACCAAGAGAAGACATCGTCTCCCGATTTCACTTCCAAACCCGAACCACTCTCGACCGCCGACCAATCAGGTGCCGATTACGTCGAAAAGTCCCTCGATTCGTTGCCTGTGCCCGCTGCAGAGGTAACCGTTCAGCAGCAGGAAACGCCAGAGGACGGGACGCCCCGTCGGCCACTGTCGGACATTGTGGGCGATTTTGACGACTACTCATGACGCTTAACACGTGGTTCAGCATCCTGGCGTTCTTTGTATTCGCGGCGCCAGGCTTGCTGTACGACCAGCTCACCGCGAGAAAGGCTGTTCGGCGCCGGGAATCAACATTCACCGAAATCGGTCGAATCGCTTTGGTCTCAACCGTGTGCAGTGCCGTGGCCTTCGTCGTATTGCTTGCGCTCGCTGGGCTGGCCAGGTGCGTCAACTGGCATCCGATGCCAGACTTGTCCGCCATGATTCGAGGTGGAAGTAGCTACATCACAGGACACATTATCGCCGTTTCCATCGCCGCGGTGCTGGGTCTGACAGTGTCGATGTTGGCCGCGTGGGGCGCGTTCGCGTACGTCAACCGGAAGAACCCGGCCAAGATTACGTACACCTCTGCCTGGGCGAAGTTGATGCGCGAAGAACTACCGTCGCCGACGACGGCTGTCCATGTTCGGGCCACATTGGAGAGCGGAGCCATTTGGTACGGGAGAGTGGGCGCCTTCTCCCCGGATATGGAAGTCGCTGACCGTGAGATCGTGCTCTGCCCACCGCTCTCCGTGCAGAATCCTCGCGGGGAGTTGAGCGATTTGCCAGCGCAGTGGCAGCGGGTGGTACTCCGAGGATCGGAGATCGCCAGCTTGGCAGTCCACTACGAAAATCCGCCTGCCGCCAGTAACGGGTAGTCAAGAGAACACGAGAATGGGGCTGTACCCGCACGGGATGCAGCCCCATTTTGTTCTGCTTGGTCGACACCGCGTTCAGTCTCCGGGTCGGGTGCGAAATGCTGTTCATTCGGGCTCCGCCAAATCCGTTCGCAGTCAGTGTTGCAACGCCCGTTGATCAAACTGCGCCAGCGTGTTGCTGAACGTATACGGCAACGACGCCTTTGCTTGGATGATCATTCCGAACGTGTCCCGGTGTGGTCTCGCAATGCCTTCCTCGTCAGCGAGCATCCAGTGGGGGCCAAGCGAACCCGTAAACTTGGACATCTCCAAGTGCGCATCCTCCAGCCCCAATATCTGCAGTTTCAACGTCGCAGAAACACATGCGTAGTAGCGATTGTCGCGGTCACGGTAGGCATCAGAGTCCCGCTCCATGATCGGGTTATCACTCGACACCAACTCATCAGCCCGGTTCATCGCCTCAAGCGCAGACAAGAGAGCTTCAGTGACCTGCTGTCGGCGCTGAACTGCGCGATCCTCACCAAGCGTGGCCTCATGCAACGCTCTGTCGGATCGGGCCTTCACGAAGATCCCCAAGAACGCGATGCTCGCCGCCCCCAATGCGATCCCCGCCGCGATGATCGTTGCCTGCCCCTGCGTCAAACCTTCTCCGAGCGCCATGATCAACACGCTGCTATTCACCCTTCACAAAGTCTGTTGCGGGACCCATTCAACTGAATCGAGGAACAGGGATGTCACGTCCTACCAACGGCCACACGCCCTCAGCGGTCCGGCCTAGCGGAATCTCGGTGCTGACGATATCGGCTACCGAATAGGCGATACGCCCACATCGTCGGCACTGGCCGGGCAACTGCTGAAATCGGATCATGGCCCAATGTTCGTCGCAGAGTAAGTAGTCCACGGGGGCGTTGCCATGACAACAGTCTTTGACGACCGCGGCCCACCTCGCTGCGCGCACGAACCCGACAGGATCATCGGCAAAGTACTGCGGATGCTCCGCGCAGAACTCACACGGAAGTTCGGTGTGAACGATGCCTGACTTCACGTCCCTAGCTCTCTCGTCCATCCTCTTCCTCTCCTCCACTTCCCCATTCGATATTCATCCCGGTTCAAGACGACTTACTACCGCCGGATGCTTCTGACTCGATAGAGATGCCACGTTGCGCGCTCGGCCAATTCACACACTGTCGCGTGTTCGAGGACATGCGGCGCCGGCAACGCGTCCTGCCCAGTCTTGGTCAGTCTGGCTGCGTACCGCTCGAAGAACGCGACCAACACACGGGCACGCACCACCGGCATCCGCAGCCCGATCGGGCCCGACGACTTGCCCGCCACGCGTTCGAAGTGCGCGACCAGCCCGCGAATGTCCCGATCAGGGACAGGGACGTCAAGAAGTGCACCGAATCTCCCGACCTCACGCACATTCTCGACATGCGCCGGCGTCATGTCGCCGCTGTGAGCTCGTCGTACCAACTCCGTCAGAACCTTGATCCCTTCCGGAGAAGTAGGCATCCGGTGAACGTCGACGGTGATCCCGGTGGCTGCTTGAACAGCATGAAATTCATCCAATGCGGCAAGTCTTTCGTCATCGCGCTCCGGAGTGTCTTCCGCATCGAGATCCGCAGCGAGGCGTGTTGCGCATCCGTGTGCGGTCATCACGTAGAACTGTCCCAAACTGACCGACTCGACTGTCGTGCTTCCGATGGCGTTGTCAGTGCGCATGTCCTCCTCCAGCTCACGGATCATCGTCGACACCACATGCAGACGCCGCACACCGGCCGATCCCGGAGCATCCGATGCCGGCAGAGTGCGTTCGGCGACCTGGTGAACGTGATCGAGTAACTCATCCACCATTTCCACCCGGTTCGGCGAGTGAAAACGATTCCGCCGGCGCCAGCGCATTGTCCAGTTCCTCTCCTCGGTACGGCCGCATTTGCGTCAGATTCACAACATCCACCAGCCCGCAGGCAACGCGACAGCGAGCGCGGTTCCGACAACGAGGTACGGAGCGAACCCGAACTCCACACCCCGGACCTTTCTGCCTCCGAACACCTTGGCTACCGCCACCCCTATTACCGCCAGGATATTCGGCAGCAGCACTGCCGAAGCCACGTTCATCCAACCGACCCATCCGACAGCTGCAGTGAGAATGAAGCTCAACCTCACATCCGCCAAACCGGGGTGACCGCGCGTAATGATCGCGAACACCAGGTAACTGGCGAATATCGCGGCGCCGGCCACCACAGCACGAAGACCCGCGGCAGGGTCCTGATCGACCACCACTGCCATCGCGCCGAGCAGCAGACCCGCCGCGGTGACTGCACGAATCAGCGGCAAGGGGAACCGCAAGGTGAAGTGGTCAATCCACGCGGCCCAGACAGACAAAGCCGCCACCGTGAGCCATGCCGGCAAGATCGCGTCGCCTCCGGCGATCATCACGGCCCCGAACCACAATCCTGCTGTTGCCACTGCCGGGCCGATCGAGCGACTGGTCGGCCTCACGGGAATCTGCACGAGTGCACACAAACTTGCCATCATCGGACGCACCGCCACGCTCACCGCCGCCCCAGCCAGAGCAGCGAACGACGCGACCGACCACAGGCCAGCCTGCTCGTGACGACCGAACGCCCAGCGAGCAGCGATCCACACCGCCACACTCACAGCAATGACACCCAGGATCGGCAGATACGTCGAGAGAGGGGGTTTCCGCCTTCCTGCGTCGGCGGCGGTGACAAGCCCCGGTCGTTGACCACGGCCAGGCGTTGTGGACTCGACTTCCTCAGCGGAGAGAGAAGTCGAAGCACCGTCGGCAGTATTTCCTGACTCCACATTCGATTCGGCCATCTCGGAAAGCTCCTTCAGCGCGTCCATCACCCGTGGTCACAGGCAGAACCCGACCCTAACCGCTCTACCGGACAACGCGGGCTTCCGAACTCATCGTTTGGCCGCTGGGGCGTGCGCTGTCCATGCCATGGACTATCACTGACCGCACATCTCAGATGCCTGAAAATCCGCTCGTGCTGCTCTCGAACGACGATGTTCCCGCATCGTGACCGGACTCGCCGCCGCCAAAACCACTCGAAAACTCACCAGTAGAGGCAACATCACCCTATGAACGCCCCCATCGGAAAAGCTGCCCACCACCGCGCACGACTCCACCCGGCACGTTCCTCCCGTCCAGCATTGATCGTTCACACCTTCAGCGAATACACCCACCACATCCGCAGCGGCGCCAAACGACTGATCATCGACGCCGACCCTGACCTGTGGTTCGACCTCGGCCATGTCCCGCACGGAGTCGACGTGAAGATCATCGGTCAATCGTGTGCCGGAATCAGCGGAGGATCCATCGCTGCCGCCGGTCGATGCTTCCTACAGGCCTCCCACCGCGCCCGTGTCACCGCCTACGAATTCGCGCACGTCGAAGCATTCGATGGCGTCACCATCGAAGCACGCGGGAAAAGCCACATTGTCGGTACCGATCACGCCAAGATTCGCGCCGAAGATCAGGCTGTCGTCTTCGCCCACTCCCAGTGCCACGTCCAAGCGGCCGGCCACACTCTCGTCGCAGCGACAGACACTTCCTCTGTCTCCATCAACGGCGACGCACACGTCCGCGCCAGCGCCGGAGTGCACATCATCGGAGTTCCTCAGCCGAGGAACCTGAGCATCGAACCGCGCCCGATCAGTCGACTGGCCAACCAGCTCAACATGTAAGGCCCCGCAAGCGGCAGTTAATCGCAGAGCCTCAGCCAGCCGACGACCGATACACCGTGAGATCAATCGACTCCTGATCGCGGAAACTCGACGCCAACAATTCCACCGCCGGCACAATCACTTCACTCTCGATCTTCCACACCACCGACGTCGTCCACCCCACCAACCCGCCAGGCCCCGGCGTCGCTTCACCGAACAAACCTTCCAAGGCGTCCCGCCGGTAACCGAAGATATCCACCAGGTCATCAGCGGTGTACCAGTACTGCCGCAACGGATCCGGGTCATCGGCGTGCAGAGCGCTGCCTTCGCTGATTCGACATGGTTCAGTACTCATCTACATGCCCTCTCTGTGGTGCGGTCCGCCCTGCGCCGTCTTCACGTCGACAATCCGCACGTGTGCATAATCCGGGTTCTCCACAACGTATTTCGAACGCTCGATGCGCCAACGAGCGACAAGCATCTCCAGCTCCTGAACCTCCCGTGGATCCTCGAGATACTCACACGCGAAGTCGAGCCACGGCACATAATGCCGCAGGCTTTGACCGATCCGTCCGGACTGGCCACCGATCACGCTCTCGAGCACGATCAGTTGTCGCTCGTCCTTCATTCGTCGGCGCAACGCTTTCTGATTCACTTCGACCAGCGCAGGTTCCGCCGCAGCCACCGACTCGCCTACCCCATCGACGCGGGAGCCCATCTCGTTGCGATGGACGACCGCATCGACGAACTCGCGACAGACCGACGCTTCAGCCCCTTGCGGGAGCATCGCCATAAGCGCAAAGCCGCGTTCCTCAAGGAGCTCGAAACCGTGTCGATTACCTCGGCCATACCAACAACTCATGACCAGCGACCGCTCCCACGCCAACGCCAAGCGCCTCTCGAGAAAAGGAAGCGTTCGGGCGGCCGCCACGAACTGAAAATCACACTTCCCAGCGATCTCACGCGCCGACTCCCAGTCCACACTTCCTGCAGGAGAACTCATCTCACGTACAGCGCGCATTCGCCCACGAAGATCCGCAGCAGCAGCGGCGATGTCGACTCTTACCGCGTACTTGTTGGATCGAGAGCGCAAGAACCAGAGGGTCATGCGGCTGAGCCTAATCTCCGCACCTCCGAGCAGGGGTGCAGTAGCATCGTCAGCGGCGCATTGCTGGCGTAGTGTGCTCCGGCTCACCGCATCGATGTCCATCGTCGATGCGGTGAGCCACCTTCACAGAATGGCTCAGACGCGAACAGCTCCATCGCCATCCACTCGTTGATCCTGTTGGCGACTCCGCATTCGTTCCGCGTGCCGTTTCTGCCACCGCGCGTGTTTGACCTTGAACCGCTCGTCGAATTCCTCCCACAGCGGCAAAGCCTCCGCCTTCCTCGCAGCGAGAACATCAACGGGTTCCGGTCCGGACGCAAGTGCAGGAACCACATCGCCGACTTTGAGGCGATCGACGAGCTCCGAGAACAACCACGCCGGGCAACCCTCCCCCCGAAGCGCGTCGACTGCGTCTGGTTCGTCGTCGATCCAGGCAACTATCGGGCTCGTCTCTGCGTAGTGGTTTTCCCACCGCCACCAATGCCGACGTTTGACATCAAACGCCCGCCGCACAGTTCCGTCCACCCACAAGCTCCGTGATTCGATATGACCGGGCGGCAACGACTTCGCCCGGATCCACCGATCAGATGTCCGATTGAACTGGTCCAAGCGGGTTGTGCTGTAAGCAATGGTGAAACCTGCACTGTCGAGCGCCCGAACCAACTTTCCGCCCGCGCGGTTCAGGGAAGCCTCACCGAAATGGGTATGAAACCGCTTCCAATCTCGATCGGCGTATGACGGCGCGGCGATCAACCCCTCGAAATTGCGCATATCCGCAACGACACCATCAATGTCGACAACGACAGTCGGCCCCGGGCGGGGAGCATCCAGCCACGGTTTCGGACGATCAAGAAAGCTTCGATTCTCCGTCATATCCCCAACGATATGGGCAGAGACAGACATTGAGCACGGTCCCGCGACCCACCCGTACGAATCCTCCGATGCATCTAGTTGGCAAAAGGCCCTGTTCACGCACTCGAACAGGCCTTCTTTGATGCTTCTGGCCTTTAAGGCTCACCGGTCAACACAACTGACCGCGATTGCCGATCGCCCACGTTTACCCCACCCTCAGTGCCCAAACGAGAACCGCGCGACCTCTCGATCTCTGCGATGTAGACAACAGCAAAGCCGACCACTACGACCGCGACGGCCACGACCAACCATCGCTGTCCCATCCAACCCGCCGCCACGCCAAGATTGAAAATACTGTGAGGCACAACTAATCCCAAGAGCGATCGATAACGGTAGTACGCGAAAACAGCAAACCCGCCCCACAACATCGCCCCGACTGCCAACTCCCACCCCTGATATACGTGTAAGGCTCCACGAAGAATCGCTGAAATGCCGATCACCACGATGAGGTTGATCCGGAATCGCAGACCTACCAATACCGCTAGCCCGGCAAAGAAGACCTCTTCCATCAACCCCGCCAGCAGGACCGGCTTCACGACGTCCCAGGAGAACCAACCACCCTCGACCGAGGGACTGCCAGTTGAGCCCTCACCGACAAATGCCCGAAACGCAATTGCCAGAGCCTGACCGACCGCCCAAATTCCTGCAGCTCCGAGGAACCGCCGACGACGGCCCACACCTGCGAGCCACGGCGCAGATCGATCGACCGGACCCCAGAATCTGCGAACAACCAAGAACGTGAACCACCCGCACGCCACCGCCACGCTAGTAGCGATAACGTCCTCCGCAATCCCAGGATCGGGCGAAACATCCACTGCCGCCCCGGAAGTCGGATTGAGATACTGGTCGATCGACGTCCAAATTACGTTGGACCAGAACAACAGCAGGATTGACGCGGGGACACCGATCAGCAGAACCAAATGCATCCGCTCGCTCCACCACGCCCACCAACGGCCCGTCCCCCCATCTGAAGCGCTCTCCTCCTGAATCGAAGTCGGCAGCTGCCTCATCCAAACTCCCCCACCCGCTCGAATTTCACAATATTGACACCCACAACTCAACCAGACTGACGCTCCACAGTTCTACACCGCCACAAGGTAATCCAACACGCAACACAAGCACGCAACTGCAAGCAACGCGAGACTGCGATGGCCGCCCGGGAGAAGACCAATCAGGGCGGACTGTAGTCAACTACCCAAGCGCCCTCGGTCCGGCGGAGAGGCACCAGCCATCGGTGGCGATGATCTCGCACGACCACCTCAGCCCCCAAGAACCCCAACACCAGCGAAGTCGAAAATACAGCCGACAACGGAACCAACTCAGCCAACAAAATCCCCTCACCGTCCCTCGCGAAATCCGAAGCAACATCGAGGTCGGTCGTAAACGACGACAGAGGCTGCGCGCTGTAATCATGAGGTACCCGGCGCGCCGCCAGTTCAGGCCAAACCTCAGGCCGCGGGCTTACCCCGAACTTCCCCAGCCCCCGCCACAACAAAACATAGCGACCCCGAACACCGATCTCGGCGAATTCGCTACGCACCACCATCGGGATCGCAACTGCCAAAGCTGCAGCCAATCGCGTCTCTCCACGATCGACCCCCGACAGGCTGTCCAAGGCCAGATACCTGCTTGTGCTGTCAACGGCCTGGTGCATCAACATCGGCCACGGAAGGTCGACTCTCGCATTCCAGTGCACGGCCAGTTGGTTAATCTCAGCACCAACCGAATCCCCGAATTCAGATCTGAGTGCATCCTCAAAGGGGTTGGGGTCGGGAGATTCTGCGTATGGGTTCAACGTCGCCGACAAGTCCGAAATCAGCTCCGGATCAACCGCATTCACACAGGCTCGCAATGCCGAGACGCGGGGTCTGTCCAGAAAACGGTGTAATTGATTGATTTCTAACTACTTTCGTCCGGCAGACAGCCGTCCGTCGAACGTTATCTCGAAGGCATTCAGTGCTGCCTTCCATCGGTTGGACCAGCGTTGGCGGGCGGTGCCTTTCGGGTCGAGGCTCATGATGGCCAGATACACGCATTTCAAGGCCGCGGCCTCGGTCGGAAAGTGTCCACGGGCCTTGATAGCCCTGCGGATTCGGGCGTTGACACTTTCGATGGCGTTGGTCGTGTAGATGACCTGCCGGATGGCGTTGTCGAATTGTAGGAACGGCACGAACTCAGCCCAGGCATTGGTCCAGAGCCTGATGATCGCGGGATAGCGTTTCTCCCATTTGTCACTGAACTCTGCGAATCGGTCGAGCGCGGCCTGCTCCGACGGAGCCGTGTAGACGGGTTTGAGGTCCTTGGCGATCTCGGACCAGTCCTTGCGGGAGGCATAGGCGTAGGTGTTACGGAGAAGATGGACCACACAAGTCTGCACGATGGTCTGTGGCCACACTTGCTCGATCGAGTCGGGTAGATGCTTGAGACCGTCGCACACGACGATCAGAACATCCTGCACACCACGGTTTTTCAGCTCGGACAACACCCGAAGCCAGTACTTCGCTCCCTTCCCCGTCGCCGTGCTCACCGGCCCACAATCCGAGGATGTCGCGGGTGCCGTCGACAGTCACCCCCATCGCGACGTAGATCGGCCGGTTGGCGACGTTGCCCTCGCGAATCTTGACGTGGATGCAGTCGATGAACAGCACCGGGTACACAGGGTCCAACGGCCGGTTCTGCCACTCGGCCATGCCTTCCATCACCCGCTCGGTGATCGTCGAGATCGTCTGCTTGGACACATCGGCTCCGTACACCTCGGCCAGGTGTGCAGCGATCTCACCGGTCGTCAAACCCTTGGCCGACAATGAGATCACCATGTCCTCCACGCCTGAGAGCCGACGCTGCCGCTTGGCCACGATCTTCGGTTCGAAGGAGGAATCCCGGTCACGGGGCACCTCGAGTTCGACCGGGCCGGCCTCGGTCAACACGTTCTTGGTGCGTCTGCCGTTGCGGGAGTTGCCGCTGCCCCTGCCTGCCGGGTCGCTCTTGCCGTATCCGAGGTGGTCGTCCATCTCGCCTTCGAGCGCGGACTCCACGACTAGCTTGGTCAGCTTCGACAGCAATCCACCATCTCCGGTCAACTGCAGCCCTTCGGCTCGCGCCTGCTCGACCAGCTCTTTGAGCCGCGCATCGCTGATACCCGGCTGAGCCGAGTTCGTCTCTGTCTCACGATCAATCACATCAGTCATAGTGGCGTATCTCCTTTCAGAGTTACACCGTTGTTCTTACAGTCCCGAGACGCGGACAGCAACATCAGTCGCCTGCCTGTAGTCCTCAACCCTAGCTGCATTGCGGGATGCCTCACGAATATGAACCGACCACGCGCCCAGATACGAGAGCTTTTGTCTCGCAGTCAGAAATGACGATTGCACTATGGCCCTCCGGATTTCACCCAATGACAACGATGTTTCCTCGCTCGGATCCCCGGTCAGCACGTGTAGTTACATCCCCTCGACAATGATGTTCGGACAAGCGGCGTCTGCTTTGCCTGGCGAGCTGGCCGGTACCAGGTGAGGAAGTTCAGGTTCGTCATCAAGGGACACCGGGCCGTCCCACGGAGCTACCAGTGACGAGTCGTATTCCCAACCGTCACAGGACAGGTCGTCCACCCAGATCACCGTCAGGGAACAGTCGAAATACTTCTCCGCGAATGCCATGATGGCCGGGAGCCGATTCTGATCAAACCAACCTCCCCTACCGACCTTGATGTCGCATCCGAATGCGCTCGGCCTTATCCTGGCGACGTATTCGCCTGGCGCCGAGCGTAGGACCACGTGATGATAGGTGCCCACCTATGATTCCCTTCTCGTTCTGCCGACAAAGATGCCCGCGTCACTCGAACTGGACAGTTCAAAATGACGCGGGCATCCATTGGCTGAATTCAGTTCGGTGTGACCAAGACCTGCAATTCGCCTACCCGCCGGTCGTACATCGACGTCAACGGAGTGGGGGCTACACCGCCCATCGTGCCGCCTGGCCAAGTGGCAGTCCACGTGACCACCCAGTTGCTGGTGGCGCTGACCTTGAAGACGTCTTGCGGCTGTCCAATGGACGATTTTGCGAGACGATGTCCGCATGTGGGCGATGGAGTTCCGCTGGCGGGCGAAAGAGGGCTGGCGTCAACAGCATCGGTATACGGAGTGAACGGCAGCAATGCACCCGGGCACAATTGCACGTCTCCATCGCCGTGATTGATGAGGACACCGGTGTTGATGGCGTTCGCGGTGACGGTTACCACACCCGAGGTGGCTGCTCGGTTGACCGGGCCTGTCGTGGATTCGCGAACGTCGTTGGGGCACATGAAAGCCCAGCTCTCCTTACCCACGAGACCGGTACGTTGACCTCCACCTGAGTTCGCAGGTTCAGGTGTCCAGCACATCGGAGGCTTTTCGAGCTGCATAGCGGTGATCGCCATAGACACCGTATTCATGATCTCCGCCATTGAGGGCGGCGTCGGCGGGATCTCGATACCGGGTGCCGCAGGCGGTGCGGGGCATCCCCCCGGTGTGCCGAGACATGCGCCTTGCAGGATCGCGTTGAGGGTCCCGGACGGAGGTCTCCCGCGGCCCCCGCGCCGGCGCCTGAGCCCGCGGGCGCACTCACGTAGCCGCCACCCACTGTCACATTCGCACCACCGGGCGAGGACGATACGTCAACTCCACCTCCACCTACGCCTGGCTGCGCCAACGCTGATTGACTCCCCGTGACCAGAACGCCGCAAACCAGTGTCGCAGTGGCGAAAATTCTCATTGCTAGTCGCATGATTGCACCTTCTCAACTGTTTGACTTGTGACGCGCCAGCCATTCGAATCAGGCCACGCGGGGTTCCGAACGGTGATGTTGGTGGACTCGAACTGGCCGCGGTCGGGCTTCATCGCACTTGATCCGTCCGGAAATACGGCATTCCAGCCGGAGATATCAGTGCAGGCCTGAACGTGAACCCACGCGGCTTCCGCGCGGGGTTTTCCCTGATCATCTACCGGTGCGCTCAGATCCGTCACCGAGGATTTGATGACGGAAATGGCTCCGGTACTGGTGATGCCTTGCGACCGTCGAAGCATGATGTCCCCGACTCGGTCGTTCAAGACTGGGTCCCCAGCCACACCGCCGATCGCATCCACAGAAGCTGTTGGGTCAGCTTCAATGCTTCCGAGGGCAGCATAAAACTCGTTGACCTTGGCGATCGCTTGGCTCCGCGCTTGCTCGTCGGGCGTCTTCGCCTCGGTCTTGCCGTCTGGACCATCGAAAGCGGGGTTTCCGGTTGCAGTGAGAGTGACGTTCGGCTCGTCGGAATTGCTGGAACAAGCTGCGACGCCGGCTAGTAGGGCAACAGCTGCGACTGCTGCTGCTGTGGTTCGTCGAATTCTGTTGTGGGCCATGTTGTTGTCTCCTAGAAGCTTCCGGCGCTGCAGGGTGTTCCGGGTTGTGTGTAGTCGGCTGTGACTCTCCATCCTGCTGGGTCGGGCCATGACGGGTTCGTCAGGATCGGTTTTCCGAGTTCGAGTTTGTCCACAGGCTTGCTGATGCAGACGTCCATTTGGAGCGTGGCAGTTCCCGCTGTCGGTGCGCCGGTCTCGTCGATGGGGATGTCGTGTTTGGTAATCACGTTCTTGAGTACTTTGAGATCGCTTGGTGGCGTCGGGTTTCCGTTGCGACTGGTTGTGATCTCTTTCTTGGTCCTGTCGAGGAAACGGCCGGCCGCGACGGCATCGAGGTCAGAGAGCGGGGCAGCGGGGTCGGAATTCAATCGTGCGAGCACGGTGTAGTACTCGCTGATCTTGGCGAGGGCACCTTCTCCTGCTTGCTGTTCAGGTGATTTTCCCGATCCAGGGGGGCCGGTAAAGGTCGGGCCGCTGCTGGTGTCGAGGGTGCCGGGCTCCGGGCTGAGGATGCTGCAGCTTGCGGTCAGGCAGGCCGCCGCAGTGAGGGTGAGCATGGCTGCGAGGCGGCGGTTCATGATGCGGCTCCGATGCGGTAGTCGGTGGTGGTGTCGAGCTGTCTGAGAAGTTCGTTGGTCTCCGGGTGTGCGTCGACTTGCAGTTCGTCGAGTTCGCTTTTGAGGGTGTCGATGAGGGTTTGGGTAGTTTCGATGTCCCCGGAGAAGTGGGTGGCGATGATGGCTGCTCGCCAGCAGCCTTCGTGAGCACTGTCGACCGTGAGGCCGGCCCGGGCTGCCTTTCCTGCGGCATCGAGGTCCTGGGTGACCTGTTCGCCGCGGATGTAGCGGCCGGCGAGCTCTTCTGCGACGTCGGTGATCGCGGAGATCATTTCCTGCTTTATGTGATCTGCCCACCGGTAGGCAATCGGGTCGTCGCTGGTGAAGGGCTGACCGGTCACCAGCGCGAGAGCGGATTCAAGGCGTTCGGTTGTCGTCGTCGCAGGGTGAGCGTCGACGAGCTGGTTCCAGTAGTCCCAGTCTGTGGTCACTGAAGGGTGGAGGCGAAGTGGCGTTCGGCCGGTTCGGTCTCCGGACTTGATGAGCGCTGCGTCCCCGGTGTCGGTATCTCCCATCCAGCTGCGCAGTCGTGTGACGGCTTGGTTGCGGCGGCTACGGAGCCGCGCGTTTGCCGTCTTCGCTTCTTCGGCAGTGCTGGCCGCATTGACGAGTTCGACGTCGTGCGGCCACATCTTTGCGGTGAGCTCAGTTGCGGGCACTCCGCCGTCGCTGAATGCCAGTAGAGCTGCGATTTCGGTGAGGCTTCGCGAGTTCTCGCGGTCCGTTGAGCCCGGAGTAAGTGGCGCGAGGGTGGGCTCTCCGAGGACGCGAATCCAAATGTGTGGAGCCGCGGGAAGCTCGGGATGGGACGCAACAATCTCGGTTTCGGTCTCAGCCGCAGAGTCGGTGTCGATGTCGATGTCACCGACTGTCTCGGAGTTGATTTCCTCAAATACGTTGTCGTCGTTCCGAACTACCGTGAAAGCCGCAGGGTCGGTACTGGTGATGAGATTCTCGGTCGTGATCTCGCAGTCGAGACGTGCCCCCTCCCAACCGAAGTCCGAGGCCTCCGGTTCGACAGCTGGGGAAGAATCATGGGCGGTAGTGGCATACAGACTGACAATGCTCTCGTAGCCGGCTTCGTCGAGTGTTGTGACAGTGAGCTGTGCTGATGCGATACCAGGGCGGACCAGTGTTGCGGTGCCGTCGTCGGCGACATCCAATGTCCAGTCGGAGCGAGTGTTCGAGTTCTGCGTTGTGACTGCAGCGAACGCGATCCGCGGGGCGCTATGGGCGATCGAGGTCAGGATTTCTGTTTGTTCAGCTGTCAACGGGTCGGAGATGAGGACGATTTCCGGAGCAGTCAGCTCACTGGTCTCGTACACGCTCCGTGCCTGTGCGATGGATGCAACCTCGTTCTCGTCGAGGATGCCGGCGTCGCGTTCGAGATGGCGAGCCAAGCGCGCCAACACCTCGTCGGTGTTGTCGGAGTGCGTGATACGGCCAGTGTTCACTGCGCCTGCGAGGTCGCCGCAGTATCCGACGACGTTGAGGTGAAGGGAATCTGCCAGCGGCGATACGGCAAGCTCGACGGCCATCGCGCGAAGCACATTTGCGGTGGCGGTAGGTGTGCCGGTGATGGAGAGATGCCCTATTTCCTCCAAATTGAGCATGAGCTCTCGTCCATCGTCGCTCGTTCCCATCGCGGTCAGGGCTGGGTATGGGCTGACGTCGATGTCCGGGACCGAACGAGGGAACGCCCGTGGGTCGACCATCCACGTGTCGTCGTCTGATTGCATCCATGGCTGGGGCAGCGAGATCTCCTCGAGCAATCCGAGTTCGATCGTGTCGTCACCGATGAAAACCGCAAGGAGACTGGGGATGGAGATCTCGTTCGCTCGGCAGTACTGCGCGAGGTTCCGCAATGCAGTGTCGACATGAGCGGTGGTCAACGGATCGACAGCGGCCGTCAAGGCCTGTTCGGCAAGGATTGCTTCCTTGGCGGGCAGGGCGATGCGCTCGCCGCGGCGGCGGCGATGCTGCTGTTGCCGACGGCACAGCGCGAGATGGCCGGTCAGGCCGGCGGCGGCGAGCGCGGAGA
>NZ_BCWH01000006.1:0-48143 GCF_001653035.1 Rhodococcus sp. YH3-3 | reverse complement strand
TGGCACCGGCGCCTCAACCGGCGCAGGTACGGCCGCCGGCTGGGGGGCTGCCTCCGCTGCCGGCACGGGTGTTTGGGCGGACGCGGACGGAATGATCAATTGCTGTCCGACTGTGATCAGGTCTCCGGCTGGCGACCCGTCCGCAGTGGTGATCTCAGAAAAACGCAAAGGATCGCCGAGCTCTCGATCGGCGATGTCCCAGAGTGTGTCTCCAGCTTGGACGGTGTAGGCCCCTTGTACGACGTCCTGCACTGCCGCAGGGAGTTGCAGCGTCATTCCCTCTGCGAGGAATCCCGCTTCGGGCACAACGTCTTTGTTCAGTTCGAGCAGTTCGGTGAACAGCCTCCCGTCGCCGAGGTGAGTGTGGGCGAGTCCCCACAGGGTGTCTCCGCGGACGGTGGTCACGGTCGGGCCGGCGGGTTTAACCGCGGGCCGTGCAGCGCGCGGGTCCACCTGAGTGTGGGCGGGGCCGCTCGGGTCTTGCTGTGCGGCGATCGGTGCGTAGGGCGCAGGTGATGCACTGTCTACTGGTTGCGAGAGTGCAGGTGTCGCGGTTGCGGTGCCGGCTGTCAGCAGAAGCAGTGCACCACTGACGAGGAAAGTCGCCGTTTTCTGTTGCGACCCGAGAAGCCGGATCTTCGGTGCCTTGACGCCCCGGAGTGTGGCTGCGAGCTCGACAAGGATCGGGAGGGTAAATGTCGCCCACGCGACCCAGCCGACGAGCGGCAGAAGTGCGACGAGGAGGCTGCCGTCGTCGGGGCTAGAGAGCAGACTCTCGAAATCCGAAAAGGGGATGTCGAGAGGATTACCGCGCAATGCCCACAGTGCTGCGGGGATCCCTGCCACGAGCAGAAGCAGGATCAGGAGGTACCCGAGTCCTGCGAGGCGGGATCGGACTGTGCGAGCACTCATGGCCGGTACACCTCCCCCGCGTTGGTGCGGTTGAGGTTCACCGTTGCACTACCCGTGATCACTTTCGAACCAAGGGGCAAAAGCTTGTTGTCGTACACGATGCGGGTGGTGATCAGCAGTGTGCGAGGCCCTGTGGGGATGACCTCACCCTCGACACCGGCGTCGGCGAGGTAGCGTTTCGCGGCCGCCACGGCGCGTACGGGGTCGACAACCGTATCGATCCCTCGCGCACTGAGCGATCCGACGATCTGCTGTCCGGACGCCCGGGCGGCGTCTTCTGCGACGTTGTCCGCGCGTTGAGCTGCGGTGTGCATTCCACCGCCGTCGACGATGAGTCCCCACACGAAGAATATGAGGATGGGAGCGAGTATCACGGTCATCAGCGTCACGGCGCCCTTGTCGCGTTCCTCGGGGAGCCTGGAGGTGAGTCGCTTACGCAGTGCGGTGATCATCTGGTGCGCTCCCGGAAGGTGTCGATGGGTGAGATTGCAGTGACCTCGATCGTTCGTCCTCCGCTGACGCCGGGCCATCCGAGGGCGTCGTAGGGGACTTCACAACTGACGGTGACTTCGACGGTTGCGGATACTCCTGGGCGAGTGCGGAATCCGGAGGTGTCAGCGCTGACGTTCATGGTCGTGCATTTGAGTCCTTGACCGTCCATGGAGTCCATGGCCGCTTGGTATGCGAGGGGGTTGGCTTGAGTGGCGGTACGTGAGAGCGATGCTGCTCGGGCGGCTTCTCCCGCGGCGTGCTCGACCTTTTGATGTGCCTGACGGTTGATGCCGTATGCGTACATCCATCCGAGTAGGACGAGGAGGACGACGATCGCGAGGCACAACTCGATGGTCACATCTCCTCGATCGTTTGAGCGGGCGCGAGCGATCCACTGGCTCAGCTTCATCCGACACCTCCGGGATTGGTCACGCGCTCTGTGGGTTTGGTGTGGTCGACGGTTATGGCGAATTCCAGCCCCGGGACGAGGGACGGAGACTTTCCGGTGATCGTGACGGTGCTTTCGCGGAGTGTCTTGTTCACCGTCACGACCGGCGCTTGAAGGTCACCCGATCCCGACTTCGCGATGCACGCGTTCGCTGCAGCGAGCCCGAGCGCCTGGTTCCCTTGCTGAGAACGTGTGGCTTGCAATGCTTTTTCGCCGCAGGTGTTGGCGACGTCCCGTGCGTGGAAGAACAGGGCGGTTTGCAGCAGTACGGAGAACATCATCAGGAAAGCGACCATCGCGATGACGGTGACGAGCGTGGTGGGCCCTCGGTCGTCGTGGCGCCACCGGTCGATCAGCTGTTCCAGTGTCATGACTGTCCGTTTCTCTGCGGTCCGGATGGTGGGGTCGGGTTAGGTGGCGAGATCTCTTTGGGCTGCGATTCTGCGTTTGGTTTCCACACGGTTGCGGACGAACACGGCAGAACATGTCACTGCGGCTACAAAGGCTATGGAGAGGGGGAATGCTGCGGCAAAAGTGCCGAAACGTGCTGCACGGGACGTGTTTTCGTCGGTCATCAGGTCGGTTGCCAGGAACGGCAGGACGATTATCATGATTACCGCTGCCATGGGGGCGTAAATGAACGCCATGGAGTGGTCATCGATGATGGTTTCTATCGCCAGCAAGAGAGCCATCGTGACGAGCAGTACGCCGAGTGTGGTCATCATCCGTTTTCTACCTTTCAGCGGGACTGGTGGTCGGTGAATTCTGTTTCGTATGAAGCCGATCCAAAATCATTCGTTCGGCAAGGAAGAATCACAACGGAAGGCGGAGTACTTCGGTTGCTCCTCGCCGTCGTTGCATCGTTGTGTCGATGACGTAGCGGAGACCGAAAAGACCGCCCACTCCGAGTACCACACCCCCGATAACGACCAGAGATGTTCTCCACGGGAAAAAGAAGAAACAAAACGTCACCAGAAGTGATGCCCACATCGCCCACAGAATTACGTGCTCCATCGTCCAATAGCTGAAGACGAGGCAGACAACGCCGCAGAGGGCAAGTGCGCCAGCGAAAATGCTCATCGCGATCAACACCTAAACACCCCTTCTCTCGTTTCTCTCGTTCTCGGAATGGCAGGGCTGGATCCTGTCGTGCATCGATAGCGCCGAGCACTGGAGAGCGACGTTGCACTCCATGTCCTCAGCG
Organism: Rhodococcus sp. YH3-3; assembly: GCF_001653035.1. Lineage (NCBI taxonomy): Bacteria > Bacillati > Actinomycetota > Actinomycetes > Mycobacteriales > Nocardiaceae > Rhodococcus > Rhodococcus sp. YH3-3. The sequence goes on along the minus strand of NZ_BCWH01000006.1, from coordinate 45,087 downwards.
CTATCGATAGGCCCATGGTTTTGTTCTCCAGCATCCGAACTGCGCTCGGCAGTTTCAGTCGGGGATGGAGTCCGCGCGGGACTGGATCTTCTGGACGACTACGGCGCCGGCAGCGATGGCCGCGACGGCGAAGATTCCGGCGAGGATGACGTACTCGAGGGTGGACGGACCACGGTCCGAATCCCTACCGCCTGCACGCTGCAGAAGGCTGCCGGCGAGTGCGGCGACGAACATCATCGTGAGTGCGAGGTACGAGGTGATGGCAGCGCGGGTTGCGCGTCGGGTGGTGGTGATGGCCTTGGTGGTCATGGCGTGCTCCTTATTGGTGTGCTGGATGTGTAGCAGTTGTCCTGGACTGGATGAGTCCGGTCGATGGGTCCTTCTTTGTTTTGCCTGTTCAGAGGGCATTCCTTTCTTGTTGTTGGTTAGCCGCTGATGACGGTCACGGCCGGGATCAGGAGTAGTGCCATGAACAGGCCGGCGAGGCCGGCGAGGGGCATGGCAAGCTTCTCTGTTGCCTCGACGGCGGCGGACTGTTCAGCGGAGGTTTGTGCGGAACGCAGGCTGGCGGCTTTGGCTCGCAGTGAGGTGTAGACGCTGGCGCCTTTGTCGCCTGTCATCGTCATGATGTCTGCGAGGTCGCCGAGTTCTGCGAGTCCGAGCTGCTGAGAGACGCGAGTGAGGGCACTCCAGGGCGCTTCGCCGGAGCGGCCGGCTTCGTACAGTTCCTCGTCCAGTCGTAGGAACACCCAGCTGTCTCCGACTTGGGCGGCGATCTCGAGGGATTGCGTGGATCCGATTCCGCCTCGTCGGCATAGCGCGACCAGGTCGATGTAGGAGCTGAGGGCTTGTGCGAATTCGGCGCGAGCCGCAGCTGCGCGGCGCCGAATGTCGATGTCGGGAATCACGAAGAGGAAGACGGCGGTCGCGAGTGAGAGGATCGCCGGCATCGACCATGCCAATCCCAATCCGAACGCGGTCAGAATCAGATTCAGTATCGGGAAGATCAACAGACCGAAGAATGCCGCGACAAGTTTTTCACCGAGGACGTGCGCCGGATCTTTGTGCAGCAGTGAGAGGTCCGATGTGGGGAGGGTGAGGAATCGGCTGTCTTGTAGGTAGGGATGTACGCGCAGGCCGAGCTTGTTGGCGAGCCCGTCGACGAGTGATGTCCCTGCTGTGCTTGCCTTCTCCGGCGCGGGTCCGGACATCCTGGACATCACGTCGGTGAGGGCAGGTTGGGCTCGCAGGAAGTACAGGGCAACGAGATAGATGCCGATTGTGCCGACGCTGGTATAGACGATGATCGTCATGGTGATACTCATCGCTGCGCTCCTACAAGGTCAGTGCGTTCGACGCGGTCATTGGTTCCGATGAACCGCGGGTAGGTCGGCGGCTTGGTGGCTTGTTTCATCCAGTACAGATCCGCAGCGAAGAGCGTCAGCAGGATCAGTAGGACGATCTGCATGCCGCCTGAACGGTATGGCTCCATGAAATTTGTGAAGGCGAAAGCTGCGGCAAGGACGGCGATCGTGATGATGGTGACCCATTTGGCTTGTGTTCGAGTCGATTTGCGGTCCGCTTCGATGCGCCGGCGGCGGGCGACGGTATCGCCCACGTCTTCGGCTAGGCCTTCGAGAACATTGGCCAGACCGACACCACGCAGTTGCATGGCAAGGAGGAGGGCGCCGCAGATCTTGTCTCCGACGCTGTCGTTGAGGTCGGATGCAAATCGTGTGACCGCTTCAGCCGGTGGGACATTGTTGCGGAGCCTGTTGATGAAGGCAGTGATCTCGTCTTTGAGCGTTTCCGGGATAGGAGTCGAGATGATGGTGTGTTCGATTCCGGAGCCGGCTCGCATGCTGCTCGACAAGTTGCGCGTCCATTCGTCCATCGCGGCCAGACGGCGGATCTGGTGTTCCGCTTCCGGTCGGCTCAGGAGGTAGGGCAGACCCACGAGAAGGGCCGGGACGAGGAAGAGCGTGAAGAGCCATCCACTCAGGTAGTAGACGCTGGCACCTGCCACGATCCCTACCGCCAGGAGCATTTGGGTGGTCCCGTATATCTTTACTCTTTCGCCCTTACGTGGACGCTGCCGAGTGGGGGCTGTGGGATCGCGGCGGTCCCTCCACCCCAGGACAAGGCAGCCGACTCCCGCGCACAGAAGCAGGACGAGGAAAACGCCGATTTGCTGGTACATCATGCAGCTCCTTCGTCGTCGAAGAGTTCACGTTCTTCGTCGAAACTCCGAAGAGTGTCGGAGGGGAGGTTCAGTCTCTTGAATCCGCCGGCGAGAAGCTTGCGTAGCAGCGGCTGTGGGATGGTGCCGAATACCCCTGTGCCGTCGGAGTATCCGCGGTAGATCGTGGAAAAGCTGGGTAGCTTGTCGTCGCCAGGTTCGACGTAGACGACTTCGGAGACATACCGGACTGCGGTTGTGGTGCCTTCGCGGTTGACCCTGACCTTCGTCGCCAACTGGACGATCACATCGACGTGTTCTGCCAGCTGCCGTTCGATGTATTCCGCGGTGGCGTTCATCGGGGGCTCTTGGGCGAGGTTGGCGAGTCGGTCGATGACGCCGCGCGCGGTGTAGGCGTGGGTAGTGAAAAGGCCACCATTGGCTGTTTGGAGGGCACTGTCACGTTAATTGAAGAAATAGCGGTGCAATTGGTTTGGAGCACGTAGCGATGTAACCCCTTTGGGGTGTTTACATTTCAGGACGTAACCCCGGTCGCGGCGACGTCCCGCCAGACCGCGAATCGGTCGGCCATCTCGGTACGCCACTCGGCCGCGGTCAGTCGGTGCCGGCAGGGCCGAAAATGCGGTGAAATGCCTGAGAAAGCTGAGAGGAAGCGTTGCGCGTGCGTGACCGATGTGAAGCGTTTCATCGCCCGCTCCCGCTGTCGGGTCGGCTGATGGGAATTCTCGGCCCGGTTGTTCAGATACTTCGATCGGCGATGCTCGACAGAGGCCAGCATCTCGTGGTGGGCGACCTGGTAGCTGGCGAGTTTGTCGGTGATGATCACCCGCGGCATATATTGCAAGCCCTTGAGCAGCTTGCGGAAGAACCGTTTGGCCACCAACGCGTTTCGGCGGGATTGGACCAGCACGTCGAGAACGTTGCCGTGCTGGTCGACCGCACGCCACAGGTAGTGCTGGGTACCGTTGATGCGGATGAACACCTCGTCGAGGTGCCATTTGTCACCGGGCCGTGGGCGCCGCCGGCGCAACTGCTTGGCGTAGGCCTGCCCGAACTTGGCGCACCACCGCCGGATCGTCTCGTAACTCACCACGACACCGCGTTCGAGCATGAGTTCCTCGACTTCACGGAAGCTGAGCGGGAACCGGAAGTACAACCACACGCAGTGGTTGATGATCTCGACTGGGTACCGGTGGCCTTTGTACGACGGCATTGCAGTGCTCACCCCACCGATTCTCCCAGTTTGCCGACTTCAACAACGTGACAGTGCCTCGTGGACGGCCACGGAGACCTACTCGCGGATGACATTTTCGTGCTTCCCGACGGACCCAAAATTCTGGACTGCCTGGACTTCGACGATCAACTCAGGTGTGTCGACATTCTCGACGACAGCTGTTTCCTCGCCATGGACTTGGAATTCCTCGGCCATGAGGATCTCGCGCGAAGGTTTCTCGCATCCATGGTGACGAAATCGAGTGATCAGCCGCCGATCTCGCTGATCGATCACTACATCGCCTACCGTGCGATCGTACGCGCCAAGGTCGACGTTTTGCGTCTGCAGCAAGGAAATTCGGACAGTTTGGCAGGGCTCGAACGCCACCTGATTCTTGGTGAGAACCACCTGCGCAGCGCACAGGTCAGACTGTGCCTGGTGGGCGGCTTCCCTGGGACCGGTAAGTCGACGCTTTCTGCTGCACTTGGTGAACACACCGGCGCTACCGTCATATCCAGCGACCGAGTACGGCGCGAACTCGTCAGCTCCGGTGCACTCGGCGGCTCCGCCGACACCTATCGGTCCGGGCTGTATTCACCCGATTCGGTTCACACTGTGTACAGCGAGATGCTCCGGCGGGCCCACCATCGTCTCTCGATGGGTGAATCGGTCGTACTCGACGCAACGTGGGCACGATCTCGACACCGCAGGGAGGCCGAATCATTATGCACAGCAACATCATCAACACTGATCAGTTTGTCGACCAGCGCTCCGCTGCCCGTCGCAGTACAACGAATAGCCATGCGAGCCGACACGCTGTCCGACGCCACCGCGGCAACGGCAGTCGCTATCGCGCAAGAACACGACCCATGGCCGGAAGCGATATCGATCGATACCGACACATCCATCGACGCCAGCGCCGCGTCGGCGCTGGATGCCTGGAAAAATTCAATCAACGTGGGTTAGTAGTATCATTTCGAAACGGTCAATACTTCGTCTAGTGGACGACGGCCGGTCTCCTCTGGGCGATGTTCGCCGACTCCGACTTCGGACGTCCCTGCATCGTGTGCAGTGGCGGACGGATTTCTCTGCACCCCCACACGAATCATGACCTGGGGATACTGAAGCGTCTCGCCCGATCTCGAGGCAACATCTCGAACAATTTCCCGGCTCGAATCCACTTCTGTCAGATGCGTCAGAGGACAGGTGGCAAGGTGCGATGCAGTGGCGTGCAGCAGCAGCGAGGACATCGCCTGACCCACGTTCAGCCAGTCCATCGGCAGATCTGCAACCGAACTGAGCAACATCAAAGCTGCATCGTCTCCGACTCCGTATCCGATTCTCAAATGCCCGGATGGAAACCCTCGCGCGGACGCAGATTCGTGAACCGACAGCGCATCCGGTAGCACACCTCGCGGCAATCCGTCTGCTGTCGGAGTCGGGCGGATCCAGCTCTCCAGTTCGTTCCAGTACGCCGGATCGCTATGGTGCTGCTCTGCTGAAAGAGTTGCCGCGCGATCAAGCATTCCCGCGAATCGCTTTGACAAGCTGATCGCCGAGACGCCGAACACCGAGGCGTGCTGGGCAAGGTTGACCAGGGAGCCGAGGGGAGGTGCATCGAATGGCCGGCGGTCGGACCTTCGGCGCTCCAGAGATGCGAAGAGTGCTGCCTCGGAACTCATCGCGCGTGGGCGCCCTCTGAACGTGATCACCGCGAGCAGATCGGGTTGCCCTCGGTCGGGAAAATTTGCCACGATCGGCTCGATGAGATTGTGTTCCAAGGTCACTCGCAAATGATGTAATGCAGCACCGCAACTGATGATCAACTGCCTCCCCGCGGGATCCTCCACCGGGATCGAGCGCAGCCGATCGACACGTAGTTCAAGTGTGCCGCGCTGCAATCTCCACGACCACGGCTGGACATTGTGAACGGACGGTGCGGTGCAGGCCCAACGGACAGCATTGGTGATTGTCTCGGCATCCGCGCTCGCGTAGTGCACCATGGTCGATCACTCTCGTCGAAGTGGTCCGCTGTCGGACGAGCGGCGAACGTCTCTGTTGATCGTGTCCCCCGGCACGCGGTGTTCGCTACGGTCCTTTGTCATCGTCGAACTGCCGTGAAGCATCCTCCGTTCTCGCGGAATACTCGAACGTACCGCTACGGAGTTGCTCCACGATGCCGTCCGCCCACTCGTCGATGTCGGACCAGTCGCGCGCATCCGAATATCTACCGCCCATGATCTTGAAGACAACGCGACCCAACAGTGGCCAGTCTCCCCGTGTCAGCATGCCGGCGAATCTACGATGGTCGCGCAAGTCGGCAGACTCGCGGAGTTTCGTCACGGTCTTGGGTTCAGACGCTGTCGTTCTGATTCGACGAGTCAGACGAGGAGCCAGAAGAGTTGACGTCGCTCCCCACGTCGCGACTGAAAAAGCCCACACCGGTTGAGTCTTCGCTGCCGAACTCCGACGAAAGACCGCTTCCCTTGCTGCGGGCAGCCAATCCATTCCGTGAATGGCGCTTCCCACGATCACAGCGTCGAACCATTCGTGCCCTGGGTCCTCTTCCACTGCCGACAGTGACACGTCGAATCCCGGGACGCTACATCGGTCGGCTATCTTCCGGGCGATTCCTCGAGTCGACCCGTTGGCACTCGCGTACTCGATCAGCACTTTGATCATCGTCACCCGTTCCAGTCTGGTAGTGGCACCGACCAGACCAGCTTCGTACCGCTTCCAGGGAGCGGCCGTACCTCGAACGTCCCGTCCCGTGCGAGCGCCCTGTCGCACAGGTTCTTCAATCCACGCCGGTGCGTGGTCGGTTCGAAACCTATTCCGTCATCCTCGATCACGATGGTCAATGCATCGTGCACGTCGATGGTGATCCCGACGGTGGACGCGTGGGCATGCTGGACCACGTTGCTGAGAGCTTCTCGTACTACCGCCTCAGCTTGCTCTCCCAACGAGGCATCTACAACTGACAGCGGCCCTCGGACTTGGACAGTTATCCGCAATTCGGTGTCAGCGCTCGCTTCTGCTACTACCTGGTTCAATCGTTTTCGGAGAGACAGCGCTCCGTCGTCACCTGAATGCAGGTCGAAAATGACACGGCGAATGTCCTGAATTATTTCTTGCAGGTCACCGATGGTCGCGTCGAGACGCCTCTGGACTTCCGGCGCGCGCGCACGCTGAAGGGTCCCCTGTACGGACAACCCTACGGCGAAGAGCCGCTGAATCACGTGATCGTGAAGGTCACGAGCAATCCGATCCCGATCCGAGAGAATATCCATTTCGCGCATCCGACGCTGATTGTCAGCCAGCCGCAGTGCAACCCCGCCCTGGTCTGCGAACGCCGACATCAACGAAACTTGATCGGCGGTGTATTGCTCAGATCCCTTTACTTTCAACACGACCAGAACGCCCTGAATGTACTGGCCGTCTCTCAGCGGCAGTACGATCGCGGGTCCGTACTCGTTCTCGTCACCGAATCCAGGATCGAAGGCCAACGACTCGGTTGAAATCGGCATCTTCGACCTGTAAGCGGCACCGGACGTCGAGCAGTCCAACGGAATGCTGTGCCCCACCAGGATGTCGGATTCGGGTCCACTGGCAACTGTGATTACCAGCTCGGCTGGCTCTCGTCCTGTTACTTCCGGGTCGGGGGGCACGGCGAGAAACGCACAGTCGGAGTGTGTGAGAGACGAGGATCTGTCTGTGATCAATTGAAGGACCTCCAGCGGATTCACCCCGGCCAACAACTCGGTGGTTACCTCGCTGGTCGCCTGCATCCACTCCTGCTTCATCCGAGCCAACGCGTAGAGCTGCGAATTGTCGATCGCGATTCCAGCGGCTGCAGCAAATCCGAGAACTGTCATTTCGTCGCGCGCAGAGAACTCCTCTCCGTTCGATTTCTCAGCGAGGTAGAGATTTCCGAAAACCTTGCCGCGTGTCTGAATCGGCACCCCGAGAAAGGTTCTCATCGGCGGATGGTGTTTCGGGAAGCCGACCGAGGCGTCGTGCTCCGCCAGATCGCCCAACCGCAACGGCCTCGGATCGGAGATCAGAACGCCGAGCACACCGCGCCCGCGCGGAAGGTCACCGATCAGCTTCGTCGTCTCCTCGTCGATTCCTTCGAAGACGAACTGGTTCAACTCATCGCCCTCGCCGACTACACCGAGCGCCCCGAACTTCGCGTCGACCAACGCGATGGCAGATTTGACGATCGTCCGTAGCGTCGAATCCAGATCCAGACCGGAGGACACTGCCAGCAAGGCTTCGAGAAACCCGTCGACGTGGATGAGTTGTTCCATCGGGACGCCCAAGTTGACCGACGTCGTCCCGCTCTCCAGGCGGGAGCTCGACTCGCTGTTCGTCATGGCGGCGGCAGATGTTCGTGCATCTTTGTTGCCAGTATCGCCGCCTGAGTTCGTCTCTCGACGCCCAGCTTGCTCAACAATCGCGACACGTAGTTCTTCACTGTCTTCTCCGCCAAGAACATCCGCGCCGCGATCTGTCGATTCGTCAATCCTTCTCCGAGCAATCCCAGCAAAACGCGCTCTTGTTGGCTCAGTTCCTCGAATGGACCGTTCTTATCCGCTGCATCGGTTCGCAGCTTGGCCATCAATGCGGCAGCAGCCCTGTTGTCGAGTAACGATTTCCCCGCACCGACATCTCGAACCGCTCGGGCGAGATCCAGGCCTTTGATGTCCTTGACTACGTAACCACTCGCACCGGCCAGGATCGCGTCGAGCATCGCCTGGTCGTCCTCGAAGGAGGTGAGGATCAAACACCGCAAACCAGGCAACTTCGACAGAAGTTCACGGCACAGTTCGATGCCGTTTCCGTCAGGAAGCCGAACGTCGAGCACAGCCACGTCGGGCTTCAGGGCCGGGATCCGCGCAATGGCATGGGCGTAGTCCGACGCCTCTCCAACGACTCGCAACCCTGGGTCGTCCTCCAGCAACTCGACGAGGCCGCGCCGAACAACCTCGTGATCATCCACCAGGAACACGTCCGTCATCGAACCATCCGTTCTGCCACCATCGGCGCATTCGCCCACATAGAACGACTACCCAGCGGCGGACGAACGAATCACCCCGCTCAACTCAGGGTGAGGACATCCGCGACGGATCGTCGTGGTGTCTCCGCCGGCCGGGTGGCCTCGGGCGCTCGCCCGATTCGGACCAACATCTGCGGCACGCCGATCTCAGGAACCAGTTTCCCGATGACCGAACGACTCACTGTCACTTCGGTCATGTGCGAGAGCGGGCAAGTCGCCGCGCCTCGCACCGTCGACTCGAGTAAGACGCGAGAGAGCGCTTGCCCGGCTCGCAACCAGTCGATACGTGCGTCAGCCGGGGTACCGAGGGCCACGACAGAGGATTCGTCGATCGGGCCACCGACTTCTACAGGCGAATCGGGACGGAAGGGAAATTTCCGTCCCAGCGGAACGCCACCGGCGCCGGAAACAAGTGCGGTTGCGGGAATACCGCCCGATTTCAAAGAATGCCCAGCCCACCAATGAAGCTCGGCTTGATACTCCGAGTCGTATCGTCTGGCTGCAGCTGTCGCTTCTGTCGCGGCGGTCAGGCCGGTCCGTTGAGCCTCGTTCAGCACCACAACTCTCACCTCCCAGCCCGCGGCATCGTGAGCCACACTGTCAACCACGTCGTCGATCTCCTCGAATATCCCGAAGGATCGCCGGTCGGTCCGCCGACGTCGGATAGCCGTCAACATGTCGAAGTCGTGGGAACGGGGATGCCCGTCATGCCGAAAGGTGATTGTGGCAAGAAGACTCGGGGACACCGCACGTTGTTCGTAGTGAATCTCTGCGTTCCAGCGCAGCCCCAAGAGACCTACTCTCAGATGGTCGAGAGCAGCACCGCAACTGATATGCAGTTGCCGCCCCGTGGGATCGGCAGCCCGCAGTAGCCTGCTGTGATCACCGAACAGTTGCAGCTTGCCGTCCGTGTAGATCCATCGCCAGGGTTGGCTGTTGTGCAGAGACGGCGCACGACACGCGAGATCGACAGCAAGTTGGATCACGCTCGAATCCGGTCTGGTGAGGTCCACGTCTCCTCCGATCTCGGGCGGCCCAACGCCATTCGCACGGCCCTCAGTAGAGAGCGTTGCAGGATCACACGTTTCGCAGTAGTGCCAATGGTCACCGACGAACCGATTGTGTGAATGTAGATCCAACCGACTGGTGACACCGAAAATGACTTTCTCCTCTGCCGTCGCCGATGGCTTTCGCGAAAAATTCGGTCACGGCCAGTTGGCATCCATCGCGATGAGCAAGGAGAACAGTCGTGAAAATCAACCCACCTGTCGTTGTCGGATTTGACGGGTCTTCGCAATCACGGGACGCGGTGTGGTGGGGCGCGCATGAAGCCGCACTCAAAGGCGCACCTCTACTCCTCCTGACGACAATGTTCACCCCGACCACCTACGGCGTTCCGATCGGTATGCCGGCGTTCTACTTCGACGAACAAGAAGCAGCCGCCAAGAAACGACTTGCCGAGGCGACCGAACTGGCCAAGCAAGCGATCGGCGACAGTGCAGTCGAGATCGATGTCGAACTGGCGTCGGATCCTCCGATTCCAGTCCTTCGCCATATCTCCAAAACTGCCCGGGTCATCGTCGTCGGAAGCCACGGACACGGCGAATACACCGGCGGTCTAGTCGGTTCGGTGAGTTCGTCGCTGGCAGTGCACTCCCTGTGCCCGGTCGCCGTCATTCGGGGACTCGCTGGCGACGGGGATGTCGCCACTCGTCCTGTTGTAGTCGGGGTCGACGGCAGCGTACACAGCGAACCCGCCATCGCAACCGCCTTCGAGGAAGCCTCCATTCGCGGCGTGGAGTTAGTTGCGGTCCACGCATGGTCCGACGTCGCCCTCGACGTAGTTTTCTCGAAGTTCAGGGAGGTCGATTGGCACGCTCGTCAGGACACCGAGCGCGCGCTACTCGCCGAAAGTCTCGCTGGCTACGCCGATCGCTACCCAGATGTCGGCGTCAACACCGTCGTCGTGAAGGACAGGCCTGGGCGGAATCTCGTGAATCACACCGAACGAGCGCAACTGGTTGTCCTGGGTCGACGCGGTCGTGGCGGATTCAGTGGGATGCTCCTCGGTAGCACCTGTCGAGAGGTGCTTCACGACGCGCACTGCCCGGTGTTGATCGTCAACAGTCACCGATGAACGAGATGACTCCCCGAGTTCCCGCTGCACAATGGATGATGTCGTGGCACGTCGACAGACCCGGCCCTGTCGAGACGCACCCACTCGTCAGAAGACTTGTACCACGCCCGACAATAGGTGCCGATGAACTACTCGTTCGGGTTCTCGCCTGCGGAGTGTGCCGAACCGACCTTCACGTCGCCGAAGGCGACCTGCCCGTACACCGCCGCAACATCGTCCCCGGTCACGAGGTGGTCGGGCTCGTCGAAGAAGTCGGAACATCTGTCGAAGCGTTCCTGCCGGGAGATCGTGTCGGGGTTGCGTGGCTCCACTCGACATGCGGTGAATGCCGCTACTGCCGACGGGGAGACGAGAACCTGTGCCCGAACTCCACCTACACCGGCTGGGATGTCGACGGTGGGTACGCCGAATATACGTCTGTGTCAGAAAGATTCGCACTCAAACTTCCGTCGGGATACCACGACAACGAGCTTGCACCACTCCTGTGCGCGGGAATCATAGGATTCCGCGCGCTCGAGCGCGCAGACCTACGCGAGGGAGGGCGGCTGGGAATCTACGGTTTCGGCGCGAGTGCACACCTTGCGGCCCAGGTGGCCATCGCTCGCGGCGCGGAAGTACATGTGATGACGCGCAGCGAGCCCGCGCGCGAGCTTGCCCACTGTCTCGGAGTCACTTCGGTACAGGGCGCATACGACCGTCCACCCGAACCACTCGATTCGGCAATGCTTTTCGCGCCGATCGGCGAACTCGTTCCCACCGCTCTCGAGGCACTGGACCGCGGAGGTGTCCTCTCCATCGCCGGAATACACCTCTCCGACATACCTGTGCTGAACTACCAGAAACATCTGTTCTACGAGCGCGAGGTTCGCTCGGTAAGTTCGAATACCAGGCGAGATGCTTTGGAGTTCCTCGAATTCGCCGGCAATCACCACCTCGATGTCCACACCACGCCCTATCCGCTCGCTCGTGCGAATCGCGCGCTGGAAGACCTGGCGGCCGATCGAGTCACAGGTGCAGCAGTACTGATGCCATGAGTATCTGGCGCCCCGAGAACTCCGAACACGCCTCGGTAGTCATTGGTGGACAAGTATTTCGAGCGGTCTTGTTCGACATGGACGGAGTGGTTACCGATACCCGACAAACGCATCGAGCGGCGTGGGGTTGCTTGTTTCACGAATTGAGCGAGAGTGGCAGCGTCGGGAACGTGGAACTCGATGACGAGAGCTACCGAGAATTCATCGATGGGAAGGAGAGAAATGCAGGTCTACGGTCATACCTCAACTCTCGAAACATTGAACTCCCCCTGGGGACTCCAGATGATCTCGTCGGCTCCGCGACGGTCGAGAACCTGCTCGAACGTAAAAATCGTTTCTTCCTCGCGGAACTGGAGCGAGAAGGAGTCGGGGTCATTGCCCCGACGGTAAGGTGGATCCGGCAACTACGCGCCGCCGGCGTACGTACAGCCCTGGTTTCGGCAAGTAAGAACGCGCCACGAGTGCTGGAAGTTGCCTGTCTCTCGAGCTGTTTTGACATCCGACTCGACGGCGGCGACATTGCACTACTCGGGTTGGACGGCAAGCCAAGCCCTGACACGTATCGGGAAGCCGCACGGAGGCTTGCGATTCCGCCCGCCGAATGCGTCGTCGTCGAAGACTCGATCGCCGGAATCCGCGCAGCCCGATCCGGTGGATTCGGTCTACCAATCGGACTTGGTTCGAGTGAACATCTTCACGCTCTGACCGAGAACGGCGCCGAACTCGCAGTCACGGACATCGGCGAGATCGACTTCCGCTTCGTCAGACCTACAGCACGCGAAGGCGACAACCACGATCCTGGATGCCGTCTCTGTGGTGTAGGAAACGAGACCGACTCGACACTCGAATATCGTGGGGTCGACCCGAGCGCCACTGGCCTTCGCGAGACCATGTCGACCGTGGGAAATGGCTTCTTTGCCACTAGGGGCGCGTTGTCGGAGTGCCACGACGATGGCATCCACTATCCCGGTACATACGTCGCGGGGTGCTATAACCGACTCACCTCGGACGTGGACGGACACTCACGCGAGGACGAAAGCATGGTCAATCTGCCGGACTGGACGACAATCGTCGTGACCGGTCCCGACGGAGAACGGCTCGACGAGAAATCAACGCTTGTCACTCACCACCATGAAAGCCTGGATCTCGCGCACGGAATCTGTTCCAGAGAAAGCGTGTTCAGCGATACGCGCGGTCGCGTCACTCGAATTCGACAACGCAGAATCGTGTCGATGGACGACCCGCACCTCGCCGCGATCACCATGACTGTCGCGGCCGAGAACTGGGAGGGAACAATCGACGTCACGTCCGGCATCACCACAAATGTTGTGAACAACAATGTTCCGGATTATTCGACTCTGGCCGGGAACCATCTCGATATCGTCTCGTTGGACACCATCGACGACCAATGCATTTCCGCAACGGTCCAGACCACTCGCTCCCACATCCAAGTCACCCAGGCCGAGCGCCTGCGCCTAGTCGACAGCGAAGAAGCCGTAACGCAGCGCAACCGTCGCGTGAGCACAGATCACTCCGGAATCATGCAGGTCGTCCGCTGCCGAATCAGCCGAGATCAACCGGCCAACGTAGAGAAGACATCAGCGCTCTTCACCTCGCGCGATCGATCGACACTCGATCCGAAGTCCGCAGCGTGGCAGCGAGTTCGAGAAGCAGAGACTCACGAGATACTGTTTCGACGCCACTGCTCCGCTTGGGATCGAGTCTGGCACCGATTTGCCATCACTCTCGCGGCCAGGGACTCCACGGCTCTCGCGACCAACGTCTCACTCCTCCACGTGCTTCAGACACTGTCGACCCACACGACAGATCTGGACGTCGGAGTTCCCTCTCGCGGACTCCACGGCGAGGCATACCGCGGCCACGTCTTCTGGGACGAGTTGTTCGTTGTGCCCATCCTGACGCGTCGGCTTCCCGAGCTGACATCGTCATTGTTGCTCTATCGGTGCAGACGACTGTCCCAGGCGCGCCGAAACGCGCGTGGACTGAATCTAGCCGGAGCGCTCTTTCCCTGGCAAAGTGGCAGCGACGGACGAGAGGAAACACCGACATTTCTCTTCAACCCGAGATCCGACCACTGGATGCCCGATCACTCTCGTCGTCAGCAGCATGTCAACCTCGCGATCGCCCACAATGTCTGGCACTACTGGCAGATGACTACCGACCTGGAATTTCTTGCCCATCACGGGGTCGATCTCCTCATCGAGAATGCGCGTTTCTGGATGGCAAAGTCCGAATACGACGCGAGCAGCGACAGATACGACATCCGCGGAGTCATGGGTCCCGATGAATTCCATGACGGCTACCCCGACCGCCCCGGCGCCGGGATCGACAACAACGCTTATGTGAACGTCATGACGGAGTGGTCGCTCATGCGCGCAGTCGACGCCGTTCGGGTACTCCGGAACGATAACCGCTACTTTCCCGGCCGCATCGATGTGAGTGAAGAAGAACTCACATCGTGGGACCGAATGAGCAGGCGGCTGCGCTTGACCTTCCTCGACAACGGCCTGATCAGCCAATTCGAGGGCTTCGGCGCGTTGACCGAACTGGATTGGGCCGACTACCGGTCACGATACGGGGACATCGGCCGCCTGGATCTCATTCTCGAGGCCGAGGGAGATTCGCCCATCCACTACAAGGCCTCGAAACAAGCAGACATCCTCATGCTGCTTTACGTCTTCACAGCGGAGGAACTGACCGAGTTGATCACACGGCTTGGATACGAGTTCGATCCCTCCGTGATACCTGAAATGATCGATTACTACTTGGAGCGCACCACACACGGTTCGACACTGAGCCGGATTTCCCACACCTGGGTCCTTGTACGGGGCAATCGATCACACTCGTGGGCGATGCTCCGCGATGCTCTGGCCGCGGATCTGTCCGACGCACAGCGCGGAAGTACAAGAGAAGGCATACATCTGGGCGCGATGGCGGGAGCGATTGACATTCTCGAACGCTGCTACACCGGACTCGATTTCCGGGACAATACTCTGTGGCTGCATCCGCAATTACCCCTCGAGCTGGATGAACTCGCCTTCACGATCTATTACCGTGGCCACCGCCTTCGAATACAGTGCACCCATTCGGATGTGACCGTGACATCGGAGACGAAAGATGTCCCACCGATAGAACTTTCGATACACGCCACAAGTTACACCCTTGCTGCAAGTTCCTCGGTGAACGTGGCGTCTACATCGCGGGCAGCTTCGGACACCGACGAAATCTGAGCAGCGATCCCGTCACTCGACGTCAATTGGCGGATCGAGGGCGAATCCTGCGTCGGTCAGATCCGCATAGGCGGGCTCGCCGTGCGAACCGTCTTCTCGAACCTCGACGTATCTGGCCGAGTAGGCACGGGGATCAGCTGCGTTCTCCGATGCAGACAACCTCTCCAACACGACAGCGCCAGGCCATCGCGCATGCACCGCCGCAATCAGAGCCTTCCCGTCTACCGCCTCCGCCGAAAGCGGTCCGCCTTCACCAACGACCACCACATGCCGACCGTCTGTCAACAACCACACCCCTACCGGGAACGACCTGGCATCGACATTCTCGCCGATCACCGCCACTGTCTCCCCTGTTGCGCTCACCAACCGCGCAAACCTTTGCGAGTTCATTGTGCGCCTCCTGAGCAGCCGTACCGGTCGAGTCGCTACCTGCCGTCGACGCTAGCCCACAACAACCACCACCACAGGTGCCGACTGCACACGGACCAGAAGGCCGAAAGACCCTTTTTCGTGCACCTCGCGGCCCTGACCAGGACGTCCTGACTCCGGCACAATTCGAATCACGATCACCCGAGCACGGCGAGTGCACGTAAGCAATCGCCCTGTTGATTCCCGAGCGGAGCATTGGATGAAGACACTGGTCACGGCCGCAAGCCGCCACGGTTCAACAAGCGAAATCGCGGATTATCTCGCAAAATCCTTGCGAGAGGGCGGAATGGACGCCGACCGCCGCCATCCTGACGACGTTCTCGAACTCACCGAGTACGACACGATAGTCCTCGGGAGCGCGATCTATATGGGTCACTGGATGAAGGACGCAGAGGAATTCACCAAACGCTTCTCGGATGCATTGCGGCTTCGCCAGGTTTGGCTGTTCTCCTCGGGACCGATCGGTTCCGGCGAATCCACGACCGGTGTTCCATCCGACATCGCCACCTTGATGGAGAAAACCGGTGCCGTCGAACACAAATCGTTCGCAGGCAAACTCGACCGCGAAAGATTGGGGTCCGTGAACGAGTGGCCGTACGAGTCGTTCACGCGCCCGAAGGCGACTTCCGGGACTGGGCTTCGGTTCGCTCCTGGGCTGAGTCGATCCGCGAGGCCGTTCGCACCACACGGCATATCGAATCAGAGGAAACGTCATGAACCGCGGAGCACCAATCGTGGTGGGTGTCGACGGGTCGGCGCCAGCACTGTCCGCAGTCCGATGGGCGGCCCGAGAAGCCGTACTTCGCACTCGACCGCTCCACTTACTGTCCGTGATGCCTGACGAAGCATCCACTTTCGGCGGTGCTGTCAAACTCGGTGCACCACGGTTTCCAAACCAACAAACTGTTGGTCGCGAACGACTCTCCACAGCTCGTTCCGAGGCGCTGCTGTCCGCAGCGACGCTAGGAGACAGAGAATTACAGATCGTCGACAAGCTGAGATTCGGAAACGGTGTAGAAACACTCCTCAACGAATCCCGCACGGCTGCAATGCTTGTCGTCGGATCACACGGGCTCAACCAATTCGCCGACGCGATACTCGGCTCCGTCAGCGCGGCAGTGGTACTCCATTCGAACGTGCCTGTCGCAGTCATCCGAAACGTCCCGAATTCGAAACAGCCGCAAATGAGCGGCCCGATAGTGGTGGGTATCGACGGGACAGAGAACAGCGAACCCGCGATTGCCGAAGCGTTCGAGACCGCTTCACTCCACGGAGTGGAGCTCACTGCAGTCCATGCCTGGAGCGACTCCGACCTTACAACCGTGTTTCGCTCCGACCCTGACGGTGTATCGCCGGACTGGGACACGATCTCAACCGCCGAGCATGCGGTCTTGGCGGAAAGGCTTGCGGGGTGGAGGCAGGAGTACCCCGACGTCGCCGTTCGATGTGTCGTCGTACGTGACAATCCTGCAAGACAATTGGAAATCGAATCGAAATCGGCACAACTCGTACTCGTCGGACGACGAGGACGGGGCGGATTCTCGTCGATGCTACTCGGCTCGACGAGTCGCCGTCTCATGCACACAGCGTCCTGCCCCTTGCTGATCATGCCGTCCCCCACCCGCCATAAGGACCAGAACACGTGACAACGCACCTCGAACCCCAATCACCACCGAACTCGCCCTCGGACCGCAACCAATACTCCACCACAGTCAATCGACTCGCCGCGGAGTTCAAGGGACTCATCTCGGCGGAATGCATCAACATCGTCGTGACAGGCTGCCTCGACGATCTGTCCTGGACAACGCCGCAAGCCCGACCTGAACTCAGCGAACGACTCGCGCGGCAACGCATCATCAGCTATCTCGACAGCAAGGCCGACAACTTCAACTGAAGGGCTACGCATGACCGACCACAACGGAAGAAGCGCTCTCATTTCCGGAGGAGCGAGCCAGGTCGGTGCGGCCATCGCCAAAGCCCTGTCCGAAGAAGGCTTCGGAGTCCTCATCGGCGACCTCCTCGAAGGAGAAGGAAACGCCACAGCATCGAAACTCGGTGACCGCGTGGCGTTCCAGCGTCTCGACGTGACACAACCGGAGAGTTGGGAATCCGCCATCGACACAGCCGAGTCAACTTTCGGACATCTGTCCGTCCTCGTCAACAATGCCGGAATCATCGAGTCGGGAAGCGTGCAACTACAACGTCCCACGCAGTTCAAACATGTCCTCAATACCAACCTGTACGGGGCATGGCTCGGAATACACTGTGCTGCAAAGTCCCTGACAACCGCGGGCGGAGGTGCAATCGTGAACATCTCCTCCACAGCGGGTCTGACCGGATACCAGGGAATGGGTGCTTACGTTGCCAGCGAATGGGGCCTTCGAGGACTTACCAAGGCGGCGGCCCTCGACCTGTGCGGTAACAACGTGCGAGTATGTTCCGTGCACCCCGGACCGATACAGGGCTCAGCGACAAATGATTTCGGCGGTTTACCCTTCGTCGCCGATCAGCCTATCCCGCGTCTCGGAAGTCCGAACGAGATAGCATCGACAGTGCGCTTCATCGTCAGCGAAGCGACGTACTCCACCGGCACAGAATTTGTCGTCGACGGTGGATACGCTGCGGGGAGACCGCGCTCGTGACCGAAAGAACACCGAGGATGGTCGACCTGAACTGAACACGACCAGCGGCAAGCGCACAATGGTAAACCATGAGACGCAGAACCATGAGACTCGGAAACAAGAATCGGGGGACTGTAAGAACAACGGTGTAACTCTGAAAGGAGATACGCCACTATGACTGACGTGATTGATCGTGAGACAGAGACGAACTCGGCTCAGCCGGGTATCAGCGATGCGCGGCTCAAAGAGCTGGTCGAGCAGGCGCGAGCCGAAGGGCTGCAGTTGACCGGAGATGGTGGATTGCTGTCGAAGCTGACCAAGCTAGTCGTGGAGTCCGCGCTCGAAGGCGAGATGGACGACCACCTCGGATACGGCAAGAGCGACCCGGCAGGGAGGGGCAGCGGCAACTCCCGCAACGGCAGACGAGCCAAGAACGTGTTGACCGAGGCCGGCCCGGTCGAACTCGAGGTGCCCCGTGACCGGGATTCCTCCTTCGAGCCGAAGATCGTGGCCAAGCGGCAGCGTCGGCTGTCGGGCGTGGAGGACATGGTGATCTCATTGTCGGCCAAGGGTTTGACGACCGGTGAGATCGCTGCACACCTGGCCGAGGTGTACGGAGCTGATGTGTCCAAGCAGACGATCTCGACGATCATCGAGCGGGTGATGGAAGGCATGGCCGAGTGGCAGAACCGGCCGTTGGACCCTGTGTACCCGGTGCTGTTCATCGACTGCATCCACGTCAAGATTCGCGAGGGCAACGTCGCTAACCGGCCGATCTACGTCGCGATGGGGGTGACTGTCGACGGCACCCGCGACATCCTCGGATTGTGGGCCGGTGAGCACGGCGACGGGGAAGGGGCGAAGTACTGGCTTCGGGTGTTGTCCGAGCTGAAAAACCGTGGTGTGCAGGATGTTCTGATCGTCGTGTGCGACGGTCTCAAGCATCTACCTGACTCGATCGAGCAAGTGTGGCCACAGACCATCGTGCAGACTTGTGTGGTCCATCTTCTCCGTAACACCTACGCCTATGCCTCCCGCAAGGACTGGTCCGAGATCGCCAAGGACCTCAAACCCGTCTACACGGCTCCGTCGGAGCAGGCCGCGCTCGACCGATTCGCAGAGTTCAGTGACAAATGGGAGAAACGCTATCCCGCGATCATCAGGCTCTGGACTAACGCCTGGGCTGAGTTCGTGCCGTTCCTACAATTCGACAACGCCATCCGGCAGGTCATTTACACGACCAACGCCATCGAGAGTGTCAACGCTCGAATCCGCAGGGCTGTCAAGGCCCGTGGACACTTTCCGACCGAGGCCGCGGCCTTGAAATGCGTGTATCTGGCCATCATGAGCCTCGACCCGAAAGGCACCGCCCGCAGGCGCTGGTCCAACCGATGGAAGGCAGCACTGAATGCCTTCGAGATAACGTTCGACGGACGGCTGTCTGCCGGACGAAAGTAGTTAGAAACCAATCAATTACACCGTTTTCTGGACAGACCCAGAATCGGTGGCATCTGCATCCCGCAGTCCGTACGGGTTCGGAGCTGACCCGCGGAGAACGTGCGGCCGATGTGGTCCGCAACGGTATGGGGTCGTGGCCGTTCGTCTTCGTCTTCGTCGCGATCATGGGTATCTGGGCAGGGTTCAACGGCAATACCGGTTTCGATCCCTACCCGTTCATTCTGCTGAATCTATTTTTGTCGATGCTTGCCGGCATGCAGGGAGCAATTCTGTTGATCTCGGCGAAACGGGCGGACGCCATCAGTAGTGAAGTTGCGGTTCACACTCTCGACAACACCAATCAACTCCGACAGTTGATCGAGGCGAACACGGCACTGACCGAGACCGTCGCGGAACTCTCGCGGGAGATTCACAAGCATGTCTGCACTCCGGAACACACCGCACGCTGACCGTCACGATCTCGTGTCCAGCGCGAGCAGCGGTGCATCCGGACTCCTCACGAGAGC
The DNA here is from genome assembly GCF_001653035.1 of Rhodococcus sp. YH3-3. Lineage (NCBI taxonomy): Bacteria > Bacillati > Actinomycetota > Actinomycetes > Mycobacteriales > Nocardiaceae > Rhodococcus > Rhodococcus sp. YH3-3. The sequence goes on along the minus strand of NZ_BCWH01000006.1, from coordinate 25,179 downwards.
ATCTGCGGTTGCGGACAGGGTCTTGGCGAAGAGGGTGGCGGTGGCTGCGTCGAAGAGATCGGAGGAGTAGACGAGTGCCGCCTCGATCCCGGCGGGTTCACCGGTTTCGTCGAACGTTTCGGCAAAGTGAAAATGAAGGTCACACTTGGCGATGTCGAGTGGCCGCGGCGTGACCTCGAAGGTAAGCCCGTCGGATTCGAGCACTGCGGCAGGGAAGTTCTCGAACGACAATGCCACCTGGAAGAACGGGTGCAGCGATGTGTGACGAGGAGGATCGAGGTAGTCGACCAGCCGCTCGAACTGCACGTCACTGTGATCGTGGGCCAACAGTTCTACTCGGCGACACTCGGCGACAAGAGCGTCGAAATCCGCCGAAACGTCGACGCGTGTGCGTAGGACGAGTGTGTTCACGAACATGCCCACGAGGTCGTCGAGTTTCGGATGGCCGCGGCCTGCGACCGGGCTACCGACGATGATGTCGTGGTCACCGGACAGAGCACTCAGTGTCGCCGTCAGGACGGCGTGAACGACAGTGAACATCCCGGTCTCGGCTCGCTTTGCAGAGGTAGTCAACCCGCGATGAGTCTCCGGATCGACCAAGAATTCGACTCGCCCGGCCCCGAATGTCCACATCAAGGGTCGAGTGTGGTCGAGTGGCAGAGAAATCTCGCTCGGCGCCCCGTCGAGAACCGCCGCCCAATGTTCGAGTTGACCGACAGCGAGCTCGGTAGGCGCCTCGTGCGCTCCCAGAATTTCCGTGCGCCACATGGCGTAGTCCGAGTACCGCACCGCGGTCTCCGACCACGTCGGGTGCGTGTTCCGCGCGCGAGCCTCGTACGCGACGGACAAGTCGCGCGCGAGGATGGCGAGAGACCATCCATCTGCCGCAATGTGATGGACAACCGCCGCCAACAGATGATCGTCCCGACCGTATGCACACACGATCAAGCGAATGGGGATCTCGGAACGCACATCGAAACCCCGAGAGAGCGTCTGGTGAACGATCGATTCTGCATCGCTCGAATTCCCTTCGACCACTTGAAGTCCGCGCGGAATCCGGTCCGGATTCACCACTAGCGGGCGGGGCGAACCCGCGACATCCGGATACACGGTTCGAAGTGTTTCGTGCCTGACCATTACGTCCTGCACGGCCGAAGCCAACGCGTCGTGGTCGAGTCTGCCACGCACGCGAATTGTGAAGGGCAGGTTGTACAGAGCAGGCGAGGTGAGTTCTCGACCGATGTATTCCTGTGCAGGTGAAAGCAGCGGCGTCGAGGCGTCGACGGCCTGTTCCAATGGTGGCACCCACCCGACGTGTTGGCCGAAGGAACTCGCGAGCGCGGCGGCGCTCGGCGAGTCGAACAGATCACGAACACCGAGGTTTATGCCGAAATCAGCGTTGAGGCGGCCGATCACTCGAGTTGCGGACAATGAGTCTCCCCCGAGACCGAAGAACGAATCGCTGTGGCCGATCTCGGTGGCCCCGAGCACTTCCTCGTAGGTACGGATGATGCGGGACTCGATCGGTGTTGCGACCCGTACCGATTCTCTCCGCTCGAAGGTGGGAGCGGGGAGCGCGCCCCGATTGACTTTCTTGTTCGTGGTGAGCGGAACCGCGTCGAGGCGAATCACGACGACCGGGACCATGTATTCCGGCAATTTCTGTGTCAGAAGGCGTTCGATACTCGCATCCGAGTCCAAGATTCCCGTGTGCAGTTTCACGTAACTCACCAGCGCCGGCGAACCATTGGCCAGATCGCGGACCAACGTCGTGGCGAACTCGACCGACGGGTGGCCGTACAGGACGGAATCGATCTCACCGAGTTCGATTCGGCGCCCACGCACCTTCACCTGATCGTCTGTGCGACCGAGGAATTCGAGTTGGGCGTCGTCTGTCCATCGGACCCGATCGCCGCTTCGGAACATACGATGCCCCGCTGAAAGTGTGGACGCAACGAAACGCGCAGCCGTCTCCCCCGCTCCACCCTCGTACCCTCTGGCCAAACCAGGCCCCGACAAGTAGAGCTCCCCCGCGGCCCCTGAGGACAACGGCTCGAGCGATGCGTCGAGAACCACCGCCTCGACTCCGTGCATGAGCCGCCCGAGTGTCACACGATCGTCGACGTTCAAGACGTCGGTGATGGTGACACTGCATGTCGCCTCGGTAGGGCCGTACGCGCTTCGAACACGCACGAACGGCGCCCACCGGCGCATCAGTTCGTGCGATAATTTCTCGCCACCGACTATCAGGAATTTCAAGCCGGGCACCCGTTCCGGAGCCAATGTTGCGAGCGCCGAAGGTGTTACGAGTAGATGTGTCACGGCATGACGGCAGATGAGGTCTTCCAGCTCGAATCCACCAACGGTCTCGGGTGGGCAGATCACCGACGAGGCGCCGAACAGAGCGGGAGCGAGCATCTCTACGACAGAGGTGTCGAAACTGGTTGAAGCACAATGCATTACGACAGAGCGTGAATCGAGCCCGTATTTCTCGCGAATGTCGGTAGCCAAATTGGCCAGGCCACGGTGAGTGACCGACACCGCTTTGGGCCGGCCCGTGGAGCCGGAGGTGAAGATCATGTAAGCCCGATGATCGGCATGCACGGGCTCGGGGTCGAAGGACGGCGCGAAAGTATCGGGGTCACGGTCCAAGAACAGCCACTCGAGGTCGTACGGCAACGAATGCCGCATCCCGAAAGTCGTGAGCCCGATCTTTGGTTTGCATACACCGAGCATGTCCACGACCCGTTCGGCGTGGTGGGCCGGATCGATCGGTACGTATGTGGCTCCTACACGCGCCACAGCCCACATTGCCAGGACCGATTCGATGGATCGCGGGATCGCCACGACGACAACATCATCGGGGCCCACATCGACGGACTTCAAATGCCGACTCCAGAGTCCCGCCATCCGATCGAGGTGCCCGTAGGTCCACGATCTATCACCGTCGGTGATGGCAACCGAATCGACAGCGCGGTGCACTGCGGAACGCAGAAGAGAATCAAGACTTCTGGGCTCGATCGAAGGCTCGCCACGCGCCGGACTCGTGGCTCCCAGCTCGGCATCCGTCCACAGGGGCGGAGCAGGATGATCCGGCGGCGTGTCGACGAATGCCTCGAGAAACCGAACGAATCGATCATGATGGGCATAAAGCTCGGCAGAGCTGTACAGCGCACCGTTGGCCTCGAGATCGACGCGAATGTTCCCAGTGTGACCGGGGTAGCCGTTCAGCGCGATATCGTCGATCGGTCCGGTCGTGAGTATCTCGACGTGACCTCGTACCGCGCCCAAGGTCAGGGTCCTGTCGAACAACATGATGTTGACGACCGGACCGAAAGATTGCACTCTTGACTGCCGTCGACCGTCAGGCAGAGCGGACATGTCCTCCCGGCGGTAACGTTGGTGCCGAAGTGCCTCGCTCAGTGCGCTCTCGACAGCGCATACCGCCGAGGAGGGGGTCGATGCATCCACTCCGTGAAGTACCAGAGGAACCACGTTCGACATCGCGCCTGGCAACGATCTCGACGCAGCAGTCACTCGTCCGGACACCGGCAGAGACAAACACAGGTCGTCGACACCACACATCAGTGCGACGTATGACGCGAACGCCGATATCACCGTTGCTGCCGAGAGATCGGACAGTGGCACTGTGCCACTCGCTCGCAGCGTACTTCCCCGAGAAGTGCCCGTCGCGCTCGTTCCCAAGACCGGAGAGGAAGGAACTGACCGGAGTTTCTCGTGCCAGAATTCTCGATCGCGGACACAGCGCGGTGATTCTCGGTATCGGCTTTCCTGGCGGGCAACCGCCGCCACGCACTGCTGCCGCCGTTGGCTGCCGTCGCCGCCACGATCGCCTCGGTGTCCGAATCGAAGAACTCTTCGGCGGTCGATCCGTCCGCGAACGTGAACCTGTACCGCTCCATCACGCCACCTCACCGTTTGTCGAAAATAACTCGTAGACATTGTGTTCGGACGAAACTCTGCACGGTGCGCGTTCACGCTGCCCGCCGGAAAAGGTGATTGCCGATCCGGTCACACGTCTCGCACTCTTCGCCGTCCAAGGCCTGTACCCGCTGCTGCTCGGTACTCACAAAAGACGTCACAGTGTGTGAGCGTCTCGGCAACCACCGCACAAGAACCCACGGACCCTGCCCGCAAGTCCTCACACCCGAGGGTCCCCCGCTGCGCCGTCGAGGGCCGGGCAACGAGAAACCCGCCCACGCCTCTAACCCTGTGGAGGGGAGCGTTGGGTCGCCCGCGGCCGCATCACCGGAACCCGATACGTATACCGGGACACCATGATCGGCGGGGCCACCAAGCCGGGGTCGAGGGTGCAGCCGGCAATCCGGGTGAGCAACACCCACGCCGCCGGAGTGAGCGCATCAGCGAGAATCCGATCCGAATCCTCCACCACGGCAGCATATTCCAGTTCGTGCCAGAGGTGGATACCCAGCCTCTCCCACTCCGAGTCGCCGCGCCGACCCCCGCTGGCTACTTCACGCTCATACTCGGCGATGCGGTCGATCTCGACGTCATCGGCCCCAGTCATTGTCGCTGCACCCTCTCGAAACCTGCTGTTGTGGACTGCGGACTGTTCCGGCGTGCTGTTCACGCATCGATCTGCTTGCTCTCCTGCTTGTGGCCCACCTCCTTGCTGCTCCCGTTGCTGTTCCCGGCGCTGCTGATCTCGATCTTGCGGGGCTTGGCCCGCTCCGCGAGCGGGATCGTCAACCTCAGCACCCCCGCGTCGTAGCCGGCCTCGATATTGTCGGTGTCGAGGTTCTCGCCCAGGAACAGTTGACGACTGAATACCCCGCGCGGGCGCTCAGCGGCAATCATCTCCGCCTCGCCGGCGCGAACCGGCCGCTCGGCGTGCACCGTCACCACGTTGCGGTCCACATCGAGGTCGAGTGAATCCGGGTCCATGCCGGGAAGGTCGAACTCGACGACGAACTGCTCACCTTCCTGCCATGCATCCATCGGCATCACCGCCGGCTGCGACGCAGTACCCAACAGCTGTCGGGTCAGGCGGTCAAGGTCACGGAAAGGATCGGTGCGCATCAACATTTTCGGTCACCTCCAGGAAAAGTCACTGGAACCGTTCACTGACTACCACCACCGCATCCACCGAACTTCTACAGTAGATGCTGTAGATTTGGTATATCATCAAACACACATCGGATCAAGAGCTTGCCCGCAGATATCGAAATTTCTTTGATGGGAGGACCATCATGGCGCGCAACCCCGCTATCGCCGAACCCCCTGGCCTGTACGCGATCTCGGTGACATCGGAGCTCTCCGGATTCACCGCCGGCACACTACGACTCTACGAACAGTACGGCCTGATCACCCCCGCCCGCACCCGCGGCGGTACCCGCCGCTACAACGACGAGGACCTTACTCGTCTGGGCCGCATCACAGAACTCATCGCCGACGGCATCAACCTCGTCGGCATCAAACGAGTCCTCGAACTCGAAGACAGCACCGCCCTACTACGCCGCGACAACACCCGACTACGCGCAGACAACGCCCACCTACGCCGGAAAAACACACACGACACAGAGAAACGTCCGTGATCGCCCGACAGAGAAAGGGCCACCGCCATGGAAGACAACCGCATTCGCTCAGCCCTCGACGCGACACCCGACGCCGACTACCTCGAACAAACCATCCCAGCCGACCCGAATGCAGTGTATGCCGTCGACCTCGAAGCCCTCACCACTGAACTCGACACCCCATGGCCGGCGCCCGAGGGAGATCTGCTCGAACAATCGACACCCGCCCCGCTCGACGACGAACGCTGAGGTTCCCTGTCCGACTGGTGCACTACACCAACCGGGCAGGGAACGCCCTGCCGACCCGAGGCATCTCTGTATCCGAATACGTTGTCTAACAGCTCTTTCGGAACGATTGCGCGGCCGGGCCTGAGAGTGCATACGATACGAAAACTTCCCGGTAAGGATCACTTCATGCTCGTACCACCTAGGAGGCTCTACCTCACCGGGCATCCGGGTTCGCCAGCACCAACGACGAGTACGCCCCGGGGCTGATCCCTCGTCGCCGCGCGTTCTCCGCCAGCCGTGCAGTTGCGAGTTCGATCGAAATACCGTCGAGTTCGGCGATCATGCCGACTGCCTGTTCCACGTCGCCGCGGACCGCGATCAGCTTCTTGACCGCTGTCACCACCTGCGAATGACGATCCTGACGACTGTCCGTGGACAGAGTCAGAGCGGCCAAATCTGCCATCGACTGCCCGTATGCATTACTACGCTCAGCGCTGTGCCACGAATCGTGAGTAAAGACCACGAGTGATCCGAGCGATGTCCGACCCAACCTCATCGGAAAGCAGCGGCACCCGCCCAGTCCTTGTTCGAGTCCTGAGCGACCGAATTTCCGCCACCGCTCCCCCACGTCTTTGAAGCTGTCGACCATCACAACCGCTCCGCTCTCAGCGCTCAGCGCAGCCGGACCCGATATGGCAAGAGTCCGGTCGGGAACGAACTCGGCATTTGCCGACTCCACCAACACATCGAGATAACCTTGCTCCCCGTTTCGCACGACGAGGGCGCACCACACACCGCTCAGATTCTGTCTCGATCGCTCAACGATCGTCTCGAGTACACGCAGGGAATCGAAGTCGGTGGTGAGAAGATGAGTCACCTCGGCAATGCTCAATTGTATTGCGGGGGTGTTCATCCTGGGCTCCCATCGTCAAGTACTGCAGAGACGTTGCGCGATCTTTCCGAATCAGGTGTCATCCGTCGTCACCACCGTGTGTGAATCGGATCCGCCTATTCACGACATCTGTGGCGATCTCCCAGATCGGCCTCCCCGAGGAGTACGCGGCGGCTCGAAGCCGAGAAAGTGACTCTTCGACCGAGACACGAAGTTGGATCGCGATCATCCCGACTGCCTGGTTCACCTCGGGTCGGTGAAATGCATTGACGAGCATCCCGGCGTCCAGATCACCGGTGACAGGAAGCTCGGCAAGAATCGCCATCGAAATCGCAGCGGCACTCGCAGTCGCCAATTCGATCTGCTCGTCGTCGAGGCCAATGGGATCGAGACGGTACAGTTCGAGCACACCGAAGACATCACCTCCGCCCCTGAGCGGAAAGGCGAACACCGATCCGACACCGGCTTTGTCTGCCTCGCTGGCAAACCCCGGCCAGATGTCATTGGCGGAGTCACTGGAAGTGTCGTTGCAGAACATCGGTCGCTCAGTTGTGAATGCATCAACGCACGGACCGTCACCGCCGGTGAACTGTAGTTCGTCGAGGTGTTGTGCCACCGAGTCCGTCGCGTACATCAATTCCCTCGACGAAGAGCTGCTGAGCACTGTGATCGCCGCCCCTTGAACTTCCGCCAGCCTCAAACACTGTCGACACAGTTTCGCGGTCATCGGCAACTCGACTGATGCGCGGCGCCCTCTCTCACTTTCGGATTCGTCGGGAAATTCGGGGGTGTCCTGACTTCCTCTCGGATCTGCATTCACAGGACGCACCTCCTCAGTCGCCTTCACGGGGCACACACGGCGCCTGGTCACTCCGATCCGGCGTAAAGTCGAGATTACCGAATAGAGGTACTTCTCAGGCGCGCGGCCGAGTCGGCCGCGTCGGTGCCACTTTTCGTTGGTGGACCACTTCCACCGCGCGGATCGGGCAAGAAATCATGAACTTCGACAGTTCTCATCCGCGCGCGCGACCGTCGGCCGCCTTCGTACGAGCACAGGGTCGCAAGCCGCGACTCATCGATCGCCTCGAACAATCTCTCTCGATACCGGCTGATTCCCCGGATCGAGTCGTGGAGTTGATGATTCGATGCACGATTGCCGCCGTCGATCTGGTTGTCGGTGTTGATCACGCCGGTGTCACGGCATCCCTGGACAGCGAACCGTTCACCGTCGCCCCTACCGATGAACGTGTAGAAGAATTCGATCGCACGCAATATCTTCTCGGTGACGGACCCTGCCTGTCAGCATCGCGTACGGGTCGGTCGGTCCGAATGTCGGTCGAGCAGTTAGGTACACGGTGGCCCACTCTCGGTATTGCTGCGCGCAACGCCGGATTGGAAGGTTTTCTCGCGGTACCACTGTTCAACTACGACGTGCCGGTCGGGTCGCTGAACCTGTACTCGCATTCAGCGGTGGCAGAGACGGACCGGGACCGTGATCTCGTCGTCGTCATCGCCGAATATCTGGGAGCGGGGCTCGATGCCATCGCAACAGACCATCGACTCGAACGTGCCGCCAACGCCCTGCGCCGAGGAATCGCCTCACGTGCCGACATCGAACGAGCAGTCGGAATCTTGATGATCCGCCGAGATACAGACCCCGAGACCGCGCTTTCCGAACTCCAGGCTTCAGCACGTCGTGAGTCCAGGGATTTACTGGACGTTGCACGTCAGATGATCATTTCAGCCGATGACGAACGCACATAGAGCTAGAGCTTCCGATCGACCGGTCAGGACGCTGCGACGGCACGAAGCGGCGTGCCGTCGATAGGCGGGAGAGCTCACCATCGCCGCGTTCGCGGGGCCTCGTCATCTCTAGGTGATGCGCACACTCGCCAGCAGATCCTCTGCCACCGCCCGCAGTTTCGTGTTGGTGCGTTGGGATTTGTCGACCAACATCGCGAACGCCCCATCCGCATCGACACCGTGCACCGCCATCAACACCCCCTTCGCCTGATCGATCACCGCCCGCGAATCGAGAGCACGCTCGAGCTGCAGAGCCAACTGCCGGGCACCCCGGTAGCGTTCGGTACTGCCGATCGCATACCCAGCGGCAGTGGTGAACAAATTCATCAACGCCACCTCAGAACGAGCGAACCCGTCCGCACGGCTGCCGTACACATTGACCGCACCCGCACGCACCCCGGGCTCGAGCGCAGGCAACGGAATCGACAGGAAACTCTGCACCCCGAATCGCCGGGCCTCGGACGCCAGACCCGGCCACCGCTCACTGGCAGTCGTGCGGTCCGCCACCACGATCTGCTCGCTCTCCGCGGCCTCGATACACGGACCCGCCCACGACCGATACTGCAGCTCGTCCACCATGACGACCTCACGGGACGTGCGCGCCGCCGTCGACGCAGCACCCTCCTCATCGAGAACCGTCACCCCCGCCATGTCCGCATCCTCGATCAACTCCACCGCATGCTCACACAACCGGTTCAGATACTTCTCGATGTGACCGGCCGGATTCAACACCCGATACAGATCCTGCAACGCTTCGGCAGCCGCATCGAGCGGAGGAAACCACCCATCACCGACAGCAGCGCTTCGTACGACATCCATCCCACACCTCACACGCACTCCCACGAGACCGTGACGGCACACGACGAAAAACGGCAAAACCCCGATCTCCACTTGTCAACAACTCACGAATGCCCGAACACACCACCACCAAACCCATGGCGGGGCCCGCCAGACCGGCAACCAAAAAAGGGAGGGTTCACCAGCGGTGAGGGGTACAGGCGTCCAGCGGACGACTGCTACACCCGAACTCGTTTGCGGGAGCCGGATCCCGCAAAAAATCGCCGAACCACTCGTGGAGACCCATCACTTTGCTGCCAATAATGGCCCTCCTCGCGCCCGGCCAGTCCAGCGATTTCCACCAGTCTTCCCGTATCTGCTTGACCACCAGTAGGTTTACGGATGGCACGCAGACGGTCACGCTACGGGCTATTTCTCGATTCGAACCCCAGAAACTACTGAGCGAGTTGGGTTGCGGGTGACAAGGGACTGTCTCTAAATCGGTGTTTCGGCCCGACTAGCTGAGTGAATGCTCGGCGAGGAGGTGCCGAGATGACGACACTGGAAGATGTGACGAAGAAGAGGGCCGAGCCCTCCGCGGAAGCTGCGGCGGCCGCGGAGCTGGTCAGGTTGGCGAAGGAGCAAGGTCTGTCGCTGACCGGTCCGGATGGTTTGCTCAAGCAGTTCACCAAAACCGTCCTGGAAACCGCCTTGAACGAGGAGATGACCGAGCACCTCGGGCACGACAAGAATCAAGCCCAGCCGGAGCGGGAATCGTCCAACATCCGCAACGGAACCAGATCGAAAACGGTGTTGACCGAGGCCAGCGGCCATGTTCCGATCGAGGTCCCTCGTGATCGGGAGGGGACGTTCGAGCCGCAGATCGTCAAGAAACGCCAACGGCGATTGAACGGGGTCGACGAGATCGTGTTGTCGTTGTACGCCAAAGGATTAACGACCGGTGAAATCAGTTCTCACTTCGCCGAAATCTATGGCGCCTCGGTCTCGAAAGAGACTATTTCTCGGATCACCGACAAGGTGCTCGAGGAGATGCAGGACTGGTCTGCCCGTCCGCTCGACGAGGTGTACGCGGCGATCTTCATCGACGCGATAGTCGTCAAAGTCCGGGACGGGCAGGTCGCGAACCGGCCGATCTATGCCGCGATCGGCGTCAGTCTCGACGGACACCGTGATGTGCTCGGATTGTGGGCCGGCACCGGCGGCGAAGGCGCCAAATTCTGGATGTCCGTCTTGACCGACATTCGAAATCGGGGCACCCGGGACGTGTTCTTCCTGGTCTGCGACGGATTGAAAGGTCTACCGGAGGTCGTCGAGAACGTGTGGCCGGCCGCGACGGTCCAAACGTGTGTAATCCATTTGATCCGAAACACGTTTCGACTGTCGTCGCGGCAGCACTGGGATGCGCTCAAGCACGATCTCAAGCCGATCTACACCGCACCGACCGAGACGGCAGCGCGGGCAGCGTTCGACGATCTCGCAGACCGTTGGGGCAAGCAGTATCCGGCGATCATCCGATTGTGGAACAACGCCTGGCAGGAGTTCATCCCGTTCCTGGATTACGACACCGAGATACGGCGAGTGCTGTGCTCTACCAACGCGATTGAGTCCTTGAATGCCCGATACCGGCGGGCTGTCAAGGCTCGTGGCCATTTTCCCACCGAGGCTGCTGCGCTCAAGTGCCTCTATCTGGTGACGCGTTCACTGGACCCGACAGGCAAGGGCCAGGCACGATGGATAACGAGGTGGAAGCCTGCTCTGAACGCGTTTGCGATCACGTTCGCCGATCGTTGGCCGGGATCGGAAACTTACTGATGGAAATCCGCCGAAACACCGTTAGCGAGATAGACCCGGTGACAACCGTGCAGGTTCTAGAGTTCAGCGGGCAGTCGGGAGTTCGACGGCGCCGTTTTCGAGGAGAACGTGTGCGTCGATCATCTGACCGCCCCGTTCGACGTAACCCATCAGGTTCGCTCCGGACCCCCAGCCGAGCAGTCGCTGTACCTCTTCGGAAAGATCAAGCAGTTTTTCACGCGGGATTGACAGGTATTGGTTCTCTTCCTGACGTAAGCAGGCGAGGTCGAATGCCATCGTCAAGCCGGTCCGTGGCGCCTCGGACGAGTTGTTACCACCGCCGTGGTACGTAGAACCGGTCCAGATGAGGGCAGCACCGGCCCGCATTACGGTCGGCGCCGCTTCGGCTTGTTTCGGGCCTCGTTGGTCGTCCCACCGATGGCTTCCGGGTATGACGAGGGTGCCGCCGTTTTCTGCTGTGAAATCGCTGACCGCCACCATGATCTGCAGTCGGCCCTCGCGTCCGTAGTCGGGGTGGCGCCACAGAAAGCTCGTGTCGTCTCGATGGAGACGCTGGGCACCCTGCCCTGGGTGGATTTCGATTGCCTGAGTGACACCGATCTGGATATCAGGCGTGATTTCGATCTGGTCGTCTCCGACCCAGACGGACAGGGGCACCTGAAGGATCTTCTTGGCGGCCCCGTAGTAGAGCGGGTGGAGCGCGATCTCGGGCATGAGGTCGATCCGACCGAACAGCCCTCCTGCTCTTCGCGTTTGGGTTCCGGCGAAGAATTCGTCTTCTCCGTAGCCGGTGCTTTCAAGGACGGGGCCAAGTTGGGCGCGCAGCTCGTCGAGCTGGGGGGTGTCGAGGAAATCTTCGACGATGACACCGCCGTCGCGGTGGATCACGTCGACGATCTCGTCGACTGTTGTTGTCGAGGGCAGGGCGGTGAGGTGATTGGCCATGGTTGTCATTGATGTCTCCTTAGATTGCGGATTGAGGGTTGGCGGAGAGTGTTTCGATTTGGGCGAAGATGCCCTTGTCCCCGTGCCCGGCTGCGCATGCACGTTGCAAGTTGTCGAGATTCGCCGTCATCAGAGCGGCGCGTTGGCCTGCTCGCTGCATCGATTGTTGCCAGGCTTCTACTGCGGCTGCGTATACGTTCAAGGTTGCCTGATCGGTCTCGTACTCTCCGGATTCGAACGCTTTGAGTGCTTCGTGAAGGAGTTCGAGAAGTTTGTCGGTCCACAGGTGCAAACTGTGGCGCATCTCCGCGATCGCGACGTCCTCGGACCGCACGTACGCTGCTGCTTCGTGGAAGGCACCGAGCGCGACGTTGAAGAATGCGCCTGCCATGGCCGCGTCGATCACGTTGGCGGCACCGGGACGGGCTCCGACATATCGTGATTGGGCGGCGATGGGTGTCAGAAGGCTCTGGACGTCCTCCCACACGTCCTCGTCTCCGGAATAGTTGATCCCTGAACTTTCGGTTCCGATGTCCTCCGGGTATGCAGCTATGGCTCCGTCGAGGTACCGAGCGCCTCGCCCTGCGATCCACTCGGCGAACTGGTTCGCTTCCTCCGGCGTACCGGTTGCGGTGTTGACGATGATTTTTCCGGCAATCGAATCTGCTTCTGTAACGACATCTTTGGCGATCTCGTAGTTCAGGAGACTGATGACGATTAGCGGGCTGGCCGCAATCGCAGATTGTGGAGATTCGGCGACTGTAGCTCCAGCCGCAGCGAGGGGCTCCTCTTCCGCGAGCGCGCAGCCACCGCCGTGACAATCGCAGCACTGATCGCCGGTGCCGTCGCAACCTCATGGATCTATCTCAACGGAATCTTCTTCCCCGCACCGTCTCCAGTCAGTGCCATGTCCTACGTTGCGCTCGCAACCATCACGCCGGCCACTATCGCCTTTTACCTGATGGGGCGTCGAAGCCACGCTGACGCCTCCCAGCCGCCACCTCACCTGAACTCGGGACGAGCGACGACCCGAGAGCAGTAGGCGAACCTCAACCTCAAGCAAACAAACCGGCTTCCCGACGCAACGCATGGGTTCACCAGCTCATGAAGACCACGCCAATCGACCTCCACTGCAAGCTTGAGAAGCTCTCTGCACGTTCCTTTTTCGAGCGCCATCACGAGCCACCACGCCCACCCTACCTCGGCGGGATCGCTCAGGCGGAGAGTTTCCCGGTGAACTGTGCAGGGCGCTGTTCGAACGGGCGGCAGACGCCTTCCCCGGCACGTCCGCCCTACTACTGCCACTGTCCCGTATCGGATTCGCACGCCGAATCGACAGCGTTGCAGTAGCACTGGAAAATCACATCGCCTGGCCCCGCGGGGGTGATCGCCACACCGTTCCACTACCTCCACGACAGACATCCGGACGATGCTTCTGCTTCGGAGGTGACGCAGAACAACAGCAACTTCACTCAGGCGCCATAAATCGGGCCCGATTCGCGCTACCGTTCTAGGTTATGGGGACCAGCTTCCACGGACCGAACCCGTGGCCACACATCACTCGCGCAATCCGCACGCGAGGCCCACGCTATGCCGCTGTCCCCTACCTTGGACACCTTGCGCCTGAACTACTTCCACTTCGCAGTGGAGACCTTCTGGTCGTCAATGCTTCAACCGCGGCGATCCGCGCCCACGCCACTTCACCTGTCGTTCTTTCGCACTACCTCAGCAAGGGCGTTCGCATCCTCTCGTCGTCAGCATTGCACGCCAAGGTCATCGTGACGAACCAACGAGCTGTAATCGGCTCGGCGAATGCTTCCGAAAACTCCATATTCTCCCATGAGGCGGTCATCATTTCCGATGACCCTCAAGTGGTCGCCGACAGTCGCGCATTCATCAACAACATCGACGAAACCACCACCGTAGACCAGACATTCATCGACAACGCTGAACGCGAATGGGCAACCGGGCGAGCCGTACCCATCCCCGGCATCGCAGGACGAATTCAGAACCTCGACAACGACTTTCTTCCAACTCCGACCAACAGAGTATTCATCAGGCGCCACGAGAGCCATCCTCACACGCGCACCCCACCTGTGAAAAAGCCTTCAATGAAGGAGCTTTCGGTCGATCCGACAGCGAGATACCGACTCGAAACGCTCACAATCGAAAAGCCATGCAGCATTGCACGCGGGGACGTCGTCATTCGCGTCTCCATGGATGACGAATTGCTACTGCCACCCGCTGCCGTGATATCCAATCAGGAAAGAATGCCCCTCTCCCCCAGCCAATTTCACTGCTTTCTCCGCGTTCGCAACGATCTAGTGCCGCTTCCTGCTGCGGACGTCGAAAAGCGTCTCGCCGACGTTGGGCATCCCAGCGCACAACTGAGGTCTAACCACTATGTTCGCTCCCCCAGCCTTCGGGCCGAACTCTTGGCACTGTGGAGCCATTGACCCCGAGGAACACATGTTGACGAAACACACAGCACCCGTTCGAACGCAAGTGCACTTCTCTCCCGATATGTCGACCCGAACATTGCACTGGCGGAAGTCGAACAACACGCGACTTTGCTGCCCCACCTGCCGAACGAAATCCTTTGCGTAACTGCGATGAAGAGCATTAACCGCGGCATTGCACGCAGATGAACCTCGCGCCAACCGAAGTCCCGTCACGACTCGCCCGCGAACACGAAACGTAAAGTTCTCCCCGTTCGAGACGCATTCGACAAGAGGCCACATCGAGTTTTCCTTTCCGGATCCTTCCGATGACCCTCCCCCCCTCCCCCCCGTCCACTGTCCACAAGTTCCTCTCCTCGTCACACGACAGTGCGCTGCGGAGGCAGCAGCTCACGCGTGGGCTGCCCCACCCCTCCCCCTCGTTCAATCACACATGATTGCACCCGGCATTTCAGAGCATGAGCGCTAAGCATCTCCATCCGCTCCTCAAGTTTCGAACCGACTCCGACACGAGAACGCCTTCGAACGAGCCGGCGCCGACACACCCAGGATCCGCCTTCGGTGAAGCCTTAGTAACACCCCATCGGGCTCGTCGCTGGACGGGCCGGCGGCGGCCCGTGACGCGGGCCGCCGAAAAATCCCACAGAACTCCATGGCAACATCAACCACACGCGACACACCGAACAAGCGCGCCTACCCGTATCAGTTACAGATTGGTTCTAGTCTTTCCTCATGGCACAGCACAACAAGGGACCTCGCGGACACATCGCGACTCGTGCTCCCCTCAAGCAGCACAAGGTGTACGAGGATCGGGCCGCCGAACTCGGAATCCCTGCTGGGGACTACTCCGTGCTCATACTGGCCATCACACACGGACTGGACATACCGGACTACATCAGCGACAAGCTGCATCCGGAGCAGCTAAGACTTCTCGAAGTCGAAGCGGCCGGATCGTTGCGTCGCATCGAGCAGCTTGCGGTCGGCGCATGAACTATCCCTAGACAGCGAACAACCCCCAGGGCTTGGCGGCATCGGGGGCTGTCCGTTTATGCGGTTGTGGAAGCTTCCCAGCTTCCTGACCACCACTAACCCAGAGAAGGAAGAGGCGGTGACCACCACTACCTCGAAAGGAAGAGGCGGTGCTTACTCGATGATATCGCAGAAACGCAATTCCGCCATACCCGCGGACGTGTTCTCGGTGTCATTTCTGGCACGTCCAGATCACATTTCAGCTTTCGCGACGCCAGGATCACACTTCTGCGTACCGAATGTCCCCTCCGAGCAGGCCAGCACCCTACCCATAGCGGTACCGATGTGCGGCCGCCGGATCGAACAGACCTCTCGAACGACCGCGGCCGCAACGCGCGTACAGCGGATCCGCAGAGAGGGAGGGCGCCCCTAGCCGGCAGCGAGCGAAGTACCCCGATACCTAACTAAACAGCGCAGACCTCTTGAAAAGTACAAAGGCCCCCGAAGGGGGTGATTGGGAGCGGACCGCATCGCGGCGAAATAGGACTGGCAGGTCCTTGACGTCGACTGAGAACTGGCAGGTTCTCCGACATCCGTTCTCGAAACATTCTCGAGAGGTGAGCTTCGAAAGTTGGCGCTTTCTCTGCTCGTACTGCATCCCCTGGAAGGGACTTACCTATGGCAGGTATGTCTCAGGGTAGCGCATACCCTGAATACACCCCAACTCATTCCATATCACCAACCGTCGGCGTGTCGCGCATCGGCACCCAATCCGCTGTCCCTCAATCGACAGAAGTCGACGAATGGCAAGCAGCAGTCGACGACGCGCTCGCACGTGTGGCTCGTATCGAAGCCGCCGCACGACAACTCAACGAGCGCACTGACCAGCGTGGGCGCTCTTGGTCCCTCCCCGTCGAACCAAAAGAACAAGCACGCGTTCCGGTCTGGACGTCACGCAGGGAATGGCTCCGCCAGTTCCGGCACCACACCACCACTCCGGCCGGCAAGGCATTGTGCGCGCGCAACCTGATCAGGCCCGACAAGGCTTACGTCGTGGCACAAGCTCACGCACATTTCGCCGAATCCCACACAGGCCGCGGGGTCTGCGCAGCCAAGTCGACAATCGCTGCCCGGGCCAAAGTCAGCGAATCCTCGGTCAACCGCGCCAGGAGAGTGCTCATCGCTCTTGGAATGGGCATCGAACACGTCCGGGGGCGAAACCTCAAAACCCTGGAATTTCTCGCTGCTGAGGCCCACCACGGGGGTCAACAGCACCGCGCTGCATCGACATGGTCACTGTCTTCTCCTCGAACAGTCGTAGCAACGACACCACCTCGAAAGGTCGCCAAGACACGGCCGTCTCGTGCCTCTGAGAGGGCTCCCCGCCGCAGGGTTCGGAGCTCTCGGGGGGACGGCCTCAACCGAGTCAACCCGCCCAACACCGGTCGACCAGGGTCGATAGGAGCTGACACCCTATCTAGTGTTGGTTTTTTATCTTCTGAAGTTCTTCCGTTAGGAAGAACTCACCAACGCGTACACGCGCGAACTCGGCCGACATCGAAAAAACGAAGCAGCGCTCGGACACCGCGGCCTCTGGCACTTCAAAGGACTGCGGCTGAACTCGTCAACCATGCTCCGGCCCTCAGACCACCCGGACATATCGGGGTGATCTGCGATCTTCTCCGCGATGTCAAAATCGATACGACTCGGTGGACCGGCCGTGACATCGCACTGACGCTCTCCCGTGACACAGCAGACCGGGGGTGGATCTGGCCAACGAGATCAAGCCTGGGTTCGCCGTTGGGCTACCTCAGACGAAGGCTCGACGGCATCGACTGGACGAGAGAATCCCCCAGCGAACAGCGTAGGTCGGCCGACCTGGCGAGAAAGAGGGAACAACAACTACTCGAAAACTCACACGTACACCGCACGAAAATGGCAGCGGACCCGGACCACCGCGCGAGGAGTCTCGCCAGCATTCGTGCGCACCTGAGCAAACTTCAGCATTGAGGCCGTCCAATCCAAGGCTGCAGTGCACGTCCAGAATCGCGCCGCATGGTGGGCAACGAGTGCTGGCGAGAAGGATTGCGCTTGGATAAAGCCCTGCTTGCCCTGGTCTGAATACGCGTGAGGTGGTTGATCGTGCACTGAGAATCAGGAGGACGGTATTTGGGTCTATGCATTGCACTCGACCCCCGCTTTCGAAGGACTGAACCCGCCCAAACCATTGAATAGTGGCCGTCGGGGCGCATAGTCACGTCGAAAACTGCCGTCCCGGATGCCGACACGTTCGCACGCCTGAGGACGTGTCGCCCTGTCGTGCGTCCCGCAATGCTGCGGTGCGTCTGATCCTGAAATTTGATTTTCGCAGGTAGAGGCTATTTTGCGCGGAAGAATGGCCTTGCGATCACTGCATGTGACGCACGCGTTGCGAGGCATTCTGGTCGCGCGTGCCATACACGCAATGCGTGCGTTGCAAGGCATGCATTGCATGTAAGGCACTACTGTTGCGGGCAACCGTCGGCCACCTTGTGATGTTCGTATCCGCCGACACGGCAGAGTAGGCGTCCTGCACGGGATCCTCACAGACACTTGACTTGGGTCTTGATCGCCGCCACTCCCCCACCCCGTCGAATGGACACGCGTGTTTGGTTGTACCGAACTGCGCGACGCTGGGTGCGAGTGCCCGCATGCGAAAATTCTGCTCGTGAAGCAGTGAAATCGGCCCTCACAGTGCTGATCATCCCCACCGTAGCCCCTACCTGATTTCGTCACTGTGACGATAAGTCCATGCCTGCTTGGATTCGCTTTGATGCCCACACGTCGACCGAACCTCGGCCCCATTCGGATCTCGGTATGTCGTTTGGCTCGTACCTCCGGAGTCACACACTCGACGCGCATTTCGTGCGGAAATTTCGATTGTGCACGGGTCCGGAGTACCTGGGATGTCTCGGAAAACACTCTTCGCGAGTCAGGTGAACACGTCGTTTGGCCAATGAAATCTGCTGTAGTTGCAACTCGTCACTAGACGAGGTGTTCCCTCCGTCCACCCAAAATGGGGATTCAGTGTGGTCGTTCGCCCCTCCTCGCCGCGTGCCGGAAGCCACTTTCAGTGCACGTCTCGCGGTTCATTGTGTGCCCTCGTGCGGGTCTCGGCCTTCCGAGTCCGATGAGATGAAGTATGTTCTGGTTTCGACTGGCAGCATGTGCATCTGTCGACCTGCTTCCGCAGGGCAGTATCAGAGATTTTCTGAAGTGGCAGCCCGTTCCCGCTGGCCTCGAAATGATGGCCTGGGTACGAACTGGCTGGATATGGTCGCTCGGCGACTGCTGAACAATCCGTGCTGTCCACACCGGAATTGTCGAATCCCCCTGATTTCGTGCTTCGAGCCAGTTGGCATTCCAGGAGTTTCAGGTCGATCTCCTCGACAATCTCGCTGCGAACTATCTGCCTCCTGGTTCGATTCGGTGCCTGCTACATGTGGTGGTCGGGCGATCACGACAGTCAATCTGCTCTCGGTCGGTCGAACCTTTGCCTCGATGTCTGATCTTCGTGGCGGATTTTTTGATTCGTTCGAGACCAGTTAGTGCTGTGAACAGCGCTTTTGCGGGCGCATGCAGTGCATGCAATACGTGCAGCACGTGCAAACCATGCAGCCCACGCGGTGCATGCGCTGCGAGTTCTCCATGCACAATGCCGTACGCACTGCATGCATGCATTGCATGGTAGGCATGTGATGCGTGCGGTGAGTGCATGGCTACTTGAGCACGCATGGCACGCGTGGCACGCGGAGCGAGGACTGCGAGGGGTGCAAGCTGTGCGCGGAATGCGTTGCATGATATGCAAGCGTGTCTTGCAATACGAGCGTGTCTAGCAACGCACGCATTACGCGCACAGCTTGCACGAATCGCATTGCCAGCATGGTTTGCGCGTAACGCCAAGCATGCATGAAATGCACGACACGCACAGAGTGCAAGGCTTGAACGACATGCATTACATGCGTGTTATGCTACGCGCGCACGTAATGCACAGTGTGCGTGTCTAGCGGGCAGAGCAGCTGCAGCATGCAATGCATGCGGTGCTCAGATCGCATGTGACGCACAGTCTGCATGCGATCCACGTACGGCGTGGACTGCGCACACGGCAAGCAATGCCCCTATTGCATGCCGTGCGTGATTTACACGCAATGCACGCCCCGCAAGCGTCAACGCCCTCGATGAAAGGTCCGCAATGCAGCCACGCAAAATCGCACTCGGCAACCAGAAGGGTGGCGTAGGCAAGACGGCCTCCACGCTCGGGCTTGCCAGCGCCATCACCGCGGTCGGCGGAAAAGTACTCGTCGTCGATATGGACCAGCAGGGCAATACGACCGGCGGCCTCGGCGTCACGCTCGAAGAGGGCATGATGACGGCCTACCACCTCATGAACCAGACCAGGGAAGGCATTGCAGCGGAGGCGATCATTGCTACTCCATGGGATGGCGTCGACCTCATTCCAGCGGACGAAGAACTCGGAAAAATCGAATCGGATGGGTCGAACGACCTGGTGTTTCGCCTAGACGTTGCGTTCGAAGGGCTCGACCTTTCTCCGTATGACGCCGTGCTGTTCGACTGCCCTCCCAATATGGGCAAGGTGCTGTTCGCGGTTCTCATCGCAGCAGATGGCGTTGTCGCGATCACCGAACCCACAATCGACAGCGTCGGTGGTGTTCAAAAGCTCGAAGAGACGATCGACACCGTTCGTAAACGCGCAAACCCCAAGCTGGCGTTCGACAAGATCGTGATCAGTCGTAAACGCTCCACTGGCGAACATGAGTTCCGAGAGAGCGAGTTACGGGAGACGTACGGAGCTCTCGTCGCCAAGACGTCGATCCCGGAACTCGCGGCTCGTCAGGATGCGCATTCGAATCGCACTCCGATTCACCAGTTCAAGGGCGGAAAGGCTTTGACACTGCAACTTGCATACAGCGACTTGCTCGCTGAGTTGCCCATCGTGATCGGAGCACCGGCATGAGCGTGAAGCGGGAACCTGCCATTCGTAAGACTCACCCGGCTGAACTCATCCCGGAACGTCCGCCTAGGGGAGACACGACCCCTGCGACACCTGCACCTGCGCCATCGTCGCCTTCAGTGGACCTCAGCGGCCGCAAGGACGAGGAAGAGAAGCTGTCGATGACCCACAACACGCGCATCAAACCTTCCACCAAGGATCGCCTCCGGCGCGGTGTCGACAAGTTGCGGTACGAGACAGGCGATCGCGAAATCAGCGAGGCGTCGATGACCGAGGCTGCGCTGGACGAATACTTGAAGGCCAGAGGACTGTAGGACACTGCGTGCACGGCATGCACTGCGTGCATGCACTCCAAGGATTGTCCTGGTTGTGAATTTCCGTCACGGGCAAGGGCATCTTGTACTTCGGCGGGAAGACCTACGCACCGGCGCTTAGCGCGCCCGCTGAATGGGTTTGCACCCGAGAAGCATTCCACAGATTTCAGTATTTCGAGTGGTCAGCCGGCGGGGGCGGGCACATGCGAACCCGCCCGGAGTGGGAGTCCTTGCTGGGGCGTGCAATGCCATGTACCTCTCATCTGCTGACAGTCCGTTCTGTAGAACTTGGAAGCCTTGGCAGCGCAAACCCTGGAGCAAATTGCGTGAACAATTCGCTGCAGTCACGCAATTCTCACGCAAAATTGCAGACCACCCCACGTCCCTCTGAGATCAACAGGCACGCCGCTGGAACGACATCCCCGACGTGTTCTGAGTGCGACGCAAAAAGCATCAGTCGACTCTCGGATACGACCGTTAGAAATCGCTGTCAACCTTCACCGCGCGCAAAACGGACGAAACGCAAGGAGTGCAACCAGAAGAAATCTTCCGAAACCAGAGGAGTCCCGCCGGCGGCAACCAGCGGGACTCCAGACCGAGAACACCCCTTGTAGGAAGGAAAACCCGATCATGCGTGATTTTAGTCTGCGCGCCGCGCGGATCCAGCTTGGAGCACTGATCGCCGCACTTCTCATCGCGATTTTCATCGCGATCGGGATCACCGCAGGCGCATTCGTCCTCTCCTTCGCGGTCCAGCGGGACCTCGCGCGCCAAGGAACCATCCCCGAAAACCTCGCATGGATCTTTCCCGTCATCGTTGACAGTGCAATCTTCGGATCAACCGTAGCCATCGTCATTCTGAGCAAACTGAAGATGCATCGGCGCGACAAGTACTTCTACGTTGCCGTGGCTGTTGCAGTGGTCGCGATCAGCATTCTTGGGAACGCCTACCATGCGTTCCACTCTGCAACGGGTGCGCAACAGGCCGTTGCGGCAGGTCAGAGTATCGGCTACATGCCTCTCGACCCTGCTGTTGCTGCCATGATCGCGATCATTCCGCCGGTGCTGGTACTCGCCTTCACCCATGGACTGGGGATCCTGATCAAAGCAACGGGTATCGCGTATTCCGACTACAAGATCGAGATCGACAATGCCGCTGCAGGCGTGGGCATTGTCGCTACGCAAAGACGCGTCATGCGCAACGAAACAGCTGAGGGATTCCAGCCTTCTCTGGGCATCGTGGAAACGCATCACGCGCCGGAAAGCGCTCCGCATTCGAGCCCCTCCGAACAGACGAGCTCCTCAGTCGATCCGGAATCGTCGAACGACGAGGCGCACGCCGAACTGGAGTGGTTCATTGCCACATCGGGCCTACCCGACGCTGTCAAGGACACCGCACGACGCAAGCTCGCAGACCCAACTCTCACCTGGGAGATGATCGCTCAGACATCCAACCCTCCTGTTGCAACATCGACGTCGTGGCGCCGGTACGAAAAATTCGACACCGCGGCCCGAGCGGCCGGCTTCGAGAATCCCCCGCTCATCGACGTGCGAGCCTCCGACGCCCAGTTCGCCGACCAACTCGTCCCTACAGCGTGACTAGCGCCGCAACTCAGCAATGCCACAGTCTCCAAGGGGCAGGAAACACGCCATCATGGAGGGGGACGGCGCCCGCGAAATCCCCACCGACTGCAGGTAAGGAACCCGCATTGACTGACCCAGACGACCGACTCCATCTGATCGTTCCACCCGACCAACGCCAACGACCCCGACAACAACGAGCGCACGACACGAAGGCAAAGATCCTCAAGGCAGCTGCACGCTCCTTCTCAATCGATGGGTATGCCGCCACCTCGTTGAACGACATCATCGCGGAGGCTGCCTCCACGAAAGGAGCGGTGTACTTCCACTTCGACTCCAAGGAAGCGATCGCGCGAGAACTCATCAACCACTGGTTGACCGCGCTCCGCCAAACCCGACAATCAACCGACGAATCAGCAATACCGGCGATCGAGCAGTTGGCTGCATTCTTTAGCGGTTCGGCGGCGCTAATCGCTGACGATGACCTGGCCCGAGCAGGCCTCAGGCTCACCACAGAAGCAGGTCTCGATACTGCCCGACCCGCATTCCGCAAGTGGGTGGAACTCGTCAGCCGAGTCGTCGATACCGCGATCGCAGACGGACAGCTCCCCGCCTCCGCCGCCCAGCGCCTGGCTGAGAATCTGTGCGCGGGATTCATCGGTGCGATTCAAGTCATACAGGTGCTCGGCGACCCTGGAGATTTCACGTCGCGGATTGACGATTTAGTGAACGCGTATCTGATCTCAGATATGTAGTTCGCGCTGGCGAGATCGTGGGTGGGGGAGGGGGCCGAACTCAATCCTCGCGGTGACGTCGCCAACCGTGTACACGGTGTACTGCTAATTCCTCGACGCTAGCGAGGCAGTCGCGTCGTCGAGAGGGGCCACAACGTGCCAGGCATCGAGCGTCGAATCCTCGAAGGCTTTGTCTCACGCCGAATCTTTCAGCAATAGCGATCCGCGCCGCGCCGACGTGAAGACGTGACCATCGACGGGACCGTGGGAAGGGGTGCCGCACTAGGGCCTCTGAGCACTTCATCGACTCTTGCCTCCCGTTGAAATGATCGGTTCCTCAACTCGCACACGATCGCGGTACCAAAACGAATCCCACTTCGGTACCATAGACATATGAGCACGCAGATCGCGGTACGACTACCGGACGAGATCGTGGCATTTCTCGACGACGAAATCAGAGAACAGCGCGCCACCTCGCGAGCCTCGGTAGTGTTGCGCGCTCTCGAACGCGAGCGTCGCCGACAGATCGCCGCACGTGACGCGGAGATTCTCGCGAACGCCACATCCGAACATGACCTGAGTTCTCTCGCTCACCACGCCGCCAATCCGCAGTCAACAGGCCTGAGCTGATGCGACCAATTCACGAAGCCGACCTCGACACAGTCCGCCCGGTCCTCGTACTCACCCGACAGGTGGTCCGTCCACACCTCGGGACCGTCACGGTAGCGCCCATCACCGACGAGATCCGAGGACTGTCCACTGAGGTGTCCGTCAGTGCCGCGAACGGACTATCCGCCGACGCGGTGGTCAGTTGCGATCACATCACCACCATTCCCGTCAGTGCACTCGGCAACGTCATCGGTTATCTTCTGCCAGCACAAGAAGAATCACTGTCCATAGCCGTGCGCGCCGCATTCGATCTCGAATGAGGACGACAGTGAACGGAAAGGATGCAGCATGGCGCTGAGGAAAAGGGAGCAGTTCGCGCTATTCGAGCTCGAAACACCAGAATCCGCTACCCGTTCGGACAAAATTCCCGAGCCAGACCAGCCTGCACTGTTCGACGTTGACGACATCGCTTCTCTCGAAACGAGTTCCGACGCCGCTGAGATCCCAGCCATCGACGATATCGTCGACCCTCCGGACAAGCGCTCCAAAGACGTGGAACCCGAACCCACCCCGGCGTCCGAACGGGGCGCAACCGAACCCACCGCCCTACCTCCCGCCAGCGAGGCAGCAGACGGCCACGCCGTCGTTGTCACAGCAGCCGGCACCTATACACCATCCGGCCATACACTCACCGGCCCAGTCGATTCCATCGAAAAACTCGACAAACTCATCAGATGGGCAACGCTCACCCCGCTGGGCGCACCGGCACAGATCTGGATCGTCGGAATCGAAGCCTGCGAAATGCTCGGATGGATCATCGACCCAGGCAGCGAAGACGACGTCGACGACATGGAAATCCTCCGCACACGCGCGGCCGAAGAACTCACAGCTATCCTCCACGCCACGCTGACCCCGATGCTGACCGCAGGATGGGAACTCCGCGGAGAACCCGGCCACGTCGTTCACCTCTCCCGCACCACCGGGAACTTCACGTCCATGGTCGACATTTTCATCGAACCCTACGTGTGGACCTACTGGAACAAAGACTTCGGATGGGGCAATCGCGTGGGGGACATGGGGATCCTCGGATCACCGGCCGCCGGAACCTACCTCCCCGACGACGACCTCCCCGCTGCGCAGGAACTGGGACGCCGACTCGCCTGGAGCGCACAACACCTCGGCGTGCTACCCGGCCCCACCCCAGCACGCACCGGCGCCGCAATCGTCGACAAGATCAAACGCGACCGCACCCGCAGCGGTAAAGGAATCGTCGTCACTGTCGGTGGACCGGTCCCACCGCTGGACGGCGAACCCCGCGGAGATCTCGAACCTGCAGTCGGATGGACCCGCATCCCGGACCTCGAAGAACTTTCCGACGCAACGCAACTGGTATCGATAGACCAACGAGCTGCGTACCTCGCTTCCGCTGGCATGCTCGAATTCGGCTACGGAAAACCTCGACATCTTCG
>NZ_BCWH01000005.1:148978-173150 GCF_001653035.1 Rhodococcus sp. YH3-3 | reverse complement strand
CCGCGTAATCACAAACCCCGTGTCCAGTTTCCGGGGTCAAGGCCCGGCTGTTGTCTGCGGAAGGGCTGTTCGCGGAGATCGATTCTGCACTCGATGCTACTGACCCAGAGTTGACTGGACGGCGAGTTGATCCGTTTAGGGTAACGGTCTTCGCATGCTCGGATGCGAAGACCGCCCCACCCGACCGCGTCCAGACATCGCGAGGCCCGCACCTACACTGCTCGCCTGAAATACGGTGATTCCCAGTCATATTCACAATCGAGCGCGCTCTCCCTCCCATCCCAGTACGATTAGACCATTCGGTTCGTTACAGCCGGGCGAAACGAAAACTCTCTGACGTACCGGCCGTAGGAGATTCAATGAAACGTGTTCTGCTGTCAGCTGCCTTGTTCGCCGGATTACTCGGGTTGGGTACAGGAACTTCTCTCGCACAACAGCTTCCGCCGGTCGAGGGCACTTCGGTTTCGACAAGCGCTGACTGCCAAGCCTATTGGCCGTCGCCGTACCAGGTGTGCGGCCCGATACGCGACCTGTACGCATCACTAGGAGGCCCGACGGGCACACTGGGCTTCCCGAAGTCCGCTGAAGTTCTCGATCCCGACGGCATCGGCAAACAAAGCGAATTCTTCGGCGGAACCATACGTTGGACACCGTCGACCGGAGCCTACGTCGTCTGACCCGAACGCTAGATTGAAAATCGTTCTTTGTTACTGAAGCAAGACGGAGCGTGCACCGAATCGCTGATTCGGTGCACGCTCCTTCGTTGCCTTGTTCTCAGAAGTTCACGAGGTCAGTGGAAGTGGTACCTGAAAGCTCCTTGGTCGCTTCATTGACTGTCCGTGTCCCTCCGTCTCACCTGAAACTGACTCTGCCCGGTTTAATTCAGCGCGGATTTTCGGCATCACGCTCCTCCTGCTCCCTCTGGCTTTTGGGGGCGGAACGCACGAGTTCGGTAACGCTGATGTGGCCAGCTTTGACTTCGTTGGGGAGGCGAACCGGCGGCAACCCCATGCCCTCTCGGCGCTCGTTGACCGAGAAAACATAGTGCGCAAATACCGGCTTGACGTGCACATCCGGGAATTGCACCCGCATCTTGTGGACGATTCGATAGCCCTCGTCGTACCACTTGAAGGGATCGATTCCAGGTCGCCACTGCGGTCGCGAGCTGAAGTCAGCGTTTTCTTCCACGAAGAACTTCTGAAACTGGCTAGTCCACGCCAGTAGTTCCTCCCCGAGGGCGTCCTCCATTCCGATCTGGCTGGGAAGGACGTACGGCCTCGATGGATCCGGCCTGCTGATCACTAGTTCCTCTGAAGGCCAAATCGAGCTGGGATGGCCGTAATCAGGGTGAACTTCGATAGTGAACACAGAATCCCGTCCTCATGCCCACGGCTTGGCAAGACCCGCAACACAACCAGCCCATTTTGATGAGGATGTATTGTCGCCGGCCCAGCCCGTCACGAACGAGCCATTGGATTCATTTCCGATCGACACGCTTTTGACTCCCGTTGATGTGTTCCCTCGCTGGCGGCCGAAGTTGCCTGGGTCTACGTCGTGGTATGTCTCTGCATTGAAGGTGTGGAATGTGCACGAGAGGAAGTTGTACCAATCGTCTCGTGTGGGCGGATAGTTTGAGAAGTGGCCGGAGTTGCCGTTGATGTACGGGTTTGTTGCCATGTGTTGACGGAAACGCTCACAGTATACGTAGATGATGCCGCTTACACCGCGGACTTTGAAAGCGGCAAGGGCCTCTTCGCCGTCAAACTCGGGATCGTATTCCACACAGGGCAGAACGTCGCTCTCATAGTTTTCCCCAGGTATCGGCGGATCATCATCCTGACGAGCTGCCACTGACGGGCTGGCTGCGGGCGACACAAGCGGCCAGTAAAGGTCGCGGTTGATCACAATGGTGCCGGCCAACGTACCGTTCTGGAACTGCTGGTCATACCAAATATCGGCGGTCTGAACGGGATCCCCTGTGGGGTAACCGTAGGTGCTGGTTTCGTAACCTGCACCCGCCCAATCTTGCAGAATCGTTCCACTTACAGCATGCGCTCCATGGGTGGGGTGTGAGTAGATGACTCCGTTTTGGAACCGGTCCATTTGGCCTTGCCCATCCGGAAGTCCTTTCTGGTCTTCAGTGGGGTAGCCGAGGAAGCTGCCGCCGGGGGTGAGACCGCCGAGTGCGTTGTACTTGTCGCGGAGGGGGCCGTTGACGAGTGCGGATCCGACGGCGTTCTGGAAAGCGACGTAAATGACACCGTCTTGGAACTCTTGTCGCCGTCCACCGTCCGGGAGGACGATCTCGTCGGTGGTCGGGTAGTGAAGTCGTCCGGCTTCATAACCGTTGAGGCCCCATCGATTCAGGAAGCTGTTCACGACCGGGTGAGCGCCCGTAGCAGCAGACCAATAGATCGGTCCGTTGATGAATTCTCTGAACTCCGGCATCTACGTCAATTGGACTGTGCAACATGACGCTAAATGCCTTTCGCCATCGTGGGCATTCCGAGTGCAACATTGGTATTGACGGGGGTTCTTCGGTCGATCTGGGAGAGCTTGTCGTCGGCACCGAGGAGGCTGATCTGCAGACCTTCGACTTCACCGAGCCAGCCCTCACGTTCGGCCTCTGCGATGCGGGCACGGAGGTTATCGCGAATATCGGCAAGTCGTTGACGTTGGGACGGGTCGGGCCAGAGCATCGAGCACCTGACGCAGGCATGCTCGTGAATGCAGGCGCTGCCAAAGGCTCGTCCGCAGGTTCCGGTCGAGACGGTGCGGCGTTCGAAATGCCCGAGGAACTCGGCCCATTCCTCATCGGTGGGCACCCGATACTCCTCACTCGGGCGAAGCGAACGGCGTCGTGCCAGGAACCCGTGGTGCGCTTCGATGGCTTCGTGGGGGTAGACGGCTTTGTAGCCCATGGTGACGTTGATGTCGCGATGGCCGGCGATGATCTGGGCGATATGCGGCGGGAGGCCGTTGAGGACGGCGTCGGTGATGAACATTCGCCGGAAATCGTGCGGTGTGAACCGCAGCGGTTCGCCGGTGGTGTGGTCGATGAGTCCAGTGGCTGCAAGAGCTTTGGTGAGCATGCCTCGGATCGCTGGCGGACCGATCGCCTGATTCTCGGATCCGACGTAGCGTTGGAACAGCAGTGGGGCGGGCGGCAACCACATACGTTCGTGCACGTCGAAGCCGGAGACGAGGGGAACTGCACCTGAGGATCCGCGAATCCGGGATATGACCTCAGATAGGACGTCGGCGAGTTCGGGACTGACGAGTAGCAGTCGTTCGGCGTCGGTTTTCGACGGTGCAATCTGCAGGAGTGGGACGAGTTCACCGGTGTTAGGTAGTCGGTATTGGATCAGACTGTGGTGCGAGAGTTCGGTGAGTTCTTCTATCCTCACACCCGTAGCGCGTAGGACTTCCACTACAGCGAACGCCCAAAATGCTTGACTCTCTTCCCTATTGAGGTCGCGGCGTGTTCCCGTTTCGGGGTCATGGGCCCACGCTTTCCCCGGTGTCGATTCTCTCGTGTGCGATCTGATCAGCGTCTGACCTGCTGCAGTGAATGTTTCACCTGGTTGAGCGGCCAGAGCTGCCTGCAGTAGTTCAGCGGCCTCCCTTCTGCTTATGTCGACGCAGCGAACCAGGGCAGGGAGCACGGGCAGTCGAGCTCTCGTTCTCGCGTCCATTCGGGATTTGCGGCGCAGCTTGTCTTTTCGTCGGTCTATTTCCCCGCTGCGGATTGGGCAGGGAGCAACCCAGGGTCCCCACCGTGCAGGGTCTTCCAAGGCCCATTGCGCCAAATCGAGGTAGAACGAGCGGATCGGTGTCAAACATTCCTGGTAGCCCAGCCTCACGCCGGTTGACTTGGCGCCCGCAGCGCCGGCTTTTGTGGTCCTTACGCTGCGGAGTCGATGTTTCCAGGCGTCGGCGACGTCGGCCGATAGGCGTAACGAGTCGATCCCGGGATTGTGTTCTTCGAGGTCGGCCCAGAATAATTTGCCGAGCATCCATGCCAGTTGCATGAGGCTGCCGTAGTCGAGCACGGGTTGGCGCTCGCGCAGGTAGTCGACCAGCAGGTCTCGGATAGGTCGGCACTTGATTGCGTAGTGATCGATGAGTTCCGCGGGACTGCGTTGACCGGGACTGCGCAATTCTCGCAACGTCTGCGGCGCATCACCGCCAAAATTTCCCAGCATGTGCATCGCTCGATAGAACAGCCGAGTGGCCCCGATACCGTTGCCCAGCAGGTCGGCTTCGATATCGAGGAGTTCGAGCACGTCACCGGGGGTGACGTCGCTGATCGTTCCGCCTTTGGCGGCGACGATCAACGCAGCGCGGTAGAAGCATCTGCTCGCGGCGGCCGTCGATACCATCGGATCGGCCGCGCAGAACTGTTCGAGTCTGGCGAAGCCGTCGTCGCTGAAGCTGCGGGAGACGTCGGCAACGAGACTTCTGCGCATTTTGCTCGACATCATCCATGCCAGCGGCGGCCTGACAAGATCGGCGCTGATCACTGTCGGTACTGCGCGACAGAGCATTTCGCGGCGATACCGGCTGTCTTCCTTGCCGAGCCATCGCCGGATGGAAAGACGCCAGCTCGCGCCCTCCTGCTCGATTCCGGTCGCTACCCACCGTTCCTGCCACGTGTGTCCGGGGTGGTCGCAGAGCCAATCCAATACGAGTGCGAGCCCGATTCTGCGGTCGGACTGCTTGTCGGAAACATCGAGCACGAACGGGTCGCTGGTCAATCGTGCCCACGCTTGTTCCCGATCGGTTTCTGTTTCCGGCCACTGTTCCGCGACAACTCGGCCGGGCATCTGAACTTTCAGGCGTGCGGACCGCGCAGCAGTAGTGGTTCCGACAACCTCTGTGCCGGAGACGGGTTCGATGATAGTGGTCATCGGTTCGTCGTTCCGAAAAGAACATCGAGCGATTCGGGCTTGTATCCCGGCGCCAGTGACGGAGCTTTCCGTTCGATGGATCGGCGCGTCTGTTCGGCGTGGTGGAGCAAGATTCGTCGGATCACATCCTCCTTGCGCGGGGTGAGATAAATCTGCGTGGAGGTCAGCTGGGTATGACCGAGGACGAACTGGACATCGGTGAGAGGAAGTTGAGGGTCCTCCGCCATCCGGTAAGCGGCAGTATGTCGCAGTGCGTGCAGAGTCGCCGTACTTCCCACGCGTTGGCCGGCCCGCTCAAACATGCGGTGCGCAGCGTGATAATTCAACGGCCGCAACGGTGCTCGCGATGTCCACCACAGTGGCTGCGTTCGCCCCTTCGGAATCAGTGCGGCCATCTCAACCTGATACAACCGCAACCACACGAAAGCATCGGTCGAAGCAGGCAACTCCTGTGTGGCACGAGTACCTTTACGCACCACTGTGATCAACTGACGACCGGGGTCGACACCGCCCGCAGTGGCCGACAACAACTCCGATGCGCGAGCACCGGTGGAGACGTAAAACGCCACCAACGCTCGATCCCGATGAGATGGCAACGCTGCAAAAATGTCATTGAATTCGTCGTCGGTCACTGCCCGCGGCACCCGAATCGGAACCTTCGGGCGGTAGAGCCCGGTCCGCTCGTTGCGGTAAGGCTCCATCGGATTGTGATGAGCATGCACACGCCGTCGGCGAGAGGACCGTTCGAGCGGGAACGGGTTGATGATCGGGCCGCTGCCTGCGTCGAGATGAAATTCGTAGAAGCATCGCAGTACCGTTTCGCTGTGCGCCCGCGAGGCCGCAGAATACGGTTCCCTCTTCACGGCCGAAACAGTGGAAACGGTTTCTGGATGACGCCAATGAGGTCGAATTGATTTGCCGCCCAATATCATCCAGGTAGAAAAGTCACGGGCTTCAACTTGTGTCGCGGCATTCCAGGTCACGTCGATCGACCACAGAAATCGGAACCATCGCAGCAGGTCCATTCCGTACGAACGAACTGTCGTCGCTGCGCAATCTCTGGCCTGCAAGTCTCGAAAATATTCGGCCACCGGTTGCACTGGTTTGCCTGTTGGGTCGATCATCACCAACGGCTGCCAAGGGTCGCCGGTCGCGTTCAATGAGCCCGTTGAAGAGACTGTCAATCGGGCTAGATCTCGTGGAACCTCTTCGGCTACCGACACGAATCAGACCATACAGAGAAATTCTGAAAACACCTTGTGAACTGCTAAAACGCGTGTCGTTGTTCAGTCAACGAGAACTGCGTGCGCTTGCCCGTGTTGCCTGGGTTGGTCAATTCCGCTGTGGTCGGAAACGACAAGAAACCACCGGGGCCGCCGAGGCTGTTGTATTTGTCCCTGATCACACCGCACACCTCGAATGGTGAGGGCCAGTACACCTGGCAACCAGCCGTCAGGCGGGCAGTCGAGATCCGAGCTTCCATCGTCTCGGCCTTGTCTGCGTCTGCCTTGGTGAACGGTTCCGGAATTTCTTCTCGGTCTGAACGCATCTGTCCCGGAACGATTGTCGCCTGGGGGTTCTCGGTCGGAGACCACTCACCAACGGGCGCCTTCTGCTGCGGAGCCGAGGACGTCGATGCCGTCTCAGAAGCGGGAGCGGAGGTCGTGGTGGTGGTGGGAGCGGTCGTTACGGCCGGGGTCTGCTGCGTCGGCACCGGAGTTGACGAAGGCGCGGGCTTGTCAGCCGATGGTTTACAGGGCACGGAAGTCGCAGTAGCGGCAGAGGTGCTGGTGGGTGTCGTCGTTGCGGTCGTTGTCGCGGTCGCCGTCGATGTGATCGGGTCACACGTGTCATCTGCCTCCGATGGCGAACTGTTGCCCGGTGAGTCCACTGGTTGCGCTACACCCGCAGCAATGGGTGTTGACACCAGAAACAGCGCCGTTGCAGAAATCGCCAGAGCGCGCGTGATGTTTCGTCTTCGAGTGAAACGTGGTGCAGATTTGAAGGCCATTCGTTACCCCTCATCTACCTGCCAGTCGGCGCAGCACTAATTGCTCCGCTCAAAGCTGACGGATCGAAACGCCACCCGCACAACGATTCTGGGTAGATCCCGCGAACATCCTGTGAGGGTGGCGAACGCTGCTCACGCTAAAGAGTTACTCATGAGTTTCACAGGTTTCTCCCATATCGCTTTGGTAACGGAACCGCAGAGTTGGTTTAAATGGCTGGTCAGGCAGTTCGACGAAGAGAAAGTTAGTACTTTTGGTGGAGCCCAGCATGATTGGGCATTACGTCCCATATTCGACCCCTGCGTAAGGGACTTGTCCGGAGATGCAAAGATCTGGTCCTTCGAAACCCACGCCCCTCCAACACCGCGGAACGGTCTCCAGGTTCCTAGTGCATTCGCGACGAGTGCCAACGGCCGAGACGAACAGCGATCGGCCGTCTAGTCTGCGTGGCATGCACCTGGTTCCGAATCCTGACGACGAAGACGATTACTACTACGACGACACTTTCGATCCGGATGCACCGACGTTGACCCCACGCCAGTCCTACGTTGTTTCGAAGGTAGCGACGGAGCTTGCGGATGCGGTGTTCGCCGACGCCCACCTACTCGGCGATCTTCCTGTCCAACCAGGGTCCGGCCGCGGGGTGCTGGCGGAACTGCCGGCATGCACCTGGACGCAGGATGCGACGTGGCGACGCTCCATGGCTCGCGCGTTCGACGATCTTTCCGCCGATGCGACCGCGACAGTCGATCCCGAACCTCGCTGTACCGGCGAGGAGATGGCGCTGCATTTGATCATCGGGCGCGCCCGCACCGCGATGCTGTCGGACCGATTCGCAGAAGAACTCACCGCTCTTCCCGCGCACGAGGATGACGACAACTGGGACGACCCGCTCGACTACCTGCTCCAAGACCACGATGTGCTGACACTGTTCTGGCCAGAACCCATCCCAGACGGAGTGAACCTCGACCCCGAAGATTGGTTCAACCCCTTCGAAACGGGCCTCCGACGCGACGACGCCCGCGGCTTCCGCAAATAGAGACCCGGCGATCGTCTCTCGCGTTTCACACCCACGCCCCGCTCGGCAGTTTCACCTTTGACCTGGACAGATGAAAAGGGACTGTAAGAACAACGGTGTAACTCTGAAAGGAGATACGCCACTATGACTGATGTGATTGATCGTGAGACAGAGACGAACTCGGCTCAGCCGGGTATCAGCGATGCGCGGCTCAAAGAGCTGGTCGAGCAGGCGCGAGCCGAAGGGCTGCAGTTGACCGGAGATGGTGGATTGCTGTCGAAGCTGACCAAGCTAGTCGTGGAGTCCGCGCTCGAAGGCGAGATGGACGACCACCTCGGATACGGCAAGAGCGACCCGGCAGGCAGGGGCAGCGGCAACTCCCGCAACGGCAGACGCACCAAGAACGTGTTGACCGAGGCCGGCCCGGTCGAACTCGAGGTGCCCCGTGACCGGGATTCCTCCTTCGAACCGAAGATCGTGGCCAAGCGGCAGCGTCGGCTCTCAGGCGTGGAGGACATGGTGATCTCATTGTCGGCCAAGGGTTTGACGACCGGTGAGATCGCTGCACACCTGGCCGAGGTGTACGGAGCTGATGTGTCCAAGCAGACGATCTCGACGATCATCGAGCGGGTGATGGAAGGCATGGCCGAGTGGCAGAACCGGCCGTTGGACCCTGTGTACCCGGTGCTGTTCATCGACTGCATCCACGTCAAGATTCGCGAGGGCAACGTCGCCAACCGGCCGATCTACGTCGCGATGGGGGTGACTGTCGACGGCACCCGCGACATCCTCGGATTGTGGGCCGGTGAGCACGGCGACGGGGAAGGGGCGAAGTACTGGCTTCGGGTGTTGTCCGAGCTGAAAAACCGTGGTGTGCAGGATGTTCTGATCGTCGTGTGCGACGGTCTCAAGCATCTACCTGACTCGATCGAGCAAGTGTGGCCACAGACCATCGTGCAGACTTGTGTGGTCCATCTTCTCCGTAACACCTACGCCTATGCCTCCCGCAAGGACTGGTCCGAGATCGCCAAGGACCTCAAACCCGTCTACACGGCGCCGTCGGAGCAGGCCGCGCTCGACCGATTCGCAGAGTTCAGTGACAAATGGGAGAAACGCTATCCCGCGATCATCAGGCTCTGGACCAATGCCTGGGCTGAGTTCGTGCCGTTCCTACAATTCGACAACGCCATCCGGCAGGTCATCTACACGACCAACGCCATCGAAAGTGTCAACGCCCGAATCCGCAGGGCTATCAAGGCCCGTGGACACTTTCCGACCGAGGCCGCGGCCTTGAAATGCGTGTATCTGGCCATCATGAGCCTCGACCCGAAAGGCACCGCCCGCCAACGCTGGTCCAACCGATGGAAGGCAGCACTGAATGCCTTCGAGATAACGTTCGACGGACGGCTGTCTGCCGGACGAAAGTAGTTAGAAATCAATCAATTACACCGTTTTCTGGACAGACCCGATGAAAATGCGGACGCAGAGTCGCTATGCCTTGCTCAGGGTTGCCAGGGCGGCTTCGCCGATGGGTTCTTCGGCGAACATCGGAACGACAGCGGTTCGTTGGCTGTATTGGTGTGTGATGGTGTCGATTTCGCTGACTTCACCGGCAGCACGCTGCTGCAGGAGCGGCGAGGTCGGTTCAGCGGCGGTGAGGGAGTTGTTGACCACCCACGCCCAAGGCTCGATTCCGGCTCGTTGCAGGTCGGCTTGCAAACCCACGGCTTCGAGTACGGGTGTGGTTTCAGCGAGGGTCACGAGTAGGACTTTCGTGGCGTCCGGGTCCTGCAGTCGCATGAGCGGGGTGGTGAAGTTCGTGTTCTCACCCATTTGTCGGGCGATTTCCCGGTGGTAGGAGCCTGTGGCGTCGAGCAACAACAAGGTGTGACCGGTCGGGGCCGTGTCCACTACGACGAATTTGCGACTCGATTCGTGAATCACCCGCGAAAACGCCTGAAAGACGGCCACTTCCTCGGTGCAGGGTGATCGGAGGTCTTCGGCGAGGTTCGCGCGTCCGCGGTCGTCGAGGTTCTTGCCTTTGGTGGTCAAGACGCGGGTGCGGTACTGCTCGGTGGCTTCGGCGGGGTCGATTCGGGAGACCTGGAGGTTGTCGAGTTCCCCGTTCAAGGTTTCTGTCAGATGTGCGGCCGGGTCGGTGGTCGTCAGGTGCACCTGGTGGCCGCGTTCGGCGAGGGCGACAGCGATGGCGGCGGCGATGGTGGTCTTGCCGACTCCGCCTTTGCCCATGCACATGATCAGGCCGTGATCGTCGGTGTCGAGTTCGTCGATCAGGGATGAGAGCGGAGAACTGGGCAGCTGCAGGGCCGAGTCCGCTGAGGCGGCGGATACCGGGCCGAGGTCGGGTGTGAAGAGGCTTTCGAGTGCGTCGATGCCGACGATATTGGTCGCTTTGAGCGGGACCTGATCGGTGGGCAGCTGCGCCAATTCGTCGGGCAGGGCGGCGATCGCGGCTTGTTCACGCCGGTAGATCGCGGTCGCGAGCGGATCTGTGTCGTCGGCCGGGTCCGGGAGGACACCATTGATCACGACATGCTGATGGGTCAGTCCGATGTCGGCGAGTTCGCGGTGCGTGCGGGTGATTTCGGTGAGCGTCGAACGCTGGGCGCGCGAGACCAGGACGAGGCGGGTCCGCTGCGGATCTGCGAGCGCGGCAACGGCGTCAGCGTAGACGGTGCGCTGCTTCTCGAGCCCGGACAGCGGCCCCAGGCACGATGCGTCGCCTTTGCCGTCGTCGAGGAACTCGGTCCACGATCCGGGGAGCTGCAGCAGCCGGATGGTGTGCCCGGTCGGAGCGGTGTCGAAGAGGACGTGGTCGAAGGTGGCGGTGATGTCGTCTTGGCCGGAGAGCAGTCCGGTGAACTCGTTGAACGACGCTATTTCGGTGGTGCAGGACCCAGAGAGCTGCTCGGCGATCGCCGCGATCTCCTTCTCGGGGAGCAGTCCGCGCACGGGGCCGATGATCCGCTCGCGATAGGCGGCGGCGGCTAGTTCCGGGTCGATCTCGAGTGCCGACAGCCCCGCCGCGGCGGGGATCGGGGTGATGGTGTTGCCGATGCTCACACCGAAGACCTGCCCGACGTTGGAGGCGGGATCGGTGCTCACGAGCAGCACTTTCTTCCCAGCGCGGGCGAGGGTGATCGCGCTCGCGCACGCGATGGACGTCTTTCCGACACCGCCTTTGCCGGTGAAGAACAGGAATCGGGGCGCATCATTCAGGAACTTCATTGCGTTGTAGGTGCTTTCAGCAGCAGGTGGTGGAGTCGGCGTCGTCGGTGGAGCAGCATGCCGAGCCGTCGGAGAGTCCGAGCATGGTGATCCCGGCCGGCGCCTCAGCCGTTCCGGCTTCGGTGATGCCGGCCCATTTCGCGAGCTGGTTGCGGGTGGGATAGGTGCCGGTCAGGACGGTGACTCCGTCGACGATCGCCAGCGGGAGTCCTTCGGAACCGGAGATTTTGAGGAACGCTGCCACCGTGTCGTTGCCGGCGAAGGCAAGCGGGTCGTTGGCGAGGTTGTGGCGCGTGATGGTGCCGCCGTTGCTCGCGACCCAGTCGAGGTCGGCGGTGAAGGTGATCAGCGCTTGGTCGACGTCGTCGCCGCAGACGCCGGTGTTGCAGCACAGGGCCGGTTCGAATACTTCGATGGTGCTCATGGTGATGTCCTCTTTCTTACTTCGCGGGTCTTTTCGATTGCGCGGCTAGCGGTTCCGATATCAGCGGACCCCTAGACGGGCAGCAAGGGCGTCGACGTGGGAGGCGATGTCGTCGCGGACCAGGCGCATTCGTTCGATTCCGTCGATGCCGCGTTCGGACGGCTCGTCGGTGTCCCAGTTCTCGAAGTCGGTGCCGGCGACGGGATCGACCTTCGCTTCGCTGCCCAGGGTGACGACGAGGTCGACGTCGCGCACCAGTTGCGGATCGATCAACGTCGGAGTCTGTCCGGAGATGTCCACCCCGACTTCGAGGAGGGTTTCGGCGGACAGGGCGTTGACCGCGTCGCCGGGTTTGGTGCCGGCGGAGTACACGTTGACCTGGTCGCCGGCGGCTTTGCGCATGAGGCCGGCGGCCATCTGGGATTTTCCGCCGTTCTTGACGCACACGAACAGCACTGAAGGCTTGCTCATCGAAGTTCCTTTCGCTGGGTGTGGGGGTCAGGCGGCGTCGACGGTGTGGCCGGCTGCGTCGAGCGTGTTGGCGGTGATGTCGCCGCGGTCGGCCAGCCAGCGTTCGGCGTCGATTGCTGCGGAGCATCCGGTGCCGGCAGCGGTGATCGCCTGACGGTACGTGTGATCGACCAGGTCACCGGCAGCGAAGACGCCGTCGACGGAGGTCGCGGTGGAACCGGGAGCGACGCGCACGTATCCGGCGTCGTCGAGATCGACCTGGCCCTTGACGAGTTCACTGCGCGGGTCGTGGCCGATGGCGACGAACATGCCGGTGATCTCGAGTGTGGAAGTTTCACCGGTGACGGTGTCGCGCACCACGAGGCCGGTGACGCTGTTCTCACCGAGCACCTCGACGGGCTCGGCATTGGTCAGGAAGCGGATCTTCTCGTTGGCCTTGGCGCGCTCGAGCATGATCCGTGAGGCGCGGAACTCCTCGCGGCGGTGCACCAGGGTGACCGAGCGAGCGAAGCGGGTGAGGAAGGTTGCTTCTTCCATCGCGGAATCGCCGCCGCCGACCACGACGATGTCCTGGTCACGGAAGAAGAAGCCGTCGCAGGTGGCGCAGGCGCTGACGCCGCGGCCGAGGAGGCGTTCTTCACCGGGAATGCCCAGGTAGCGGGCTGCTGCGCCCATGGCGAGGATGATCGCGTGCGCGGCGTAGGTTTCGCCGTTCGCGACGACGGTCTTGATCGGGCCGCTGAGATCGATCTCCTCGACGTCCTCGGTGCGGATGTCGGTGTCGAAGCGCAGTGCCTGCTCGCGCATCTGTTCCATCAGATCGGGGCCCATGATTCCTTCGCGGAATCCGGGGAAGTTCTCGACCTCGGTGGTGGTCATGAGGGCGCCACCGAACTGGGTTCCCTCGAAGAGCAGGGGCGCGAGCTCAGCGCGCGCGGTGTAGACACCAGCGGTGTAGCCGGCCGGTCCGGAACCGACAATGATGACGTCATGGACCGCGGACGGGATGGTCATAGTGTCTCTTTCACGGGATCGAATACGGGAAGCGTGAGTGGTCAGCGCGATACCGACGGGGCGGTGAGTTCGCTGATCAGGGCTTGGACGCGGGTTTTGATCTCGTCGCGGATCGGGCGAACCGCGTCGATGCCTTGGCCGGCCGGATCGTCGAGGACCCAGTCGCGGTAGCTCTTGCCGGGGAAGATCGGGCAGGTGTCGCCGCAGCCCATCGTGATCACGACATCCGAATCCTGCACGGCGTCGGTGGTGAGGATCTTCGGGGTCTGGGCGGAGATGTCGATTCCGAGCTCTGCCATCGCTTCGACTGCGGCGGAGTTGATGGTCTCCGCGGGTGCGGATCCGGCGGAGCGGACCTCGATGGCATCGCCGGCGAGGTGGCTGAGGAATCCGGCGGCCATCTGCGATCGGCCGGCGTTGTGGACACAGACGAACAGGACGCTGGGCTTGTCGGACATGAGAAAGAAGGTTCCCTTCGAAGACGGAAGTAAGAGGTCGGTCAGACGGCGACGGGTGTGGTCAGTTCGGTGAGCAGTGCGATCACCCGGGCATCGAGGTCGTCGCGGATTGCCCGCACCACCTCGAGGGGTTGCCCGTCCGGGTCGTCGAGAGCCCAGTCGAGGTACCGCTTCCCGAGGTAGACGACGCACGCGTCGCCGCAGCCCATCGAGACGACGCAGTCCGCTGCGGCGACCACGTCATCGGTGAGCGGTTTCGGGAACTCGTCGGCCAGGTCGATCCCGATCTCGGCCATCGCCGCGATGACGGCGGGGTTGATCTCGTGGACCGGCGCGGACCCTGCCGAGCGCACATGAACGCGGCCGCGGGCGTGGTGATCGAGCAGTGCCGCCGCCATCTGCGACCGGCCGGCGTTGTGCACACACACGAACAGAACTTCGGGCACGTCCTTGGCGAGTGCGCCGCTGGACTGGGCCAAAGCGGTGAGGCGGTCGGCGGCGAACCGCGCCGCGAGCGAGGTGAGATGGGTGTGGATCTTCGCGGTCCGGCGCAGCGCCGTGTAGGACTCGAAGACATAGCGTTCGACGGTTTGCGGGGAAAAGACTCCGACATACTTCGCTGCCAGGTCGTGCGCGGTGCGCGAGAGAACGGCCTGCGGTGAGAGGAGATCGGGCTGGGCGCGGTGCTCGTTCATCATGACTCCCGAAGAGTGTGTAGGTGACTTACGTAGCGGTGGGTGCGGGTGAAATCTCTTTGACGGCAAAGCGTTTACGCAGGGCGAGGGAGACGTAGACCAGTCCGACGAGCACCGGTACCTCGATGAGCGGGCCGACTACGCCGGCGAGGGCTTGGCCGGAGGTGGCGCCGTAGGTGGCGATGGCTACGGCGATCGCGAGTTCGAAGTTGTTGCCCGCGGCGGTGAACGCCAGGGTCGTCGTGCGTTCATAGCCCAATCCGATTGCGGCGCCGAGGATGTAGCCTCCGCCCCACATGAGCGCGAAGTACGCGAACAAGGGCAGCGCGATGCGGACGACGTCCCAAGGCTGGGAGGTGATCTGTTCGCCCTGCATCGAGAAGAGCACGACGATGGTGAACAGCAGACCGTAGAGCGCCCAAGGGCTGATCTTGGGGATGAACTTGGTGTCGTACCAGTCGCGGCCTTTGGCGCGTTCACCGAAGAAGCGGGACAGAAAACCTGCCAGCAGCGGGATACCGAGGAAGATCAGGACCGATTTCGCAATCTGCCAGGGCGAGGTGTCGATGGTGGTCTGTTCGATGCCGAGCCACCCGGGCAGGACCGAGAGGTAGAACCAACCGAGCACGGCGAACATGATCACCTGGAACACCGAATTGATGGCGACCAGCACCGCGGCGGCTTCGCGGTCTCCGCAGGCCAGGTCGTTCCAGATGATCACCATCGCGATGCACCGAGCGAGACCGACGATGATCAAACCGGTTCGGTATTCCGGCAGGTCAGGCAGAAACAGCCAGGCGAGGGCGAACATCAGCGCCGGGCCGAGAACCCAGTTCAGGAACAGGGAGCCGGCGAGGAGTTTCTTGTCCCCGGTGACAGTGTCGAGGCGGTCGTAGCGGACCTTCGCCAACACCGGGTACATCATGATCAGCAGGCCGAGGGCGATCGGCAGGGAGATGCCGTCGATCTGCACCTTGTCCAGGGCAGTGTTCACGCCGGGGATCCAGCGTCCAACCAGCAGGCCGACGACCATGGCCACGCCGATCCAGACCGCCAGATAGCGGTCGAGGGTGGAGAGTTTTCCGACGACTGCGGGGTGTTCGGTGGTGGCAGCGGTGTTGCTCATGCGGTGACCTCTGCGCATGCGTCCGCTGCGGTCACGGTGGAGCCTTCGACCAGGAGCACGGCCGAGAGTTGCTGCAGCGCAGCCGGAATCACCCAGTAGTACACCCAGGTGCCGCGTCGTTCACAGTCGAGCAACCCGGCCTGACGCAACACCTTGAGGTGATGTGAGATCGTCGGCTGGGACAGATCGAAGGTATCCGAGATGTCGCAGACGCAGGCTTCACCGCCCTCATGGCTGGCCACCAGGCTCAGCAGGCGCAGGCGAACCGGATCGCCGAGGGCTTTGAACATCCGGGCCAGGTCGCCGGCCCAATCCTCGGTCAACGGCTCACGCACCAGCGGGGAGCAGCAGGCGCCGGGCTCCGCAACATCTTGATTCGACATACTTCGATATTGACAGTTTTCGAAACAACACGCAACCAACCGGAGATGAACATCCGCCTCCGCGATTGCCGATGCGGCACTGATTCGAAACCCCACAATCGACGATCGGACCGAACGATGGCCAGCAAGCCCGATGTAGAACAGCGCCACCTGACGAGGCTCTCCGCTTTCGTGCTGCGCGCACGGCGGGTCAAAGCGAACTCGCTCTACAAGGAACTTCGAACCGCTCGAACGGATCGGCACCGTGCCTTTCGAGTTCGGGAACAGGGGCAAGTGCACATGGCTCCTGCGGGAACGACAGTTCCAGAATCGCTCAATGGTGACCTCAGCCCCCAGTGGCGGCGCCTGACAATTCCCGCACCCGGAGAATCCGCCGAATCGATGTTCCCGACAGATCCCGACGCCGCTACTTCTGTACCGGACTGATCAATACACCGAGAAACACCACTACCACCGCTTCGCTCAACTCATCACATTGCAGAGCGCCGAACCTGCTGAAACAGGAGGGGTGCACCGCCGCAATCAATTTCACGATTCGGCAACAACTTCCTGAGACTCAGATTCCAGGACCCAGCACACACCGACATCGTCGGTTTCCGGCGGAATCCCACTTTCCGCTCGACCCAGCAGCGCAACAAGGTTTGTTTCGAGGGTGGCAAGTTCGCGGATCTTGCCACGAACCTGGGAGAGATGCTCCGAGAGCATCTCCACGACCTGCTCACAAGGAGCCGCCCCGCGGTCATGGGTGGTGAGGATCTCGCGAATCTCTCGCAAGGTGAGACCTGCAGATTGGGCGCTCCGGACGAACCGCAAACGCGCAAGAGATTCCGGACCGAAATCCCGGTAGCCGTTGGACTTTCGGACCGGGACGGGAATCACCCCACTGTCCTCGTAGAAACGCAGCGTCTTCGGGGCAACGCCACTCCGAGCGGCCAGTTCACCAATTTTCACGAGATCCTTGACCTTCCATCGCACTGGAATGTCCATTATGGATGACGTCCGGGAACCGCAGGTGACTCGGACCGCTCGTCGTCG
Organism: Rhodococcus sp. YH3-3; assembly: GCF_001653035.1. Taxonomy (NCBI): domain Bacteria; kingdom Bacillati; phylum Actinomycetota; class Actinomycetes; order Mycobacteriales; family Nocardiaceae; genus Rhodococcus; species Rhodococcus sp. YH3-3. Next base: position 156,358 of record NZ_BCWH01000005.1, on the reverse strand, counting down.
CGCTGACGGCGAACACTCAGAAGGAGGTGTGAAATGAATCCACTGGAGATGTTGTGCGACTGGCTGTGTCGAGCAATGGGTCCTTGCTGTCCCCCCATGTGATGCCGGGGCGAGCAACTCGCAATCTACCGATGTCACTTCGCCGTTCCTGGTGAGGTACGTCGGCCGGCCACCGTTCGGCTGGCGTACCGCATCCACTTACAAGTCCGGTGCATCACCCTTCCTCAAATCGCCCTACATTGCTATCATCGTTTTATGACGATGAATAACGAGTCTGGATGCCTCGCTGCAACCGGCAGCGGGTCGAGTCTGGATGCGGCAGTGGCACTGTTCCACAGTCTCTCGGATGGCACCCGGTTGTCGATCGTGCGCCGTCTCGCCGAAGGAGAAGCGCGGGTTGCGGATTTGATCGGTGAACTCGGCCTCGCCCAGTCGACGGTGTCCGCACATGTCGCATGCCTACGTGATTGCGGCCTGGTCGACGGCAGACCGGAAGGTCGGCAGGTGTTCTACTCGCTGGCCCGACCGGAGTTGATGGACCTACTCGCTTCGGCGGAGACGCTGCTTGCCGCGACAGGGAACGCGGTTGCCCTGTGCCCGAATTACGGCACCGACATCGGAGATGACCGTGAGTGACGCGTGCGGCTGCGGCCACGACGAACCCCGCGCCGAGGGCGAGGAAGAACACGGGCTCGAAAAGTGGTGGCAGGTTACCGAGATCCGGGCGGCTGCAGCGGCGGGCGTGCTGCTGATCGCGGCCCTGACAGTCCGGCTGGCCGGTTGGCCTGATGCTCTCGGGATCGGCTTCGAAGCGGGCGCGCTGATCATTGCCGGCTACACCTTCGTCCCGTCCACTCTCAGACGCCTGGCCAAGGGCAAAATCGGGGTCGGCACCCTGATGACGATCGCGGCCGTCGGCGCGGTATTGCTCGGCGAGGTCGGCGAAGCAGCCATGCTCGCGTTCTTGTTCGCGATCAGCGAGGGACTCGAAGAGTATGCCGTCACCCGCACTCGGCGTGGCTTGCGCGCCCTGCTGTCCCTGGTCCCGGAAACTGCGACAGTTGTGCGCGGCGGCAAGGAGGAAACTGTCCCACCCTCGGACCTCGAGCTCGGTGAGGTCATGATCGTCAAGCCCGGAGAGCGGATCGCCACCGACGGCATCATTCGCGCCGGGCGCACTGCCCTGGATACCTCCGCGATCACCGGAGAGTCGATGCCGGTCGAAGCCGGTCCCGGTGACGAGGTGTTCGCCGGATCGATCAACGGCACCGGCGTCCTCGAAGTCGAGGTCACCGCAGATGCGCAGGACAATTCGTTGGCCAAGATCGTGCGGATCGTCGAGGCCGAGCAGTCTCGCAAGGGCGAGGCGCAACGCCTCGCCGACAAGATCGCCAAGCCGCTGGTTCCAGGCGTGATGATCGTCGCCGCGGCTATCGCCGCGGTCGGCAGCATGCTCGGTGATCCGCTGGTGTGGATCGAACGAGCCCTGGTGGTACTGGTCGCCGCGTCGCCGTGCGCGCTGGCCATCGCGATCCCCGTCACTGTCGTCGCCGCAATCGGCGCAGCATCCAAGCTCGGCGTCCTGGTCAAGGGCGGCGCTGCCCTCGAAGCGCTCGGCCGGATCCGCACCGTCGCGTTGGACAAGACCGGCACCCTTACCCGCAACCAACCTGCCGTGATCGACGTGGCAACCGCGAACGGCGCCGACCGCGAGGACGTTCTCGCGGTGGCCGCAGCGTTGGAAGCGCGTAGCGAGCACCCTCTCGCTCGCGCGATTCTCGCCGCCGTCGAGGACTATGTGCCTGCCGACGACGCGGAAGCGGTCACCGGCGCGGGCTTGACCGGCTACATCGACGGCATACCCGTGCGACTCGGTCGGCCAGGCTGGATCGCCCCGGGGCCATTGGCTGGAGATATCGAGCGAATGCAGCAGGCGGGCGCCACCGGGGTCCTGGTCGAACGCGGCGGAACCGTCATCGGGGCAGTGGCCGTCCGTGACGAGCTCCGTCCGGAAGCACGCGAAGTGGTCACCGAGCTACGCCGCGGCGGCTACACCGTCGCGATGCTCACCGGCGACAACGAACGCACCGCCCGTGCGCTGGCCGCCGATGTCGGTATCGACGACGTGCACGCCGACCTGCGCCCGGAGGACAAGGCGCGGATCGTGGAAACCTTGCGTGCGAGCCGCCCGACCGCGATGGTCGGGGACGGTGTCAACGACGCCCCCGCCCTTGCCACCGCCGACTTGGGTATCGCGATGGGCGCGATGGGTTCCGACGTGGCCATCGAGACCGCCGATGTCGCTCTGATGGGCGAGGACCTGCGGCACCTTCCGCAGGCTCTGCAGCACGCGCGACGATCGCGGTCGATCATGCTGCAGAACGTCGGCCTCTCTTTGGCGATCATCACCGTTCTGATGCCTCTGGCTCTGTTCGGTGTGCTCGGCTTGGCCGCGGTCGTGCTCGTCCACGAGGTCGCCGAGATCGTCGTCATCGGCAACGGGGTGCGCGCCGGGCGTACCCGAAGTCTGGCCGCCGCGCCACAGTCGACGAAGGTGCCCGAGTCGGCCGTGGGAGTACAGCGATGACATCTTCCGGCAGCTCCGGGCCGTCGCCGATAGCCGCCGGAGTGCGGCGCGGCGGGGGCCGGGCTGTTCTCGTCACACTCGTGGGCGCCTTGGTTGCGGTCGCGGTACTCCTCGACCCGGTGGCACGAGGCGCGCTGTCCGGTGGGCGGACGATCGATTTCGGAATTCTGCAACTTCGCTTGGCCTACAACAGCGGCGTCGCATTCAACCTCGGTGACCAGCTCCCAGCAACTGTTATCCTCGCCGGCACCGCGGCCCTGACCACCGCGATCGCGGTGTTCGCCTGGCGCACTGCACCTGAGCGTCCCGTGCTCCAGACCATCGGACTGGCCGCGATCACGGCCGGTGCCGCCGCCAACGTGATCGACCGCTTTCTGGACGGCAAAGTCACCGACTACTTCCATACCGGATGGTGGCCCACCTTCAACCTCGCCGACACCTACATCACCGGCGGCGTTGTCCTCATCATCGGTGCACTACTCCTCGAATCCGCCGGCAAGGAACACAGCTGATGAACCAAATGCCCGCACAGCTGCGCAGCACCAGGCGTTGGCAGTATCTCGAACGCGCACATATCATCTCCCATCCCTATTTATGGCCACGCACCCACAACCTCCTCCCCATGCTCCCCCCTACCCCACGTCAGCGTGACCGCCGCGGAGCACTCGGACAAATCCGTCACATCTCCGCCGCCGCACCACGATCCACCCGGGGCCGCTGCCCGAGAAACAACACCCGCCGAACTCACGCCGAACTCACGACGTCGATCCCAACACCAGCTGTGCCCGACAGCCGCCCTGCCCGATACGAGATCGTCGATCCGCACCTGACTCGGTTACTGGCGTTCTGGGCAGATCGAACCTTCACGGTCAACGAGAACAACTCCTGCCTTGTCCCCATCTATTCGGTGCGAGGCAGCTACGCTGCAGGGGTGCGGGCGGCATGATCGCGTCCTCAGCTCTGCAGGCGATCGGTCTGTTCATTGCTACCAATATCGACGACATCATCGTTCTTTCGCTCTTCTTCGCCCGCGGCGCGGGCCAGCGTGGGACCACCGCCCGCGTCCTCGGTGGCCAATATCTTGGGTTCGCCGGCATCCTCGGCGCTGCTGTACTCGTCTCCCTGGGTTCGGGGGCGTTCTTGCCCCCGGAGGTGATCCCTTACTTCGGACTGATCCCCCTGGGACTGGGGCTGTGGGCGGCGTGGCGGGCCAGGCGTGGAGACGATGACGATGACGACGCGAAGATCGAAGGTAAGAACGTCGCCGTGTGGACCGTAGCCGGAGTAACCTTCGCCAACGGTGGAGACAACATCGGCGTCTACGTTCCGGTCTTTCTCACTCTGGATCCAGGAGCCGTGGTCGCCTACTGCATCGTTTTCCTGGTGCTGATAGCAGGACTGGTTGCCCTGGCCAAGTTCGTCGCCACACGCCGGCCGATCGCTGAGGTCCTGGAACGCTGGGAGCACATCCTGTTCCCGATCGTCCTGATCGGGCTGGGCGTCTTCATCCTGATCAGCGGGGGAGCATTCGGACTCTAATGTCCACGCTATCCTGACGTGTCGGTTCGGGTGCCAACCTCATATATACGTGTGCGGTGAATCGTGCCTCTATCGCCCACGGCATGTGCCGAAGGTTCGTCTAGCGCCAGTCGACGAATCCGAAGGCGGCCTTTCCGATCCTCGTCGGTGATGGCCCTGGATCAGCCTTCGCCGTTTCGAAGCAAAAGCACGACTCTGACACGACTTACGCCGAGATGCTCGTGGAGGCGGCTGCGGTTGGCACACCGCTCGACGCCAGCTCGTCTCCGACGGATCGACCACTCTGCGGAAGGGCACGCCCTCGGACCGGGAGCGCATCCCTGAAGCATTACCGACGAGACCTTCCGCAAGTCGGGCTTACCGGTCTTTATCGCCAAGCTGGTAACCCGGGCAGGCTCTTCCAACTCCGTAAACATATATCCCCTCGATACTCAAGGTGTTTCTTTCGTCTCTCAACGGGAGCGCCGCAATGCAAAGATTATGAGTCACAGCGGTTTACATCCCGAATCCTTCGCGACGAAAAGCCACATGCGACCGGTCGGGAGATCACTCAACCGCCTTCGTGAATTTCGATCCTTCGCGGGCTCTCGCGACACCAGCCCAGAAACCTCCGAGGCCTGCAGACCCCACTGCCCTGCTCGATTTCTCGTCGAGAAGACTGTCGAACTCGGACGCTACTACCGTTGAGCCCTGCGCCGAGTCGATCATGTCGTTGTCCCCGCCGAATCCGACCAATAAGGACGCCGCCACTCATGACAGCCCAACGTGTTACTCGTCTGGTCGAATTCCTCGAACGCCACCAGATCCCGCTCTACCTCCTGGCCCTGCTGATCGGCGGCCTTGTGGGGATCCTTGCGCCCGACACCGCTCCAGGTTTCGAACATGCGATCAACCCCGTTCTGATCACCTTGCTCTACTCCACCTTCCTCGCGGTGCCGTTCTCCTCGATCCGGAAATCGTTGAAGGACGGTCGATTCCTCACTGCACTGCTCGGTGTGAACTTCGTTCTGGTGCCGATCGTCGTGTTCGCTCTCTCGCGTTTCGTCGCCGACGATCAAGCAGTTCTGCTCGGCGCGCTGTTGGTGCTGTTGGCGCCGTGTATCGACTACGTCATCGTCTTCAGCGGGTTGGCCGGCGCCGCATCAGAACGTCTCCTCGCTGCAGCACCTTTGCTGATGTTGCTGCAGATGGCGCTTCTTCCGGTCTACTTGTGGTTGTTCGTCGGGTCCGAACTTGTCGACGTCATCGACGTCGCTCCGTTCGTGGAGGCTTTCCTGCTTCTGATCGTGGTGCCGCTAGTTCTCGCGGCCCTCACCCAAGCCGCCGCTCGACGCCATGCGGCCGGTCGCATCGTGATGGAGGTGATGGCCTCGATCATGGTTCCGGTGATGATGGCGACCCTCGCGGTGGTCGTCGCCTCCCAGATCGAATCCGTCCGCACACAACTGAGTTCGCTGATCGTAGTGATTCCGATTTTCGCCGCGTTCCTGGTGATCATGGCATTCGTCGGTCAAGGTGTCGGCAAGGCAGCACGCCTGGAACCAGCCGCGACGAGAGCGCTGATATTTTCCGGTGCCACCCGCAATTCCCTCGTCGTATTGCCGCTCGCACTGGCACTTCCGCCCGCGTTGTCACTGGCTGCCGTGGTCGTGGTGACCCAGACCCTCGTCGAGCTCGTCGGCATGGTGATCTACGTCCGCCTGATCCCTCGGCTCGTCCCCATGCCCATCACTGAGATCACGAGCGATTCGGCCGCGAAAACCGAGCCCGCAACCTGACATCACCGCGCAATCTCATGCAGGTGTTGTCGCCGAGCGCCGTTCCAGGAGAACGGTGTCGCGCCACACTCCGTCGAGTTGGGCGATCTTCTCTCGGATGCCGATGGTGCGAAAACCTGCCGAATGGTGCAAGGAGACGGAGGCACGGTTTTCGGGGAAGATCGATGTCTGCAGCGTCCAGAGACCATCGGCGTCGGCTGCCATGACTTGCTTGCGCAGCAACGCTTTTCCGACACCTCGCCCGCGCATGCCGTCGGCGACGTAGACGGAGTTTTCGGCGACTCCGCGGTAGCAGTCTCGCCCGGAGGTCGGACTCAGGGCAGCCCAGCCGACGACGACGTCGTCGATGGCGGCGACCCAGCGATGATTCGGCAGCCACTGCGCATCGAGGTACTCCCGGTTGGGGACTTCGGTGGTGAAGGTGGCGTTGCGCGTGGCGATGCCTTCGCCGTAGATCCGCAGAACGGCGTCCCAGTCGTCATCGGACATGGCTCGGACGGCGACATCGTCGGGTAGGTCGCTCGGGCAGCACGGCCGCGGCGCGAGAACTCCCATCACGATGTCGGCGGCCTGCGGCAACGCGACGCAGCACGTCGGATTCATCGCGACAACGGTGCTGGTTCCCTCTTTGCGCAGGCTGACGAATCCCACGTCGGCGAGCTTGCGCACATGGTGGGAGACCGTGGGCTGCCCGATCCCCAGTGCCTCGGCGAGGGCCCCGATCGTGATTCCGCCAGCAGCGCTCGCGACGCGGTGCAGCAGGCGCACCCGCATCGGTTCGGCCAGGCACGCGAACCACTGTGCGTAGGTGTCGGCGTCAGCTTGCTCGAGCACGTTGGAGTCGACCGCACCTTGGTCCGAATCGCCGACGCGCACCGTCGGGGTCTGCAGCGATGTCATGCACACACTATATCGACCTTCGTCGATGGTTGCATTCATCGACTGATGTCGATACAGTTCGAATTAAAGATCGATCATTGTCGATGAAAGGAAGGTGTGATGACCGAACTACCCGTTGTCGTGATCGGAGCCGGACCGATCGGCCTCGCCGCCGCCGCGCAACTGCGTGAACGAGGACTCACGTCGCTGGTGTTCGAGCGCGGCGCCGTCGCCGGTGCCGCGATCGCCGAATGGAATCATGTCCGACTCTTCTCCCGCTGGTCAGAGCTGGTCGATCCGGCTGCCCGCCTCCTTCTCGAGCAGAACGGGTGGAGCGCTCCCGACGGCGAGACGTATCCGACCGGACAGCAGTGGCGTCAGCACTACCTCGAACCCCTCGCCGCCGCCCTCGGTGATGCAGTGCAGTTCGACACCGAGGTGGTCGGCGTCGCTCGACGTGGCCGCGACCTGGTCGTCGACGCCGGCCGCGAGACCGAACCTCTCTCCATTCACCTGCGCCGCCCAGGCGGCAGCGAGGACCGCGTCTTCGCTCAGGCCGTCGTCGATGCGTCCGGCACTTGGGGCACCCCGAACCCG
>NZ_BCWH01000005.1:41447-148880 GCF_001653035.1 Rhodococcus sp. YH3-3 | reverse complement strand
GTGGGCGGTTCGCCGCGGCGCTATCGGTTCCGCGTTCGGCGGCGGCGAATCGGACGAGCTGCCCGCCCGCGGCGCCCTCGGACTCCGTGCGAAGAAGTCCGTCGACGACGGACTTCTCACCGTGGTCACCGGTTTCCGCACCGCAGCTGTCGAATCCGCCGACAAGGGTCAGCTCGCACTGGTGTCCGATACCGGCGCCCGGATCGAGAACGTCGACAACGTCGTCACCTTGACCGGATTCCGCCCCCACCTGTCCTGGCTCTCGGAAATCCGACTCGGCCTCGACCCCATCCTGCAGGCACCGACACAGCTGGCGCCTCTGATCGACCCGAACGTCCACTCCTGCGGCACGGTCTATCCACACGGCGCGAAAGAACTTCGCCACCCCGAGCCCGGCGTGTACCTGGCGGGGATGAAGAGCTACGGGCGTGCGCCGACGTTCCTGGCGATGACCGGCTACGAGCAGGTCCGCAGCATCGCCGCAGAACTCGCCGGTGACCACGAGGCCGCTGCTCGGGTGGAGTTGATCCTCCCGGAAACCGGAGTCTGCGGCGGCGCAGGTGTTTTCGACGAACCCGACACCGCGGAATCCGAGGGCGGCTGCTGCGCCGCACCTGCTCCGGAGCTGATTTCACTGTCCAGCCCCTCCGGTAGTTCCAACTCCTGCGGATAAGGCACAGCCGATGACGACCATCGAGGATCCGCCGCAGCGCCCCGTCAGCCTCGACCCGTCGGGGCTGCGGCGGGTCCTGGTGGCGCTGTGTCTGACCGAAATCACCAGCTGGGGAATCCTGTACTACGCGTTTCCTGTTCTGTCGGTAGCCATTTCCCGCGATACCGGGTGGTCGACCTCGGTGATTGTGGCGGCGTTCTCGGTCAGCCAACTCGTCGCCGCCGTCGTCGGCATCCCTGTCGGACGGATCCTCGATCGCCACGGGCCCCGCTGGATCATGACCGCCGGATCCGTCCTCGCTGTACCCGCACTGGTGCTCATCGCGACAGCTCGCACCCTCCCCCTGTTTTTCGCAGGGTGGGTGTTCGCCGGCATCGCGATGGGCGCGGTGCTGTATCCACCGGCATTCGCCGCCCTGACCCGCTGGTACGGCGACAACTACGTCAAAGCACTGATGATTCTCACCCTCGCCGCGGGTCTGGCCAGCACGGTGTTCGCGCCACTGTCTGTCGCTCTGGCCGATCGATTCGATTGGCGCACAACCTACCTGGTGCTCGCCGCCATACTGGCTGTGATCACCATCCCCGGACACATCTGGGGTTTGCGTGGCGGGTGGCCCGACCCCATCCGCCTGCCCCACGCGCAGCCCGGCGACTACCACCGCACCTCACGCAGCCTCCCATTCCTTGCTCTGATCGTCGCCCTCGCGGCAGCCGCTTTCGCCGCATCCGCCGGCGTCTTCAACCTCGTACCGCTACTGATCGAACGCGGTTTCAGTCCCAGCCTCGCCGCACTCACGCTCGGGCTGGGCGGCGCCGGCCAGGTCATCGGCCGCATCTTCTACCTACCACTCGCAGCGAAGACCAGTGTCCGCGTACGCACGGTATCGGTCATCGCCGTTGCCGGTCTGAGCACCGCGTGGTTAGGTCTGGCGAGCTCTACGGCGGCGTTGATCGGCATCGCCATCGGCGCCGGACTGGTCCGCGGCATCTTCACCCTGATCCAGGCCACCGCCATCACCGACCGCTGGGGCGGCGAACACTACGGGCGCCTCAACGGGCTGATGTCCGCACCGATCGTCATCGTCATGGCCCTGGCTCCGTGGGCCGGCACCGTGCTCTCCACCTGGACCGGAAGCTACGCCCACGCCTACCTCGTCCTCGGAGCGATTGCCCTCGTCGGCGCCGTGATCAGCGCAGCAACCATCCCCGCCCTCCGCACCACCACAACGATTCCGATCACTTCCTGACCGAAAGACAATTCTCATGACGTACTACGACGCGATTGTCGTCGGTGGCGGTCAGTCCGGCCTGGCCGCAGCCCATCATCTGCGCCGCCAGCGGCTCGACACCGCGATCATCGAAGCGGGTAGCGAACCCGTCGGCTCCTGGCCGCAGTACTACGACAGCCTCACTTTGTTCTCACCAGCAAAGTACAGCTCCCTCCCCGGTCTACCGTTCGGCGGCGACGGTGACCGCTATCCCGGACGCGACGAAGTCGTCGACTACCTCCGCCGCTACGCAAAGACCCTCGATGTGGACATTCACGTCAACGAACGAGCCGATACCGTCACCACCAGCGGCGGCCAGTTCACCGTCCGGACCGACAGCGGATCCGCCTTCACCGCACCTCGAATCATTGCCGCCACAGGAGGATTCGAAACTCCACACAGTCCCGCACTGAAAGGGTTGGATGCCTTCACCGGGACTGTTGTGCACGCCGCCGACTACCGCGAACCCACCGCCTACGCCGGGCAGAACGTCATCGTGGTCGGAGCCGGGAACTCCGCAGTACAGATCGCTGCCGAGCTCGCCGAAACAGCCGATGTGATCCTGGCCAGCCGAAACCCCGTGACATTCGCGCCGCAACGACCCCTACGCCGAGACATGCACTTCTGGTTCAAGTACACCGGAATCGACGCCCTCCCGATCGGGCATCTTCTCTCGCGGCCACCGACGTCGCCGGTGTTCGACACCGGCCGCTACCGCGCCGCGCTCACCGCCGGCACACCGCAACGCCGCGCCATGTTCACCAAACTCGAAGGAAACCAAGCCTTCTGGCCCGGCGGCACCACAACAACCGTCGACGCGGTCATCCTCGCCACGGGATACACCCCCAACCTGGACTACCTCGCAGAACTCGGGGCACTCACCGACACTGGCCATCCCCGCCACCGGAAGGGCCTGTCCACCACCCACCCAGGGCTCGGGTACGTGGGACTGGAATGGCAACGAAGCCTCTCGTCCGCATCCCTACGTGGGGTAGGCCGCGATGCGCACTACGTGGTCGGGAGTGTCCGATTAACGGTGGATCCGACCTTGATGTCGGTTAGTTACCGTTCAGGGTGATGCGTCCTTCGAAGGTGATCGCAAACGCATTGAGCGCGGGCTTCCACCTCATTGCCCATCGTGCCTTACCTTTCCCTGTCGGGTCCAGAGCACGCGTGGCCAAGTACAAGCATTTGAGCGCCGCCTGCTCAGTCGGGAAGTGCCCACGCGCCCGTACTGCGCGCCTGTAGCGAGCGTTGACAGACTCGATCGCGTTCGTCGAGCAGATGACGCGCCTGATCTCGACGTCGTAGTCCAGGAACGGAACGAACTCACTCCACGCGTTGTCCCACATCTTGATAATCGCTGGATACTGCTGCCCCCATTTCTGCGTGAACTCAGCGAATCGTTCCCTGGCCGCAAACTCCGACGGAGCGGTGTAGACAGGTTTGAGATCACGCGCCATCGCATCCCAATATTTACGAGAGGCAAAGCGAAAAGTGTTGCGTATCAGATGAATAATGCACGTCTGCACCACAGCGAGTTCCCAGACGGTGTTGATCGCTTCAGGCAATCCTTTGAGTCCGTCGCACACAACGATGCAGACGTCCGCCACACCACGGTTCTTGATCTCGGTCAGGACCGAGAGCCAGAACTTTGCGCCCTCTCCGCCCTCGCCGGCCCAGATCCCGAGGATGTCGCGTTCGCCATTGACGGTGACGCCGATCGCGACATACATCGGCCGGTTGGTGACCTGCCCATCGCGAACCTTCACGTGCACCGCATCGATGAACATCACCGGATACACCCGATCAAGTGGCCGGTTCTGCCACTCCGTCATTTCCCCGACGACCTTGTCGGTGATCCGCGAGATCGTGTCCTTCGACACCGACGCTCCGTAAATATCTTGAAAGTGCGCGGATATCTCGCCGGTCGTCAAACCCTTTGCCGTCAATGACAATACGATCTCATCGATACCCGTCAAGCGTCGCTGACGCTTCTTAACAATCTGCGGGTCGAACGAAGAATCGACGTCGCGTGGCACTTCGATCTCCACCGGCCCGATCTCAGTGAGCACCGTCTTCGAACGGGTACCGTTCCTCGAGTTGCCGCTGCCGCGGCCGGCGGCATCGTGCTTCTCGTAGCCCAGGTGCTCGGTCATCTCCGCGTCTAACGCGGTCTCTAGGACGTTTTTGGTGAGTTGATTGAGGAGTCCGTTCGGGCCCATCAACTCCACGCCCTGCTCCTTGGCCTGAGCCAGGAGCTGCTCGGCCAACTGCTTCTGATCCACCTCAGTCTCTGCCATGGGATCAAGTGTTTCGGTCATCGTCGATCCCCTCTCTGTCAGGATTTAGTGAGACACTCGGAGGCAACCGAGATCACTCACTGAGGGCATGAAACGAGCACCACCGATGAGCAGCCCGAACCCCGAAACACCGTCAGATTCGCCGGCGGATCCTGCCCCGAAACCGACCCGCAGAACCTTCACCACTGAATACCGCAACCGCATCCTCGACGAATACAACAACGCCCCACACGGAGAGAAATCTGCAGTCCTGCGCCGCGAAGGTTTGTACCAATCTCAACTCCGAGAATGGGCCCAAGCCAGAACCGCAGCGGCCGGGAAGTCTCGATCGAAAGCGGTCGCCCATCCCGACACCGACGCCGCGACACGTAAGGAAATGGCCCGACTGACACGCGAGAACGCTCGTCTGGCAAAGCAATTGACGCAGACGGAGGCCGCGCTCGAGATCATGGGAAAACTTCACGTGCTCTTGGAATCCATCTCCGAGAGCACGGACACACCGCCCTTACCGAAGACGCACTGAACAGCACATTCGCCGACCTGCGAGCCGCCGAAATCCCCACCAGGCGATCCTGCATCCTGATCGGGCGATCCCGCGCCACCCACTACCGTCACCAGCAACCACCCGTTCAAGGTCCCCGGAAACCAAGACCCATCCCGGACAACGGCCAAGCGCTCACCGCATCCGAGCGAGCGAAAGTTTTGACCGTCATCAACAGCGACAAGAACGCTGACCTGGCCATATGTCAGATCTGGGCGCGGGAACTCGACGAGGGAAACTACTGGTGTTCACTGTCGAGCATGTATCGGATCGCCGCCGCGGCCGGACAAAACCGTGAACGCCGACGAACAGCGACACATCCACCGAAGGCGATCCCCGAACTCCTCGCCGACGGACCTTCACAGGTCTGGACCTGGGACATCACCAAACTTCGCGGGCCCACCAAGGGCGTGTGGTTTCACCTGTACGTACTGATCGACATCTACTCTCGCTACAACCCGTCGTGGATCGTGGCTGCACACGAAAGTGCTGAATTGGCAGCTGAATTCATTGCGGAAGCAATCGAGCGCAACGGCATCGCCCCGCACACCGTCCACGCGGACCGCGGCACTTCGATGACCTCAGGATTGGTTTCGGAACTGCTCACCAACCTCGGCATCACCCGGTCGCATTCACGACCGCGAGTATCGAACGACAACCCGTACTCCGAGTCGCAATTCAAGACTCTGAAATACCTGCATGATTTCCCGACTTCGTTTGCATCACTGGATGATGCACGAGTGTTCTTGGAAGGATTCTTCAACGAGTACAACCATATTCACCGTCATTCGGGAATTGCCTGGCATACGCCGGCGTCGGTGCACTTCGGGACCGCTGACGCGGTCGACGAGGCCCGGCAGATCACTCTGAACGAGGCTTACGTCGCGAACCCTGCCCGGTTTTCGCGCCGGCCAAGTCCGCCCGAGATGCCGACCGTATTCTTCATCAACGAACCGGTCTCGGAATCGCAGATCAACTGAACGTCACTGTCTCACTTGACTTGACACATAGCGCCCCGCCGGCACCCAACAACCACCGGGAACGAGTCAAATGAAACTGGTCACTCTTCAACCCATAAATCAACCAATTGGGAAGGCTTCACCGAAAATATTCAAATGCTTCAGGAAAAGGCAAAAGTCGTGGGCACAGCACTCTGGCAAGCGAAGTCACCACTCACACTTGCCATCCTCTTCATTTTCTCGGTCTCCTTGGTTGTCATCAATTCGGCAGCCCTGAGGCAATTCAGTAACGCCCCAGGTCCCGCTCCCAGTGAATTTTCATCTAACAGGTCCGGTGGAATAACGTGGTCGCCGGGAGCATCGTCCTCAGGATCGACAAGTGAGCAGGCAGTGTGTTGGAAGCCCGATGAGTCCGTGTTAGCCGGGTTCATCTGCTATTTCCCCGAGTCGCGCGAAAACAGCGCAAACGGCAACGACGCATCGAGTAGTTCGTTCGAAGCAACGATGCGGAACCACGGGGCGGCAAAAACCTTCGCCGTTCCCAACACGACGCCAGTAACCTCGAAATCCGGTCTCGAAAGCGCATATTTTCAAGTCAATATCTGGACGAACCTGGTCCTCGCTCTGTGCAGTTTTGCTGCACTGGTAGTCAGCCTCCGCAACCGAGCTCAGCCGTCACATCCACTACCTGAGCCCGTTTCACCGCCTCCTGCCCCCACACCGACCCCCACCTCGGGACGGCTCCATCGAGCCGTACAGCGTCTAGAAGAACTCCTACGCCCGCCCAGTAGATGAGGTCAAGCTCCTCCAGAGGCATCACGCCGTTCAGGTACGTCAGGTACGATAGGTACGATAGGTACTAAGTCGATTCGGCGCACCACCAACCAGACGGAGACGCAATGAGTACCGACACGACGCGATCACAGGTATCGCCTGCCGACCGCGCGATCGATATCGCCGCGGTGAAGCATCTGACCGCAGCGATCCGTACAGAGGGGTTTCCTCACACGTTCAGTGTGCATCTGGAACAAATGCGGCGGGCCTACTCTGCACAAACACAGGCCAGTACCTACGTACAGGAAACGCTGAAATCGATGCGCAACTTCTACGTGCATACGCCAGCAGGGAAGGGCACCTCTGATGGTGACATCGTCACTACCGTGGCGGAGCTTTCGGTTGCTTCCCTCTCCGGCGCAGAACGCTTGGAACTCGCCCAGCTCCTCATCGCATCGGTCGCTGTTTCCGAGGGGGTCTCGACGTCCCCGGACGGTAGTTCGGCCGGTTTCGTCCCCCTCGTCGGGGAAGAATCATCCGCGGCTCCGCCTGTCGCAAATGCGCGAAGTTCGATTCTGGACTCCTTAGACGTCGTCGATTCCAAGGGCGTCGCCCGGATCCTTGCGCCGACCAGCGATGCGCCGCGAAGCGTCGCGCAGAAGCGCCGCAAAGCCGGGGAGTTGATCGGTCTGCCGATCGGAGCGCGACCCAACTACCGGTACCCGGTGTTCCAGTTCGATACCGAGCGGCACAAGATCCATGACGTGGTCCGGCACGCAAACCTGAGACTTCATGTCGAGAACGATCCGTACGGCGCTGCAAGTTGGTGGATGACGACCACGGAACTGCTCGATGGCAACAGCCCTCTCGAGGATCTCGAAGCCGGGCAACTCACCGAGATCGCGGTCGACAACGTGCTCGACTACGCCCGACAGGGCATGTGAGCGGGTGAGAGAATACAACGGCGCCCCCGCGCATACCACGATCGTGTCAGCGGGAACGGTACTGTGGCGCATCCATCGCACTGACAGCAGTTACCCGGCAAATAGTTTCAACTCGACAGGGATTGCTCCACTGACAGATGCATCGACATTCGACATCAGGAAGCACCGCACGCTTCCTTGGCAAGGGCGTTTCGATCCGGTTCACGACGAGACGGTCTGCCCGGGAGGGTCGAGTTTGGGTGGTTATCTATACGTCGGATCATCGGTGGGGGCTGTCGTGGCCGAGGGAATCCTTCGGGGTACCGATGTCCCCAAAACCAAGCTCCTTCCCTACTCCGCGATTGTCGACTTCTCGTTAACGAAACTGATACTCGGAGAAAGCATCTCGGTCGCAGCTCTCGACACCCAGGTAGGCTTGACGGCGATCAACCAAGACGGATCGCTCGTCGCGTGCACGTGGCGCGATTACCGTGATTCACGAATGACATGTACGGACATCTTGGTACGAACGCCGAACGCCCATGGCGTCCGATACCCCTGCCGACATGGCAAGGACGAACTCGCCCTGATGCTGATCGACCGTGGAGGGACGCTAACGGTCGACATCGCGGAAACCAGCGACCTCTCGGCTCCTGGGTGGGGCCTAGACCTGGTGCTCGCCACCCTCGAATCCGGATTCGACCTGACCATCGACCTTCCCTGACAGCATTCCTTCACACCAGATGCTCCGTGCCAGCAGGGCCGATGGGGCGGCGAGTGAGAAGCACCCTTATGTAAGGAGACACGTATGTACCAAATTGATTTCCTGCCTGTTGAAAGCGAGAACGGGCTGGGAACCAAAAGCGGCGACGCCATCGCCGCACAATTCACCCTTGCCGACGGGCGCACTGCGGTCATTGTCATCGACGGTGGATACAGCGCCACAGGTGAAAGCCTCGTCGAACACATCGATACTTATTACGGAACCCGCCACGTGGACATCGTCATCTCCACCCATCCCGACGCGGACCACATCAACGGACTGAAGCACGTCATCGAAACCCTCGAAGTTGGTGAACTGCTGGTTCATCGCCCACGCAAGCATGCAGTGAACATCGACGAGTTCAGTAACCTCGAGGCGGTCGACAACCTGATCAGCGCCGCCGAAACACGCGGAGTGAAAGTATCGGAACCGTTCGCAGGCATGCAACGCTGGGACGGACAGCTGCAGATCCTCGGGCCCACACAGGATTACTACCGAGAGATGCTTGAGCAACATCTTCAAGAGGTGAAGTCCGGGGTCGCGGCTCGTCGCCGGTCCCTCGCTGCATCCCTGATGACGAAGGGACGCGACTTGCTCGCATGGGCTCTGCCCGCGCTTCCGATTGAGACGCTCGGTGAGGACGGTGAAACCGGACCGCGGAACAATACGTCGGCGATCGTCGTGCTCACCGTAGATGATCATCGCATTCTTTTCACTGGTGACGCTGGCATCCCGGCGCTGTCCGCGGCAGCCGATCAGTACGAGATTGCCATCGGCTCCTTCGACGCCTATCCCCTGGCGGTGCTGCAAGCACCTCACCATGGCAGCCGCCGTAATCTCGCCCCGACCCTGCTCAACCGCATTGTGGGAGCGCCCGGCACACGTGTGGGTATCTTTCAAGCACCTATCAGCTCCGCGAAGGCCTCGCCCAAGCACCCCTCTCCGAAAGTCGTCAATGCTCTTACCCGCCGCGGCGGGTACGTCGTGGCCACTGAGGGCACGACGGTGTGCGTGCAGAATCAAGCGAGCAGGGCGGGGTGGACGACGATGCCGGCGCTGCCGCCGCTGCACGAAGCCGACGACTAGTACAACCGGAACAAGGAAAAGATCTCTCGATGTCGTTTGACACCTTCGATTTTCGTGCTCGCACGCTTCCCATGATTGTGGTGTGGTTCCCGGCCATTCTCACCGCGGCTGTGATCGCCGCCGGGTACCCTGCAGTTCACCGACTCGGGACGCTGTTGCCGCTTCCTCTCACCTTCGTCCTGACTGTGCTTGCAGCTCATATTGCGCGAGACGCCGGAAAGAAAATCGAGGCATCCCTGTGGGATGCGTGGGGCGGGCCGCCTGCGACCGCCCGTCTTCGATGGGCGTCAGCACAGAACCCGGTCCTGCATCAAGACCTGCACACCAACATTCAGGCTATCGTCGGCGCGCAGCTCCAGCTTCCCACCAAAGAAGAGGAGCTAGCCGACCCTGTCCATGCCGACCATGTATACGAAACTGTCGTTCGAACGCTGATCGCTCGTACGACCAGCAAGGACGATTACGCCAAACTGAAGAACGACCTGATCTGGTACAGTTTCCGCCGAAACCTGTACGGGCTGAGGCGATTTGCGTATTGGGTCGACGCGCTACTCATCATCGCTTCCATTGCAGCCGTCGTCGTCCTGATTCGCACATCTCTCGATTTCAGCCTCACTGCCCCCGTTATCGGTTTCCTCGCTGCAGCCATGTCGGTGATCTTCTTTTCTTGCACTGTCACTGCGGAATGGGTTCGACTCAGCGCCGAGGCGTACGCGGACGAGTTGATCAAGTATGTCTACGTTGCCCCCTCCGGTACGGGTCCGATATAGCTCGAATAGAACGAGTCATCCGCTGAGGTCTGGTGTGTACGTGTTGACGAGTGAGCGAACGAGTTGTTCGCCGCGGACTGCGATCGCGGCTAAATCGGTTTCAGCCATCGCAGAGAAGTTGGTCGGGTACGTGTCTACCTGTGTCCGCGGGATCAAGTCTGCGATGGGTGTGGGTAGTCGTTCGTCGCTCATGCCGAGGTATACGTGAAGAAATCCGCCGATCTCCGCGTTTGTACCTGCAGCGTGGATACGACTGCGTGTGGCATCCTGCGATTTGGTGTGCGCGATGTCGAAACTTTGTGAGAGCCTGCCGGCAATGAACCGTGCAGTCGTACGTTCTGCGCGGCCCCGCCCGGCGTCCACAGCGATGATGTAGTCGAGGTCGTACACGTGTGGGCTGTGTCGCGTCGAACGGCCCGGAAGTAGCGGTGCCAGACCGAGGTTGTCGTAGACACCGCCATCTGTCAGCGCCACTGTTCGGCTATGGCGGCTACCGTCCCGGCGCTGGAAACTGTATCGGCGATGTAGCGCTGGAAACAGAAGGGGAAAGGCGGCGGAGGCGGCCACTGCCTCCGCAACGGACACCTCTTCGGTGATCTGTCCATGGGCAGAGCAGGCACTGTGCGTGTTGCCGAATCTGACTGCGTTGCCAGTGGTCATGTCAGTGGCAGAGATGATGGTGGCGAGGCCGGGGTGGGTGGTGTCGGTGAGGTGTTTGGCACCGAACTCACGGGAAGCGAATGTTTCGACAAGCGCATCTGTTCGCGAGTACGAACGCTGCTGCCCCGGTCCGAGTGCCCGAAGAGCGCTTGCTGTCGTCTGCCATAGTGCGTGTGGGGTACACGCTCGGCGGATCAGTTCACTGTGCAGTCCCTTACGGAGAAGGGTGACGACGGTGTCGTCGAACTCGTCGAAGCGCTCGGGCCCGTAGGCCCACATCGCGGCGAGGAGACTTCCCCCGCTGACACCCGACACGACGGACACATGACGGAGAAGGTCGCGGTCGTGGAGCGCTCGAAGGCACCCGAGCCCGAATGCCGTTGCCCGAAAGCCGCCGCCAGAGAAAGCGAGTCCTAATTTCGGGGTCACAGGTCGCCCTTGTCGAGTGGAAGTTCGTCGGGATCGGGCATTCGGCGGAGTGGATATGCGTAGCCGCCAGCGAACCACACGTCAGCGGTGGTCGGGTACTGAGTCGTCGCAGTGTCGGGCCGGCTGACGGTCGCTCGGTCGACCACGCGGACGTAGGTATCCGGAGGTACGCCTGCCTCTAGCCAGTTCGACCAGGTCCGTCCACGTCCACCGAGGATGAGCATGAGCGCTCGACGACCGGTACCGTCGGGGGCGACGATATCGGCCATCCCGGTTTCGTCGGTATGGCTGGGGAAGGCACGGCCGTAGGGGTGGGTGTGCCACATGCCGACAAACCCCACTCGCTCTGCAGTGGACGTGCGAACTTTCGTGACTACTTCCTGAGTGCCCTCGGTCCCGTGGTCGAAGTACAGCGGCGATAGACGGCTGTCCGGTGAGGGGCCGGCAACGTGGTCGATGTAGACAATCTGTGTGGCCTCGTCGATGGAGCCGAAGAGCATCCCTCCGGTCTCGACGTGGGCGCCTCGAACACGGTGTCCGCGACGGGCTTCGGTTCGCATCTCGGCGAACGCGCGAGAGCTGATGCGGACTTCGTATTCTCCGGTCTGATCGATCAGGGACAGGTCGTTGTTCCACGTCAAGGGCACAGGCCGCACTCCGGCCACTTCTGGTGTGAGATCACATCCAAGAACCGTCATCGGCATGGCATCCGGGTCTGCCGCAGCGGCGATCGCCGCCGAAAACAACATCGAGGAAAGGGCCGAAACATCGGCTGCGGAGCCGGTAAAGGTGGGGGCCGAGCAACCTGGTTCAGGAAAGAACCGTTCTGTGCGCGGCGGGTTGGGAAACAGATCCCCTGCAATGCTCGCCCACCCAGGGGGCGGGTTGGTCGCAGTGTCGATCGCCAAGCGGCGCAACAGGTCATGGCCACTTCCGGTGGCTCCCCGAGCGGCGACGGCGGCAACGCCGCGTTGAGCAGTGTGGCCGAACAGTGCACTGATCGTTGTCGGCCATCGATCTCGCAGCGTTGCACGAGTCTTCTCGATACCTGTTCGTACTCCGATGTCGGCGGATGCGTCGACGATGAGGTCGTATCCGAGCAGGTTAACGGGGTCGGCGAGGGTTCTGGTGAGAATGTTTTCGATTGAAAAAGTGACCGCAAGGTCCCGACGGACACGCGAGAGGCGCCGGGCGAGTCGTTCGGCCTTGCCGTAGCCAATATCGCCGTCCTCGTAAGGCTGCCGTACCAGGATCCCCGGCGTGACAGCGCCTCTGTCGATGAGGTGCAGCTGCGCCACCCCGGCTCGGACACAGTGCTCTGCGATCGGTGCTCCGAGCGCGCCGCAGCCCAAAATCAGAACCTTCTTGCCGAAAAGCCACCGCGTCGGCGAACCAGTATCCCGCCGTCGTGTCACTTCCGGCCGCGACTCAAAGACGACCATCCAGTGAACCTCGGCAAAACCGAGCCAATCATCGGCGATTTTCCTGACCTCGGTAGTCAGATCCGGATTCTCTGGGCTGATCTCCTGTAGGAGGTTCGTGATTCGCGTACCTAAGTCGTCGAGATGCCACGCCGTGATGTGTGCTAGTGGATGTCCAGGGTCGACGCGTCTCGCAGGGGTACCGAGCAACATCATCGCCGGAACAGCCTCGTCTCCGTCGAGGGTCGTACCGATCACCTTGTTGATGGCGCGTGCGTTGACGAACGCCTTGAGCAGCTCGTCGTACGAGTAACCGTAGTCGCTCAGAGCCGATGCGAGTTCCTTTGCGGTACTCGGGTATTCCATGTCGAGAGTGTCACTGATCAGGACAAGAGGCGCTGCGAACATGACCCGCCCATGCTCGTCCAGAGAAGGCAACTCGTCGGCCACTGCCCGGTCGTAAACCTGTCGCGGAGTCAGCCACTCGAGTACATCGATCCTGTTGCCCTGCTTCGCGCACCAGGCATACAGAAGTCGAACCTTGGCAGCCTCCGGGTCAGCCCAGGGGGCGAGAGCACCCACATCGGGACGGACGATCACCCAACCGTTCTGGTAAGAGCTGTACGCGACCGGAGGGTGGAGCGGTTGCCCGGCGGGGTCGAGTTCGCCGGCAGCGGCGCGCTGGAGCCACAGGTTCAATCGTTCGAGCAACCCTCGCATCCCATCGGCAGGATTCCATTCCACCGAAGGAGCCGCGTAAAGGCACAGCACACGACCCCACTGCACGTGGGGAGTGCCCGCCCAGCGACGATGCATGACAGACACACTCGGATGGACATACGGAAACTGAGGCCCGATGACGATCTCGAACCGCTCCCTGGACCGAACCCGGATACCACTTCCCGTGTTGTCGATACCTGAAGTGTCCAGTGATACAAGGAAAGTGGTGTTCCCGCTCTCACCGTTGTGCGCGCTCAGAAGTTGGATTGCTCCGCCGCTCACCTCCGCAAGTTCGGTGAGCTGACGCCGCGCGAGTTTCGTCAACGACCGAACCCCACCGGCGTATCCGGCGCCTGACTGCCTCCGCGGTCGGATGTGACAGCAGCCTGTACACGCTCTGGCCCTGTCGCGCTCGGTGCAGCAGCAACGGCCCTGGGGATCGCGTTGCCCACGGCAACTGCAGCAGCCGTGATTGCAGCGAAGCGCTGGCCGCTTGCGGATGTAGCGAGCTCGTATGCCGCTTCCCGATCGGCGCTCTTCACCAAGTCACCGACGATGATTCGTGCGCCCTCTGCATCGACACCGAATACGACGGGCGAGGGTGCGTTTTCGTCCACCCACGACATCGTGCAGATCACTTCATCGGCGATCTCCGCGTACCGGTCCGCGGCCATCCGGTGTGGAGGGTTTTGACCGGGTTCGTCCAGGGCGGGAAAGACGGCACTGCTGCACACGATCGTCGCCCCGGATCGTGCGTTGCGTTCGAAGGCGTTGAGCACGTCCATCTGGAGTTGGTCGTTGCCGTCCGAGTCTTTCTTGTACATCACCTTTTTCGAGCAGTGATGCGGCGCCAACAGCAAGTCCCACGCAAGATACTGCTCGCGGTCGTAGTACTCGCTGTAGTCGAAAATCTTCATGATCGTGTCATGTGCCAGGTCGCCGAACAGCAACACCTTGCCGTCAATACCTGTCTCGTCGGTGAGCGTGACTTGTATAGACAAGGACGTCTCGTTGCGCGCCGCAGCGGCATCGTCCTTGAACGGAGCATGAATGAACGCTTCGAACACACCTGAACGCTCGTGCCCATCGAGCACCGTCACCGACTGCCCCGGCCACCCCAGATACTCATCCGGCAATCCGTCGTAAGCGTGCGAACTGTGCTCATCGTCGTACCCCACGACACGAATCCGGTTTCCACTGGCAGGAACCTCGCCAGCGTTCACAGCCTCCAACGTCGCGGTGATCCGCCGCTCCGATTCCTCCCGAAAAGCGATTGCATCCGAGCACAAATCCGGGGCGTCAGGATCGTTGTACTCACGCCACAGACGGGGCGTCGACCACAACTCGCCGATCGTCACCTTGTCCAGCAAGTCTGCAAATCCCAGGCAGTGATCCATATCTGCGTGAGTCAACACGAAAGTAGCAAGGTAAGGCTGCCCGTCAACGATCGGCAACGCCTCCACCAGACGATCCACCACCGCAACCTCCGGCGTAGCATCGTCATCCGCCTTCGCCATGTCATGCAGGTCCACCTGCATGACAACCAGATCATCGATCACCACGGTAGTGCTGTCTCCCGTGCCCACCGGCCAGAAAACCACGCCGCGAGCAGGAAGTCCTTCAGATTCGCTCATATATGCCTCTCTCCACGCCGTCAGGCGCGACATCGGTAGTTGAGAATCACCCTAGCTAGGGCCACCGACATAGACAGCAACATGCCTGCATTAGATGTCAGCGGAAGCCCCGCGGCGCACTACTAGCACCAGATCCCGACTGACTGCACCACCTTCGCGCTCCGGAGTGCCCTCCGAGAAGGCGTATTTGACGATGCCAAATTCCTATGCGCCCTATTTACACCGTTGCGACTGAATTCGGACTTCTTACCTCCACCGAAGGTCGCGGCAACATTGGAGACAATCCACGATTGACGCTTGCACTGCCAGCGTTCAATACGTTGGCGACCCGCATCACCCGGGCCAGGTTTCGGCGCCAAAGTAGTGGGCAGGTGCTATTCAGCGGGTTAACCCTCTGCGCAGCAGGGTGATTCGTAGTTGTTCTGCCTGGGCGCCGCCAACCGACCCATGATTCCAGGGGGAGGCGCATGCCCGGCTGCCTGAGCCTGCCCCGCGTTCAACAGCTCGCCTCGCCGAGCAGCCAGCGCGGCAATCACTCGAAGTTGCGTAGATGCGCGCACCAGCGCCGTCCGAGTCCCAGCGCCTGAGCGACACTCTAGGGAACGATTTTCCATGCGAGTGTTCGTCGTCAGCTCCCAACTCCCAAACGGGACTTGCCGACGACGACGGACGCAAATCATTTGCCGCTTAGAGTAGACACTGTGCGGGTTCAACCCGCACAGTAGGCGTACTTCCAGGATCCGAGAACGCCTGCTTCCACCAACGCGCGCTCTCGTTGCGCTACGACGGCAGGACCAAGAAGGGAAGCCGGCGTCCACAGGCGATACATCAGAATCCTCCGAGCACATCGCGCCCTCTGCATCCGACCCCGACGCCCAGTGGGTTCGAACGGTGCATTGCCCGATTTCGAGGTTGTCGATAGCTAACAAGGAATCCAGACAGCCATGACTAACTAGGGTCACCGTCGCTCGTCTTCGATACCCATTCCCCGAACCAACTCTGCGTTCCATCGTCGTCGTAGCCTTTGAATACGATCTTCTTCGTCAACTCCGGATCACGGTGTCTTTCGCTTGACAAGCCCAACACCAGCGGCGACGCCACGAACTGCACCTTCGGAGTCTTCTTTCTGTGTGGCGCGTCAGTCGGTTTACCACGCCTCTTGATGACGCACAGTCCGCGATCTGCGTCGATCGTCACAAGGTTCCGTTTTTCTCGTGAATCTTCCGCCACTTCTTCGACGCGGGCCCAGTGAACGGCTTCGCGGGCCAGTGTCGTTGTATTCAGAACACAACTGGCACTTCAACTTCTTCTTCGTCACCAACGGAGCGACCGCACCAGCAACACCCAGCGTCGCAACACCCGCCGTCACACCAATCGCCTTCGCCCGAAAAGTGCGCTTCTCGGTGAAGCAATTCTTGTTGCCGCAGTTCCAACACCGCATCTCACCGTTGCTGTCGATCTGAATGTCTTTCACCGCACGCCCGTTTCGTCGTAGTCGCTGCCGCCATCGCCGAATCTTGAGACAAAGACCAGCAAAGACGAACTCATTGAGACAAGCTCGGGCGCGGAAGGTGAGACACGACTAGCAAGCCAAGCCTTACCTTTACCCAAGGTACAGGTGGACGGGCTCAAGCTCTACCGAGTCCATCCGCGCCCGAGTCGGATCCTTTCGGCATGGCAAGAGGCCAGCCAAGTAAGGTCGACCTAACTCTAAGACTGATGGAGGTTGTTGACAGTTGGGTCTTCCGATGAGAGGAAGATTGCCATGTCACCACGAGAGCTCGAACGGCGAACCAAACCCCCAGAGTTGTGGTATCGACAGCAAAGCCGAGGCCGTGCAGAACGGTCATGGAACAGCTGCTCACAAGCCATGAGATACGAGTAGTAGAAGGCCGACAAGCACAGCGGTTCCGCGATCGGCAAAGTTTTTGTGAGGCGCTCGAATGTTTGAGCGTTCGGAGGATCATGTACAGGATCAGTTCTTGGGTCGGGGTCATCGATGATGGGGGGTCATCGCTGTTGCCGATAGTCGTAGCGAGACGGATGCACAGAAAGTGAGTGCGTTTTTCGTGTGGTTGATCACCTGCTCGTAGTTTGCTGCGAGGATCCTGCGCCGAACGGCTGCGCGTGTCCTTGAGTTAGGGGGTGTCCGCAGATACTCCCGTTGAAAGAGGATTGCTCATGATGGATCAGCCGCCGTCGATGCCGAACGTCAGCGAAGTGCGATATGCGAAGGAGCAGGCGAAGATTCGTAAGCGTGCCGACGACGAGCGCAAACGTAATCTCGCTGCCGAGCTGCGCCGAAAGGCGCTCGAGACCAAGCAGTCCAAGTGACTGTCTGACCTCCATCTCGATGGTGTGGGGAGCTGGATATCGGCCCCCACACCATCGATGTTCGACCTGAAGCAACACAATTGCTCACGGACCCCTTTCTTCCAGCCACACTGAACGTCTCGTGTGGCATCAAGGACAGAATCGACCGTTGCGGAGTTGATCTGTTTTCGCACGCTGGTGGCGGGTTATCGTGTCTGGGTGCAGCGTTGGGTGGTCGAGTTCAGTGGTGATGGCGCATTGTTGCAGCCGCGGTTGCGGTGGTCGCAGTATCTGCCGGTGGGCTTGAGCTTGCTGGGCGAGTTCGAGGGATCTCATCACGGTGTGGTCAAACCTCATACGGTGCGGTCGATATCCGTTGATCGGCGGGCGTCGCTGATGACGGCAACCGTGTGCTGGCTCTCGGACCGCTACGACGCACCTGTCGATCCGATCTCGCTTGTGGGGCGTCGGTTCGCGTTCGGCGGTTCTGCGCTGCGGTGTGTGGCGACAACCCTCGCCGCCGACGTCGACCAGCGCGACTTGTTGGGGGAAGTATTCTTGGATCCGTTGTTGCCGGACCCGGTTGGCAGCATCGTCGACCCGGTCGTCGAATTTCGAGTGCGCAGTGCCTCACCGTGGGTATTTGCTACCGGCGACCCTGCGACCGAGTTTCATCCTGGACGACTGGCCGCTCGCCTGGCACGTCGGTGGAATGAAATGTTGGTGTGGCGGCCGGATTCGACCCCGGGGGACCGCGGTGCGGCCACTGAGGATTCGGTGCCGCTGGAGGTGATCGACGAACTCACCGAGTGTACGTCGGCGGTGAGCATGTCACGCTTTTCTGTCAGTGAGCAGCGACTGACGTTCGATCCGAACCGCAGGCAGACCCGCACGAGACCTGCTGTCGAGGTCGATGCGGTGATTCGATGCAGTGCTGGTTCGATCACCACCCTGCTCTGGTTCCAGACGCTCATGCGGTTCGCGGTGTGGTCCGGGGTGGCCACACGGACGACGTCGGGGCTGGGGCAGGTCGACATCGATCAGGTACGAAGGTTGAGCGATCTTCCACACGCGGTTGTCCCAGAGTGGGAGATCTGGTGACGAGGGTCCCAGCCGCGATGACCGTTCCCGCACTATCGCGGACGAGATGACCGGGGCAGAGCAGATCAGATCGGGCGGCTACCGCGTCGAGGACCATGCGCGAGACGATGAAGGCGGTACCGCGCCGAAATGCGGGTAGTCCCACCACTTCCGGTTGCTGCTCGATCAGTAGCGGTACCCCGTTCACGTAGCCGGTGATGGTGACAGTCCGGTGGTGTATCGCCGCGATCTGACCGGAGGCGGGGATGCTGAGGTGTCGATGAACTCCGATGAGAACGACCGCGTGCCCGGTGAGATTGACGAGCTCGATATCGAGCCTCGACGTGGCATCACCGTTGGGACAGGGAGTTTCGGTCGCCGGAGCGTCGGCTGCGGAGTGGGTGCTGATGGGCATGGTGTGTAACTCAAGGACAGGTGTCGCCGTCTCTGTCCATGAGTGGATGGCTGTCTTGATCTGTCCCCCGCCTCGTGAGGAGTCGCGCACATGTCCAGTCCTGTCAGTTCCTCAGCTCCGGAACCGCTCGATCAACTGCTCGACGGCCGATCCGGTACCCGTTTGAGATCACGCCGTCGCCATGCGAATTCGCTGGCCGGTATGCTCGCCCAACCGTTGTGGATGCTGTCGCTGATCGCGGCAGCGTTGGTGACGGTGCAGTGCGTCGCCACTGTCGGTGAGTACGCGTTCCTGCGGTCGAGTCTCGATCACATCCTGCCTGATCAACCAGCAAGGTTGCTGATGTTGATCGCGGTAGGGATGTTGGCCGCGTATTCGGTGTTGTGTTTCGTGGTCGGCCATCGACTCGCGGTGGCGAAGGAAGCAATCGACGACGGTACGGAGGCGTCGTCGGGGTGGCGTGCGTTCGGACCGGTCGGAGCACTGTTTCTGCTCGTCGCTGTCGGGGCGTTGATTTTCATGGCATGGCGCCGTGCGGATGTTCTCGCTGACCGTGCAGCTGCGGTGGCGGTAGCGAAGGCACAGGCGGGCGGCGACTTGCTGGGCGCCCAGGGCTTGCCGAGCGCCGAACTCGACGCGATCAGGGAGCAGGCTCACCAGAGCGCGTGGTGGGGTGATTTCTGGTTCGTCACGGGCGTGATGGTGTTGCTCGGAGCGGTATCGGTCGCAGTCGGTCTCGGTATGCACCTGGTGATGCGGGCGTGGAACGTCGCCGCTGTCCAGGCCCGCGCCGATCGGTGGATCGCGAAAGCAGGCAAGGCCGATACAGCCCGCAACGCCGCTCTGGATGCGTTGCGCACGCGCGTGGCGATGCGTGAGGACCGCGGCGAACTCGCCCAGCAACACCGTGTGGCGGTGGCGCAGCGGTTCGACAACGCCCGCGAGCACGCACGGGTCTACCTCGCTCAGCGGCTCGGTTCACCGGAAGCGACGACCAACGTGCTGCCCTCGCCGGCCGACATCGAGGCCATCGAGCAGTCCCGTCCCTGAGTCCGTGCGTATCCCTTACCCCCTGGTCCCCTTGGAGGTCACCATGTCCGAGTTCACCCGTCCCATGCGGATCCTCGCCGGTACCGCGGCTGGAATTGCCGTCTTCTTCGCCGCCGCGTGCGGCAGTGAAGAGGTGCCACCGCGTACCGAGTACTGCGCGTTTGTGCCGGATCTGAGTATCAGCGCATCCTCGGTGACCGCGCGGGCCTCGCAGTTGCTGTCGAGTTTCGTGCTCGATCAGGGTTGTGCGTCGGTGCAGGTGGTACCGATCACCAGCAACTCCAGTGGTGAAGCGTGCGCGGTCCCGGCGATCGACTTGCTTGATCTCACTGCCGCGCCGGACAACCGCGCTGGGATCAGGGCCGAGATCGCGGACGAGAAGATTCCTCTCGTCGTGCAGCAGGTCGCGGCGTTGAACCAGTGCGTCATGGCCAATGGCACCAATTCGGCCACTGATGTCACCGGCGCGTTGCGGCAGGCCGCCAAGCTTGCCAACGGCGACCCGGTGACAGTGCTGGTTGTCTCGGATCTGGTGCACAACGTGGGGCTGGACATGGTCACCACCGCGCTCGAGACCGATGCTCTACGCTCCGACGTCGCCACCGCACTGCAAGCGCAACTGCCGGACATGAGCGGCTGGTCGGTCACCGCGGCCGGTGTCGCCGCCGGTACATCGGCCCTGACGCCGGTGCAGTCCGACTCGGTGCAGGCGGTGTGGGAAGCGGCGGTACGCGAGAAGGGGGCGAGCTGGCACCGCACCTCGGTGTAGTCATTCGTTCGACGGACAGGCGTTCGTGTCGCAACCCCTGAACGCCAGTCCGGCTCTATTGTCTATCTTCTGGCATTCACGAGAGGACTACTCGATGGCGCAGTGGTGGATTCACTTCGATCTCGCTGGAATTCAGCGTTACGTGTTCGCCTCACGTACCTTGCTCGATGCCATCGGTCGAGCCGCGCAGGTCGAGGACGCCACCGACCGTGCCGTGCTCACCGCAGCGGCCGTCCTACCCGAGGGAGTCGAGGTCGAGTTCGGGGCGGCTGGGGCGCTGATCCTCACCACCGAAGCTACCGAATTCGACAACCCCGAACAGCCCCCGCAGCGGGTCAAGGACGCGGTCTCGGCTTACACCCGATGGCTTTACGAGGTCTCCGATGCTTTCACCCCGGTCGTGGCCATCCAGTACGTGCGAGGCGGTGAGGAACAACAGGCACACTTGGCGGCCGCGGATCTGCTCCGGCAAGCCCGGCACAAGAGGATCCCCGGGGTGGGCAGTGCCGTCCCGCCGGGGGTGCTGCGCTGCGCGTTGACCGGCGCCCCCGCCACTGACTTCCTGCCACCTGCCTCGGAAATCCCCGTTGCGGCAGAAGCCCTCACCGCCCGCCGTCGTGGCCGCACCTGGCACGAGGCGCAACAGAGCAAGATCTTGGCATCAGCGCCACTACCGGACGGCCTGTCGGTCGACCTTCCTGTGCAGATCGATCATCTCGGACGTACCGAAGGGGCCAGCAGTCACGTTGCCGTTCTGGTCATCGATGTCGACGATCTCGGCGCAGCCCTGCGGACTCTGCCGCCGGACACACTGCACGCCCGCTCCGCGGTCGCCGATCACCTCCGAGCATTGGCGGACGAGCTGGCCGAGCATCTGGTGCACCGGGTGTGCGCGGCGATCGAGGTCATCGACGGCGTCCCCAGCATCGCCGGAGCACCAACGGCCCTGTCCTTCCCGCTGCATCTGGCCCCATCACCATCGAGGGCAGCGGAGCCCGATGCCTTGAGCTGCCTTACGGCGGACAGATCCACTCTCGACTCGCCCGGCGAAGACCTGGGGCAGACAGCGGCGCCGGCGCGGTGGTCACTTCCGGTGCGGCCCTGGGTCATCGCCGGAGACGACCTCGTGCTGGTGTGCGAATCGCGACTGGCATGGGACCTGGCGACGGCGGCCATGAACTGGATCGGCGAACCCGCCACTTCCGGCGCCCGCACCGATCTGGCCGGCCTCGGCCCAGCGTTCGGGACCGGGGGCCGCTTGTCCTTGACCGTCGGCATCGGAATCGCCGTGGTCCCCGTCGGATACTCGTTGGCCGCGGCACACGATCTCGCCGCCGGATTGTGCAAGAACGCCAAGAAACAACGACGCGACAACAAGTGGACGGGGCATGTCCTGGACTGGCATCGAGGACCGTCCGCCATCGCCGATGTCCTCGCCCACCGCGCACGAAGCGACCTCCGCTCAGGGTTGCGACCCTACCGCTATGCGCCGAAACAGGCACCGGACGAGTCGCACGACTCCACGCCCACCTGGAGCGATGTGATGACTCTGCTTGACGCCGATTCACCCGGCAGCATGCGCGGACCTTCCGTCGACGAAAAGAGCCACGGATGGGCCAGCCGGCGAAACTGGGTCAAGACTGATCTCCTTGCCGCTGCCCGCAGCACGGGAAACAACGCCGTCGAGAACGCGTTGGCGGCAAACAACGCCGTCGAGAACGCGTTGGCGGCAAAGAACACCCGAGAGAAAGTATTGACGGATGCCCCGATGGCCGAGCTGAACATCGACGGCAACAGCTGGCAGGAATGTGATCGTGCGAACCTGATCGTCGATGTGATCGATCTCCTCGACGATCATCTCGACCTCACGGCCGCCGTGAGTCCGTCATGAACGGCAGCGCGGTGCCGCCGAGCTTCCTGCGGATCATGCTGCTCTCACCGGCTGTGGTCGGGGTGGCCAGTGTTGATCCTCTCGACGTCGATCTCGACGTCACCACCGACGTGCTCGGCCTGCCCTACATCCCCCGGCACCGACTTGCAGCACGCTTGCGCGACGCCGCAGATGACGTCGCCGCAGCATTCCCGGACATGATCACTGCACTGCGCGATCTGCTCGGATCCTCGCGCCGACTCACCGGCACACGGATGCTGCAGATCGGGCATGGTGAACTACCACGGTCGGTGCAAGCCGCCGCCGCGCATGCGGTGCATTCCGAAGCAGCCAGCACCGTTGACGCCGATCTTCCGCGGCCTATGGCGTCGCGGATCCGCGATGCCTACACCGAGATACTGGTCTCGACAGCACGCGACGAGGACGGCGCCCCGATTCCCGGCACGTTCCACCAGATTCGGGCAATCCGCGCGGGCACCGCGTTCACCGCCCCGTTGTCCTTCCGCGGAGAACACGTCAGCGCCGATCACCGCCGCGCTGTCGCCTTGATGTGTGTGGCCTTCGAACAGATCGGAACCGGCCACTCCCGCGGCCTCGGACAGATCGAAGCCAGTCTCGACGGCGACCTCGACCACACCCGTGACCTCGCATTCGGCAGGAGTCAGAAGTGACCGCACTGTTCGCCGTCGCCGTCGTCGCCCTCCGCGACCGCGCGCTGATCACCGACGCTCCCGCCGTGTCCCCCCACACACTCGACCATCTCCCCGGACGAGCGATCCGCGGCATGCTCGCTTCGGTGTGCACGCCCACCGAACTCGACCTGCTCATCGCCGAAGAATCCGTACTGTGTGGGCCGGGACTGCCTGCCGTGCCCACACCAGAGCCGGATTTTTCCCTGCGTGGACATCAACTCGCCTACCCTGCCGCCCGCACCATCGTCAGCGTCGACCAGGGCAGGGGTTCCTATGATCTCGACGACGCCCGTACCGTGCAGACTCGCGACCCCGCGACGAAAATCGGCCCTGTTGCCGGCTTGATCGTCGAGGATGTCGAAGCTCGACAAGTCGCTCTCCCGACAAGCACTCACCAGCGCTTGCAACGCCGCAAAGGCAATGCACCTGGCGGCCCGTTCACCGAAACAGTTCTCGAACCGGGGACCGTTTTCGAAATCCGATTCCGCCTCGCCGACCACGTCTCCGACCCCGAAAAAGTCTTGGACACACTGGAATCCGTCCTCACCCGACCCGGACTGCAGATCGGGTCGTCCGCACACGCCGCCTACGGCGGCGATCTGACCCTGGTCTCGTTCACCTACGCCGAGAACGAGCCGTGGTCCGACGCCCCCACCGACACCGCTGCAGATGAGCCGGTTCATCTCGCCTTGGTCACCCCCGCGCTTGTCCGCAACACCCACACCGGCGAACACGATCCGGCAGCGCTCCCGGCAGCGGTGACCGCGAACCTTTCTCGCATTTTCGGCAATGCACTCGGCCGACCGGTCTCGGTCACGATCGCCACCGGTCTGCCGCCCTCGATCGGATCGACCCGCATCGGCGGGTTCGACCGTGGCTACCGGGGGCTTCGACCCGAATCATGGGCCGCTGCGGCCGGTTCGGTCGTCACAGTCGTCGTCGACGCACCGGTATCCGCCGATCTGTGGGATCGAGCGCTGTCGGACCGAATCGGTGAACGCATTGCTGATGGATTCGGCCTGCTGCGCCGAACGCCGGAGACTTTGTGGTGGAACGAGGTTGGTGCCGAACTGCACCGCCAGCCCTCGATCGACGGAACGCCGGCTGCGGTCCGATTGCGCGACGGAACCGCCTCGCCCACAGTCGATCACGACGATGCCGACGTCCAAGTGCTACGCACTGCACTGTTCCGCAACGCTGCCCCCAGGGCGGTGGCCGATCTCGCAATATGGCTAGCACGCCACGCAACCTCGATTCCGTCGAACAGCACCCTGGCGAGGGTGAACACACTCCTGTCCGCACCAAGCCAGAACCCGGATGCGGCATCGGCGGATCTCGCCGCCGTGCAGCACTGGGTGGCGTCCTACGAAAGCGAGGGCACCCCAGACGATCGCCCAGTAGCAGTAGCGCTCTCTCACTGCCGAATCCGATGGGATGACAACACCTCATGGACTCTGTTCGACCTCGTGTCCGAGCTGTCGGAACAGTCCTACGACACTTCTTCGTCGATTCTCCATCAGACAGCAGATCCGCGGACCGATCGACATGCCGGCCTGGCCCTGGCCGCGGCACTGAGCGAGCACAGTCTCATCACCTCCAGCACCGCTGATCGCCTGCGCGACACCGAAGCCTGGATCAAGGAGCACAACATCGAACTGCGGCATGCAGTGCTGGTGAACCTGCTGCACGCACTGCGCAACGGAAAGGCACAATCGTGACCACCACCGAACACCGCGCGGGCACCGCGATCGACGACTCAGCGACGCCCCGCGCGGCCACCGTGCTCCGTATCCGCGGACGCGTTCACCTGTGCTCGGACACCACCATCGGATCCTCGGGCAGCGATCACGGCGCCGACACCCGCATCGCACGGGACACCGTTACCGGCCGCCCCTTGTGGGCGGGAACGGGCCAGGCCGGCGCTCTCCGACATCACCTCGCCGCCGTCCTCGGCGACACTCACGCCGACCAGGTCTTCGGCAGCGGTGATATCGACAGTTCGGTGCGCACCACCGACGCGCTCGCCTACCGCAGCGACGGCGAGTACCCCACCGTCTCGCTGCGTAGCGGAAACCGGATCGATTCCGCTTCCGGGATCGTCGACCATGGAGCAGTGTTCACCGACGAGGTGCTCCCCGCCGGCACGGTGTTTCTGGTCGACTGGTCCATCCGCGCCGCAGTGGGCCAGCTGATCGACATCACTGCGGCGTTCGTCCGCGCTGTCGACGGTCTGAACGATGACAGCATCCGACTCGGCAAACGAGCAGGCAAAGGCCGAGGCGCCACGTCGGCCTCGCACTGGCGGGCCGAGGTGCACGAGCTCGGCACCGCCGCCGGATTCGAAGCCTGGTACACGCGCGAGCGCACCCCACACTGGTCTGAACCGAACGAAAAAATCGACAGCAGAGACGATCTCGCCGCACACCTCGACACCGTCCTACCCGGTGTCGCCGAACGAATTCGAACTCTGCGCACCATCGATCAACGAAGCCGCATCGTCATCACCGCAGCGCTCGCCGTCGCCGAGACAATCCTCGAACCCGAAGCAGCGGGGCCGAACGAGACGATTCGGCCCGCAACGATGGTGCAAGCCGGCAACGGAGCCGCAGAAGGCGATCACGGGCCGCTCGCCCGATCACCGCTGCGCCGCCCCACCGGTCACGGGGGTGAGGAACTGCCGATCGATTCAGGCAGTGCCATCCATTCGATGCTCAAACGCCACGCCCGGTGGGTTCTGCACGCGATCGCCAACCGTGCCGACAACCCCGACACCGCCGCCGCCCACGCCGACACGATCGCCGAAGATTTGTTCGGCTCCTCCACCCGCGACAACCGCACACCCCGTCGGCTGAAATCCTCACGAGTCACCGTCACCGAATCCCCGATCCACGACGCCACCACCGAACAACTGCCGCACGTTCGGCTCAACCCGCTCACCCAAGGCGCCGTCGACAACCACCTCTTCTTCGAAAACGTCCTCGTCGGCGGAACCTCCACCATCACCGTCACCATCACCCGCGCATCACTGTCCGACCTGGGGCTACTGGACTGGATCCTGCGCGATCTCACCCACGGCATCGGACCGGCGATGGGCGCTGCAACCGCCAACGGCCACGGACGACGCGTACTGACCTCAGCAACCCTCGACATACCCGCCGGACTGCACGACAGTCACCCCGCCCGATGGCATTCGGAGTCCCTGAGCGACTACATCGACACCGGTGGCGCCCTACGCGATGCCGCCCATCACGCACTCGATAACGCCATCGCAGAGGGAATCTCATGACCGACACCTATTCGGCACTGCAGCCGATCATCGACGGACTCGACATCACCCCGCTCACCCCCGGTGAGGTCGCCGACCTCGTGGGGTCGATGAGCGCCGCTGGTGCCGGATGGGTGCCTGCGGACGCTGGGCCGGTCTGGTGGTTGCACGCCGAACTCGGCTACGGCTACCTCGTCGGCCGTCACGTCGACGGCGCGTGGACGTTGGCCGGTCCCGACGGGCACGCGGTGAGCGCGCTCAATCCTTCGTGGAACCAGGTTCGGATCTTCCAGCCCGGGAACGAACTGATCCTCTACCGCGAGGGCGACCGCATCGCCGGTACACGCCGCACACTCACCGATACCACCATGGCCGCAGGGCAACCCAACACCCGTAATCTGCGTATCGAACGTGCCGCGGCCGCTCTCCGAACGCCGGCAGTATTCCCGGTGGTGCGCGATCCCTCGACCGGGCTCACCGCGGTAATACCGGAACCACGCCGAGGTCGAACGCCAGTCACATTGACTGTGCGAGAACATTTCTCCCGAGACGAGGATACCGGTGCAATACGTGTCGCTGCCGTGTGCTGGGACCGCTACCGCGGCGGGGAATCGGATGCCCTGATCGACGGCGACCGCGAGCTAGCGGACAGACCCAGCTCATGAACTACAGCTATCCAACGCAGCCGAATCTCATTGATACACCAGCACTGTCGAGGAGTTGACGATGACCGCACCGTACACGTTCGTCCGGTTCCGAACCCCGATGGCGGGCCACCATTTCGCCGATGACACCGCGGCAGTCCACGACCGCCCAGTGCCCGACAGGTTCAGCGGCCGAATCGAGTGCACCATCACCGCCCTCTCGCCGCTGTTCATCGGCTCAGCCGATCAAGACACAGGGAACACAACAACACTGGACAAGATTCCGGTCATCCCAGGCTCAGCGCTCAAAGGCATGGTTCGTTCCTACCTCGCCGCGATGACCGGCTCGGCAATTGGACCGCAGAGCAAGCGAATCATCTGGTACCGCAACCCCGTCAAAGTGCGAGAGTCGTCGACGGTAACAGCACTGTACAACCAATATCTGCAAAAGCGCGGCGAATCTGCGCAGCAGGGCAAGCAACGCATCGGATTGCTCACGCGATCGGAGGGAAACTACAGCGTTGTCGAATGCACTCAACTTCCACTTTTCGGTGACAACAGTTCAACTCGATCGGTCCCGAAAGTGACATGGCGGGTCCTCAAATCCGACCTGAACGGCATCGCTCGTGACATCGACAATCAGGTGCTTCAACAGTGCAACGACAGACGAATTCACGTTGTCTGGGCCATGGTGGAAACGACATCAGCCAACAAAAAGCGGTCTGTGCGCAAAGTCGTGTTCTCGACCGGTTTGACCGCCGAGGGGGCGTGCGCTTCGGCAGTACGCCGCCGCGACGGACAACGCGCAAATCTGACCGTTCCCACGACGTGCCGAAACAGCGAATTCATTGGCTTCCTCGAAGAGTCGGGAAAGCAGAATTCCGCCCGAGGTGGCGGCAAGCCTGTCGCCGTCCAAATGATCTTACATGCGACCGGACTCACTTCATCCGCGGACGACGATCGCAATGCAGCCAACGACGACTCCCGAAACGCATACCTGTTTCCCATTCCCGACTCGAAGACCGCAGGATGGATCCTGACAAGCGGCAAACCAAAGAGAAAGACCGGTCGCTTCGACCCAAAGAGAAAGACCGGTCGCTTCGGCGTTGCCACGAAAACCGTCGAGCTGGCGTTGAGTGAGGTAAGCGAACAGTCGACCGAATACCAACGGGCACTTCCCGAGGTTCTGTTCAAGGGTGACGGTGTGCCGGTCTTCTTTGACACAGAGTCAGAGAATGGTCAGGAAATCGTGGTCAGGTTCGGCCGCGGCAGCGGCTTTCGAGTACAGGCCGCAAATTCGATGTTCGACACGATTGATCCCAACGTGCGCAACGCCGGATTCGACGCCGAGGCACCCGATCTCGTGCAATCCTTGTTCGGCGACTCGGACGAGGTAGCAGCGAGGAAGGGGCGGGTGTCGTTCGGGACCGCCTGGGCACAGCCGAAATCTCGATTCCTGTCGAAGCAGGCCGACATCGCATTACTGGGACCGAAAATCGAAGCGTGGTACCGACGTCTGGAACAGCGAGCGAATCCTACAACCGCCAACCCGGTCACGTACGACAATGACGATGCGAAGTACCGGGGGCGGGAAATGTATCTGCACCGGTGGCCGAAGAATGTCATCAACGACGAGGAGACATGGGCAGCCATCGCAACCGAGCGCCGCAATCCTGGCAACGCCGACAACGGCGTGGGCAGAGCGATCACGCCCGTGGCGCCGGGAACGACGTTCACCACCAGCATCCGTTTCACCAACCTCACCGCAGCCGAGCTCGGAGCACTGCTGCAGGTACTACTGCTGGGCAATACGCCCGACGACAACACTTCCGGCAATCCGACGTATGCGCATCTGATCGGGGGCGGGCGGCCGCTGGGACTGGGCTCGATCCACCTCGCCCCGGCGCTGTACTTCGATCACCCCGACCGCTACAGGCGATGGGATGCGCCGATGTGGCACAACGCAACGAGCGCCGACGTCGTCAAATATCTGAACGCGTTTCGCGCCGCTCTCGAACATGCCGAACCCGACAAACAGCAATGGACCACCGGGCCCGACAACCACAGCTGGCCACAATCAATCGCCGAGGTCTTCACAGTCGCCCAGTGGCGAAAACGACTGCCACCAGAGACAACTGCTGAGATGTCTCTCGACGACCACCAACTCAAGAAGATTCCGAAACCGCTGTCGGAACTGACGTCGGAGTTCAGTCCGTGACCGTGTGAGACTGGGTCGCCCGGCCCACACGGTCACTCCGCATCGAAGGGCTGCGTCAGAGCATTTTGCCGAGCATGAGATCCGCCATCGGATCTGCAGGCGCCGGCGGCGCCTCGCCGAGAGCCCGGGCACGGCAGTCCGCGGCGGCGTCGGTGTAGCGCTGTGACCGCGCCTGGATCCGCTCGACGCGAGTCTGGGCGCGGTCGGCGTCTTTCCTCGCCTGGTCGACGAGGGTGTCGTCGACCTGCCGCTGCTGATCGATCAGCTCCGCCAGCGCGGTCTGGGCGTCGGCTTCGCACGTCCGCAACCACGTGTCGAGGATGTGCCCGCCTCCGTCGTCGATGCTGCCGCGTTCGAGGTAGCCGTCGATCCATTCCTCGACGGTGGCCCGAAGCTCGGTGGGCGTCGGCACGCCGAGATTGGGTAGTGCCGCGCTCATCGAGATGTCGATCCGCCGGACCGACTTGGTGCGATCGCTCTGGCGGCGCAAGGTGAACAGGCTCATGTCAGAGTCCTTTCGGGGCAGAGGAAGGATGGGCTAGAGGCGTTGCGGTGACTGCGGGGCGGGCCGCAGAGGGGATGGGGTAGCCGGCGCGGACTGCGGACTCCTCCGGATGTGTCCGGACGAACCACCGCCAATAGACGTCGACGATCTGCTGCCGGGTCACCCGGGCACGATCGATTCGGTGTTCGGCGGTCTCGATCTGGTAGGCGCGCAGCACCCCCAACGCGGCCAGATCACGCTCGATCACTTCGATCCGCTTCCGATCTCCGGCAATCGAGCCCTGGTGGCGAGCTTGTCGGGCAGCCAGATCGCGGGCCCGGCGCCGCTCGTCGAGGTCTGTCGCAACCCGAGCGTTCGGCTCACGCGCGGCGAGGGTCTGCTCCTCTGCGGACTGCACCGATCCCCGAAGCTGCGTGACCTCGACGGTGAGTCGGCCGGTGAGTTCGTCGATCGCACTGAGCGCACGGGTGAGAGTCAACCGCTCGCTGTCGAGGGTCGAGACGTACTCGTCCGCAATGCGTGCGGTGTGCTGAGTGTGACCGCAGTCCGGGTCCGGCAACAACCCGTGACGACCGTCGCGGTAGCCAGTGATGATGGCGCGCAATCGATCCCACCGTGTCGGGATCGAAACTGTTCCTACAGCAGCGTGCAGTTCGGCGGACAGACGCGCTGTCTCGACCGACGGTTCCGGCACACCGGCCGAAACCGATGACGTCGATCGATCGCGGGTGGATCCGCGGTGAGAAAATTTCACGAGAACTCCTCGAAAGGTATCGGGTGGGTACCGGCACACTCAAGGACAGGGCGTCAGGCTAGTTCGGGTGGTGCCGTTCCGAGATAGCGAGCTATTTCTGCATCGAGGTCAGCGGCAGTCCACGGGGCACCCGCCAGGTCGCCTTCCTCAACACCCGAGAGCATGTGCAATCGGTCCCACAGCGCGAACCATCTATCTCGTTGCGCGGCATCGCACTCGTCTCGGGCCCGGTCCGTCAGTGCGACCCACGTCCGGACCGCGGGCCCGAATCTGGCGTTGAGGACCGTGGCTTGGAGAGCGGTCAGACTCCGGGCCAGCGGCCACTTGATCGTGTTCCCCCCGAACGGGGAGCCGACGGCGAACGCGTGGAAACGGTGGGTGACGATCACCGGCGCAGTCGCGCGTACCCCTATGTCGGTCGCCAGGAACACTGTGACCCCGTCGACACCGCTCCACCGGGCGGCCAGATCCTGCAGCACAACACGTTCGATCAAGGTATCCGGCTGCCAAACCGCCCCATCGGTGCCATAGGGTTGATACAGGCCACATGGACCTTGTGCGCGGCGGCGTCCGGGGTCTGTGAGCAGAGCGTGCCACCGCGGTGGCACGCTCAACGGCGAGGTGATGCCATTGCCGAATTCTCTTTCGCCTCTGGGCAACAGGTGTTCGATCGCGGCACCGGATTCGTGGGCGTATCGCAGCAGTCCTGCAGCGGCCGACTTCTTGGAGGACGTCGGTAGGACTGCTTCGGGTTGTTTCGTCCAGGCTGCTCGCCACACGGCGTGGGCCGACAAGTTCGTAGTGTCGGCGAGTTCGACTGCGCTTCCTGCAGTTACACGTTGGGTTGTCTGCCTGGGCCCGGCAACGTGCACGGTGCGAGACTCGTTGTCGAGTATGAGGCCATTCAGGATCGGGGAGCCTCCCACCGCAACCATCACCGTTCCGAATTCCGGCTTCGTCATCGGTAGAACACCTTGATCGGGCACGGAACGCCCGATCGCGGGCGAGGGAGCCGGGAGGTCCAGACGCAAGCGTTCGATCATCGCGCCCAGCGGATCGACGCCTCGCCCGGTCGAACGCGATGCGGAGTGACCGCGAAGGTCGGCTGCTGAGGGCTTGGAGAAGGTGTGGATCAGGTGCACACGATCGAGTTCGGGAATGGCGTGCTTCCACGAGTTGACCTCCTGCTCGTAGGCAGTCAGTGGCAGCTGGTTGTCAGGCGTCGAGAGCAGATGAATCTGTACCCGCGCTGCACCACCGAAGACCTTCAGTGCCGTACTCATACGGTGGCCCAGATCGTCCCGAGTGTCGAGATATCCCTTCTTGCTTTCGATGCACACCACCCTGTGGCCGGATCGGGCGATCACATCGAACTGTGAGATCACGTCGTCCTGGGCATCCTCCCGAGCTTCGACGTCGAAGGCGATCTCCTCGCAGCAACCGGATGCGATCGCGGCAGCCAAGGACACCAACTCCACGAAAACGCCTTCACGTTCACTTTTCGTCGCTTCCGGTGTGGGCCGCAATCGCGCGAACACCTCACCCAGCCCGATGCCGCACCACGCTGCCTCCCACTCGTCTGTAATCGCTTGCTTCTGGACTGCAGAACGCGTCGCGTCGACGAATGTCTCGACGAGTTGCTTATCCTGCGGGAGTATCAGTTTCGGCTTTCCGAGCATGGTATCGAGAGATAGTTCGATGCAGTGAAGCAATGCCAGCAAATTGATCGTGAGCACGGCTGTGTCGACGCCGGTTGCCGCGCCCGAGTCGTAGACCTGCTCACCGGATTGCTCATCGATATACGACCGCAGCGACGCACCCCCGGCCGCCACCGATTCATGATCTTCTAGGTGAAGTTTCACCGCCGCCATCGTCATCGACGTAGTTCCGCCGGTGTAGTCGAGAAGGTACGGCGGCTCCGGCATCTCACCCACCAGCGCAGCGTATGTCGCCCTCCACGAGGCACCAGACCCGACCGGAAAGCTACGGAAGGCAGTGTCCGGCAACAGTGCCCCGAGTACCTCGATCAACCTGTCCGCCACCGGCTGCGATGCCGTGCTGCACACCAACAGGACGTCGTCCGGGCGCGGCTTGCTCGTCAGCACCGCGAGGGCGACCGG
The DNA here is from genome assembly GCF_001653035.1 of Rhodococcus sp. YH3-3. NCBI lineage: Bacteria > Bacillati > Actinomycetota > Actinomycetes > Mycobacteriales > Nocardiaceae > Rhodococcus > Rhodococcus sp. YH3-3. The sequence goes on along the minus strand of NZ_BCWH01000005.1, from coordinate 116,238 downwards.
TGTGGGATTCAATCCGACTGTGCAGATCATTGCGCTCACAGGCCGATCTAACCCGAAAACCGGTGGCCGCACCCGAAATCGGCGCGGCCCCACGCAAAGGACACGGTTATCCGAGCTGTCGACGCGCTCGGCGTACCAGCAGATCCCAGTACGGGGTATAGGACACCTGGAGGTACGCCCGTACGTCTTCGAGCATCATCGCCAACTCGTCCTTGGGCACAGCGCGCAAGGCAACGAACGCTGCCGAGCGCCTGCGTCCGGAGCGTGTCGCATCCAGCCATTCGACGACCTCCTCGGACGCCGGCACATCGGAGGAACCGGCCAACCAGGCCGACACCACAGCACTGCCCTGGTCGACAGCGGCAACCAGGTATTCGAGAGCGGCGTGGATCGGCGCCGCCTTCTCGAATACCACCGGCCGCGGAAAGACTTCGCCCTCGGGTTCACATACGGCCTCGGCGGGATCAATGAAGCCCGCGTCGCCGTCGAATCGGCACATGCGGTGACGATCGACGTCGTCACCTTCTGCGACGATCGACCCGGTTGGGCTCGCTGACCATCCGCAGCACTCCTCGATCAACGCGGCCCACAGATTCGGTTCGACGGCGATGATGGTCGCCCGTCCTTCGCGGATGAACTCCGCAAGCTGGGCCGCCGGCAGCGATGCCAACAGGTTGGGCCCTGCAGCGGCGGTGCGCCGCGAGGCCCGGACCGAATCAGCGACGTACGCTGCCGCGGCGGCGGTGTCACACCGGCCTGTGAAGAACGCCAGCGGAGCATTGTGCCGCCAACCGGTCGCACCGAGAATCAGCCGGAACATGACCTCTTTCGCACCGACCGACATCGGCAGCTCACGAAGAGGCCGCTCGGGCCTACTGGAAAACGACGTCCTGGCAGCTCGGCGGCGCGCCAAGTCGCCGAGCGCATCTCGAATGACATCAGACACGCGCCGCTGAACCGACTCATCCCATCGGAACTCGCCTCCGTCGGTCGCGGCGGCAAAAACCCTGGTCATACGCTGGCGAGCGGACGGACCGGCAACGAAATCATCGCTGTCCTTGTCCGGCCAGGCCAAACCCTGGTGAGCTCGGCACGGGCAGCCCAGAACACACAGGCGGTACGCGCGATCGGTGTAGGACTCGCGGTCCTGATCGACATAGAACATTCGCCGGCCCAGGCGCGCGCACACCTCGTACAGCGCTTCGCGCTCGGCATCGACAACACAGGTGGGGGCAATTGCGGACATCAGGACTCCTCACGTCAGTCGCCGAGAACGTCCCATGTAAGGGTTCGTGCTCCACTTCCGTGAGTTGCTCGGTTAGCAACCCGTGGCTGCATGTCTGCCGAGTCCTGTATTCAATTGATCACCACGACGCGGGTGCCGAAGGGGAAGAAAAGAATCACACACCGATCGTCGACTGTCAAGCGCGCCTGCGATGTTGGATCCAACCGGCATGGCGCCACGCCTGCTGTCAGCGCAGCCAGTCCCAGATCGAGGTCCCGTCGAACTCGACGGTACTAGGATTCCGGTCGCGCCAGAACGCGAACAACGGTGCAGGGTTTTGTCGGAGCAACGCCGACCAGGATCGGGCCTGCTGCGCCGCCGAGACCCCGGATGGGGCGGCGATGAGCAGCCTGCCCACATCGCCGACCATGGACGACACATGGTGATCGCATCCCATCACCATCGACCGGTCTGAATGCGTCGTGCTTGTAGGCGCTACTACACCGATCGCCCGCCACGAACCGGTGATCAGGATCGGCACCAACCACGACACGTCGGGGATCGGGCTGTAGCGCACTCGCGCACCCGGCGGTAGGTGAAGCCCGTGCAGAAGAGCCTCCAACGCAGGAATATTCACATGACCGGCAGATTCGAGGCGCCGCCACCAGGAACCGTCGACGCCCAGTTCGTACTGTGGATTCGAGGTCGACTCCCACTGCGCCCGATGTCGGTGCGGCCACCGCCCGTGCCGCCAGGAATGTGCGTAACCGCTGGCGATGTCGACGTGTAGCAGGTCATGGTCGCCGCGTGCGGCCACTGCGGTCATACCTGCGGTCACGGACTTGGTTGCGGGGGTGATCGCCAACGTCGATGGGCGCAGCTGCCCGCATGCTGCATCGATCGACCGAGCGTCCAAACCGGCAACCTCGAGCACCGACGTGCACCGTGAGCTCTGTTCACCTCTGCGAGAATCGTAGGCGCGCAGTGCATCCGGCCTGCCGATCGACGACGTCTCGGAACTGGTCACCGCCAGGACCGAATCGACGGCCAGGGGACTGCCCCCGACCGCCGTCACCAGTGGGTGCTCGCGCACCGCGTCGGGCTCGGTAGCCGACTGGCCATCGGAGGGGACAGGTAACGCGGCGGCCATTGTGAGTGAATCGGACGGGGCTGCGGGCCACGCGAAGTCGAGAGCATTCGTCGGTGCCGGCAACAGTGCCGCTGCTCTCGCTCCCGCTTTCCGTAGGCCCTTGATCGCTTTCCCGTGTTCGAGTACCAACCTGTGCCAACGTCCCAACGATGCCAGCGCCGGCTCCCATTGGCCGGCAAGCTCTTCCAGACCACCGACTTCATCGGGATCGTCGTCAGTCTTCCTGCGTGGGCTGATCGACAGAACCCGCGTCGCCCCACCGAACACCGTTCGCGCCGCCACGAGCCGGCGCCCCGCTGACTCCGCCACTCCCCGCAGTGAACTCTTGACCTCTACCACCACGATCTGATGGCCGCGACGAACGATGACATCGAACTCGGCGACCGGCTTGGGTTTGCCGCCGATCGATCTGACCTCGCAGGAGAATGCGACCTCGTCCCAATGCCTGCCGACGAGGACCGCGAGTGCTGCCAGTTCCATCGTTTTACCGGCCCGATCGTCGCCGCCTGCATCGGCCTTCGTCGACCACACTTGGTCCGACACCGAGAGTTCATCGCCGCCGCCGGTGCTTCGTTCACAGCCCGGGTCGGCGACGAGTTCGAACATTCCCTCGAGCGCGCGGCGAAGCTCGACCGTCGGTTCGGACACGGCATCGCGTTGATGACCACGCTGCAGGAAAGCTCTCTCCCACAACACGGGTCGATCCCACACGACCGCCGGCGACGGGGAGCGTCGGGCCATGTCGACACCGAAACCGTGCACGTTGGCCATCTCGGCAATGGTCATTGCAGATCTGAGCGCAAATTTCGTACCGCTGTCCGACTGCAGCGATCCGTCGGACTCGTTCTGATAGAGGCGCAGGTCCGGGCGATCGGCACCAGTGTCATTAATATGGAGTCGCTGATGTATCGCAACGGCGATCGCGACCATCGCCGACGTGCCGCCGGTGTAATCGAGAAGAAACGGAGCACTGACCCCGATACGCGTCAGGCCCTCCCACACCGCGGTGTAGGAGTCAGAGAAATCGGTACCCGAACCACATTCGACGATATCGATCCGCACATCGGCGGAAGCGACAAGCTCGACAATACGACCGGCCTCGACTCTGGTGCGCTCCGAGCACATCAACACCACCCGAGACGGAGATGTCGCACGAATCGACAACACCACCGGTACCGGACTCGAACCCACCGTCACCACCGCAGTACCCGGCACCATCACCCTTTCGACGCAGCACACATGCCGGGACGGCGCCACACCTCGTCGATCTGCGCATGGGAATCTCAGCGCTGAGCCGAATATTAGACCACAACTCCAGTAAGCAAGGCGGGAACCGCCTCGCCTGAATCACGATTCTCGCCCGAGCACCGATCAGCGTGGCGCAGCCCCAGTCGATTCGGCTCGGGTTTTATCACGCATTGTCCGGACCAGCGACACGGATCAGACGACGCCGGTGTCCTTGAGTTCGCTCAGCGAAGAGTTACCACACTGCGCATTCGCGATGCACAGAAGCCAAGGACAGGAGGCGCACCGTGGGACGATTGCTGGCCGCTGTTGCTGCTGAACAGAATGTCCTCGAAGCCTGGCAGCGCACCCTCGACAGGTTGCCGGCCGAACCGATCCTGATACCGGAAGTCGAGAACTTCCGCGCAGACCTGCTAAGCAACCTCACCGAGATCAGCACCGCACTGAGAAGTGCGGAATGGACACCGAAATCATTGCGCACAACAACCATTGCCAAAGCCGATGGCACTCGGACCCTACGCATTCCATCGGTTGCCGACCGCGTCGCCGAACGCGCGATCGCTACGGTACTGACCCGCTCCGTCGATCATCGGCTTCAACCCGACAGCTACGCGTTCAGGCCCGGTGTCGGTGTCGAAGATGCACGCCGAGCATTGCAAGCGCGGATAGATGCCGGCAATCGCTGGGTCGTACGCACCGACATCGCAGACTGCTTCGATTCTCTCTCCCGACGGGGGTGTACACGGGCCGTCGCGGAGATGATCGACGACCCTGACCTGATGACGATCATCACCCGATGCATCGACCGCAGCGACTCCTCGTGCTCGCCGATCGGGATAGCCCAAGGATCGCCGCTGTCCCCCGTGATCTCGAACATCTACCTCGACGGACTCGATCAAGAACTCTGGACCAACGGCGCCGACATAGTCCGATACGCCGACGACATCGCCTGCGCCGCCGAAACCCCAGAACGCGCACAGGAAAACCTCGACTGGATCAGATCTGCCGCAGACCGTAGATCACTGACTTTGAATCCCACCAAGACCGCGATCTACGACGCACTCGAAGGTGTACCTTTCCTCGGAGCCACCATCAGAACGGGAACTCCGAAACCCAAGACACCCTCCGCCGCGGCGGCGCCGCGCATCACGGTCCACATCACCGAACGAGGATCCGCACTACGCGCCCGCGGAACCAAGTTCGTCATCACGACCGCCCGGCATCCACCTGTAGTGCATCCGGCCTCGAGAACCCGCATGATCGTCTGCAACGACCGCACAATGCTCACCACCGGTGCTCTCACACTCGCAGCCCGCACCGGTGTGAACATAGCCGTCGTCGACCGCTACTCCGGATTGACAGCCTTTCTCGACACCCCACACGACCGACCTACGACCAGGCGAGCACAGTACAACTATCTCGACGACACCGAGAATCGACTCGACACCGCCAGGCTCATCGTCGATGCGAAGATCGCCAACAGTGTCACGCTGCTACGTCGCACCCCTACGCGCAGGGAACGTGTCCCACTGGCCACTGCAACCAGACTCAACCATCTGCGAGCAAAAGCTCGCGACGCAACCTCATCGACGATGCTCCTCGGGCTCGAAGGAAGCGCAGCACGCCTGTACTTCCATGGACTCTCGGCGCTGATACCTGAGGAATATTCGTTTACGAGTCGGCGACGCAGACCTCCTACCGATCCCGTCAACGCGATGCTGTCCTACGGGTACACCGTGCTGTTGTCGGAAGCAACACGCGCGCTCGAACTCGCATTGCTGGACCCCACCATCGGCTTCCTGCACACACCACACCGCGGGCGACCGAGTCTGGCGCTCGACCTCATGGAAGAGTTCAGAACCCTCATCGTGGACACCGCGGTACTGCGACTAATCGCCATCCGTGCTGTGTCGCCAAGTGGGTTCGCCACCACACCCGGCGGATGTCGCATGGACACACCGACCAAGCATGCACTGATCTCGGAAATCGAACGACGCTTGTCTACACCAGTCAGACACCCCCGCCACCAGCGTTCGATGCCATATCGAGAATGCCTCGGCGAACAGGCACGCCTCCTGGCCAGGATCGTCACAGTCCCCAACATCCAATACACGCCAATGCCCTGGCGCTGAGACAAGGAAATCGACATGACCTACGCGATCGCAATGTACGACATCGCTAGCAATCGACGCCGCGCCCGAGTGTCGGACCTACTCCTCGACTTTGGCCCACGAGTGCAGCAAAGCGTCTTCGAACTCGACGTCACCCACGACCGTGACCTCGAAACCCTGCGGTCGAACATCGCGAACCTGATCGACCTCTCGGAAGATCAAGTCCGCCTCTATCAACTTCCGCCAGCGACTCGCCCCATCATCCTCGGTAGCCACACACTTCAAGAACGAATCCCCTACCTGATCCTCTGAACACTCGATCGTTCACAGCTCCTCGGCCGATTAGCTGGAAGTACGGTAGGGGACTGTAAGAACAACGGTGTAACTCTGAAAGGAGATACGCCACTATGACTGACGTGATTGAACGTGAGACAGAGACGAACTCGGCTCAGCCGGGTATCAGCGATGCGCGGCTCAAAGAGCTGGTCGAGCAGGCGCGAGCCGAAGGGCTGCAGTTGACCGGAGATGGTGGATTGCTGTCGAAGCTGACCAAGCTAGTCGTGGAGTCCGCGCTCGAAGGCGAGATGGACGACCACCTCGGATACGGCAAGAGCGACCCGGCAGGCAGGGGCAGCGGCAACTCCCGCAACGGCAGACGAGCCAAGAACGTGTTGACCGAGGCCGGCCCGGTCGAACTCGAGGTGCCCCGTGACCGGGATTCCTCCTTCGAGCCGAAGATCGTGGCCAAGCGGCAGCGTCGGCTGTCGGGCGTGGAGGACATGGTGATCTCATTGTCGGCCAAGGGTTTGACGACCGGTGAGATCGCTGCACACCTGGCCGAGGTGTACGGAGCTGATGTGTCCAAGCAGACGATCTCGACGATCATCGAGCGGGTGATGGAAGGCATGGCCGAGTGGCAGAACCGGCCGTTGGATCCTGTGTACCCGGTGTTGTTCATCGACTGCATCCACGTCAAGATTCGCGAGGGCAACGTCGCCAACCGGCCGATCTACGTCGCGATGGGGGTGACTGTCGACGGCACCCGCGACATCCTCGGATTGTGGGCCGGTGAGCACGGCGACGGGGAAGGGGCGAAGTACTGGCTTCGGGTGTTGTCCGAGCTGAAAAACCGTGGTGTGCAGGATGTTCTGATCGTCGTGTGCGACGGTCTCAAGCATCTACCTGACTCGATCGAGCAAGTGTGGCCACAGACCATCGTGCAGACTTGTGTGGTCCATCTTCTCCGTAACACCTACGCCTATGCCTCCCGCAAGGACTGGTCCGAGATCGCCAAGGACCTCAAACCCGTCTACACGGCTCCGTCGGAGCAGGCCGCGCTCGACCGATTCGCAGAGTTCAGTGACAAATGGGAGAAACGCTATCCCGCGATCATCAGGCTCTGGACTAACGCCTGGGCTGAGTTCGTGCCGTTCCTACAATTCGACAACGCCATCCGGCAGGTCATCTACACGACCAACGCCATCGAGAGTGTCAACGCCCGAATCCGCAGGGCTGTCAAGGCCCGTGGACACTTTCCGACCGAGGCCGCGGCCTTGAAATGCGTGTATCTGGCCATCATGAGCCTCGATCCCAAAGGCACCGCCCGCAGGCGCTGGTCCAACCGATGGAAGGCAGCACTGAATGCCTTCGAGATAACGTTCGACGGACGGCTGTCTGCCGGACGAAAGTAGTTAGAAACCAATCAATTACACCGTTTTCTGGACAGACCCTACGGTAGCGTCAACTCTCTCGTCGACCTGGCGCTGAAGGTGCTGGCTGACACAGTTGCTTAGGTCTGCAACTTGTTTGGGCCTTACGCCGAAGTCATTTCAGAGTTACTGGAGGTGCGTGCAAACATTTCCGCAGGTCAATCGATTTCTGTTATCGTGATCCCGGTCCTTGCGGTCGAAGTGCGGAGGTGCGTGCAGCACGGTCGTGAAACAGCAGTTCACGGCCGCTGAATACCCGGTAGGGTCACCCGGAGCACGGGCACGGAAACCTCGCCTCATGGCGACGGTCAGACTTTGCTCGATGGTCACCCGGAGCACGACCGCCCACGGGCACGGAAACTCCGTAGGGAGAAGTTACCCGAATGCCAACAGCATGGTCACCCGGAGCACGACCGCCCACGGGCACGGAAACAATTGAACCCCGTGTAGGGTTGCATGGAATTGACAGTCACCCGGAGCACGACCGCCCACGGGCACGGAAACCGTGATACCTGTGTTGACATAGCGCGGGTCAGAGATTGTCACCCGGAGCACGACCGCCTACGGGCACGGAACGGATATTTGGCAGTCCATGAATGAAACGGTTGTATTTCTCTGAATCGCTCTGGGTTCGGTGGAGACTTCTGGCCTTGGAAACGAGGATGGAAGCATGCCGAATGAACGGGTGTCAGGGAGGCCGACGATGCGGCGGTATTCGCCGGAGGAGAAGGCCGGTGCGGTGCGGATGGTCCGGGCGTTGCGGGCCGAGCTGGGGACCGAGCATGGGACGACAGCGCGGGTTGCCTCGCAGTTGGGTTACGGGGTCGAGTCCGTCAGGTCGTGGGTCAAGCAGGCCGATATCGATGACGGTCTGACTGTGGGAGTGAGCACCGCCGAGGCCGATCGGATCAAGCAACTCGAGCAGGAAATCCGAGAACTGCAGCGCGCCAACGAGATATTGAAGCGTGCGGCGTCTTTCTTCGGGGCGGAGCTCGACCGCCAGCACAAGAGATGACCGCGTTCATCGATGCCAATCGCGGCGATGTCATCGCGGGTCGGCGGCTTGGGGTCGAGCGTATCTGCAAGGCCTTGCAGATACCTCCGAGCAGCTACTACGCCACCAAAAGCCGACCGCCGTCAGCTAGATCGGTCTCCGATAGCCGGTTGCGGCCGGCGCTACGGGGGTTGTGGGAGGAGAACTACCAGGTATATGGGGTGCGGAAACTGTGGAAAGCAGCCCGAAGATCGGGCATCGATGTCGGCCGTGACCAGGTCGCGCGGCTGATGCGTGCCGAGCAGATCGCTGGTGTGCGGCGAGGGAAGAAGGTGCGTACCACCCGAGCAACGGCCGGGGCGGATCGGCACCCCGATCTGGTTGGGCGGGATTTCACTGCGACTGAGCCGAACCAACTGTGGGTCACCGACCTCACCCACGTCCCGACCTGGGCGGGAATGGGCTACGTCTGCTTCATCACCGACGCTTACTCTCGGATGATCGTGGGCTGGCGCGTCGCGGCGAACATGCGCACCCAGGTAGTGCTCGACGCCATCGAGATGGCCCGCTTCAGTCGCGGCACACGGTTGACCGGGCTGCGCTGCCACAGCGATGCGGGCAGTCAATTCACCTCGGTCCGCTACGGCGAACGGCTCGCCGAACTCGGTGCAATACCGTCGATCGGGACCGTGGGCGATTCCTACGATAATGCTCTCGCCGAGAGCGTGAACGGCTACTACAAGTACGAACTCATCTACGGCCCAACGCATCCTGGTCCATGGCGCAGCATCGACGACGTGGAACTGGCGACACTGTCGTGGGTGCACTGGCACAATCACAGGCGGCTGCATGGTCACTGCGGCGACATCCCGCCAGCAGAGTACGAGAAGACGTTCTACGCTACTGAGCAGGGTGAGCAGGCCTTGGTTGAAATCAAATAGCCAGAGCCTCCATCAGACCCAGGGCGATTCACAACCCCTCACGATCACAGTGCTCGAATTCTATGCCGAACCACACCCGACACCCGTCGCCACCCGAGAAGGATTCGTGGACTGCCCCAACGGATGCACCGGCACTATCGACCCACGAAACTCTATCGACCACAACGCTTCCGAGGCGTAGTCGGGCGTCGGCCCGATAGGGCGAACTGCTGTCAGCCGTTTCGGTGGCCGCGTCACGGAGTCAGGAGAACTCGCCACAGATCACATCCGTGCCCCCTCCACCTGCCACCTCCGCCCAGGAGCGGCATCTTTGTGATCGCGTATGCCACACACTCGTACTCGGACTCGGTATCCCAGTCTGTGGCGCTGAGCCGTTGCCACCCCTTGCCACTCGGATGGGAATGCAGGAGGACGACACCGTGGCCCTGTGCGCGCGCTTCGTTGGGAGGCGCGCAGTACGTATTGTCCGGTGAACGAGGCGTGCCATGGACGAGTCGTTCACCGTCTCCGAGCAAGGTCACTGTCTTGATCAGTGCCGTTGTACGTTCGATACCGGGAAAAAACGTACGTCGCGATGAGCACGTCTTAGAGCATCGGCGTACAAATGGATCGTGAGCCTTTGCCGCCGACTGAAGAGCGATTCAGCCGACGACGACCTCCCAGGTCTTCAACTCTGCTGCTGCGGAAGGCTTCCCGTTCCAGAGATGCAACTGAAAATCAGGGTCTTTGATCTTCACTTCGTTCTTCACGTCTTTGCCGGCAACCTGGTAGCTCGCAACGTACACGGCAAACAGTTCCTCACCCAGCGGCGACGCTTTGAGTGCCTTCGCATAGGCGGTCGCGATCGGGCGGAGATCGTCCGGCGTCTTCACCGAGGGATCGCAGATGTCGATTGCAGCAGCCTGCATCCCTGGATGGCCACTGTCCTTGCTCAACCGACCCGTAGTCACCGTCGCGCCGCCGGGGAGGGGCACGGCGCTCACGGCAGCCGCGAAAGCGGGGTCCGCGATCGGCAAGGGGTTAGGGCACGCGGCGGCAGCACTTGCCGCTGGAGCGGCGGCCGATTTCGTTGTCGTCGCACTGGATGACGTGGACGCCGATGACGTTGATGTCTTCGAAGAAGTAGCCGAGTTCCCACAGGCTGCGAGTAGCACTGCAGTAGGCACCAGAAGTGCCGCAAAGATCCGTTTCATCAGAGAATCAAACCAGACGGACTGGTCGCATTCACGGGGATACCCGACTTTCGCATCCGCCGCGATCACACGACAGGTCAGAAGAGTCGTCTGCACCTCCTTGAAGGTGGTCAGGGATGTGTCCCTGTAGATACCTCCTTGAAGGTGGTCAGGGATGTGTCCCTGTAGATCACAGCCTGAGGCCGAGTATCCAACAAATCGGGGATACAGGGGCCACGATGGGGCCTTGACCCCGGAAACTGGACACGGGGTTTGTGATTACGCGGCTTTCTGCAGGCTATCGGATGTGTGAGCGTTTTCGTAGTCGGCAGGGCTGAGATAGTTGCAGTACGAGTGCCGGCGTCGGGTGTTGTAGCGGGTGATCCACCGGAACACCGCGAGCCTTGCCGCCCGGGGCGATTCCCAGCGGGCTGCGCCTTGCAGCGTTTCGCGTTTGAGTGTCGCATTGAACGACTCGGCCAGGGCATTGTCCGCGCTCGTGCCCACCGCTCCCATCGATTGCGCAACACCCAAATCCGCGCAGATCATCGCGAAACCCTTTGAGGTGTATTGACTTCCGCGATCGGCGTGGAACACTGCACCGGCAAGACCGCCGCGGGTCAGTGCTGCGGCACCTAAGGCATCTTCGACGAGTTCGGTACGCATGTGCTCGGCGATCGACCAGCCCACCAGGCGGCGGGAGAAGCAGTCGATCACCGTGGCCAAATACAAGAACTCATTGTCCCCGCATGGCAGATACGTGATGTCACCGACGTATCGGGTATTCGGTGCGATCGCGGTGAAATCACGGTTGAGCAGGTCCGGCGACGGAGTGTCGGCTGGTTCGGCGGTGGGGGGGCGGTGTTTTCGGCGCAGTCGCAGGCCCTCGATGTTGTTGGCGCGCATGATCCGTGCGATCCGTTTGTGATTGATCCGCTGGTCGGCGGGTTGTCCGTGATTGATCTCGGCGGTGATCCGGGGCCGCCCGTAGGTGTTGTCCACCGTGTGGACGGCGCGGATCTTGTCGGCGAGTTCAGCGTCGGCTGCGGCCCGGGCGGCTCGTTTCTCGGCGGCGTTGATCCATGCGTAGTACGACGAGCGGGCGATATCGATGACCTGGCACAACCGCTTCACCGGGTAGGTGTCGGAGTGGTCTGCAACGAACTGGAAGCGGTTCACCAATTCGTCTCTCCGGCGAAATATTTGGCCGCCGACCGCAGGATGTCTCGCTCAGTTTCGAGCTTGGTTTTCTCCGCGCGTAGGTGTGCGACCTCGGCGCGGAGCCTGGCGGCTTCCTGCTCGGGTGTCTCGCCGGTGCCGGGCCCCGGAGCGGTGGCGGCGGGTCTGCGGATCGGGATACCCGCATTTCTCAGCCATGTGGTCAGGGAGCCGTGGGATACGCCGAGATCGGCGGCGATCCCGGCTACGGTCGCGCCGCCGGTGTCGCGGTACAGCTCGACTGCGTCGCGGCGGAACTCTTCGGAGTAATTTTTCTTTGCCATCGGGTTAGATCTTCTCGCTTTCCCTGGTCTGAGACCAGGATCAAGCGTGTCCAACCCGCGGGGTCAAGGCCCCTTGACTCCTCGGGCACAATCAGACGTGTCGATTGAAACGCACAAATAGGCATCAACCGTCAAACTGTCCGCCGCTGTCCATGGCCCCGTTTGCTCCGAACTCAAGCGTCACTCCGATAGAGAGTGAAATACCATCCATTGATGTCGAGTGCTTGTCGCCAGCGCTAAATGGTCCTACGCGCCAGACCCAAATCGAGTAGAATCCTTCGAAACATGTTGCGCCGCAAAACAACGGTAGGCCTGCGGCGCAACATCGACTTCGGTTCCCACCTGGTCATTGCATCAGAAGAAGCCCTGAGCCTTCTGGGCGTAGCTGACCAGGAGGTTCTTGGTCTGCTGGTAGTGCGAGAGCATCATCAGGTGGTTCTCGCGGCCGATGCCGGACTGCTTGTATCCACCGAAGGCGGCATGTGCCGGGTACTGGTGGTACGTGTTGGTCCAGACGCGACCGGCCTGGATGTCGCGGCCTGCGCGGTAGGCGACTCCGCCGTCGCGGGACCAGACACCGGCGCCCAAACCGTAGAGGGTGTCGTTGGCGATTTCGATGGCCTCGTCGTAGTCCTTGAACGAGGTGACCGAGACGACGGGTCCGAAGATCTCTTCCTGGAAGATGCGCATCTTGTTGTTGCCGGTGAACACCGTCGGCTGGACGTAGTAGCCGCCGGACAGGTCTCCGCCAAGTTCGGCTCGCTCACCACCGGTGATGACCTTGGCGCCTTCGGCCTTGCCGATCTCGATGTACGAGAGGATCTTCTCGAGCTGATCGTTGCTGGCCTGGGCACCGATCATGGTGTCGGTGTCGAGCGGATCCCCTTGGCGCACAGCCTTGGTGCGAATGGCGGCCATCGCGAGGAACTCGTCGAAGATGTCTTCCTGGATCAGCGCCCGCGACGGCGCTGTGCAGACCTCGCCCTGATTGAGGGCGAACATCGTGAAGCCCTCGAGTGCCTTGTCCTGGTAGTCGTCATTGGAGGCGAGGACGTCGGAGAAGAAGACGTTGGGGCTCTTGCCACCGAGTTCGAGGGTCACGGGGATGAGGTTCTGCGACGCGTACTGCATGATCAGGCGACCTGTGGTGGTTTCACCGGTGAACGCGATCTTCTTGATACGCGGGCTCGACGCGAGCGGCTTTCCGGCCTCGACGCCGAAGCCGTTGACGATGTTGAGCACACCGGCAGGCAGCAGGTCACCGATGATGCCGATGAGGTGCAGGATCGAGACGGGTGTCTGCTCGGCAGGCTTGAGCACGATGGCATTGCCGGCAGCAAGGGCGGGAGCGAGCTTCCACACGGCCATGAGGATCGGGAAGTTCCACGGAATGATCTGGCCGACTACGCCGAGCGGCTCGTGGAAGTGGTACGCCACGGTGTCGGAGTTGATCTCCGAAAGCGAACCTTCCTGTGCGCGAATAGCTCCCGCGAAGTAACGGAAGTGATCGATGGCGAGCGGAATGTCGGCGTTGAGGGTCTCGCGGATCGGCTTGCCGTTGTCCCACGACTCGGCGAGTGCGATGGATTCGAGGTTCTCCTCCATACGATCAGCGATCTTGTTCAAGATGATCGCGCGCTCGGCGACCGAGGTCTTGCCCCAGGCCGGAGCTGCTGCGTGCGCTGCGTCGAGAGCGAGCTCGATGTCTTCTGCGGTGGAACGAGCCACATCACAGAAATTCTGTCCGGTCACCGGTGTCGGGTTCTCGAAGTACTGACCCTTGACCGGAGCAACCCATTCGTTGCCGATCCAGTTGTCGTATCGAGACTGGAAGGACATGATCGCGTCGGCGGTACCTGGACGGGCGTACTTGGTCATTGCATAGCTCCTAAATTCGGGCACATTTGTGTGCCTACGTACATTTCGATACGGGTTTCCGGGCTCTTCCGGATCCGGAGTGCATGAGTCCGATCCGGCAGTGATCCGATGAGGCACAAGATGTAGTGGCGTGAAAGCGGGTCCTGGGGTGTGAGGATGAAGGTTCTTGACGCCTGATCCCCTCGCCGCCCAGGACCCAACTTGCAGCCTACCGAGCTTGTCGCCGATACCATCTGCCGAACCGTCGAACTCGGTGTCACCATCACCGGCGCCGCCATCGGCGAGGCCTTCACCCACATCGAATGCCGACCGGTTGTCGAAGATCCGATGTGCCCGTCCTGCGGTCATTGCGGCAAGCTCCGCGACCACGTCACCCGCACCCTCACCGACCTGCCTGTCGTCGGGCATCCCACCCGACTGCAGGTGCGGCTACCGAGGTTCGTCTGCGAGCAGGACAGCTGTGCGGTATCGGTGTTCCGCCAGCGCATAGACCGGGTCGCTGCTCCGAAAGCCTCCACTACCCGCCGCACCGCCCGCTGGATTCTCCATTTCCTGGCGGTCGAGAAAATGTCCGTCTCCGCGGTGGCGAAGGTACTGGGAGTGAGTTGGGACGTGGTCAACTCCCTCGCCCTGTCCACAGTGCACAACCTCGTTCACGCCCAGCCCGGGCATCTGGACAAGGTCCGAGTCCTCGGGGTGGACGAGCATAAATGGAAACATGTTCGCGGACAGGGTGATCCGAGTTTCGTAACTGTCATCGTCGATCTGACCCCGGTCATCGACGGGGCCGGCCCCGCCAGGCTGCTCGATATGGTTGCGGGTCGTTCCGCCGCTGCGCTCAGGACATGGCTCGGCGCGCGCGATCAGGCGTTTCGGGATCGGGTGAAGATCGTGTCGATGGACGGATTCACTGGCTACCACCGCGCCGCGAAGGACGTATTACCGCAGGCACGGACGGTGATGGATCCCTTCCACGTAGTGCACTTGGCTGCGGAAAAGTTGACCGTGTGCCGGCAGCGGATTCAGCAGGTCACACTCGGGCATCGCGGCCGCTCCGGTGACCCGCTCTACGGCATCAAAAGGGTTCTGCTCACCCGCAAGGTATTGCGCACCGACAAGCAGAAAGCGCGGCTCGAGGCTGTGTTCGCCGACGAACAGCACATCGACGTCGAAGTCACAGAACATCTCTACCAGGACCTGGTCGCAGCCTATTCCGACCCGGACAAGCGAACCGGGAAACTCACCATGTTCAAAACGCTCAAACGCATCAAATCCGGTGTACCGGCAGAGCTTGCGGAGTTGGCTCAGCTCGGTCGTAGTCTCTGGAAACGGAGGAAGGAGATCCTGGCATATTTCGATACCGGGGCCTCAAACGGTCCGGTCGAGGCGATCAACGGTCGGCTCGAACACCTTCGTGGTATTGCACTCGGATTCCGAAATCTCGACCACTACATCTTGCGGTCACTGATCCATTCCGGTCAGCTCCGGGAACGCATCAACGCACTCTAGAAACGGAAGAGCCGGTTTCCGGGGCCCGGCCTGCAGCTCACTGCCCACGCATATCGCGTGGCAATCTCCCACCATCGCATTCGACGAAAAGTCTGCAAGGTCAGCGATGCGCAAGAAGGTCAAGAGGCGGTCTGTCCGTTTTCACCCGGTATATGGGCGCGACGGGCACCCAAGACTCAGTTCGTCTGGCGCTGCTGACGGAGCTTGAACTTTTGAAGCTTCCCGGTGGCAGTGCGAGCGAGCTCAGCTCGGAACTCCACCGCGGTAGGTGCTTTATACCGGGCCAGACGCTCCTTGCAATACGCGATCAACTCGTCCGCGGTGGGCGCCTGTGCTTCCGGCCTCAGCACCACAAGAGCCTTGATAGTCTCACCCCATTTCTCGTCGGGCACACCGATCACCGCGACCTCAGCAACCGCTGAATGACTGAACAGCACGTCCTCGACCTCCACGGAGGAGACGTTTTCGCCGCCGGTGATAATCACGTCCTTGAGACGGTCACTGATGGTGAGGTAACCATCACCGCCGATCGCACCGACGTCACCGGTATGAAACCAGCCGTCCGAAAGCTTGTCTGCTGTCTCATCCGGCTGGTTCCAATAGCTTTTCAGCACCCCGTTGGAGCGGGCGAGCACTTCTCCGTCCGACGCAATCCGCAACGAGGCACTCAACGCGGCCGCGCCGGCACGCACAAGCTTGCCCGCGCGGGCCTGCGGATCCAGACTGTCCCACTCGGAGCGGGTGCGATTGATGGTCAAAAGAGGAGAAGTCTCCGTGAGGCCGTAGATCTGAATGAATTCCCAACCCAGCTCAGTCTCGATCCGGGCGACAGTTGTGGTCGGGGGCGGCGCACCCCCACTGATAATGCGCACCCGTCCCCGGCCCGGGATCTCACCATCCCAGTCCTGCGCCGCAGCGAGTACGGCGTTCACTACGGTCGGGGCAGCACACATCACGGTGACCCCATGTTCGGCAACCCGACGCAGGATCTCTGCACCATCGATCTTACGCAACACGACCTGCTTGACGCCCATACCGGCCATCGCGAACGGCATACCCCAACCGTTCACGTGGAACATCGGCAGCGTATGCAGGTACACGTCTCGGTCCGTAACTCCCGCATGCAACGCCAATGTTGTCGCATTCACCCAAATATTGCGGTGGGTGATCTCCACCCCCTTGGGGCGTGAGGTAGTTCCGCTGGTGTAATTGATTGTCGCGGTAGCATTTTCGTCCAACTTCCACGATGCGGGCTCCACCCCGTGCACGTAAATTTTCGCATCACCCTCTTCTCCGAGAACGATCTTGTGCCGACACGGGATCCCCGCCACCGTCGCCTCCAACTATCCTCAGCCCACTCGAAAGGGTGACCGCCGCCCCACGACGCTGCGATGAAGGCGTGATCACAGCGCTGCGACGCAATCAAGTCTGGAGTACACCTCAGAGTATCGGGAGTCTGCACTGCCTCGGACATTATTGCCGCTGTGGTTTGTTCAGGCAGTTATCTGCTGAGGCAAGGCCTGCGTGATAATTTGCTGTGCCTCAACGAGTATCGTGGACACGACTTCCTCGCAGCTGGCGACTTCATTGATCAGACCTTGTGCCTGGCTGGCCCACCAGAGACCGCCGTCGAGATCACCTTGACCGTAGACCTGTTCTCGACCACGTGCACCGCTAGCCAGGTGGGCAACGTCATCGAAGGTTGCACCGGGCGCCCGGGAGATCGCAGCGATCTCTTCGGAGATCGAGTTGCGAGCGACGCGTGCGGTGTTGTGGAACTCGCGGAAAACGAGGACGGTGTCGCGTTCCGTGTGGTTCACAATTTGCTGTTTGACGTTGTCGTGAATGGGTGCCTCGGTGGTTGCCATGAATCGGGTGCCCATGTTGACGGCGGACGCACCGAGTGCGAGTGCGGCGACAAGACCTGCGCCGGTGGCGATTCCGCCACTGGCGATGACGGGTATCGACAACGCCCTGGCGGCAGCCGGAATCAGAACCAGCCCAGAAACGTCATCCTCGCCCGGGTGCCCGGCACACTCGAAGCCGTCGATACTTACCGCGTCCACGCCAAGCCGCTCAGCCTTGACCGCGTGACGGACGGTCACAGCCTTGTGGATCACCTTCACCCCGGCCGCCTTGAACGCCTCCATATGGGGCTCGGGATTTCCACCGGCAGTTTCAACGATTCTGATGCCGTTGTCGATGATGGCATCCCGGTACTCGTCGTACGGCACAGGGTTGATGGTGGGAAGGATGGTCAGGTTGACTCCGAAGGGTTTGTCGGTGAGATCCCGGCAGCGAGCGATCTCTTTGACCAGCGCTTCGGGGGTGGATTGTGTAAGGGCGGTGAGGAATCCGAGTGCGCCGGCGTTGGCTACCGCACTGATCAGATCGGCGGTGCCCACCGCGGTCATGCCGCCACACACGATGGGGTGCTCGATCCCGAAGATTTGGGTGAAGGCGTTGGTGAACATGTAGTTCCTTAATCTCGGCGCTGCATTGTGCCAGGGGTCAGAACGGGAGTTTGAATGCGCGAATTGCGTTGTCACGCAAGAGCGTGGCACGGGTTGTCTCGTCGAGTTCGAGCGCGTTGAGCCCGACGAGACAACCCAGCGCGGGCCATGCCGGATGATTCGATCCGAAAAGCACTTTGCCTCGGCCGTGACTGACCACGGAGATAGTCGACGATCTCATTCGGGTAGCGCATTGTCTTGCGGCAGAGGAGTCGATGTAGACGTTCGAGCATTTGTCCCAGAGAAATCTTCATTCGTTCAGACGGCCGCCAGCAGTAAACGCCCGGTGAAATCTGAATCGAAATAGGTCCTGCCGAATCGAGAAGTTGATTCGGGGTTGTTTGTCCGATCGTGATGGAACCGTCAGCCGAAGTGTTTGCCACCTGATTACTTCCGGAGGACGCCCGCGCAAGTTAACCGGTGATTTCCTTACCGAAGATATTGCGGGCGATAATCCACTTCTGAATTTCGTTGGTGCCTTCGTAGATCTCGCCGATTTTGCTGTCGCGGTAGATCGCCTCGACTGGGCCTGCAGTTCCGTCGGCGCTGAGTTCGCGCGCGAATCCAAGCCCGCCGAAGGCTTGGACCGCGTCGCGGGCGAGATCGACCGAAAGGCGAGTGGCGTAGTGTTTCGCCATCGCAGCTTCGGGTTCGGGAAAAAGTTCACCGGCGTCTCGTCGCAGCGCCGCCTTGAGATACAAAGTGCGCGCGTTCTCGATTTCTGTGGCCCGGTCCGCCATCAGGAACTGCCAGTGCTGGTTCGCCGCGATCGGACGTCCGAACGCGCGACGCTCCGAGAGGTGGACAATAGCATGGTCGAAGGCTGCCTGGGCCATGCCTACTCCGGCCGCTGCGATGCCGATCCGCCCGAGTGTGAGTGTTGCGAGAGCGTGACGCAAACCCTGTCCCTCGACCCCTCCGAGGAGAGCGTCGTCACCGAGCTGGACGTTGTCGTAGCGTACGTCGGCGGTTAGCTGGCCACGGTTACCCATCTTTTGGTCAGGCACACCTACGGAGACGCCGGGCAGGGTCGTGTCGACGATGAACATGGACAACCGGTCGCCGGTCCTGGCCAAGGTAACAATGAAATCTGCGACCGGCGAGTTGGAGATCCAACGCTTGTGACCGTTGAGTACCCAGCCTTGGTCCGTCCGATTGGCTACGGTCTGGATGGCCTGCGGGCTCAGGTCCGACGACGCCTCCGGTTCGGTAGTCGCGAATGCGCCGACCATCGAGCCGTCTGCTACATGGGTGAGCCAGGCCTGTTGCTGTTCCTCAGTGCCGTGGGCAAGAGCGTTTCCGGCGAGAATGCAGTGGACATCGAAGATCGCTGCGACGCTGCTCGAACAGTAGGCGAGCTCCTCGATGGCCACGGCGGTAGCAGTGACGGGATGTGACAATCCATCACCGCCGACCTCAGATTTGTAGGGCAACCGAAACAGGCCGGCAGCCGCGAGTCCTTCGAAAACGTCGCGGGGGAAACCGTCTACTCGTTCATCACCGTTGGCGATGCGTCTCGCAGCAGGAGCGACGACATCTGCCGCTATCTGACGCACTCTTTTCCTGACGCCGGTGGTTTCGGCTGGCGAAAGAAGGTCATGGTAGAGCCGGTCTGCTTGACGGATGGGCTGCACAACGGAAGTAGTCATGCCATCAGTATTACAGATTCTCCGCGATCGTGAAACTTTCGTAATCAACAGTTATGTTGCAGTTGACCTCATCGCGTAACATCGTCGTTGATGCCTGCAGCGACCTCGACGACCTCAACCACGGCAGATTTGCGACCCGTTTCCGCGCGCTCAGCGCTACTTGGGCTATTACTCGGGGCGGAGGTCCCCACTCTCACCGCCAGCGAACTCGTCGCGGGTGGGCAGATCGTCGGCTTTGCCGAACCCACCGTTCGGGTCGCATTGTCCCGGATGACCTCCGCGGGCGATCTCGAACGCAGCGAAAGGGGTGGATATCAACTCTCCGAACGACTGCTGCACCGTCAACGACGACAAGTGGAAGCTATTCACACGATTCCGAAGGACTGGAACGGCGACTGGGACATGTTCCTTGTCACTGCGTCGGGACGTTCGGCGTCGGATCGAGCTGCATTGCGTGACGTCCTCAGTAACTTGCGCCTGGCGGAGATCCGTGAAGGCGTCTGGCTCCGACCGGCAAATTTGGACATCGATTGGCCGGCAGACATCGGCACCCTCGGTGAACGACTTACCGCGAGACCAGCCACAGATCCTGCTAGCTTGGCCGCCCGTCTGTGGGATCTCACTGGGTGGGCCGACCACGCGCGGGCACTGTTGGCCGCGATCGATACGTCCGATCCTGTCCTCCGATTCACCGCGTGCGCCACATCGGTGCGCCACCTTTTGGATGACCCGCTTCTGCCTGAGGAGCTGCTGCCCTCCGACTGGCCAGGCGGCGAACTGCGGCAAACGCACCTCGCGTACAACGACTGGCTCATCGAAACCCGCCGCTCTCTCACAAATACCGAGAAATAACATAGAGCCCTGCGGATGAATGTCGTCCACCCCTGACTCACGACTAGCCATCCTGCACGCAGGCGTTCAACGGGGAATCGACCGAGATGGTTTGCGCCGAAAAAACATGCGAATTGTTTCGGGTGGATGGGCGATCTTCCTGTTTTCGTATAGCAATTTTTCGTGTGCAGGATTGATGATGACCGAAAACACGTGGCAGGAAGAACGATCGAGCGCGCAAAGATGCGCCCATCCGTGACGCCCGTCCTGCCGCATTCCAGTCACTGCCTGCCGGTTCCATCATTTTGATGACGTTGCTTCCCCCGTGTAACCGTTCAGTGAGAGGAAATCGTCATGGGCAGTGTCGGGTCAGCTGCCCACTCATTCAGCGATCCGTCGTAAACGGCGACGTTGGAGATTCCCAGCAGGCCGAGCGCGAACGCTGCCGAAGATCCGGCAACACCCGCACCGCAGTAGGTGATCACGCGCTCAGCACTATCCGCGGAGGTCTGCTCGAAGCGTTCACGGAGACCCTCGAGAGGAAGATACTGGTGAGTGTTTCGATCCACGAGGTGAAGAGCCGATACATTTTGGGCACCAGGGATATGACCGGGCCGCTGGTAATCCTGACGCTCACCACGAAACACCTTGGGATGCAGGGCATCGATCAAGCAGATGGACTCGTTGCCGAGCTGATCGAGAACATCCTCCTTCGTAACGAAGGATCCAGGCCTCGGAGTAAGCGTCAACGCGCCGCTCGCCTCGGGTTGCTGATCCCCGGTCTCGACCGGGCGGCCCTCCCGAGTCCAGGTCCGCCATCCACCGTCGAGCACCGCGGCGTCAATCGACACAGCTCGCAGCATCCACCACACTCTGGCAGCCCACATACTGAAGTTGTTGTCGTACAACACAATTTGTCGCCCATCGGCAGCACCGACCGCCTCGAGTGCGGACCGCAACTGATCGAGCGACGGCATCATGAGGGGAATATCAGCATTCTTGTCCGACAGGTCACCCACCAGATCCACATGTCGAGATCCCGGAATATGTCCTTCCGCCCACCCGGAACGACCGCTCCCATAATCCGGTTTGCCGTCCTCATCCGTCATGTGGGTGATCGAGCAATGCAAAATGCACAGGTCCTCACGCCCCAGACGGGCCTCCAACCAAGCGCCATCGACAAGCTGCTGCATACCAGTCCTTTCTGTGTGCGGATCGGTGAGATTTGCCCGCTCTCGCCCCTGTCGGATCACCCACCCGACCGCAGTTTCGGGGGAAGTGGAACATCGCGAAAAAGAAGGAAGGACGCTTGTCGTAGACCAGATGGCGTCGATGATGCACTCAGGGCGGGTTGTAGTGGCTAATTCACCTGACGAGCAGCGGAATCCCAATACTGCGCGCGGAGTTTGAATTTCTGCAGCTTGCCCGTGGTTGTGCGTGCAAGTACATCTCTGAACTCCACCGATGTCGGCGCCTTGTAGCTCGCGAGCCGAGTTTTGCACCAGCGGATCAATTCAACTTCCAGGTCGGTGGTCGGTACCGTGTCAGGAGCCAGCACGACAAGCGCTTTGATCGTCTCACCCCACTTCTCGCTCGGCACCCCGATGACGCAGACTTCGTCGACCGCGGGGTGCGAGAAAAGTGCGTCCTCTACCTCGATGGAGGAGACGTTCTCACCGCCGGTGACAATGACATCTTTCTTGCGGTCAGAGATCGTGAGGTAGCCGTCGTTGGAAATAAAGCCCCCGTCACCGGTATGAAACCATCCGCCGGCCAAAGCCGCCCCGGTCTCCGAAGGTTTCTCCCAGTAACTCTCGAAAACAACATTGGACCGGGCCAACACCTCCCCTGCTGTTTCGGGCGATTCGTCGATCTTCAACCGGACACCGAGGGCAGGCACACCAGCGCGAGTAAGCTTCTGCGCCAAGGCCTCGGGGGGAAGATCATCCCATTCTGCTCGGCTCCGGTTAAGAGTCAGAAGCGGTGACGTCTCGGTCAAGCCATAGACCTGAATGAACTCCCACCCGAGTTCTTCGTACAAGCGAACGACTGTCTTGGTCGGTGGCGGCGCACCACCACCGATCATTCGAACACGGCCGCGGCCCGGCAATTCGCCATCCCAGGTACGGGCAGCCTCGAGAACAGCAGCTGCAACCGCTGGGGCGCCGCACAAGACGGTGACGCCATGGTCTCGGACCCGCCGCAGGATCTCCATCCCGTCGACTTTCCGTAGCACGATGTGCTTGGCGCCGACCCCGGTCATTGCGAAGGGCATGCCCCAGCCGTTCGCGTGAAACATAGGCAAAGTGTGCAGGTATACATCACGGTCGCTGACCTGGATATGGAGGCCGAATGTCATTGCGTTCACCCAGATGTTCCGGTGTGTGATCTGAACACCCTTGGGTCGCGCGGTGGTCCCCGAGGTGTAATTGATCGTCGCGGTGGCCCCCTCATCGGGCTCCCATGCAACTGGTTTGACGCTCGGGTCGGCATACACATCTTCGTCGTCATCCAGCACGAACGTATGCTCGCATCTGACGTCGGCCAGGGACTCCTTCAGTTCCGCATCCATGTAAAGCACGCGAGCCCCGGACTGATCAACGATGTACTGCACTTCGTCGGCACTCAATCTGAAGTTGACGGGGACCAGCACGCGCCCCCAGCCGCTGACGCCGAAGTACGAGATAAGCAAGCGACTGCTGTTCTGGCTGATAATCGCGACTCGTTCGCCGACCGCGATCCCGAGTTCGTCGAGTTTGGCGGCCTGTCGCTGTGCAAGATCCCGAACCTGGGCATAGGTCACTCCGCCGAGGCCGGACTCGCGCGGCTCGTCTACTACTCCGATTCGCTCGCCGTATGCAGTAACCGCACGGTCGAGAAAATCGTTGACACTGAACGGAACGAACACTGAAGCCTCCCGATGAACCAACCTGCTGCTGACTGCGAAACTCTCTCCCAGGATGGTGGTCATGTCAATACACAATGACTCATTGGCGGGTGAGGTACACTATTTGGTATTCCTAACTGTTGCCCTCGATCCAAATGTGGAGGTATTCATCGTGATAGGCGGTGACGCTTCTGCCGTTCTCGATGCACTCGGGGATCCGACGAGGCGCGAAATCCTACTCGTGCTCGGTGAGGGCGAAAAGTCGGTGAACGATATCGCTGAGCGCATCACCCATGTCGGACGCACGGCTGTCTCGAGCCATCTAAGGGTGTTAAGACTGGCGGGCGTTGTTTCCGAACGGCGCGAAGGTCGTTTTCGCTACTACAGCGTCGACCCGGCACCGGCGTCGCAGGTTGTTGATTTCGTGGCCTCGATTTACCGGTCTGCTGTTGCCGATCTGAGCAATCAAGCGTCCGAGGCGGGCGCTTCCCGCGATTCGGATCCCACCATCATCTCAGCCTGAGAGGCAATACATGGGTGAGATCGTAATCGCAGAACAAGTAGATCTTCCGTGCTCACCCCGGGATGCATTCCACCTGATTTCAGAGCGCGGGATTCCGCCGTGGCGTTTGCCAGTCGGCAGCCGCATCGAGGTGGGGGTCCCTATCAGGGTCTCGATGACGCTGCCGCCCAGTCTCGGCGGCCAAGAGACCGACATTCTCGGACGAATCGTGCAACTCGAATACCCGGGACTTCTCGTCATCGCGCATGAGCTTCCTTGGCAGGGGCGTATTACCATACGAGTTCGCTCGCGACCTGACGGAACCTGCCGCGTCCGACTGACCAGCAGCATCGACGAAGACGTCATGAATTGGGCCACTCGGCTATACATGCCTGTCATCACTTCAGCACAGTCGACTTCCAGCTGGAAGGTTGGCATGCTTGCGAGCGGTAGTGGTGCCGCAAGTGTATTTTCGGTCGCGACCAGGAATATGGCGACATTGGCGGTCGAAGAACTCAATCACAGCGGCGGGGTCCTGGGACGCGATATCGAGCTTCTTCACGGCGACGACGGCTCTCATCCCGGGCTTGGGGCTGCCGAACTCGTGCGTCTCAAAGCATCCGGCTGTGACGTCGTGCTTGCCAACGTCACATCGGCGACGTTCCGCAAGCTGCTGCCGGTAGCGCGCAAGCATCGCGTACTTCTGCTCCATACCTTGATGAATGAAGGTGGGGCAGCCGGAGAGGAAAGTTTCCGGCTCGGTGAGCGTCCGATGGCACAGGCTTCTGCTGCCATCCCCGCGGTGATGCATGCAACGGGCGGTGAACGCTTCTTCCTGGCGGGAAACGACTACTGCTGGCCACGTTCAATGCTGCGTTCCGCGAGAAAAGTCATCACTCGGGCCGGAGGTGTTGCCGGCGACGAACACTACCTGCCTCTGGGCACGATCGATTTTTCCAGTCTGATCGATTCGATCGAGCGCTCTCGCGCTGAACTCGTGGTGTCGACATTCGTCGGAGCGGACGAGGTCGCTTTCGAACAGCAGATGCATGCCGCCGGAATGGCCACGAAAACCAGGACAGTGTCCTTCACCCTCGACGAGTCGACTCATGAGTACATCGGCCCGATCGCAAGTGCCGGCCTGTGGACGGTGTTCTCCTATTTCGAGGCACTGCAGTCCGCGGAGAATGCCGCGTTCCTAGCGACATACAGAGCCCGATTCGGCGCCGATGCACCGCCGGTATCGAGCTTGACCGAATGTGTATACGAGGCACTTCATTTGGTCGCGAGGGCGGCAACCGCTGCCGGAGATATTGACCCATCTGCTGTCGGTCGCCAACTACGCGATGGGGTCACCTTCACCGGTCCGCGTGGTCATGTAGAGGTGTCCTCGCGCGGCCTGAGACAACCGATATACGTTGCACACTCGGTCGATGGCAAGCTAGAAGCTATTGACCCCTTCGGCTCGTGCGCCGGCTGAACCAGCCTGACTCAGACTTCCAACTCGAAAAGTGATCCGCCCAATGATTCAAAGAATCATCTCAGCATGCTCTCCGCACAACAATCGAGTCATCTCCTCGACGGTGCGGGGGCGGGAATTTGCCGGAACCATGCCACGCTCGGCGAGGGCATTTGCCAAACGAAGCGACCAAGGTTGCTTCAATCTCGCGGACGAGAGCAGGGCCTCGTTTCCGAGTAGGTTCCGCGGATCTCCCGTGATGACGGCCCCATCGCACATTACCGCAGCGTCGTCGGCCCATTCCAGAGCGAATGCCACGTCGTGCGTGGCAATGACGATTGTGGTGTCGTGTCGTTCGAGACTGATCACAGCCTCCACCATTTCATCAACGCCCTGTGGATCCAGTCCGGCGGTCGGCTCGTCGAGCAGTAATACACAGGGTTGCATCGCAAGAGCGCCCGCTATCGCAACACGTTTCTTCTCCCCGTAGGACAGGTGGTGCGTCGGTTTGCGCCGCAAATGTTCGAGCCCGAGTAGATTTAGCGCTTCAGAAACGCGCTCTCTCACCTCCGCGGGAGGCAGACCCAGATTCGTCGGACCGAACGAAACATCTTGTGCCACATCAGCAGAAAACAATTGATCGTTCGGATCCTGAAGAACGAGCTGGACCGCCTGCCGGTGATCTCTGAGGCCACGGCGTGTGTAGCGCAATGGTTCACCGTCCACCAGTACCGTCCCGGATTTGGGCTGCGTACTTCCGGCGAGACAGGACAACAGTGTGGACTTACCCGAACCGTTGGCGCCGAGCAATGCAAGCCGTCGGGCCGGTCGAATCTGCAGTGACGCCCCCTTCAACACCGGGGTGTCCACGGAGTAGTAGGCGACAAGGTTGTCGGCTCGTAGAGTTCGATGACTCACACCGCACTCCTGACGATTGCAGTCAGTGTGACTACTACGAGGAGTAGCCCCACTGTGGCGGCCACGAAGACTCGTTTCGTAGAAGGAGGATCGTCGAGAGTAGTGAGTTGATTTGTGTAACCGCGCCCAGCCAGTCCCTGTTCGAGTCGGCGCGCCTGATCCCAGGATCTGATCAGAATTACCGCCATGAGATCAGCACTGGATTTGATTGTCTGCTTGACCGACACGTTTCCCAGACGTGCGACCTGGCTGCGCCGGACCGTTCGCGTGGTGTCGAGAAGCACGAACAGCATCCGATACATCAGGGAAGCTACCTCGACGCATCCCGCGGGTACTCGCGCCCTTCGAAGCCCACTCATCAGATCTGTCATGGGAGTAGTCAGAGAAAGCAGGAGAACGGCCAGCGTTCCGGCTGCGGCACGTCCTGCGACTTCAAGAGCGCGCAACAGTGATGTTTCGCTGACCTGGATCGACAATGAGGGATCGACATGCACCGTGACGGCTACGGCAATCGAGCTCAATACGATGAATCCCAGTGGCGCCGTACACGCCCGCCGAAACACGCGGACATCCGTCCCGGCAGGTCCCAGGATCAGACAGGTCACAGCAATCGCGACCGTCAGTGATGTAGGCCAGACGGGCAAGACCAGGGTCAGCGCCAATAGCCCGACGCTTAAGAAGGCTTTGCCGCCGAGTCCATGATCACGCCACCTGCTTGACCAGGCCGCGTCGTCGATGGCTAGGCCTTTCACGGGGTCAGTCCTTTCCTGGCTGCGTGCCGGTGAACTCGTCGCGTCGTCTATGCCGCAGTGCGCCGACGCAGTAACCAAGTGCTATACCGCCAATCGCCGCTTGCAGCGCGAAGAGTCCGGACTCGACTTCACCGGAGGTTGGAGCGAAGACGGCCGAGAACCAGGGCACGTAGTTCGGATCCTGTTCCTCGATGAGCGAGGTAGCGGCCGAGTCGGAACCTACGAACCGTTCCTGTTCACCGGGCCTGCGCGCATCCATCATGAGGGCAGCGACGATGATCAGAACAATTGCGGCGACGAGAGCAAGATTGACGATCACCGATTTGCGCATGTCAGAATCCTCGCTGCGATGATGGTGGAGCACCGGTACGTCCGCCGGAGCTGTTGTCGACGGGCATCGGTAGTACCCCCAGTCGTACGAGTTCTGGGCTTGCGACCGTCCGCAAGACCCGGAAGACCAGCACTCCGAGCAGGCCTTCTGCGACAGCCAATGGCACCTGGGTCAAGGCGAAGACGCCGAGAAACTTTGCTAGTGCTCCGCCTACCCCTGATACGGGGTCGGGGAAGGCGAGTGCCAGCTGCATCGAGGTGACGCAATACGTCGAGAGGTCTGCCAAGAACATGGCGGCGAAGATGGCAGGGGATGTGTTCGTCGTGAACCGAGAAACAAGTCGATACCCGCCGTACCCGACCCAGGGACCGACGACAGCCATCGAGAAGGTGTTGGCTCCGAGTGTCGTGATGCCGCCGTGCGCCAGAAGCAAGGCTTGGAAGAGCAGCACCACGACACCAAGGAAGGCCATCACCGGCGGTCTGAACAGCACCGCACCCAATCCCGTCCCGGTCGGATGACTCGAGCTTCCCGTCACGGACGGGAGCTTGATGGCCGAAAGAACGAAAGTGAATGCGCCCGCCGCGCCCAGGAGAAGCTTCGTCTCGGGATGTTCCCGCACCTGACGAATGATGCAGCGGGCCCCGTGGATAACGAAGGGCGCTGATGCGACCGTCCACGCGACCGCTTGAACAGGGGGAAGAAAACCCTCTGCGATGTGCATGTCTTCTCCTGGGGTTTCCGCATACTGTGATGCTGCAGCCGTAATCCAACGTGATCGCGGGACTCGATCTTCGATGCGCTATTTCTTTCAGAGAGGCGACGAAAGTTGCAACGTCAAAGAACGAAGTCGGCTTCTTCTCATCGGACTGTCGTGCTCATCTGAGTTCAGGATCGAGTTCCCGGATCGATAGCGATCGGGTCCAGACGCGCTTCATGGTGACCACGATTCGGCGGAACTGCCAGCACCTCGCGAGTCCTGAGATTCAAGGCATCGCTATCCAACTTCCCGACACTGTCGAGGACCACCTCGAGAGCTCGCACCCAATGCTCGTAATACGACCAGCCCGAATCGGACGTGCCGGCGTCCTGCTCTTCCCAACTGCGGATCGATTCGATCAGAGCGCTCTGGAACGCTGGCCATTCGAACTCTCCCGCCTCGTGCGCTCCCACGGCGAGGGCGAAAGCTCTGATCTGCCACGGTTCGTCAAATGCTTGATCACCGTCACGGGGCGCCGGCAATCCGCACACCAGGGCGTCAATTTCAGCGCGGCGAGATTCGAGTGACGCTCCCGCTGCCGACGGGCTCACGACACAGCCTCGACGGGAGCGACACCGATCATCGAGTCACGGGTCACAAGAGCTGCCAGTTGCTCTTCCGACCACCCTTCAGTTCCCGCTGGACGCTGCGGAAGCACCCAGTACCGCACCTCGGAACTGGAGTCCCACACTCGTATCTCCGTGGTCTCGGGTACGACATAGTCGAATTCCTCAGCTAGTACGCTTCGAGGTTCACGAATCATTCGCGACCGATACTGGGGTTCCTTGTACCAGTTCGGGGGAAGCCCAAGGACCGGCCAGGGATAGCATGAGCACAGCGTGCACACCACTGCGTGATGGACGTCATCGGTGTCCTCGAGGGCGACCATGTGCTCGCCCTGCAGCCCGCTGATGCCCAGCTCCTTGCACGCTTCTGTGGCATCGTCGATCAGACGCGTTCGGAAGTCCGAGTCCGTCCACGCCTTGGCAATCACCTTGGCACCCAACTGTGGTCCCACTTCGTTCTCGTAGATCTCGACCATCCGGTCGACCATCTCCGTTGTGACGAGCCCCTTTTCGATGAGCATCGATTCGAGAGCCTTCACACGCGCGGTGATCTCGGCGGGTGTGCGGGAGATGCTGTTCATGCGTTCGCTCCTACTGCTTGTTCTACGTGCTCGATGTACGGATCCCAGACATCGAAGGTGGTGGTGGTGTTGGGCTCGGCTTGCTCACCCCAGAGCTCGGCAGAGTCGAACAGAATCGTGTAAACATGCTGAGGGTCGTCACCGAGTCCGTTGCCTGCTGCGTCGGGATACACGAACGCGCCGCGGTGGACCGAGACGGTGCCGACCTTGCCCCGCACGTAGCGTGCCAGCCGCGTGTGACCGCGCGGGGCATCGTGTGACAGTCGCACCTTGTCGCCGACTGCAAAACGGATGGGATTGTCCGTGGGACGCTGCGGAGGAACACCGCCGGCACTGGCGGCGTCGATGAAATCCACTAGCTCTTTGTTCGATGCGTGCTCGGGAAGCGGCGCGTCTGGATGTGCCAGAAAATGGGCAGTCCGGCGATCGAGTTCGTCCATGTCGAGTTCACCGTTTCGCTGACCATGCGTCTCGAACGTGTGTAGCCAATGTTCGTAGTACGGCGAGGTGAGGTAGACGACCGGGTCCATGGTCTCGATTCCGTGGCGGAACGAGTCCAGTCCGAACCAACCGGCACGAAAGAGTGCCGGGAACAACGTCAGGACGACTTTCTCCCATTCTGCATGGAAGGCTGGTTCTTGCTTCGACGCGTTGATCGGTCCGAGACCGTCGACACCGCCCAGGTCGAAAAGTCCATTCATGCGATACTCCTTGTCATTTCGAGGGTCGGGAAGCCGCCCACTGCAGTCTCGAACGCTTTCGCGACGCGAAGCACGGTTGCATCGTCGAATCGTCGGCCGATGATCATCAGTCCGACCGGAAGGCCCTCACTCATTCCCGCCGGCACCGTGCATGCGGGATGTCCGGTGACATCGAACGGACAGGTATTGCCGATCATCTCGAGGCCGCGTCCGAGAACTTCGTCGATTGGGGCGCCGTCGGCGGGGAGCAGTGTCGGTAGAAGCGGCATCGTCGGCATGACCAGTACGTCATATCGTTGGAGAGCTTCGTCGTAGGCTGCCGCCAAGTGTGCTTCGAGGTTGCGCGCCATGGCGTAATGGCGCCCGTATTCGGTGTCGATGGCATGACGGCCCGCGAGTGTGACCAACTTGACGGTTTCCGAGAATTGACTCGCATCACGCCGCGATTGAGCTCCGTAGTAGGCGATGAGTTCGGGGTCGTATCGCCCTTTCCAGTTCATTCCGTAACCGTTGCCGTCGACCATTTGCCAGGTCGCGCCTTCGGTCGCGATGACGTCCCACACCGCAGTGCCGTCGAGGTGCCAGGGTATGGACACATCCTCGGTCTGCAAGCCTGCGGTCCTCAGCTCTTCGATTGCTCGACGGACCACTTCGTCTGATCCGGAGTCGGAATTACCTCGGCCGAAGCCTTCGACTACGACACCGACACTCAATCCATCGGCCGACTCCTGCAGAGCAGCAACGTAATCCACTGCTTCGATCGATGTGGGCTGACGGGGGTCCTTGCCATCGACACCTGCCATGACCGACAGCATCAAGGCTGTGTCCGTGACCGTTCTCGCAATCGGGCCGAGGTGGTCGATCGACTGCTCGATGGGGAATGCGCCCGTGTACGGCACCAGACCGAAAGTGGGTTTGTGGCCCACCACACCGCACCACGCTGCGGGCATGCGAACCGACCCGCCTTGATCTCCACCAACTGCCATATCGACTTCACCCGTCGCCACGAGCACCGCACTTCCGCTGGACGATCCCGCCGCAGAGCGGTTGTGGTCCCACGGATTCCGAACTGCGTGTGGCTTACTGGTGTGCGAACCTCCAGAAAAACAGAGATCCTCGCATGTTGCTTTTCCGGCGATCACTGCTCCGGCATCGAGGAGCCGACGAACGACCGTGGCGTCTTCAGCAGGGACGAATCCTTCGAGCGTTCGAGATCCGTTCATCATCGGGATTCCGGCGACAGCGGTGTTGTCCTTGACTGCGATGCGGCGTCCGGCGAGTGAGCCTTGCATTGATTCGCGAATTTCTGACGTGACATACCAGGCATTGTTCGCATTTGCGGCCGCTGCAGGGGTTTCCCACTGCCGCACCGGCTGTACGGGTGCGATTTCGGTGTACAGCTCCTCGACTCTGTTCCACGACTGCAACAAGCCCCCGGCAGCTGCTTCATAGATCTGCATATCGCTGGAGTCGATCTGGAGACCGTAGCCATCCGATATTCGGGTGAGTGATGCAACATCGGGTAATTCCACTGACATGCGTTCCTCCTTCTGTAGACACGAGGCGTGTCCCGAGATGCGTCAATTAACCGGCATCCCCGCCTATATGTCAATAGATAGGCACATGAGTACGCAGCTGTCCTGGGCGATCGCTGCTGTTGCCCAAAAAAACCGGACCGAGGTCTAGGGCCTGGGTCTCGATGTTTCATGGCCACGGGCCAGGCGCTTCCGTACCTGTTCCTGGTGAGAGGAGGCTCCCGGTGCAGTTTCCCATCCTTCGACGCGGCGTGGCGTAAACCAGATCTGGCGGGCGCGATTGCGCTGACGGAACACTTTGGTGGATCCCTCTTGCAGCAACCGCTTGATGTCGTTG
Organism: Rhodococcus sp. YH3-3; assembly: GCF_001653035.1. NCBI lineage: Bacteria > Bacillati > Actinomycetota > Actinomycetes > Mycobacteriales > Nocardiaceae > Rhodococcus > Rhodococcus sp. YH3-3. The sequence continues at coordinate 84,480 of NZ_BCWH01000005.1, read as the reverse complement.
AGACACAACGAGTATCCGGGCTGACAACAACTAGTCGACGCCAGCGTGGGTCATGTGAATCCCGTCGCGACGTGGCAGTTCCGAGCATAGCGGCTTCGACCTGGACAACCCGAGCAAAGGGGATCCCGCACTTGTCCTTGGCGCCGAACCTCGCAAACCACCGATTCAGGGGCAAACAGATTCAGGGGTAAACAAAGGAGATGGTTACAAAACAACATCTCTCGAACCGATCTACTCCCCGATCAAAGAAACTGGAGTGAGGGACCATGAAACCTCCGCCCACATCACGGGTACTCCCATGGACGAACCAGATGCACACGCGCCATACGAACCTCCTGACACCACCGACTTCCTGACTCCAGAGACGTCGCCATACTTTTTTCAACATGACCACTCGACGGTCGCACGCTGGGCCAACGCAGGAAAGATTGGCCCCCTCGGGGGCACAGTCACTAATGAGCAGCCGACATCCACGCCGTCCTCGACCGGCACCCGACAAACTTGATGACGGCTGACGCGCCGCCAGGGCGCAATACCGTAGTCAGCGAGCGCACATTCCTCGAGTTTCAGCCTTCGGCGGGACGGTACTGCGGTAGTGTCGTTGGCCTACAATGCCTCTCGTAGGCGCGCGGTCTATCCGACATCCTCCCCCGGGCCAGCGGATGGGCCCATCCGAAGCCCAGGGGCGTCAGAGCGAACAATCAATTCTCTCTCGACGAGGGCTCAAAATCTACGCGCCCACCAAGTACTGTCAGCAGAAAACGATTCGCCGCAACCGAGCCCGAGCAAACCGAGACTACAGCCGCGTCGGCCACTCTTGAGCACTCCAATTCTCAATGCCTCGAACGTCTTTCAACAGCAATAGCCACATATAGTGATCATTCACCCTGGACCCAAATCCTTTTCGATAAACCGAATACGCATTATTCCAAGCTTCCCGTTACAGACAACGCATGGGAATCGAGGGCAGTATCGAGATTCGGCCCAGCTTTGCAGGTGCGACGTTGCTTGGGGATGTGTCAAATGGATCCCTCTGTCCCCAATGACACGTCGAGATCGGCATAAGCACGCGAAGCGTGTGGGATCCTGACCGACTGGATCAAGGCGTGCTTGAGGGCAACGCTAGAGCGTGGCGGCGCACAGGGCGGCCACCAGGTCGACAGTCCAAGCGCCCTGACATCGTCTCGCGTCGAGACCAGGGTGACCACTCGAATCCATAGCTCGCCAATCGTTCGAGCGCGTCGCGCGTCCAGGGTGCGGCCGCGGTAGCAAACCGGAACACGGATCTTCCCCTGTCCGATGTCGTTGCGTAGCAGCACGTGCCGGACGGACGACTCGGATTGATCGGATTCCACGATCGGGGTACCCGTGCAAGAAATACCCCCCACGGGTATATGCCGATAATCGAATCGCGGAACGGGAACGGTCCACTCCACAGGTAGCGAAGGAGAACGGCCTCTCGATCGAGCAATCCGGATACCGGCTCAGCCCCATCCACGCACCCTCACAGATCGGAGACGACGACCAGCCGTCGTTCCAGATCCTCGCTCCCGAAGGGCAGCCGGTGACCGAGTACGCAGCATCGCACGAGCGCGACCTGCACCTGATGGTCATCCGCGCCGACGGCGCGAGCGCTGGCCCGAAGTCGCTGGTGGAAATCCCATGGAGGTACAGCAGTGGCAGGACTTCGATCATCTGCGGGGACTTGCGTACCCAGGCCGGCAGAATCGCCGACGAAAACCTTTGGCGTTCTCCGGTTTCAGGGTCGATGCGCTTGTCGTCGACCCGAGGAGCTTTTACGTTGACCGCGCCCGCTGCGGTCAGGACGTCACGTTCTGCGTGGTAGCCATTGCAGACCACCAGGAGATGCCCCTTCTCGTCGAGATGGTCAGCGAACTGGTCGATGTAGGCGGCAACCTCGGCCTGCAGTGCTGCTGCGAGCATCTTCCGGGCACCGTCGCGGACGATCTCGTCGAGTAGCGACCGCCCGCCGTTGTATTTGGATTCGTTGTCGTCGTTGTGTATTACCGTGAGCACGGGCGTACCTCCCCGCCAGCGCGCCAACGCTGGTCGTGATCAGAATTTCGATTCCTTGCAGATCATCATCCGGGAAGGTACGTCCTCCCGGGATCCACAAATTCTGATCATTTCTCACGTCCTGTTCCGGCACATGGGCCTTGACCCCGCGGGTTGGACACGCTTGATCCTGGTCTCAGACCAGGGAAAGCGAGAAGATCTAACCCGATGGCAAAGAAAAATTACACCGAAGAGTTCCGCCGCGACGCAGTCGAGCTGTACCGCGACACCGGCGGCGCGACCGTAGCCGGGATCGCCGCCGATCTCGGCATATCCCACGGCTCCCTGACCACATGGCTGAGAAATGCGGGTATCCCGATCCGCAGACCCGCCGCCACCGCTCCGGGGCCCGGCACCGGCGAGACACCCGAGCAGGAAGCCGCCAGGCTCCGCGCCGAGGTCGCACACCTACGCGCGGAGAAAACCAAGCTCGAAACTGAGCGAGACATCCTGCGGTCGGCGGCCAAATATTTCGCCGGAGAGACGAATTGGTGAACCGCTTCCAGTTCGTTGCAGACCACTCCGACACCTACCCGGTGAAGCGGTTGTGCCAGGTCATCGATATCGCCCGCTCGTCGTACTACGCATGGATCAACGCCGCCGAGAAACGAGCCGCCCGGGCCGCAGCCGACGCTGAACTCGCCGACAAGATCCGCGCCGTCCACAGGTGGGACAACACCTACGGGCGGCCCCGGATCACCGCCGAGATCAATCACGGACAACCCGCCGACCAGCGGATCAATCACAAACGGATCGCACGGATCATGCGCGCCAACAACATCGAGGGCCTGCGACTGCGCCGAAAACACCGCACCACCATCGCCGAACCAGCCGACACTCCGTCGCCGGACCTGCTCAACCGTGATTTCACCGCGATCGCACCGAATACCCGATACGTCGGTGACATCACGTATCTGCCATGCGGGGACAATGAGTTCTTGTATTTGGCCACGGTGATCGACTGCTTCTCCCGCCGCCTGGTGGGCTGGTCGATCGCCGAGCACATGCGTACCGAACTCGTCGAAGATGCCTTAGGTGCCGCAGCACTGACCCGCGGCGGTCTTGCCGGTGCAGTGTTCCACGCCGATCGCGGAAGTCAAGGCGTATTCAACCGGTCGAAGCAACACGTTGCTGTTGAATTGATCGTAGGTGTTCGTCCCAAGCTTCAGCGGGGGTTCGCCATTGGAGTCGTTTCCGTGGTCGCGTGTTGAGAGCGTGGGCGACTGCCGCGAGATCGTCTGGGTTCCATCGCGAGAGATCAGTTCCCTTCGGAAAGTATTGGCGCAGTAGTCCATTCGTGTTCTCGTTGGTGCCTCGTTGCCACGGGCTGTGCGGGTCGGCGAAGTAGACCTTCAGCCCGGTGTCGATGGTGAACTGGGCGAGTGCGGACATCTCTTTCCCGCGGTCCCAGGTCAGCGAGCGTTTGAGTTCGGTGGGCATCGACGCCAGTGCCTGTGTCAACGCTCTGTTCATCGACACCGCTCCGTATCCCGACAGTGCCGGCCCGTTCTTGGTGATCGGTTGCTGTCGCCACCCACGCTCCCGTGGCAGGTGCACGAGGGTGGTGTATCCGGTTGTGCGCTCGACGACGGTTCCGATTGCGGACCTGTCCGTACCGATGATGAGGTCACCCTCGTGGTGCCCGGGGATCGCACGGTCGTCGGCTTCTTCGGGACGCTCGCTGATCAGTACGTCCGGGCTCACGTGAGCCCAGGCAGCACGCTTTGCTCTTGCCCGCGGCATGCGCAGAGCACGGCCGGTGCGCAGGCACAAGATGAGTTCGCGGCGCAGGCCGCCGCGGCCCTCGATGAACAGGGACTGGTAGATGGCTTCGTGGCTGATTCTCATGCTCAGATCATCCGGGAAATCGATTGGTAGCCGGTTCGAAATCTGCTCGGGGCTCCACGCTTTCACCCATCGGCGGTCCTGACGATGGGGCTTGTTCAAGCCTTTCCATTGCCGTTCGAGCGGTCCGGCGACAGCATCGCCGCCCGGCTTGGTGATCCGGCCCGAGAGTCGGTCCTCAACATAGTGCCGTAACCGATCGTTGGCCGTGAGCTTGGCGGTCTTCGGGCGGCGGGCAAACAACTCGGCTTTCCAGTGCGCCACGCTGGCGCGGTATTCGAGCGTGCCTCCACGCGTGGCAGCGTTACGCCGCAGCTCCCGCGAGATCGTCGACGGGCTCCTTCCGATGGCACTCGCGATCGCGCGCACTCCGTGGCCGGTGGCGTGCAGGATCGCGATTTCCTCACGCTCTGCCAAAGAAAGGTACCTGCCTGCCGGCGCGGGCCATAAATACGGCGTCATCCCGCCAGCGTGCCGGAACCACCGCTGACCAACCGCTTGCGCCACGCCGACAGCGTCAGCTGCCTCACGAGGAAGCTTGCCTGTGGCGATCTGGTCCCAAAACTGCCGTTCCTTCGACCGAGGATGGCCCGGTGCTCCCGGTGACCTCATCGGAGCCCTGCCCGTTACTTCCCGCACCCAATCCGATGGACGACCCACAACACCCTCCTGACCTCGAATGTTGCGTCCACCGATTGAGCCCAATCAATACACCTCAAAGGGTTTCGCGATGATCTGCGCGAAGTTGGGTGTTGCGCAATCGATGGGAGCGGTGGGCACGAGCGCGGACAATGCCTCAGGAATGATGTCCCAGCAGCAGATCGCTCAATTGGAGGGGCTGCGCGATGGGGACTTCGACACCGCGTGGCTGAAGATGATGATCGAACATCACTCCGGCGCGATCGCGACGGCCCAATCGGAACTATCCGATGGCGACAACGCCGACGCCAAGCAATTGGCTACCGATATCATCGCCGCACAGCAGTCCGAGATCACCGCGATGCAAGCACTTTTGCAACAGAACTGATCCGGAAACTGGCGAGTGGCTAGGCCTGTCCGTCGAAGCCTCTCTTCTCGTTGTCCGCTCTGATCTTCCATCTGATTACTTGCGTCCCTTGCGAATCACTGTCTTCGTCGGCGCTCCCCACCCACTGACGTGAAGGAACAATTATGGCCTCAACACGGCATACAGGGTTAGTCGTCCTTGTCCTTATGGTCGCAACGCTGACAGGATGCACCTCCACAGCACCGCAGTCCGCACCGAGTGACACGGGTGCGCCCGCCGAGAACGACTCTCCTGTCTCCGCGCTGGTGATGACTCCTTCCGGGGGGACAGATACCGTCAACCCCCTTGATCCGGTCACGGTGGAATCTGTTGGCGGGAGGCTCGACTCGGTAGTGCTCACCGAAGTGGGCGGGGCTGTGGTCGATGGCATCTTCACCCCTGACCGGCAGGTGTGGAAACCCGGCGCGTCCTTGGACTACGGGAAGACCTACACGATGACAGCGTCAGCCACCCAAAACGATGGCTCACGTCTCGATCAGTCCAGCACCTTCTCCACAGTCAAGCCGCGGAACCTGACCAAACCATCCTTCGTGACGGCCGGGGGTAACCTCCTCACAGATGGTGGCACTTTCGGGGTAGGGATCGTTATTGTCACGCATTTCGACGAGCCGATCCTCGATCGTGCAGCGGCGGAGAAAAGCCTGACTGTGCAAACGTCGGTGCCGCTCGAAGGCTCGTGGTACTGGGTGGATGACCAGAATGTTCACTGGCGACCTCGTGCGTACTATCCCCCCGGCACCGAGGTCACGGTCCGGGCTGCGGTCTTCGGCGTCCCGCTCGGTGGCGGACTGTTCGGACAGGAAGACGCCACGACTGCATTCACCATCGGCGACTCGCATATCGCCGTCGCCGACGATACGACCAAGCAAGTGACGGTCACGAGCAACGGCAAAACTGTGCGCACTATGCCGACATCGATGGGCATGGGAGGAACCGAGCTCGTCAACGGCCAAACGATCTCCTTCTGGACCCAACCAGGCATTTACACCGTCCTCGATCAGGCCAACCCCGTGATCATGGACTCGTCGACCTACGGACTTCCCGTCAATTCCCGGCTGGGGTACAAGGAAAAAATCAACTACGCCACCCGAATAAGCACCGACGGAATTTACCTTCACGAACTCGAAGACACAGTCTGGGCGCAAGGCAATACCAATGTTTCACACGGCTGCTTGAACCTCAGTCGCGCCAATGCTCAATGGTTCTATGATTTTTCGCTTCCCGGAGATGTCGTGGAGATACGCAATACCGGCGGCGCCCCTCTCGAATTGTGGCAGAACGGCGACTGGAGTGTGCCGTGGGACCGATGGTCGGAAGGCAGCGCGCTGTAAGACCTGTCGCCCTGCCGGCAAACGATGCTGAATCGCAAACAGAAGCTCCGCGCGAGACGTTCTCCCGTAGTCGACGCGAAAGTGCTGGATAAACCTTTTGACACTGTCAGAGCTGACAGGGGTTCGGCAGATCGTCACGGGAGGAGGTCGCCAGACACCGCCGCCGTATCGGGGCGGCGACGGGAAGCAGAACAGATAGTATTTCTACAGGGCTTCGGTTCGCCGTCTCGGCAACCTCCAGCGTGCAGAGTCGACACGACACCCTCATCGAGCGGTCCCACATCACTGTGACCGACGAATCACCGACAGCGCTGGTTGGGCCCCGTACGAAAGCGACGGAGGTTGCAGGTTGGGCACTCGCACGGTGCGGTGACGAATGCAGCTCTACGAGGAGGAAAAATGCAAGGTCTGGGAGAGCTCGAGGCGCTGGTGATGGATGTGCTGTGGCGCTCCACCGAACCGGTCCGTGTGCGCGACGTCATCGACGGCCTCGATGACGACCGTGAACCGGCGTACACGACGGTGATGACCGTCATGGACAATCTTCATCGCAAAGGTTGGGTGCATCGTCAGCGAAACGGGCGCGCGTACTGGTACGAAGCCACGCGAAGCCGCGAGGAAGCGGCAGCTGACGGGTTGCGCGCACTTCTCGAATCCACCGGAGACCCGACCGGGGTCCTGTTGCATTTTGTTCGCGGGACATCCGACGTCGAATCGAAGATCCTGGCGCGTGGATTGCGTGAACGAGGCAAGAAGTGACAGCCGTCCTCGCGTGGGCGGTCGGTGGCCTTCTCGTTGCCGCACTCTCCCCGCTGTTCCTCGGATCGATGATGCGTCGCGGCGTTGATCCGCATGTCGTCCTCGTCTTGTGGGGCGCTCTGGCACTCGGAACTGTAGTGAGTATCAGTGTCCCGGTGATCTTGAGCCTTTTACCCAGTCACGGTGGTGTCTCGTCGCTGATCGAATTCGCCCACAGCTGTTGGCTCGCCCTTCACGACGACGCGCCGGCCAGGCTCGAGACGGCGGTGGGTGTACTCGGTGGGTCAGCCCTGGTCATCGGGGCGGTGCGAGGCACCGTCCATCTGTTCAGCTTCTCCCGCACTCGCCGCGAGCTACACCAGCAGCACCTCGGGTTGCTGCGCATTCTGGGGGGTGCACGGTCCTCGTCACTGCTCTGGCTCCCGGTTTCTGTGCCCTTCGCCTACAGTATCGCTGGGCGCCCCGCGCTTGTAGTTGCGAGCGACGGATTGAGAGATCAACTCGACACCGAGGCTCTTGCTGCAGTACTCGCACATGAACGAGCACACATCACGGGGCGGCACCATCTGCTCGTCAGCGCAGCTCAAACGCTCGCCTACGCGTTTCCGTGGCTTCCGATCATGCGATCTTCGCCCCCATTGGTCCGTGCGTTGGTGGAAATCGAAGCCGACTCCCGAGCCGTTCGTCAGCATGGGCGCGAATCCGTGCACCGCGCACTCTGCAGTATGACACCTCACGAGGTGCCCGTGGCGGCTCTGGGAATAGCGCAGGATTGCCTGGCGTTGCGACTTGATCGTCTGTCCTCCCACCGCACCCACCACCCGGCGCCCATTCGCTACCTCCGCACCCTTGCTGCCTGCGGAACGGCGATCGTCCTACCTGCGGCGCCTCTTCTGGCGCTACTGGGTGCGATGGCGATGGCTTCATGCGCAGCAGGTGCTTGAAACAGTGCGAAACCGGGTCGTGGACGAACAAGGAGTCCGGCCCGCAGGGGGCCAGTGCTCAAGGCCGGTTCACCCCCTCCTCGAACTGAACCGGCCTCATGCACCGAACGCGGCGCCAATCGAATTGGCCAGATCCCGCGCGAAACTTGATTCGTGGCCATCCCAATTTTCGTGAGACTCACCTTCTGCGCACGTGGCATCGGCAGAAAAGCGCAAAAGGCTACTACTCTGGGTCACGATCACACCACGCCCAGCAGAATCGTCGCGACGATGACAATTCCGCATGCCGCGCTGGTCAGAAGCCGCCCGCGCCGTGTATGAGGGTCCGCACGATAGGGGAACAACCCTTGACGGACCCACGTGTAGATAGCCGCGGCGACAACGAATACTGCTCCGTCATAGGGCGTTTCGGTGCCGTAGAGGACGAAAATCAGTGTCGCGAGGCCGATGATCAAGCCTGCGAACGCTTCGATCAGTTGCACGGGGATTCGGCGCACCGCGAGAGTCCGGTCCGAAGCCCACATTCCCCATCTCGACCTGGTAGGTCGACCCGAACAGCATCCTGTCAAAAAGCATCCCGGGCGCCCGATCGCAATCCCGAGAAACAACCCGGGCGTTGTCATGTCCAGTAACACACCGACGCCCAGACCGAAGGCTGCTCCGCCGAGCACCAATACCGCGAGCGACACCACCAAAAATCCTTGTATGCATGCGCCGGCAGAGACGAATTTTCGAAGGCTCTGGCGGTGAAGTGCCAAGTACCAGAGCTTCGCACCCACGTAGCCGAGAAGGCAGCCGAGGATCGAAATGAGAACTGCCGCAGTGGCGTTCTCGCTCATACGGGTCAAGAGCAGTGCCTGCATGACGATGGCGAACACTGCACCCAAACCGACCAACAGCGGCCACGTCCAGAGTCGCACGCCGGGCCCGTGCACCAATGGCGCTGCGGTAGTCCAGGCCGTGGCGGTCTGCGGAGCTGCGATGTCGAACTGCCCGGTGGTGTCGTCCGGAGTTTCGATGCGCTCGGCACTGACAGTCCAACTACCAGTGGCGATTCCGCGGATTCTCGCAGTCACCGCGAAGCGTTCCCCCGCTGGAACACCGTTGACGTGGGTGACCCTCTCGAAACGTTCCGGTTCGCTGCCCGGGCTGTTGCGGGCTCCTCGGAACAGAATCGACAGATCGGAAGTAACCTCGGGCGATTCTCCCCAGTACGTTGCTGCGAGCCCCTGTGGTTCTATCTGCGTGAACGCTTCAGCGCACCCACCGCCGGGCGCAGCGAGTTCCGTTGCAGCGGTCGACTCGTCGTCACCCAATGGCCGGGCAACGCGTTCAGTGCCCGATGGCTTGGTGGGCATCGCCTTTTCGGCGATGGCCGGCGCCGGCGGTGCTTGAGCCAAGGCCGAGGCTGGCGTCGGCGCTGCTTTACTCAGATACGCCGCTGCGGCCGCTGCGGCCAGTTCTTCCACGGCACTACCGGCCGGACTGGGCCTAGCACGGGGTGTTGTGCCGACTTCGTCGTGCGGTCGTGAAGTGGGGTTCCGCTTCGGTGACGTGGCGCGTCGGGCTCGACTCTGCGTCGTAGACCGCTGTTTCGCGCGGGTTTTGGTTGATTTTTTGCTCACCGTCGCCCCAATCTCTCGGTTGGCGCGGATGCCCACCGAACTACTAAGGTCGATAGTAGCTGAACTACGAACCTGGATAGTAGGTAGAGGTCGAGCGCGAACGCGCGGGTGGGCACTGCGGCGAGACGAGGCGCTTCGAGGCCGAGCCGAGGAATATGGGAATTCCATGGTGCCGCAACGATCTTGGGCACACTCAAGAAGGACCTGGAAAGGACATCGAACGTCAACCGGCAATCGCGCGGACAGTGTAGTAGTTTGCGAGACTGGATAGGCTCCTTGTTCACCATGTTCGGAGACCGGGCACGGACTACTGGGTACGACTGCGGCAGACCCGGCGGCTGATGCGGGACTGGGCGTAGGGATCGCACTACGTTGCAGCAAGGGTGTGCAAAGTATCGAAGCGAACAATCACATCTAAGGGATCTGCAAAATGGAAGCTGACGCGATGCGCAACCACCGCCTGGTGGATTTGCCGACCAATGGCGCGGTGTTCGAAACCTCTCGGCCGGTACGGACGGGAGATATCGACGTCTCCGGGACGGTGCGACTCGATGGCGTTGCACGTTATCTGCAGGACATCGGTTTCGACGATCTCGATGCGAGCGGCGCAGCGGCTGCCCACCCGGTGTGGGTCGTGCGCCGCACAGTCATCGATGTCATTCGTCCGGTCAGCTGGCCGGCTCGTGTGCGCATGCGCAGATGGTGCTCGGGGTTGTCGAGCAGGTGGTGCACGATGCGTGTCCGCATCGAATCCGACGGCGGCGGCTTGATCGAGACCGAAGGATTCTGGATAAATCTCAATCCGGTCAACGGGATGCCTTCCAGGATCGAAGAGAGTTTCATGGCCGGACTCGGTTCGACCGCCAACGATCACCGATTGAAGTGGAAACCCTGGCACACCGCTCATCCGGGCGATGGGGAGGAAACGACATTCGTCTTACGATCGAGCGATATCGATCCGTTCAACCACGTCAACAACGCCACGTATTGGCAGCCTGTCGAAGACCTGATCAGAGATTGGGCCGGACCCCGAAATCCACTCCCCTACCGAGCGATTCTCGAATATCGCTCTCCCATCACCGCGGGAAACGACGTGACCGTGCGGTATCACAGTTCAGGGGAGAGCCTGAGTAGTTGGTTCCTGGTCTCGGGTTCGGTGTGCGCGAGTGCCTACGTCACAGCGATCGAAGTGTAAGTCCCCGGGCCGGGTCACCTCTGCGCTCTGGTCTCTTGAATCGTCATTGATCGGTTCACCTCACGAGTTCTTGACCAGGTGTGCCGGTAGCGGCGGGGTGAGTGGGTGTTCCCGGAGCGTTTCCATTACCTCGAATGTCGCGTCGAATGTCACGCATCGACAGTTCCCCGGCAGTCGATGTGCCGCCCTTTCGGACGATGTACTGGCAACGCGATAACGAAGGTGGTGCCTTGCCCGGCTCCGTCACTCGCGGCGGTGATCTGTCCACCGTGTGCTTCGACGAGTGCTTTCGCGATGGACAGTCCGATCCCTGCCCCTCCGTGAGCACGATCGCGTGCTGCGTCGGCGCGATAGAAACGCTCGAACAGATAGGGGAGGTGCTCGGCGGCGACTCCATCGCCTTCGTCGGTGAGTGTGAGGATGAACCGATCCCCTTTCACCCGTCCCCGCACCTTCACTGTGCTCTGTGATCGACTGTGGCGCAGTGCGTTGTCGAGCAGATTGCTCAACACTTGCCCTATGCGCTCCGGGTCCAGCCACACCGACGGCAGATTTCCGGGGACGTCCACGCTCAGAATGACTGCTTTCGTGTCGTATCGTTCTTCGTGCGCCGCTACCGCTGAGCTCACCAGTACCTCAGGTCTGGTCCATGTCGGTTCGATTGCAGCTCGATTCGTCTCGGCATCGGACAGCGCCGAGACGTCGCCGGAAAACCGTGCCAGACGTCGGGTCTGATCTCTGAGCATCGCAATGGTGTGATCATCGAGAGCTTCCACTCCGTCTTCGAGCGCTTCCATGAATGCTTCGAGAACAGCTACCGGCGTCCGGATCTCGTGCGCGAGATCTGCCAGCAACCGTCGACGCATCGACTCGGCAGACTCGAGACGGACCGCCATTTCGTTGAAGGCCGTCGCAAGTGCGTCGAAGTCGTCACCGAGCTGCGGCGGCGGGACTCTGGCCGCGTAGTTTCCCGCCGAGACTGCCGTGGCGGCAGTTGACACCGCAGTCACCGACCGCTGCAGCCGACGACTGAGATACCAGGTCACAGCCAGCGCGCACAACGCAGCTGCGCCGATCGCCACGGACAACGAGACCGCAGTTGCCGAGCGATATGCCTGCTCGGCGTGCATTTGCTCCTCAGACATCGGAGGCACGCCCGCGCGGCGCAGATGCTCGCGGAACAAACTCGGACCGACAGTGACTGCAACGACCCATGAGGTGGCCGCTCCTGCCACCAAGACCAGCGTTTGGGCCATCAACAAACGCACGCCGACACCGAGTCCTCGGCGGGTACGCCCCTGATGAGACGAAAGTTCTTCCAGGGTAGTCATTTTCCGGAACCCATTCGGTACCCGATGCCGCGCACGGTATTGACATACAAAGGCGCGGCGGGATCATCGCCGAGTTTGCGGCGCAGATGACCGATATGAACATCGACAAGATGTTCGTTCCCCGTCCACGCAGGACCCCACACTGCTTCGATCAGTTGCCGACGGCTGAACGCCATCCCCGGCCGAGCGGCCAATGCCGCCAACACGTCGAATTCCGTCCGAGTCAGCAGAACCGGTTTCTCGGCGACCGAGACCTCTCGCCCGGCAACGTCGATCCTGAGCACCCCGAACGTCATTGGCGGACTCTCCTCGTCTCGGGTTACCGCTCTCGCAGTTGTACCGTGCGCGACTCCGCTGCGGGGTCTGCGCATCATCGCGCGGATCCTCGCTACCAACTCTCGGGGGCTGAACGGCTTGCTCATGTAATCATCGGCACCGACAGAAAGCCCGACGATGGTGTCCACTTCCTCACTGCGAGCAGTCAGCATCACCACGTATGCATCCGAAAATGTACGAAGTTCCCGGCATACCTCGATGCCGTCGATACCGGGCAACCCGAGATCGAGGACCACCACATCAGGATCGACCTCACGTGCCAGGGCGAGAGCGTCGAAACCGTTGTAGGCCACACTCACCTCGAATGACTCTCGTTCGAGGTAACTCGAGATGATCGAGGCCAGTGGGCGTTCGTCGTCGACGACCAGTGCCCGAAAACCTGCGTACCCGTCGGTTGACCGTGTTGACGTACTGTCCATGCCACCATCGTGGACTGCTCAGTCGCCGCTGCGCACGCGATACACGGTATGCGGTCACCTCTTCAGCGAATCTTCATAGAAAGCACACCGATCCCAGAGGGTTCGGCGAGCACTGTCGAAGGTGAGGAGAGTGAACGGACATGATGTGGTGGAGCGAGAATTCGGGTTATGGAATGGGTTGGGTCAGCTGGATTCTGATGGCGCTGGCGATGATCGCATTTTGGGGGTTGGTCATTGCGGCCCTACTTGCTTTGTTTCGTCCCAGGCGCAGTACCCGCAGCGAACTCCGTGGTACGAATGCGCAGCATCTGTTGGATGAGCGCTACGCCCGCGGCGAGATCGACGATGACGAGTATCGCTCCCGCAGTGAAGCTTTGGATCGATCCTCTCGTCGACACGAGAGTCGTTGACCTCTGCCGCACGCGCGCCCCGGGCTCGGTGGCGTATCAGTTCCGTTTCTCCACAACGACTAGACAAGGACAATCACAATCATGGCTATTGCGCCGTTCACAGGATCGGCTTTCAGTCGACGTACGTTTCTCGCCGCCACGGCGGCGGGGGCGGGTGGCCTGGCGTTGACCGCATGCACCACCAGCGGATCGTCCAACCCGAACCCCCCGCCGTTCGACAAGAATGCCATCACGTCCGCTGAGGCAGCGCGCCCGCATACCGGTCGCACCGTGGACTACACGCTCAATCCGCAGGGTGCCGATATCGATCTCGGCGGCATCACGGTGCGCACTCTGGCATACGGCGACAGTGTTCCCGGTCCGTTGATTCGCGCGAATGTCGGTGACGAGTTGGCGATCACCGTCAACAACGGACTCGATCATCAGACATCGGTGCATTGGCACGGCATCGCGCTTCGCAACGACATGGACGGCGCCATGCCGGCAAGCCCGAACATCGAATCGGGGCAGAACTTCACATACCGGTTCTCAGTACCTCATTCGGGAACGTATTGGGCTCACCCGCATGTCGGTCTCGACACCGACTACGGCCTGTATCTCCCCATCGTCGTCGACGACCCCCGCGAGCCCGTCGACTACGACGCCGAATGGATCGTGGTTCTCGACGACTGGACGGATGGAGTCGGCACGAGTCCGCAACAGATCCTCTCCGACCTTCAGTCCGGAAACGGCATGGGTTCGATGGGCGGATCCGGGATGGGCAACATGCCTGGCATGGGTGGAATGAACCACGGGTCGGCCGAAACCACGCTGCCCGCCACCTCGGGTGGCCCTAACTCGGTAGAATCAAGCGCTCTGCTCGGTGGGGACGCGGGTGACGTCAGCTATCCGTACTATCTGATCAACGGGCGGATAGCTTCTGCACCGACAACTTTCTCGGCCGCTCCCGGTCAGCGTGTGCGTATTCGCATCATCAACGCGGGTGCGGATACCGCTTTTCGAGTCGCCCTTGCCGATCACGTGATGTCCGTGACCCATACGGACGGTTTTCCGGTCGTACCGACAGAAGTCGATGCGCTTCTCCTCGGCATGGGTGAGCGCTACGACGTGATCGTCACGGTCAAGGACGGTGTATTCCCGCTCGTCGCCGCGGCCGAGGGTAAGAACGCTCAGGCTCGGACGCTGCTGCGTACAGGCTCGGGCGCTGCGCCCGACGCGTCGTTCCTCCCTCGGGAATTGGCAGGTCGAGTGGGCACGGTCGAGTCGTTCACTGCAGCCGAAAGTGTCGTTCTGCCGCGAAGCGATGGCACCGGTGTCGATCTCGTGGCAGACCTCGGGGGGGACATGATGAGCTACCAATGGACGATCAACGGTCGGAACTACGACCAAACCGAACCTCTGACCGTCAAAGAAGGGGACCGAGCCCGACTCACGTTCACCAACATGACGATGATGTGGCATCCCATGCATCTGCACGGGCATACGTTCCAAGTGGTCAAAGGTGACGGCGGTGTCGGCCCTCGTAAGGACACAGTCATCGTTCGTCCGATGGAATCTGTCGCTGTCGATCTCATCGCCGACAACCCGGGCGACTGGATGCTCCACTGCCACAACGGATATCACCAGGAGTCGGGTATGATGACCCGCTTGGGCTACATCGTCTGACACGTGGAGACGTCCGAACACACGATCACACCAGCACGGGAGGCGCGACCTGATTGGGCCGGCATCTCATTCGATGCCTCTTCCTACCCCGTTCGGCGAGGTGAGATTGTGGCCGCCCCGGCATCGGGTCAGCGTCCCGGAATCCCCGGCCTCTGCCCTGCCGCTGGACTGGGATCGAAATCCCGCGAACGGCGCAACTGCCCATGGCTCCGGTGTACACCTGGCGACACTCCACGGGCGCTCGAAATTCGACGTTCTCTGCGCGGGCGAATACACGAGGGAGAATCCGACCAAATGTCCGACGGAAGTAGTCGAGGCGCAGCCTTGACTCACCTTCTCCTAACGCGAGTATAGTAGAAACAGGTACCCCCCTGGGGTACCAGACGGGAAGGGAATCATGAGCGGTCAGACTAACTCGCAGCCGAATCTACTCGATAAGACGCAACGCGGCTGTGGATGCAACTCGACGAAGAAATCACCCACGACATCCGCGCCCACCCCTACGGAGGACATCATGTCTGCAACCAACAACACGTTCGCGGTCACCGGCCTCACCTGCGGGCATTGCGTCGGCGCCGTCACGGACGAGCTGCGCGCCCTCCCCGGAGTGAGCGAGGTCGAGATCGATCTCGTCGCCGGAGGAGTCTCCACCGTGACCGTCACAGCTTCAGCGCCACTGACCGAGGAACAAGTAACTGCCGCGCTCGACGAAGCCGGCAACTATCATCTCGCGAACATCTGACCGGGCGCCCACACCGCCAGCGTAGGCAGGTCAGGAGAGGTACATCTGATGAGCACCCTGGACAACACGACCGTCGCTGCCGAGTCCGCACACAGTGTCGAACTGGTCATCGGCGGCATGACCTGCGCCTCCTGCGCCGCGCGAATCGAAAAGAAGCTCAACAAGATCGACGGCGTCACCGCGACAGTGAACTACGCGACCGAAAAGGCGAAGGTCGATTTCACGGGTGCGGTAGCACCTGAAGACTTGATCTCCACCGTCGAGGCAACGGGATACACCGCCACCTTGCCTGCCCCCAAGGGCTCGTCCGGGGAGGTCGGCACTACCGACGGGGTGGACGCCCGAATCCAGGACGAGGCTTCGCAACTGCGGACCCGACTGCTCGTCTCGCTCGCATTGACTGTGCCTGTGGTCGCATTGTCGATGATCCCGCCATTGCAGTTCACGAACTGGCAGTGGCTGGCCTTGACGCTCGCATCTCCCGTCGTCGTCTGGGGCGCACTCCCCTTCCACCGCGCTGCACTGACGAATGCCCGACACGGCGCGGCAACAATGGACACTCTGATCTCGGTGGGGGTGTCGGCGGCCTACCTGTGGTCACTGTGGGCGTTGTTCTTCGGTCATGCCGGAATGGCCGGCATGAAGATGGAGTTCAGCCTGTTCCCACAGCAGGAGGGCGGAGCGGACCACATCTATCTGGAAGTCGCTGCTGCGGTCACCGTCTTCATACTGGCGGGGCGATATTTCGAAGCCCGCGCCAAGAAGCAGTCGGGTGCAGCCCTACGCGCACTGATGGACATGGGAGCCAAAGACGTAGCGGTGTTGAGGGAACACACCGAGATCCGAATTCCCACCGAACAATTGGTGGTCGGTGACATCTTCGTCGTACGCCCCGGCGAAAAGATCGCGACCGACGGCATCGTCACCGACGGCACATCTGCGGTGGACGCCTCCATGCTGACCGGCGAATCCGTGCCAGTCGAAGTGCGCCCTGGCGACGCCGTTGTCGGCGCCACCGTCAACGCTGGAGGGCGACTCCTCGTTCGAGCAACTCGTATCGGCGCCGACACTCAGCTCGCTCAGATGGCACGACTGGTCGAAGATGCACAGAACGGCAAGGCTCAGGTCCAACGTCTCGCCGACCGCATCTCCGGAATCTTCGTCCCGGTCGTCATCGTTCTCTCACTGATGACGTTGGGTGCGTGGCTTTTGACCGGTCACTCGATGGTGACGGCGTTCACCGCCGCCGTTGCCGTGCTGATCATCGCGTGCCCCTGTGCATTGGGGTTGGCAACACCGACGGCGCTGATGGTCGGAACGGGCCGCGGCGCCCAGTTGGGGATTCTCATCAAAGGCCCCCAGGTTCTCGAATCCACCCGTCAGGTCGACACCATCGTGCTCGACAAGACCGGGACCGTCACCACCGGGCGCATGAGTGTCGATTCGACAGTCGGCGCAGATGGCGAGAATATCGACGAATTACTTTTTGTCGCAGGAGCGTTGGAGGACGGCTCCGAACACCCGATCGCGCAGGCCATCACTCTTGCAGCTCGGGCTGACGGCCGGCCGTTGCCGAGAATCGAAGGTTTCTCCAACCACGACGGCCGAGGCGTCTCCGGTGTCGTAGACGGCCGAGCCGTTGCTATAGGTCGGCGAACCTGGTTAGAGCAGGACTGGTCTCTCGTCGCACCCAAGAATCTGGAAGTGGCCGCACACGACGCGGAAGCCGACGGAAAGTCCCCGGTGTGGGTTGCGTGGGACGGTTCGATCCGCGGAATCGTGGTCGTTTCGGACACTGTCAAGGACACCTCGAAAGAGGCCATCACTGCATTCCGAACCTTGGGACTACGTCCCATCCTGTTGACCGGCGATAATGCTCGCGCCGCCGTCGCCGTCGCAAAACAAGTGGGGATCGAAGCCGCCGATGTCATCGCCGAAGTCTTGCCCGCGGACAAAGTAAGCGCCGTCAAAGACCTCCAAAGCCGTGGGTATACAGTCGCTATGGTCGGTGACGGTGTCAACGACGCCGCTGCTCTGGCACAAGCAGACTTAGGTCTGGCCATGGGCACCGGCAGCGATGTCGCCATCGAAGCCTCCGATCTCACCCTTGTCCGAGGCGACCTGCGCTCCGCCGCAGATGCGATCCGTCTGTCGCGCTCGACGTTGAAAACCATCAAAGGGAACCTTTTCTGGGCCTTCGCCTACAACGTGGCGGCGTTGCCTCTGGCGGCGCTGGGGTTGTTGAACCCGCTGATCGCCGGCGCTGCCATGGCTTTCAGCTCCATCTTCGTCGTCACGAACAGTTTGCGCCTACGACGATTCACCAGTCATGCCACAAGCTCCGATCACTGATTTGATCCCGAATTCGACTGCCCCGATGACCTTCCGTCTGCCCTGAACTCTTCGGACGCGATGTGCGGGAGAGGTCCCACTGTCCACCCGCAACGAATCCAAAGGTTTCACTTCACGACGACCACCATCACGGACGAGGGCAGTCGTCGACTGCTTGGGACACCATGGTCCTTCATCGAATCTTCACCAAACATCTAACCAAGGCATATCCGCCACCGGCAGGCTCAGTATTGAGACACACGTGGACCCCACAACATCACGCCCCAGAGGTGCCGACGATCTGCCACAACACGGGAACATGCCACCGAGGTATCCGCACAGTCGCTGCCGCAAGAATGGCGGTCACAACGAGAGGGCGCAGAGATGAATCGAACCACCGTTCTCGAAGTACAAGGATTGCAGTGGGCGACATCGAAAGCCGCAGTCGAATCAACTCTCCTTCGCCGACGTGGCGTCGTCTCTGCTGAGGCCAACGTCCTCAACCAAACTGCCACGGTCACCTACGACCCGGCTGCAACCTCGATACCCGAACTGTCCCAATGGATCCGGGACTGCGGCTATCACTGCGCAGGGCGATCAGTGCCCTCCCACAGCTGCGACCCCCTCTCCGAACCAAACGACAGCACCAGCGCCACGCCCTCTGAATACCACGTTCATTCAGACCACGCCGACACATCAACCGACGCACCGGTCGAACACCCCGGCGAATCTCCTCACGGCGAACACACAGCGCACGAACCACATGCTCAACACTCTGCACAGGACATGATGGGGCACGGAGGCGCCCACGCCGGAATGTCGATGGACGACATGGTCCGGGACATGCGAAATCGCTTTCTCGTCGCTCTCGTTCTGTCCATTCCGATCATGCTGTGGTCCCCGATGGGGCGCGACATGTTCGGATTCACAGTTCCCGCCCCGTTCGGACTCCGCGACGACGTATTCACCCTGATACTGAGCTTGCCAGTGGTGTTCTACTCGGCCTGGATCTTTTTCGACGGCGCTTATCGGGCTCTGAAGGCCCGCACCCTCGACATGATGGTCCTCGTTGCCGTCGCCGTCGGGGCGGGTTGGCTCTACAGCGTCGCCGTCACCTTCACCGGCGGCGGCGAGGTCTTCTACGAGGCCGCGTCGGTGCTGACGGCTTTCGTCCTGCTCGGACATTGGTTCGAGATGCGAGCCAGAGGTGGAGCCAACGACGCGATTCGCACACTGCTCGAACTGACCCCGCCATTGGCAATCGTGTTGAGAGACGGCGAACCCGTCGAAGTTCCCACCGCCGACGTTGTCGTCGGAGACCTGTTACTGATCCGACCAGGCGGCAAAGTCCCTGTCGATGGAACGGTCGAGAGCGGAACTTCCGAAGTCGACGAGTCAATGGTGACCGGGGAAAGCCTTCCCGTATCCAAAGAACCGGGATCCGCAGTCATCGGGGCTTCCATCAACACGACGGGCACACTTCGCGTCCGAGCAACCAAAGTCGGTGCCGACACCGCCCTGTCCCAAATAGTGGCGTTGGTCCAGGAAGCGCAGAACTCGAAAGCGCCGGGGCAACGGTTCGCTGATCGGGCCGCGTTCTGGCTCGTCCTTGTTGCTCTGATCGGCGGCACCGGCACCTTCCTTGTCTGGTGGGCGGCGGGTGCAGGAGTGCAGACCGCGCTTCTGTTCGCAATCACCGTCGTTGTCATCACCTGCCCCGACGCTCTCGGTTTGGCCACGCCCACCGCCATCATGGTCGGCACCGGACTCGGAGCTCAACGAGGAGTGTTGTTCAAAAATGCCACCGCGCTGGAATCCTCGGCGCGCATCGAGACGGTAGTGATGGACAAGACCGGCACCCTCACCAAAGGCGAACCCGAAGTCACCGACGTCGTCGTCGACGGTATCGGCACCGATGAACTCCTTTCCCTTGTGGCCGCGGTCGAACGCGAGTCCGAACACCCCCTCGCCGGCGCGATCGTCCGCTACGCGGCCGAACGCGGCGCCCCGGAAGTTCCACTCACAAATTTCCGTAATGTGCCAGGTCACGGTGCGGCTGCGGAGGTGGACGGTCGTCGAGTGGCGGTAGGCAACCGCAAACTGATGATCGCCGAAAACGTCGACTTCGGCACATTGATGGGCACACGCGACGACCTCGCAGCCAGCGGGCGAACAGCAGTACTCGTCGCCGTCGACGGACACGGCGTCGGGGTGATCGCACTCGCCGACGCTGTCCGAGAGACTTCCGCCGCCGCAGTGGCGGCGCTGCACGACTTGGGCGTCGAAGTCGTCATGCTCAGCGGCGACAACGAAGCCACCGCACAGCGCATCGCGGGCCAGCTCGGTATCGATACCGTCATCGCGGAAGTGCTCCCCGGCGACAAAGCCGCCAAGATCGTCGAGCTGCAAAATGCCGGCAAAAAGGTTGCGATGGTCGGGGACGGAGTCAACGATGCTCCTGCGCTCGCACAAGCGGACCTCGGTATCGCCATCGGCGCAGGTACCGACGTCGCAATCGAAACAGCGGACCTCGTGCTGATGCGGTCGGACCCACTCGACGTACCGGTCGCACTACAAATCGGGCGAGGCACCCTCCGCAAGATGCGACAGAACCTCGGATGGGCCGTCGGGTACAACGTCATCGCCCTCCCCATCGCCGCTGGAGTCTTCGAACCCTCCCTCGGACTCGTACTTCGCCCAGAGATCGCAGCGCTCTCGATGTCCGGATCCAGCTTCATCGTCGCAGTCAACGCACTACTGCTGAAGCGACTGCGCCTCCCCTCTCCCCCAGATCAACACCGGCCTTCACCAAGCACAACCCCGAAGTCCACCTCACAGAACGCCTCATGACCGGACAACCATCTCCCAACGAAAGGGATTCCCGATATGAAGAAAGTCCTCGCAATCAGCGCTGCAGCAACTGCAGCACTATTCGTCCTCACCGCATGTAACAGTTCCAATTCCGATGGAACCACCTCCACACCGATGTCAATGAGTGTCGAGTCCAGTAGCTCGGCGGACGCGAGCACTCATAATCAGGCAGATGTGACATTTGCCGAGCAGATGATCCCTCACCACAGTCAAGCCGTCGAGATGAGCGACATGCTCCTCTCCAAAGACGGTATCGACCCCCGAGTGACAGCGTTGGCAGAACAGATCAAAGCGGCGCAAGGCCCAGAAATCGAGCAGCTGCAGGCCTGGTTGACCAGCTGGGGACAAAGTTCGTCCTCCTCGGGCATGAACATGCCGACCACCTCCCACAACATGGAAGGCATGACACCCTCCACCAGCATGAACATGCCCATGCCCTCCGAAAGCATGGGAACGATGCCCGGCATGGAGGGGATGATGTCCGCCGACGACATGACCGCGCTGCAGAATGCACAGGGAACTGACGCCGCGAAACTGTTCCTCACTCAGATGATCGACCATCACCGCGGAGCAGTCGCGATGGCGCAAACTGAAGTTGATTCCGGACAGTATCCCGAAGCTATCTCCATGGCGCAGACCATCATCAGCACGCAAAACGAGGAAATCACCACGATGGAAGGCATTCTCGCCACGCTGTGATCACGACTTCCGGCGTTCGTCGCTCGGATTTCAATCGGATGTGAGCACACGCGGCTCGGTGTCTCTGCTCGACAATTGATCTCGGCAGAGGCACCGAGCCCTTCTATGTGACAGGTCAACATCCCCGGAGGACGCCGAACGCAATGTCGGCAACCTCATTTGTCGAGGAGTTTGGTAATCACACCCGCCGATATCCTGGGACCAGCGCGCGGCGTCTGCGTGCGCGGTCACATTCATCGACTGCCGGGGAGGAGAGAAAACGGGTGCACAAAAACCCGACGCCTGAACCGACCCGAATCGATCTGTTGCATCAATCAGGTCCAGGCGCAAACCGAGCCCATCGATTAACGAGGGACTGGCCGGGTACGCAAACGAGAACAGAGGGACTGTAAGAACAACGGTGTAACTCTGAAAGGAGATACGCCACTATGACTGATGTGATTGATCGTGAGACAGAGACGAACTCGGCTCAGCCGGGTATCAGCGATGCGCGGCTCAAAGAGCTGGTCGAGCAGGCGCGAGCCGAAGGGCTGCAGTTGACCGGAGATGGTGGATTGCTGTCGAAGCTGACCAAGCTAGTCGTGGAGTCCGCGCTCGAAGGCGAGATGGACGACCACCTCGGATACGGCAAGAGCGACCCGGCAGGGAGGGGCAGCGGCAACTCCCGCAACGGCAGACGAGCCAAGAACGTGTTGACCGAGGCCGGCCCGGTCGAACTCGAGGTGCCCCGTGACCGGGATTCCTCCTTCGAGCCGAAGATCGTGGCCAAGCGGCAGCGTCGGCTCTCAGGCGTGGAGGACATGGTGATCTCATTGTCGGCCAAGGGTTTGACGACCGGTGAGATCGCTGCACACCTGGCCGAGGTGTACGGAGCCGATGTGTCCAAGCAGACGATCTCGACGATCATCGAGCGGGTGATGGAAGGCATGGCCGAGTGGCAGAACCGGCCGTTGGACCCTGTGTACCCGGTGCTGTTCATCGACTGCATCCACGTCAAGATTCGCGAGGGCAACGTCGCTAACCGGCCGATCTACGTCGCGATGGGGGTGACTGTCGACGGCACCCGCGACATCCTCGGATTGTGGGCCGGTGAGCACGGCGACGGGGAAGGGGCGAAGTACTGGCTTCGGGTGTTGTCCGAGCTGAAAAACCGTGGTGTGCAGGATGTTCTGATCGTCGTGTGCGACGGTCTCAAGCATCTACCTGACTCGATCGAGCAAGTGTGGCCACAGACCATCGTGCAGACTTGTGTGGTCCATCTTCTCCGTAACACCTACGCCTATGCCTCCCGCAAGGACTGGTCCGATATCGCCAAGGACCTCAAACCCGTCTACACGGCTCCGTCGGAGCAGGCCGCGCTCGACCGATTCGCAGAGTTCAGTGACAAATGGGAGAAACGCTATCCCGCGATCATCAGGCTCTGGACCAACGCCTGGGCTGAGTTCGTGCCGTTCCTACAATTCGACAACGCCATCCGGCAGGTCATTTACACGACCAACGCCATCGAGAGTGTCAACGCCCGAATCCGCAGGGCTGTCAAGGCCCGTGGACACTTTCCGACCGAGGCCGCGGCCTTGAAATGCGTGTATCTGGCCATCATGAGCCTCGATCCCAAAGGTACCGCCCGCCAACGCTGGTCCAACCGATGGAAGGCAGCACTGAATGCCTTCGAGATAACGTTCGACGGACGGCTGTCTGCCGGACGAAAGTAGTTAGAAATCAACCAATTACACCGTTTTCTGGACAGACCCAGAACAGACGACGTGGAGGTCATGATGCAGGACGTTCGGAGGGGGACGACCGACTCCGAGTTGATCGCGGAGGCGTACCGACTCGAAAGCCAGCCGGTATTGAGCAGGTGTGACCACATCAGGTTGACACTGATACACGATGAACTCGAGTGTCGGCGCAGGATCTCGGGCAAAGATACTCCCTGACGCGCCGCCCACAACGGCTTCCGCCTTGTAAGGGCAGGAAGTGCGCATGATTGACAGTTTGATCCACCACGTTCCCACACTCATGTCAGAATGGGTGCGCCACTCTCCCGGTTGCGCAGTTCGGGCACGGTCGGTCACCGACGGTCTCAAATAGTCGTTGTGCCGCGGGTTTCACTCGAATATACCCAGCCTGAGCCACCGCGGGACGTATCGGCTCCGTGCAGGTGCGGGCTCCCCCCTGATCCGTATGCCCCGCGCCACTTTTCACTCGCTCGCCCTCAGTTGAGCCCCGCGTACGAATGGAGGCCGGAGACGACCATGTTGATGATGAAGAGATTGAACAGCATCGCGACGAAACCGGCAACGTGTATCCAGGCGGCACGGGTATCACGCCAACCAGAAGTGGCACGCGCGTGCAGATAGGCGGCGTAGATCACCCAAGCGATGAACGAGACCGTTTCTTTGGGGTCCCACCCCCAGAACCTACCCCAGGCCGCTTCCGCCCAGAACCACGCCTGCTCCGAAGAGCGGAAAGGCGAAGATCGTTGTCTTGTAAGCTAATCGATCCAACACGTCTGCCTCGGGTAGACGATGCAACCATCTGCCGAGCTTCGAGTCGACACCACGGTCGTCACATCGGACTCTGAGCAGAAACAACATGCTCGATACACCCGAGATCAGGAAGACCCCACTACCGATCGAGACGATCGAGACGTGGATCGGAAGCTCTGGCGACTCGCTCCTTCAGCAGCCTGACGAACGTGCACCCATCCCCACGACCGAGCTGCCGTCCCGCATCCGTCCCCGACTTTCGGGAGCTGGTCAGAAACTACAGTCAGTCCGACAACGATCGACGAATGCCCGATCGGACGCAGTTCAGGTTCGGTTCAGGGGCCGCTTTTTCGTTCTCCCCCAACGCATTACCGCACCATGCGCGCAACTGCGTCGCGAATTTGCTGGGTATTGCGGAAGACCGGAGGATCGGTAACCCGCTCAACACTGCCGTCGCGTTGCACGACGAAACTCAGGGGCAGAACTGGAGGTGCGACAAGTGTTCCTTGAACCGCGTCGGCGTCGCCATAGGAGGGGTAGTGCACTCCGAGGTCGGCGAGCAGCGCCAAGGCTGACGATTGACTGTCCTGTACGTTGACGCCGACGACCCTCACTGAATCGGGTTCCTCAGCATAAGCCCCCAGAATGGGGATTTCCTCTCGGCAGGGTGCACACCACGACGCCCAGAGATTGATCAATGTCGGTTCGCCGGCGAGGGCGTCTCCTACATCGAATTTTTCCCGGGACCCGAGGCATGAAACATTCACGCCGGACAGCTGTCCCGAGGCGGACCGTTGCGGATCAGGCAAGGGGCATGGACGCAGTGCCGCCGCGACGGCAAGTGCAGCGAGCGAAGCGCCGTCGGCCGTGGCAGATCCCCCGGCATGAGAGGCAGTGGCAGCGGGTGGTTGCGCAACTTCAGTCGATTCGCGCCCCCGTGGCCACATCGCTGCCACGAGCAGGGCGACGACCGCAAGAGCAAATACCGTCCACCGCCATTGAGTGCGCATCTGATCATCTTTCATCCCTGTCGATACCTGGCGGGTACCGACCTTCTCGTCGACTCAAATCCGAAAGCGTTGTTAAAAACATGAAGTTTCGGCGTCACGTTGGAGCCTGGTGGGTGCACCTGGCCGTAGTTCAGGAACTGGTGTAGTCCGTAACTTCCACACCCCGAGACGCAAGCCACTGCTTGGGATCTACCTTTTGCCCCGAGGGGTCTGCAACCTCGAAGTGCAGGTGCGGCCCGGTGGATTGACCGCGGTTTCCCACTGTCGCGATCTGTTCGCCCACGCGTACCTGCTGCCCGACGCTGACGAGGGTTTCGTTGATATGGCCGTAGGTGCTGATCGAACCGTCGTCATGTTGGAGCCGAACCCATAACCCGAATCCGGAAGCTGGCCCGGAATCGATGACGGTCCCGTCTGCGACAGCGTAGATCGGAGTCCCGATCTCGTTCGCGATATCGAGACCTGTGTGCGTGGTTCCCCATCGAGGTCCGAAATCTGAAGTGAGAGTGCCTGATACAGGCTTGATCGTGCGCGCCGCCGATCCGGTGGATACAGATCCCGTCGAGATGGGGATCGAGACCGCGGATTCGAGCGCGTCCCGTTGTTCCGCCAGCCACGCACCCTTGGCAAGCTGATCGACCAGCTCGCCGGCACCGGCCGTGGTCGGAGAAATGAGTGCTTGCGGCGGAGCTGCATCCGCAACAGTGTCGGACGCCGGATCGGGTGTTGCACGAGACTGGTCGGACTCGTCGTGAACCGTGTGTGCATTTGCCAGGGCGGGGCCGGAGATCTGGGTTCCCGCGGCGATCAGCGCTCCTGCCGCGACTGCCATCGTGGCTGCCACGACCGCATTGTCTCCATGGCGCGTAATCGTGCGATGTCTCCCACGAACGGCGACCTGGCAGTTTCCCGACCCGACGGATATTGCAACGAGCTCACTGACGTGCCGGGATTTGGCGCCGGCTTCCTTACGGTGACGGGACAAAACTGCACTCCTCCGGGTTGTCGTACCACGCATGTTTTTGCGATGTGGACCACCCGCGTTGAGCAGCGCCTCCATCCGAATGTAACGAAACGATATACGAAACCGCTCTCAATTACTATTCATCTTAGTAGGTGGAGCGGCGCGGGTAACCCGAAAAGTCACGCTCACCAGCAGCGCTCCGAGCGCGAGCAGTGAGATCACGATTTCGGCCACAGGACCGATCCGTGTCGCCAGAGTCATGTCCGAGCGCAGTTGAACATCGCCTACCAGTACGTCGTCGGTGAAGATTCCGCTTTGCTGAAGTACGGCGCCATTGGACTCGATGATCGCACTGACACCGCTCGTCGCGGCCACAAGCACGGGGCGCCCGTGTTCGACCGCCCGAACCCGTGACATCGCGAGTTGTTGGTACGTCATATCGGTACGCCCAAATGTCGCGTTATTTGTTGGGACGGTGATGACTTGGGCACCGCTTCGCACCGAGTCCCGCACCAGGTCGTCGAATGCGACCTCATAGCATGTGGCCACGGCAGTGGGAGTGCCGTTGAGAGTAACGACACCGTTTCCGTCACCCGGCACAAACTTTCCCGCTCGAGCGGCATACGAGGACAGCGCATTCATCACACCGGGTAGCGGCAGATATTCACCGAACGGGACGAGCTTTCGTTTGACGTGCTGCTCCCCGGGCCCGGAAGCAGGGTCCCATACGATCGCGCTGTTCAAGGTCGTTCCGTCCTCGCGCGTCAGCACCGCACCGACCAAAATGGGCACACCAACCGCTCGCGCAGCATCGGTGATGCTCGTTGCCGCATCACCGTTACGTAACGGGTCGATATCCGAGGCATTCTCCGGCCAGATCACCAACTGCGGCCGAGGGAGCCGTCCCGCGTCGACATCCCTGGCCAATTCCTTTGTTTTTGCGACGTGGTTGTCCAACACCGCGCGGCGTTGGGAGTTGAAATCCAGACCAAGCCGTGGGACGTTTCCTTGAACGAGGGCAACTGTGCTCATCGCCGCAGGTGCGGGCGTAGGACGTGCGGAAAGCAGCATCGCCGATATCAGCGGAACGGTCACAATCGCCATGCATGCGAACATTCGCATCCAGTGCCGACCGCTCAACGCTGTTATCAGCCCCGCAAGTCCACAGCCCAGGAGCGCGACGGCGAAACTCAGGCCGGGGGCTCCACAGCTACGCCGGCCAGGGACAACAGCACACCGTCCGCCTGACCGAATGCCAGACGCCCCCAAGGAAAGCCGCCAAAGGGAAGTCGCGAGCGAACCCCTTCGAGGAGCACCCACACCGAGGCGATCCACACTACCGAACACGGCAGTCGACTCAGCGCCGCCGCCGTCGCCCCGAAGAGCCCGATCGACAATGCTTCGATCGCCGCAAGAACCAGCCAAGGGAGCGCTCCGACGTAGACACCTACCCAGGGCAGCAGTGGGACGAAGAACGCCAATCCGGCAAGATACCCGTACCCGAAGCCAGCTCTCACCGATCGGCCGCGAAGGACCAGCACCAGAAGAGCAAACCCGGCAGGAGCCAGATACCACGCTGAATACGGAGGGAAACTCAGATACAGCGCTCCACCCGCCGTCACTGCGCCCACGGCCCGCCCGCTCACCTGCATCCACCCTCGACGAGGTGGTTGCTCTACCGGAGTTCGACGGGGGACGTTTTCGACGAGATCGACCATCGTGATTGATGCCTTTCGTGATGTATCGGAATCCGCATCGCACGCGACATGTACTACTATGCATCATAGTAGTACATGTGGTTTGATTCTCCGGGCGCACCGTACAACGCTCGGCATCCGACAGACCGTGCGTCACCGTCGACCGTTCATCACTGAACTCGGTCGTAAGTTCCTGCACAGCAACGCCATACCGTCAAGAAGACAGTACGGACAAGACCGGTTGCGCATCGGCGTCGTCGGGGTCTTGCCGCAGGGAACAGTCTCGATCCAATCCACCGTCCCGCTCGATATCACGGAGAAAAATGACACGTTGGGCATTGTTCGTCGTCTCCCGCCCCTGGTGGATTCTCGGTGTCATCATGGTGACAGTTACCGCCAGCGGGATATGGGGCATCGGAGTCTTCCGCGAGATGGGGCAGAGCGGATTCACCGATCCGGGTAGCGATTCCGCCGAAGTCGCGCGTACCGTCGAGGCCAATTTCGGGCCACAAACCCCCGACATCGTCGCGATCTACACCCCCGCGGCAGGTGTTGAACTCACCGATCTCACGAGCGGGGCAACGGAGATGCTCGACAAGTTCACCGCATCGGTACCCACTCATTCGGTGAAGTCGTATTGGTCATCGACCCCACCCGAACAACTTCTTCTGCGTTCGACAGACGGAGCCAAAGCCGCCATCGCAATCACTCTCGCTCCAGGACCTCGAGGTCAAGAAGCGAACACTGCA
The DNA here is from genome assembly GCF_001653035.1 of Rhodococcus sp. YH3-3. Lineage (NCBI taxonomy): Bacteria > Bacillati > Actinomycetota > Actinomycetes > Mycobacteriales > Nocardiaceae > Rhodococcus > Rhodococcus sp. YH3-3. Next base: position 55,926 of record NZ_BCWH01000005.1, on the reverse strand, counting down.
GAGATGCTGCCCCTACTCGAACTCCAGGGAGCGCAAGCGGAATTCGCTGGGGGGTCGATAGTCGGGACGGCCTTCAACCACCGGCTGCAGTCCGACCTCGTCCGGGCGGAATCGATTGCACTGCCCATCACACTTATTCTGTTGATTTTCATCTTCGGTGGGTTGGTCGCTGCAGCGGTTCCCGTCTTGGTCGGGATCTTCGCGATCATCATCTCCCTTGCAGCTCTACGACTTCTGACTCTACTCACCGAAGTGAATTCGTTCGCCCTCAACGTTGCCTCTCTCATCGGGCTCGGACTCGCGATCGACTACGGGCTTTTCATCGTCAGCCGTTTCCGTGAAGAACTCACCGCATCCGGAGGCGACGCTCGCGAAGCGGCACTCCGGACGACCATGACGGCCGGGAGAACGGTCATGTTCTCCGGCTTGCTGCTCGTTTGCGCATTCGCGGGCATGCTGGTTTTTCCTCAAGCCGTGATTCGATCGTTGGGCTTCGGGGCAATCGCCGCGGTCGCCAGTGCCGCGATCTTGTCCGTCGCGGCGGTCCCCGCCGTCCTCGCCGTCCTCGGAAGCCGAATCAACGCGCTCACCTGGCGTAAACACGCCGTGCACTCAGGAGAAGCCAGAGCTCGCCGTTTCTGGGGCACGGTCGTGGCATGGGTCATGAAACGTCCTGTCATCGTCGCAGTCACCATAGGGACGGGCTTGATGCTCATGGCCACGCCCTTGGCCAGCGCCTCACTCGGAGAGGCGACCTTCACCGCCCTCCCCACAGACGACCCGGCACGCTCGGCGGCACAGACCTTGGTTGAGGAATTTCCCTCCACCGGAGACGGAGCGACCCTCCTCTTCCGAAGCCTGAGCGGAGCCATCCCCGATGCCGGAGAGGTCAACGCAGTCGTATCGGCTGCTGCCCGAATCGACGGAATCGCCCAAGCATTCGTCGTCGCATCGAGGGACGACACCATCATTGCCCAAGCGCTTTTCGCGGAGATCCCCTCCGACCAAGCCAGTGCCGTGATTACGAATCTACGGGCACTACCTGCACCTGCAGATACGGAATATCTGGTCGGGGGAAGCCAAGCAACCTTCGACGACGGAAACTCTGCGATCAAGCGCTGGCTTCCGGTGATGGTGTCCATCATGATCGCCTCGACGCTGGCGCTCTTACTTCTTGCATTCGGCTCGATCGTCCTGCCCCTCAAGGCTGTGGCGATGGCATGCCTGAGTCTGGCGGCAACTTTCGGAGCGTTGACATGGATCTTCCAGTTGGGCAACGGAGCCCAGTGGATTGGCGTCACACCGGCACCCCTCGAAGCGACGTTCGTGGTCCTCATTCTCGCAGTCGTGTTCGGTCTGTCCACCGACTACGAAGTGTTCCTCATGGCACGAATGTCAGAAGCCCACAGCGCAGGAGCAACGACGGAAGAGTCAGTCCGTATCGGTGCCGAGCGCACAGGCAGGGTGATCACCGCGGCGGCGCTTCTGCTGATCGTCGTGACCGGAGCCTTCACATTGTCCGGACTGTCGATCATGAGGTTCTTGGGTGTCGGAATGATTCTGGCATTGGTTCTCGATGCCACCCTCGTACGGATGCTCCTGGTCCCGGCGCTGGTGAAACTGATGGGAGACGCCAATTGGTGGGCGCCTCAATGGTTGTCGCGCATCCATTCACAGATCGGCATCGGCGGCCGTCCCATGACCGCGCCACCACCTGCCGAACACATCCACGTCACAACTCTCAAGTAACAGTCGAGACTTTATGGCAGAATGACGATGCCGGGCCTCATCCGACCCTCCCGGTCGACACCGGACCTCAACGGTCGACGTCGGTGTGCGAATCGCCGAAAACTCCCGCATCACAGGAAGTTCTGCCATATGCCCCAACGACGACGATCGAAATTCTCGCTGGTCCTCGGCTCCGTCGCAGCCCTCGCAGTCGCCAGCCCCTTCGTCTCCCATGTCACAACGGACACCTCACTCGAAGTCCGCTCCGCACAATCTTCGTCGGCCTCCGAATCTGCGGCGCAGATAGCCGACGTTGCCCTTGCGAGCATTCCTGATCTCTCGATACCACTCAAAGAGTTGACAGGCATCGACCTCTCAGCCTTGCTCAGGCTGGGATTGAACGTCCTTGCCGAAGTCGCCGGCACTGATCTGCCCACTGATGATCCACGTTCGAGACCGAAGGTCGATTCCGAACCGTCGACGAGTCAGGAGATCCCTTCGGAGATGTCGGTCAAGGAGATCACCCGGGAAGATCCGTTTCGAATGGTCGCATTGACGTCGAATGGCCCCACGGCGCCGGCAGCGGCCGTACGAGCGCGTCAAACGGACGGAGGCTGGGGCCCATGGCTTTCAACCGCGCCAGCCGACACATCAGCGGGCGGGCACGTGCAAGGCACCGACCCGGTATTCGTCGGAACCACGAATACCGTTCAACTCCTCGTCCCCTCCATCCAGAATCCAGCCGTGTCGAGTGAGCAACCACGCCCACCGCTTCCCGTCGCCGCGCCTCCCGCTACTGCCTATACCCCTGCGGCCCTGGCACAGCCATTGGTCCGCTCCCCAGCGCAAGAAGGTGATCTCTCGGCCGTACTCATCGAGCCCGGCAGCGGTCCCTCATCTCCCCTGAAATCAGCTGACGCAAATGCAAGTCCGGGATTCTCTGTGATCACCCGTGCGCAATGGGGAGCCGACGAGTCCCTTCGATGCGAGGAACCCGTCTACGACGAGTTCCTCGGGGGAGCTGTCGTTCACCACACCGCCGGAAGCAACGAGTATTCCAAGGAAGAATCCGCCGACATCGTGCGTGGTATTTATGCCTACCACGCACAAACGCTCGGATGGTGCGACATCGGCTACAACGCTCTTGTCGACAAATACGGTCAAATCTTCGAAGGTCGAGCCGGCGGTCTGGACAAGCCTGTTCAGGGAGCACACACCGGCGGATTCAATGAAAACACAGTAGGCGTGGCAATGATGGGCGACTACACGTCAACCCAGCCGACCTCGTCCGAAATCAACACCGTGGGAACCTTTCTGGGGTGGCGACTGAAACTGGCCGGTCTGGACCCCCTAGGACGCACGACCATGTACTCGGAAGGAACTGAATTCACGTCCTTCCCGGAAGGGGCCACTGTCGACATCCCGATCATTTCTGCGCACCGCGACCTCGGCAACACCGCCGATCCCGGCGAACAGGGGTACGCACAAATGGATACCATTCGAACTATTGCGGCCTCATACGGCGACGGTTCCGACCCGACGCCACAGACCGCCACCCCCTCCGACAACTCCAGCCTGAAACCCCCTGTCAGCACAACACATTCGAACCCACAAGAGTCCGCAACCGCGACGAAGTGGGCCGCCTCAGGCGCCCAGGACGGACCCCTGGGAGGTCCGGTCGAAACCGATTCCCCCACCCCAGGCGGCCTCATCCGAACCAATTATCAAAATGGCGCTATCTACGAAATCGCCGGCAACGCCTGGGTAGTCCTCGGCCGAATCTACGAGGCATGGAAAGCCGCAGGCGCGGAGAACAGCTCGCTCGGCCTCCCCATCAGCGATGAGTACAACACCGTGAACGGCCCACGCTCCGACTTCGAGGGTGGGTCCCTGCTGTTCGACCCACATACCGGAGCGGTCTCTCGGCTACCGTGACATCGCCGAGAGAGTCAAGGACGCCACGAGTCCTTCTCTCGCAGAAACGGACTCAACTGAACGCCCACCACAAAGAGTGGAGTTGACACTCCCGAGTCCCTCGCAGGATTCGGGAGTGCGACAGGCTTCTCGGGCTCACTCGGGACATCGCAACTGTCAATGTCGTCCTAGGACCGTTCGGGGACCGCAGTGCCGATCAAGTCCTTCGATACAGGAGGGCGCACTCTGCACGCCCGCTCACCTTTCAGCCGCTGCCGAAACGCGCCCGCCATCAAAGCCAGTGAAATCAGCCCCAAGACCGGTTGTATCGGTGCCCACAGATTCAACGCACCCGTCACACCGACAGTCATGATCACCAATTTGTTGCACACCGGACAGCCGACGGCCAACAGAGCCAGCGCATTACTGCCAATGCCCACACGCGAGGGGGCTGCAGACCTGGATTGCGTGCGCACGTACGTCGCGAGTATCAATCCACTCAATATCGCGGTCGCGATCCACACCGGATAGTTCCACCACAGCACCGGAGTCATCCGCTGGTAGAACGAGGTCGGTACTATCCCGGAGGGGACGCCCACGATGAGCGCTGCAACCACCGCCCCTGCCGACGCCGTGATCCAGCGCCAGAGCGACCAATTCGTCATCGCCGATGCCCCCTCGAAGTGAACTACTAAAAGAGATAGTAGTTCACTGTATGAGAAGACCGGAAACGGCAATCCTTCACATCGACGTGCATCCCACCCGAGGCGGGGTATCACCTGACGTTCAGGTCGCATCACTCGTAGATCTCCACCATATTCAGTGCACCTCTCGTCAGTCTCGACCGCCGCACGCGCTGGACACACCAATGACGAACGTCATTTCATCCCGTCGTCGGGCGCACAATGGGATGAGCTGATCGTTGCACGGTCACACCCCTCACAGACCTTGCACATTCGTGGACTGCGCCGCCTCACGTGAACAGGAGGGCTACCGATGGAGCTCACCATTACGATCGCTACCGCTGCGCCGTCAAACCCGGTCACCCATCCACTTGTGCGGGCCGATTCGCCCACGACGGCGCTGTTCTGGGCCGAGCCGGTCTCTGCTGATGTCTCGCTACCGCGCCGCGGATCCGCGTCGGGGTCAGGAAACGCCCCCCGATGACCGGCTCATCCGGTGACAGCGGGTTCACTGCGACATTCACACATCGCCCGGCACGACTACGCATGTTCTGGATCACTGCTTCTCTCGGAGCCTGTTTCCTCGGCGTCCGGTGGGGGCTCCGTGACGCGCCGTTATTGTGGTTCGCCGCACTGCGAGCCCTGCTCGGTGGATCAGCCCTGGCTGTTGTTGCCATCACCCAGCGCCGATCACTGCCACGGTCCGCAGCTAGCTGGGGCAGGATCGGGCTCCTCGGGCTTGTCAACGTCAGCCTGGCGTTCTGGGCGATGTTCGCCGGAATCGCCGGGCTCGCAACCGGTACTGCTGCTGTACTCGCGAATGCGCAGCCGCTGCTGATTCTGCTACCTGCCTGGTGGCTGTTCGGCGAGCGTGTGACGGCCCGGACCGGCTTGGCATTGGTGGTCGGGTTCGGAGGGTTGTTGGTGGTGGCGGTCCCGGGCGGCGGCGGCCAGGGTGCGGTGTTGTCGCTGTTGTCCGCCGCCGCGGTCACCACGGGGACACTGATGGTGCGCCAATTGGACGGCGACATAGTGGTCGCGAGCGCAGCACATTTATTGTTCGGGGGGACGGTCCTGGCGAGCGTGGCATTCGTCATCGAGGGCGTTCCGCATATCGACTGGACTCCACGGTTCGCAGCAGTTCTGCTTTTTCTCGGGTTGATCGCGACTGCAGCGACCACCTTGGCCTGGTTCGTAGAGACCCAGCGATGCCCTCTGTCCTCGCTCACACCCTGGATGTTTCTTGTACCCGTCTTCGGCGTGCTCATCGGTATAGCGGCCCTGCGCGAACGACCTGACGGATGGATGGTGACCGGAATCGTCTTGGTTCTGCTCAGTATGCGGGTGGCCCTCACGAAACATGCCACCGCCGGGGCGGGTCCACCGGGCCACTTGTATGTTGCAGACTCAGGTTCAGCCGAGCCTGAGGTCGAGGTCCACCGCAAGTCTCCACATCCACCCCCCGATGATCGATGACCACGATCACCTCTCCCCGCTCCGGTTCTGGTACCACTACCTCACGTCGACGGTTCGACTACGCCGTCCGTGTGAACAGTCGCCGCCGGTACGACTTCCCCGATGCAACGACGGTCCTCAATCGCCGTTGTCCAAACGAATGACTTCTCTCGCCGGTGGCCGTTCCGATCTTCCGCACGGCAGTTCGTCATCGGTTCCGCAGTTGGACGTGCACCTCGAGGTCCGTACTCCACAGCCGTGCAAGCACCCCGCAGTAGGAATCACGGACCGAATAGTATGCATCCGGTGTCGACAGATCACCCCGGCCGGTACCGATGACCGCACCGGCCGCGAACAGCGCACGATTGGCCAATGATGCTATTTCACAGCCACTTTCGTCCAGATCGCCGCTCAGTCGCGCCACCGCGTCCATCACCTGCTCTGGCATCACCCGTGTGGGTGGGACGGCGACCCCGGCGCTGCCGTGCGTCGGATCTTCGATCGCCCCGGCATAGTTGCCGGCCAGTCGTGCTTCCGCAGCGCCGATCGCCGTCCGTAGTGCCCGTGCGTGAAAGCGAAGTCTCCACGGCGATCGAATACGACGTGCGGTGACAGAGGGGAGCTTGCGCAGTGTCGAGGCAGGGCAACGGAGGCCCGCGCCGGCAAACATGAGCGGTAAGAGTTCGCGTAACAACCAATCGGTCAGTGCGGCTGTCGTCTCATCTGTCGCCGGCACAGTCATCACCGAAATTGAGTCCTGCCTCATAGCGACTTCGTATCCTCACTTCTTCCTGTGACAACGTGCGACATATATTGCGTACGTGCAGTTTGCGGACGAGACGGCTCACTCGAATCCGTTCCCCGACATCGTGCTCGTTGTGGGATGGAACCTTCCGGTGTGAGCTTCAGCGCGCATCCGATCCACCATATGTGGGTAATGCATCTCGAACGCCGGACGCTCAGAGCGGATGGGGGGGAAGCTCGGTGAAGTTGTGACGTGGCGGCGGACAGCTGGTCGCCCACTCGAGGGAATTGCCATAGCCCCACGGATCGTCGACGGTGCGACCTCACCAAATCTGTAGCTTCTGAAGACGTTCCAGATGAACGGCAAGGTGGATGCACCCAAGACGAAGGATCCTATGGTCGAGATGGAGTTCAGCACCGTAAAACCGTCCGAGGGTAGGTAATCCGCGTAGCGGCGCGGCATCCCCTCGGCGCCGAGCCAGTGCTGCACGAGGAAGGTCATGTGGAATCCGACGAACGTCGTCCAGAAATGCCATTTACTCAGCCGCTCGTCCATCATGCGGCCAGTCATCTTGGGGAACCAGAAGTAGATCCCCGCGTAGGTGGCGAACACAACCGTGCCGAAGACCACGTAGTGAAAATGTGCCACGACGAAGTAACTGTCGGTGACCTGAAAATCGAGCGGTGGACTGGCCAGCAGCACCCCCGAAAGACCGCCGAAGAGGAAGGTGATCAGGAAACCGATCGAGAACAGCATCGGCGACTCGAAAGTCAATTGTCCCTTCCACATTGTCCCGATCCAATTGAATATTTTCACCCCCGTGGGGACCGCGATGAGGAACGTCATGAAGGAGAAGAAGGGGAGAAGGACCGCGCCGGTCGCGTACATGTGGTGAGCCCAGACAGCGATCGACAAGGCGGCGATAGCAAGGCGTTGCGTAGACCAGTCCTGTGTAGCCGAATATCGGTTTGCGGCTGAAGACCGGAAATATTTCCGACACGATGCCGAAGAAGGGCAGCGCGATGATGTACACCTCGGGGTGTCCGAAGAACCAGAAAAGGTTCTGCCACAGCAAGACTCCTCCGTTTGCTGGATCGAACAAAATGCCCACCCAACTGACGGTCGACCAGGAGGCCGGCCAACGCTGCAGTGAGCAAGGGAAACGCTATGAGGATCAAGATGGACGTGATGAAGATGTTCCAAGTGAAGATCGGCATGCGGAACATCGTCATTCCCGGCGCGCGAAGGCAGATGACCGTCGTGATCATGTTGACACCGCCGAGAATGGTCCCCAATCCCGACAGCGCCAACCCCACGATCCACATGTCCGCGCCCACACCCGGCGAACTGACAGCCGAACTCAGAGGTGTGTACGCAGTCCATCCGAAGTCGGCTGCACCTTCTGGGGTGACGAAGCCAGCCGTCGTGATAATCGCTCCGAACAAGTACAACCAGTAGCTGAAGGCGTTCAACCGCGGAAATGCGACGTCGGGCGCGCCGATCTACAGTGGGAGAACGAAATTGGCGAAGCCGAACACGACCGGCGTCGCATAGAGCAGCAACATGATCGTGCCGTGCATGGTGAACAGTTGGTTGTACTGCTCGTTCGACAGGAACTGCATCCCCGGTATTGCGAGCTCGCTGCGCATCATCAGTGCCATCAACCCGCCGATAAGGAAGAAGGCAAACGAGGTGAACAGGTACATCACTCCGAGCGTCTTGGGGTCGGTCGTGGTGATCATTTTGACGATGAACGACCCCTTGGCTCCCTTCGGAGGGTAAGGCCGCGCGACCACCGGCGTGGGTGCGAGGACGATCATGAGTTGCCTGCTTCCTGTCGAGTCGTTCATAAAGACACATGGCGAACATAAACGAACTACTATGTTTCATAGTAATTGAGGGTCGGGTGGACCGCAGTGGTTGGGCCCCCGTTAGCAGTCCAGCACCTATGCGATAGCTAGTTGGTTTTCTTGAGTCCAGTTTTCCCAGTAGCGGTTTGGCGTCATGCCATCGAGGGATCCGTGGGGCCGTTCATGATTGTAGATAGCTTTCCATTCCTCGGCCAGATAGGTCGCTTCGGCCATCGTGTCCATGATTTCTCCCGAGAGTTGTTCCCTTCTGAACTGGGCGTTGAACGATTCGACGAAACCGTTCTGCCACGGTGAACCCGGGTCGATGAAGGCGGTGCCCACGCCGACGGTGTTGCACCAGTTGATCAGTGCGGCGGCGGTGAATTCGGGACCGTTGTCGCAGCGGACGTAGGTCGGGGCGGTGCCGGTTTCGGCGATGATGTTCTCCAATGCTGCGACCACGTCGGAGGCTGTGAACGACCGGCGCGCGATGATGGCCAGCGCGGTGCGGGTGTATTCGTCGATGACATTGAAGAAGCGGATGTGCCGCCCGCAGGAAGTCACGTCGGATTGGAAGTCGAAACTGACCACGTGCATCGGGTATTCGGCCGTCAGCCGGTTCTGCTCCCCGGCGCCGGGACCGGCCCGGCGTTTCTTCCGCGCCTTGGGTTTACAGACGAGGCCTTCCTCGCGCCAGAGCCGGCGTACGCGCTTGTTGTTGAGCGCCATTCCAGCCCACTCCTGGGCGAGCAGGCACCAGCGGGCTTTCCGCCATCCCCATGTCGGGTGCTTGATCGCGATGGCGCGTAGGGCGCCGCGAAGCCGTGTTTCCTCGAAGCTCGTATCGGGTTTCTTCTTCCGGAAGGCAGACCGGTTTTGGCCGAGGATCTTGCAGGCGAAACGCTCGGAGGCCCCGAACTTCTCCACCGCCATGCGCACGGCACGGCGGCGGGGTTCGGGGCTCAGAATTTTCCCTTGGCCACCTCGTTGAGGATGTCGATGGCCAGTTCCTTCTCCGCCAGCAGCCGTTTGAGTCGCGCGTTCTCCTTCTCCAGCTCCTTGGTCCGTTTGGACGCCTCGGCGTTCTTCTCGGACCCGTACTGGTTCAGCCACCGGTACCAGGTCGCTTCGGTGACCTGGAGTTCCTTGACGACCTCGATCATCGGGTGGCCGTCGTTGAGCATTTTCTGGCCCTGCCGGACCTTCGCGATGACCTGTTCAGGGGTGTGTCTGCGTGCCATGATTCGTGAATTTCCTCCTGTGTCCATTATCGGACACGAAAGTCACACAGACACTGGACTTCTACACAGGGACCCAACCAGCAGGTTCCGCCACATCCCTTTGGCTGCACCGTTTCCCATCGTTGATGTTCACAACGGCGGCGACTACAAATGGGATGCCGGTTCGATCGCGGAAGGGCGGAGCACGAATTCGGCCATCACCACACCGTCGCGCCTCCGGACCGAGTGGGCAGGATTTGCGCGCTCGACAAGGAAAGCGCTCGTCACACCGAAGACCGCTCGCCCGACGAGAGCAGCTATGTTCCTACTCGCCGGGCGGCAGCAGATCTCGGCCCTCCGCCTTCCACGCTTTCATTCCTCCGCCGAGTTCGACTATCTCCGTGAACCCCAATACGGAGAGCGTTCGAACTGCAATTTCGCTCATTCTTCCGGTCATGCAGTAGACGGCAATCGGAGTCGATCTCTCGCGCGGTAGTTCTGCAGCACGCCGATCCAGCTGATCGAAGGGAATCCGCGCATTCGTCCCCGGAATCGACCCCTCGTCCGGCGCATGAACGTCCACGACGAAATAGTCCTGCGAGGAGACCGCGCTGGCGAAGGTAGGAACATCGACCGTCACCGGAAGTCCGCCCTGCTCGACACGCATGGATGCCGGAACGTCGGTTCCACAACCGGCTACCAACACAAGGACGACCAGGAGCAACGAGACGCCGATCCACCGATCACCCCTGCGAGTTCTACGCCATTGCATCCGAGAACGCGAACGACCCACTGACCACGCCACCTTGCCCATACACGGCACCTGTCTCACGATTCGGCGAACCGTGCTCTCATGACCCGGTGACCCCATCGCGCCGAAATGAACTACTACCACACATAGTATATCGAGTCGATCTGCAATGCCAGGGGAGATCGGCTCCACTGCAACTACCTGAAACTCGCCAAAGTCGATTCTGCCCAGAAGGTTTCGTCCTCGCGGAGCCTCTCGAGAGAATCCCACCAAGTCGCCTCAATCGGGAATGAACTAGGCGTCGCGCGCGGTTCTACCCGAATCTCACCCCACCACTCTTCGATTCACCTAGGCAGGAATTGCTTTCCAGATTCGAACCTGCGAATGCGGGGTTGACAATGCTCTGCGGGACCGACTTGGCCGACCCGGCATTGTCGAGTTGAGGCCCGCGAAAAGCTGGGCCCACAACAAAGTCTGCCCCACCTTACGGGCAGCTCGACCGCACGTGTCCAGTTTCGGAGCACAAACATGTGAACGACGCGCGTGCAATGTTTTCGGCCGACCTCGAAAGCCTACCCATACCGCCGACGGTGAAGAGCGCCTAGAGAAGCCTGGTCACGTTAGGAACCATGCCATCCCAACGCACCGGGGAAACCTTGACCACATCGCCGGACTGCGGGGATTCGAGCATCTGATTGTTGCCAAGGTACAGCGCCTCGTGCTGACTTGCATTGGGCCCGTAGAAGATCAGGTCACCTCGCTTCATTTGAGAAGCTGGCACCTGCCTTCCCGCGGTGTACTGGTACCCGGAGTAGTGCGGAAGTGAAATTCCTACACCAGCAAACGCGTAGATCATAATTCCGGAACAGTCGAAGCCTGCATTTTCGAAATCACCGAAAGTGTCCGCCACTCCGCCGTCACGAATACCGAAGGTCGGCCCGTTCGCGTCTCCGCCTCCCCACGAATAGCGCACACCAAGTTGCGACATGGCCCGGTCGATGACAGTTTCGATGGCACCCTCATCCGTGGCCGAATTCTGGCCGTTGCCCCCCTCACCATCCCCGGGATCCGTCGTCGCGGCCGGCGGAGCCTTCGTCGGAGAAGCAGTCGATGGTGGCGTCGTCACCGACGGCGGCGGCGGCGGAGCCTTGGTCGGAGAAGGAGTCGGTGGTGGCGCCGTCGCCGATGGCACTTTCGTCTCCGAGGGGCCATCGTTGATCTGTGTATGCGGACGCTGTCTGCTGGCGATGTCCGCGGCGCGATCACGTGCTATTTGATCCGCAGCAACCCGAGTCGCAGCTTCCGCTGCTGCTTGCTGAGCTGCTGCGATCGCCGCTGCAGTGGCTGCTTCGTCTGCTCGGCGCTGAGTGTCCCATTGGTCGTAGACCTGTCGCTGGTTCTGCAGTCCCGTCGCGCTGTTTCTCGCTGCATCCAACTCGCTTTGCGCCGAATCGCGCTCCTTCATGACCACTGCCTGTTGGTCTGTTGCCGACTTCTGCACATCCGTCACGCGCTGGATTGCTTCCGTTGCAAGGGCTTTGTTGTCTTCTGCTCTCGCTGCAGCGGCGTCGGCAGTGGCCTGGGCCGCGCGTGCCACAGACTCCGTGTTCGAGCGCGTCGTTCGTGCGCGCTGAAGCTCGTCCATCACGGCGTTATGTTTCTTCGTAATCATCCGCACCAGATCAGCTTTGGCCAAGAGATCGTCAGGGCTGTCGGTTCCGAGGAAGACGGTCAGCGAGCCAGCGGTGCTGCCTTGCCTGTAGCTGGCGGCGACGAAATCGTCGAACTGCTGCTGCGCCACCTCGATCGCCTGCCCAGCCACTCCCATGTCGGTGCGTGCAGCGGCCACAGCAGCAGTAGCGGCCACCGCGACATCACGTGATGACTGAAGGTCCACCAACGCCTTGTTCACATCCTCCCGCTTGATCGCAACCTGGGCGGCGATCTCGGCGAGTTGCGCATTCGCCGACGCAACGTCGTTGATCAGATCACCGATGCGGCGCAGAGTTTGATCCACGCGCGAGTCCGCCTGTTGCAACTCGGAATCGCTCGGATTCGGTGGCGGTGGGGGAACCGCTGTCGCGATACCGGGAATGGTTGCGACGATCGAGCCTGCGAGAGCCAGAGCGAGGACGGTGTGAGCGACTCTCGTGCGAGCACGCGTGGGTCGATTCCGTTGCCTCACACACACCCCGTCCTCGATGATTCAGCTGAACTCGACACCCACATACTAAGGACAATAGTAGATAAATATCACCAACTGCCCCATATGACAAAAAGCGTCACATGTTCCCCTCGGGCACCACAGCACCACAGATCGGCTGACCGTGCCGTCCTACCGGATTGGACCAGAACAGCAATGCTCCTGACCTCGGGACCGTTCGCACCCGCTGCGTGGAATCGCCACCGCGCCTTGGTCAGGAATGTCGGGTGCACGCACGAGGTGCCGGCGGCACCTCCCGATTGTCCTTGCGCCTGCTGAAGGATCGTTACAGAGCTACGGTGATCGCCGCGGTGTGCAGCTGGCCCTGCGCCTGGAACTCGATGAACAGTCGCCAGTCGCCGGACTTCGAGAGTTTCGCAGGCACATCGAATTCCGGACCCTGCTGATCGCTGCCCAGTGGCGTCAAATCAGCAAAGGCCAGAGTCTGTGCGTGGATTGCAGTGACATGGACATAGGCGTCCTCGTAGCGCTGCAAGTCGAATACCGGCTCACCGTCTCTGGCAATGTCCACCGTGAGCTCGCCCGCCTGGCCGGGTGTGAGTTTCCCCGCAACCGTGAGCGTGTAACCGTCGACCGAGGTCGACGGCATAGCGTGAGGAAGCCTTTCCGGAGTCCCCTCCCCAGGAACTGTGACCAGCTGCGAAAGCACCTGCGTTTCAGAGGTTTTCCCGCTAAGAGCCCTAAACTGGGCGTATACGCGGTATCTCCCGGGCACAAGGCCTGAGATCGGTGCGCTCCACGTGCCGTCGCCAGCCATGATCGGATGCAGATGCGCGAATCTCGTCGAGTCGTCCCGAATGAAATACAGATGCATGAGCTGGCCGTGCTCTGCCTCGTACTCGGTTACCGCGCCACCCCCGGAATCGTCGATTCGGAATCTCCACGTGGTGGCTTGACCGGCGGGAATCACCGAATCATCAGTAATCAGCGCCATATCGGAGGTGCTGGACTCGAGCCCATTTATCACTGCCGAGGGTTCGCCGGCCTTGCTCGACGATGGCTGAAGGGAAGGCTCCGCACTATCGGTACCGCTGTTCGCGCAGGCCGTGAGTGATGTCACGGCGGCGGCGACCACAGCCGCCACCGTCATGTACCGAGGCAGACTGCGAATATCCATCGGGTTGGATCGCTTTCGTTGTTCCACCGACCAGGGGAGGAGATGTCGGGGGTCGAAATGAAGGGTAGCCCGATCAGGGATTGCCGATTGATCAACACATTCACCTCGCCCCAGCGAGTAGATCGGGGTTGGTAACACCACTGCAGCATGAGCTTCAGCGAGTGTGTCGCCGCACGCACTGATCACCTGGTCGTCGGACGCGCCGCCGAGGGACGCCGGCGTCGATTGGCCACATATGGGGTGAGCTCTTTACAGGGCAGGGATCGGGTCGTCGGCGATTCCGAGCCCGAGATGTTCGATGTGATATACCGCTTCGTCGAGAAGCATCGCCACGTGATTGTCGTACAGGCTGTACACGACGTTGCGGCCCCGCCGCGTCCCCGTCACCAACCCCATCACACGCAGCAGCCGCAGTTGATGCGAGACAGCGGACTGCTCCATCCCCACCGCCTCCACCAGGTCACCCACAGAACACGCCCCGTGCCGCAGCCGAGTCAACATCCGCAGTCGACTCGGCGTCGCCAACGCCTGCAACGTGGCAGCGACCGTCGCGGCCGACTCCGCATCGAGCTGCGCGGGCGGTGTGGACGTGCCTTCGACTCCGTGACCCATGTGAAGCATCTTACCCACCATGATTACATGAAGAGGTCTTCATGTACTCCTGTATCGTGGCATTCGTTCCCCCCGCCACCAGCCGGAAGCCATGCCATGCCATGACCACCCCCGTGCGCAGCGATCCCCACACCGAGTCCGCGGCGCCCCGGCCCGCAACCGCCGTCCGCACCCGGCCGT
>NZ_BCWH01000005.1:0-41424 GCF_001653035.1 Rhodococcus sp. YH3-3 | reverse complement strand
CCGGCGGGTGGGAACCCGCACTGGCGGGCTTGCAGGCGCTTCGAGAGAAAACCCTCGACGTCGACCTGCTCATGATCGTCGCCGCGATCGGCCAGGTCCTCGACGGCGGCCTGCTGATCGTCATCTTCGCCACCTCCGGCGCACTGGAAGCATTCCTGACCCAGCGCACCGCCGACTCGGTGCGCAGCCTGCTCGACCTTGCTCCCGAACGTGCCACCGTCATCGGCCCTGACGGGCACGAAACCATGGTGGATGCAGCGTCATTGACGGCAGGTGATGTGATCGTCGTCCGACCGGGCGAGCGGATCGGCGGCGACGGCCGGATCATCTCCGGAAGCAGCGATGTCGATCAGGCCTCGATCACCGGAGAACCCCTACCAGTGGCAAAACATCGCGATGACGAGGTGTTCGCCGGGACTCTCAACGGGACCGGCACTCTGCGAATCCGGATCGATCACGCGGCATCGGAAACCGTCGTCACGCGGATCGTGGCGATGGTCGAAGAAGCGTCCGCCACCAAAGCGAAGTCTCAGCTGTTCATCGAGAAGGTCGAGCAGTACTACTCGGTCGGAGTCGTGTCCGCGACCCTCGCAGTGTTCTTCATCCCGGTCGCGCTCGGGAGCGCCCTGCAACCGTCGCTGCTGCGGGCAATGACGTTCATGATCGTCGCCTCCCCGTGCGCAGTCATGCGGGCGACAATGCCGCCGCTGCTGGCGGCGATGGCCAACGCCGGCCGCAACGGTGTGTTGGTCAAATCCGCCGTCGTGACGGAGCAGCTCGGTTCGGTCACCACCGTCGCGTTCGACAAGACCGGAACCCTCACCAACGGGTCCCCGGCACTGACCGATGTCCGGCCGATGAGCGGGGCGAACCTCACCCCCGACGAGCTGCTCACGTTCGCCGCCGCTGCCGAGCATCCGAGCGAGCACCCGCTCACTGCCGCGATCGTCGCCGCTGCCCGCCAACGCGGGCTGCAGGTACCCCCGGTCGAAGAGTTCGACTCCGCCCCCGGGCGCGGAGTGCGAGCACGCCTGAACGGTCGCCGGGAGCAGGTCGGCAGCCCCGCCCACCTGCTCCCGGCCGCATCGGGCGCGGTCGCGGACCGTGGCACAGCCCAAGCGATGTCTACGGCCGCCGAGATGGAAGCCGGCGGAAAGACCGCGATCGTGGTGATCGTCGACGCCGCACCGATCGGAGTACTCGGCCTGGCCGATCAACTCCGCGACGGTACCCGCGGCGGCGGCGACGAACTGACCGCCCTCACCGGACACATACCGGTGCTCCTGACCGGCGACAATCCCCGCGCCGCCGCTGCGCTCGCCGCACAGGTCGGGATCACAGACGTGCGAGCCGGACTTCTCCCTGAAGACAAGGTCACCGCCGTCGCCGACCTCGAACGCAGCGGTGCGAAAGTTCTACTGGTCGGCGACGGCGTCAACGACGCCCCCGCACTCGCCGCAGCGCACACCGGCGTCGCCATGGGCCGCGCCGGATCCGACCTCGCACTCGACACCGCCGACGCCGTCATCGTCCGCGACGAACTCGCCACCATCGCGCGCGTGATCGCCCTCTCACGCCGTGCCCGGCGCATCGTGATCGCCAACCTCGCGATCGCCGCCACCTTCATCACCACCCTCGTCCTGTGGGACCTGTTCGGGCACTTACCGTTACCCCTCGGCGTCGCGGGACACGAAGACTCCACCGTCATCGTCGGACTCAACGGAATGCGACTCCTTTCCCAACGCGCGTGGCGCTACGAGACAGGCAACCTCGGGTGGCGCCGGGCTCGATCCATCTAGAGAAGAGGTACATCTCCCAAGCAAAGGTCGTCCGCCTTCGATTGCCTGCGCGCTACGTAGTGGCGAAGGGAACCCGCGAGTTTTGCCGCGGGACGCCGTCAATGGACCACCGCCATGAGCAATCTACTATTGACGATAGTAGATTGTTGATCGACACTGTCCCAGACCACTCGATCCGAGCATAGGAGAACTCCATGAGCTTGGCGCCGTTCCTCGTCGTAGTTCTCGGAATTCCAGCAGGAATGGCCGCCATAATTGGACTGATGACCGCGGGCAACGAGAGAAAGAGCCGAGTTGACCGACCGATGCGACGGATGCGTGCGGAGATCAGTCGACTCAATTCAGAGAACGCAGCACAGTAGCCCGGCATGGCATCGACCATGCTCACCGCCGATACACTCGTGCTGCATCTCATCTCGCAACCACGAGCGGGACCACGGACGTGGGGTCAAGATCCTTCCTCGGGAGAGGCGACGTCGTGCAGCCAAGGTCGGGCGCGAGAATCGAACTCCCAACGCAACACCAAATCGGATCCCATCACACTGTCCACGTCTTCCGACTGACCAGACAGCCGGCTTCCACATCGGGACCGGCATGCATCATCTCCTCCTGACATCCCGTCAGCTTCCAACCTACGGAAGCAGGGCGTCCGGTCGAGCGGGGAGTCGACCGGTTTCGAGGAAGATGATGCGCCGTCCGATTTCCACAGTGTGATCGCAGAACCGTCCGAGCAAGGTGACGTCGACAGCAGCTTGCACTCCGTGCACCCATTGCTGGGCCTGGGTCACGGTGAACAGGCGCCGGCGCAGCTCGTCCATGACCGTATCGGCAGCGACAAGCTCTTGCGCGCGAGCAGAATCGACGTGCCGCAGTATCAACTGCGTTTCGGTCGCCCGGGCCACTGCTGTCCGTCCCATGTCCGCGACGACTGCCCGCGCTTCGAGCGGTACGGCCGGTGCCGGGTGGCGCAGGCGCGCGATCTTGGCGATGTGGACGGCCAGTGCGCCCATACGGTGCAGGCTCGCGGCGATGTGCAACCCGCCTACGGTAAATCGCAGGTCATGCGCCACAGGGGCCTGCAAGGCGAGAAGTGAGAACGCCTTGTGTTCCCAATCGGAGGCGGCCCCGTCGAGGTCGGTGTTCGCGTCAAGCACTCGCTCGGCGGTGCGAAGGTCAGCATCGAGCAGGGCTGACGTTGCCTCCGACATCGCCGTCACGGTGAGCCCGCACATCGACGCCAGGCCACACGAGAGGTCGTCGAGGCTGTCGGCGAAATGTGTGCGCATCTCATCACCCTAGATGTGTACCCAGCGGTTGTTTCGTCTTCAGTTCGATCCGGGGCATCGGGTCCATTGCGCCTCTTCTCGGCCTCCGTCCGGGCAATACCGCTTCTGCGCCCGCCGGTGACGGGTAGAAATGGATTGAAGCCGACAGCCGTAATGGGTGCTGTCGGCGAGGTGCCTGTGGTTAAGCAGTCAGCCGCAGGTGCTGACCACAACGCGATTCAGTCTGTCGTCGGTCACGAACCGAGCAGCAGCTGATCGAATTGCGAACGCAACCCACCGAGTAGAGCCAAGTCTGCGCGAACACGGGCGCTCAACTGCTCGGAAACCTGGCGGAGTTTGACGTTCTTCTGCTCCAAGCACCAGATGAGAATGTCGAAGGCCCGCTCCGCGGAAATTCCGTACACGATCATCAGCATCACTTTGGCCTGCTCGATCGCTCCACGGGAGCTACTGATCTTCATCGACCAACTCGCCGACCGACTCCCTGACCCATGCGGTCGAGCGTTTCGGTGACGTCTATGTAAAAGACCGGCACTACCGATTACTTCGTCGTTGTCGCCGAGGATGCTGTCGCCCACCACGATCACCGATCTCGTCACACCATTCGTGTCGATGATGCGATGTCGACTACTGAACGGCCCAAACTGGTCGCCGCCGGCACCGCCCTCTACGAGGCGTGAGGCATTATCTTCCTCGAAGACCAACTCGCGGAAGCCCGCCGCATCAACACCGAACTTCAACAGCAAGAAAGCGGACCCGGCGCATCACCCGAATACGCCCAGCACCTCCGACATCACCCCTCCTCAATACTCTCCGCTACGCCACCACACCCACCTTCGCGGACTGCATCTTCACAGGGCCGGATCTGCCCGAGCGGAAACGTCAGGAGTCGAACGCAGACAATGCTTTCGCTACAGTCGATCAATGCAGCACAATCCCGACGTGGCGTTGCACTCGGCCCACCGAACGCGAGGTCGCGCAGGCCGAAAATTCGGTGGGCCGCCTCTGACTGCGCGCCCGTCTACCCTGACACCGGGCCTCACGGCCCATCAGGTCGGACGTCTCACCCTGACCTGGTGAACCACGGTGGAACTGTGTCCCCCAACTGGCGAAAACACATACCCTCGCTCGGCCGCCGAAAACATGGGTACAGAAGAATTTCACCCCGGACAGCGCCTAGGAACCTTCGGCGATCTTGCCGCAACGCCTGGCCGGGGGCAACGCCTAGAACACACACTCGCCTACGCGACCCCATGGTGGCAGACGTGGATTGATGGTGTCGACGTGTGCTCAGCACATACCCAGGACAAACCTCACCTCACCTCACCTCGACCGCCCGCGACACGTACGGCCTAGTCGTACACGTCCGGGAGCGGGCGCCGGCATCTACCGGTCTCGTCGGTCCTCTGCCTTGTATGGTCGTCGAGACTGCCCTCCCAGCGTCAGAGCCCCATCGGTTGGGTAGAGCACATATAGTCCTGCAATGATGCACGGCCCAATCTCGCAGTTGCACCGAAAGCTCGCTCTCACTCGTCGATCTCGGCCAGAGAACCACGAACGGCACGGAGGACCTCGCGAGATCAGTCCGAAAAGCGAACTCCATTCCGCCACAGCATTTTTCGCCGTGTCGAAAAGTCAAGACGGTCGGTGCTACGCCTGCAGCGCAAGTTTTCCAATCTGTAACTTCGATTATCTGTGCGCTAGCCGCCGAAAAGCAGTCCAGTGCAAGCCGAACCTCTACGCAATACAGTCAGGAGAACCGGATGACACCACACCCGAAGAGGGAGCATCACCGTGATCCGTCAAACGCCTGAGTCCGCGGGCGTGAGTGGTTTCAGCAACCGCCTCAGTGCTCGTTGATCCCAGGTCCTTGATGAGTGTGTATTGCGCACCGATTCGACACCGTAAAATCGACCTGGGAAGCCATGCAGTGCAGTTATTTGCGTAACACGCGAATCTCAGATCTCTCCATCCCAGGCATCGTCGTGATCGCGCGCAGCGGGAGTTGGCATGCCATGTTCGAGCCCACGAGCTTTCATTTCCCCGTTCACATAGTAGAACCGCGCCTTTTGATTCGGGGTGTGGCGATCAAACCTGTCGTACAAGTATTGGTACTCCTCGACCAGGTCATCGCCCGTCATTCGGTAAACCGACAGAGGCGCCTCGTCATTCGTCATCGAATCGCCTCCTTGATACAGCGGCGCCGCAAGAGAATCTCGAAGACCATTCCCCGGCCGAGCGGACTTCGCAACGTGGATTTGCGGTTGGCCCACGGGACAATTACACACCTGTCTCCGACGAGGTCAAAGGATGATCCCAGCTTTCGATCGGCTTCGGTCATGACACCCCAGGTTCCGTACGGCTCACCAGCACCCAGGGCATCAGGGGCAGTTCTGACAAATCCGCCGAGTCGGCGAATCCCACCGGCTTCCAGCAGTAAGACCACCCTTCACCGGCACTCGAACCCCGCCTTCCGTCACGCCCTCACCCGAATAACCTATAACCAAACCCGTGACTGCATTCAAACAAGCAGCAGGAAGGCAAGACACGAAGGAATCCCCCGCCGCCTCGAACGCACCAGTCGCGCCCACGGCGTAGCCTACGAAGATCATTCTTTGGGCACTCATACGTTGTCTTCGCTTCGAACGCCACCGTGGACGTGCCCGCCGACTTCAATTCGATCACGAATCGCTCAGCTCAGACCGGCGTAGGAGTGCAATCCGGACACGACCATGTTGATGATGAACAGATTGAACAGCATCGCGACGAATCCTGCGATGTTTATCCAAGCGGCTTTGGTCTCGCGCCAACCTGCGGTCGCTCGGGCGTGGAGGTAGGCGGCGTAAATCACCCAGGCGATAAACGACATCGTCTCTTTGGGATCCCACCCCCAGAACCGACCCCAGGCTGCCTCCGCCCAGATCGCGCCGAGGATGACGCCGACACCAAAGAGGGGGAAGCCGACGATGACGGTTCTGTAGGCCAACCGGTCGAGTGTCTGGGCGTCAGGCAAACGACGAGCCATCGCACCTACAGGCCCGCGGCGCTCCGCGCCGGCGGGCTGTCGGATCCGTAGTAGGAACGCGAGGCTGGCCACGCCGGAAACCAGGAAGACGCCGCTGCCGATGCTGACGATTGTGACATGGATCGGAAGCCAGTAGGACTGCAGAGCCGGAACGACAGGCGCTGCGTCGGCGTAGAGCAGGGTTGCCGCAACGAACATCAGGATTAGGACCGGCGCCAGAAGAAAAACCCACATCGCGCGGTATGTCTGCCCACGCAGAAACACGATGCCAGTCGCCGTTGCGGCCACGGTGGCCATGGTGACAAACTCGTACATGTTGCCCAACGGGAAACGTCCGGTTGCGAAGCCACGCAACACGATCGACACAAGGTGCAGGCCCAAGCCCACGACGAGAACCGCGGCACCCATGTTGCCGAGACGCTCGGGCACTGGCTTCGGCGGAGCCGAAACGATCCGTCGGGGCACTTCCGGCGACGGCGCCGAGACTCCCCCTGCCGCTACAAGCTTCCTGCTCCCCAACTCGAACCGGTGAACGTGGTCGGTGCGTGTCGCGGCGTAGTGCCAGATCAGCAACACGAGTGCTAACAGATACACGGCGAAGGCCGACTGGAACGACAGGTCACTCAGCCTGGCAATGGTTTGGTTGATGGGCACGGTGGGTCCTCTCCTGAGCCATCCGGGTTCTCAGATCAGATGCGGCCGCACCCGTCCAGCGAGTTTCTACTACTCGTACGTCATTCGTGGTCCATTAATCCGTGCCGCAGACTTGGCAGAATCGCACAACCTACAATTCCGTCTGGGATGCGCCGGACCCGCCGTACGCGTCATTGCCCGACCTCGGCGCACTGCGGTTTCGATCAGTCGTTCGTTCAGATCAGCATGCCCGTAGAGGTCGGCGAGGGCACACATTTACTACTATGCCCGATAGTAGTCAATGTTGTGTGGCTCAACGGGGAGTCGCCCGGAAATGAGGCTGCCGTCGGATGCCGGGATCGATACCGCGTTCCGCGGCGCTGAGTGATACGCCAAACCCCTCAGAGCGCAAGGGCTCGCTGACGCAACGAACATTGCCATGCCACCGAGCGAACACGTTGACGCATTGATCTGCTGACCGACCCTCCGGGGACGCGACTTCGCGCTCACGGCAACGCTTCTAGGTGCACTGGACCACGTGCGCGATAGATGGGCGAATGTATGGATACGCTCACCAAAGGCGGGGTCGACCGTGCATCCGCATTGAGCCTCTGCTCCGACGACCTCACAACCCGAACCGCTACGCCAGAAGTCGCCGAGCTTGAGAGTCGCCCCAAATGGCTCCCAAACTGGACCTTACATGCATAGGTGCGCATGTAACAATATCGGAGCGGAAAGAGGGCGCAGACAAGCGCGAGGGTGGGGAAATCCTTGACCGCGTCCACACCGACCCCGAGCTTGAGGCGGACGTTTTCGAAGAGCTCGACCCGGGCGCAAGGCCAACAAGCTGCTCGACGACATGAGCGACGTCGAGGTGGCCGGTGTGCTTGGTCTCATGCGCGCAGACGACGCCGCCGTCGCAGTCGCAGAGTTACGACAGTCCCGCCGTCGACGAGTGCTCGATCTGATGCCGGCCGGCCAACGCACGAAGGTGATCACACTAATGGGGTTCAATTCGTCCAGCGCCGGCGGCCTGATGAGCGTCGACGTCATCTCCTGCGCCGCCACCGCCACTGCGGCGCAGGCCCTGTCGGCAACCTCAGCAGCACGGTCCATGCAGCCCGAGGCTCCGCTGAAGGTGCACGTGCTCACCAACGCCGGCCGGCTGATCGGGGTGGCGTCGGTTATCCGACTGCTGCAATCGGAGTCGGTGACCCCGATCGTCGACATCATGGACACCGACCCTGTGCGCGTGACCCCCGTGGCGGACCTAACCGAGGTGGCGGTGCTGATGGTCGACTATAATCTCGCGACGATCCCGGTCGTCGACGATGCCGACCACGTCGTCGGCGTGGTCACCGTCGACGATGTCCTGCCGCCGGGTAGAACGACTTGACTCCGTAGCCGGGTACAAGGTTCACAATGGCAACATGCGTAGCAGTGAACTGGCCACCCGCGCCGGGGTGAACGTACAGACGTTGCGGTACTACGAACGGCGCGGACTCCTGCAGCAGCCTCCACGATCCGCCTCGGGATACCGCTCATATCCGGACGAAACTGTCGAAATTGTCCGGTTCGTCAAACGCGCCCAGGAACACGGCTTCAGCCTCGACGAAATCAACGAACTTCTCCATCTCGCCGGCGGCGGACCGGACGATTGCGACACAGCTCGGCGACTGGCGCAGACGAAGATCACCGAGTTCGACGAAAAGATCCGAGATCTGCAACGCATGCGGGCCTCGCTGACCGAGTTCGCGTCCACCTGCGCGCGACCGCGAGCGGACCGGCACTGCCCCATGCTCCAGACACTGCACACCGACACAGGACGACCATGATGAATCTCGAAATTCTGCAAGTCCCGGACTGCCCTAACGTGCCGATCCTCGAACAACGAATCGAGCACGCTCTTTCAGGCATGCCGATCGAATGGGAACTGCGCCGCCTGGTCATCGAGGATTCCCAATCAGCAGCACTCACGGGTATGGCCGGGTCTCCGACGTTGCTCGTCGACGGCCACGATCCCTTTGCCGAACCGGATCAGGTGCCGAGCGTGTCCTGCAGGCTCTACCGCGACGCCGCGGGCGCTGTCGACGGCGCTCCTACTGTGTCGGCGCTGAGGAGAGCATTCGGAATGGATTGACCAACGTGGACAGTCGTTGACTGCTGCTCCGAATTCGGCTTCGGCAGCAGCGATCGCCGTGACCTAGCCCCTTCCCGCGTCACACCGGGGGATGAAGGAAGTCTTCATCTATGCCGGCGTGACAGTGGGAAACTCTTCACGCGGTGCGCGACGCGCGACGCTTCTCATCTACGACCATCACCTCGTCGTTGATCCGGCGTCGCAACGATCGGAATGCGATCGCAGAGATGGCGAATCCGAGCAGCAAGGCCCCGAACAGTGACAAAGCGCCGGGGATTTCGAGGTCGAATACGGCGTTGATTCCCATGACGATCACTGCGAGCCCAGCGATCAGGGCGAGTCGAGCTGCGGTGTAATACACCATCAATCGCACAAGCTTCGACCGTGCAATTCGTGTCAATCGTGTCGGCGACGCTTGATGTGAATCCAGTGCTGGAATTTCGGGGCGAGCCGACGAGCTGGGTCGCCCCTCCGGGGCGGATTGACGTTTCACAGTGCTCGATTCAATAGTTGGACTCGGGCCCTCTGCCGCTGCTGAGCGAGGGCCGGTGGAAGAACCAATATAGCTACTATGCACAATAGTAGTTCAGTGTTGTTCCCCAATTCGCCGCACCATACTTGGAGGAAGTGCATGCAGGCACGGTCGCGATGGCTCATGTTCTTCTTGGCCGTGATCGCCCTCCTTGTCGTGGCAATCTGGCCTCGATCCACGTCAACCGAGGCCCACACCTCGACCCGGCCGCAAGTGCCCCCGGCCGCATCACAAGGGGAAGAAGAAGCTCCCAACTCGGGGCTTTCATCGTCGTCCGCGGCAGCGGACGTTTCCTGTCCAGTGGCCCCGGCGGCACCGCCCGTGAACGGAAAACTCCTGGGAATCAAAGCGACGTGTCTTGGCGAGAGCACTGAAGTCGACCTCGGCGCAGCGCTGTCCGGGGAACCCACCTTGATCAATCTCTGGGCATCGTGGTGTGGGCCGTGTCGATCGGAAATCCCAGTCCTGAACGATTACGCAGGCAGCCCCGGCGCGATCCGTGTGGTCGGCGTCAATGTCCAGGACGACATGTCAGCAGCACTAGCACTTCTCACGGACGCCGGCGTGCGCTATCCCTCGTTCGCCGCCATCGACGACGTCGGAATTGCACTGTCGGCGCCGCCAGTTCTGCCGCTGAGCTTCCTCGTCCAACGTGACGGGTCCGTCGACCAGGTCACAGCCCCCATGGTTTTCGAAAACACGGACCAAATACGCTTCGCTGTAAGTGAGTTGATGAAATGACCGTCCCCACACCCGCGCGACAACGGATGCACCGCACCCCGCGAGCGCATGCCCATCCCCTCTCACTCGTCGTTATTCTCACCGCGATCGTCGTCGCCGCGAGTGGGTGTGCAACCGGCACCGACGCAGTCGCTTCGGGTGCCAACTTTGATTTCGTCTCACCGGGAGGGCAAACCGATATCTTGTACGACCCACCCGAGTCGCGAAACATGATCGGCGTATTGGCCGGGCCTGACCTCATGGCCGAAGGTAACGACATTTCACTGACCGATTACGCAGGTCAGGTCGTCGTGATCAATCTGTGGGGGCAATGGTGCGCCCCGTGCCGGTCCGAAGCCGACGATCTCGAGCGCGCATACGAGGCAACCAAAGACCTCGGTGTTCAGTTTCTCGGGATCAATGTTCGGGATCCTCAACGTGACAAAGCTCAGGACTTCGTCGTCGACAACAGCGTGAGCTACCCCTCGATCTACGACCCGTCGATGAGGACCTTGACAGCGCTCGGCGGAAACTACCCGACCAGCGTGATTCCCTCCACATTGGTGTTGGATCGACAGCATCGCGTCGCCGCCGTGTTCCTTCGCGCACTTCTCACCGAGGATCTACAACCTGTCATCGAGCGTGTGGCGGCCGAACGGTGAACGAACTCGCCCAAGGCATCGGGTCCAGCTTCCAGACAGCCGCCGCGAGCGGCCCGTTGCTGCTGGCCGTAGCGGCGTGTGTTCTCGCTGGTCTGGTGTCTTTCGCCTCACCATGTGTGGTGCCACTGGTTCCCGGATACCTGTCATATCTGGCCGGCATTTCCGGAGCGGACTCCCCTGCGGTTGCCCCTGCCAATGCGACCTCGAAACCCGTCGGAAGATGGCGGGTGACCGGGGCCGCAGCGATGTTCGTTGCGGGATTCACCGCAGTGTTCGTCCTCGCCACTGCCTCGGTATTCGGGGTGATCGGCACCCTTCGTATCAACGAAGCGCTGCTCCAACGCGTGGGTGGTGTGATCACCATCGTGATGGGGTTGACGTTCATCGGCTTCATTCCTGCCCTGCAGAAAGACGCACGGTTCGCCCCGCGGCGCATCTCATCCCTTGCCGGCGCTCCCTTGTTGGGGGGCGTGTTCGCGTTGGGTTGGACACCGTGTCTCGGCCCCACCCTCGCTGGGGTTATTTCGGTTGCGGCCGGAACTCAAGGCACGACAGCAGCGCGAGGGGTGATACTGATCGTCGCCTACTGTCTGGGATTGGGACTTCCGTTTATCGTGCTGGCGTTCGGGTCGGCGAAGGCGCTCCGCGGCGTCGGATGGCTCAAACGCCATTCACGGACGATTCAGATCGTCGGCGGAATAATGCTCGTCGCTGTCGGCCTGGCACTGGTCACCGGCGCGTGGGGCATGTTCATCGGCTGGTTGCGCAACGAATTCGTCAGTTCGGTCGTGTTGCCGATATGACAGATAGCGCCACCGCGGGAGCTCGCATCCGTCGCCTCCCGAGACTGATGATCCGAGAAAGCATTCGGCTACTGCGCCAGAATTGGCGCAGGTTGACATCGATGAGTACCGCGCTCGTGCTCCTGTTCCTCTTGGCGCTCGCAGCACTTCCCGGCGCTATGTTGCCTCAGCGAAATCTCAACGTACAAAAGGTGTCCCAGTACATCGCGGCCCAACCAACCCTTGGCCCGTTGTTCGACAAGCTGGAGTTGTTCGACGTCTTTTCCAGCTTCTGGTTCACTGCGATCTATGTCCTGCTGTTTCTCTCTCTCATCGGCTGTCTGGTTCCACGCTTGCAGGCGCATCTCGGCGCGCTTCGGAGCCAACCTGTGCGAGCGCCTCGAAATCTGTCCAGGTTGCCTCACCATTTTCGCGGCGTAGTAGATATCTCGCATGACGAGGCCCTCACCAGAGTGCGGCAGTCGCTCAAGGGCTGGCGGGTAGCGGTCAGGTCCGAAAAAGATTCCGAGGTAGCGGTTTCCGCGGAGAAGGGGTATCTGCGAGAAGCAGGGAATCTGGTGTTCCACTTCTCGCTGATCGGATTGCTCGTCACCGTCGCCATCGGCAAGTTGGTCGGGTATGAGGGTTCGGTGATCGTCATTGCCGACGGCGGCCCCGGTTTCTGCAACACGTCACCCGCTGTGTACGACTCGTTTCGCGCTGGAAGTGCAACTGATGGAACGGGTCTCGCACCGTTCTGCATCAAGGTGAACGATTTTTCCGCGGACTATCTCGATACCGGTCAGGCGGAAATGTTCACCTCCAACATTTCGTATCAGAGTGGGCAGGACATCGCGACGAATACGTGGAAGGACTATCGCCTTCGGGTCAACGAACCGCTGCGTACCGATGGCGCCCGCGTCTATCTGACCGGCCACGGGTACGCGCCGCAGTTCACGGTCACATTCCCCGATGGACAATCCCGTACCGAGACAATGCAGTTTCAACCGGACGACGCGGTGACGTTCCTGAGCAGTGGGGCGTTGCGGTTCGATCCACCCGGCGGTTCGTTCCCCGATCCGAACGAGCGCCGGAAGAATCAGATCGCCATCGAGGGACTCTTCGCACCGACCGCGGCCTTCAGCGGGACGCTCCTGACTTCGTCGTTTCCCGATGCGCGTGACCCTGCGGTCGCGATCGACATCTACAAGGGCGATACGGGTCTGGATACCGGCATCCCGCAATCGATCTTCTCGTTGAACAAGGAAATGATCAACCAAGGAAGGCTGGTCAAACAAGATCGTGTGAACCTTCGCCCGGGAGAGACGCGGACTCTCACCGATGGAACACAGGTTCGGTTCGACGGGGCCAAGGAATTCGCCAATCTGCAGGTGTCGTACGACCCTGCGCAACAGTGGGTTCTTGTCTTTGCGATCACGATGATGCTCGGACTATTGATCTCGCTCGTGATCAGGAGGCGGCGAGTGTGGATCCGTCTACGCCCGGGGGCGGGACCGGAGCAGGTTGATCTCGAACTCGGTGGACTGGCGAGGACCGATCATGCCGGGTGGGGCGGCGAATTCGACGATCTCTGTGAGAAATTGTTGACGGATCAGCGAAGCTCTCCCTCGATAAGAGCGGGCATGTGAAGGTTCCTTCGGCCAAACGTGCAATCGCTACCGACTGCGACACTGATACAGGCCCCAAAGATGACCGGCCCACGCGGCGCAGCGGTGGGATTGTCCTGGGTCTCGCGTTTTCGGTGGGCGCTGGATGGCTGCTGTTTCTCAGCTTTCCGCCGCGCACGCTGTGGTTTCTCGCCCCTGTCGCCATCGCCCTACTGACGGTCGTTCTCCGGGGTCGTAGTCTCCGTGCGGGTTTCGGATTCGGCTATGCCGCGGGACTGGGGTTCTTCGTTCCCTTGCTGCCGTGGGTCGGAGCGTACGTAGGTGCAACGCCTTGGTTGGCGTTGGCGGCGATTGAAGCGCTCGCGTTCGGCGTGTTCGGCGTACTGGCGGTGGCCGTCGGCCGCGCTCCGCTTTCCCCGGTGTGGATTGCGGGTGCATGGGTCACCGCCGAAGCACTTCGTAGCCGAATTCCGTTCGGCGGTTTCCCGTGGGGGCGTTTGGCCTTCGGGCAGGCGGACAGTCCGCTGCTGCCGTTGGCTTCGATCGCAGGGGCGCCAGGTCTTTCCTTCGTGACTGCACTGACCGGAACACTCATCGCCTGGTCACTGGCCGGACCCTCCCGTGTTCGATGGCAAGCATTGGCGAAGGGTGGCATTGCCGTCGTCCTCATCTTTGTGAGTGCATTGGTGACAAGTTCTCCCGGTGCCGCCCCTGACGAGGTCGTCACAGCGACCGTCGTTCAGGGCAACGTGCCGCGACTCGGCCTCGATTTCAACGCCCAACGCCGAGCGGTGCTCGACAATCATGTTGCTCGCACCGAGCAGCTCGCTGCCGATGTCGCGGCGGGTCGCGTAGCCCGGCCACGGCTTGTTATCTGGCCCGAAAATGCTTCGGATATAGATCCTTTGGTGAATCGGGATGCGGCAGAGCGACTGGACCGAGCAGCCCGTTCGATCGGGGCACCGATCCTGGTCGGTACGGTTCTCGTAGGTGAGGCGGGCACCTCGATCAACAGTGTCATGGTGTGGGATCCCACGGATGGCCCTGGCCAGCAACACATCAAACGACAACTCGTGCCGTTCGGGGAGTATCTGCCGCTCCGATCGATCGTTCGTGCAGTGTCGTCGTACGCCGATTCTGCGGGCAATTTCGTTGCCGGGAACGGGAACGGTGTCGTCGACCTCAACGGAGTTCAGGTAGCTGTTGCCACGTGTTACGAGGTGGCCTTCGACGATCTGGTGACCGAGTCGGTCCAGGCGGGAGCCACCGTCATCGCGGTTCCCACCAACAATGCGACCTTCGGCCGGACGGAGATGACCTTTCAGCAGTTGGCCATGTCGCGGGTGCGGGCAGTCGAGCACGGTCGCACTGTGTTGATCGCCGCGACCAGCGGTGTCAGTGCGATCATCACGCCGACGGGAGAGGTACGCCAACAGAGTGAGATCTTCACAGCACAGGCATTGACCGACGAGATCGCCCTGCGTTCCGATCTCACACCGGCAACACGTCTGGGCGCGGTTCCCGAGATCGCCCTGGCGGTGATCGTCCTTTCTCTCGCTGCCGCATCTCTTCGGGGGCGCGTACCGCTTCTGTCTCGGCAGAAGAACGAAACCATGAATTACTATGATTGATAGTAATTCAGTGTCGGTGCCAGCGCGCAAGGGAACGAGTCCACCAATGTCGAAGAACCGCAAGAAGAACACACCCCGCCCCCGCGGCGGTGGGGTGCCCGGTGGCCGAAGTTTTCCGTGGTCGATATCGATCGCAGTCCTGATTATCGCCGGCCTGGTCTCGGTCATCGCCTACAACATGGTGCCCAAGGCCATCGAGAGAACCGAAGCGCAAAAATACGCTCCGAGCGCGGACAACCCGGACCCGTCGAAGTCGATCGAGGGGGTGACCGAAATCGAATATGCTGCCGCCAATCATATCCAAGCGCCTCAGCGTGTGGCATACGATCAAACTCCGCCTTTGGGCGGAGCGCATGATCAGTACTGGGCAACGTGCACAGGCATCGTCTACCCGGAGCCGATTCGCACAGAGAATGCGGTGCATTCACTCGAGCACGGCGCGGTTTGGGTGTCCTACGATCCTGACTCCTTGAACTCGTCCGACGTCGATGCCCTTGCCTCCCAAGTAGATGGTGAACCGTATTCTCTGATGTCACCGTTCCCCGGCATCGATTCACCTGTTTCGATTCAATCGTGGGGGCACCAACTCAAAGTCGACAGCGTCGACGACCCCCGTATCGCAAAGTTCGTCACCTCCCTCAAACAGAACCCGAACACCCATCCGGAGGTCGGGGCCAGCTGTGCAACCGTCCCCGGCGGATTCGACCCGAAGGCTCCTTCCCCCTTCGACGCATCTCCGCCAGGCCCTGATGCGATTCCCGCAGCATCGGAGCAGTCAGCAACTGGTCTCCCCGGGGCAACGGCCACACCGACGCCCGCGATCACGGGAGAACGCCGCAATGGTTGAACACGCTCCGGTACCCATTGAGACCGAGTCGATGTCCGATTCATCGGGCAATCGCCGTGACACGAGGCCCACAGCGTTGGTTCTCGGTGTTGTCATCGCCCTGTTGGTCGGAATCGTCATCGGACTGTGGGCAAAGGGACGAATCGAAAACACCTCGCAGAGCGCCCCAGCCGTCGGCGCAGTAGAGGTCGGCTTCGCGCAGGACATGTCCGTTCACCACGGGCAAGCGGTCGAGATGTCATCCCTCGCACTGATGAACACAGCCGACCCTGCCATCCGTACGCTCGCCTACGACGTCGTCACTACTCAGCAAAGTCAGATAGGAATGATGCAGGGGTGGTTGTCCCTCTGGGATCGACCAGCCCGGGGCACGGGCGAATACATGGAGTGGATGCCCTCGACTACCTCGGCGATGAATCACTCGATGCCCGGCATGAGCACCGGACAAAATGATTCCGGCACAAATTCGTCAGCTGTGATGCCCGGCATGGCTTCTCCTGCCGAACTCGCGGAACTACGCGCGCTGACAGGGCCGGCATTCGAAATTCGCTATCTGCAATTGCTGTTGCGCCACCATCAAGGGGGAATTCCGATGGCCCAATACGCCGCCGACAATGCCGATCTCCCCGTCGTGACAAATCTTGCGCGACAGATCGCCGCCACACAGCAAGCCGAATCGACCGCATTGCGAGAACTGCTCGCAATGCGAGGCGCCCAACCGATTCCGATGAACTGACACTCTTCTCACCCGCCGTCGCATCTGCTGAACCGGGGGTTACCGAATTCTGCGAAATTCATCGACGTGGGAGGGTTTTGAGGAACTCGTTGTATGCCTCGAGATCGACGTCACCGTCCCTGGCGGCCTTTTTGTCGACGGCGGCGTTGGTGTGGGTCTCGTCGCGATTCCACCTCATCGCGAAAACCACCATGATGATCAACGCGACCGGTTCTCCGTACGACCATGCCAAAGCCCCCGCCATTTGTTGATCGGCCATCAGATCGACGTTCCAGGACGCCGGCGGATTGGTGAAGGTACTCAGAAGCGGCGAGGTTGCCATCATCAGGATCACGCCGATGAAAACATGGAGAGGCATTTCGACGAACAGGTCGAAACATCGCCCCAGGTTGCTTTGCTTGACGGGCAACGGCCCCGATGAGAGCACCGGAACGATGAACAACACTCCAGTGGCCAGGAAGAAGACCTCCAGGCCCGTGTGACCGACCCAGGACGACGCCACCAGGTCGAACACCGGAGAGAGGTAAATGCCGTAGTAGCTGAACAGGAACAGCGGAATCGTGACGCCGGGGTGTAGCAGAATCTTCGCCGTCCGGCTTCTGAGTGCCGTCAATGCAAGCTTGAGGATCGGAATTCCCCAACCTGCATGAGGCGTGGAGCGCAGCAGAAGCAGACCTGGACTGCCGAGAACCAGCAGTGGTGGAATCGCCATCGACAAGGTCAAATGCTGGAACATCCAGATACTGAAGAGTTCGTACCCGTAGCCCTCGACGGCGAGCCCCGTGACCAGGATCAGCAATATACAGCCGAAGAGGAAGCTCGCCGTCCTCGTCCACGGCCACACCCGACCGGAAGCCGTCACCCGGTAGACACCCCAGCAGTACCACGCTGCCAGTAGGACTCCGATCAGTGGTAGGACCGGGAGCGGCTGCGGCGCCCACCCCACCATTGCTCCGAACGAAGGCACGGCCTCGGGTAAACGTATCCAGTCCATCACCTACGTTGTCCCTCCCCGCTCGTACTGTGTTGTAAAATCTCAGCGCTTCGAGCGCTTGTCTCCGCGGAGAACGATGACCATCCCGATCACGAACAGGATTGCCACTGCGCCACCGAGAATCGGCAACAACAGTGGGGATCCGTCGTCGGAGTCGGCATCGGCGGTCGCCGCCGACGGCGCAACAGTTGCCGGAGGTGTTGCACCTCCGGGAAGCGGCGCCGCATTGTTCGTCGCCGCGTTCAAGGTGAAGGAGTACGACCCCGTGATCGGGTGTCCGTCCTCAGAGATCACCCGGTAACCAACGGTGTAAGTGCCAGACGACATCTGACCGGTCGTCACGAGAGAAACGCGCTCTCCCTGCACCGACGGCTCCCCGGCTCCGACCTGCGTCCCGTCGGCCGCACTGACGGTCACGTTCGCGAAACTCGTCTGAATCTCCTGATTGAAAACCAATTCCACCGAACTCGGCGCAGTGTCGAGAACTGCGTCGGCGGATGGAGTCGATCCGACCAGTGCACTGTGTGCTTGCGCGGTGCCTGCGCTTATGAGCGCACACCCCGCAGCCACCAGCAGCACAACCATTGCACGCCTCAAAATCTGTTCCTCCTACTCGGCTCACACCATCGAGGTGCGGAGTCCGGCGATCGATGCACACCGCACTTCGCTGAGACAATACCTCCGACTACTATGTTGCATAGTATTCAGGGCTGTGTGGTGGCCGGGAGGTTGCACGCATCGACGAACTCCGATCAGGTAGGCGGATCCATGAAGTTGACCACCAACGCGAAATTCTCGATAGCCCTGGTAGCTGTCTTCGCTGTCGTCCTCGGCGCACTGTTGCTCGGCAACCGCAGCGCGACGGAGACCACCAACGCCGGGGCTTCGGGCGCGTCGGTTCTTCGCGACGACACACACCTGCTGTCCACTGCGCCGGACAACGACGTCGTTCTGGTCGAATTCCTCGACTTCGAGTGCGAGGCATGCCTGGCCATGTATCCGACGATGGAGCGGATACGTGCTGAGTACGCTGACCGCATCACGTTCGGTGTACGGTACTTTCCCATTCCCAGTCACACGAACAGTGGACTCGCGGCGCGAGTGGTCGAAGCGTCGTCCCGGCAAGGGAAGTTCGTCGAGATGTACCAGCGGATGTATGACACGCAGACCCAGTGGGGCGAGTCGTCCGAGTCCCAAGAAGCAGTATTTCGTTCATTCGCACAGGATCTGGGACTCGACATGGCAGCCTTCGACGCGGATGTGAACGACCCGGCGGTCGCCGAACGTGTCGAACAGGATTTCAACGAAGGAATCGACCTGGGAGTGCAGGGCACGCCCACACTGTTCCTCAACGGCGTCCAGTTGCCGTCGATGCCGACGTACGACGATCTCACCGCTCGCATCGACGCAGCACTGTCCCAATGACATCGACGGGTTCACACGGCACCCAGATTGATGCCGGAGCGTCTTCATCTGTCGGCGCGCATCCGAAAGTGTGCTCTGCCTCTGTGACCGGATGGATTCTCGTTACTACTGGCGCTCTCGGGTTGGCGGCGTCTCTGATTCTGACCATTGAGAAGATTCAGCTTCTCGTGGATCCCTCATACCGCCCGTCCTGCAGCATCAACCCCGTCCTCAGCTGTGGATCGGTGATGAGTTCTCCCCAGGCGTCGATCTTCGGTTTCCCGAACTCGATCCTCGGCATAGTCGGGTTCACCGTCTTGCTGACCACGGGAATCGTGACCCTCGTCGCAACAAACGCACTGCCTCAATGGTATTGGCGCTGTATCGTCATCGGATTGTTCGCCGGCGCGGTGCTGGTTCACTGGCTGATATTCCAAAGCCTGTACAGAATCCAGGCACTGTGTCCGTACTGCATGCTCGTGTGGGTGGTGACAATGACAGCCCTGTGGTACGCCACTTTGCACCTGTGCACCCGTAGCCGCTCAGCCTCCTCTCGAACCGTGACGAGAATCGTGACCGTCGGCACCAAGAATCACACGCTCGTGCCTACTATTTGGGTCTTGTCCGTCGCGAGCATGATTCTCAACGCATTCTGGACCTACTGGTCGACGCTGGTCTGAGAGTCTCACGAGAATCCGCCGACGCCGTCGACCTCGGTAGTTGCGCGAGCAGTCACCCCTTAACGCAACTACTATGGATCTTAGTTTTTAGATCCGCAATCTTCTCGACCATCGGCGATTGAGGCCAGACCAAGGAGACGACCATGAAACTCATGGGTGCAGCGAAAGCGTTAGTCGACAAAGGCAAGGAGGCTGCCTCGAAGAACGCAGACAAGATCGAAAATGCAATCGACAAAACTGCCGCTTCTGCCGAAGCCAGGACGGGCGGAAAACTGACCAGCCAGATTCAGAAGGCTGCGCTTGCAGCAAAGAGAGCAATTCCTCCGAAGAAGTAGCTGCTCTCTTTGCCGTGCCGCACTGATTGCTCGTTGGTCGCCGCGCCGTACGACTGAGAATCGGCGTCGAGATCGCGAACAATCTCACTTCGGTGTGCCCCCCTCGTGACAGCACACCGAAGCGAGGAGCGCTCAGGGTTCGATCTGCGGAGGAATGACGATACTCGCGTCAAAATCTTTGTGCCACAGCCGCGCAAGGAGAGCGTAATAGGATTCGGTCACCCTCGATCGGGTCGAGAGCGCCGCTTCCGACGACTCGATTGTCGCCGGAACGAGAAGGAGGGCACGATTCGCCAACGCCGCCGCGGAACTCCCGATATCCATCACCGCGCCACTGATACTGGCTGAGGCATTCAGCACGGGGTCTGGAAGGACAGTGGCGGAACGCGTGAAGATCCGCTCTGCGTCAACCGAACCCGCTACGGCCTGGAGATGATTCTCGATTGCCGCGATTGCTTCGCTGACTCGACGGGTGTGAACCCGAAGTTTGCGAGGGTGCCGGATGTGGCGACGAGATACCGGCGGCAACGCTCGCAACCGGGCACCAGCATGGTTCGCCACACCGCCGTCGAGAGCGGCCGGCAGTACGTCTCGAATCAACCAGTCCGCGAGTGCGGCAGCAGCAGCATCGGTTGCCGGGACGATGACCACCGGCATTGTTCGTGTTGACATTGACTTTCCCATCGGTCTTCGTCGCCGAACTACTTCTTCTCGTCACCATCGGACGTGGAAGCGGTAAGTACCTGCTCCGATTCCGATGAACTCGTCTCCGGCCGATGACCGGCCCCGACGTGCGCTTCTGCCCGCATCCGAGCAACCATGTGCGGGTAATGCAATTCGAAAGCAGGGCGTTCGCTGCGGATGCGCGGCAACTCGGTGAAGTTGTGGCGCGGCGGTGGGCAGGTCGTTGCCCATTCCAGCGAGTTTCCGTATCCCCACGGATCGTCGACAGTGACAACTTCGCCGAATCGGTAGCTTTTGAAGACGTTCCAGATGAACGGGAGGGTGGATGCTCCGAGAATGAAGGACCCGATGGTCGAGACTGTATTGAGTGTGGTGAACCCGTCCGCGGGCAGGTAATCGGCGTAACGACGCGGCATACCTTCGGCACCGAGCCAGTGCTGGACGAGGAACGTCATGTGAAAGCCGACGAACGTGGTCCAGAAGTGCCACTTGCCGAGGCGCTCGTCCATCATGCGACCGGTCATCTTCGGGAACCAGAAGTAGATACCGGCGTACGTGGCGAACACGACCGTACCGAAGACCACGTAGTGGAAGTGGGCGACCACGAAGTAAGTATCCGTGACCTGAAAATCCAACGGAGGGCTGGCCAAAAGTACACCGGACAGACCACCGAAGAGGAAGGTGATCAAGAATCCGAGAGAGAACAGCATCGGTGACTCGAACGTCAAGTGTCCCTTCCACATCGTGCCGATCCAGTTGAAGATCTTCACACCTGTCGGCACGGCGATCAGGAACGTCATGAACGAGAAGTACGGCAGGAGAACAGCGCCGGTTGCGTACATGTGGTGAGCCCACACTGCGATCGACAGCGCCGCGATACCCAGCGTTGCGTACACCAGGCCGCTGTAGCCGAAGATCGGTTTGCGGCTGAAGACCGGGAAGATTTCCGAGACGATGCCGAAGAACGGCAGCGCGATGATGTACACCTCGGGGTGGCCGAAGAACCAGAACAGGTGCTGCCACAGCAGGACTCCGCCATTCGCGGGGTCGAATATGTTGCCTCCGAGGCGACGGTCGTAAAGCAGTGCGAAGAGTGCGGCGGTCAACAGCGGGAAGGCCAACAGAATCAAGACGGAGGTGATGAAGATGTTCCACGTGAAGATCGGCATGCGGAACATCGTCATGCCGGGAGCGCGTAAGCAGACAATGGTGGTGATCATGTTGACCGCGCCGAGAATCGTGCCGAGACCGGAGACGAGAAGTCCTACAATCCAGAGATCCGCACCGACTCCGGGTGAGCTGACCGCCGAACTCAGAGGTGTGTAGGCCGTCCAGCCGAAATCTGCGGCACCGCCGGGGGTGACGAACCCGCCTGTAGCGATGAGGGCGCCGAAAAGGTAGAGCCAGTAGCTGAAAGCGTTCAGTCGCGGGAAGGCGACGTCCGGCGCACCGATCTGTAGGGGGAGAACGAAATTGGCGAATCCGAACACCACCGGCGTCGCGTACAGCAGGAGCATGATCGTGCCGTGCATGGTGAAGAGTTGGTTGTACTGCTCGTTCGACAGGAATTGCATGCCCGGAATCGCCAGTTCACTACGCATGATCAACGCCATGAGTCCGCCGATGAGGAAGAACGCGAACGAAGTCACCAAATACATCAGGCCGAGTGTCTTGTGATCGGTCGTCGTCACAAGGTTCCGCAGCACCGATCCCTTCGGCGCTCTACGCGCGGGGTACGGCCGGGCGGGGATAGGGGGTGATGCAATTGCGGTCATAGTCAGCCCGCTTCCTGTCGAGACGCAAATAGAGTGTGCGCCAGAAGCATAACCCAAATACTACGTTGCATAGTTTTTGGGTTGGGGTGGCGCCTCGGCCACCCTTTCCGACTGCCGTCAGGTCACGAGGGCATGAGCGGACGCCGAAAAAACGACCATGGTGGTCAACGCGGCGATGACGGGAACGATCATCGGGAGCACCGCTGCAGAGATACAGACCAGTTTGGTGCCGCGAATCCGGGAATCCGCTTGCAGCCTGACCAAGCGCACCGAGATCTCGTCGTCACCGAGTCCGAGGGTCCACACCGGCTGAGGTAGCGGCGACGTCGCCACCACGCGCAACGCCGACCTGACGGCATCGGGGCTGGTGGCCTGTGCGGCCCGATCGTCGGCAGCTAGCTCGACCAGCCGCCGCACCGCAACAGGAGCCGCTTTGAACAGCGGGATCAACGGCAGCGCCTTCGCGAAGACTTCGCACACACTGATGATTCGGTGATGGTGACCTCGCAAGTGTGCCCGCTCGTGTGCGATCACCGCTTCACGCTCGGATGCGGTCAAGCAATCGGAAAGACCTTTGGTCGCTACGACGAACCCTGGCCGTCCCGCGACACTGTAGGCCATCGGCATCGGATGATCAAGCCAGAGAACATCATCCGATGCCGGATCTGCGCGGGCGATGATCGATACGACATCACGGTGGTAGTCGCGGACCTTCGCTCGGCCCTTATGTTGCCGATGAGCCAAGAACAAGCTGCGAGCGGCGATGAGCGCGGTAACCGCAACTCCGCCGACAGCGAGCGCTTCCCCGATCCAGGGGGCCATCGCGTGTTGGAAGGCAGTGAAGCATCGCACAAGGGCCTCGGAGAGTCCTTCGGCCGGCGCATGGCTCGGCCACAGAAGGATCGCTACTGCCGATACGGCAAAGAACCCCAGACCTGCGATGCTGCCGATCCATGCCGCGAGAATCGCTGCAGGAGCCAGAGTGGTCGATTCGAAACGCCGCAAAACCTTGGGCATGAACGCTCCGATGAGCACCGCCCCGAGAAAGAGGACTGCAGCGAGAGTCATCTACCGAACCTTGCCGTGATCCAGTGCTCGCCGCAGTGCCTCGTATTCGTCATCGGAGACGTTTTGCGCGAAGTGCAGAAGCGCTGAAACAGAGTCATTGCTGTTGTCGAGTAATTCGCGCATGGCCAGCGAGGCAGCTTCATCGCGGCTACGCGATGGCGAATAGATGTACGCGCGGCTTCGTTTTTCCCTCTGCACCCAACCTTTTTCGTGAAGGTGCGTCACGACGGTCAAGATCGTGGTGTATGCCTTCGGGGCGCCGCCCTCGAAGCGGTCGACCAGATCCCGCACAGACTGCGGCTCGTCTGCATCCCACAGGAGATCCATCACTTCGGATTCGAGCCCGCCGAGCCTCTTCATCTTCCTTCCCCCTTCGAAAATCGTCGATTGCGTCAGTCACTGATGGCCGGAGGCTGGATCTGTACCCCGCGCGCGTCCAACCATGCCATGGGATCGACCTTCTGGCCGTCTGCCTGCCACACCTCGTAATGCAGATGTGGCCCTGTTGATTGTCCTCTGTTTCCTACCGTCGCAATCAATTCTCCGGCACGCACCTTTTGACCCGCGGTTACCAGAGTCTCGTTGATGTGTCCGAAGACCCCGATTGTCCCGTCATCCTGCAGGATACGGACCCACAGTCCGAAACCCGACGCAGGTCCGGACTCGAGTACCGTACCGTCGGTCACGGACACGATAGGCGTACCAATCTCATTGGCAATGTCCAACCCGTAGTGAGTCGACCCCCACCGCGGTCCGTAGTTCGAGGTCAATGTTCCGCTCACTGGAGCCATCGTCAGCGGCTGGCGCGCAGCCTCCTCTCTCGAAGCGCGCTCGGCGTCGCGTTCGGTGCCTCGAGCCAGCTGTTCGGCCAACTTCCCCAGGTCGGCCACTTTGGGGACCTGAAGAATTTCCGGAGCCGAAGCCAGTGCCTGCTCGACGAGAGGTGCCAGCGGTTGCTGGTCGAGCTCGACAGGAGCACTGACGCTCCCTGCCGAGGCATGTGAAGCGGATGTTCCGGCGGCGAGCAAAGCGCCGGTGGCAACAGAGAGAACCAAGGCCCGCCCACCAGGACGACTGCGGGACTGTCGGCGATGAGCGCCGCCTCGTCGCGAGTGAACGCTTCCAACGCCGGATTCAACGTCGACTGCTGACGTGGTGGAGATCCGGATCGAGTCGCCCTCCAGGTTGTGACCACTGTGGAGAGTGCCGAAAAGGTAACTTTCCCGAAGCGTGCAGTCGAGATCGTCGGTGTCGGGCTTGCGGTGTCGGGCCAAGATCGCATTCCTTGCGTCGCGGAAGGTCACAGAATGGTGACGGTCCCAGTCAGCGTACTACTATTTCGCATAGTTTTTCATCGGGCGTTGACAAGAGATCACACTCTCGATGAAAAGCCTCACTGCGAGTACTCACTTTTCCCTCCTGACTTGCTGAGAGTCGGTCTCTCGACCCGCACAGCGCCTGATGACAAGGATCCCTGTAGCAATTGCCAGGGGAATTACTCCGACAGCGAGTATCAGTCCGGCACCGAGGCGCTGATCTCGTGCGAGGTCCTCTAGCCAACCTCGCTGCAACGATGTGAAGTACCAATCGGCAATCACCGCGTCAGTGGCAATCAAGGCTGCTGCGAGGCACGCATAGGCGAAGAACGCCGCCAGAAGAAGGACCGTTCTGATTGCGGGGCTTGCTCGTCTCGGCAAGGGATCGACGCCGACCATGACCCAGAAGAACATGAAACCGCAGATCAGCAGGGTGCCATTGATCACCAGATGGGGGACGTGCGAGCCGGCGACAGCGCTGTACATCCCCCCCAGGTAAAGGAGAGGCAGGGCTCCGGCGAAAATCACAGCAATCACATAGGGCTGGGACACGAATCGGAACCAGGAGCCTCTGTACACGCTTTGCGCCCATTCCCTCAGCCCGGGCGCATCTCCGGACGATCGTCGAACGGAGAGCCTAAACAGCGTGAACGGGGCGCCCAGGACCAGACAGAGTGGAGCAAGGACCGCCACGGCGGACGTTGCGGCCATATGCACACTCATCACTGCGGGTGCATATCTACCCACTCCCGACGATGTTGCGACAAGCAACACGAGGCACCCCAGAGCCCAGCTGACCGATCGGCACGTCGACCACTGCACGCCCTGCTGCCGGAGGCGAAAAACGCCGACGAAGTAGCACGCAGCCAACACCACGGCGAGAGTTCCGAAAATGAGATCGAATCGCCAGTCGACGAGCAAGCGGCCCGCAGTCGGTACGCCATCGAGCGCATACCCGAGTACCTCCTCGACTCTGCTCGGATCCTGTCGTTCCATGGGCGCCGGGGGCGGCGTGCGGCCCAGCGCGACGGCGATACCGACGGTTACTGCGAGAACGACCGACTCCACCACTGCCAGACGAATGAAGGTGCGACCGTCGCCGGGGTCCTTCGTCAGTTCGGCGATCGCGACTTTCCGTTGGCGCCAACCCGCCAGTCCCGTGAGGACCAAGGCGGCGACTTTGGCAAGAATCAAGACACCGTAGGTGCTACTCCACACCTCGGTGAGCGGCACCCGCACGGCAGCGTTGACCACACCGCTGATCGCTATGACGACGAACGCCATGAGTGCCACGGCCGAGAAGCGGCGCGCGGCGAAGTCGAGATAGCTCCCCTTTCTGCGGGCATGCAGCACGAGAGCCGCTATTCCTCCCATCCAGATCGACGCCGCAAGGATATGCAGAACCAAACTGTTCGTGGCGATGTCGTGGGATCCTCCCGAGGAGGAGTGACCCGACAGTGCCCTGGGGAGCAGGCTGAACAAAGCGAATGCGAGGAGTAACGGTGTCCACGAATATCGCAGGGTCAGACGACACGCAATCGCGAGCACGAGTGCGAGTCCTGCGGTCCATGCCCATGCAGTGGTGACATCGATGTCCGCAATCGCGCGAGCGAACAGCCCTGGATCGGCGAACACGACGGAGAGAGGTTGGCCTGAACTGTCCGAGAGGGTGAGTGGAACGAGAAGCGCCGCGCATACCGCCCAGATAGCGGCGGCGACGCTTGCGGTTCGTAGCGCCAGATATCCGTCGACATCGAGTACACCTGAAGCTTGAGGCGGAACGAGAACGGCAGCCAAAAGCAGACTGCCTACGGTAATCACGGCGGCAACCTCGCCGAACGCCATCACTGCGGGGAGTCCGTAAGTGGTCAGGGGACCTGGATCAGGAAGTCCGAGCAATCGCAGCGCTTCGGATGTTGACGCCCTAGCCAACACCGCTGCAGTGATCGCGGCTACGACACCCCATCCCAACACTTTCCGCGTGGGTCGTCCGATGACAAGAATATCGGCGCGAGTGTCATCCGGTTCGGTTTCGATCATTGCGGGTGGGGCCTCTCGGGGTGTGGATCTCGCCCGCGCGATCGGCGCTCCGGACCAAAATACTATGACCGATAGTTGCAAGGGGGTTTCAGTCGGGGTTTACTGAAGCCCTCCAATCATCAGATATGCGCATATGACAATGCGACCATGTGGTCGACGACAGAGAAGGGCAAATCGAGATGGGTCACGGTCATGGGCACGGTGTTGCAGAACAGGCTGCGAGTGCATCCGGTAAACATGTCAGCAAACTGTGGATAGCCGTCGGACTCGGCCTGGTCACGTTCGTCACGCAAGTCATCGTGGGCTTGTCCACGTCATCGCTCGCCCTGCTCTCCGACTCCGCACACGTCTTCACCGATGTGTTCGGCATCCTCATGGCTTTGACAGCCATCTTGCTTGCTCAAAGGGCACGATCGCGCCCTGATCGCACGTTCGGTATGTAT
Organism: Rhodococcus sp. YH3-3; assembly: GCF_001653035.1. NCBI lineage: Bacteria > Bacillati > Actinomycetota > Actinomycetes > Mycobacteriales > Nocardiaceae > Rhodococcus > Rhodococcus sp. YH3-3. Next base: position 14,264 of record NZ_BCWH01000005.1, on the reverse strand, counting down.
CGGGCAGAAGTGTTCGCAGCCTTGTTCAACGCTCTACTCCTGTTCGGTGTCGCCGGATGGGTTCTCTACGAAGCAGCCGGTCGACTTTCCGATCCACCTGAGGTTCCGGGGCTCCCTGTGAGCATTGTCGCTGTCGTCGGCCTCGTAATGAACATCGCGGCATTTTTGCTGCTTCGCAGCGGAGCAAAGGAAAGCATCAATGTTCGCGGCGCGTATCTCGAAGTCATGGCGGACATGCTCGGATCCGTCGGAGTCCTGATCAGCGGACTGGTCACACTGATCTTCGGCTGGCGATACGCAGACCCGGTAATCGGCGTTGCGATCGGCTTGTTCGTCCTACCGCGTGCATACAATCTCGGGCGCCATGCTCTGCGAATCCTGCTCCAGCATGCCCCCGCGGGCGTGAGCATCACCGAGGTGACGCAAGCCTTGCAGGGGATCGCCGGAGTCAAGGACGCCCACGACCTTCACATCTGGACGCTGACATCGGGCATGGAGGTTGCGTCGGCTCATCTGACGATCGATGACGAGTCCGATCCGACCAAGGTTCTTGCTGTGGCCCAGGATCTGTTGGCCAAGCAGTTCGATCTCGTGCACGCGACCCTGCAAGTGGAACCTGCTGCGGGCGACGGGCGTTGCCAGGAGCTTCCGTGGTGAGCGCCAGCGAGGCACTTGCCCCGGAACACGAACAACAAACCACATATCGCATGAGACGAGCACTCTTCGTAACAACAGCGCTTATTTCGGCAGGCATAGCTCTGGCGGTTGAACCCGTTGCACGGAAGCACCTTTCCGGGTCCAACGAGATAGATCTGGGCGTCGTCAGATTGAGACTGGCATACAACAGTGGTGTCGCCTTCAGCCTGGGTAATCAGCTGCCAAGTGCCGTCATCATCGCCTTTACCGCTCTCGCCACCATTGGAATCGCCGTATACGCCTGGCGGAGTGTCCCGCAAAGTCGTGGGGTGGCCGTGATCGGTTTCGCTCTGATTGTCGCCGGAGCTGCCTCCAATGTGGTCGACCGAGCCCTCGACGGGAAGGTCACCGACTACTTCCACACCGGCTGGTGGCCCACCTTCAATCTTGCCGATACCTACCTCACCTGTGGATTCATCCTGGTCGTCGTGTCGCTGCTGGTCGAATCCTCGTGCGGGTCCGAACCCGAGATTCAGCGCCCGCAATCCGTGTGACCTGACTCGCGCGAGGAGGGAGCCGGAGCGCTGTCGGCGGGGCAGCAGCCCATCTCTTCGAACTTCTGCGGTTCGAGGTGGCGAAACCACGACGCCCCCACTCGTCGAAAATTCGCGAGGTCCGCCTGGCTTCGGTCAAATCAGTTCGGATAGTTTGGGGACTATGAAAATAAAGTTTGGCATGACAAACTTTGAGGTGTGACTCTCTTGACTGTTAAGAATGTCGATGCTTCGGTCGGGTGGCCATGAGCGCACCCTCGCGGCGCCAATTGTTGATCGGCGGGGCGCTCGCCGGATCAGCCGGACTCATGATGAACGCAGGAAGAGTGGCGGGCGCATCGCCTACCGAGCATCCCGGAGACACCAACCCGGGTGCCGCCGCACCTGACGGAGACGGCGGAGTCCGTCACGGCGGCACGAGCGGTGCGACCTTTCGGGCCGGTCGGCAGGTGAACCACCTCGCCAACGGATTTCATCCCACCGCAATGCTGCGTGACTTCGACTACGGGACGACTTCCGTATCGTCTGACGGCCGAACGTTACGCGAGTGGGAGATCTTTGCAGCGGACGAGGAGATCGAGGTAGCACCGGGAGTCTATTATCCCGCGTGGACCTTCAACTCCCGCATTCCGGGTCCCGCATTGAGGTGCAGTGAGGGAGACCGGCTCCGAGTGAAGTTCGTCAACGGTTCCGCGCACCCCCACACGATGCACTTTCACGGAATCCATCCCGCTGAAATGGACGGAATTCCCGGGGTGGGCCGGGGCATCATCGAGCCAGGAGAGTCATTCACTTACGAATTCGATGCCACCCCTTTCGGATTGCATCTTTATCACTGCCACGTCAGTCCGCTCGCCGAGCACATTGCCCGCGGAATGTACGGCACATTCATCGTCGATCCCGCTCAGGGCCGTCCAGCGGCCGACGAAATGGTGATGGTGATGCACGGTTACAACACCACCTTCGACGGACAAGGAAATCAGCTCTACGCCGTCAACGGCATCCCTTTTCACTACATGCACGAACCTGTACAGGTGAAACGAGGCGAGTTGGTTCGCATCTATCTGGTCAACATCCTCGAATACGACCCGATCAACAGCTTCCACATCCACGGAAACTTCTTCGACTACTACCCGACCGGGACACGGCTCGAACCCAGCGAATTCACCGACACGATCGTCCAGGCCCAGGGCCAACGTGGAATATGCGAACTGCGCTTTCCCCACCCGGGCAAGTACATGTTCCACGCCCACAAGACTGAATTCGCCGATCTGGGCTGGATGGGGTTCTTCGAGGTGACCGAATGAGTGACGCCCCGAATTCAACCCCTCCGACGAGCACTCATGAGAATTCCCTTGGCGCTGCGGGTTCCGCGCAGACAGAGTCCGATCACGGCGACACATCTCGCGCTGGCCTTTGGTTCCGAGGCGCTGCAGTGCTCGCGATCATCGTCGTCGCCTTGACTGCGCTGGCAATGCTCGCCGGACAAAGCCTTCCCGAACGTACCGGCCCACCGATCGAGAACATCTCCGTCGAACGGACGGCCCTCGAACCAGGCCGAATCACGTTGACGCTACGCAACACCGGCCCCGACGCGGTGACCGTCGCGCAAGTTGCCGTGAACGACACATTCGTCGACTTGGTAGGAGCTGCAGATCCCATCGGCAGACTCGAGTCCCAGACGGTCACCCTCGACTACCCGTGGATCACCGGCCAGCCGTACCTCGTATCGATGCTCACCTCCACAGGATTGGTCATCGAACACGAAATTCCCGCTGCTGTAGCAACTCCCGCCCCCGGAGTGGCATTCTTCGGCCTGATGGCCCTCCTGGGCACATACGTCGGAATCATCCCGGTCCTGCTCGGGATGCTCTTGCTGCCGGTGATGCGGCGCGCCGGCACCAGGGCAGTCAGATTCGTACTGGCCGTCACGGTCGGCCTACTCGCCTTCTTGATCTTCGACGGCACGAGTGAAGGGTTCAAACTGGCAGCAGCCTCGAGCGGAGCCTTCGGCGGCGGCACTCTCGTCGTCCTCGGCGCGGTGATCGCCTTCCTGACGCTCACGTGCATCGACCGCTATCTGAGAGGAAAACGGCGCCGAGCCGGCACGACAGGCGCATCCGAACTCAGCCTGGCACTGATGATTTCCATCGGCATCGGATTGCACAACCTCGGAGAAGGCCTCGCGATCGGATCCGCGTATGCGGTAGGTGAACTTGCACTCGGCGCATTCCTCGTCATCGGATTCACCCTGCACAACACAACAGAGGGGCTCGCGATCATCGCCCCATTGGCTCGGCGACGCACCCCCCTACTGACCTTGTTGGGATTGGGGTTGATCGCGGGTGCGCCGGCAATCCTCGGTGCTGTTATCGGAGCGGGCGTCGACAACCGTGAAGTATCTGCGTTGCTGCTCGGAGTCGGTGTCGGGGCAATCATTCAAGTCATCATCCAAATCGCACCATCCCTGCGCACACAAGGCCGCTCAGACCTGGACCCTCTGGTCCTCGTCGGCGTCGGCGTCGGAATACTCCTGATGTTTCTCACTGGTTTGGTGGTCCCCGCATGAGCACGATCGATCCATCCGACATCAAGGTCGGGCGCCGAACGGTCCTCCTAACAGCCTGCGCAACAACTTGTCTCGCCGTCGCCGGATGTAGCACCCAGAACAACAGCAATGCACCCGGCGTAACCCTGGGCAGTGCCGAGGTTCCGATATCAGCGGTTCCTGTCGGCGGCGGAGTCATTCTGGCGGACGAGCAAGTCGTGATCACCCAGCCGCAGGAAGGCGTGTTCCAAGCCTTCTCTGCGGTATGTACCCACCAGGGATGCGTAGTCTCCGAGGTCAGCGATGGAACGATCAACTGCCCATGTCATGGCAGCCGATACTCCATCGTCGATGGCTCGGTCGTGCAACGACCGGCTCAGAAGTCCCTACACAGTTACCCCCTTTCTCTCACTGGGGACACGATCATCGTCAACTAAGCCGGAGAACGGCACTTCCGAACTGGAACAGCTATCTGCGAAGGTTGTCATGGAGCAGTGCGTTCGGCGGCGCCGAGGAAGTGAGAGATGTGTATTCTGCGCAACCCGAGTTTTCGGCGTACGGCCTATCGCATTGGGCCGTCATCGCTCTGTTTGTCGTGGGTTCGGTGTTTCTGATCTTTGCGGGACGTAGACAGACCGAGGTGCAAGCTCGCCACCTCAGCCGCGTCCTCGGCGGAATACTGGCGGTGATATACGGCTCGGCGGTGCTCTACTCGCTGTCCTCGCCCACGCTAGGAGGATCCGTACCCCTACAACTCACCGATCTCGCGACAGTTTCCGCGATCTACGCATTGTGGTCGCACCGACATTGGCCGTTCGCCCTCACCTACTACTGGGGGCTTGTATTGAGTACGCAGGCGTTGATTTCACCGGCTCTGGCCGGGCCAGACTTCCCCGGTTACGAGTTTCTTGTCTTCTGGGCGATTCACCTGTTTGTCGTCTGGGCCGCGATCTATCTCACGTGGGGCCGGAGAATGCGACCTACATGGCGCAGCTACCGCCTCGCGGTACTGGTCACGCTCACATGGGCGATAGTCACTTTCATCTTCAATCGCGTCGCCGATACCAATTACGGCTTTCTCAACGCCAAACCTTCCACCGCATCGCTGCTGGATCTGATGGGTCCGTGGCCGGTGTATCTGTTTTCTGGGATGACGATCGTATTCGTCATCTGGGCTCTGATGACGTGGCCGTGGGAGAGAGACGGGAGTCTCGACAAGGATGCCGCAGATCAACCTATGGGCTAGCCGCCCTCGCTCGACCTTCGCGCCCCTGGCACTGGACTGCTTCACAACAACAATCTGCACAGAGTCCCGCCCAACAGAACTGCCGGGCAGCCCAGTGGCAGGCCAACGAGAGCGGCAGATGTGATTGCTCAACCGGTATGTGGATCCGGTGGGCGGCGCACGCTCCGATCGGCGACTCGGAGTTTCACCCACGCGAGTTCGTCGGCACGTGCTTGATCCAATCGTCGACACCTATAACGAGAGGCGTCTGTCGACATACCGCAGACTATTCATTATTTCCTGTATTCATAATATTCTGTATTATGGTTGATATGGATACCTTGCTGCATCGGGACGCCCTGTCAAGATTCGGATACGCCCTCTCGGACTCGACGAGAACCCAGGTACTGCTCAGCCTGCGGGAGACCCCGGGGTATCCGTCGGACCTCGCCGACCAGATCGGGGTATCGCGTCAGATTCTCTCGAATCACCTCGCTTGCCTGCGCGGGTGCGGACTCGTCGTCGCCGTCCCCGAGGGCCGCCGAACGCGCTACGAGCTGGCCGATCCACGGATCGGGGACACCCTCGGACAATTGATGGACCTCGTCCTCGCCGTCGACCCCACTCTGTGCCCGAAATCGGATGCCGAAGGCTGCTGCTGACCGTGTCACGAATAGGGAGGAACCGCCATGTCTACGCCGACCACCGCAGTTCGCGCACTGTACGAGCGTGAAATGTCTTCCGCGCACACCGCGTCCGACGACACGGTCCGGTGGAGTCACCTCGAACGCCCCCATATCCTCTCGCAGCCACATCCGTGGCTGCATACCCGCAACCACCTCTCGATGCTCAACCTGGCGCTGCGGCAACATGATCGACGCGAAGCACTCGGTCAAGTCCTCCGCATTGTGGTCGCCGCGCCCGGATCGCTGAGTGGGCGGTATCCGGTAAGCAACACCGGACGCACTGCTGTCGGGCTGATGACACCGATGCCGATCCCGGCTGACATACAGAAACTGCTAGCGCGCAGCAACACCGAAGACTCCGACGCTGCAACCGAACCGGAGAGCACTCATGGCTGACGCATGCTGCGGCCCAGACCCCAGCGCGCAAGACGCCACCGAGGTGCACGAGAGTGAGCAACGACTCTGGCATGTCCGCGACCTGCAGATAGCCGCAGCAGCAGCGCTTCTACTGGCGATCTCCTGGCTGATCGGACGCACCGCCGCCGGCACCGCCGTAGCTCTCGTCGCCGCGATCATCGCGGCATCGACCTTCGTACCGAATACCGCGGTGAACCTGCGCCACGGCCGCATCGGCGTCGGAACCCTGATGACGATCGCCGCGATCGGCGCGATCGCGCTCGGCCAGATCAACGAAGCCGCGATGCTCGGGATCTTGTTCTCCGTCGCTGAAGGCCTCGAACACTATGCCGTGACCAAAACCCGGCGCGGCCTGCGAGCGCTCCTCGCGTTGGTGCCGCCGACCGTCTCCGTCCTGCGCGGCGGCCGCGAAGTCACGATCGAACCGGACGAGTTGACCGTCGGTGACCGCATGCTCGTGCGCCCCGGTGAACGCGCCGCCACCGACGGCACCATCGCCGCCGGCACCACCAGCCTGGACCTGTCCGCGATCACCGGCGAATCGGTGCCCGTCGAAGCCGGACCGGGCGATCAACTCCATGCGGGGGCGATCAACGGCGGCGGAGCCATCGAAGTCGACGTCACCGCCCGCGCCTCCGACAGCTCATTGGCTCGGATTGTGCACATCGTCGAAGAAGCCCAGGATCGTAAGGGGTCCGGCCAACGCCTTGCCGATCGCATCGCCCGCCCCCTGGTACCGGCAATCATGGTCCTCGCCGCACTGGTCGCGGGAATGGGCACGCTCCTCGGCGATCCGATGCTGTGGATCGAACGAGCACTGGTGGTGCTCGTTGCCGCATCACCCTGCGCACTCGCAATCTCAGTACCCCTGTCAGTGGTGGCGGCGATCGGTGCCGCAAGCCGAAACGGCGCCCTCGTCAAAGGAGGAGCTGCACTCGAAGAACTCGGCCGCATCACGGTGGTCGCCCTCGACAAGACCGGTACCCTCACCGCCGGAGCACCCGAAGTAATCGACGTCGTCACCACGCCCGGAACCACACGCGAACAAGCACTCTCGGCCGCAGCAGCACTCGAATCTCGCAGCGAACACCCACTCGCCCGAGCAATCCTCGACGCCGCCGAGACCGTCGATCCGGCCGACGACGTCACTGCCGTCGCCGGACACGGACTGCACGGCACACATCGCGGCGTAGTACTGCGGCTGGGAAAACCGGGCTGGGTCGAACCCGGTGCCCTTGCAGCCGATGTCGACCGACTCCAACGCGAGGGCGCCACCGTCGTCCTCATCGAACGTGGAGGCGTGGTGGTCGCGGCGATCGCCGTCCGCGACCAATTACGACCAGAAGCACCCGAAGCGATCCGCCAACTGACCGCACTCGGCATCGAAACAGCCATGCTCACCGGTGACAATCACCGCACCGCACAGGCCCTGGCCGGGCAAGTCGGAATCGGCATCGTCCACGCTGAACTGCTCCCCGAAGACAAAGCCCGACTGCTCCCAGACATCGCGCGAGGCCGTCACATTGCGATGGTCGGCGACGGAGTCAACGATGCCCCCGCGCTGGCCACCGCGAACATCGGTATCGCCATGGGTGCGATGGGCACCGACGTCGCCATCGAAACCGCCGACATCGCACTGATGGGTGAGGACCTGCGGCATCTACCGCAGGTTCTCACTCACGCCCGCCACGCCAGGGCGGTGATGTTGCAGAATATCGGGCTCTCCCTGGCCATCATTGGGGTCCTCATCCCGCTCGCCGCCACCGGTGTCCTCGGACTCGCCACCGTGGTGTTCGTCCACGAATTCGCCGAAGTCCTCGTCATCGCGAACGCGATTCGCGCGGCACGCACCACGCCGCTGCCTGGCCAACCCGAGATTCCGCGCACAACGGGCCAGTTGAACGTAAGCATTGCGCCGCCACGTCACGATCTCGGTGACGCTTGCTGCACACCTGCACCTGCACCACTGACACTGAACAAGCGCGAAGGCACACCGCCCACCATGTTGACGCTGACTACACCGCACCCCACGAAAGCCGACGGCGAATCCGACGGCGGTTGCTCTTGCTGTGAAACCGCTGATCCGGAGCCGATAGAGACTCACCAACGCGGAACGTGACATCCGGCCACGAGGAACCGCCTAGACCGGCGGGAATCGTGACTCATCAACCCGCTCGCCATCCCTCGGCACTCGCACTAAGCGCTGCTTCGAGTCACTGATCACATATGACGGATCGGTTGCCGAAAATGCTTCGATTGACGGTTCAGAAGATCAGGAATGCGCTGCTGTCCGGCGTTCGAGAAGGACTGTATCGCGCCCTATTCCGTCGAATTAGGCGATTTTCTCCCGGATCCCGATGGTCCGAAATCCCGTCGCATTGCCCGCCACCAACTTCCAAGCACTTACGTTGCGTGCTTGTCGAACACCGAGTACGTGCTGGCAAGAGCGTGACGAGGCTCTCGCGTTCACGTGAATCTACCTCGTACGCAGCCGCCTATCCAGACCAATTGGGCTGCCATCGGATCGGCGAGGTGCGATCGCAATGACCTATCTAGGTCCAGTCGATGTGGACGGATTCGATGGAATCGAAGTGAAATCCGAAAGTGTCGCCGTACTGGTCGAATCCCTTGTTCTCGGGGTAGTCCATCGTGGCGTGACGTTCGAGGATCGCCACCACCCGGGCATGATCGTCGCCTGCCAAAGCCATGGCGAGTTCCCGTGTTTCGTCGAGACTGAAGGGGCTGTCGGAGTTCGCGAAGTCGAGGGTACGCACTCGATAGTCGTAACCCTCCTCGGAACCGTTGCGGACGGACACTCCCCCGCGGACTCGGATGGTGGCCTTTTTGGGTCGTCCGTCGGGGCGTAGGACGCCGGCGCGGTCCATGATGTCGCGAGCTTTGACGTTCTTGAGTTTCTTTTTCGCGTCAGCGCGCAGTTCGTTCGTTTCGCCGGTACGGTAGCGAGAGACCGCTGATCGTGAACGGCCGATTTTCTTTGCGACAGCATCAATTCCGCCGAGGCGTTCGATGGCGGCTCGCCGTTGTGCACGTTCGGTGACGTCGGGGTGCGGGATTCGTCCTTGCTGCGCCCAGCGGCGCAGTGTTCGGTCAGAGGGTGGCTTTCTTCCGGCGTCGACAGCTGCTTGCCGTAGGCCTTCTTTGCCGATTTCGGTACGGAGCTGGCGTACGGAGACTTTGCTGGTGAGTCCGGCCAATCCCCCACTTTTGACCGATTTCGATTTTTCGACACCACTGGTCGCTGCTGTCGAGACGGATACGTTGAGTCCGTCCAAGCCGACAGTCTTTTGTGCGGGTTTGGTTGATCGCGGTTTCGGAAGATGCAGGGCCACTATATGTTTCCTTCATCTTCGTCGGTGAACGCAGCTTTGAGTGCGAGGTTGATCTCGTGGGTGTCGCGGGCGTCGGTCAGCATGACGGTTATGTCCTCGGTGAGCGGGGCACGCTTTTCCAGAGTCATTTTCCCGAGTGCGTCACTGTCGTCTGCGATGTCTATGCCAGGGGGCAGGGGGTAGACCCAGGAGTCGGTGACCGTACGCAGCGGCCATCGGCCGGTTTCGCGTGCGATGCGCATCGCGACACGGCGACCTCGCCAGCGGCAGTGTGCGATGATCGCTGCTCGCCAGAGCGGTTGGTGGTGGTGTTGCATTTGTTTGGCAGTCCACATGTCAGGGTTGACCATTCGGCCGATGTAACCCTTGTAGCAGGCGCCGATGAACCGTTTCATTGCTGTGTCGCCTGTGTCGACGGCAACTTTGCGGGCTTCTCTCAAGAATTTCGCCCACTTGTCGAGGGCTCGACCCTGTTCGGGGTAGACCCACGCTTCTGCGATGTCGAGGTCGTCGAGTTCTGCGCCGATTCCGCCATCGGCGACAGAGGTTTGCAGTGCATCGAGGCTGACGGTGGTGATCCAGGTCTGCACAGGTTGGTCGGCGAGCATGTGTGGGTGAGGCAACGGTAGAGCGGGTGGGAGCGCCAGCATGTCACCCGGTGGGAGGGTTACACGCCAGAGTCCGAACGGGGTTTTCGATTGCCGCGCAGCGTCGAGCGCGTTCTCGCCGCGAAGATGTCGAGGTTTTCCGTAGCCGAATTCGAGCATGCCAGCGGACGCGAGGTACGCAGCTCGTTGGTCTATCGATACCAGTTGTGTTGCGTCGGAAAGTTCTTCGAGGTCCGGGATGCGGGTCCATCCGAGGGCAGGTTCGAGATCTCCGCGGGGTTCGCCGTCCAGCGGTGGGCCCGGTCCACCGACAGTGACGACGATTCCTTTGCCGCTGCGGGTGCGGTCGCGTTTGATCTTGTCGACGATGGCGGCGCCGGTGCGTGCGGGGGTGGGGCCGGGTAGCACGCCGAGGTGTTGTGCGCACCAGGCGAGTCGGCGTCCCAGTTCCTGGGCAGCGGGGAGGTCGTCGTCGGGGAGGTAGGTTCCGGCGGTGGGTGATCCGAGGATCCCCATGTCCCCCACGCGATTGCCCCATCCGAAGTCTTTGTTCCAGTAGGTCCACACGTAGGGTTCGATGAAAATGTCGACCATGGATGTGAAGTTCCCGGTGGTGCGGGAGAGGTGAACGACGTGGCCGGGTTCTCCGCGCAGTTCCCATCCTGCGGTCAGCATCGGGGTCAGCGTGGCGTGGAGGATCGCGGTGAGTTCTTCGGCAGCGCGGGTGCGGAGGATTTCCATGTCGTCGCCATCGTCTTCGCTGCCTGGGTCGATGATCCATCCGAGCATTTCGCAGGCTTCGATTCCGACTATCCAGATCTGTGCCGGTGCGCCCAGCGGGGTGAGCGTTGCCCATCTGATGAGTTTGTCGAGTTTTTCGATGGAATCGACTGGGCCGGTGAGTGTGTGGCCAGATGGTGTGTAGGTGCCAGCTGCTGTGACAATGACGGCGTGGCCGTCTGCTGCCTCGCTGGCGGGAGGAAGGGCGGCCGGTTCAGTTGCGCCCCGTTCGGACGCCTGGATGGATTCCGGTTCCGGTGCCACGTCAGCGGCGGTCCTGGCTTGGGGCACAACCGGTTCGGTGTCCGAGACCGATGACATGGGCGACGTCGAGCCGGCACCTTGACGATCGGCATCAGTGCTTTCGCCGGTTTCTGGTTCGGGTTCAGGCTCCGCGTCGGCGCGATCTGCCGCAGTCGGCGATGTGCCATCCGCGTCAGCATCGCATTCCGGCGCCGCGGCGTCGTCGAGATCGAAGAGTGCTGGTTCAGAATCCAGCTCAGGACCATCCTCCCGAACTTCGGGCACCGGAGGAGGATCGAGGTCGAACAGAGGGATCTGCTCCCACTTCTTCACCGCCATCGCTGCCCCCTCCTCGCTACCGATGTCCTCATGATTCGAGATCGAATGCTGATCGCAGAACCCTGCTCAACAACACTTCCTGAGCCGGCAAGAGAAAACCTCGATTCACCCCGAGTGCCGACACCGGGATCGTCGTCACCCCGTCGCAGTCGACAACCGATCCGTCCTCGACGCCGTTGCCTTCGCCTAAACTCAGTTCCGTCGACAACCCCCGCCCCTCCGAACGAATGGGAGCAACAGTGACCGTCCCCAGATGAGGCCGGACCAATTCCCTCGTCAGAACCAACACCGGACAAAGACCTCCAAGCTGGGCGTCGTGAATCGGCCGCACTCAGTTCTTCTTTCCGTGCGCGGCAGCGATATTCACATCGCTACCCGCGCCGTCAGACAAGAGCTCCACGTCCCGGACCGCCAGCTGCCGACGCTGCTCACGCTCCAACGCTCGAAGCACCACTTGGGCACGGCTTTTCGCGCGTCCACCGCTGACCTCGCTGTCGAGAAACGCCACGATGTCCTCGGGTAGCCGTACCGCGATCTGCGTGCTCATAACCATCATGATACCGAATCGGGATGCAAATCGGTACCGTTCCATTCCGTTCAGTTCGTTGTCACCACCGTCCCTGACACTCCCGGTGCCGGGTACTGCCGGCCGAACGTCCGTGGACTATCACGCCGTCAGTGCCCGATTACTCGGTGCCGTACAACTCGGCGGCGAAAATGCCCCTCCCCATTGCGTGTGGCATCACCGAATCGACGCCCAACGCGTCGGCAAGATGATGTGCATCGCCGAGGAAGTCCGCGAACACCGTGGGCAATTCTTCGGTGCCGGTACCGCAGCGGCGGGCATACGCGATCGTTGCGTCCGCTGCCCGCACAGCGCGGACGGAAGTTGTCGTGGATCTGCGACTCTTCGGTCCTGCTCGCACAAGGAACTCATCGCGCATACCCCCCGCCCGCCGTCGACGGCTGCGACTGCATCGAATGTGTCTATTCCTTTCCTTCCCAGACGCGTGCACGGTATTCGATCTTCGTTGTTTCGGACATTCGTTGTGTCCCTTTCTTTTTCGGTTGAACTACACAGCGGGGGTGCTGTGCAGCGCGGCCAACAGGCCGGTCTGGACCTCGAGCGCGGGCGACGGCGCACCGTGTGCGAGAACGCTCGCGGACGTGTCGTCGATGACGACGGACATGTGGGCGCGGTGACGCGAGAGCATCACGCAGGCGCGGCCCGGATCGAGGTTGAAGGGTTCGACGGTCCGGTATCCCGCCAATGGGTGCAGCACCACGACGGCGGGACGCTCGAGGCCTTGCAGCGAGTTGGCGGTGCCGACCAGTACGTCGGGGTGCTCGCTCAGTAGGGCACGGATCGCCGCAGCCTGGGTCACGTGCGGGACCACCACGGCCACGTCGGCGGCCGTCATTGACCGCTGGCCTGTGGTGGTGACCAGATCCGCTGCCAGTAGTTCCCGCACCCTCGCGGCGCATGCAGTCACCAAGGCAGGATCGGACGGGCCTGCGCAAGCTGTGATCGGGCGGTGCGCCAATTCGGGCCACACAGCTCCGCTCGAATCGGTGAGGTGTTCCGGGGGCCGCTTCGAGGTGAACGGCAGATCGGGGTAGAACAGTGGCGCGATCAGTGCTGTGGTGGCGGGGCCAAGTCTCCAGGTGTGCGCCAACCGCACCATCCCCACCGCATCGCCGTGTGCCGCCAACAGCGCGATCGGGGCGGGCAAATCGGGTGCGGTTTCGCTTCCCTCCCAACGAGTTACATCGCCCGTCACCACCGGGTCGATCTGCCCGGGATCACCGACACCACGGCCACGTCGGCGGCCGCCATTGGCCGCTGGCCTGTGGTGGTGACCAGATCCGCTGCCAGTAGCTCTCGCACCCGCGCAGCGCATGCGGTCACCAGGGCCGGATCGGACGGGCCTGCGCAGGCTGTGATCGGGCGATGCGCCAATTCCGGCCACACAGCGCCACTCGAATCGGTGAGGTGTTCCGGGGGCCGCTTGGAGGTGAACGGCAGATCGGGGTAGAACAGTGGCGCAATCAGCGCTGTGGTGTCGGGTCCGAGTCGCCAGGTGTGCGCCAACCGCACCATCCCCACCGCATCGCCGTGCGCAGCCAACAGCGCGATCGGGGCGGGTAGATCGGGGGCGGTTTCGCTTCCCTCCCAACGAGATACATCGCCGGTCACCACCGGGTCGATCTGTCCGGGATCGCCCACGCACACCACCTGTTTCGCCATGGCTCCCAGCGCTCCCAGATCGGCGTAGGTGCATTGCCACGACTCGTCCACGATCAACACGTCCGCACCGACTCGGTCCGGGTCCGAGAACAACCATCGCGCCGTCGTGCCGATCAGAATTGCACCGACGTCGCCCTGCCAGCGCACTTTCTGTCCCGAGACCACCGGCGTGCCGCCGCTATCCGGTGCCGGTGCCTTCGCCTTCCACATCAAGGCGGCGCGATCGGTGAGTGCTCCCAAACGGCGTGCAATCTCCACCGCCTGTTCGCGGGTCTGAGCCGCGATCCCCACCCGCAGATCCGCCCGGTGTGCCAACGCCGCAGCGAGCAGTGCAACCAAGCGGGTCTTGCCCGCACCGGAGTGCTCCCAAACGGCGTGCAATCTCCACCGCCTGTTCGCGGGTCTGCGCCGCGATCCCCACCCGCAGATCCGCCCGGTGCGCCAACGCCGCTGCGAGCAGTGCAACCAAGCGGGTCTTGCCCGCACCAGGAGGGGACGGCACCACCACCGCAGGATCACCCGACCACACCGAAAACAGCACACGCGCCGTGATCGGGTCGGCCATGATCTCCGACCCCGGCCACCCCGTCAGCGACGGGACGGGCGGGCGCGGCGACGGCGGGACCGGTC
>NZ_BCWH01000004.1:0-205686 GCF_001653035.1 Rhodococcus sp. YH3-3 | reverse complement strand
GCACGTGACCCAGGCTGCGGCAATCCGTGCCCTACTCAGCCAGTACCCCGGCGTACTGGTCGGCACCGCCAACTCATTGCAAGGCCTCGAGCGTCCTGCCGTCGTGGTGCTGCACCCATTGGCGGGATACCGGACCGCCGAACCCTTCAACCTCGATGCGGGCCGTGCCTGCGTGATGCTCTCGCGTCACCGCGCCCACATGTCCGTCGTCATCGACAGCGCGTCCGCGAGCGTTCTCGCACATGGTGCGCCGTCGCCCGCGCTCGAGGTCCAGACCGGCCTGTTGGCCGCGCTGCACAGCACCCCCGCTGTGTAGTTCACCCGCAAGGGAAAGGGACACAACACATGTCCGAAACAACGAAGCCCGAATACCGTGCACGCGCCTGGGAAGGAATAGACACATTCGACGCAGTCGCGGCATCGACAGCAGGCGGCAGCAAGCACGATGACTTCCGCTACGAGCAAGACCCCGAGTCGCAGATCCACGACAACGGCGTCCGCGCTGTGCGGGCAGCAGACGGAATGATCGCGTATGCCCGCCGCTGCGGAACCGGCACCGAAGAATTGCCCACCGTGTTCGCGGATTTCCTCTCCGATGCACACCACCTGGCCGACGCGTTGGGCGTCGATTGGGAAGAAGCCACATGCAATGGGGAGGGGCATTACACCGCCGAGTTGTACGGCGCCGAGTAATCGGGGCACTGACGGTCGGACAATCCACGGACGTTCGGCCGGCAGTCCCCGGCACCGGGAGTGTCAGGGGCGGTGGTTGCAAGGAGATGAATGGATGTGGGACCGGTACCGGTTTACATCCCAATTCGGTATCATGATGGTTATGAGTACGCAGATCGCGGTACGGCTACCCGAGGACATCGTGGCGTTTCTCGACAGTGAAGTCAGCGGTGGGCGTGCGAAAAGCCGTGCTCAAGTCGTGCTTCGAGCGTTGGAGCGTGAGCAGCGTCGACAGTTGGCGGTCCGCGACGTGGAGATCCTGTCTGACGGCGCGGGTAGCGATGTGAATATCGCTGCCGCGCACGGGAAGAAGAACTGAGTGCGCCCGA
Source organism: Rhodococcus sp. YH3-3 (assembly GCF_001653035.1). Taxonomy (NCBI): domain Bacteria; kingdom Bacillati; phylum Actinomycetota; class Actinomycetes; order Mycobacteriales; family Nocardiaceae; genus Rhodococcus; species Rhodococcus sp. YH3-3. The sequence goes on along the minus strand of NZ_BCWH01000004.1, from coordinate 204,625 downwards.
TCCACGAGGCGCAACTCGGAGATCTTTGTCCGGTGTTGGTCCTGACGAGGGAATTGGTTCGGCCCCACCTGGGGACGGTCACTGTTGCCCCCATTCGTTCGAAGGGGCGGGGGTTGTCGACCGAACTGAGTTTAGGTGAAGGCAACGGCGTCGAGGACGGATCGGTTGTCGACTGCGACGGGGTGACGACCATCCCCGTGTCGGCTCTCGGGGTGAATCGAGGTTTTCTCTTGCCGGCTCAGGAAGTGTTGTTGAGCAGGGCGTTGCGATCAGCATTTGATCTCGAGTCATGAGGACATCAGGAGCGACGATGGGGGAGAGATGGTGGTGAAGAAGTGGGAGCAGATTCCCCTGTTCGACCTCGATCCTCCTCCGGTGCCCGAAGTTCAGGGGGATGGTCCTGAGGTCGATTCTGAACCAGCGCTATTCGATCTCGACGACGCCGCGGCACCGGAATGCGATGCTGACGCGGATGGCGCATCACCGAATGCGGCAGATCGCGCCGACACAGAGTCAGACGTCGAGCCAGAAACCGGTGAAAGCACCGATGCCGATCGTCACGGTGCCGGCTCGACGTCGCCCGTGTCATCGGTCTCGGACACCGAACCAGTTGTGCCCCAAGATAAGCCCATTGCTGACGTGGGGCCGGAACCTCCCCCGGCGTCCGAACGGGGCGCAACCGAACCGGCCGCCCTTCCTCCCGCCGGCGAGGCAGCAGACGGCCACGCTGTCATTGTCACAGCAGCCGGCACCTACACACCGTCTGGCCACACACTCACCGGCCCAGTCGATTCCATCGAAAAACTCGACAAACTCATCAGATGGGCAACGCTCACCCCGCTGGGCGCACCGGCACAGATCTGGATAGTCGGAATCGAAGCCTGCGAAATGCTCGGATGGATCATCGACCCAGGCAGCGAAGACGATGTCGACGACATGGAAATCCTCCGCACCCGCGCTGCCGAAGAACTCACCGCGATCCTCCACGCCACGCTGACCCCGATGCTGACCGCAGGATGGGAACTGCGCGGAGAACCCGGCCACGTCGTTCACCTCTCCCGCACCACCGGGAACTTCACATCCATGGTCGACATTTTCATCGAACCCTACGTGTGGACCTACTGGAACAAAGACTTCGGATGGGGCAATCGCGTGGGGGACATGGGGATCCTCGGATCACCGGCCGCCGGAACCTACCTCCCCGACGACGACCTCCCCGCTGCGCAGGAACTGGGACGCCGACTCGCCTGGTGCGCACAACACCTCGGCGTGCTACCCGGCCCCACCCCAGCACGCACCGGCGCCGCCATCGTCGACAAGATCAAACGCGACCGCACCCGCAGCGGTAAAGGAATCGTCGTCACTGTCGGTGGACCGGTCCCACCGCTGGACGGCGAACCCCGCGGAGATCTCGAACCTGCAGTCGGATGGACCCGCATCCCGGACCTCGAAGAACTTTCCGACGCAACGCAACTGGTATCGATAGACCAACGAGCTGCGTACCTCGCTTCCGCTGGCATGCTCGAATTCGGCTACGGAAAACCTCGACATCTTCGCGGCGAGAACGCGCTCGACGCTGCGCGGCAATCGAAAACCCCGTTCGGACTCTGGCGTGTAACCCTCCCACCGGGTGACATGCTGGCGCTCCCACCCGCTCTGCCGTTGCCTCACCCACACATGCTCGCCGACCAACCTGTGCAGACCTGGATCACCACCGTCAGCCTCGACGCACTGCAAACCTCCATCGCCGATGGCGGAATCGGCGCAGAACTCGACGACCTCGACATCACCGAAGCATGGGTCTACCCCGAACAAGGTCGGGCCCTCGACAAGTGGGCGAAAATCTTGAGAGAAGCCCGCAAAGTTGCCGTCGACACCGGCGACACAGCAATGAAACGGTTCATCGGCTCCTGCTACAAGGGCTACATCGGCCGAATGGTCAACCCCGACATGTGGACCGCCAAACAAATGCAACACCACCACCAACCGCTCTGGCGAGCAGCGATCATCGCGCACTGCCGCTGGCGAGGCCGCCGCGTCGCGATGCGCATCGCGCGCGAAACCGGCCGATGGCCACTGCGCACCGTCACCGACTCCTGGGTCTACCCCCTGCCCCCGGGCATCGATATCGCAGACAAGAGTGACGCACTCGGGAAAATGACTCTGGAAAAGAGTGCCCCGCTCACCGAGGACATCACTGTGATGCTGACCGACGCACGCGACACCCACGAGATCAACCTCGCACTCAAAGCTGCGTTCACCGACGAAGATGAAGGAAACATATAGTGGCCCTGCATCTTCCGAAACCGCGATCAACCAAACCCGCACAGAAGACCGTCGGCTTGGACGGACTCAACGTATCTGTCTCGACAGCAGCGACCAGCGGTATCGAAAAATCGAAATCAGTCAAAAGCGGGGGATTGGCCGGACTCACCAGCAAAGTCTCCGTACGCCAGCTCCGTACCGAAATCGGCAAAGAAGGCCTACGGCAAGCAGCTATCGACGCCGGAAGAAAGCCCCCCTCGGACCGAACACTGCGCCGCTGGGCGCAGCAAGGACGAATCCCACACCCCGACGTCACCGAACGCGCACAACGGCGAGCCGCCATCGAACGCCTCGGCGGAATCGACGCTGTCGCAAAGAAAATCGGCCGTTCACGATCAGCGGTCTCTCGCTACCGCTCCGGGGAAACCAACGAACTGCGCGCTGACGCGAAAAAGAAACTCAAAAACGTCAAAGCACGCGACATCATGGACCGCGCCGGCGTCCTACGACCCGACGGACAACCCAAAAAGGCCACCATCCGAGTCCGCGGGGGAGTGTCCGTCCGCAACGGTTCCGAAGAAGGCTACGACTATCGAGTGCGTACCCTCGACTTCGCGAACTCCGACAGCCCCTTCAGTCTCGACGAAACACGAGAACTCGCCATGGCTTTGGCCAACGACGATCATGCCCGAGTGGTTGCCATCCTCGAACGTCACGCCACGATGGACTACCCCGAGAACAAGGGATTCGACCAGTACGGTGACGAGTTCGGCTTTCACTTCGAATCCATCGAATCCGTCCACATCGACTGGACATAGAACCGTCCTGGCTCTCGGTGCGCCGAACAGGACTGGGAATTCCGTTCTCGGACCCTCGGATCGGACACCGAAATCGATCGGCCCGTGGATTCGCCGGCCAGGTCGGAGACGTAGGCGCTCAGTCGGGGTTGTCAGGTTTGACAGGCAGATGGGAGTCGAGTTCGGAGACGGTGGCTTCCACAGCTGCCGCGATCTCGTCGTCGGTAGGAACGAGATCGCGAACCTGGGAGGGGAGAGTCTCATAGGGGAGGGCTCGACGCAGCGTCCTTCTTCGCATCCGGCGCCCACCAGAACTACAACACGCTCATCGTCGACGACGCCGGCCGCAACGCGATCCAGTGGATCTCCGACTGGCTCAACCGCCAGATCGCACGTGCAGTATGAGTCGATACCGCGCCCACAAAATGAAGGGATGTTCCACGTAGGTCGTCGGACCGAATCGTTTGGCTGTCTTCGCATTTTCGGCGAGATTGGACCAGCACGCCGACAGCGTTGCCGTCCTGGCCGACCGCGCGCCACAGATAGTGCTTTGCCGCCTTCAACAACGTGACAGTGCCGCCGGGACGGAAAGAGTCGTGATCCGCAATGAGCGGGAAGTTGTCCACCGTCCACGTTGATTGCCCTTTGGGCGTACCCGCCACTGTGTGTCCTCACCTTGCGCATCCGCACGGTGCAGGACCGCAGAACGATTCGAGAGAGCGTTTTCATTGCTAGGTGCCGTAGAGGATCAGACGCCCGGGACAGCGAGAAATAGGAGCGCTTGCTGGTCACCGACAAACTCCGCAGCTACCAGGTCGCGCACCAGGCCACTATGTCGACGGTCGAGCACCGGCAGAACAAATACTTGAACAATCGCTGCGAGAACTCGCATCAACCGACCCGGCGACGCGAACGGGCGATGAAAGGGTTCCGCTCTGTCGTTGCAGCGCAACGATTCCTGTCCGTTTTTAGTCGCATCTCGCTGCACTTCCGTCCGCCGCGGACCGTATGGCCGCCGCCGATCACCGCACCGACCTGTCCGCCCGATTTCAGGTGTGGGATCGGGTCGCCGAACAGACCCTCGTTGCCTGACCGGCTGCTCTGTGTGATGGTCGTCTGAACCTGAAACCTGTGGTACTGCAAACAACTTGACAATGCCATGTCGATGATCATGCCGTCGTCGTCGCGGTACTGATAGGGCTGGCCGCGGTCGACGACGATCCGGATGCGTTCGGGGAGTTTTCGGGCCGCCGTGCATACGGCCTTGTTGTGGTGCTGACACTGCTCGACCATGAGCCGGTAATAGAAGCGGGCCAGTTGCGGATCGGATTTGCGTGCCGAGTTCGCGGCGAGGAACACCGCCATCCGTAGCGACGAGGGGCGTTCCTTGGTGATCGCCCGATGCTTGTGCTCCATCGTTCCGGAGAATAAGTCTGATCGGCCGCAGCGGCTCAGTAGCCACAGGCATTGATGTGCGCATACAAACAAGTTTCGTGCGTTCACGGACAAGTCATAGGGCCCGGCCTGGAGCATCCTATGACGTAGGACACAGCCCCGCGTACAGGGAAGAAGGACACAGTGACGTTGCAGGCAGCAGTTTTATGGGAAGCCGGTCTGGACTGGAAAATCGAGGACCTTGTTCTGGACGCTCCGAAGTACGGCGAAGTGAAGGTCGAGTTGGCGGCGTCGGGGTTGTGCCACTCCGATGAACACGTACGTGACGGCAGCGTGCCCGTCGGATTGCTGCCGTTCATCGGCGGCCATGAAGGCGCGGGCATCGTCACCGAGATCGGGCCCGGAGTCACTTCCGTCGAGGTCGGCGATCACGTCGCACTCGGGTTCATCCCAGCGTGTGGCCGCTGCCGAGCCTGCGCCAACGGCCAGTCGAGCATCTGCGACCTCGGTGCGCACCTACTCGAGGGCTACCAGGTAAGCGACGGCACCGCGCGTCACCACGTCCGTGGCCAGGACGCGGGCATCCAGTGCCTGCTCGGTACGTTCGCACCTCAGACTGTCGTCAACGAAGCTTCGTGCGTCAAGATCACCAACGACATCCCCCTCGACAAGGCCGCGCTCGTCGGCTGCGGTGTCACCACAGGCTGGGGATCGGCGGTCTACGCGGCTGCAGTTTCCGCAGGCGAGACCGTCGTGATCCTTGGTATGGGCGGTGTCGGTTGCGGCGCGGTACAGGGCGCGGCGCTGGCGGGCGCACGCCACGTCGTCGTGGTCGATCCGTCTCCATTCAAGCGTGAGCAGGCCAAGATTTTCGGTGCGCAGCAGCCTGCGAACCTGCGGTCGTCCCGGCATGCGCGTTGATCGAAGCGGAGAAGGCCAACTACCCGATCGGCTGGATGGGCACGTTGCTGGATGTGCCGCGGTCGACGTTCTATGCCTGGCGTGTCCGGGTCGAGACGCCGACCACCTCCCGCAGGCGAGGGTTGCGCGAGCAGGTCAGGCGGGTGTTCGACACGTCGAGGCAGACGTACGGGTGCCGGCGCGTGGCCGCCGAGTTGAATCGGGACGGTATCGAGGTCAGCGTCGGTACCGTCGCCGGACATCATGCGCGAGCTGGGATTGTGCGCGGTGCAACCACGTGCGTACAGGCGGACCACGATTGCCGGCGAGGTGGCGGCTATCCCGGACCTGATCGACCGGGACTTCACAGCACAGGTGCCGGACGCGCGTCTGGTCGGTGACATCACCTACCTGCGCACCAGTGAGGGATGGTTGTATCTGGCGACGGTGGTCGACCTCCCGACACGGATGGTCGTCGGATGGCAGACCGCGCCGCACATGCGCACGTCGCTGATCGTCGACGCGTTGCAGATGGTCGTCACCGGTGGGCACGTCAGGACGGGCGCAGTGTTCCATTCGGATCGTGTAAGTCATTACACATCAACGGAATTCGCAGATTCCACCGAGTTTACTGACGTGCGAATCAGTCTCGGACGAACAGGGGTGTGTTGGGCAACGCGGCGGCCAAGTCGTTCTTCGCGACGCTGAAGAACGAGGTGTACTACCGGCAGAGCTTCGGCTCCCGGAGTCGAGCACGGTTCGCGGTCGCCGAGTACATCAAGGTGTTCTACAACCGATAACGTCTGCATTCGACGCTGGGCTATCGCACCCCCCCGGAAGCCCTCGCCGAGTATCGAAACGCAGCATCAGCTGCCTGAAACTACCGAGTCGCTGTCCAAGAACCTTGACACACTCCACTCTCTACTAATCCCGGGGCTTGACAGTCGGCTGTTCCCCTACAAGAGCAGTGTCCACGATCTGTCGGCTGCGCCGCGGGCGGGCGGTCCCGTGGTTGTCATCGAGGTGCTGGTCAACGAGGCCTGGGGGAGGTAGGAGCGCTCGACCCTCGATTCCGTAATGGTATGTCTCGCAGTGTTTTCCATCAGCCGATATCGGGAGTGGAAGGTCCGTCCCGCTGCCATGCCGGCGGGACGGACCTGCTGCGCGGACGCGGCTTCTTCCCACCGGCGTCGAAAGCGTTCATACACCTCGCCGTGGCGGAGAGTGATGTCTTCACAGAGATCCGAGCATGTTGGGTGAGGTTTTTGTCGCCATCATGCTGTGCTCAGGCCGCGACTTGTTGATCAGTCACCACCTCAGTCGGATGGATACGCAAAGTAGCCACTCAATGTTGAACGGGACTCATGTTCCGGGGTTACTTTGCGCCCCTCGCGGCATAAGTGTCAGGAAGCGGTGAGACCACCGTCGATGACGTGCTCCATTCCGCTGATGTACGACGATTCATCGGACGCCAGGAACAGAACCAAGCTTGATACTTCGTCGGGTTCGGCCATGCGTCGGATCGGAACGGTCGACGCGATGCCACCACCGTCGGCGTCGGTGGCCGCTGCCATCATCGGGGTCTTTATATATCCGGGGTGCACCGAGTTGACCCGAATTTGCTCGGGCCCGAACTGGACTGCTACCTGCTTGGTCATGCCGCGAGAGGCGAACTTACTGCCGACATAAGCGACATTGGGCGCACCGACGATCGCTACCATGCCCGCAGTGGAGGAAATGTTGACAATTGATCCTCCGCCGGCCTTCCTCATCGAGGGAATGACGGTTTTCATGCCCCAGACTTGCGAATGTTGATTCACTGCGACAACCTGCAAATACGCTTCTGGGTCGATCTCGACGACGTCCTCGATCGGACCGAGGATGCCTGCATTGTTGACCAATATGTTGACCGGACCATATTTTGCCTCGGTTTGGGCGACCACATCGTGCCACTGATCGAGTGATGTGACGTCGTGTTCGATGAAATGGCAATGATCGCCAACCTCGCTGGCCAGTGTACGGCCGCCTTCCACGTTGACGTCGGTGAATACCACTCGGGCGCCTTCTGCAACGAAGCGGCGTACGTGTGCGGCCCCCATGCCCTGGGCGGCTCCGGTGATGATGGCAACTCTGCCGTCGAGTTTTCCCATTTTCTGACTCTCTCTCGCAGTGATTGGCGTTTTCCGAGCCCCCGAGAACGAACGGTGGTGGTTCGTGGCGAGGATCTGCTGCTTATTATGGTACTCAGTGCCATTATTGTCTTGGTTTTGGAAGATTGGGCGTTTTGGTCCGTGAACTCGTACGTTCTTCTGATGACGACGCATCGAGGACAGGCAGGTCGTCCACGCGCAGCATCCAAAGCTGATGTCGAGGAGGTCGCGCTTGCATTGATGCTCGAACGGGGCTATGAGAATGTCAGTGTCGAGGACATCGCGGCGGCGGCGGGAATCGGCAGAACAACGTACTTTCGGTATTTCGGGTCGAAACCGGGTGTGGTGTGGTTGTCTTTCGATGCCACGATCGAGCGCCTTGATCAAGAGTTGGCCGCGTTTCGGGGGAGTGACGTCCTTGGTGGTGTTCGTAGAGCTGTTGTGGAGTCGACACGCGCTGCGGTGTACGACAGTGATGTGTGGTTGGAACGTTTCCGGCTTTTGGACATCAGTGCGGAGTTGCAGGCCGGCGCCTACGTTCACTGGGAAGAGTGGAAGCGGCCGGTAGCGGCATTCGTCGCGGCTCGCACGGATACGCAACCTATCGATCGCATTCCGGCAGTCGTTGCGGCCACCTGTCAAGCTGTATTCGTGTCCGAATTGCGCGACTGGCGCAACAGCGATGACAAACGACACGACTTACTCGGCCGCCTCGACAATGGCCTGGGCGAGATGCTGAACCTTTTCGGTGCCCTGGTGTCACCGCAGTAGATGACCCAACTAACTGCACTGTTCCTGCCGAAAGCAGGCGTCATCTGATCTCGCTGGATCGCGGTCGTGTCCAGATCGTGGTCACGTGCTCCGTGAGGTGGCGTCTTCGGGCTGCTGTGAGGTTCACTTGTCGCGGGTGTTGAGCCCGTTGCATGTTGTATGAAGGGGTCGCTTTGCAGCGATGTCGCCTTTGTCCAACTCTTACATGGTCGAGTGGTGCCGCACAGCTCCGTCGCTGAGGTTCACCGGACGTGGGCTTGTCGGCGTAACGTCGAATGCTCTGGCGTGGGTATGCGGAGAGTCAGTGACCCGTCCACCTGGGTGGGCGCTTTTCCATGTATGCCCGCCGCCCTTCTTGCACATCCTCTGTGCGTGCATATGCCTCTATGGCCTCGTTCTTGGTGGACAGGGCAATCTCCAAGGGATGGTTCGCTCGCGAGAGAACGGCCTGCTTGGCGGCTTGTTGAGCGAGAGGCGAGGCGGCAGTTAGTCGTTCGGCCCACAAGCGTCCTGCCTCAGCCAAGTCCTGACGCGGGACGACCTCGTTGACGAGTCCGAAATGAAGTGCGCGGTCGGCGGGGAGTTGCTCGCCGGTCAGGATCATTGCCATCGCAATCCGGTGTGGGAGTTGGCGGACGGCTCGGTGGACCAGGCCGGCTTCGCCGATGATGCCGGCACGTACTTCCGGCAACCCGAAGCTGGCATCGTCGGCAGCGACGATGATGTCGGCGCACATCGCCAGTTCGAACCCGCCCCCGAGGACGTACCCGTGGACGAGAGCCACAAGCGGTTTGCGTAGCTGCCGCAGCGGACCTCCTATTCCGGTGAGCCCGCCTCCGAGCCCGATGCGAGCTGGTGCGACGTCGGTGCCGGCGCTGATGTCCCCGCCAGCGCAGAACGCACGATCACCGGCGCCAGCAAGGACAGCGACCCATATCTCGGGGTCCGAATCGATTTCGTCCCACCGCCGAGCCAATTGTTCGTCGACGGCGGTGTCGATCGCATTCAGTTTGCTCGGCCGGTTCAGCACGACATGGGCGATGTGGTTGTTGACGGAGTAGAGCAGTTCCTCGCTCATCGAATCTTTCCTGTTCACTGCATTCACGTAGTCGACGACCACGTGAACGCAGGGGCAGGCGCACCCCTGAGTGCCATGGACTTCGATTCATCACGCAACATTGTCCTTGCGGGTGTGGTCGCCCGGCACGGGGTGCCGCGCGGGCGTTCGTTGAGCAGGGGCTACATCGATCAGCGTCTCGAGTGCCCTGTGGCCTCCGGTCATTCCTCTTCTCGCTCAGGGCAGTTCGGCGCAGATTGCAAAACGAAGGTCACCCGACGTGCCAGGCACTGATCTGCGGCGGGTTGACCTTTCGATCGACGAGCGGTGAGGACTCCAGGCTCCCGTCGCTCATCGCTTGTCCGAGCGAAGTCATCGTTGCGACGACGTCATCGTTGTCCAACTCGTAGATGGTCAGACGACGCCGGGCAGCCTCTGCCGTAAGGGGTTCACCGGACGTTGCGAGCTCGATGTAACGCGTGCCACGTACTACGCCCGCGACTCGGGCGACCACCTGAGGAATGTGCACTGTGTCGTACCAGCGGTCGAATTCGTTCTCGGCCGCGCGGGAGACCGGGCTGCTGTGCACGAACAGTGAGCTACTCATGCGACTGTCTCCTGTAGTTCGCTGCGCAGCTGTCGCTTCAGTACCTTGCCGTAGGCATTGGTCGGTAGGTCATCGACCCAGATGACTCGTTTCGGCATTTTGTATCCGGCGAGTCGAGTACGACAGAATGTTTGCACCGCTTCGGCCGATGGATCGACTCCGTCTGCGGCCACGAGGACCGCGGTCACCTCTTCACCCCAGATGCGGTGCGGCAGGCCGATGACGGCTGCTCGCGCCACTCCGGGCGCATCGACGAGTACTTCTTCGACCTCACGGGCGTAGACGTTCGACCCGCCGGTGACGATCATGTCCTTGACTCGATCGACGAGAAAGAGGTAACCGTCAGCGTCGAGACGGCCCATGTCACCAGTATGCAGCCAGCCCTGATCGAGCGTCTTGGCGGTTTCCTCGGGCCGGTTCCAGTATCCGAGCATCACCTGGGGTGCTTTGCCCCAGATTTCGCCGACCTCACCAACAGGCACGTTCTTGCCTTCGGGGTTCACCACCCGGATTTCGCGGCCCGGGATGAGCCGACCAGCCGACTTCGCGAGCACGTGCTCGTCCGTGTCCGCACGGCGGTGGTCGTCGGCGCCGAGGGAAGTCAGGAACATAGGCGCCTCCATCTGCGCGAATGACTGCACCAGTCGCGCGTCGAAGCGATCAGTTGCTTCGTGGAACGTCGGAACGTCGATGGGGGACCCGGCGTAGTAGATCCATCGGAATTTCTCGGCTGGGGCCCAATCGGCAGGCAGTGCGTCGAGCAGCATTCGAATCATCGACGGAACCAGGAACATTCCCTCAGCGTCTCCGTCGCGAATGAGCGCTGCAGTCTGATCGGCATTGAAGTTTCGAACCAGTAGATTGACGCCGGCGTGTCGTAGCGTGGGAAGGAGGAGGAACCCAGCACCATGAGTGAGGGGAGCCGGATGCATCACCGAAATTCCATCTTCGAAGTCGAGCAGTTCGACGCAGGTGTCGCTGACGCTGTTCCATGCCCCGTGACTGAGCATGACCGCTTTCGGTGCGCCGGTAGTGCCGCTGGTGTACATGAGCGAGCACAGGTCACTCGCATCCTGCACGTGCGGCGCAATGAACGACTCGCGAGAAATGCTCTCGAGCGTCGGGACGCCGTCGGTTTCACCGGTCACGTCCACTACCCGCGGCAGCGTAATCGATGTGTCCGCTCGGAGAGCTTCGAGGAATGTGGGCTCGGTGACGAGGAGAGTGGCCCCGGCGTCCTTCAGCATGTAGTCGAAGTCGCGGATCGTGAGCCGGGTGTTGAGGGGTACCACGACGGCACCGGCGGTCAGGGCGCCCATGAAGGCGATCATGTAGTCGCAGGAGTTGTGCAGAAGTAGAGCAACGCGGTCCCCCGGGCGCACCCCCTCCGCCGTCAGTCCGGCCGCGAGGCGTCCGGCCGCGTCTCGCAGTTCGGCGTATGTCATCTCGCGTCCTGCTGTGAGGTCGCGCACGGCGACGCGGTCAGGTACGAGGTCCGCTGTCTCCCAGAGGGTTACGGCGATGTTGGCGTTGGGGCGGGTCATGAAGTGGTCCGTTCTACCTCGTTGGCCACCGGTGGCCGCCCGCGCGAGTTCGGGCGGCCACCGGTGGCGGATTGGATGGGGCTCAAAGATCGAGTGCTGCCAGCGCTTCGTGTGTGAGGCCGTAGCCGAGGTTGTCGTGCATCAGCTTCTTGAGCGGCCGCGTGAGAACCGTGCGTGCGTAGCGCCGCGCCATCATCGGCTTCGCTGCGATGCCAGCGGCCAGCTCCCGGGCACGGGGGAGCACCTGATCCAGGGGAAGTACCTCGTTGACAACGCCGTAGTCCAGGGCTTGCTGAGCGTTCAGTTCCTGACCTGTCAGCAGGAAGTACTTCCCGCGCGTGTCGCCCAGCGCATGGGTCCAGGCGACGTGTGCCCCGTCGCCCGGCACGATGCCGGAGGCGAAGTGAGGGGAATCCGAGAATTTCACCGTGTCCGAGGCGATGATGATGTCGTTGATGATGGCAATCTCGGGGTGCACCAGTGCCGGACCGTTGATGGCCGAGATGACCGGTACCTGGATCGCCAGCAGGTTGTTGAGCAGGCGCTGACCCTCGAAAATGATTTCGGCCCAGTCGTGTGGTGTGCCGAGGTTGAAGGTCGAGAAGTCGATGTCCGGGCAGAATGCGTCGCCGGTCCCTGTGAGGATGACGACGGCATTGTCAGGGTCGCACGAGATCTGCTCGAACGCATACGCCAGCTCGTCGTGCGCGGTGGTGGTCCAGATGAGCGGACTACCGTCGGTGTGCAGGGTTACCTCGAGGACTCCGGCGTCGGATCGCTCGAGGCGGACGTTTTCGTACCGGTCCTTGTATTCCGCGAACAGCGGTGCGATGCGGCGCGCCATGGTGGTTCCTCTCGGTTGACAAATCGGTGCTCCGCCACGTGGTCGTGGCGCTGACCGTGCCGACGTGACCGCCGACACCCAGGATCGTGGCATGCAAACAAACGATTGTCTAGAGCGGCTCTAGCCGTTTGCGACAGCGCCGTCTACAGTGATGAAACAAACGATCGTTCGTAGATGGGATGTGGGTCGCAATGGATTTTCGTCATACCGACGAGCAGCGGGCATGGAAAGAGATGCTTCACTCCTTCATGGAGAAGGAGGTGGGCCGCGAGTACACCCGCGAACACGACGAGAACCGTCAGTTCCCGGATGAGGCATACAAGAAGATCGCGGATCAGGGGTGGTTGGGTCTCCTTGTCCCCGAAGAACTCGGGGGCCTTTCGGCGGACCCGGTGTTCTACGCGATCTTCTGCGAGGCAATGGCCAAGTACAGCCTCGACACGGCTGCGTGTGTCATGACCTCGATGTTCACCGCCACCAACATCGTCCGTCACGGCTCCGATGCACAAAAGGCGGAGCACCTGCCCCCCTACCTCGCCGGGGAGCGCAAGTTCAGCGTCTCGATCAGCGAACCGGAAGCGGGTTCCGACGCGGCGGCCGTCAAGACCAAGGCTGTCCTCGACGGTGACGAGTGGGTGCTGAACGGCAACAAGATCTGGTGTTCGGGCGCGCACCTGCCCGGTGCCGTCATCACTGTCCTGGCGCGCACGAGCGAGGACCGCCATAAGGGCATGAGTCTGATCCTGGTGCCCAACGACACCCCCGGCCTGGATATCCAGAAGATGCCCACGATCGTACGACGCAGTCTGGGCACCACCGAGTACTTCATGACAGACGTCCGAGTGCCGAAGGAGAACATCCTCGGCGAGCCCGGGCAGGGCTGGGAGTTCATCAACGGGCACCTCGAGTACGAGCGCCTCGGCCTTGCTGCGTCCTACGTCGGCAATGCACGCACGGCCCTCGACGACACGATCGCCTACACCAAGCAGCGCACACAGTTCGGACGGTCTCTGTCCTCGTTCCAGGTGCTCAAGCACCGCATGGCCGAAAACGAGTGCGAACTACAGGCGGCGCGGCTTCTCGTCTACCAGGCCGCCACCAAGATGGCGCGCGGCGAACGTGCCGTGCAAGAGGTTTCGATGGCAAAGGTGTTCGCGGCCGACGTGGCGTACAAGATCGCCTTCAACGGCATGCAGGCGCTGGGTGGCTACTCCCAGCTCCCCGAGTACGACATGGAGCGGTACTTCCGCGAGGCCAAGCACGGCATGGTCGGCGGCGGTGCCAACGAGATTCAACGCACCATCATCGCCCGGGAGATGGGCTTGTGAGTTGGCGGGACTTAGTGGGCGATCGAGCCTTCGAGGATTTCGAGCTGGGTGAGACCGTGGAGACCGCCGGTCGGACGGTCGAGATGTGCGACATCCTCCAGTTCGCCGGCTTGACGGGTGACAACTATCCACTGCATGTGAACGAGGACTACGCGAAGAACACGCTCTTCGGCGGTCGTATTGCGCACGGGCCCTTGACTTTCGCGTTCGCGGTCGGCCAGGTCGCGCTGACGGGTTGGTACGGAAATGCGATCCTCGCGCTGGTGGAGTGTCAGTCGATGCAGGCAACCGCACCGGTTCGTCCGGGCGACACGATTCGCGTCCGTGCGACGGTCGCCGAACTAGCGGACGCCAAAAGTCCCAAGAATGGAACGCTGCACGTCGACTACGTCGTGCTCAATCAGCAGGAAGAGACTGTCATGACCTTTCACTGGATCATGCTGGCTCGCCGCCGGATCCCACTGGAGAGTAAGTGATGACAGAAACCATCGAGTACGACCTTCCTTACCCGGAGTCCGGTAGCGCGGCCGATGCCGCCTTCATCGGCATCGGGGAGCTGCCGACGGGCAAGTTCGCCGACCGCACGTTCATGGGAGCGCTCGTCGAGGTGTCGGCTCGGGCGATCATCGACGCTGGATTGGGCCCGCGTGACATCGACACGATCCTTCTGATCCCATGCCTGCACGGCGGCCGCGACCAAGCCGACCTGATCTTCTCGCGTCTCGTCGAAGAGCTCGGCCTCAACGGACGAGCCAAGAGCAGCATGATGATCCACTCGGGAGGGTCCACCAGCGACAGCGCCACCCGCGTCGCAGCTGGTCTCATCGCATCGGGGCAGGCCCGCAACGTCCTCATCGCACAGGCCGACCGCTGGGGTTCAGCCCCCGTCACCGACATGGTCGACATGCTCAGCGGATTCGGTATCCCGCGCGAATGGGAAGTTCCGGCCGGTGTCACGTTCAACGCCGTCGGCGCGTTGATCACGCAGCGCTACATGCACGCCAGCCAGTCCACTCCCGAGGAGATGGCATCGATCTGCGTCGCGCTACGCGACTGGGCGCGCCTGAATCCGAACGCAATGTTCAAGGACAAGGAACTGACGGTCGAGAGGGTTCTCTCGTCCAAGATGATCGCCGACCCGATCCACGCCATGGAGTGCCCGATGCTGGCGGACGGAGCGGTGGCGTTGGTGATGACCAGTGCAACCGAGGCACGTCGCACCAAGGACGCGTGGGTACGCATCGCCGGCTCCGGCGGCACCGTCTCGCACTACAGCCTCGGACAGGAAACGGATCTCGCTGTCATGAACTGGCCACGCGCCAGCCGCGAGGCCTACGAGCAGGCCGGGTGGGGCCCTGAGGATGTCGACATCGCGCAGGTCTACGACTCCTACGCTGCCGTGCTGGCACAGGGGCTGGAAGGGCTCGGCCTCGCCCCCGTCGGTGAGGCTGCTCGACAATTCGCCGCAGGAAAGTTCTCCCCGGGTGGTGCGTTGCCGACCAACACCAACGGCGGTCTTCTCTCGGCCGGACACACCGGCGTCGGCGGCGGAACAGCGCTTCTCGCCGAAGGAGTTCGACAGCTCCTCTGGCACGCCGAAGCTCCGCGTCAGGTCGAAGGCGCCACGCGCGCGGCGATCGGGGGGACCGGCGGCACATACATGGACAGCCAAGTGATGCTCCTCGAGAGGGTGACCCGATGACCAACGAACCGATCATGCACGACCTGACCGTCGACTACTACGCGAGTCTCGCCGACGGTCGCCTGACTGTGCAGCAATGCGGTGACTGCGGACACAAGATCATGTACCCGCGGTACCGGTGCACCACTTGCTTCTCCTCCAATCTCGATTGGGCGAACGACACGGGCGAGGGCATCCTGCACAGCTTCACGATCCAAAGGCTGGGAGCTCCCACCGATTTCGGGGCCGACGGGCCCTACGCCATCGGGATCGTCAAGCTCGACTCCGGGCCGCAGATGCTCGGCAGACTCTGGCCGAACGAGGACGGGACGTGGGATCACTACAGATGCGATGATCGGGTCGTGTTCAAGTCGGCCGACTCCGACGAGATCGCGCAGCATCCGGCGGCGTGGTTCGTCACGGCGCCGGCATGAGCGCTGACGCCGCGCGTACCGAGCTCGAGACCTGCTACTACGAGCGAGTCGCCGACGGCGTTGTCGTCCTGACGCTGAACCGTCCGGATCGCGGCAACGGCGTCGTGCCCGAGTTGGCCCGAGATCTGCTGACTGTCCTCGAGACGCTCGAACCGGATCGCTCGGTCCGAGCCGTCGTTCTGACAGGGGCCGGCAAGCAGTTCTCGGCCGGCGCCGACCTGATCGCCATGCGCGACTATCTCCGCCATGAACTCCCCATCACACGTGAGCCGTACAACGCCCGGGTCCTGCACCCGATCACACAGCGTCTGACGACATCGCGGCTCATCTTCATCGCGGCCATCAATGGTGGAGCGACGGCGGGTGGCCTCGACTTCGCGCTGGCCTGCGACATCCGGGTGGCATCGGAGCGTGCCAAGCTGGGGGAGACCTACATCAACATGGGTCTCGCTCCGGGCAACGGTGGCTCGTGGTTCCTGCCCAAGCTCGTCGGTTCGGGCATGGCAGCCGAGCTGGCTCTCACCGGTGAGGTCGTGGACGCTGCTCGCGCCCTGGAGATCGGCCTGGTCGGACGCGTCGTTCCGCACGAGGACCTCATCCCGGTGGCGATCCGCGTCGCCGCGCAGGTAGCCGGTAAACCGTGGCGCGCCCTCGACGCGACCAAGCAGGCGCTGCGTGCGTCCTGGCAAGCAGATTTGACGTCCTCGATGGCCACGAGCTTCTGGACGACGTCGGCTCTGCACCACACGGACGATCTGCACGAGGCGGTCGACGCGTTCGTGGAGAAACGCACGCCGGTCTTCAACAGGGATGTGGCGCAAGACAGTTGAGATGTACGGGCACATGACGAAGGGGCTGCTTCCGTGATGGATGTAGCCCCTTCGTCATGTCGGGACGGATGTGTCTCAACGCTTGACGAATGTGATGCTGGACACTAACCTCAATAAAACAACCACTTGTTTTTTAGCCACGGCCACTAGGCCGCTGTAATCACGATGGAGGGAATTCCTATGACCGGACGCCTGGCAGACAAGGTCGCGATCGTCACCGGCGCAGGTTCGGGGATCGGCGCAGCAACGGCACGTCGATTCCACGAGGAGGGCGCCAAGGTGGTGCTCGCCGACATCTCCGGCGCGGAGGACGTTCTGGCCAAGGAACTCGGCGACGGCGCCCTTGGCGTGTCCACGGACGTGACCAGCGGTGAAAGCGTCCGATCAGTCGTCGCCGCGGCGGTCGACACGTTCGGCAAGCTGGACATCCTCTACAACAACGCCGGCATCGACGGCGAAATCGCGATGGTGGGCGACATGAGCGAGGAGGCTTGGGACAAGGTGCAGGCCATCAACCTGCGCGGGGTGTTCCTCGGCATCCACCACGCCATCCCGGAGATGTTGAAGGGTGGCGGTGGATCGATCATCAACACCGCTTCCATGGCCGCCATGGTCGCGTTTCCGTCCATGGCCAGCTACTGCGCCGCCAAGGGAGGGGTCATCATGCTGACCAAGACCGCCGCTGCCGAATACGCAGCGCAGGGCATCAGGGTCAACACGATCAGTCCCGGCACCATCCAGACCGCCATCACCGACAGCCTCCCGCAGGACATGATCAAGGCCATCATCGGTCGCAACCCTGTCGGCCGTATCGCCGACCCGAGCGAAGTCGCCTCCCTCGCAGTATTTCTGGCCAGCGACGAGTCGAGCTTCATCACGGGCGCAGACCACCTCATCGACGGTGGATACACGCTCCTCTGACCACCGCCGTACACCTCACCTCGTCCGACCCACCGACTTCGCACACATCCGAAATGAGGACACAGCATGACTTCTGAGACTCAGGCACGTTCCTACACGGCACCTACCCAGGCCGACATCGACGAGTCGATCCGCAAGTACGGGCGCGATATCTACAACGACTTCGATCTGGACGACCCGGCGTTCAACGACAAGCATGTCGACATCATCGACGACCTGGTCGCCAAATGCCCGGTAGCGCACAGCAAGGTCGGCAGCGGCTACTACCTCGTGTCGCAAAATCAGCTCGTCCGCGAGGTGGGACAGAACTGGAAGACGTTCTCGGCCGCCGGTGGTTACATGCCGAATCGCCCGGACGGATTGCCGTTCCTGTATCCGGAAGAGTCGGACCCGCCCTTGCATACGGCGTGGCGCCAGGCGCTGAACCCGTTCATGGGACCCGGGGCTATCGCGGAGTACGAGACAACGATTCGCGAGGACGCGAACACCCTCATCGACTCGTTCATCGAGAAGGGCGAGTGCGAGTTCGTCAGCGAGTTCGCGGCGCTCCTTCCGGGCTGGGCATTCTTCAAGAACGTTCTCGGCGTCCCCGTCGAAGACCTCGACAAGCTTGTCGACGGGGTCGAGCAGGGGACGTTCGCTGCTGATCTCGAAGAGCGTGGCGCCAAGTTCGCCTTCGTGTTCGAGTACCTCGGCAAGTACCTCAAGGAACGGTCCGAGCAGCCTCCGCGCGGCGACATGGTCGACATGATCGCTGCCGGTGTGCAGTATGAGGACGGAACGGAGTCGTCGTGGGAAGATCGCGTCTCGGTCCTGGTGGACATGACGTTCGGTGGCATCGCGACCTCCACCTACGTGATGGCGTCGGCGATCAACTGGCTCGCAGCGAACCCGGAGGCTCGTCAGCTCCTGATCGACGATCCCGACACCTACATTCCCCGCGCCATTGAGGAGTTCGCCCGCGTGTTCGCACCGGTCGTGGCACTCGGTCGCACCTGCACCAGGGACGTGGAGCTGGGCGGTCGGCAGTTGGAAAAGGGTGATTTCGTGATGATGGTCTACGCGGGCGCATCACGTGACCCGGAGGTCGTCGAAGACCCGAAGACAATCGACATCACGCGCGAGACTGTGCTGCATTCTGCCTTCGGAGTCGGCATCCATCGCTGCATCGGATCGAACTTGGCTCGTCTCGAGCTTCGTGCGACGTTCGAGGAGTGGCTGCGACGCGTTCCCGAGTACACCGTCGTCGAGCCACCCGTCTACATGACCGGCTACCTGCGGTCGATGCGCACGCTGAAGCTGAAGTTCTGAATCTTTCCGAGCGAGGACACGAAGGAAAGGAGTACGTCGTGAAGGCTTACATCAACGAGGGCGTCGACGGTGGCCAGCAGGGTTGTACCGGACACGCGCGGTGCGAGGCTCTTGCCGGCGACGTCTACCAAGTAGACGACAACGGATACAACCTCTTTCGGGGCACTTCGATCGATGTTCCGCCCGGGCTCGAGGAGTCGGCACGGTACGGCGCCAAGGTCTGCCCCGAGCGAGCCATCAGAATCGAGGAATGACAATCCTCGGTGGTGTTTCGGCGCCGCTCTCAACACTGCGGGCGGCGCCGAATGCACTGGTAGGCCGGGGAGGTCAGCGAGTGCCGAGGCCGAGAGTGAGAACATCCGCAATCGCATCGCCGATCTCGTCGGCCGATGCGGATCCGGTGGGGGAGAACCATTCGGTGGCCGAGCCCAACACGCCGATGATGGACAACGTGGCAACCGTCGGACGTGACGTTCCCAGGAGCGTGCCGTCCTCGATGCCCTCGGCGACGAGACGTTTGAACAACATCTCGTAGTCGCGCCGGACGGCGACCATCTGATCGAGGTTGTCGTTGGTCAGGTAGTGCCACTGATGGAATGTCACTCGTGTCTGATCGAGTGTCACGGCAAGAACGCGCATGTGAGCTCGAATCGCCTCGCGCAGACGTTCGTCGGCAGGCCCGTCCCTCTCGACGATCGGGGCGATGACGTCGGTGAAGTTCCGAACCCCAGACGCGACGATGTCGAGTAGTAGCTTCTCTTTACTCGCGATGTGGGCATAGAGACTGCCGGGCAGAATGCCCACCGCCTCGCTCAGATCACGCATACCGATCACCGGGTAGCCACGTTCGCTGAACAGCCGTATGGCCTCGACCTTGATGATGTCGGGTGTTACGGAAGTGGACTGGCCTTTGGGCTGCGAAGCAGCCGCTTTCCTACCCATGTGCTGTCCTCTCGCCGAGTTTCATGAAATGCCGACGGCCGGGGGAGATTGTCAATCCCTCAGTCCTGAGTCTAGTCTACAAACACACGTTTGTTTTCTGCCGAAAGGGTCACTATGTCGATCTCGACCGCCCCGAGCGAGGCCCACCGATGAGTGTGTCCATCCTCGGAACCGGCATCACCTCGTTCGGGCGCCGACCCGACGACAATATGCGTTCGCTCTCGCAAGAGGCACTCGGCCTGGCGCTGACCGATGCGGGTATCACCGCATCCGACCTGAACATGGTGGTATTCGGCAACGCAGCCGACGGTTTCCTCCACGGCCAGGAGATGATCCGGTCGGAGGTCGCGCTCAGACATGCCGGGCTCGCCGGAGTGCCGATGATCAACGTCGAGAACGCGTGCGCATCGTCGTCCTCGGCCTTCGACGTCGCCTGCATGGCCGTAGCTTCGGGTACCGCGGACGTGGTGCTGGTCATGGGAGTCGAGCGGCTCACGCACCCGACGAAACGGCGCAGCTTCGACGCGCTGGCAACAGCGGTCGACCTCCACGAACACACGGCACTCGCATCGACCGTCGGTGCCACCGGCGCCCCGCCGGAGGTGGAGGGATCCTCCCATTCGCCTCTCATGGATCTCTATGCCGCCAAGGCTCGTTCGTTCATGGAGCGCTCCGGGGTGACGGCCGAGGATCTGGCCCTCGTGTCGGTCAAGAACCGATTCCACGGCTCCCTCAACCCGAAGGCGCAGTTCCAGACGCCGGTCGAGGTCGAGGACGTCATGGCGAGCCGAATGATCTCCGACCCGCTCCGAATGCTCATGTGCTCTCCGATCGGAGACGGCGCAGCAGCAGTCATCGTGGCGTCCAGCGACTACGTCAAGCGCGCTGGAAAACCCGACGTGCGAGTGGCGGGGTGGGCACTGACCTCGAACGGCGCCGACCCTCGGGCGGCGCAGCCCGTGGCGCGGGCCATGGATATCGCGCTGACCCGAGCGCAGCTGTCCGCCCTGGGCGCGACGGGCTGCGCTCAGCTCATCGAGCTCGCCGACCAGCTTCGCGGTCGTGGCGGCGCTCGTCAGGTCGCCGGTGCGCGTGTCGGTCTGGCGCAGAACAGCGGAGGGATACTCGACGATCTCGACGAGGCCGTCGCTGCGGTGACGATCCTGACGCTGAAGGACTGATCGATGTCCACCGGCCTCGGAACGGCATCACAGGTGAGGTCGGTGGACCACATCGCCATCGCGGTGCGCGATATGGTGCCCGCCGCGCGATTGTTCGCAGATGTACTCGGAGCGACGATGGTGTTCGGCGGCGACAACGACGTCACCGGCGTACGCATCCTGAAGCTTGCACTGGCGGGATTCAACATCGAGCTCATGCAGCCCCTGCGGGAAAACAGTGTGCTGGCGGGCCATCTCGACCGCCGCGGCGAGGGCTTCCACCACCTGACCGTCATGGTCGATGACGTGGCACAGACTGTGACAGACCTCGGCGGTGTCGGCCTCGCGGCAGTGGGAACGGACACCTCCTCCCGCCTGTGGTCCGAGACATTCCTGTCGCCACGCGAGACGTTCGGCGCGCTGCTGCAGTTCGCTCGCGCCGATGACACCTTCGGCGTGAGCAATGACGAGTACACGCTCGCCGATGTCCTCGCGGGGCGTGTGGTGTGGCTCAACCAGGTCGCGTGCCTACGTTGAGTGCCGTGCTCTCGTCCTCGGGGCACTCGCCGGACACATGGCACGCCCCCGACCAGTACAGTGATTCCAGCAAAGGTCCTGTTCCAGGGTAGGTCGTCTTCTTGTCCTGGGCACGAGTAGAAAACGCGGTGCGACGATGACAAAGATTGCAGCGGCGGCCGATCTGACGCCTCGCGAGGCAATCGTGCGCGCCGCCACAGAACTCTTCGGCCGTAAGAGTTATCCCGCAACTTCCGTGCGAGACATCGCGGGTGAGGTAGGAGTTCTCGCCGGCAGTCTGTACGCGCACATCGCAGGCAAAGAGGAGCTCCTGCTCGAGATCATCGAACAGGGCATCGAAGAGTTCTACGACGAGGTCACGCGTGCATACAAGTCCGAGGAGTTCGCGGACGCCAAACTGAGGGCGATGATCCTGGCTCACGTCAAGGTCGTCGCGAAGCAACCGCAGCGCACCCAGATCGTGTTCCATCAGTGGCGCTACCTCGGTGAGGAGAACCAGCGTCGCGTTCGCGAACGGCGCGGTGACTACGAGTCACTCTTCACGCTGGTCCTGGAGGAGGGCGTCGCCGAGAGAAGCTTCGCCGCCGACATCGATGTGAAGGTTACGGTGCTCAGCATCCTCGGGTCGCTCAACTGGACCCCTGAGTGGCTGTCCTCGGATGGGCCGACGTCGGTCGAGGAATTGAGCGTGCGACTTTCCGACGCCATGATGAAGGGCGTCCTCGGCCGCTGATCGCGCCCCGTGTGTGGTTCATTGACGTGGGCCGGCTCGATCGAGCCCGGCGACGAATGCTGCCCTGCCCTGCAGGAAACCCCGAGCGCTGTTCGCTCCGAGCACACCGACGACGCGGCCGTTGTCGGTCCAATGCGCCACGAACTTCCCGGATTCCAGGTCGCCCGCGACGATCTCGAGCTCGGCCTCGGATGTCCGCCCACCCACCGACATCAGCCGCAGAGCGCCCTGATTCGACCAGAAGTAGTGCTCGTCGACCCATTCCTCGGGCCCTTGACCCAGTATCGTGCGCGCGACACCCAGTATCGTGCGCGCGACACGTTGCCCGGACTCACCCGCGGCCGTCCAGTGTTGGACCGGTGCGCATGTCTCGTCGACATGGGTGCAGACCACGTCGCCGGCGCCGAAGACACCTTCGACGTCGGTGCGTCCGTCGACGTCGCAGACCAGACCGACGTGGGTGCGGATGCCGGACGCAGAGAGCCAGTCGAGGTCCCGATGAACACCGACGCCGACTACGACCGAATCGGAGAGCACTTCGGATCCGTCGTCGAGTGTCACGATCACCTGCCCCGCCCATCTGGACGCGCGCTTCACCCCCACACCGCACCTGAAACGCACGCCGTGTCCGGTGTGCCACTGCTGCAGCCACGCCGCGAGTTCTGCGCCCAGAGCGAGCTCCAACGGGTATTCGGCGGCCTCTACTATCGTCACCTCGCAGCCGCGGGTCCGGGCCATCGCGGCAACTTCGAGCCCGATGAATCCGCCCCCGACGATGGTCACCGAGCTACCGGGGCGCAGGGCGTCGCGAATCGACCGGGCGTCGTCCGCAGTGCGGAGGTAGTGAACGCCCTCGACTCCGGCCAAGGCCGGCAACCGTCTCGCGCGGGTTCCCGTTGCGACGACGAGACTGTCGTAGCCGATCGGTTCGCTACCCCCTGCCGTCGACACTGTTCGCCCGTGCACGTCGACGCTGACAACCTCATGTCGGGTCCGTACGTCCACGTCGAGCGCGACAGCCTCATCGGGATCGAGGAGCCACGTCGGCTCGGAAGGATTCTGGGGACGCAACATGTCCTTCGACAGGGGAGGCCGGTCGTAAGGGTGATGCGATTCCTCCGTCAGGAGCGTGATCCGTCCCGCGTGCCCGTTCTCTCGGAGGCCCTGGGCGCAGCGGACGGCGGCGATCCCGCCGCCGACGATGACGACGCCGTGTTCGCCGCTCATGAGGCCGGCGCTGTGTCACGCCGGGCCGCGTACTGCGCTGCGCGCTCGACGAGGCGGAACTTCTGCACGCGACCGGTGACCGTGCGAGGCAACTCTGCTGCGTCGACGAAGTACACGACCGCCGGGACCTTGAACCGAGCCAGGCGAGAGGAGCAGTATTCGATCAATTCGGCCGCCTCGGGGACGGCCTCCGGGTTGGCGACGACCCACGCGCAGCCCACCTCGCCCCACCGTTCGTGCGGGATACCGACCACGTGAGCCTCGAGTATGCCGGGATGGTCGTTCAAGACCTCTTCGATGTCACTCGGGATGACCAACTCCCCGCCGAAACGGTAGGACTCTTTCTTGCGACCCGTGAGCGTGAGATAGCCGTCCTCCGACAGGCGACCCAGGTCGCCGGTCACCATCCAGCCACCCTCGGTGAACATGTCCGCGGTCTGCTCCGGCATGTCGTAGTACCCGCGGGTGATGATCGGCCCGCGTACGAGCAGTTCTCCGACCTCGCCGGCAGGGAGATCCTCGCCCGTCACCGGATCCACGACCTTGTAGACGGCGAGCGTCCCGCCGAGTTCCGGGTCACCGGCGATCCCTGCCGGTTTGACGGCTCCGTTGGTGTGGCTGAGACGTTCTATCGAATCTCCCGGACGTGTGCACATCGTCGACGCCGTGGTCTCGGTCTGACCGTAGGCCGTGAAGATCCGCTCCACACCGAGTGTCTCCCGGATGCGATCGAACATGCCGGGGGCGTGAACGGAACCGGAGGAAAACACCGTCGTCAGGCTGGAAAGGTCGTACGACGAGGTACTTGCTTCCTCGAGCAGCACGCTGGTCATGGCAGGCACGCACATGATCTCGTCCGCCTTGTGCTTCGCGACGGCGGCGAGCATGTCGGCCGCGCTGAACGAGCACTTGGGGACGGTCGAGCCACCGACGAACATCGTTGCGATCGTAGCTTCCACGTATCCGAACACGTGGTAGAGCGGCAAGGCATACATGATCCGGTAGCCGTCGCTCAAGGCCCGTGTGTACGCGCTGGAATAGGCGGTACGCAGGATGCCGTCGTGGCTCAGAGTCACGCCCTTGGCCTTGCCGGTCGTCCCGGATGTGTAGAGCAGGTCCGAGGTGGAGTCGGGATCGACCGAGGCGGTCAGAGCCGCAATGGTCTCGTTGCTCACGTCTGCACCGAGGGCGATCAGATCTTCCACGGAGCGCCCGCGACTCGGCGGCGTACTGCTGGTCCCGAAGACGAACACGTCGCGAAGCTCGGTGAGTACATCGCCGCCACCGCAGCTCTCCCACCCCGGGATCAACTGATCCAGCTCGGATGTGTAGTCGAGGCCGCGGAACTCGTCCATCGTGATCAGGACCTTGGAGCGGGACTGGCCCAGAACGTAGCCGAGCTCTCGGTGCCGCAGCATGAAGTTGACGCTCACCGATACAGCACCGAGGCGCGCCACAGCAAATTTCAGCGCCACGGCATGGGGGTAATTCGCCATCACGACGGCGACATGATCGCCGGTCCGGATACCGATGGAATGTAAGCCCGCTGCCAATCGAGTGGAGAGCTCGGCGACATCGGCGTAGGAGTACGTGCGCTCGTCGGTCACGATCATCGGCCGGTCAGGATGAGCCACCGCGACGTGATCCAACAATTGCGCGAGTGAGCGAGGGGCCCAGGTCTGCCACCGCTGCTCGAGTTCTTCGCGCCGTTGCTCGCTCTGGCCCGGCAGGGCGTCCTTGGTCATCACGCGACTTCCGGTCCTTTCGTGCGCGCCGACGCTTGAATGACGGCGGCTACTTCGTCGGGGGTGAATCCGGCCTCGGCGAGAACGGATTCCGTGTGTTCACCGACGGAGGGTGCCTGGCGGCGAGACGCGGAGCGTTCACCGTCCATAGGGAGGTGGATCTGCAGAAGATCGGCAATCCTGCCCTCGTCCGCCGGTGCAATCATGTTGCGTTCCAGTGTGAGTGGGTGCGCGAGCGTCTCGGCCAGGTCGTTGACAGGGCCTACCGGAATACCGGCTGCGGAGATGATGTCGAGCCACTCCCCGGAACCCTTGGTCACGAGAATTTCTTGTAGCAGAGCGGCCAGTTCGTCGCGGTTCGCAAGTCTGCGGTCCATCGTGACGAAGCGTGCATCGGTGGCGAGCTCGACCGGTCCGAGCGTCCGGCAGAGCGTGGTGAACATCCGGTCCGTGGAGGTAGCGATCATGATCGGCCGATCCGAGGTGCTGAAGATCTGGTACGGAGCCGCGCTGGGAGCCGCGGACCCGAGGCGCCCCGGAAATGTGCCCGTGCCCAGGTATCCGATGATCTGGTGGCACATCATGAAGAGTCCGGTGTCGATGAGAGTCGCTTCGACCTTCTGCGCCTCACCCGACTTGTCACGCCTGACCAAGGCACCCTGGACGGCGAGCGCTGCCCACAGACCCGTCGAGATGTCGATGACCGACGGTGCGGCTCGGACGGGCCCACCGTCCGGCTCTCCCGTCATCTCCATGATGCCCGTGAAGGCTTGCACCAGAGCGTCGTAGCCGGGGCGGTCGTGTCCCAGCGGGCCGGTGCCGAAAGCGTTGACCGAGACATGGACGAGCGCCGGGTTGGCGTTCGTCATCTCCTCGAACCCTAGGCCGAGGCGCGACGCCACGCCCGGACGGAAGGACTCCACCACCACATCCGCAGACGCGGCCAACCGCAGGACGGCGTCACGGCCGGCTCCGGATTTCAAATCGATCGCGGCGCTGCGCTTGTTGCGGTTGACGGTGTGGAACACCGTCGCTTCGCCCGCCCAATAAGGGGGAAGGGAACGGGTGGCGTCGCCGTGGACGGGACGCTCGATCTTGACGACGTCCGCGCCCATATCGGCGAGGATCAAGCACGCCAGGGGGCCGGCGATGTTCTCACTGAGATCGAGAACCCGCAGCCCGGCGTAGGTTTCTTGGAAGTGCACCAGGCATACCCCTTCATCAATTTACTAACAATCACTTGTTTGTTTACACGACAATGTTCATGTGGTCAAGGTCTCATTATCGTCCGACCCCGTTTCGTCGACACAGACTTCGGTCCGTCCGGACGTGATGTTGACGCAGCCACGCCCTCGTGCCACAGTTAACAAACAATCGTTTGTACGGAAGGCTTGGGCTGCCCGTCTGGACATCCGAGACACGATGCAACGCGCGCGACCTCGAAGCGGGGTCCATGGAGAGGAAAATGCGACATGACAAAAGAACCCGACTTCGATGTCCTCGTGATCGGAGCAGGCCTGAGCGGTCTTTACCAGGCTTACCGGCTGCGGGAGATGGGCTACACGGTGTTGGGCGTCGAAGGGGCGGATGACATCGGGGGCGTCTGGCACCACAATCGCTACCCGGGATGCCGTATCGACTCCGAGAGTGAGGTGTACGGCTACTTCTGGAACGACGAGTTGATGCAGGAATGGAACTGGTCGGAGCGGTTCGCAGCGCAGCCGGAGGTCTTGAGCTACATTCACCGCGCCGCCGAGATCATGGACATTCGTAAGGACTTCATCTTCAACGCCAAGGTCGACAAGGCTGTGTTCGACGAGGAGAACAACCTCTATACCGTCGGTTTCCAGCAGGCGTGGCGGGCGCCGGTGACCGCACGTTTCGTCTTCTCTGCGCTCGGACCCCTGTCCACCCCGCAGATGCCGAACCTCCCCGGTATCAACACCTTCAAGGGCGAGAGCTACCACACCGCGAACTGGCCCCGCGATCCCGAGGGCTTCGGTCCGGCGAAGATGGACTTCACCGGCAAACGAGTCGGTGTCATCGGCGTCGGGTCGACCGGCGTGCAGACGATCCAGGAGATGGCGAAGGTGGCAGATCACCTCACCGTGTTCCTCCGCGACCCGAACTGGTGCACGCCGCTCGGCAACGGCCCGATGACTCAGGAGCGCATGGACTACATCAAGTCCAATTACCACGAGTTCACGGCCAAGTGCGACGCGTCTCTGGCAGGTTTCCCGCACGAGTTCATCGAGAAGAACCTTTTCGATGTGCCGAAGGAAGAACGCGACGCGAAGCTCGAAGAGCTGTACAAGGGACCCGGCTTCTCGCTGTGGCTGGGCGCGTACCACGACGTGCTGACGGACCCGGAGGCGAACAAGTATGTCTCCGACTTCGTGGCGCAGAAGATTCGTGATCGCGTGAAGGACCCCCGCACGGCCGAAGCCCTGATTCCCAAGGACCACGGCTTCGGGACGAAGCGAATTCCGCTCGAGACCAAATATTACGAGGTGTACAACCAGGAGAACGTCTCGCTCGTCGACCTCCACTCGACCTCGATCACTCGCGTGACGCCCCAGGGCATCGAGACCCCGGAGGGACTGCACGAACTCGACGTCATCATCTACGCGACCGGCTTCGACGCAGTCAAGGGCTCGTGGAATCGAATCGACATCCGCGGTGTCGACGGCGTCGCGCTGAAGGACGAATGGAACAACGGCCTCAAGACGTACATGGGAATGCAGTGCCCCG
Organism: Rhodococcus sp. YH3-3; assembly: GCF_001653035.1. Lineage (NCBI taxonomy): Bacteria > Bacillati > Actinomycetota > Actinomycetes > Mycobacteriales > Nocardiaceae > Rhodococcus > Rhodococcus sp. YH3-3. The sequence continues at coordinate 176,695 of NZ_BCWH01000004.1, read as the reverse complement.
GCTTCCCGAACTTCTTCATGCTCGTCGGACCGCAGAGCGGCGCCACGTTCTGCAACATCCCGCGGTGCTCGGCCATGGCCATCGACTGGCTCAGCGACATGATGATCAAAGCGAAAGAGGATGGCGTCACACGCATCGAACCCGAGCTCGAGGCTGCGGAAAGCTTCACGACCTACGCGTCGAAGCTGCAGGGCAAACTGCTGCTCGGTCAGACGAATTCATGGTTCACGGGTATCAACCAGAACATTCCGGGCCGCGACAAGCGTGAGGTGCTGCTGTTCGTCGGCGGCAATCCACGATTCCGTGCGTACTGCGACGACGTGAAGGAACACGACTACAAGGGCTACGTCATGTCTTGAGGCGCGCCGTATCCGACACGAACGAAGGAGAGAGTGTCCAGATGAAAAGAGTGTCCAGATGAAAAGAGTGTCCAGATGAGCCGACTTGCGGGAAAGACAGCTGTGGTAACCGGGGGAGGGGGCGGGCTGGGTGCCTCTATCTCCACTGCCATGGCCGCCGAGGGTGCGCACGTCGTGGTGGTCGACCGAAATGCGGAGCCTGCCAGTGAGATCGTCGACCGCATCGTGGCGGCAGGTGGCTCGGCCACGGCCGAAATACTCGACATCGGAGACCGTCAGGCAGTGGTGGACTTCGGTGTCCGAGTGGTCGAGGCGCACCCCGAGATCGACATCTTGGTCAACAATGCCGGGATCTCGCCTCGCAGCAGACCCGGCGATGACGATCAGGCCGAGAAGTGGGACCAGATCGTCAGCGTCAATCTCACCGGACAATGGGACCTGACCGTTGCGCTTCTGCCCGCTCTGAAGCATCAGGGTGTGAGCGTTATTTTCCTGTCGTCGATCGCTGGGTTCACCGCGCCGCGCTCGAGTGCTGCCTACGGTGCGACCAAAGCCGGCATCCGATCCCTGGTCCAGTACTTCTCACGCACGCTCGGTCCCACCGGTGGCCGGGCCAACGGCTTGGCGCCTGGGCGGATGAAGAGCGGTCTGATGACGGTCACTGGAGACGGAAACGCTAAATTCCTGCAGCGGGTTCCCCTCGGTCGAGTCGGCGAGACCGACGAAATCGCCGGTCCGGCAGTCTTCCTCGCTTCCAACGAATCGTCCTACGTGACGGGGACGACCATCCCTGTCGATGGCGGATACCTGGCGCTCTGATGCGATATCACCGACGCAGATCCACGAAGGGAGCCGTATGACACTGACGGAAATCGAGCCGTTTCGACCCGAAGACCTCGGTCGCGTGGGGTTCGGGCTGAACCGCCCGGAATGTGTGCTTGCGGCACCCGACGGGTCGCTGTACACCGGCGACTGGACGTTGGGTATCGCGCAGATCGACCCGGACGGACGCACCGAGTCTGCGGTGGAGACGGATCTGGTCAGCAACGGTTTTCGCCCGAACGGGATCGCGATGACGGTCGACGGTGACTTCCTGTTCGCAAATATGGGCCGAGCAGGAGGTGTGTGGCGGGTCGGACGGCGCGGTGAGGCACGACCTTTCGCGACCGATCTCGACGGAAAGCCGATCCCACGCACCAACTTCGTGCTCGTCGACGGTGACCGCACATGGATCACCATCAGCTCGCGGGGACGCAAGCACGAGCACTTCACCGCCGACGAGGACACCGGACAAATCCTCTTGGTTCGCGACGGCGTGACCAGCGTCGTCGCAGACGGGCTCAACTGGACCAACGAGGTCAGGTTGTCCCCCGACGGCGCGCACCTGTTCGTCAACGAGACCTTTGCCTGCCGCACGACACGCTACGACGTCGCGGCCGACGGCACGTTGAGCAATCGCGTCCAGATTCGCTACCCGGGCGATACGTATCCAGACGGGATGGCGTTCGACGCAGAGGGCGCACTGTGGGTCGTCTGTGTCATCTCCAACCGCATCATCCGTATCGAACCGGATTTATCCTGGTCAGTACTGTTCGAGGACGCTGACACCCGAGACCTCGAAGCGGTCGCGTCGGCACACGCGTCCGGAAGCTTGACGTGGCAGAAGATTTCACGAAGTCGCGGTTCACAATTGTCGAACCTGTCCAGCATTGCTTTCGGCGGCCCCGATCTGAGAACCATCTACCTCGGCGGGCTTGGTATGGACGACATCCAGGTGCTGCCATCGCCGGTCGCCGGACACCCGATGGAGCACTGGCGATGAGCGACCGAGCCGACATCGACGCTCTCGTTCGCACACTCGCGGATCGTCAGGCCATTCTCGACTGCCTCATGCGCTACAGCCGTGGGGTCGATCGCCTGGATCGCGACATTCTGCTGTCCGTCTATCACGACGACGCGATCGACGACCACGGCATGTTCGTGGGCGGACGAGAGGAATTCGCCGATTGGGTCATCGGCATGCACAGCACGTTGCACATGAGCCAGCAGCACTGCTTGTTCAACCACACATGTGAACTGGACGGCGATGTCGCGCACACCGAGACCTACTACATGTTCGTCGGGATGAACCGCGAGGGACCGCCCCTGGTCATGAGCGGTGGTCGATACGTCGACCGTTTCGAGAAAAGAGATGGGGTGTGGGCCATCGCTCACAGAGTGTGTCTGCGTGATTGGATCCCGCTCGATCGGGTCCCGGACCCCCACGATCCGTTTGCCTTCACCGCAGTCAAGGACGGACTGCCGCCGGCCATGGCATCGCTGATGGTCACTGCTGCGCTGTCTGCCCGCGACAGATCCGATCCCTCGTATGCGCGTCCGTTCATGACCGATCCCGACCGCATCGCCGAGGGCGCCCGAGCAAACGAAAGTTGACGATGTCACCCGCTGGAAGTGTCGTACGAGCCATCACCATCCCCTCCTACGGTGGCCCGGAGGTGCTCAGTGTCGGCGAGGTGCCTGCGCCCGCGGCCGAGGCGGGACACGTGATCGTCCACGTCGGCGCGGCCGCGGTGAACAACGCGGACCTTCTGCTCAGAGCAGGTCTACAGAAGCATTTCGTGACCGGACTTCCCTTTCCGTACGTGCCGGGCATGGATCTGGCCGGGACTGTTCACAGCTCCACCGATTCCCGGTGGCCTGTAGGGACACGTGTCATGGCTGCCGTGTCGGCGTGGCGCGCCGGCGGCGGGGCACAGGCGGAGTTGGTCGGCGTGCCCGTCGAGTCCTTGGCGACCTCACCTGTCGGTCTCAGCGACGTCGAGGCCAGCACGCTACCGATGAACGGGTTGACCGCGATGGCATCGGTGGACGGTCTGGGGGTGCATGCCGGTGACACCGTGGTCGTACTGGGGGCGGCGGGCGCTGTCGGTGGCCTTGCGATCCAGATCGCGAAGGTGCGCGGACTGTACGTCGTCGCAGTCGCGTCCGCGGCTGACGAGCATCGTGTCCGTGAGCTCGGAGCGGACCACGTGGTGCCACGCGGAGACGGTTGGTTCGACGACGTTCGTCGGGATGTGCCTGGGGGAGCCGATGGCGTCATCGACGCCGCGGTGATCGGACAACCCGCGGTCGACCTGGTGAGAGATGGCGGAACACTGGCAACCCTGCGGTCGCACGACCAGGTCGTGATGGCGCGCGGGGTTGTCCAGCGCAAGGTATTCGTGCCCGAAGAACTCTCGAACACCGCCGCGCTGACGGAGTTGACCGCACTGGCCGACTCCGACGCAATCACGGCACGCGTCGCGCGGATGTTCACGCCGGACGAGGCCGCAGATGCTCACGCCCTGCTCGCCGCAGGCGGTATGCGGGGACGTGCGGTGCTCGACTTCTCCTCGTGGCAGTAAAACGAACGTTTGCTTGAAACCCGTCCGTCGACGTGGTTTGATTGCCGAGACGTGACCAGGACCACATCTACACGGAATGAAGGTGCCCCAATGGTCTTCGTGATCACCCCCGGTTGCTGCAGTGACGCGTCGTGCGTCGCGGTCTGCCCCGTGCAGTGCATCAGGCCTCGCCCGGGCGATCCGGACTTCTTGTCGACGGAACAGCTCTACATCGACCCGGCAACATGCATCGACTGCCAGGCGTGCATGGACGAGTGCCCGATCGATGCCGTCCACCCGGACTACGACATGCCCGAGGCGTTCGGTGACCTGCTCAAGATCAACGCCGATTACTTCAAGAGCACGCCGATCGTCGATGCCAGCCCACCCCGCCACATCAGGCCGAAGCTCCCCGAGACTCGGCCCAGTTTGAGGGTCGCCGTCGTCGGTACCGGACCGGCGGCGTGTTACGCGGTGGCTGCGCTGTCCGAGATCAGGGGAGTGGACGTCTCGGTGATCGAGCGGCTCCCGACCCCGTTCGGGCTGGTGAGATCCGGGGTCGCCCCGGACCATGGCCAGACGAAACGCATCACCGAACTCTTCAAGAAGACGCTGTCGAAGAAGACGGTGTCGTGTTACTTCAATGTCGAGGTGGGCGCCGACGTCTCGGTCGACGAGCTCCTGGAACATCACCACGCCGTCGTATGGGCAGCCGGTGCCGACGACGACCGTAAGCTTGGAATCCCCGGCGAGGATCTGCCGGGTTCATACTCCGCCCGCGAGATGGTGGCGTGGTACAACGGCCACCCCGATCACTCAGACAGGGACTTCGACCTGACCGGCGAGACGGTCGTGCTGGTCGGGAACGGCAACGTCGCCCTGGACGTCGCGCGGGCTCTGACCGGATCTGCGGATCACTTCGGTACCTCCGACATTGCCGATCATGCACTGAGTGTTCTCGCGGACAGCGGAGTGACGCAGGTGGTTGTCGCGGCACGTCGAGGACCGGAACATGCGGCGTACACCACCGGCGAACTCACCTCACTGGAGCGCCTCGACGGCGTCGACCTCATGGCCCACGCGGACGAGCTGTCCTCGCAGCTCGATCCCGACGACCGCCGCGACGCCGTCCTCATCGCCGCAGCCGAGCGGGAACAGACCGAGAATACTCGACGAATCATGTTGCGGTACAAACTCTCTCCGTTGTCCATCCAGGGAGATGGCCACGTCGAATCGATAACGTTCGCACGATGGGACGGCACCACCGAGACGATCGACACTCCGCTGGTGCTCCGGGCCATCGGCTACCGCGGCCGCGCGAGTGTCGGCCTTCCGTTCGACGACGCCACCGGCACAATCCCCCATGAGCAGGGGCGCGTCGTGGAGGGCGGCGAACGGGTGAGCGGTCTGTACTGCTCCGGGTGGATCAAGCGGGGCGCGACAGGAGTCATCGGTACGAACAAAACCGATGCAATGGAAACCGTTGCATCACTGATCGACGACTTCGTCACCGGCAAACTCGACGAGCCCCCGCGCGCACCGGAGGAATTCTCGGCCCTTGTCCGCTCCCGCAAGAATGACGTGCTCGACTACGACGCGTGGCGGCGGATAGACGATGAGGAGAAGGCGCGAGGCCGCGCGACCGGGCGTTCGCGCGTCAAATTCGTCAGCGTCGAGGACATGCTCGCCTTTTCCCGATCATCCACTGCCTGAATAATTTTCGCTGTGCCGCGAGGCGCCGGAACACTCCCTTGACAGCCGCTGCGATGTAAGTCATAGTTAGAAAACAATCACTTGTTTTTGGTGGACACTCGGCTCACCCTTCCTTCTCGCAGAAAGTCGAAGAATGGACGTAGTCGGTACGGTCAAATCATCGAAGATGCGCCCCTATCAATGGCTCATCATTTTCTTGTGCATGTTCTGCAACATGGTCGACGGGTTCGACTTCTTCGCCATGGGGTTCGTCCTACCGCATCTGCCGGAGGGCTTTGCAACGCCGAGCGTCAAGGGCTACCTGATCAGCGCCGGCCTGGTGGGCATGGCCTGTGGAGCGATGTTCGTTGCCCCTTTGGCAGATCGGTACGGTCGCCGACCTTTGATTATTGCCGGACTCACGACAAACATCCTGGCGATGATCCTGACCGCCTTGGCCCCCAATGCTTCGACGATGCTGGCGGGCCGATTCCTGACCGGTATCGGCGTCGGCGTGATCAGCGCGACTATGATCGTCGTTGCCCAGGAATTCTCCTCCGTCGCGCGGCGAAACTTTGCCGTAGGTATCGTCACGGTCGGCTTCCCGCTGGGCAGCACGTTGGCAGGGCTGACGGGTGTGTCGATTCTGGCGCTCTTCGATGGAGCCTGGCAGGCCATGTTCTGGGTGGGAATGATCGTCAGCGCTGCAGGACTCATCCTCGTCTCTTCCCTCCTCCCTGAAACTCTGTCCTTCCTGGTCGCGTCCGACACGCCGAAGTCGCACATCAAAATAGGCCGGATCGCGGCGAGGCTCGGGATCCCCTATGAACGCCAGAGTAAGGAATGGCGGAGCGTATCCGCTGATGACAGCTCGAGCAGCTCGTCCTCCACCCGCGAGGGCGTACTCAGCCCGCAGTTGCGTGAGCGCACCCTTTTACTGTGGATCGGTTACACCTTTCTCACCGCTGCGTACTATTTCGTCGGCACCTGGACACCGCAGCTCATCGCCGATGCGAGCGGAAGTGCCCAGGAAGGTGCCGTCGCAGGAACTATCATCAGCGTCGGAAGCCTGGCGGGCTCGATCGTGTTCGGCGTCATCGGGCTCAAGTTCCTCGCCACACGGATCGCCTGGGTGGCGTTGAGCCTGGCAGTTGTCAGCCTCGTGCTCTTCACGATCACGATGCAAGGGCCTCTCGCTCTGGTCATGGCGGGGGCGCTCGGGTTGGCCGTTTTCGTCTCTGTCTCGTCGTTCACCGCCATGGCACCACCGATGTACCCGGTGACAGTACGGGCCCGAGGTTACGGATTGATGGTCGGCATCAGCCGCATCGGTGCGGTCGTCACACCTATCCTAGCCGGCTACGCCGCAGGATCATTCTCTGCGAACAGCATTTTCTTGGCCGCGTCGGTTCCGTTGATCATATCTGCGGTCGCGGCCTTCCGTTTGTGGTCGGTCACCCGCAATGATTTCGACCGCGAGTTCGCGGACGCGGCTGTAGCCGCGCGGAGGGCACTCACAAGGCCCGAGACGACGGTAGCGCCGACGAAGCGGGCATGACGCCGCGGTGTCAGATCCGTTCACGCCCAACGGCTTTACGTCGCAAGCGCGCTGACCCGTGCGCAGGATGAAGAAACGTCAGGAGGTAGACAATGCCCACGCGACCGTACGAAACGGCCTGCGGCCGAGCCGCTACGCCGGCTCGACGCGTTGCGGTCGTCGGCAGCTGGGGCCCATCGGGTCTCATGTGTAATGCGCTTGCGGCGCTAAGAGTGCCCATCGCGCTCGACGTACTCGCCGTCGATGGTCGTTTCGACGGTGGTGGACCAGAACCCGGGAACAGTGTGCGCCTCATCGGCGGCTTCGGTGTGGAGGACCACGTCGACCGTTTCGATCTCTCGGCTCGGTACGACGCCGTTGTCTACGCGTTCGACACGAACGACGCACCACACCAGCTGGGCAAATTCATCCGCTGCGGTCATCTGTTGGTCAACGACCGGGGACTGCTGGTCGGTAGCGTGAACGAGTTCATATTCGGCGGTATGCAACACGGTAGCCGCCAGGACCAAATTGCCTCGGCGGACATGGTTGCATCGAGAGTCTCTTCGATCGTGAGCGACCCCAAATACAAGTCGATGGGGTGGTCCGCTGTGGATCCCGCGCGCTGGATCGCAACGCAGTACCCGAACGCAGTGATAGTTGGGGGAAACTACGAAACCGATGACGCGATGTATGACGTGTCTGCGTAGCTTCTCGACTACGACGGTCCTGGGGCCGACGCACTGATCGACAGGCAGTATGCGGCTCGACGTACGTCGCTGCGCTGGACGATGTCCGACGGCACTCTTCGCGCACGTCCGGGGTACCGTGCCGCTCAGCCCGAACAGCCTTGTTCACCGACTCTGGGCTTGCGCGACAGGCACCTCACGTCCAGGCTCGAGCGCTACGTGGTGGAGCCTGCAGCAAGCCGGTCCCGGTTCTCGATTGCCCACTCCCGTAACGAGATCGAGGGGCGGCCGGCAACGAACTCCACGTCGTCTCGGACGGTACCGATGTATCCCATTCGTCCGTCGATGACTTGCCGGGTGAAGTCCACTCCTGCTTCGGCGTACCACGATTCGACATTCGTCGAGCCGTGAGCGATTGCGGCTGCGTAGTCTTCCGGGCCGCGGATGTCGCATCGGATTTCTGTGCCGAGCACCTTCGTCTGGCACCAGATGAAGCCGCAGCTGCGACGTCGGATGCCGATGGAGTGGTCATCTGCCACGACCGATCAGGGAGTTCGCGCAACAGGACGCTCGAGTTGCTCGAGTTCGCAAGCGGTGGCACGCCAGGGATGGTCCCCCCCGCTCCATCGAGGGTGAAATACTCGCCGGTGAGAGTACTCCGGTGCGGGTGGAGTTCCATCCGACCAACTCGGGGGAGCGATTCCCCGTCTTCATGGTCTGCGGGCCTGACGAGCCGAGGCGAGGTGTACAGCACCGAGCGGATCCGGACATTGCTCTGACATGAGGCGTCGTTCGTGATGCCCGACTACGCGGAGATCTGCGCCGGGGTGGCCCGGGCCTGTGACGCGGCCAGCTCAGGGCCCGCGCCGCCGACCTCGCCATGCGCTGCGTTGACGGCTATGCCCAATGGGAACATCATCGAGAGGTAACACAGCACACACGCGACGGTGCATCATCGACGATGCCGCGGAATCGAAGTAGACGATGATCGAGAACGATCCACTCCAGACGCGTCGCGATTTGCTTCCATTCATCACGGATGAGCTGGCAGCGGCGGGCTTCGACGACGCGCGGGAGATTGGGCGCGGTGGTTTCGGTGTTGTCTACCGCTGTACCCAGATCGGCCTTGACCGCACAGTGGCGGTGAAGGTACTTACCACGGACCTGGACGAGGAGAACCGCGCACGCTTTTTCCGGGAACAGCGGGCAATGGGTCGCTTGACCGGCCACCCCAACATCGTGGGTGTTTTGCAAGTCGGTGCCACCGACACCGGGCGCCCCTACCTGGTGATGCCTTACCACTCGCAAGGCTCCGTCGATACCCGGATCCGCCGGCAAGGGCCGTTCTCGGTGGAGGAAGTGCTGCGGCTCGGGGTGAAGATGGCGGGCGCACTCGAGACGGCGCACCGGGCCGGCATTCTGCATCGTGACGTCAAACCGGCGAACATTCTGCTTACCGACTACGGTGAACCGGCTCTGACCGACTTCGGGATCGCGCACATCACAGACGGTTTCAAGACCGCGACCGGAACCGTCACGGGTTCGCCTGCATTCACCGCACCGGAGGTTCTCGGCGGCGAGCCGCCGAGTCCGGCTTCAGATGTCTACGGGCTCGGGGCCACACTGTTCAGCGCACTGACCGGTCACGCGGCATTCGAGCGTCGCAGCGGCGAGCAGGTTGTCGCCCAGTTCCTTCGAATCACCGCGCAACCGATACCGGACATGCGCGAGCACGGCTTCCCCGACGACGTATGTGGCGTCGTGGAAAAGGCGATGTCTCGCGATCCACAGGTCCGTCCTTCTACATCGGTGTTCGGTGAGAAACTCCGAGCGTTGCAAATCCGCCGCGGTTTGCCGGTCGATGAGATGGCACTACGCGCTGAACCTGCGTCGGCGCAACCCTTCACCCCGACAGCGTTCGCGGAATCGTCCGCCGGAAGCGGTGAATCACACGGAGACCGGGAAACAAATACACCGTCGGTCTCGGACCCAACCGATGGACTTCCGCTGGAGTTGACCAGTTTCGTCGACCGCCGCACCGAACTCGCCGCAGCCAAGAACCTGCTGTCGACCGCCCGACTGGTGACGTTGACGGGAATCGGTGGTGTCGGGAAGACCCGTCTCGCCATACGGGTCGCAGCCAAGTCGCAACGCAGTTTTTCCGGCGGCGTGCGACTGGTGGAGTTGGGGGAATTGCGTGACGCAACGCTGTTGGGGGGCGTTGTGGCGTCTGCGCTGGGGCTACGAGGCCTGTCGGGGAGGCCGGTACAGGAGGTACTGGCCGAGTTTCTCGCTCAGCGAGAACTGTTGCTGGTGCTCGACAATTGCGAACAGATTGTGGCTGCGGTAGCGCAGCTCACCGAATTCCTGCTGCATGTCTGCCCGGACTTGCGGATTCTTGCGACGAGCCGCGAACCGATCGGCATCGGCGGGGAAGCTGTCCTGCTCCTTCCACCGCTCCCCGTCCCGGAGCCTGATCACCTACCCAGAGGCGGGCCTGGCAACGACGCGGTGAAACTGTTCGTCGAGCGCGGTGCAGCGGCTGTCCCAGGGTTCGAACTCACCGAGGACAACAAGGTCGCCATCGCATCGATCTGTCGGCAACTGGACGGGCATCCGCTGTCGATCGAGTTGGCGGCGGCGCGGTTGCGGGTGATGTCGCCCGAACAGATCCTGGAACGGTTGAACGATCGCTACACGCTCCTGACCCGCGGCAGCCGGGGCGCGCCGACGCGGCAGCAGACCCTGCGATGGAGTATCGACTGGAGCTACGACTTGTGCACCCCCGTGGAGCAGGCGGTATGGGCCCAGCTGTCCGTGTTCTCCGGCGGTTTCGAACTCGACGCCGCAGAACAGGTGTGCGGCGGAGATCGGACATCGACCGACATCCTTGACGCTGTGACGTCACTGGTCGACAAGTCGATCCTGATCCGAGAAGAGTCGGGCACGACGGTACGTTTCCGGATGCTCGAAACTCTGCGTGACTACGGGTTGCAGAAGGCGCAGGAGGCAGGTGAGCACGAGTACATCGAACTTCGCCGCCGGCATCTTTACTGGTGCGAAGGTTTGGCGTTTACTGGTGCGAAGGTTTGGCGCTCGCCGCCGAAGCCGACTGGATCAGCCCCCGGCAGGTCGAGTTGATCACCACGATTACTCGGGAGCACTCGAATCTGCGGGAGGCTTTGGAGTTCTGTGTGTCCGAGAGCCCTGAAATCGGTACTCGGATCACCGCTGCCCTGTTTCCGTTCTGGCTTTCCCAGGGCGCACTCACCGAAGGGCGGCAGTGGCTCAGACGCTTCCACAGCCTCCGGACGGGGCCCGCGACCGTCGATCAGGCCAAGGCGATCCAGGCCGGCAGTCTGATGGCCGCTGTGCAGGGCGATCTTGCAGTGTCGGCGGTCTGGTGGAGGAGGGCCGGGTGCTCGCGGATCAGACGACCGACCCTCTGCTGCATGCATACATCGAACAGGCGGTTGGATATTTTGCCATGTTCAGCGGGAACCTCCAGGACGCATGTCCGCACCTCGAGAAGGCTGTTGAGGTGTACTCCGAACGGAAGGTCGTGCTCTTCGAGGTCTTGGCTCTCTTGATCCTCGGTTTGACATTCGAACAGCTGAACGAGACGGACCGGGCAATCGAATACTACGAGCGTGCGCTCGCCATTACCGAAGCACACGGTGAAACGATGTATCGGTCGTATGTGCTGTGGGCACTTGCCATTGCGACATGGAGGCAAGGTGATCACGATCGAGCGGCTCGGCTGCTGAAGCAGTCGCTGCGGCTGGGGCGGAAGATCAATGACCGGTTGAACGCCGGCATGTGTCTGCAAGCGCTGTCATGGATCGCGGTCGACGACAAGGACGTCCGGCGCACGGCTGTGTTGATGGGCGCCGCGGAGGCAGCGAGCCGGTCGGTAGGAGGCACGAGTGTTGTCGTGCCCGGAATGATCGTCTTCCAAGACTCGTGTGAACGCGAGGTCCGACGCGCACTCGGTGAGCGGGCCTTCGGTGAGGCCCGCGGCCAGGGGGCCGCGCTCCGATTCCCAGCCGCCGTCGACTACGCGCTGGGCGAGCAACGCACGCACACACGAACGTCCACTACCGGTCCGTCGACCCAACCGACGAAACGCGAACTCGAGGTCGCAGAACTGATTGCCGACGGTTTGACAAACAAGGAGATCGCCGCTCGTTTGGTGATTTCACCGCGCAGGGGCATGTCGAACATCTGCTGATCAAGCTGGGATTCACCTCAAGGGCGCAGATCGCTGGGTGGGTCGTGGAATCGAGAACCGATCTAGCAGATCACTAGCGAACTGTGGTCGCTAGGAGTTTGAGAGCTGTCTTGAGTCTCAGAACGTGTTTGAGAACTCGTGATTGTGGGCGGTGCTGCGGGTAGAACGATGGACGGGCTCCTGGTTTGGTCAGTGATTACCAATGTCGCTGCCCGTGCCCAGGAGCCCACGAATGCCATCATCACCGATCTCGCTGTGCCCGTCGTGCCCGCCCCATCCGTCGCGCGGACATTGCTGCGCGATGTATCCGTCGTCGTCGCTGACCGACGCCCAGTGGGCGATCCTGGAACCGTTGCTGCCGCCGCCGGGCAACACGGCAGGTCGCGGCGGCAGGCCCGAGAAGCATTGCCGCCGAATGATTCTGGATGCCATCTTCTACCTGGTTCGGGGTGGTATCGCGTGGCGCCAGCTACCGGCGGAGTACCCGCCGCCGATGACCGTATACGCGGTCTTCGCTCGCTGGGTACGCGGAGGCGCGTGGCAACGCATGCATGACATGCTGCGAGACCGGACACGCACGCAAGGAGGGCGGGACCGGTGCCCGACCGCTGCGGTCATCGACTCGCAGACCGTGCCCGCAGCCGATACGGTGCCCCGATCCAGTCGCGGGTGGGACGGCGCGAAAAGAACAAACGGCCGCAAACGACACATCGCAGTGGATGTCAACGGCCTGCTGCTCGCCGTCGTGGTCACCGCCGCGTCCATCCAGGACCGCGACGCCGCGCACCGGCTACTCGCCGCACTGCGTGTCGCGTTCTCCACCATACGGCTGATCTGGGCCGACGGCGGCTACCCAGGTCGGCTACTCGTCTGGGCGGAACATGTTCTCGCCCTGCGAATTCAGATCATCAAACGCAAACCGGGCAGTACCGGATTCCACGTCCGCCCCCACGTCTGGGTGGTCGAGCGGACCTTCGCGTGGATCAGCAAGCACCGCCGCTGCGTCCGCGACTACGAAACCAGACCGGACCACCACGAAGCGATGGTCCGCATCGCCATGATCGTCCTCATGACCCGCCGACTCGCCCGAACGTGACCGGTTCTCAAACACGTTCTCAGCAGTGCGCTCTCGACAGTGACCGCGATCGCCGACACCGCGAGCAAGCTCGCCAGCAAAGGCTCCACGACGCTGCCGGCCTCATCTCCGGACCTGACCCCCCTATCGACCGCCGCTGGCACCCTCGACAGTCAGATCGCGCCGCTCACAACGACACCGAGCGACGTCCTTGGTTCCGCCTCCGGAGTCCTCTCCTTGCTCAAGCCCACGGTCGTTGTCAACCAAGTTCTCAACGTGGCCACCGGTGTCGCATCCCTGGACATGCCAGCGATTCTGGCGAACCTGAACCTCCTTCCGCAGAAGGTCGCCGCGCTCGACGCCCGGGGTGCCCATAAGGTCGCAGGGGATCTGAACAACCAGCTCTCGCCGTTGCTGAAGCTGGCCGCAGGTGTCGATCTGAAATGGGTCTCACAGGTCCTGTCGGCAATCCCGGATCCGTCCGGCTACTCGCAAGTCGCGGCGCTCGTCGCGTCGAACCTGGGAGGCGTCGACATCATCAAGCTCGCAAACCTCGTCGGACGGGTACAGGAAATCGCTTGGGCCGCAGTCGAGAAGCTGTTCCCACCGCCTGGACAGCTCCCCGACCCGATCGGGGCCGGAACTGTCATGACCAGTCTCGTCCCGGTCGGGCTCGAACTCGCCTCTGTCGCGGTCAACATGCTCTCCGGCAAAGCTACGAAGACTGATCCGGCATTGCTCGGCAAGCAGGCCTCGACGGCCGCGACCATCAATACCGCTCAGACGCAGGACCTGGAACTTCCAGCACTGGCTAATTCGTTGACCACCATGGCCAGTGAACAAGGCGCCAACGACCTCGCCTCCTTGATAGGGGAGGGGCTCGACGCAGCGTCCTTCTTCGCGTCCGGAGCACATCAGAACTACAACTCCCTGGTTGTCGACAATTCCGGCCGCAACGCGATCGAATGGATCGCCGACTGGCTCAACCTGCAGATCGGATACGCGTGATGAGAAGATGCTTTGCCTGTGTTGACATCTAGGTCTTCACCGCGCTGCCTCAGATTCGCTTTCGGTAACTTGCTGAACTGATTGGCGCTCTCAACCGTGGTCGTAACCGTTGAATTTGGACTCGAGCATTTGTATTCATCAGCGGGGTCAACGCGATGCGGCTGCGCTGACCCCGCTGATGAAAATATGCCTTTCAGTGACTATTTCGGCCAGGGGCCCTGAATTGTCATGCCGCCATCGGTGACAATTGGTTGTCCAGTGACGTAGCCAGCCTCCGGAGAGAGGAGAAAGGCGATCACTTCGGCAATCTCGGAGGGTTCGGCAAACCGGTTCATCGGTGTACGAGTGTGAACCGGACTCGGGTCCAGAAATCCGTCGTTGATCAACTGAGCGATTGCCGGAGTCTTGACCCACCCCGGTGCCACGGCGTTGACGCGAATCCGATCGGGAGCCCATTCCACAGCAAGTGTCTTGACGACGGCCTCGATTCCGCCTTTGGCTGCGCAGTAGCCGAGTCGTTCGGGGATGCCCAGGTGAGCTCCCATTGACGACATCGCCACGATGGCGGCGTTGTCGCTGACTTTCAGGTGTGGATACGCCGCTCGCGCGATCCTGATTGTGCCCATCAGATGAATGTCGAGTAGTCGTTCGATCGACTCGGATGTGGCCGACTTGCGTCGCTCTCGCGATGGGGGCTCTGCCGCGGAGCGCTCGCTTTCGATAGCACCAGAAGGCGCCCATCACGACACGCGCGGTGCGTCCGCCGGACCCTCTCCGAGAGAGAAGACGCAGAACGTGCAACGACGCCGTGGCCCGCGGAGTTTCGAGAGTTCTTCTCCCTTCACGACGGCCAGGTACGGCCGACCGGCGGATAGGACTTCGTCGGGAGTGTGTTCCCGGGCTTTGATCTGCTCTGTCTCGACGAGGTCGTCGCAGAGCGCCGATACTTGCGTGATCACCTCCATGACAACGAAGATTTGGGCGATGAGTGGGGGACTATCGCGCGGCAGCAGCCGGCGGGGGAGGTCGCGCACATGTTTGTGAGTGAATACATTACGTTCGCGGTGCACGGGTGCTGTGATGATCTGTTGTGCGTAGACACGCGCGGTGGGCAGCGACAAGGTTGCGTTCGCGAGTTCGGTTCGGAGGGCGCTGATGAATCCGAGCCTGAGTCGGCGTCGCGGCCGCGGTGGAGCATTCTCGCAGCTTCCCGCGAGGTCGATGTATCCCGAACCGCTGGTAACAACAAATCGAGTGGCTACAAGACTTACCGCAACGGTGCGGCCGTGGGATTCGTGCCTGCTTTGGAGCAGTTGGTGGTGCGTGAGATCAATGCTTGGTGTCTGTCCTGGGACGAACGCATCGAGATCACCGATCTACGCCATGCGGGACCGAGTATTCGAGCGATCGCAGGCTGGCTGGGTCGATCGCTCTCGACGATCTCGCGCGAACTACGCCGGATTGGAGTCGCGGGCAACGATTATCGGCCGTTTGAGGTCATCTACGTGTTGGAATTGAGGACGAGCAGATCGGTGAATTGCGAACCGTTGTCACCTTCTCCTGTCGCACGAAAGCCAACCGACTCTGCCGATGTGTGGCGGTTGTTGTTCTGTGAGGAACAACAACCGGCCCCTGATCGTCCTTAAACGCGGCGTTGGCTCTTCGCAGCTTCGCTCGCGGCCTTGCTCTTCTCCCGAGCTGAAGCCCAGTCCTCGTTCGACATCGAGGTCAACCCGGCGAAAGTGCCGGGGCCGGCGAGCATCTGACCACCGTCCATAGCAATTGTCTGGCCGGTGAGGTAGTCACATGCGTCCGACAGCAGGAACGTCGTCAGATTTGCGAGTTCCTCGATCGTACCCATCCGTCCTGCCGGTACCTGATCGGCTTGAGTGGCGCCGATGGCGCTCTCGTCAGTAGGATTGAGCATCTCCCACGCGTAGTCCGTCGGAATAGGTCCGGATGCAATGGCATTGAGTCGAATTCCATACCGTGCCCATTCCACTGCCAGTGACATCGTCATCGAGTGGACCGCGGCCTTTGCCATAGCGGACGGGACGACAAATGCGGAACCAGTCCACACCCAGGTGGTCAGTGTGGACAGTACGACACCTTTGGTCTGGCCTTCGATCCAGCGACGGCCGGCGGCATGGGTGGTGTTGAACGATCCGTTCATGACTGTGGAAGTGACGGCTTCGAATGCCCGTGCACTCAGTGATTCGGTGGGAGCGATGAAGTTCGCTGCGGCATTGTTGATCACGCCGGTCAACGGTCCGTGCTGGGACCAGATCTCGTCCATAGCGGCGTCGACTAGGTCAGCTTTTCGCACGTCGACCGCCTGCCAGTGCACGCTTCCCGGCCGCTCGGCGCTTGCTTCTGCTGCGGCTTCCTCGAGAATGGCAGGTCGTCGCCCCCATAGATGGACTTCGGCGCCATTGGCTACGAGGTGCCGAGCGACTCCGCGTCCGAGTCCTGTGCCACCACCGGTGATGAGAATCCTTTTGCCTGCAAGAGCATTCGGGGAAAACAGGGGAGTTGTCGTCATATGACTATCCTTTCGAAGTTCTGCTGGTGGGGAGCTACAGTCCCAGACTCTTGGAGATGATTTCGCGTTGAATCTCGTTGGTACCACCGTAGATTGGTGGGGCGAGAGAGCGTCGCACCTGCTCCTCCATTCCGTACTCACGGGTGTAGCCATATCCACCCATCATCTGCATGGCTTCCAGTGCGACCTTCTTTGCAACTTCGGTGCACTTGAGTTTTGCCATCGACCCCTGTCGGTCGAGGCTGTCTTCCTCGCCGGCGTCGATTCGTTCGGCAACGTGATAAACGAATGTGCGGCAGTATTCGATTTCCGTTGCCAGATCTGCGATGCGATGACGGATCGCTTGGAAGCTGCTGATGGTGCGGCCGAATTGTTCGCGTTCCTTGACGAAGGCGATGGTGTCGTCGAGTGAACGCTGTGCTGCTCCGATCGACATCGTCGCGATGATCAGCCGTTCGACGTTGAGGCCGCGCATCAGGTGTTTCCACGCGTTGCGTGGTTCACCGACAACCGCATCCACCGGTACTTCGACATCGGTGAAGTAGAGATCGTTGACTGTGTGAGCTTCCATGGTTCGAATCTCGTGGATCTTCAGACCCGGAGCGTTTGCGGGAACCATCAACAGGGTCAGCCCCTGGTGTTTGGAACCGGACGTGTCTTCCCGTGTAAGAACGAGAATGTTCTCGGCAACATGGGCGGCGGAGGTCCAGGTCTTCTGCCCGTTGATGACGTAGTGATCGCCGACGTGTTCGGATTTGATGCGTACGCCACCGAGATCGGAGCCGGCCCCCGGTTCGCTGAGCGCGATGGACTCGAGTTTTCCGGCCGTCATGTTGGCCACGACCGTCTTTTTCTGCTCGTCGGTTCCGTAACGCATATAGGTCTGCGCTGCAGTCAAACTGCTGGAGTAGGCCGTGATCGGAGCAAGCCCGCGCGAGGTTTCTTCGAGGAAGATGCACTCGTCGACCATCCCTGCGCCGCCACCTCCGAATTCCTCCGGGAGAGAGACTCCGAGCCACCCGAGTTCGGAGAACTTCTTCAGCAAGGCGGGACTGTTTGCCAGAGTGCCGTTCTCCGTCAGTAGGTCACGTTGACTGAGCGTGCTGCACTCGGCGTCACAGAACTTGCGTATCGCGTTCGCGAATTGCTGCTGTTCATCAGTGAATTGCATGGTTCGCCTGTTCCTCGATTGTGAAAGCGCTGCGCAGTGGCACAGTGCAGCGTTCTGGAACGCACCTGCGTCGTCGCCACCGGCCGTCGGGTGTGGGTTTAGTTGCCGCGGTCTTTGCTGAAGTCGGGTGTGCGTTTTTCGTTGAAGGCGGTGATGCCTTCTTTGGCTTCGTCGGATTCGCCGAAGATTTTGAGGGTGGAGATGGCCATGGCGCCTTGGGCGATGAAGTGTTCGGTGTCGGCGTTGAGGGATTGTTTGAGGATTTTGAGGGTGGTGGGGGAGAGTTGGAGGATTTCGTCGGCCCAGGTGCGGACTTCGGTGGTGAGTTGGTCGGCGGGGACGATTTTGTTGACCAGGCCCCAGTCGAGGGCTTGTTGGGCGGTGTAGCGGCGGCAGAGGAACCAGATTTCGCGGGCGCGTTTTTCGCCGATGGTGCGGGCGAGGTATCCGGTTCCTAGTCCGGCGTCGAAGGATCCGACGCGGGGTCCGTTTTGGCCGAAGATGGCGTCTTCGGTGGTGATGGTGAGGTCGCAGAGGAGGTGGAGGACGTGTCCGCCGCCGACGGCGACGCCGTTGACGGCGGCGATGACGGGTTTGGTGACGTCGCGGATGACGCGGTGGAGGGCTTCGACTTCGAAGAGTCCGCTGTCGGAGGGGCCGTAGTCGCCGGTTTCCATGCGTTGTTTTTGGTCGCCGCCGGCGCAGAAGGCTTTGTTTCCGGCGCCGGTGAGGGCGATGGCGCCGACGTCGTTGCTGCCCCAGGCGTGTTTGAAGGCTTTGACGAGTTCGTCGACGGTGCGGGCGCGGAATGCGTTGTAGCGGTCGGGTCGGTTGATGGTGATCCAGGCGAGGCCGTTGTCTACTTTGTAGGTGACGTCGGTGAAGTCGCTGCTGAAGTCGTTCATGTGACCTGGTGGTCCTTCCGTGGGCGCGTTCGTCGGGTTTGGTCCGACCGTATGACTGAATGTAGCGGTGATAACGATCGTTTTCAAGAGCCGATCGATCCTGCCTGTCGGGTATGGAGATTTCGACAGCTGAGGGCGTCGCGACTGCTTTTGAAAATGCCAATGGCGATCTACGCTGCGCGGGGTGTGTCTAGCTAGCGTATTTGCACTGTCTAACAGACATTTTGGAGGAACTGATGGATGAAAACCAGTTCGATGTGACCACACTGCGCGGCCGACGTGCGGACCGTCGGTGGAACCGCATGGTGGTTGGTGACATTCTCGAACGTGTCCGGTGCAGTTCCCCGGAGAAAGTGGCAATCGTCGGCTGTACGGGGGCGTACTCATCCGACCGGTTCGCCCGGATGACCTACGCAGAGGCAGGCGAGGCCGCGAACCAAACCGCTCACGCGTTGCTGACGGAGGGGCTCGAACCCGGGGACCGAGTTTTGATGTACTGCGACAACTCCGTCGAGGCGATCGTTCTCATGTTCGGTATTGCCAAGGCGGGACTGGTTGTCGTTCCAGTGAATCCGCTGCTCGCCGACGATGTCCTCGAATGGGTCGTCGGCCATGTCGAGGTCTCGCTCGCGGTAGTGGACGGTGAATACGCTGCGCGTGCCTCCGAGGTACTTGAACGGACAGGCACACGCATCGCGGTGACTATCCCTGTCGGCGGGGAGGTTGCGCCTGGCTCCCGAGCATTCGCGGAGTGGATCGACCCGTTCCCCGTCGACGAGGTCGACGTCGAGATTCATTCCGACGACGTCTGGAGTTTACTGTTCACCTCCGGTACGACGGCAATGCCCAAGGCATCGATGACCACACATACATACTCCTACATGTCCGACTTCTCGTACGCGATCTCGTTGACCAGGGGGTTGCAGTACGAGCGCGAGTTCGTGATGTGCACCTTCCTGCCCGTCGTCTTCCATTGCGGTCACAATTCGACAGTGCTTCCCGCGCTTCTGGCCGGAGGCACAATGGTTCTCGGTAGGAAACCGGATCCCGTGGGACTTGCCAGGGCGATCACCGATGAGCGAGTCACTGCTGTCTGGGCGGGTTCACCGGCGTGGGTGCAGAAGTTGGCCGACATCGCGCTCGAGGATGCGGGAGGAACCGACCTGAGTTCACTCACTGTTGCGATGTTTTCGTGGGGTGCGATGAATCCGGATATGCAGGAGGATCTCGAACGGGCCTGCGGTCCGCAGGTCAGGTTGCTTGAGGTGTTCGGGCAGACCGAGTCGATGTCGTGCTTTCGGTTCTGGCCTGATCAGCATCCGGAGAAGTTCGCCCAAACCTTCGACGGTATCAACTATGTCGGGACTCCGAATCCGCTTCTAGGTGCCGACGTGTTCGATCTGGACGGAAACAGCCTCCGTGGACAGGCCGGGGTTGCGGGCGAAGCGGTGTATCGCAGTCCGGTGATCACTGCCGGTTACTACAAGGATATCGACGCCACTCGAGATGCCTTCCGAGATGGTTGGTTTCACTCCGGTGACAGCTGCATGTACGACGACGACGGCTTGCAGATCATGGTCGACAGGTTCAAGGACATCGTGAAATCAGGCGGTGAGAACGTCTCCAGTCTCCGTGTCGAGGGAGTGCTCGCCGCACGCCCTGACGTCGTGCGCGCAGCCGTCATTGGGTTACCTGACGAAAAGTGGGGTGAGCGCGTGACTGCTGTTGGTACTTTGAGACCGGATTCGGTGTTCGATGAAGCTGCGATGATCGCTTATGCGCGTAAATATCTCGCCAGCTACGAGTCACCCAAGCAGGTCGTGTTTCTCGATGAGATGCCCGAAACCGTCGGCGGCAAGATTCTCAAGTACAAGCTACGAGAAAGTCTGGCATCGGCCGTGCATTCCGACGACCGTCATTCGTTCAGCGCTGACGTCACGCGCCCTGAGTGATCAATACCTGTTCTGCGGCATAGTGGCTGGCAGAATCCCGAGTGTGCAAGTTGCTGAGGAGGCTACGACGTACGCCCTCATCGACGTCAACCTAGGTTTGGGAGGTCACATACCGACCGTACTTGTCATTCGAAAGCGCTGCCGCAAGGACCGGTCGAGACTTCGGCTGAGGACCTGACCGAAGTGTGCACGTAATTCCCCGGTACGTTGCAAGCCCAGGTGGGGCTGGAATTTCTCTGGCGACGGGCGAACGCCAGAGGCTGGATCACCATCGCAGCTTTTGGGAAGCCGTCTTCCTCTCACCCCGGGTGCTCGGGTCTAGGGGCGACGAATTCCCATCGTGCCACATACCGGGAGCTTGAATTCTCGGTGTGCGGTGCGGTCTATTTCCGCATCGACGATGGCAGCGAGGTCGTCTCCGAACGGGACGACTCGACGGGTGGTCATGTCGACATGCGGAGCCACGACTTCGAGGCTGTAGACGAGCCTGCGGGTGTCGTCGTTGAGAAGAAATGCCATCCCGTGGAATACCTTGTCCGAGCGGTCGACGAATGTGTAGTAGCCCGATACCGATTCGCCCGCGTGAACTTCGGCGTAATACGAGAGATGGTGTTCGGCGGTGAAGATGCCTTGGCCTCGGCTACGGCGATACTCGTCGACGATCCCGATTCGTTCGAAGACGGTATTCACAGCGGTCAGCGCCAGATCGAAATAGTGGCGCACGTTCATGTGACCGTTTTCGTCCTCGTACTCCGCCGGTATGACGAACGGTCCGAGTTCACGAGGTAAGGCGGCTACCTGCTGGTACGTGGGGAGGACGCGTGGGGCTGCAGATGGGGGATTGATCGTCACGTGTGTGCCTTTCTTCGAAACCGGCGATGCGTGGTCGAAAGTGTAACGCTCGTTCACATGCGTGCTACGTTCGACGGGTGGACAGGCATCGAAGAATTCTGGACACTCCCGCTGAACTCTTCTACGAGAAGGGTTTTCATGGAACCAGTGTCGATGAGCTAGGTTCCCGCGCAGGTGTCAGCGGACCTGCGCTCTACCGTCAGTTTGCCGGGAAGGACGAAATACTCGCGGCGTTGCTCGACGAAGCGATGGACATCCTCCTCTCGGCAACCGATCCGGTGGTCGGGGATCCGCGAGCGGATTTGGAGCGGATGATTCGCCATCATGTCGGGTTTGCCGTCGAAAACCGACATCTTGTCAACGTGAATCAACGCGAGGACCGCTCGCTGGTTGCGCCGTTCAAACGACACTTCGATCACCGTCGGAAGCAGTATGTCGACGGTTGGGAGAGCGCCATCGCTCGTTTCCTGCCTGATGCGACTGTCGCTGAGGTGGCTGTTGCGGCTCAGGCATGTCTTGGCCTGATCTTCTCTATCGCGTACTGGCCTGGGAGCGCTGCGAAGTTTCCGTCTCTCGAAGACAGGATCGTAGAGATCACGCTGGCGGGGTTCGGTGTTCTCGGGCAATGAGTATGCCGAACCCCGCGTGCGCGGATCAGCGAACGGAACGGGTCGAACCGAAATCGAACATTTTACTCGCGATACGACGCAGTTGAAGCTCGTCTGTGCCCTCGGTGATACGGTATCGCCGGTGGTGACGGTAGATGTGCTCGAATTGCTTGTGCCGGGTGTAGCCCATGCCACCATGGATCTGGATCGCTCGATCGGCGGCTCGGCAGGCCAGCTGGTTTGCTCGGAGGTTGACCATCGCCACCTTGTCGCTGACTTCCGTTTTGCCGAGTTCGTCCATCATGGCGGCGGTCTTGTAGATGGTGTTGCGGATCAGTTCTGCATCGGTCTGCAGTTCCACCAACTGCCACTGAATTCCCTGATGTTCATGTAGCGGCTTGCCGAAGACCACACGCTCCTGGGCGTACGTCACACTCTGGTCGATGCAGTACTGCGCCGCGCCGAGGGAAGACGCGGCCTGACGAATGCGATTTTCATGGACGAACAACTGTGCGCAGTCGAGTCCACGGCCGACTTCGCCGAGTACCGCGGTGCTGGGAACCCGGACGTTGTCCAGATGCACTTCGGAGTGGTCGCTGGGCATGTTGAATGTCCAGTGGTTGAACGGAACCGAGAATCCGGGTGCGTCGGTCGGCACGATGAATGCCGTGATGCCGTCGGCTTTGCCGGTTGTGCCCGATGTTCGCGCAAAGACGACGTCGATCGCCGAGCAGTCGACGAGGCTGTTGAAGCGCTTGGCTCCGTTGATGATCCAATCGTCACCGTCTCGGTGTGCTGCCGTTTCGATATAGGTTGCATCACTGCCGTGTCCTGGCTCCGTGAGCCCGAAGGCGATCTCGATCTCGCCGCTCACGAGAGGCTCGAGGTACTGCTCACGTTGCTCGGCTGTGCCGAATGCATGGAAGACAAGAGCAAGGGGCAGGTTCGCGACGACGGATGCCTCGTCGGAGTGTGGAAAGTGCAGTCCGGATCCCTTTGTCAGCAGATGCTCACGAACGAACGCCATTGCGAGATTGCTCGCGTCCTGTCCGCCCAACGCTGCGGGAAGCGGGTACCGGAAGAAACCTGCGGCGTCGGAGCGGCGTCGCGCTTCCAGGAGCAGCTCGCGCCACTCTTGCTTCGGGAATCCATCGCGCTCCCAATCGGTTCGGGCAAATTCACGGCGATGATCGAAGTATTGCGGATGTTCGCGCTCGAGCGGTGAGATCTCCTGCGCGATGAACTCGTCGAGCGCTGTGACGAAGTCCGTAATGTCCTTCGGGATTTTCCAATCCATCGAGATGTCCTTTCGATTGGCCGTGAGTAGTGGCTTCAACGTAGGTCGGGGGCGCGCCGCGGCGTAGTCGACGGCAACGGGGCTATGTGGGTTGCTCCAGTTGCCAAGCGGCACAGACATGAGCGAGAAGACCATCGCGTGATTCGATGCGGTGATGTTGACACTCGACGGAATCACCGACCTCAGCTCGCGGGTGGGGCAGGAACTGGGCGTAAGCACCTGGCACACCGTGACCCAGCAGAAGATCACAGCCTTCGCGGAATCGACCGAGGATTTCGAACGGATATATCTGGATTCGCAGCGTGGGCGTGAGGCGGGCTTCGGTGGCACTATTGCGCACGGGCTCTACACCCTCTCCCTCGGGCCTAAGTTCCTGTACGAGATATTTACGATGCGGGGCGTCTCTCTCGGCCTGAACTACGGTTTCGAGCGGGTGCGTTTTTTGACCCCGGTGCCGGTGGACTCGAGAGTCAGAATGGCTGCGGCGTTGTCCGCAGCCACTCCGATCGCGGGCGGTACGAAGTTCACCGTTACCGAGACGTTCGAGATCGACGGCCACGACAAGCCGGCCTGTGTCGCCGACTCGATTCTCGCTTACTTCCACTGAAAGCAACAAGCTTGAAAGCAAATACAGACAAGGAGTTTCAATGAAGGCGATAGTGGTGTCAGAACTGTCCGGGCCCGATTCGGTACGACTGGAGAATGTTTCGGAGCCACACGGGGCACATCCCCGCGCGGAAGGCCAGCGGTTTCTGATCGATGTACGGGCGGCGGGGCTGTCGTTCATCGACGCACTGCAAACTCGCGGTGGCTACCAGAACGGAGTCCCGGTCCCGTACGTATGCGGTAGCGAGTTCGCCGGTGTTGTCCTCGAGACACCAACGGAATGCCGATTCGCGATCGGTGATCGCGTCGGAGGCATCGTGTGGCACGGTGCTGTGGCGGAGCGCGCGCTGGCACTGCCGGACTACACCGTCAAACTCCCGGACTCGATGTCCTTCACTCAGGGGGCCGGGCTGTACATGAATTATTCGACAGCGTGGTACGCCTACTACCGGGCCCGCGTGGAGCCGGGGGAGACGGTACTGGTGCATGGCGGTGCCGGCGGTGTGGGAACGGCGGCCCTCGACCTTGCCGACGCATTCGGAGTGCGAACCATCGCAGTGGTGTCTACCGAGGAGAAGGCCGACATCGCCAGGGCCGCAGGAGCACACGAGGTGGTGCGGTCGGACGGCGCGTGGCTCGAGGACGTGCGGGCCTTGACGGAGGGGCGGGGAGTTCATGTCGTGATCGACCCAGTCGGCGGTGACCGATTCACCGATTCGCTGCGTTCCCTGCGTCAAGGTGGGCGACTTGTCGTTGTCGGATTCACCGGCGGATCGATCCCGACGGTGAAGGTGAACCGATTGCTGCACCGAAACCTCACGGTTACCGGAATCACCATGGACAACATGGAAACCGAGTATCCCGGCACACTTCACCTGGTTCGCGACGCCGTCGAAAAGTTGGCGAACGACGGCAAGATCACTCCGCGTGTCGGTCGAACCTTTCCGATCGACGACACGGCACTGGCTCTGAACGCGTTGGAAGGCCGTGCGGCGACCGGGAAGATCGTCGTCGAGATCTAACGCGTCACCGATCGATTCTCGAATCGAGTCATTGCCTGTGTGCCGCGGGCAACGATGTCGGCAAGGTGCCGTCCGGCCACAACGAGCGTTGGGTCGGGATCTGGTCGTCGTCGATTGCGTTTGACGAGAGCGGAGACTGTGGACGCCGTCTTGTACATGCAGTACGCGAGAAACCAGTCGATACTGTCGAGCAATGCCGCGTCGCCGCCACCTCCGACGTACGCGGCCGCCAGGTCATCCGCTGAAGGCATTGCAGCCCCGGCAGTTTCATCTGCGACGCTGCGTTGCTCGTGGAACCGATGGGCCGGGTCGCTGTGCATCAGCAGCCATGCCAGATCTGTCCGCGGATCACCGACGGACCAGATTTCCCAGTCGATGACCGCCGTCAGCTCACTGCCGTCGAACAGCATGTTCGCAAGTCGGTAGTCGCCGTGTACAAGTCGCTCGGGAATCGTAGCCGGTAGTGACTGCGCCAGGCGCTCGTACAGTTCGCGGTGCCCGGAGCAGATATCGTCGTCGACGGTGTCGAACAGTCGTGCCCAGCGGTCGAGTTCTTCGGCGAGAGTTACCACGGGTTCGTCGTCTACACCGAGTTCTTCGGGAGTGAACGAATGCATTGAGGCGAGCATGCGTGCAGCGGTGTGGGCCCGGCGCGCGACTACCTCCGGGATCGGCGGTTCAGTCGTGACGTCGAGCAACGGTTCGTAGGAGTCGCCCGGCATCAATGTCATCACGAACAGGGGCGGGGATCCGTTGTCCTCGAAAAGAATTGAAGGCATCCGCATTTCAGGGCGTGCATCAAGCAATGCGATCACCCGCGACTGCCTCAGGACGTCGCGGTTACGGACCGGCGCGAGCCCGGGTGGGGCCACCTTGACCACGATGCCTGAGTCCGGAGCGCCGGGCCGGGTCAGGGTGGACCTGTACGTCAGACTGGACACGCCGCCGGGGAGGGGCGTAAGACCGGTGATGGCTGATCCTGGCCATCTTGTCTGTGCAGCTGCGCGCACACGGGCAAGGATAGCGGTTTCGTCGAGTTCGCTCACCGGCCCAATGTCCATCCGATTCCGGCCGGATGCAACTACATTCGAGGTCTCGGGGTGGAGATATCCACAGTGGCGCTCGCGGTGGCACCTTTTCCACCACGGGCACCCGTGGTAGCCATTGGCAATGTCGAAAACCTCACTGGCCCTGTCCGAAAGAATTTCACTCGAGGGACGCGTCGTCGTCGTGACGGGCGCATCGTCAGGATTGGGAGTCGCTTACGCGCACGCACTCGCCGAAGCGGGAGCATCCGTCGTTCTGGGGGCGCGGCGTCCCGACAAGCTGGAAGATACTGCTCGCGCCGTTCGGGATCGGGGAGGTGAGGTCCTCGCGGTGCCGACCGATGTGTCCGACATTGCGGCCTGCGAAGGCTTGATCTCCGCGGCTATGGCTCGCTTCGGCCGAGTAGACGCTCTTGTCAACAACGCCGGTACAGGCGGTCAGTACCACGCGGTCGATGTGGACCCACCCGAGCACTTCAGGTCCGTGGTGGACATCAATCTGAACGGTTCGTACTGGATGATCCAGGCATGTTCACGGGTGATGCAGCCTGGCAGTTCGATTGTGAACATTTCCAGCGTGATGGCGCTGACGACTGCCAGGATGCCGGCTGCCGCCTACAGTGCGAGCAAGGCTGCGATTCTGGGTCTCACACGAGACCTTGCTGCGCAATTGGGGCCCAAAGGTATTCGCGTCAATGCGATACTGCCAGGAGTATTTCCCTCAGAGGCGACAGCTCACTACAGCGAGAACTACACCCGCAAGATCATCGACGCTCGTATCCCGATTGGCCGGATCGGAGATCCCTCGGACATTGCGGCGACGGTGGTGTTTCTTGTCGGCGATGCCTCGAACTACATCACCGGCGTGAGCTTGCCGGTCGACGGAGGAGTGCTCGTCAACTGAGCCGCTACCGAACTCGTACGACCACCTTGCCGAGTGCCTCGCGACGATCGATCACCCCGAGTGCTTCGCCGCCGTCCGTGAGGCTCAGAACATTGCCGACATGCGGAGCGATCCGGCCCGACGCCGCGAACTGCCCGAGTTCACGTGACATCAGCTCGGCGATCTCCGGACGACGTTCGATGTACGGAGCAAGTGCCACACCGACGACGCTGAGATCACGCAGCAGCAACCTGTTGACCTTCACCGTCGGAATGGTGCCAGCGGCAAAACCGACAACTGCCACTCGGCCACCGACGTCCAGGGCCCGAAGAGAATCGGTGAACCGGTCGCCGCCAACCGGATCGACGACTACCGAGACACCTCGTCCATCGGTGAGGTCCTTGATCCCCTCTACCCATCCGGATTCGGTACGGACGACGTATTCGGCGCCGGCACCCCGGGCTGTATTCTCCTTCTCGGCAGTGGAGACCAATGCGATTACCTTGGCACCGAGCGCACGGGCAACCTGGATCGTGGCTGTTCCGACACCGCCGGCCGCGCCATGGATCGCGACGGTTTCTCCGGCGCGTAGCCCGACCCGATACAGTGCGAACCAAGCTGTCGAGTAGTTCAGTTGCAGCGCAGCACCTTCGACGAAACTCATCGAATCCGGAAGTTTGACGGTGTACTGCTCGAGGGCCAGCGCGCGTTCCGCCATTCCGCCCCACAGCGTCAGAGCGGCAACCCGGTCACCTGGCCGTAGTCGCGAATCGACCGGTGCTTCGAGAACAGTTCCGGCCACTTCACCCCCGCTGACGTACGGAACCGGGACGCCGTGCTGGTATTCACCGCGACTCTGGAGAACGTCGGGGAACGAGACTCCGGTTGCATGCACGTCGATGAGAAGTCTTCGGCCGTCGGCCCATTCGTGAGATCCGCGTGGTTCGTCGATCTCGCGTACCTCGCCGATCGGCGGTGTGCCCAGCTCTGTGACGACAAAGGCGCGCAAGTCAGCGCCGAACGACCGACGGCGTGACCGATCTGGTGTTGAGCTCGTCGCCGGCGTCGACGGTCAGGATCTGCCCGGTGCAACTGCGGGAACTGCGCGCTGCGAAGAACGACACCGCGTCGGCGATATCGTCAGGATCGACAAATCCGTTGGGAAGTGAGTCGAGCCAGGCGTCCTGGATGTCTTGTGGCATCGACAAGATTCCGGAGCTGGCTGTCATACCCGGGAGAACTGCGTTGGCAGTGATACCGCGGGTGACATTTTCTGCGGCAACCGTTTTCATGAGACCGAGCAAACCTGCCTTGCTCACACTGTACGAGATCTGGGCCGGCATCCCTTGAGTGGCTGCGGTGCTCGAGATGATCACGATGCGACCGAAGCCGCGTTCGCGCATTCCGGGCAGGCATCGCTGCAGTACGCGGAATGTACCGGTGAGATTGACATCGAGATCACGTTGCCATTTGTCGATGTTCATTCCGTGTGCAGACCCGAATGTAGTTGTCAGGCCGGCGTTGGCCACGTAGACGTCGATATCGCCGAACTCGGGCAGTTCGTCGACGGCGATGTCGGCGTTGAACGTACAGCCGGGTTCGCGATCGAGAGTCACGACAGTCATGCCGTCGGCTTCGAGGCGAGCAACGATCGCGCGGCCGATGCTTCCTTCTCGGGCTGCTCCGGTGACAAGTGCTTTCATGCCAGTTTCCTTCTGCTGTCGGTGTTGTGTTGCGTGGCTCGAAAATCGTCATCCGCGATGCTGTTCTCGTGCAGAGCCGCCGATGGCGCATCCCCGCGAAGGCGAAGTAGCAGCAACGCGGTTTGGACGCTGAGTTGATCGTTGGCGTCGGCAGCGACGTCGAGACCGGTAATTGTGTGTACCCGCCCCAGTCGTAGTCGAATTGTGTTCTCGTGCAGGTTCAGTAGTGCTGCGGTCGCGCGCACACTTCGGCCTTGGTCGAAATAGTGCTGCAACGTCAGCAGAAGGTCAGCGGTCCCGGTGGTGCCGGCAAGTAGTGGTCCGAGGACGTCGTCGACGTAGCTGCGGACTGCGGCGACATCGCTGTTGGCGAGGAACAATCGTGCCGGTCCCAGATCGTCGACGGCTAGGACGCGATGGTTGGGTAGCTGCGCAAATCTGTCGATGCACAGCACGACTTCACGCGCTTCGCGATATCCGCGCGCCAATGTTGCCGCGGTGCACACCGACGAGATACCGACGATCGCGGATTCGGCCGAGGTGTCGGTGACCGCGATCATGGCTGCTTTCACCCGCGCGATCATGGTCAACGTACCGGCGTGCTCGGGTGCCTCCACCAAGAGCATGACGCCCTCGGCGCCACGGGTGGCGAGCACCTCGACATCCAATTGACGTTCTACTCGAGTTGCCAGGTGCTCGTCGGCGCCGTCTGCGGACGTGATACGTCGGTCCAGAACATATACGACGACGCGACGTGCGCAGATATCGACGCCGAGATATTCGCCGCTCGCGGCAAGGTCGGCGGATTCCACAGTGCCCCGGACCAATTGGCGGGTGAGCGACGACCGAGCGTTCCAGGCGACGCGGGCAACACGCTTCTGCACCGAGTATTCGTAACCGAGCAGCCGCGCTGCTCGTGCCGCCGTGTGTTCGTCCAGCACCGTGAACGCGCTGGGATGCTCGTCGACGACGAGAAACCCGAATCGTTCTCCGGCTGCGGATACTGCCACAACCATTTTGCGGCGCGAGAGGCCGGTGATGCGGTCGGCGACAGCGATGTGCACGTTGTCGTCGTCAGGAGAGATGTCGTGGCAGGCGCAGAGAATGTCGTTCAGTGGAGCTGCCTTGACCGAGGTCCGCCCGGCGTGAGAAAAGGTGATGATCCGACCGTGATCGTCGAACAGTGTCACGGACTTCCCGGTCAACTGCGCGCAAGTGTGGACGAGGGCGGCGAGTCCGCCTCCAGCACGGGCGCATTCGGTGAGGCGTTGATCGATCACGGTCTGTGCGATTGCGTTCCGACGTTGCCGGTCCGTGTCGTTCAGTGCTGTCGTGAGAGTGTCGATTCGGGCCTGTGATTCGAGGGTGGAGGCCAACAAATCCCAGGATTCGAACGTCGCTGCCAGTCGGCTTGCGGTGACGGGATCCTCTGTCTGCAGGAGGACGAGGGCGGCGAGGCGCTCGCCGTTGTCGTGCTCGATGCGTAGTAGCGTGGAACGGCTAGGGGAGTTGGGGATCGGAGTGCGCCGGGATAGTGCCCGTCGTGCAGTCTCGGGTCCGATCGTGAGCCGGCTCGGGACCGCGCCTATCGCGAGAGTTTCGGTCCAGCCTGCATTGTGTTCGACGCGTTGCAGCAGCCGAACGCACGCAGCTCCGGTATCTGTGGCTAGTCGTTTCAGTAGAACGGCGACGGAATCGTCGTGCCGACCCGCAGGCGTCGATGGCATCGTCGTGCCGACCCGCAGGCGTCGATGGCATCGTGGCTGCCGTTGTCTAGGCGCCGGAATGGATGGCAGTCTCCGCGTGGGCGCCGATGAGGAGCTCTCGTACGGCGGCAGCATGATCGATTCCGGCATCTTCGGAGCGGGCCACGGGGATGACAGTGATGCTTTGGGCACCTGCTGAGACGAATTCAGCTAACCACTCCGCCACTTGCCGAGGAGTGCCCGCCGGTGCGACGTGCTGGAACTTCTCGCGCGGAAGATGGTACATCGATTGCATTTTGGCGGAGATGAGTTCTACCGCGACGGCGGGATCGTCGTCGAGTCCGCACCATACGTTGACACTGAAATCGGAGGGAGTCCGGCCGAGTTCTTCAGCCGCACCGAGGATTTGCTCGCGTGTATCACGGAATCTACGGGGGGAACAGAAGATTCCAAGCCATCCGTCACCGTATTTTGCAGTGCGTCGGACGGCGCTGTCGCCTTTTCCGCCGATGACGATGGGGATGGGAACGGCAGGGGGTGGGAGGATGCGCGCATTGTCGAGTTGAAAGAACTCGCCGTCATGCGTCACCGCGTCTCCGGTGAGGAGCGCACGGAGTAGCTCGAGGGTTTCGTCGAGTCGTCGCCCGCGAGTGCGGGGGTCGACACCGGAGTTGCTGATCTCGGATCGGTCTTCGCCGCCGACTCCCACGCCGAGGGTCAGGCGCCCCGGTGCAAGTTGGGCGAGGGTGGATAGTTGGCGGGCTGCGAGCATCGGGTGACGAAGCCCAAGGAGGTACACGCCGACAACGGCCTCGAGTGTGTCATGCGAGGAGAGGATCGACGTGGCGGAGATGAGTCCGTCGAATCCGGTGCCGTCGTGGAAGCTGATGTGATCGCCTACGGTCACGTAGTCGAGTCCGGCGTCGGCCGCCCGGTTCAGAACTCCACGGCGGAGGAGGGGATCTGGGACGAGGAGGGATTCATGTACGGACAATCCAACTTTGATCATTCGACTCTTCCTCGACTCGCATGCTGATAAAAGCGCTCTATTGGACTGACCATAATCCAGTGCGACCTATTGGGCAAGTAAAATCCCAGCTGATGCAAGGTGGTGGGAACGCAAGTGCGTGAGTAGGGGAATTGTCTGACCGCTGATCGAGCTTCTATGATGTGCCGTGAGTCACAATCATGGGTTGACCCGAATTCGCCCGACCGAGAGTGTGGCTTTTGGACAATACGAGGAGCGATCACCCGAATGGTTACCGTTTCGCCTGCAGTGGCCGCCACACCAGCGGGCCTGTTTCAGTATGCCCGCGACCTTCTCGGGCATACGGACGAACTGAGCCGGATCGAGCAGTCCGGCGGCGACCTCGACGACCTCCGGCGCTATTTGATTGATCATCTCCGCACCGAAGCGATGTCCCGCGAGATGGTCGAGATGGCCGCGCGTCTTCTGCTTCGAGTCGACTCCTACCGGCGCACGCAAGTTCGAGACGAGCTCGATATGTACTCCGGCCAGTTCGAAGCGCTTCGGTCGGTTGCACACACCGTCGCGTCGGCGACACCGGAAGCAATGGCACGTACCGTCACCGGCCAGCTGTGCGGCTCACTCGGATACCGAAAGGCTATGTTCTCCATCGTGAACGGATCCTCGTGGTCGCCGGCGTCTGTGTCGATGCAGCCCGATCTATCGTCGCGGTTCGAGGATCTCGTCACGGCAGTCGACGGTCATCGGATCGAGTTGCGTGACGCGCCCCGCGAAGCGGAGCTGGTGCGCAAGCGACGCTCCTACGTCCTGGACAGGGTCGACACCTACCGCCACACTTACCGGCCGCTGATTGATTTGTCGCGACCCTCGGGTTACCTGGCGGTTCCCGTCGTAGTCGGAGGCCGAGCCCGGGCGATCATCCACGTCGACCGACACGAACAGGGGCTCACGGATTCCGATCTGCATATCGTCGGAGCTCTTGCTGCTGTGTGTACGCTTGCCCACGAACGGGCTGAACTGCGAAGTTCGATCGGCGAACGCAGTGCCCTCGTCGAACGTCGAATGGCCCAGTTGGCGCGTGCGCTTCATGATCTCGAACTCGCGCAGATCGACATGCACGGTGGTGGCCGAGATGTCGACACTGTTGCTGCGGTGCCTCACGGAGATGATTCAAGTGGGGTCGGATCGGCTTCGCTCAGCGCACGCGAGTGGGAAGTGCTTAGGCGCCTGGCCGCCGGCGAGACCAATTCGACGATCTCACGAGGTCTGTGCATTTCGGATGGCACCGTGAAATCGCATGTCCAGCGGATCTTCCGCAAGATCGAGGTCACCACTCGCGCCGAGGCGGCTGCGTATGTCGCACGCCGCCGCGTACACGGCAGAGGTCGATGAAACCGGTGGCGGGGCAGTCTATTCCAGAGCATCGGCCGGACCTCATTGATGCTGTCGAAGCGCTGTTGCAGGACCGTGGGGTACCTGAGCGCGGCGTAGCCGAGGCTGTAGCCGATCTCTTCGACCAGGCACGAATCGAGGACGACCTGGCGCTCCGACGTTGCTCTCGTACGGCATCACAAATAGAGGAAGTGCTCGCATCGATTGTGTCCGCTCCGAGCTACGACGAGTTGGTCAAGAGAGCGTGTGACGGGGCAAGCTCCCTGTGCAACAGTCGGATCGCGGTGCTGTCCCACATCGAGCACGGGATTGCCACTGTTGTGTCGGTCGGACGCGAAGCCACAGACCGGTTCGTGGGTTGCTATCCGATCCTGGAATCGAGTATCGAACGCATCGCGTTGGACTGCGGCGTCGTTGCGGTGCAGGGCGTAGGTGAAACGACATCGATCACCTCGCTGCATCCGGGACCGGCGTGTCGGTGGTCGGTAACCCCCGTTACCGTCGACGGGGAATCTACGGGGCTGCTCTATGTCGACGTGGCCGTCTCCGAACCGATTCAGGGAATTCTTGCAGCCTTTGCTTCGGCGCTAGGGGGGTGCTTCGAACGAACTGGATTGGAAGTCAAACGGATTCGACAGGAACGAGTCTTGCGCGAAGGCGTCCGGTTGTGGTCAGAGGATCTGGACGATTTCGGGGCCGAAGCGAACGCTGAGGTGAGCGGAGAGGACGCCGGGATGCGGCGTGTGGGTGGGTCGGCGTTCGTGCCGGCAGAGCCACTGACCGACCGTGAAGCGGATGTGTTGCGTGCAGTGTTGACTGGAGCTTCCAACGCTGCCATTGCTGCCGATCTCGTGATCACTGTGGACACGGTCAAGTCGCACATGAAGAAGATTCTGCGTAAATACGGGGCCGTCAACCGCGCAGAACTGATTGCACTGCACGGTTGACGCCGGGGATTGATCAGGACAGCTCGGGGACCGTGACCGTCACGGTGGGAGTGTCCTTGCCGATAATCAGCTGGCATGCGAGGCGCGAGCAATCCTTTGCCCCGTCGAGGAACTCAACGAGGTCGAGTTCTTCCGCGGAGGGTTCATCGAAGATGCCGACGGCTGTCTCATCCAGATAGACGTGGCACGTTGCGCAGGAACAACTTCCGCCGCATTCGGCGATGATTCCGGGCAGATTGTTTCGTACGGATCCGTCCATCACGCTCTGGCCGGCGGGTACGTCGACCGAAGCATCGGATCCGTCGGGTAGGCGGTAGATGACTGTGGACATCGATAGCTCCTCGAAAAGACGTGCGCCGATCTGCGGCGTCGGCATTGCTGTCGACATCAAGTCTGCTTCGGACGGGCGCTTCGCCACATCACCACAACGGGCTAACCTCGCTCGTCCATCGGGGGGATTTGCTACCCGCGATGATGCGTAAATACCCCCAGTTGCAGAGGGAGTTCCACCAACGGGGTGATGTGCCATGCCTAGCGGGGCGGCAATGTGGGTTGGGCCACACTTCCGCAGCCCATGTGGTGTCGGCAGCACACTTACCAAGGAGACTCGATGACGACCACCGAGACAGGCTCAGCCGCCACACCGGCGATTCACGAGGGCGGAGTGCTTCAGGAGAACGCACTCATCCCCGACGCCACTGCACGTCAGATCGTTCTTCCAGAAGGCCATCGCGACGAGGCCGCTCTATTCGAGGCTTACCGGTGGCTGCGTGAGAACAACCCGCTTGGTCAGACTAATGTCGACGGATACGACCCGGTGTGGTTGGTGAGCAAGCACGCCGACATCATGGAGATCGAACGGCAACCCGACATCTTCACCAGTGCCGGTGCTGAGAACAAGGGGTCGGTCAATCCGATTCTGGCGAACCAGATGGGCGATCAATTCACGAAGAGCATCAACAACGGTAGTCTCCGGATTCTCGAGACGCTCACCTATCTCGACCCGCCCGAGCATACGGCAATCAAGGACATTGCACTGGACTGGTTCCGCCCAGGCAACCTCTCACAGTGGGAGGTTCGTATTCGCGAACTCGCGAGGAGCGCCGTGCAGCGATTGCTCGCAAGCGACGGAAAGATCGATTTCGTCAAGGATTTCGCGATTCACTATCCATTGCACGTGATCATGAGTCTGTTCGGAGTGCCGGAGAGCGACGAACCCCGGATGATGATGCTGACCCAGGAGTTCTTCGGAACCGCGGACCCCGATGCGGTGCGAGAGGACGTCGAACCGCTCAGTGCTGACGCCGCAGCACAGCAATGGGTCGCCACGATTCAAGACTTCTACAGCTACTTCGAAAAGCTCCTCTTGGACCGTCGCGCCAACCCCCAGGAGGATTTGGCGACGATCATCGCGCAGGCCCGCAAGGAAGACGGTGAGTACTACCCCAACGAGGTGGCGTACGGCTACTTTATTGCCATCGCGACGGCAGGCCACGACACCACCTCGAGCACGCTTTCCGGGGGAATGCTCGAACTCGGACGTAATCCAGAGTTGTTGGCACGGGTGCGTGAGGACCCCAAGCTCATTCCGAACCTCGTCAACGAGTCGTTGCGCTGGGCTTCGCCGGTCAAGCACTTCATGCGGATGGTGACGCAGCCGTATACGCTTCGCGGTCGGGAACTCAATCCCGGTGATCGCTTCATGTTGCTGTACCAGTCGGGTAACCGCGATGCCGAGACGATTCCGAACCCCGACGTGTTCGACATCGACCGAAGGCCGAACAAGCACATCGCCTTCGGCTACGGCCCGCACATGTGCATCGGCCAGCACCTGGCGAAGCTCGAGTTGCGAATCATGTTCGAGGAGTTGCTGCCACACGTCGAGTCGCTGGTCTCGATCGGCGAGAACAAGGTGATTCAGACCAACTTCGTCGGTGGTCTGAAGAACATGCCGGTTCAGATCGAGTTCCGTAGGTAATGAGCGTGTCAACTGAGCAACGAGGCCAGGTCGTCGTGGTCGGGGCAGGGCACGCCGGTGGAACTCTCGCCGGCGTGCTCCGCCAGCAAGGCTTTGACGGCACCGTGATCGTCGTGGGTGCAGAATCGGATCCGCCCTACCATCGGCCGCCCTTGTCCAAGAAGTTCGCAGCGGAGGACGAGCCGCAGTGGCTTCGTCCCCTGGAGTTCTATTCCGACAACAACATCGAGCTTCGGTTGTCCGAGACTGTTGTGCGGATCGACCGCGCGGGGCACGTAGTTCACACCGCGGGCGGAGATCGCATCGACTACGACATGCTCGTTATCGCAACGGGGGCGTCTGCGCGTTCGCTTCCGATCCCTGGCAATGACTTGCGTGGGGTAGTTTCGCTCCGCACTCTCGGTGAAGCCCAGGAGTTGCGCGACGGGGTGGCACGTGGCGCGTCGATTGCGATCGTCGGCGGTGGTTACATCGGATTGGAAGTAGCTGCCGCAGCTCGCGCGAAGGGCTGCGACGTGGTGATTCTCGAGCGCGAGGATCGAGTCCTCGCACGCGTCGCCAGCTCGGAGTTCTCATCGATCGTCACCGAGTTCCATCGAACCCGTGG
This sequence comes from Rhodococcus sp. YH3-3, assembly GCF_001653035.1. Classification (NCBI taxonomy): domain Bacteria; kingdom Bacillati; phylum Actinomycetota; class Actinomycetes; order Mycobacteriales; family Nocardiaceae; genus Rhodococcus; species Rhodococcus sp. YH3-3. Next base: position 140,516 of record NZ_BCWH01000004.1, on the reverse strand, counting down.
GACTCGCATCCTGACCGAGGTTACGGTCTCCGAAATCCGAGGCAAGGCAGACGGATCCGTCGAATCACTCGTGCTCGCGGACGGCACCGAAATCGGTTGCGATCTTGTTCTCGTCGGGGTTGGCGCCATCCCGAACGACAAGCTTGCCCGTGACGCCGGAATTGCTTGCGAGTCCGGTATCACCGTCGACGGTGCATCGCGCACTTCGGATCCGTTCGTGCTTGCGATCGGCGACGTCACACACCGGATTCACGACAGGGTCGACGGTCGGGTGCGTCTCGAAAGTATCCCGAGTGCCGTCGAGCAGGCTAGACAAGCTGCCGCGGTAATCGTGGGTAGCGATGTCCTCGCACACGAAGTGCCGTGGTTCTGGTCGGATCAGTTCGACCTGAAGATGAAGATGGCCGGAATTCTGACGCCGGGCACCGAGGCAGTTCTGCGTGGTGATCCGAGTACCGAGAAATTTGCGCTGTTCCATCTCGAACCAGACGGCACTCTGGATTCCCTCGAAACTGTCAACGCCGCTGCGGAGTTCATGGCAGGTAAGAAGTACCTGGCGAACCGAACTCGGCTCGATCGAGAGAAACTTGTCGATCTCGGGACATCCATGCGTGACGTCACGCTGGCCGAGAGCGCAACTGTAGTAAGCACATAAGTGATTGCTGCCGTAGAAAAGGCCGACCACACCCTCGGGTGTGGACGGCCTCTTTCTTGCGGTTGTCAGAGTGACGTGCGGAACTTGATGGCGTAGTCGACGTACCACTGCAGGACGTCAGTATCGGCTACCGTGCCGCGGTTGACCGCTGCCGCTTCGTCGACGCCCTGGATGAGCTTCTTGATGGGAACCTCGAGTCGCTTTCCGGTGCGGGTCAACGGAATTGCCGGTGCCGCGAGGATCACATCGGGCACGTGCCGTGGGGAGACCTCGGTGCGGATCACCCTGTTGATCCGATCGACGAGTTCGTCATCGAGTGCGGTACCCGGCGTGGTCACGACGAACAGTGGCATATGGTAAGCGCCGCCGGGCAATTCGGCGCCGATGACCAGGCTTGACAGGACTTCGGGTAGCGCTTCCACAGCGTCGTAGATGTCGGACGATCCCATGCGCACGCCTCCCCGGTTGATCGTGGAGTCGGAGCGCCCGTGGATTTCGCAGGTGCCGGACGCCGTGATGGTGATCCAGTCGCCGTGCCGCCACACTCCGGGGAAAGTGTCGAAGTAGGAATCGTGGTACCGGGTGCCGTCGGTGTCGTTCCAGAAGTAGATCGGCATCGACGGCATCGGTGTCGTGATGACCATTTCTCCGACATCGCCGACAACAGGGCTTCCGTCCTCGGACCAGGCTTCGACTTTGCAGCCCAGGCATGCTCCCATCAACTCGCCCGTATAGACAGGATCCAGGGGATTGGCCCCGACGAACGCTGTAGCCACATCGGTTCCGCCGCTGTCGGATCCGAGCAGGACGTCACTGCTGACCTTGTCGTACACCCAGCGCCAGGTGGAGTCCGGCAACGGCGATCCGGTGGTCATGATCGACCGCAACGCCGAGAGATCGTAATTCGCGCCAGGTTCGGATCCTGCCTTCTCGCACAACGTGAGATAAGCTGCACCCGTTCCGAATCGGGTCACTCCGTATTCCCCACACAGCCGCAGTACGTGGTCTGCTCCGCCGGCCGTCGGGCTGCCGTCGTACGTCACGATGGATGCTCCGGTGAACATCGAGTCCACCAGCATGTTCCACACGACCCAGGCGGTACTGGCGGCGATGAGAACCCGGTCCGACGGTCCGAGATCGTAGGCGAGTGCATTGGCCTTGAGAACCTCGAGCAGAATTCCGCCGTGAGAGTGGACGATGCCTTTCGGTAGCCCGGTTGTGCCCGAACTGTAGAGGATCCACAGCGGATGCTCGAAGGGAACCTGCTCGTAGTTGGGCTCGGCCGTACCCGACGTCAGTTTCGCGAAATCGAGTTCGTCAGCCGGGAGTGGTGTTTCGGGATCGAGGTGGCGGACCGTGATGGTGTGCTGCACGGTCGGTAGTGCTCGGCGCACCTCGCCGATCACGTCGCGTCGATCGATTCTCTTGCCGTTGAAGATGTATCCGTCGACACCGATGAAGACCGTCGGCTCGATCTGCACAAACCTGTCGACGAGACCCTTCGTCCCGAAATCCGGTGCGCAACATGACCATATTGCGCCGACGCTGGCAGTGGCGAGCAATGCCACGACAGTCTCGGCGGTGTTGGGCAGCACGGCGGCCACTCGATCTCCGGGCCCGACACCCATCTCTCGTAGCTTCGCCGCGAGGTTCGCCGTCTGCCGTTCGAGTTCGGCCCAGGACGTGCCGTGCGGTTCCCCGGCTTCGGTGACTGCCACGATCGCGGTGCTATCGGGTGTTCGACGCGCTTGCCGGAGAAGGTTCTCGGCCCAGTTGAGGCGAGCACCCGGGAACCACACTGCGCCCGGCATGCGATCGTCGGCTAATGCGCATTCCGGTTCGACGGAATGTACGACGTCGAAAAACTCCCAGATGGACATCCAGAACGCGTCGGGTTCGGTGACCGACCACTGCCAGAGGTCGTGATAGCTCGTGGTGTCGACGCCGCGATTGGTGCCGACCCATCGCTGGAAATCCGCCATGCGGGATGCGTCAACGCGTGCGGCAGACGGCGTCCACAGCAGCTCGCGGTCCGGAGATTCGGCCACGGTTCCACCTCTTTCGGTTAAACGACTCGGTGTGACCCACGCTATCGACCTCAGGGTCGGTATGGTTAGACCTAATAGGTCTGGAAAAGTATAGAAAGTGGACCGATATGGCCAAATCGACGATGGCTGATGCTTACCGCGCACTTGCCTCGATCGCGACCCGGTTACACGGTAGCGACGGGAACGTCGACGACACATTTGAGCTCGTAGTAGCCGCCGCCGCGGAACTGGTCGGCACTGAAGTGTCGTGGTTGTCGTTGACCGACGACGCAGGCACCCTGCTGCGGCCGGCGGTACTGCACTCGTTCCGCGACTCCTCGTTCACGGACTTCGCGATCCCGGTAACCGAAGGACTTGGTGGGCGGGCACTCCGAGAGAAGCGCACCGTTGTCGTCGAGGACTACCCGTCGTACACCGACCCTGCGAATCCGGACAGCGTCTGGGAGGCGTTGCATGCCGAGGGAGTGATCTCGGTGATGTGCGCGCCGATGATTCTGCGGGACAAGCTCGTTGGCGCGCTGTACGTGGCCACACGGACACCGGCGACGTTCGGTTCCGCTGACATCGCCCTTCTCGATGCGCTGGCGTCGCAAGCGACGGTAGCAATCGAAAACCGTCGACTCTATCGGGGTCTCGAGACGCAAAATGCTCTCCTCGAACAGTCGCTCACCGTGCATCGGCGATTGACGCAGGCGAGCGCTGACGGCGTCGGGATCGCAGGTATCGCTGCAATTCTCGGCGATCTGCTCGGTGCTGCGATCAGCGTCGACTCGACGCTTCCCGGTGTCGAGGTGGTGTCGATCGGCGTTGCCGACGTGGCTGGCGCAACGTCATATCCGATCCGTGCCGGCGCCGAGGTTGTGGGTTCGCTGACCGTATTCGGAGTCGGGAGCCTGACGCCGTCCCAGCGGCAGGCCGTCGAACACGGTGTGACGGTGTTGGCGTTGGAATCGGTGAAACTTCGTTCGCAGTGGGAGATCGAGGATCGCATGTCGGCAGATCTGCTGGGGGATATCCTCGATCACGATCAGCTTTCGACGCCGACGATCGCGCGTCGAGCGGCGCGCTTCGACGTGGATATCTCCGAGGACTTTCGAGTTCTGGTCATCGGAGCGAGAGAGGGTACCGACGCGACGCCACTCGCGGCGTCGGTCCTTCGGACGCACTCGCTGACCAGGCTGCTGTACACCGCCAGGGCGGGCAATCTGGTTGTTGCGCTGCCGGGTAGCCGCGTCGCTGCAGTCAACCGGATCGTCACGGCCGTACGCGAGGGTCTTCGTAGTGACGGGGTCGAGGCCGTATTCGGGATCGGTTCTCTCGGCTCCCCGCGTGATTCCTACGTTGCGGCGATCGCGTGCTTCCGCCTCGCGCTGGCCGGTCGGTACCGGTCGCAAACACTCGATGCGGTGGCTGTGAGTTACGACGAGTTGGGGCCGCTGCGTTTTCTGCTCGACGCGGCAGACATCGAGCAGACCGAGCGGATGGTGCTCGTGCGGTTGTCGCCGTTGATCGATCATGATGCAACGCATTCCGTGCAACTGTTACCTACACTGCGCGCTTTCATCTTGTCGGACGGGCACTACGAGCGCACGGCCGCTGCGCTGTTCATCGGAACGACAACGCTCAAGTATCGGTTGGGGAAAACGTTGGAAAAATTCGGAATCGACGCGCGCGATCCGGACGTGCGTTTCGAATTGCGGCTGGCGTTCGAGTTACTCTCGTTGATCGAAACACGAATTACCCCAAGCTAACCGGAAGACGGATTCGCTGCGAGCAGGTATTCCCGGTGGAGGTTCCGTAGAGCGATCAGTTCGTGAACCGAACTCTTCGGGGCATCGAGATGGTGGACGAGAATGGTGGTGATTCTTGTCCGACTATATGGATGGAGTGAGAATGACGAACACCCACCTCGAGTCCGGTGAGGGCCACGGCACGCGAGAGGGCGCTCTTGCCGGCATCGTGGTCTTGGATCTCGGGCAGGTCTACGCGGGCCCGTATTGCACGCACTTGTTGCGGGCGCTCGGTGCCACAGTGATCAAGATCGAGCCGTTTGATGGTGAGCCGATTCGTTGGCGTTCCTCGGGTGCGACTTCTGGCCAAGCGTTCCTGATGCTCAACGCCGGTAAGCAAGGTGTCCGCCTCGATCTCAAGAAGGCGCAAGGAAAGCAGTTGTTCCTCGACCTGGTACAACAGGCGGATGTGGTTGTCGAGAACTTCGCCCCTGGGGTGATGGATCGCTTGGGTATCGGATGGGACGTACTACACGCGTCGAAGCCGGAAGTTATTCTTGCATCGGGCCGCGCCTACGGGAATCATCCTGCCGCCGAGGGTATGCGGGGAATGGACGTGACTGTGCAGGCGATGTCGGGAGTGGTCACAACGACAGGTTTCCCCCACGGAGCACCGGTCAAGGCCGGACCTGCGGTTGTCGATTTCGCCGCGGGCAGTCATCTCACTTCTGCAGTGCTCGCCGCGCTGTTCCAGCGTGAGCGGACCGGTCTCGGCCAGCGCGTCGAAGTGGCGATGCAGGATGCGATTGTGCCCACCTTGACATCCAACATCGCTGGGTTGCTCGAAGCTGACGGAGATTTTCCCGAGCGCACCGGAAACCGGCACGGCGGTCTTGCGCTGTGCCCGTACAACATCTATCCGGTTACAGATGGATGGATCGCGATCTTGTGCCTGCGCCCGAAGCACTGGACGGGCCTGTGTCACGCCATGGAACGTGATGACCTCGCCGAAGACCCAACTCTCGCAACCCCTGCCGGTCGCGTCATGAAAATGGATGATGTCGATGCTGCAGTCACCGCCTGGACGTCAGGCCTGACAAAGGGCCAAGCATTTCGACAGTTGCAGGCAGTCGATGTTCCGGCCGCGCCGGTACGGTCGCTCCACGAGGTGATCCACGATCCTGTTCTGCGTGACCGCGGGATGTTAAACGAGATCGGTGAAGGGGAGCGCGCATGCACCGTGCTCGGCAGCCCGCTGCAGATGGGTGCCTCTCCGACGTTGCCGGTTACGCCGGCGCCTCTACTCGGGGAGGATACCGACGAGGTGCTTCGTACATTGCTTCATCTGTCGCAGGCCGACATCGCGGGCCTTCGGGAAGACAACGTCATCTGAGTTCTACGGCGTTGGGGAGAACTGCGCTGATTCGGCGGCAGGTACAGCGGTGCCTGCGGGCGGCTAACCAGAGAGTGGTTGGGTCGGGAGCGTGTAGGAGAACCATTTGTACTGACGGCGTTCGCGTTCCGTCAGTCCGCCCCAGATTCCAAACTGTTCGTCAGTGTGCATGGCGTGTCCGAGGCATTGTTCGCGCACGGGGCACCCGGCGCAAACGGCCTTTACGTGTGCGACTTCGGCGGAATCGCTTTCGGTGACATCGAAGAACACCGTCGGATCGCAGTCTCGGCACCGAGCGCGTAGTTGCCAGTTCCAGGACTCGGCGATGGGAGGCGGCAGTTTTACCGGCAGCTCGCGCGACAAGGACTGTCGTGTCACGGAAGACCTCCAAAATGTTGATGTCCGATAGTTGGACGACCAAGTATATGGTTGTGAAAACACCGCCGGGGTATGTCGCCCCGGCGGTGTGATTGAGGGTCAGCGAACGATAGTCGGCTGATACTGGTAGGACTTGCTGCGGGTCAGAGCGAACTCGAAGATCCCGCGACCGCGCGTCTTCACCAGACGGTCGGACGCCCCATCCGAGCCGTCAACCAGTGTGAGTTCGAAATCGGCCAGGCGATCGGTCAAGGCGGAATCGAGGGTCTGCTGGGTCACGGAGCCGTCGAGGGGATAGACGTCGGATTCGACGTGGTCGATTCCTGCGGGCGTTCCGTGGTGGCCGCCGTACCCGGCCCCCGACATGTAACCACCGCCCGAGGACGCGTCGGTGTCGATCTCGTACCGTCGGCCGGCTGCCGTTGTCACTTCGACCACCCCGGAGCGGAGATCAAGATTTGAATCGAAGTTCAGGTCGTGGCGCACCTCGATGATGGTGTCGAGTTCGCCGTCCTCGTGCATAACGGCGCCTTCGAGCAACAAGCGAGTGTGATCGCGGGTTTCGACAAGGAGGAAACCGACACTGCGATCGGCGAACTGAGCCTGATACCAGACGTGCAGACCTTGCCCGCCGGACATTGTGCGCACACCCCGTGAGCGGTCGCGTTGACCGTCCCATCCGTCCACCGAGCGAGTTTCCCCGTCGATGGTGAGAGTGCCCTTGTAGTAGCCCGATTGGAAGAGGTGGTCGAACGCGGATGCAGCCGCACCGGTGTTGGTAACGGCCACCTCTCCGAACCACGCGGGCGTGCGTGAATGCCAGGTCAGATCGAACTCGACGCCGATCGGGTTGGGTGCGAGGACGAGTCGCCACGTCGTGTTCGGTTCGAGAACCTCGAACGAGAACGGTCCACCGCCGTTGCCGTCGGTAGCGCTCAGTTCGGTCGAATACCGTAGGTTGCGCTGCTCGGTTCCGTCGGAGACGACGACGAATCCGTCGACGGTGTTCTTGGGTGGATACATACCGAATCCGAAGAGGACCGAGATCGGTTCGCCCGAGCGGGGGTGCATGTTGAATACGAACCGGTCGAAGAATCGTTCTGGGAGCCCGGGGGTTTCGGGGCGAACCAACTCGTCGTGAAAGGCCTTGTCGTCTATAGCGCTGGTCATCAAAAAATCCTTCCAATCGGAACCGTGTAGCGTCGGTCAGTCGTTCACGAGAACAACTTTGGTGACTTCGCCGTCGTGCTGGGCGGTCACTGCTTTGTTGATGTCGCTCATCGGAAACGTCGTGATCATCTTGTCGAACGGGAACTTGCCGACGCGGTACAGATCGAGAAGTTCGGGAATGAACTCGTCCGGATCGCTGTCGCCTTCGACGATGCCCTTGACGGTCAATCCGCCCTGCATGGCCGCGACGATGTTTATGGGCAGATCCACGGAGAAGTCCGAGGGAACTCCGACCAAGCCGAGGGTTCCCATGCTGGCTATCGACTCGATCGCTGCTTTGAGGACGCCGACATTTCCAGTGGTGTCGAATGCGAAATCGACTCCCTCGGAACAGATTTCCCGGACCCGCTCGGTGAGTGCGCCGGCCGCGGGATCGAGGACATGCGTTGCGCCGAGTTCCAGTGCCAGATCGCGACGCCCGGCATGGGGCTCGGAGACGATGATCTTGCTGCACTTCTGCACCACTCCACCCAGGACGGCGGCGAGTCCGACGGGGCCGGCTCCGAGTACCAGCAGGGTCGAGCCCTCCGGGCATGCCATCGAACGCATCACCGCACCCGCACCGGTTTGGATACCGCAACCGAGTGGGCCGACAAGTTCGAGGGGAATCGACTTGTCGATCTTGACCACGTTGCGCTCCGATGCCATCGCGTGACTCGCGAGTGAGGACTGCCCGAAGAAGTGTCCGTGCAACTCACCGTCAGGCAGTCCGCCGAGGGGGTTGGTGCCGTCGGGGCGGCTGCCGATGTAGTTGTACACGGCGAACTGGCTGCAATAAGCCGGGCTGCCCTTGGTGCACGGCGTGCATTCGCCACAGCTGTTGAAGGAGATTGCTACGTGGTCTCCGGTACTGACTTTGGTCACGCCGGAGCCGGTGGAGACGACAACACCGCTGCCTTCGTGACCGAGCACCAGCGGGTAAGGGAGTCCGTAGACCCCGTCCCGGGCAGCGATATCGGTGTGGCAGAGTCCCACGCCCTTGATCTGCACCAGCACTTCGTTGTCACGCGGATCTCCGATTGTGACCTCTCGAAGGTCGAAATCGGTGTTGGGTCCGACTGTGACTGCGGCAGTGATCTTCATTGTGTGCTGGCCTTCCAGAGTGCGTCCGTGCGAGTGGTTGAGGTAACCAACTAATGGACCGATAGTAGAATGGTCAGGCCGAAAGATCAATCATTGACGGAACTGGGAATCCGAGGATCGCACCCTGGGTCGGCGCTCTGCACTCTAAGTCAGGAGGGTCTCGGGTGTGGAGTTGCAAGCATGGGGTCGACTTCAACTCATGCAGGTTCGGGGGGCCCGGTGTTGCTGGGGAAATCGCGGTGGGCAGTGCCGACATGATCGAGGCTGGGACTTTTCGCCTTCTTTGATCTCGCAGCGAAACCGGTCGACTGCCGCTCGTGCTAATTCATCTCTGTGGACGGCGGGTTGAGTCGTAGCGGTGAAGCGAAGGATCGTCGAATTTCGGTACCGATGAATCGGTTTCGAACGCGCGTGACATCTCCCGATGGGATTTGATCCCGAGCCGGCGTCGGCGCCGACGATAGCTCAGGCGGGCGCCGCCGTCGTAAAGCCTAGCCCTTGACTTTCTGGTCCAACCATTATACTTTCAGACTGAAACTGTGTGACAGCGACCACAGGCCTCATATCGGGAACGGAAGGCTTGATATGCCGACAACGGCTGATATTCACGACCGCTACACCGACACTCAGATCACGAGCTACTTCGAATCAGGGCTCTGGACCACCGAGTCACTGTTCGACGTCATCGAACGTCAGGCAGATGTCTGGGGTGAGAAGAACTTCGTATTCGACAGCACGACGTCGGTCAGTTACGTCGAGCTTCGTGATCGCGCAGTTGCATTGGCCGCCGGCCTGAAGCGCGAGGGACTCAACCCCGGAGATCATGTCGCAGTTCAGCTTCCGAACTGGACCGAGTTCGCGGTCGTGACTGCTGCACTATCGAGATTGGGTGCCGTTCTGGTCCCGATCATGCCGGTGTACCGCGACGAAGAAGTTCGATATGTTCTCGGCCACGCCGAGATCAAAGCTGTCATCACCTGCGAAGAGTTCAAGGGTTACGGCTACGGCGAGATGTTCACGCGGTTGCAAAAGGAGTGTCCGGATGTGCGCACTGTCTACACGGTGCGCGCTTCCGAATCGTGCCAACTCCCGCGACTCGAAGATGTCGAGTCCGGTACATCTGATGCGGAAAAGGCGAGTCTCGAACCAGGTGCAGCCGCGGATGATCATTTTGCGATCGTCTATACATCAGGCACCACGTCGCGGCCGAAAGGCTGCCTGCACACCTTCAATACCTACCGAGCAAGCGCTGCGGCAATCGCCGCGAGTATCAATTACACCGACAAGGATGTGCAGTTCGGTCCGTCACCGATCAGCCACAGCACAGGGCTGGTCACCAGTCTCGTTCTACCGTTGCTGGCCGGAGCATCCTCGCACCTTGTCGAAGCGTGGGAGCCGAACGACGGTCTCGAGCGCATTGCGAAGTACGGCTGCACGGTGTCCGTCACCGCGACTGCTTTCCTCCAGATGTTGCTTGCTGCTTACGATCCGAAGGTTCACGACGCGAGCAGTATGCGGTTGTGGGTTGCGGCCGGCTCACCCATCCCCGGAGCTGTGGTGCATGCCGTGAACGAAACCTTGCCGAATTGCCGAGTGTTGAGTTTGTACGGACGGTCCGAGAACCTACTGACCACAATGTGCACGGTTGCCGACGATTCGGAACGCTCAGTAGTCTCGGACGGCTCTGCAGTTGCCGGCTCCACCGTGCGTATCGTCGATGAGCAAGGCGTCGAAGTTCCACGCGGCACCGAAGGGGATATCGCCTACCAGGGGCCGAGCCACATGCTGGAGTATTACCGCGACCCAGTTCAGACTGACGAATTGTTCACCCCAAGTGGCTTTTCGCGTTCGGGTGATCTCGGACGAATGGATGCCGACGGATTCGTCCGTGTGACGGGCCGGTTGAAGGACATTGTTATTCGCGGTGGCATGAATATCAGTGCGCGAGAGATCGAAGACCTGGTGGTCGAGTTGCCGTCGGTGGCAAACGTTGCCGTCGTCGGAATGCCTGACGAGAGACTGGGCGAAAAGGTGTGTGTGTTCGTCGTCGCCGCCCCCGGTGAAGAGCCGCCCACCCTCGATGACATCGCTTCTCACCTCACCGGCCGCAAGGTTGCGAAGCAGAAATTTCCGGAGCGGATCGAGGTCTGCTCCGCACTCCCGATGACCGCGACAGGCAAGTTGCAGAAGCATCTCCTGATGGCCGAACTGGCGGAGTCGCTCGCAGAATCAGTGGTGAGTTGAGGCCTGAATCAGGCTGTCTCAAAGTTGTCAACAATATCGCCCGCTGCCACGTCGCTCCGGGGATCACCGTGCTGAAAGGATCGCATGAAGACTAAAGGTGCATTGATCTGGGGAGTGAACGAGCCCTGGTCGATCGAAGAAATCGAAGTCGGGGAACCACACACCGGCGAGGTTATGGTCGAGCTGGCTGCATCCGGTCTCTGTCACTCGGATCATCATCTTGTGACCGGTGATTCGGCGGTTCCGTCGTTTCCTGTCCTCGGCGGGCACGAAGGTGCCGGCGTCGTTGTACAGGTGGGTGAGGGAGTCGACGACGTCGAGGTCGGCGACCACGTGGTCCTCTCGTTCACCTCGCCGTGTGGGAAGTGTCTGCAGTGCACTGAAGGGCATCCCAACCTGTGTGAGTCCAACGCGCTTTTGCTGACCGGCCAGTCGATCAGTGACGGAACGGCGCGGGTCACGGCTCGTGGCAAGGATGTCATCCCGATGTGTTTGCTGGGAACGTTCTCTCCGTATGTCACTGTCGCGCGCAACTCCGTCGTGAAGATCGACAAGTCGATTCCCCTGGAATTGGCAGCGCTTGTGGGATGTGGAGTCACGACGGGTTGGGGTTCGGCCGTGAACATCGCTCAGGTCAAGGCAGGCGATACTGTCGTCATCGTCGGCGTGGGAGGCATCGGCATCAACGCGCTGCAGGGAGCGGTCGCCTCTGGTGCAGGTGAAGTCATCGCGATCGATCCGGTGGAATTCAAACGTGAGTTCTCCGTGAAACTCGGTGCTACGCAAACCTTCTCTTCCATGGACGAAGCGCTCGAACCGCTAGCTGAAATGACCCATGGCCGAATGGCAGATCGCGTGATCATCTGTGTCGGCCGAATGGAAGGCCATGAACTCGAGCCCGCGATGAAGCTTACGAAAAAGGCCGGGCGATGCGTTGTTGTCGGCCTGGGGTCGATGGTGAACGAAGACGTGAAGCTGAACCTCTTCACGCTCACGAATTATGAGCAGGAGATCAAGGGCGCCTTGTTCGGTGGGGCGAATCCGCAGTTCTCGCTTGGCGAACTGCTGAAGATGTACCAGTCCGGAAAGCTGAATCTCGATGATCTGGTGACGACGCGCTATCGCTTGGAAGACATCAACCAAGGCTACGCGGACATGCTGGAAGGCAAGAATATTCGAGGTCTCATCGTCTACACGGATGAAGACCGAAACGGAAAGGCAAACCAGAAATGACCATCGACTACTCCACCCTCTACATCGGCGGAAAATGGGTCGAACCTGCCACCGCGGCAAAGATCTCTGTGCACTCACCCACCACCGAAGAATTGATCGGCTCGGTGCCCGAGGCAGCGGAAGCTGACATCGACATGGCTGTCGCCGCAGCGCGATCGGCATTCGACGACCCGATCGGTTGGGCATCGTGGAGCAGCTCGGAGCGCAAGCATGTCATCGAGCGGTTTGCCGCCGAACTCGAGAAGCGTAGCGAAGACACCGCACAACGAGTGACGATGCAGAACGGAATGCCGATCACCCTGGCGCGGGCGTTCGAGGGCGCGTTTCCCGCCGTCATGCTGCGGTACTTCGCCGATCTCGCGGTCGCGACTCCGCAGGAAGAAGTCCGTCCCGGGCTGCTCGGTGGGTCGACGCTGGTGTCGCGGCTCCCGGTCGGCGTGGTCGGTGCGATCGTGCCCTGGAATGTGCCGCAGGCGATTTCGTTCCTGAAGCTCTCACCGCTCTTGGCAGCAGGATGCACTGTCGTGCTCAAGCCGGCGCCGGAGACCGTGCTCGACGCCTTCCTGATGGCAGAGGCAGTCGAAGCCGCAGGGTTCCCGCCTGGCGTGATCAATATCGTTCCTGCCGGCCGTGAGGTCGGCGCCTACCTGGTCTCGCATCCCGGCGTCGACAAGATTTCGTTCACCGGCTCGACCGGTGCGGGACGCAGCATCGCCGAGACCTGCGGTCGTCTGCTTCGGCCGGTGACACTCGAGCTCGGCGGAAAGTCCGCGGCCGTGGTGCTCGACGACGCAGATCTCAGCAAGACCATCGAGAGTTTTGTCGGTGCCACCATGATCAACAACGGCCAGATCTGCTGGCTCAACACTCGAATTCTCGCGCCTAAGTCCAGGTACGGTGAAATTCTCGACACCATTACTGATGTCATCGGATCGATGACGGTGGGAAACCCGCTCGAGGATTCGACGCAGGTCGGCCCGTTGGTTTCCTCGCGGCAGCGTGACCGGGTCGAGGGCTACATCGCCAAGGGAATCTCCGACGGTGCAAGGTTGACCGCAGGTGGCAAACGCTCCGGAGACACCGGCTGGTTCGTCCAGCCCACGGTGTTTGCCGACGTCGATCCCAAGTCCGCAATCGCTCAGGAAGAGATCTTCGGGCCCGTTCTGTCGGTGATTCCGTATATCGACGAAGCGCAGGCCGTTGCGATCGCGAACGACAGCGAGTACGGCCTCGGTGGCACGGTGTGGTCGTCGGACCCCGAGCGCGGCACGGCCGTGGCACGCAGGATCCAGTCGGGCACTGTGGGTGTCAACGGGTATCAGAACGACCCGACGGCGCCCTTCGGCGGCATCAAGAGCAGTGGTCTGGGCCGCGAACTCGGCCCAGAAGGCCTTGCCTCCTACCAGTACCCCAAGAGCATCTACCTCGACGCCAACGCGGGCTGACCGCTGTCGGTTTCTGTTCAGGTGCCGGACTGTCGTAGCGCAGTCCGGCACCTAGATGTAGGAGGAACGGACGTTGGTGACGCGGTGCCGGCGGTAAGCGGCGGGCGGTCGTCCTCCGCGTGTTGAATGCGGTCGGTGGACTCTTCTATGTTCGTCAAGCACCGACTGGAGCCGAGTGCAGCGCTTCGAGTGTTCGGTAGATTCGGCGAGCGAGGTAGCGCTTCAAGCAACGTCGAATTTCCTTGGTCGTGCGCCCCTGTGCTTGTCGTTTGTCGACGTAGGCACGCGTCTCGGGGTCGTGGACCATGCGCGTAACGGTCGCCATGTGCAGAGCACGATTGAGTCTCCGGTCTCCTCCGCGGTTGAGTCGGTAACGAGTGGTGTTCCCCGATGAGGCCGGAATAGGATTCACGCCTGCAAGTGCAGCGAACGCGGCTTCGCTGCGCACTCGCCCAGGGTGTGACCACGCTGCATAGGCAACGGCCACGGTTACTGGACCGAGGCCTGATTGGTCCAGTAGTGGGGCTGCTTCGCTCTGCTCGATCAGCTTCTTGAGCTTCGTATTGTTTTGGGCAAGTTCAACATTGAGAGCATGGATTCGCTTCGCCAGTCTGACGCCCTCGGCTCGTGCGACCGAGAGTGCGAGATCCTCGACGCGGCTGCGCCAAGAGGCCACCTCGGTGATCTGTGCGTTCGTCAGCGGGCGGCGAGCATCGGTGCCGAGATCGACGACCCGCAACAAGGCAGTGAGCGCGTTGACGCAGGCGGTGCGGTCGTTGCTCATATGCTCACGAGCGGTCGTCAGGACACGCAAGGCAGCCCGCACACCATCGTCGGCGCGGGGATGACGTAGCTGGTCGAGTTCGAGAGGCAGTACGGCGGCACCAATGCGACGGGCATCGAGGCAATCCGACTTGCCGACCCCGCGGTGCGCTCGCGCATCCATGCGGGCAGCCTCGACGACGTCGTAGCCGGCGCCGGTCGCTGTTCGCGCCAGCCCGGCCCCGAACGTTGCTGCGCACTCGATGACCCACAGTACAGCGAGATCGCCGCCCGTGAGGCGAGCGACCCAGTTCAGGGCCCTTTTCATCCCAGCAGGAGTCGTTGGGAACTCGTTGGTGGCGATCAGTTCGCCGGTGACTGCGGTCAGGATCGCGTAGCTGTGTTTGCGGGCATGGGTGTCCACTCCGATGACGAACGGGCGGGTATGCGCGACGATAGACATGGCGGTTCGTGCTTCCTTCCGGGACGGGAATGATGACGCGGCTGCTGCGGGCCGGTGCGAGCCTGGGTGGAAGTCACTTCGGGGCAATACTGTGATGAGTCACGACCTCGCCGACGCGGCGCGGAGCGGACAGTCTTCTGATCAAGCCATCGGAGTCGACCCGGGCGAGCGTCGGCCACCCCGCGCCGGAGCCGGACATGTCCACCGAAACGCATCCCGATAGGGAGCGAATAATTGTATGAGTCACGACCACGGCGCGGGAGCGGCACGATGCCTACCCTGCCAGCCAGTTCCAGACCAGCCACTCCAAGACTCACAATAATTGTAGTGAACATTCCGACTTATATGTGTGTCACGGCAAGTGACCGGGATTGCAGCCCATAGCGTGTCGTAGTAGGCCGGTGGGAATGACTCGTGAACGTTCTGTCTCCCCCAGGTCGGGGATGGCTCTCGTGTGGTGTGTCGCCCCCTCCGGTCTGCGTTCGCGGTGTGACTCGAGAGAGGCGTGACCCCAAGCTGCTGTGAGAGGTACTTGAAGTCGGATTGTCCACCGCGGATTCCCCATCCATCGAGCGAAAGGGAACCGAACTCCATGATCGTCATCGGTATCGATCCGCACAAGTCCACCCACACCGCGACCGCACTGGACTCCGCCACCAACACCGACCTCGGCTCGATCCGCATCGACGCCTCGGTCATCGAATACAAGCGATTGATCGTCTGGGCCAAAGCCTGGCCGGACCGACGCTGGGCGATCGAGAACACCGACGGCCTCGGACACCACCTCGCCTTGTGGCTGCTTGCCCTCGGTGAGGTCGTGCACGATATTCCCACTACCGCCACCGCCCGAGTGCGTGAACTTTCACGTGGTGGACGACGCAAGAACGACCGCATCGACGCTGCGGCCGCAGCCAGCGTCGCAGCCCTGCACGGCGACGCCAGGCAGGTCTATCCGGAGACCGTCAACGATGCACTTGCTTTGCTCGACGAACGCCGAGTCAATTTGTCGTCCAGTCGAACTCGCACCGTCAATCAACTCCACGCCTTATTGCGTGAGCTGATGGCCGGCGGTGCGCCAACGTCGTTGACACCCAAAAAAGCTGCTGCCACGATCCGGAGATTTCGGGCCAGAACCGCACCGGACGAGATCCGACTCGAACTGGCCAAGGAGTTGATCACGGACTTCGCCCGGTTCGACGAACAGCTCGCGTCGAACAGTCGCAAGATCACGCGACTGCTCGACGCGCACGGCACACGCCTGCGCAAGATCGACGGAGTCGGTCCGGTTCTTGCTGCCCGCATTCTAGGCCGCAGCGGCCGAGCCAGCCGATTCCCCACCGCCGCCGCGTATGCCAGCTACACCGGAACTGCACCCGTCCAGATCGCCAGCGCCGACGCCTCTCATCACCGATTGTCGAGATTCGGCGATCGGCAACTGAACTCCGCCATCCACACGATCGCCATGATCCAGATCCGGATGCCGTCGAGCGCCGGTCGGGCGTTCTACGACAAGAAAATCGCCGAAGGAAAATCACCCCGATCAGCTGCCCGCGCACTTAAACGCCACCTCGCTACACACCTGTGGCGGGTCATGCTCGCAGATGAAAAACGGAGCATTCGAGCCGTATCGAGAGAATCCCTCACTGCCGCTTGACAAATAGAGAGGCGCCACACCTCAACGGCAGTACGTCGTTGCTCCTCGCTGGTGTACTCACGGGAGGACAGCAGCTCTTCGGCGAGGATGCGGTTGTAGCGTTCCACTTTCCCGTTATGTTTCGGGGTGTACGGCTTGATCCGGTAGTGCCGCGCCTCTCGCAATGAAGCAGTGAAATCTGCTGCCCGATAGCATGATCCGTTGTCGGTGATCACGCGCTCGATACGGGTGATGCCATGCGCCGCGAAGAAGACGCGGGCGTTGTTCATGAAATAGACGGCTGTTGCTGCGGTTTCGTTGTCGCGGGCCTCGGTGTACGCCAGGCGCGTATTGCCGTCGATCGCGGAATGCAGATAGGTGTAGCCGATGCGGGCCTGCTTGTTCCTCGTTTTCCTGCGCTGGGATCGCTTGGTCTGCTCGGAGCCTCGCCCGTGGACGCGCCAACCTCCGCCGTCCGGAATTTTTCCGACTTTCTTCACATCGACGTGGATCATCTGACCGGGTCGTTTCGCGTCGATGACCTGGGGTTTGCGGTTCGTTTCGCCGTTCGGGTCGATGAACCGGCGACGGGGCAACCCCAGATTCCGCAGGATTTTCGTGACGGTCCGGCGAGCGATGACCGTTCCGCCCATTCGGAGTTCGAACGTGATGCGCGCGGACGACCATTTCCGGGTTCGTCGCATCGCTTCGATCTCGGCCACGATCTCTGCGGTGGTGGCGGTGGGTTGATGGTTCGGGGTGCTGGATCGGTCTTGTAATCCCAGGTCACCGTACTTGCGGTACCGGTTGACCCACGTGGAGGCGCACTGGCGGGAGATACCCATCTCGGCGGCGACATGCGCAACCGGACGACCCTGGCATCGTTCGACGAGTCGTCGTCTTCCCTCGACAGTCAGCGGAGCATTACGGTGTGTCACAGGGCTGGTTCCTTTGCTGTTGATGGTCAGTTTCGCAACTTCCATCCTGCCGCGAAGGACCAGCCCGTCTACTTCAATCCAGCGTCAGCAACGTCCATACCCACAACACCTAGACGTGTTGTCACCCCATCTGCTGACGTCAATAGGCACATGGGGTGATGCGCATTCTTCGGATGTGGACAAGAGTTATCCTGTGCGTCTTCCTGGTAGGTGGCACTACCGAAAGGGCGCACAGGCGAAGCCAGATGTGTTGATGCCGTGTACTTCTGGCACGGTTGGACGCTGACGGTGGCAGTGGCCCTTCATTGATCTTTCGGTCTAACCATTCTATTGTTGTGCCAATCGCACGTAACTTCGGCCGCTCTGCGGTCTCGAGGAAGGCATCGCATGACTTTTGCAACAGTGTCGGATAGGTACACGGAAGGTGAGATTGCAGAGTTCTATGCAACCGGGCAGTGGCAAAAGGAAACTTTGTTCGAGTTGCTCGAGGCTCAGGTTGACGCGCAGTCTGAACGTGTATTCCTCACCGATGACACCACCGCGCTGACATTCGGCGAACTTCGTGACCGTGCGCTCGGTCTCGCGGTCGGGTTGAAGCGGCTGGGCGTCGAGCGTGGCGACCGCGTGTCCGTGCAGATTCCCAACTGGACCGAATTTGGCATCATTGCTGTCGCTCTCTCGCGAATCGGTGCTGTGATCGTTCCTATCATGCCTATCTACCGCCGCGACGACGTTGGCTACATTGTCTCTAATGCCGGAGTGCGCGTATCGATTTCGGCAGTATCCTTCAAGAAGTTCGACTACCGTGAGATGTACCTGTCCTTGCGTGACGAGGTCGACTCGCTCGAGACGGTCGTGACTCTCCGAGGGCAGGACGAGATCGACGGATCTGTAGACCTCGCTTCGCTGATCGTCGATATCGACCCCGCGGCGGCAGCCGCCGAACTCGGTGACGGGGTGGGACCAGACGATCACTTCGTGATTGTCTACAGCAGCGGAACCACTTCGCGGCCCAAGGGATGTCTGCACACGTTCAACACCCTGGCGTGTGGCTCGCGGTTGCTGGCAAAGGGGTTCGAATACACGCCGGCCGATGTGCAGTTCGGTCCGTCGCCGGTCACTCACACGACAGGTCTGGTTACCAGCATCATTCTCCCGATGATGCATGGTGCCGGCTCGCATATCATGGAGTCGTGGGAACCCAAGCTGGGTATGGAGCAGATTCGCCAATTCAACTGCACCGTAGCCGTTTCGGCTACAACCTTCCTGCAGATGCTCATGAACGAGTTTGATCCCGAGCGCGACGACATCAGTAGCATGCGTTTGTGGGTGGCAGCCGGCGCTCCGATTCCGGGCACATTTGTCGAGCATGCCGGTGCGCTTTTTCCGAAGATGCGAGTGCTGAGCTTGTACGGCCGTACCGAGAACGTCACGACAACAATGTGCGTCGTGAGCGACGAACCGGCGCGTTCGGTGAAATCCGACGGAAGGCCGTTGCCGCTCCAGAGCGTTCACATCGTCGACATCGATGGTAATGAGGTCTCTCGCGGTGAGGAAGGTGACATCGCGTACAAGGGCGCGATGCATATGCTCGAGTACATCGGCAAGCCGACGGAAACAGCTGAACTCTTTACTCCGGACGGATATTCGCGTTCGGGTGACCTCGGCTACATGGACGAAGATGGCTACGTGCGAGTCAGTGGCCGCACGAAGGATATCGTCATTCGCGGTGGAATGAACATCAGTGTGCGTCATCTGGAAGATCTGCTGTCGGCGCATCCTGCCGTTCGTGGCGTTGCTGCTGTCGGTATGCCCGACGAGCGGCTGGGGGAGACGGTGTGCTGCTTCCTCGTTCCGGCGCCGGGTCATGAGCCGCTTACGCTCGTTCAGATCAAGGATTACTTGCTGGGTGAGGGGCTGGCAATTCAGAAGGTGCCTGAGCGGCTCGAAATCGTCGAGTCACTGCCGACGACGGCCACCGGAAAGATTCAGAAGCACCTGTTGCGCAAGGAGATTGCCGCCAGAATCGCCTGAGAGCCGTCTCAGCTCGATGCGATACTGGCAAGTGCCGCGGCTGCCACCCCTCGGGGGGATGGCAGCCGCGGCTTCGTTTGTAGTGGGTCTCTTCGGCGCTGGCGGATTTCTGTTTCTCCATGGCCGTCCTTCGTTAAGTTTTGGTCGGACCTATAGTAGAATTAAACCAATTACGGGATAGGAGGACGAACATGGATCTTGCCGACTCGAAGGAAGAGGCGCAGTTCCGCAGTGAGGTCAGGGCGTGGGTGGCCGAGGTTTTGCCACGTCTTCCCTGGCCCGAGCCGGTGACCTTGGTGGACAAGGTCCCGTTCTGGAAGCAGTGGCAGCAAATTCTTTTCGACGCTGACTACGCCGGACTGTCCTGGCCCAAGGAACACGGAGGGCAAGGCGCCGATCCGATCCGCCGGGCGATCTTCGCGGAAGAGCTCGACAGAGCCGGTGCGCCGGAGCGTTTGAACACGATCGGTGAGGATTTTGCGGGTCCCACCATCAGTGATTTCGGAACCGACGCGCAAAAAGAACGATTCTTGAAGCCGATTCTGACCGGTGACGAGATCTGGTGCCAGCTCTTTTCCGAGCCCGACGCCGGCTCCGACCTGGCCTCACTGCGCACGAAGGCGTCGAAAGTTGACGGCGGGTGGAAGATCAACGGTCAGAAGATCTGGACCAGCCGCGCGCATATCGCCCAACACGCAATCCTCCTTGCTCGCACCGGCGGTGGGCCACGGCACAAGGGCATTACGTTCTTTCTGGTGCCGATGGACAGCCCCGGCCTCTCCATTCGACCGCTCGAGCACATGCTCGGTGAGGCCGAGTTCAACGAGGTGTTCCTCGACGACGTCTTCATCCCCGACGAACTGGTAGTCGGGGAGATCGACGGCGGCTGGACGGTTGCAATGGGAACCCTCGGCTACGAACGCGTTGCGATTGCGACGGGTCGCGTAAACACCACACGAGCGGTGTCCGACATCATCGAGGATGTTGCCGGCATGGTCGACGACGACGGGCCGATCGGCGCGAAGCCGGCGATCCGCCAGAAGGTTGCTGACCTCTACGGGCGTGCGTTGATTCACTACCTGATAGGTCAGCGTGTGGTGACTCTCGCTGCCGATGACGGTCCTCCCGGGCCTGTGACGTCGATCGGTAAGCTCTACTTCTGCCCTTTGGTTGAAGACTTGGCCGATTTCCGGCTCTCGCTCGAGCCGCTCGGTGGCCAACTCGACGTTGACGATCCGGGCCAGGGCGCTGCAAAGTGGATGCGATTGGCGTATCAAGGGCGTGGCACCGCCATCGCCGGCGGATCCACGTTCATCCAACGCAATATCGTCGCGGAACGCATGCTCGGAATGCCTCGCAGTTGATGGCGCACTGACGCCCGAGTGGCGTCGAAACATGAAGGGCCCGGGAGCAGTTCAGAACTGCTCCCGGGCCCTTCGGCGTAATCGCGTGGCGGTGGACGCTGACGCGTCTTCTCCGCTGGCACTGACTATGAGCTGGGTGGAGGATTCATGTCATTTGACCGGTACCTGCACCGATTCGTCTGTGGATGTCGCTGTGGTGTCCGAGGTGATCGACTTGTGGTCGAGAGTGAATCGGTAGGGACCCATGAAGAGCAGGCACACGATGCCCACTGCGACAAGCACGACAATCGGTATCGTGCCGGCGGTGTACGAGCCTGTTGCGGAGAAGATCTGGCCGAGCGCAAAGATTCCGAAAGCTGAGCCCTGGGCATAGAGGAAGTAGATGAAGCCGAGAACGCGCCCATAGGAGTGCTGTGGGAAATAGCGGCTGACCATGTACGCGGCGAGGTCGCCTTCGGCACCCAATCCGAGTCCGATCATGGCTGCTGCGAGCACCAGAACAGAGACGGTGTCGGATCCGATCATGAGAAAGACGCCGACAGCGCACAACGCAAAAATTATCGTGCCGATGACAGGTGCGTAGAAGCGGTCGAGAAGGAATCCCACCAGCAGACGCGCTGCGATGGACGAGAGACTCATTGCGGACAATATGGCGACAGCGGTGCTCTGCGAGATGCCCTTGTCCGTCGTCATCGGTATTACTTGAGACATGATCCCGAATGTGGCTGATGAGACCAGGAAAATGGCTATCGACAGCAGCCAGAATTGGCGGTACTTCGTGGCGATGGTCCACAGCGATTCACCGGCAACCCTGCCTTCGGTTCGTGCGGACTTTCGTTCGGCGTCATGGGTATCCGGCATTCGAGTGATGAACGCGTAGACCGATGCGGGAATGATCGTACTGAGCGTGCCGATGATCAGGAACGCCATGCGCCAGCCGGCGAGATCGAGGATGAGGTTGGCGAGGTACGGCATGACCACGCCGCAGGCGCCGAGGCCGGCCATGAGGATGCCGAGCGCAATACCGCGTCGGTCGTGGAACCAGGCACTGACGACGGTCGAGTGCGCTACGGGATTGACCGCGCCCGCTCCGGCGCCGATCAGTACGCAGAGTGCGTAGAACGCCAGCTGACTGTTCGGTAATGCTGCCATGAGCACGAGACCGATTCCGAAGGCCAGTGACATGGGCACTGACGGTGTTCGGGGACCGTATCGATCGATGAGAAAGCCCAGCACGACGATACTGATGCCCACCACGACGGTTTCGATCGACAATCCGTTGCTGATGACGCTTCGTTCCCATCCGAATTCTTCGCTCATCGGCTTGCCGAGAACGTTGAACAGGACATTGACGATTGTGGTTCCGAACAGCAAGGTGATGAATCCGGTGCCGACGTACCACCACCGGTTCAGCTGTCGGCCAGTGTTTTGCGACTGCAGGCTCGCGGTGTTCACTCGAGCAACTCCCTTGGGTCTTTCGCGGCCTCCTGGCCGTATGGCAAGGAGACTGGCGAACGTAGCGGTTGTGGTGTGTTGTGTCACATATCGAAACATATGGCCTGACCAAATTCAATATCGACCAAATTGCCGTGGGCTGGCAACTGTAACCAGAAGGCCCTGGGAGTCGACATTACTGGTCTAACGGTCTGACCTAATGTAATATCCGACCTATGACTGCATCGTTCGGATGCAGATAAATCGCTGTCCTCAAGGATTAGGAGCTGGCGTATGCGATGGGAGCTCTCCCAGGATCAGGAAATGTACCGCGAGTCCATGCGTGGGTGGGTCGAGAAGTTCGCGCCGTCCGACGCAGTTCGAGGTTGGTTCGACTCCGGTGACTCATCGGACTTCGATTCGAAATTCGTCTCGGACGGTTGGTTTTCGGTCGGGCTGTCGGAGGATATAGGTGGTCAAGGCGGTGGACTGCTCGAATTAGCGTTGACAGCAGTGGAATTGGCGAGGTGCGCCGCGCCGTCCAGTGCCTGGACTGCCTCGGTCCTCGCTGCGCCGCTGTTGCCGCCGGACCTCGCAGAAAAGGTGTTGCAGAGCGGTGAATTCGCCGCGGTGGTCGCGGACTCGTCGCGTCCGTTGGATGCACCGCCCACACTGGCGGTTTCGGGCAATGTGGTGACCGGTGTCGTCGCTTCGGTCCTCGGTGCGGATCGTGCAGATCACTTGGTCGTTCCGGTGGCCGGAGCTGACGGAGTGCAGCTCGTTTCTGTTGCGTCCAGTGCTCCGGGTGTCTCGGTGGAGAGGTCGGTTCTGCTCGATCGCTCGCGTTCGGTGGCGACAGTCAGGTTCGAGGGGGTGGCGGTCGAGCCGCTTGAGGCGGGTGCTGGAGCATTGTCCGAAGTCTCGCTGGCTTCAGCTGTTCTCACGGCGGCTGATTCGCTCGGGGCTATGGAGAAGATGCTGGAACTGGCGGTGGAATACAGCAAGACGCGTCAGCAGTTCGGTGTTCCGATCGGTTCGTTCCAGGCGGTCAAGCATGCTGCGGCGGCGATTCTCGTCTCGGTGGAGGCGGCGCGTTCGATCGTGTACTACGCGGCAGAATCCGTTCGTACGGGGCACGAAGAACGGGCGTTGCATGCCGCCACGGCCAAGGCGCAGGTGACGGCATCCGGTGTGGGAGCGGCAGATTCGGCGCTCACGATTCATGGCGCCGTCGGCTACACCTGGGAACATGACCTGCACCTGTTCTACAAGCGCGCGAAGCTCGACGAGAACTTGTTCGGTGCCCCGGCGGTCTGGAATGAGCGTATCGCTGAGGCGCTTCCGTTGCTTCCGAATGTTGCCGTGTAGGCGTTGACTTTTTGGTCTGTCCTTTAGTATATTAAGTCCAAACATACTTTATGGAGACGGGACGACTGCTGTGGACTTCGATCTCACCGAGGATCAGGTAACGATTCGCGACGCCGTACGTGAGCTCGCCGGAAAGTTCGACGATCAGTACTGGATGGACAAGGACGCCGAACATGAATTCCCCAGGGAGTTCTACGACGCATTCGCACGCGGCGGCTGGCTGGGCATCACGACGCCGGAAGAGTACGGCGGACATGGAATGGGCATTACCGAGGCATCGATTCTGCTTGAAGAGGTGGCAGCCTCCGGTGCAGGTATGAACGGTGCGAGCTCGATGCACCTGTCGATCTTCGGCATGCATCCGGTGATCGTTCACGGCTCCGAGGAACTGAAGCAGCGAACGCTGCCGCGTATCGTCAGTGGTGACCTCCACGTCTGTTTCGGTGTCACCGAACCCGGTGCAGGTCTTGACACCACGCGTATCACGACTTTTGCGCGTCGTGAAGGCGACAAGTACATCGTCAACGGTCGCAAGGTATGGATCTCCAAGGCGATGGAGTCCGAAAAGATCCTTCTTCTCACTCGCACAACCAAGTTCGAGGACTCCAAGAGGAAGACCGACGGTCTGACTCTGTTTCTCACCGATCTCGACCGCAGCAAGGTCGAGATCCGGCCGATCAAGAAGATGGGCCGCAACGCGGTCACCTCCAACGAGCTGTTCATCGACGGCCTCGAGATTCCGGTCGAGGACCGTGTCGGCGAGGAGGGGCAGGGCTTCAAGTACATTCTCGACGGCCTCAACCCCGAGCGCATGCTGGTTGCCTCAGAAGCGCTCGGCATCGGACGCGTTGCGCTGCGGAAAGCTGTGCAGTACGGCGGGGAACGTGAGGTATTCGGCCGCCCGATCGGCAAGAACCAGGGCATCCAATTCCCTCTCGCGGATTCGCTGGCTCGCCTCGATGCCGCGGAACTCGTACTACGCAAGGCTACGTGGCTCTACGACAACGGTCGGGCGTGTGCACGCGAAGCCAACATGGCCAAATACCTATGCGCGGATGCAGGATTCGAGGCGGCAGACCGTGCCCTTCAGACGCACGGCGGCATGGGCTACTCGGAGGAATACCACGTTGCCCGCTACTTCCGTGAAGCAAGACTCACCCGGATCGCGCCGCTCAGTCAGGAAATGGTCCTGAACTATCTGGGCGAGCACGTCCTCGGACTTCCCAGGAGTTACTGATGTTTGATTTGAGCGGTAGGTCCGCCCTCGTTACCGGAGCCGGCAGCGGAATCGGCGCGTCGGTGGCCCGAGCATTCGCGAGAGCCGGTGCCGCAGTATTGGTTACCGATGTCAACGGTGACAGCGCAGCGGCTGTCGCGGCGTCGATCGTGGAAAGTGGTGGAATCGCGAAATCGGCGATTCTGGACGTGCGCGACGGTGACCAGGCAGCCGCGGCCGCTGAGCAAGCTGCAGCTCTCGCTGATGGAACTCTCCACATCGTCGTCAACAACGCGGGGGCGATTGCACCGAACATGGTGCCGAACCTCAGCGCGGATGACTTCCGGCGCATTGTCGACATCCATCTGAACGGCAGCTTTGTCTGCTCGCAGGCAGCTTTGCCGTATCTACCCGAAGACGGCAAGGGCCGGATCATCAACGTGACGTCAGCTGCCGGACTGACCGGGACCATCGGTCAGGCGAACTACGGCGCAGCAAAGGCCGGCATCATCGGCTTGACCAAGTCCTTGGCAAAGGAATTGGCGCGCAAGCAGATCACGGTCAACGCCATTGCGCCGCTCGCGGCAACACCGATGACGGAGAACATCCGAAGCAACGAGAAACTCGCGGCGAAGACCCTCGCCCGCATCCCGCTGGGCCGGTGGGCAGAACCAGACGAGATCTCGGCAACGTTTGTCTTCTTCGCATCCGACGGGGCTTCGTACATCACCGGGCAGGTACTGCCTGTCGACGGCGGGACGGTCATCTGATGAGCAACCGGAGCAATCCCTTCATCCGTTCTGCCCGTGAGGTTCTTGTCGTCGACGGAGTCCGGACTCCGATGGGCAAGTCGCATCCCGATCGTGGTTGGTATCGGGACACGCACCCCAACGAGATCCTCGGCGCGGTCTATACCTCACTGATTGCACGCAGTGGACTCGACCCGGCCGTAGTCGAGGATCTGATCATCGGTTGCACCGCGCCGTTCGGCGAGCAGTCTCGCAACATCGGTCGCAACGCGTGGTTGCAGGCAGGCTACCCGGCCGAGGTTCCGGCCGTTACGCTTGATCGGCGCTGCGGATCGGCGCAGACAGCAGTGGAAATGGGTGCGGCGCTGATCGGTTCGGGTACACACGATATTGTCATTGCCGGTGGTGTCGAACATATGCAGCACGTTCCGATGAACTCGCCTGCCAAGATTTCCGAGCTGTACGGCGAACCGTGGCCGAGCGAACTGCGCGATCGGTACTCGTTCGTCACGCAGGGCGAAAGCGCGGAACTCATTGCCGAGCAATGGAATATCTCCCGCGAGGAGATGGACGAGTTTGCCGTCCGTTCGCACCGATTGGCCGCCGAGGCGTCCGATGCAGGCCGCCTCGCTGCGGAAATGATTCCGCTCGAGCTGGCCGGCGAGATCCGTACAACCGACCAGACTGTGCGGCCAGGCACCGACATAGAGACGCTCGCCAAGCTGCGAACCGTGTTCCGTGAGGTAAACGGCCGCGTCACCGCAGGTACGTCGTCGCCGATTTCGGATGGCGGTGCAGGTCTTCTGCTGGCCTCTCGTGAGGCTGCAGAGCAGCACGGTCTGACAGGTAAGGCACGTATCCTCGACCAGACCACGGTCGGGGTCGATCCGATCATCATGCTCACCGGACCCATCCCGGCTACCCGAAAGCTGCTTGAACGCAACGGGATGACGATGAACGACATCGATCTCGTCGAGATCAACGAAGCGTTCTCCTCCGTCGTGTTGGCGTGGGAACGCGAGCTCAAACCCAACATGGGTCGTGTCAATGTCAATGGTGGAGCCATCGCCATGGGACATCCCGTTGGCGCCACCGGCGCCCGTCTCGTCGCTACGGTCGTTGCGGAACTAGAGCGTCGGGACGCGGAGATCGGACTGGTCACCATGTGCTGCGGCGGCGGTCTAGGCACGGCAACTCTGGTGCAACGGATCTAGTGATGATCGATCTGACGCCGTACATCGCAGAGGGCTCGGGCGTGTGGTGGAGCCAGACCACAGCAGAGCCGACGCCGTTGGTGCATGCACTACTGAGGCAAATCCCCGACATCGGCTCGGTCAGTGCCTTTGTCGGTATGTCGCTGGACAAGACATTTGCCGACGTCGTGCCGGACCAGCTCAGTGTCATCTCGTACGGCGGACTCGGTGAGCTGGGGAAATTGAGCAGTCGCGGATTGCTCGATGTTGTGCCGTGCCACTACTCGGCGTTGCCGCGTTTCTTCGAACAGAAGCTGCTGCCATGCGATGTCGGCTTGATCCAGGTCTCGCTGCCCGACGCTGACGGATACTGCTCTCTCGGGGTCGGTGTCGACTACGTCGCCGACGCGATTCCCCATACCCGGGTGCTGATCGCCGAGATGAACAGGCACATGCCGGTAACGAGGGGAGCGATGAAACTACACGTCAGTCGATTCGCTGCGATGCTCGAGACGGATCGGCCATTGCCAGAGGTCCCCGACCGGGCACCGTCAGTAGTCGAGGTGGCCATCGCGTCGAACGTTGCCGGGCTCGTCACGGACGGCGATACGATCCAGACCGGTGTCGGGTCATTGCCGGGTGCTGTCCTGTCCGCGTTGTCGAACCACCGCGATCTCGGCTTGCATTCGGGAATGATCTCGGACGGAGTGGTATCCCTGATCGACAAGGGTGTCCTGACCGGAGCGCGCAAGGAGATCGACACCGGCGTGCTCGTGACCGGCGCGGCGTTGGGGACGTCGGCACTGTACGACAGGCTCGCCGACCTCCCCATCGAGTTTCTGCCTGCCAGTTACACACACGCGCCGAGCGTGCTGTCACAACTTCGCAACCTGGTAGCGATCAATTCGGCAATCGAAGTTGATCTCACCGGACAGGTGGGGGCGGAGACGCGTGGTGAGTCCTACGTAGGCGCTGTGGGTGGCCAGGTGGATTTCTGTCGAGCTGCGTCACTGACCGGTGGCCGCTCCATCATCGCCCTGCGATCGACCTCACGCGGCGAGTCCACGATCAAGGCCACCTTGGATTTCGGCTCGGTGACCACGGCTCGTGCTGACGTGGATTTCGTCGTGACCGAACACGGCGTCGCGAGCTTACGCGGCGTGGGACTGGCTGAACGGGCACGTCGGCTGACAGCCGTCGCAGCTCCGGAGCATCGTGAGCTCCTCAAGCGGAGCCTGACACTAACGGACTGCGCGTCCTAGACGCGGCAGGGGAGAGGAAAGAAATCATGGCTCGACCGGCAAGTGTGAAGATCCGTGAAGTGGGTCCGCGCGACGGTTTCCAGAACGAACCGGAGACTATCTCGACCGACGACAAGGTGAGATTGATCGACAGTCTCGGGCGCAGTGGTCTCAAGCGAATCGAGGTCGCGAGTTTTGTTCGGCCCGATGTCATTCCGCAGCTGTCCGACGGCGTCGAGGTTCTCAGTCGGATCAACGTTCCGGATGACGTTCGCCTCATGGTGCTCGTACCCAACTCGCGTGGCCTGGATAATGCCTTGAAGGTCAAGGACACCTTTCACGAGGTGGCGATCTTTGTCAGTGCGTCGGAGACGCACAACTTCAAGAACGTCAATCGCACGGTGGATCAGACGATGGCGGACAACGACGGTATGGCTCGTCGAATCGTCGACGAGGGCCTCACATGCGCTGCTGTGATCGCGACGTCATTCGGATGCCCCTACGAAGGGCACGTCGAAATGGAACGGGTGCTGGATCTGGCTCAGCGTTTTGCCGAGGCCGGGGCAACCGAGATCGGTTTCGGTGACACGACGGGTATGTGCAACCCTGCCTACGCATCGAAGTTCTTCGCTGCGGCGATCGACCGACTGCCAGGCGTCGAGATCACCGCTCACTTTCACAACACCCGCGGCCAGGGCTTGGCCAACGCCTACGCAGCGCTCGAATCCGGCTGTGCAAGTTTCGAATCGAGCTTCGGCGAACTGGGTGGCTGCCCGGTGCCCGCCGGCTCCACCGGCAACATCGCTACCGAAGATCTCGTGAGCATGTTCCATGAGATGGATGTCGAAACCGGCCTCGATCTCGGCAAGATCATCGACTCCGCGCGTGAGGCGCAGTCCGTACTCGGACGGAAGCTGTCGAGCCATTCCATCATCGCCGGCCCGATCACGTGGAACACCCTCGCTAGCTAGCGCAATTAATCGTTATCGTTATCGAAAGAGAAAAGAGTAGACATGAGCAACAGAGTCGCGTTCGTGACCGGTGGTGCACAGGGTATCGGCAAGGGTATTTCGGAGACATTGGGCGCGCAGGGTTTCCGCGTGGCCGTCGCCGATCTCAACATCGAGGCTGCTGAGGCCACCGCAGCAGAGATCAACGCAGCGGGCGGTGAGGCTATCGCGGTGCGGGTCGATGTCACCGACACGGCATCGGTGCAGTCTGCCGTCAAGGAGGTGTCGGCTCAGCTCGGACCGATCGAGATCGCCGTCAACAACGCAGGTTGGGACGATTTCATGAAGTTCCTCGACACCACCGAGGAATTCTGGGATCGGGTCCTGGAGATCAACTTCAAGGGAGCGCTTCGTGTCACCCAGGCAGTTGTGCCTGGCATGATCGAGCGCGGTTTCGGCCGCGTCGTCAACGTCGGCTCTGACGCCGGCCGCGTCGGCTCTTCACTCGAGGCGGTCTACTCAGGCGCGAAGGGTGGCATCATCGCCTTCACGAAGACCCTCGCTCGTGAGATTGCAACCAAGGGTGTCACCGCCAACACGGTGTGCCCCGGTCCGACCGACACCCCGGCTCTGCGCAAGTTCGCCTCCAACTCCGGAGACGACGCGGACAAGGTTCTCGCCGGCATGACTCGTGCCGTCCCGATGAAGCGGCTCGCCAAGCCGAGCGACGTTGCAGCTGCTGTTGCATTCTTCGCCTCCGACGCGGCCGAGTACGTGACGGGCCAGACCTTGTCCGTCAGTGGCGGGTTGACAATGGCCTGATTCGGCCGAAGTTTCGATGAGTGCCCCTGCTGTGGTTGCCCGTAGCAGGGGCACTGTCGGAGGAATTCGGGCGAACGATCAGGTTGCTAAACGCTTCCATTTTGGTCCTACAATTAGTATTGTAGGACTCAAATGCCGAACAGGCGTCAAGAACAGATGAGGACGTTCCCATGTCAGATACCGCAACAGCCGCAGTCGAGTGGAGTGTCGTCGAGGGCGGCATCATGGTCGTGACCATGGCGCGTACCCCCGCAAACGCGTTGGGGCTCCCTATCATCGAAGGTCTGAACGCAGCCCTCGACGCCGCTGATGCGGACGGTGGGATCAAGGTGGTCGTCGTATCGTCCAGCATCCCGAACTTCTTCGCGGCCGGCGCTGATATCAAGCACATGGCAGCCGTCGACGCGGAGTCGTTCACCGCATACGGCGACCAGTTGCGAAGCGCGCTCGATCGGCTTGCGTCCGCGGATCGAATCTCGATCGCAGCAGTTGACGGCCTGGCTCTCGGTGGCGGTCTCGAACTGGCAATGGCCTGCACTCTCCGTGTCGGTGGTGCGTCCGCACAGTTCGGTCTGCCTGAGGTCAAGCTGGGTCTCATTCCGGGAGCTGGTGGTACACAGCGTCTTCCGCGTCTTGTCGGCCGTGGCCGTGCTCTCGATATCATGCTCACCGCACGTCAGGTCCCGGCGGATGAGGCTCATGCCATCGGTTTGGTGGACAGACTCGTTGATGCCGGAACCGCAACCACTGCAGCACTCGAATTGGCGCGCTTGCTGTGCACCATGTCGCTTCCCGCGCAGCGTGCAGTGATTCGGACGGTCGGTGCCGCGTTCGATACCCCGATCGAGGAGGGTTTTGCCTACGAGGTCGCCCAGGAGCAGCAGCTGTTCGAAGACGGCGAGGCAAAGGAAGGCATCACGGCGTTTCTGGCGAAGCGAGCACCGAACTTCGCGTGATGCGAGTTCCTGATATTCGCAGTCAGCTAGCCACGGATACCGACCAGGCCGACTCCGGCCAATTATGAATGAGGAGTATGTCGCTATGAGCCTTCCGAAGCTTGACTTGGAGACCATCGAGCTCACAGAACCATCGCCCGGCGTCGCATTGGCGACCCTAGACCGTCCGGACCGTATGAACTCGATGACGAACGTCATGTTCGTCGAACTCGAAACTCTTGCACGCGCTCTCGATCGTGACGACGATGTCCGCGTCCTCATCCTGACCGGAGCGGGAAGGGCGTTCTGCGCCGGATACGACCTCGACGATGCCGACCACCTATCCTCGCTGTCTCCTCTGGGAATGCTCGATCAGCAGGAACTCGCAGCGCGGGGTCTCGCGGCGATCCGTTCGATGCGCATTCCTGTCATTGCTGCCGTTAACGGTGCAGCAGCCGGTGGTGGGCTCTCACTCTCGCTGGCCGCCGACATTCGCATCGGTTCCTCGGCGGCGCGATTCAACGCGGCCTTCGTTCGAATCGGTTTGTCTGCGGGCGATTTGGGGGCCTCATGGCTGCTGAGCCGGTTGATCGGCCCTGCCCGCGCTGCGGAGTTCGCCTACACCGGACGCTTGATCGACGCGGTCGAGGCTGAAGATATCGGCCTGATCAACACAATCGTTCCGCCCGATGCGCTCATTTCCGAGGCTGTGTCCATGGCTGAGAAAATCTGCTCCAATTCGCCAGGTGGCGTGCAGTTGTCCAAGCGAGCGCTGCAGGCCAACATGGAGGTTGCGTCCTACGCTGCAGCGCTGGAACTCGAAAACCGGGGCCAGGCGCTGCTGACCCGAGGTCAGGACATGCCGGAAGCGCTGGCGGCATTCAAAGAAAAGCGCGCTCCGCGCTTTACGGGAAAGTGACAAGCCGATGACCAGCACAGATATCAACGACACGTCGACCGAATTGATCAACTACAACCCGCCCGAACTCGAGACACTCCGGCTGGATGTGCTGCCCGGCAAGATCGTCGTCCTGACGATCAACCGGCCGGAGCGGATGAACTCGCAGACGGTGCAGATGTTCACCGAGTACAACACGGTCGCGTACGCGTTACGCGATACCGACGCGCGGGCACTGATCATTCGGGGAGCGGAAGAGCGGGCGTTCTGCGCCGGATTCGATCTGGAGGAGATTGACGTCATCACGACGATGGGCGTCCGCGACTTCCTGAAGTTCCAGGAGACGGCCACCGGCGGACTCGCCGCCATTCGTCATCTACCTTTTCCGGTCATCGCAGCCATTCATGGCGCGGCGACCGGTGGTGGGATGGCACTTGCGCTCGCCGCAGACATCAGGCTGCTGGCACCAACCGCCAAGTTCAGTGCGGCGTTCGTGAAAGTAGGATTGTCCGTTGGTGAGCTCGGGACGTCGTGGCAGCTGACACGGCTGGTGGGCTACGGCCGTGCCGCCGAGATCGGTTACACCGCACGGTTGGTCGGAGCGGATGAGGCCGTGAAGATCGGTATGGCCAACCGCGTTGTACCGTCGGAGGAGCTCATGGATGCAGCAGTGGCCATGGCAAACGACATCGCACTCAACTCGCCAGGTGGAGTCCGAATGTCCAAGCGCGCACTGCAACGCAACCAGGAGGTGTCGTCGTATGCGGCTGCCCTCGAGCTCGAGAATCGTGGTCAGGCGCTACTGACGCGTGGCCAAGACATGCCCGAAGCCCTCGCAGCCTTCAAGGAGAAGCGAGCACCCCGGTTTACCGGGCAATAACGGAAACGAGAGCACGAGATGTGGGAATGGTCCGAATCCGAACGAGCGCAGCTTGCGGTGTTCCTCGAAGACCGAGGCATTGCCGCAGGACCGGTCAGCACGGCGACGATCGGTGACGGTCACTCCAACCTCACCTACCTGGTGACGGATGGAAACGCACGTGTGGTGCTGCGTCGTCCGCCGCCTCCGCCGGTGCCGCGCGGCGCGCACGACATGCTGCGTGAGGCCCGGCTCATCGACGCCCTGCGCGATACAGGCGTTCCCGTCGCCGATGTGCTGGCAACGGGCCAGGTCGGCGACGTCCTCGACGTCCCGTTCTACGTCATGAGCCATGTCCAGGGACCCGTCGTCACGACGGAGACACCTGAGTCGCTGAGTTCACCGGAGGATCGGCGCAAGATCGGTGAGGCACTGATCGACACGCTGGCGGCATTGCACCAGGTCGATTGGCGTGCCGCCGGGCTGTCCGACATCGGAAAACCCGAGGGATTCAATCGCCGTCACCTTGAGCGTATGGGAAAGCTGGTGGCCGACGAAGCCGGAAATCCTCCAGCGGAGTTTGCTGCCATCGACGCGTGGTTGTCGGTTAACGTGCCCACGGAGTCAGGGGCGTCGATCATCCACAACGATTACCGGATCGGTAACGTCATCCTGGCGCCTGATTCGCCGGGGCGCATTGCCGCTGTACTGGATTGGGAGCTTGCGACGGTAGGAGATCCGCTGTTCGACGTCGGGTACTTCCTCGCCTCCTATCCGGTCGAGGGAGAACCGCTCACTCCCACGGCTGAGCTCGGTACGGCTACTCTCGAGGAGGGATACCCGACGCGAGATGAACTGGCACAGCGCTATTCGGCGAGCACAGGTGCCGATCTCACGAACATCGGGTGGTACACGGCGTTGGCGTTGTGGAAGCTCGCGGTGTTGTACGAGTACGGGCGTCGACGCGCAGACAAAGGCGTGGGAGATCTGTACTACAAGGACCCGGAGCTGGTGCGGTCGTTCCTCGAGGCCGCGCATCGCGCAGCGGGCATCGAGTAGATCTCTCGCGTTGTGTGGGTGAGATATCTGCCCGCCGGGCCGACCCACTGACTTCGGTCAGGAGTCCAGCCTGGCGGGCAGATTCGTTTTTGCTCAGAGGGCGGAACTATTGGTCATTCGCGGCGACAACCAGCGCAGATCCCCGAATGGCCGTGTCGTCGCCTCGAGTGAGCGTGAGTTCGACTGTGGCCAAGGTTGTTCCGTCGCCGTCGCCGTCGCCGTCGCCGTCGCCGCCGGAGTTCACGGATGTCACGATAGCGGAGGCAGTCAAGATGTCACCGAGGAACACCGGAGCAACAAATCGAACTTCGTATTCCCGGATGTGTTCTACGCCCACCCAGTCGGACAGTAAGCCGGCAAGAATGCCCGCGTGCATTTGTCCCATGGCGATAACTCCGGGGAACCCAGATGATCGAACGAACTCCGGATCGTGGTGCAGAGGATTGAAATCTCCACCGGCACCGGCGAACCGGACAATGTCGGTTTGGCTGATCGGCCCCACGGTTCGAGATTCGGGTCCCGCGCCGATCGATACTGTCACTGGTGATCTCATGATCCGCCGCCCCGCTCGATGATGGTTTCCTGCTGCCGCGCCACCGTGGCGCCGTGCGCGTCGACGAACTCGGTTTCGAGGGTGATCACACGCATCGTGCCGCCGCGTTTGCCCTCTCGAATCTCGTCTTTCGCCACTCGTCTCACGCCGGTCAACGAGTCCCCGGTAACCAGCGGGCGAAGGTACTCCCATTTCACTCCACCGACCACTACGCGTTCAAGTGCCAGTCCGAGGGAGTCGACGAAGGCGCGTTGATTGCGATGATGTCCCGATACAACCGTGTGGGTCGCGGTGGCGGGGACACCGGCGAATCCTGCTGACATCGCCAGGGTTCGATCGGTGTGTACAGGATCTTCGGTGAAGGTTGCACGGGCGAACTCGCGAACCTTGCCGGCTTCTACGTCGAACTGGACGGTATCGATGACGTGATCGTCAGGTGTGTCTCTTAATGACATGAACTCTCCCTATCGGTCTGACCGATAATACCATTGGTCCAATTCTGCATCGAGTGATTCTGCCAAGGCTCGATCGAGTCGCGGTGCACGCCTACGTCAGGAAGGATTCTGCACGTAAAGTGAACGGCCCCGCAGGAGTTCCCGCGGGACCGTTCACTTTACGACCGGAGTTGGAGAGGTTCTATTCGTCGGCGGGCAAGGTGATGTCGACACGCTCGTCGACTGCCAGAGCCGCTTCTGCGTAGGAATGCACATGCCTTGTCATGCGGCGAAGTGCGGCATCCGGGTCTTGTTCGCGGATGGCGCGTGTGATGCTGCGGTGTGCGCGGAGGGTAGTCGAGCGCACCGTGTCGGTGATGAAGCCTTCGTTCTCGGTTGCCGTGTAGATGGCACGCGAAAGTGCCGTCATCATGCCCATCAAGAGTTCGTTGTGACTTGCATTGGACACGCCCACATGCCAATCCACGTTTGCGCGGAGAAATGCGTCGAGGTCGTCGCCGGCCGCTGCGATTGCCTCGTTGGCGGCGTCGAGTGCTCGGAGATCCTCTGCGGTTCGGTACTTGGCGGCCAGTCGAGCGCAGAATGGTTCAATTGCTTCACGTGTCTCGTGCAGAGCGGCGAGTCGGATCTGCTGCCCCCGGATCAAAAGTGCGACAGAGTTCGCCATCGACTCGCCACCGGGCTTTTGCACGAAGGCGCCGCCGGCGCGTCCAGCCTTGATGCGTACGAGGCCTTGGACTTCCAGGATTCGCAGAGCTTCACGAACAGTGGTGCGGCTCATGCGCGTCTGGACCACCAGTTCACGCTCGGGCGGCAGAGGCGTGCCCTCCTCGTATTCGCCGCTGAGAATGCGCTCGCGCAGTTCATTAGCCAGCACGTCCGATGCTTTCGGAACTTCCATCGGTGTGAGCTGTATGGTTGATCGACTGGCCTTGACGACTCTTTCGGTGGCCCATGCCATGACATCCCCCAGTTGCTGGTCTAATGATCGGACCTAAATGTAGCACTCGATGGATCATTGTCTCGCGTCACCTGCAGAATTCGTTGCCGGTTTGTCGGAGAATCAGCCGGGTTGCTTCGTACGATCTGGGAATCGTTCAGATCACTGATCTCGTGCCGTGAGGCCGATGGTCGTCGTCGCCACCGGCCGTCGGGTGTGGGTTTAGTTGCCGCGGTCTTTGCTGAAGTCGGGTGTGCGTTTTTCGTTGAAGGCGGTGATGCCTTCTTTGGCTTCGTCGGATTCGCCGAAGATTTTGAGGGTGGAGATGGCCATGGCGCCTTGGGCGATGAAGTGTTCGGTGTCGGCGTTGAGGGATTGTTTGAGGATTTTGAGGGTGGTGGGGGAGAGTTGGAGGATTTCGTCGGCCCAGGTGCGGACTTCGGTGGTGAGTTGGTCGGCGGGGACGATTTTGTTGACCAGGCCCCAGTCGAGGGCTTGTTGGGCGGTGTAGCGGCGGCAGAGGAACCAGATTTCGCGGGCGCGTTTTTCGCCGATGGTGCGGGCGAGGTATCCGGTTCCTAGTCCGGCGTCGAAGGATCCGACGCGGGGTCCGTTTTGGCCGAAGATGGCGTCTTCGGTGGTGATGGTGAGGTCGCAGAGGAGGTGGAGGACGTGTCCGCCGCCGACGGCGACGCCGTTGACGGCGGCGATGACGGGTTTGGTGACGTCGCGGATGACGCGGTGGAGGGCTTCGACTTCGAAGAGTCCGCTGTCGGAGGGGCCGTAGTCGCCGGTTTCCATGCGTTGTTTTTGGTCGCCGCCGGCGCAGAAGGCTTTGTTTCCGGCGCCGGTGAGGGCGATGGCGCCGACGTCGTTGCTGCCCCAGGCGTGTTTGAAGGCTTTGACGAGTTCGTCGACGGTGCGGGCGCGGAATGCGTTGTAGCGGTCGGGTCGGTTGATGGTGATCCAGGCGAGGCCGTTGTCTACTTTGTAGGTGACGTCGGTGAAGTCGCTGCTGAAGTCGTTCATGTGACCTGGTGGTCCTTCCGTGGGCGCGTTCGTCGGGTTTGGTCCGACCGTATGACTGAATGTAGCGGTGATAACGATCGTTTTCAAGAGTGGATCGATCCTCGAGAAGGTCGAGTGCTAACTCCGCAATTGTTCGAGTAGTCGTCTGGTCGACTGTGCAGGGGAGGTCTGTAGCTCGGCCAGCGTGTCCTGGCATCGGCGAAATGCGCTGATCACGCGATCGTCGTGGCCCATCGCAGCGGCGACTTTCATCGACAGCCTCCAGGTGCTCTCGCGGTACGGATCATCGATGAGCACGTCCCTGACATAGTTCGCAGCAGACTCGAGATTGCCGAGGGAGAAGGCGGTGGCCGCTGCGTCGTATCGAGTATCGGTAGCCATTTCACGCAGATCTTGTCGACGGTTCACAGTGAAGGTCGAATCGAATCCGTCGAGGTAATCGCCATTGTCCACAATCGTGAGGGCGCGTGTTGCGGCATCGAACCGTGCAGTGCCTTGCAGTCGCATGGATTGTCGGACGGCATGCTCGAACTCGACCGACTCGCTG
This sequence comes from Rhodococcus sp. YH3-3, assembly GCF_001653035.1. NCBI lineage: Bacteria > Bacillati > Actinomycetota > Actinomycetes > Mycobacteriales > Nocardiaceae > Rhodococcus > Rhodococcus sp. YH3-3. The sequence continues at coordinate 103,635 of NZ_BCWH01000004.1, read as the reverse complement.
CTCAGGTATCCACCGATCCAGTGGACGTGTGTTCGGTCGGTATCGACGACAGAATGTTCCGGAAAGGCCTCTCTGAGTCGGTTGATCGTCTGGCGGAGGTACGACTTCGCACTTTCATCGGAACGTCCGTCGAACAGGCCCTCCATCAGTGTGGTCTTCTTCGCTGTGCCTCCATTTGCTCCCAAAAGTGCCAGTAGTTCAACACTTTTGGTGAGTTTTGGGACAATGTTGTTTCCGCCGGAAAGGATGGAACTGTGGCCGAACTCTGTCATCCTCACCGGCGGGGCAACGGATACGGAGGCCAATGTCATACGATTGCGTGCCCGCTTCGGCTGCGGGGCCCCACGATCTGTCAAGACCGATCGGCCGAGTAGGTGCCACGTGGTATCCGTCTCTGGCTCCGAGTCCAGCCGACGCGACACGACGGACGGAAATTCGTGGAGCGCCTGCAGGAGAAGGTGATCGGAACCCTGTGTCATAGCCGCGGCGAGCGCATGATCGGCAGCTTCATCTGCGAGGTCTCCTTGCCCGAGTCGCCACCGGGTTTCCGACATATACACAAATGCGGTGGGAAGGAAGAACTGCCGATCCCAGCGCCGCATCGTCTCGATGGCAGAAACCAGGTGCGTGTGTGCGGTGTCGAGGTCCGACCGAAAGAGTGCGAGGAGCCCTCGCCACATATGGAGTTGCTCGAGGATTCGTACGCGTCTGCGAGCAGTTGGGTCGCTCTCCACACGATCGAGCGCACGGTGAGCGTCGTCGATGTCGTGTGTGACTCGAAGGGCAACCATGGCTTCCTGCAACTCGTGGAGCATCACACAGAAGGGGCTACTGCGCATCGCGATCGTACGACTGTGCCGAAATAATTCGGGGAGTTCGAGTGTGCTGCCACGGTCAACGGCAAGTGCGATCCGGATGCGTGCCAGCGCAGGGGAATTGCGATGAATTGATGCTTCGTCGAGCAGCTGTTGAGCCTCGACGAGTCGGCCGGTGGCCCGGAGCGCCGCGATCCGACTCGAACGCGATGCTGCCCAGGGCGCAGGCGTGTGGGTCAGAACTCGTTCGAATCGACCATGCATCAGATCGATTCGGTGGAGGAGTCCGTCGACGACGTCGCCGCGGTCACCGGGGCGGTCACGGTAGTGGTTCGGCTGGTCGTCCATATCGACTCCCAGCGCGAATCTCCATGTCTCCGTCGCATCGCCGGACCGGGCGTGGTCGGTGACAGTGACAACGTCTTCAAGGCGGCCGACATGAATGAAGCAGGTGCCTATCATGCCGGCCAGCGCGGGATCCAGCCTTCGTCCAGCTGTTGCTCCCTCTTGCATAACAAGCAATCGATCTGCGATCGTTGCGCCTTCGGCCCACGATTCGCGGTCCAGGGCAACTGTCAATTGCGCACGAGTCAGCACCTCGGACGTATGGACGCTGTCGGTATCGAACCGGTGGAGCCACTGGTCTGCGATTGCGAAATCACCTCGTCGAAGTACTGACTGGATGGCCTCCGCTCCTGCTGCCGCTGCAGCAGATGTGTCGCTTGCCGAGAGGAACGACCACACAGCGTCCTCATGATTTCCCTGTTCGGCAAGCAGTCGACCGTAAGCCTGATGAAGTTCTTCGACCACGCTGCCTTCATATGCGTCGAGCCCAGTTCTCAGAAACTCACTTGGTCTCAACAGGTCAACGCGTCACCGACGATAACGGATCAACCCCAGAAGATCGGATCACCACCGTTTTCGATGTGATCGAGTAAATCCTGAATATGAGGGCTCGGATCCAAGAACTGGTAGCGGTGAAATTTGAGGTGCTGATCCCGCCAATACAACGTCCACAACCCGGTCTTCTTCGTGTAATACAGCCGGGCGATCGGAAATCGCGTCCACTCCGGGCCGAAGTCCTCCCGCCACGGCCGCCGGCATTCGCAGATCGTCACATGACGGGCCGCGATGTCATATTCGACCCGAATATCATGACGCAGGTGATCGGGAACTCTACTGGCGCAGTACTTCACGACTCGCGCGACATCGAGTTCGGGAAGTCCGGTAGCAACCATGCCCACCATCATGCCAACCGCCTTCGGCGGCCGGCTTTCCTATCCGGTTGCGCAGGAACCGAGCACTCGTTCTTCTCGTTGACGTGGACTATCCCAATCGAGCACACGCCGAGGCCGATCGTTGAGTCTGTCCGCGACCCTATTCAGGTCATCCTGGGCGAAACTGCGCAGGTCAGCGTTCTTGCGCAGGTACTGCCGAAGCAATGGAGTGGACCCCGAAAGTTGGACTCGTAATGGAACCTTATGCGATGGCGGGTGTTTGGGCGCGGTACTCGTCGGGGCTGAGGTAGCCGAGTCGCTGTTGAATGCGGGTGGTGTTCCACCATCGCAGGTAGTCGGTGAGCCCTGAGTGAAACTCGTCAAGAGTTCCGGGTTTCTGGATGCGGAACCATTCCTCCTTGAGGTGGCTGAAGAATCCTTCCATGACGGCGTTGTCGAGGCACGTGCCTTTGCGGGACATTGACTGGGTGAGCCCTGCTTCGCGCAGCGTGTCCCTCCAGAGGATATGTCGGTACTGAAAACCTTGGATGCTCTCCTGAGAGTCAAGCTGCTTTTCGATGGTGTCGGGTGTTCGGGGTGATGGTCTGCGGTCCAGGGTTGAGGAGGTAGTAGACCTCGCGAGCCAGGTAGCGTTTCAGGCACCGAATGGTTTCCAGTTTCGAGTGGCCTTCGCTGGTTTTCTTCTCTACGTAGGCCTGGGTTTTCGGGTCGAGTCGAATGCGGCCGATGACGGCCAGATGCAAGGCTCGGTTGGCTTGGCGGTCACCGCCGCGATTGAGGCGGTGGCGTTGGGTCATGCCAGAAGATGCGGGTAGCGGCGCGACACCGCATAGCATCGCGAACGCGGCTTCGGATTTCATTCGATCGGAATTGTCGCCGGCGGTGACAAGCATTTGTCCGGCGACTTCGATACCGATTCCGACGCGCTCGAGTAGTTGAGGTGCGAGGGCTTTCACGATCGGGTTGATCAGTTCGTCGAGATCGGCGATCTCGTCGGTCAATTCGAGATAGCGGCGAGCCAGGGATTTCAGCGAAACCCGGTAGGCGGTCACAGGATCGGTAGCGTTCGAGACATCCGGCCGCCACGCGGCGAGGAGGCGTATCAGCTGCATCCGCGTCAGATCGCGGACCTGCTCGCGCAGCTCGTCGGGAGCGGAGATGATCGTCATCCGCAATAGTTGCAGCGCACTGCGCCGCTCTCGTACCGAATGGGCTCGGGTCACCCTCAACACACGAAGTGACTCGACGGCACCGTCTTTCGATTTCGGGGTGGTGGTGCGCCGGTTGGTTTTGGCTGCACGCGCTGCGTTAATGGCATCGAGGTCGTCGTTTTTGCCCTTACGGCGGCGGTCCGAGCGATCGGGGCGGTCCACCTCGAGTACCGTCACGCCGGCTTTCGCGAGGTGGCGGGTCAGCCCAGCTCCGTAGGAGCCAGTGCCCTCAATACCGATCCGGATCAGATTGCCGTACTCGCCGATCCAGGTCAGCATGGTTCGATACCCGTTTCGGGTGGTCGGAAAACTGCGAGTTCCGAGGACGTTGTCGTCGGTATCGATCACCGCGGCGACGTGCAGTTCTTTGTGGGTATCGACTCCGGCGAACACTTCCCGGTCTTGATCGAGATCGGCTTTGTCAGGCATCCTTGTCATGTCGCTTTCCTCTCCGTTGACCGATGAGCAAGGCGGCGCCGCGCATCGACCGAACCGGCGGACAAGACAGTGATGAGCACCTGGTGGTGCAGGCTCTCCTCAGGTCACCCCGACGGTGAGGCGTAGCGCCTCACCGGGGGTTCCCAGGAACCGACAAATCCAAGGAAAGACATACGATCGTCGATCGGAGTGCGGGTCAGGAACACTGGGAACTCCCGGCACCAGCATTCTCTCGTCTCCATGCGTTAACGGTCAGGAAATCCGAAAACACCGGCACAAACAGTCTCACTGTCGGAGTGGAGAAGTGGCTTTTCTCCAGCGTTGAGGGTGTCGATTGCCATGCGGAGGCTGTCGGTGACCATCTTCACGCTCGGAGAGGGCCCCGCCGTCGCTGAGATGATTCGGTTGTCATGGAGATCGAGGATGGGCGAAAGGTAGACCTTGGAGCTGCCGATATTGAACTCGGTTACGTCTGTTGCCCATTTGGTGTGCGCCGTCTCTGCGGCGAACTGGCGGTTCAACACGTTCTCGGCTGCCTCGCCGACTTCTCCTCGGAAGGAGTTGTACCGTTTGCGACGACGCACCAGGCACTGCAGTCCGAGGGCGCGCATCAGTGTGAGCACGGTTTTCTTCGCCACCCGCCGTCCCTGCCGTCGCAGGATAGCGAGGATACGTCGGTGCCCGTAGGCGCCCTTCGCATCTTCGAAGGTCTCACGAATGGCTTCTTTGAGCTCAGCATGCCGGTCCGCGCGACGGAGTCGATTCCGATGGTCATAGAACGTCGATCTGGGGAGGTACGCGATCGACAGCAAGAGTGCCAGCGGAAATTGCGCCTTGAGATCATCGACAGCTCGAACTTTCAGCGTCGTTCCTGCGACCTCAAGGCCCGCAATTTTCCCAAGTACGCGACCTCAGCGCGAAGCCGTTCGTTCTCAGCGCGCAGTGTCTCGAGCTCGCTTTTCGGAGGGGAATCCCCGCGATCGGTTGGAGGCCTGCCACGCCTCTTCGGGCGCAACCCGTCTTCTCCGTCACGTCGGTAGATGACAGTCCAGTTCGCTACCGTTGTGGGCGAGGGCAAGTCGTACTCTTCGGCCAGAGCCCTCCCGGACTCTCCGTTGACGTTGCGACGCACGATCTCGAGCTTGGTCTCGAAATCGTACTGTCTTCGGTCTCTCGTCACCAGCGCACCTGCTCCCCGAAGTTGCCATCGTTGATACAACATTTGGACAGGGTTCGGGGCAAGGTCAAGAGTCAACGCGACGGACTTCGCCGTGAAGCCTTCCTCGAATAGTTCGAGCGCCGACACGGCGTCGGAGTGACTCAACGTGCTTTTCGCGTACATCTGACTACTCCCTGAAGAAGGATACCTAGATTTGGTGTCCAACTTTCGGGGTCCAGTCCAGCAACCCGTTCGCGTTTTCGTTCGTCCCTCGTTGCCACGGATGATGAGGGGCGCAAAAGTAGACGGGCATGTCCAGAGCTGCGGTGATGCGCTCGTGTTCGGCCATTTCCCGTCCCCGATCCCAGGTCAACGAACGACGTAGATGAGCCGGTAACCTGCCCAGGTAGGTGATCAGCGCATCGGCGACCCTCTCGGCCCGGTAGCCGTGCGGCAAGGCCACAACATGGGTGACGCGTGATTGCCGATCCACCAGCGTCGCGACCGCCGACGGGCGGGTTCCGAACACGAGATCACCCTCCAGGTGCCCGGGCTCGCTACGATCGTTTGCCGCAGCTCCTCGAAGATCGATCGAGACCATATTTCGTATCCGCCCACGACCGTGGGAGCGTTTCTTCCCGCGAGGTCTACGTATCGGCCGATCGGTACGCAGTTCGTGAAATACAGTGCTGTCGAATACTTTCCGTGACGGTATGTAGAGGCAACGGTAAATCGTCTCGTGCGAGACCCACATCTGCGGATCGTCCGGGTACTCGCGCCGAAGCCAGACGGAGATCTGTTGCGGTGACCACTGCTCATGGAGCTTGTCCGTGATGACGGTCCGCAGACTCGGCCGGGCACACAGGATCGACATTTTGGGGCGGCGGGCACGGACGTAGGCAGCTGTATCGGCGTCTATCGCCCGGTACTCCTCGCGGCCGCCGTTGCGGGCGATCTCACGTGCAATCGTGGACGGGGATCTTCCGAGGTTCTCGGCGATCGTCCGAGCGCTGTCACCTGCGGCAATTCCACGCGAAACTTCTTCGCGTTCACCTGCGGTGATATGGCTCTTTCTTCGCGTTCGTGGGACCGGTCGGATACCGCCGGACTCACGTAGGAAACGACGAATTCGGGGCATCGTTTCTCCGAGAACCCGCTCGATTTCTCGTATCGATTCCCCGCGGCGGTGAAGATCCCAGATCAGGTTCTCCTGCTCCACAGTGAACCCGAGTGCCTTGCTGCCCATCCATGTCTCCACGATCACGCATCATCTCACCAGTAGTGATGCGTTCACCTATTGAGACCAAGCACGAAATCGGGGGTGCGCACGCATTTCTCGACGATCGGCAGAGAACCAGACGGGAATGTGTCGCTGCGAGATTGACGACATGATTTGAACGGCATTCGTGTGCCCCAGAGCTTTGGCATCGTCTGATGTGACGCTGTGGAGAATGGAGGTGCCCACGAGAAACCATCGTTCCGCGTCACTCAGGTCCCCCATGATCTCAGTAGCGAGATATGTGTTGAGGGCGTCTGTTTCGCCGCCTCCACCAAACGTATGATCGGGCGATCGCCACGCTTCGAAAAGGTTGCCTGCTACCCATCCTCCAGTTGCTTCCACTGCATCCTGCGCGACGGTGTCGGCGTGGCCGAGGCTGGAGAGAACAAGTGTCGCCTCGTCTGCGTTAAAGGCTAGTTCGTGCTCGGTGAGGACTCCGATGCCGCCGACACCGACTGCGCTGCCGAGACGCAGAGTGACAGTTCGCCTTGAGATCAGGACGACTTTCACTGTGGCCGGAAGGCATCGCAAAAATGTCGACAGCGCATCGAGCGCTGCGGGTCCGCCACATGCTCCACTTCGTCGAGTACCAGGGTCAACAGAGTTCCGGCGAGGGCGTCGGCGAGGTCGGCAGCGGCTTCGGCGTGGGGCACCTCGGCAGCCAACGCAGCGGTCGCTGCACGCATCATTGTGGGTGCGATGTGGGTGAGCGCGTCTTCGATGTGCACGAGCAGTCGACCAGGCGCGGTTTCGGTGCTGTCGAGGGTTAGCCATGCGGTATTCGAATCGAGGGCTGTGACCGCATCTACGACCGCCGTCGTCTTTCCCGAACCCGCCGAGCCGAGGACCCACACGATTCGGTAGTCCTGGCGAAGGGTGAACAGCCGTTTGTTGAGACGAGGACGTGGGATGACCCAGTCATTGTGAGCGGGAGGGTGGATCTTTGATCGCGAGGCAGTCACTGTACTCAATCTCTTTGTCGGGATCTGCGCGTCCGAATTGGAGGATGACCAGCTATTTCGCCGGGATTTCGGGCTTCAAATTACCGTTCGTGCCGAGGGTCTGGCAATACCGGAAGTCGCTGCGGCAATGGAGGTTTCCACAGTGCAAGGAAACTGCGGAAGGCGCGCGCGGGCGGTGATGGTCGACCCGTCGCTATCAAAGGAGATGATTTGATCACTGCAGCAGATGCTGAGTACCACCTGACTGGCAACGCGGACACAGCCGATGCCACGTGGGCAGAGACGATAGTTCTCGTGTTCTCGGTTCCCGAGGCCGGGATTCTGGGAAATGCGTATGTCTTGTCCAGACCGAACGTCGGTACGACGATTTCTTCCGTCGTCCTACATTCCGGTTTCTGCACGCAACCCTACGAAATCGATTTCACCGACGCGCAAATGCATGTTCCTGCGCCCGAGAAGTTTTCGGATTTTTCGTTGACCAGCGGATTGAGTCTGACGGCGACAAGCCGCCCACGAGATTTTCGGGTTCGCTACGAGCACGCTCTTGGTTCGTGCCGCCTCGATCTGCAGTTCCGGGGGCTTCACGATCCCTTCGACGTCCACGACCCGACGCAGAATCCGCTCGTCGTCAACGTATCGGAACCCCTGGACACCGGACTAGGCGATGTATGGGCGCACGGTCACTATGACATGATCGGCAGAATCACCGGAACACTCGAACTCCGTGGCAAGACATACGAAGTCGATTGCGTCGACGGAATGGATCGGAGTTGGGGTCCGCGTGCTGAAATCGGTGACCGGGGAGCGGCATGGATTCATGTGACATTCGGTGAAGAGTTCGGTCTCCATCTGGGTATGTCACTCGATATTCGTGACGGCGAGGTTATTTACGACGCTCTGAAGTTCGGCTACGTTGTCGAAGGCGGTGAGCTCTATGGCATCGTCTCCGCGGCGGTGAGTGCGGTTCGGGTCGACATGGTCGCAGTGACTAATCGGATCGTTGCCACCGATATTCGCGGTAAGACTTACGAGTTCTTCGGGACCGCTGTCGGTGGCGCTCCGTGGTACAGCTCCAGCCCGGCATACGCCAGTTTCCAAAGCTTGTTTCGCTACCAAATGGGTGATCGCATCGGATATGCCGAGTCCACTGATGTCCTGGGTCTTGAATTCATGGGCGACAGACTGTCTAAACATGCTCGTCAGGGACGTTTTTCGGCAATTTCCGGCGCTGAGAGGAGTGTGGGTAAATGACAACAAGTGCTAGGTCTACGGCGATGGGCATGGCGGATCCCCATGTCGAAGAGACAATCGACCTGACCCTCACGCGAAAGCTGGCCCGGCGTGGTGTCGTTGTCCATACCAATCCCAGCGCGTCGGATATCCAGGATCGCCTGACAGTATTTCTCGGCAGCAGAATCCAGGGGGAATTCCGGCTGACGAACCTGTCGAGACTCCCCGGCGGCGCATCGAAGGAGCAGAGTTCGGGGGTTCGTGACATTACGCTCGGTGATCTACTTCGCGAGGGCGCAGCTACGGTGCCCGAGAGGATCGCACTGGTCGATGGTGTAGCTGATCCCGACGCGCGCAAGAGCTGGACATACAGCCAACTGTTGGTGGAAACCGAACGTGTCGCGCAGGCGTTGCTCACCGAGTTCAAGCCAGGAGATCGGATTGGTATCTGGGCACCGAACAGTGCGGGGTGGGTGGTTCTTCAACAGGCGATTGCCATGGCGGGCATGGTCGTCGTTGCTGCAAACCCGGCGTACCGTGCGCATGAGCTCGAATATGTGTTGAAGCAGTCCGGTGCCGTTGCGCTGTTCTACCGCGACTCTTACCGAGGCACTGATTTGCGCGAGATTCTCGACGAGATCCGACCTCGGCTTCCCGAACTGAGGAAGGCGATCAGTACGCAGGGTTGGAACTCGTTCGTCGAAGCTGCAGATCGGACGAAAGAACTGCCGGCCGTTTCGCCGACGGATCCGGTTCAGATTCAGTACACGTCTGGTACCACAGGGTTTCCGAAGGGGGCATTACTGCACCACAAGGGCATCGTCAACGAAGCGAAGTTCGTCTTCGAACGTGCCGGCATGGAGGACGGTGGAGTCTGCGTCAATGCGATGCCGATGTATCACATCGGTGGTGGCGCGGTGACCGAACTCGGGACATTTTCGTCGTTTGGAACATACGTCGTACTGCCGATCGGGGAGCAAGGCGAGATCTGCTGCTGCCACCTTCCGATGGAGGGCGTTTGCTAGTCACAGCCAGAACTGTAAATGGTTAGACCGAGGATGGAAATAGCGTCCCAGTCGGTAGATCGGGTGGCTGAGGCGCGAAGTTATTCGCGATGAAGGATGATCGCGTTTCCTTGGCCCCCGCCACCACATAGTGCGGCAGCTCCGGTGCCTCGGCCGTGTTGTTTAAGTGAATTTGCAAGGCTGAGAGCTATTCGGGCGCCAGACATTCCGACGGGATGGCCGAGTGCAATCGCGCCGCCGTGGATGTTGACCCTTTGCTCGTCCACGCCGAGGTCGGCCATCGACGCCAGCGCTACGCCGGCAAAAGCTTCGTTGATCTCGATCAGGTCGAGCATGTCGACCGTCGTTCGTCCGTCGAGTTTGACGGCCTGTGTGATGGCGGCCGCCGGCTGATGGAGCAGGGAGGTGTCGGGCCCAGCTACCAGTGCCGTTCCGCCGATCTCGGCGATCCACTCGAGGCCTCGCTGGACTGCTGTGGACTTCGCCATGACGATCACTGCGCAAGCGCCGTCGGAGAGTTGGGACGACGACCCAGCCGTAATGATCCCGTCGTTGGTGAAGGCAGGTTTCAGGGTCCCAAGTTTCGCAACCGTGGTTTCCGGGCGGATACCTTCGTCGTGTTCGAGCGTGACGGTTCCATGTCGTCCCTTGGTGTCGATGGGCGCAATCTCTGATGCGAAGGTGCCGTTGACGGATGCCTCGGCGGCATACGCGTGCGAGCGGGCCGAAAAGGTGTCGAGTTCTAACCGGCTGACGGTGGCGGAGTCGAGGTAACGTTCAGTGGCTTGGCCCATCGGGATCCGGTCGAAAGCGCACAGTAACGCATCATGTTCGAGTGCATCCTCGAAATCGGCTCGGCCGAATCGGAATCCGGATCTGGCGCCCCGCGCCAAGTAGGGGGCGTTGCTCATCGATTCCATGCCACCGGCGACCACGACTTCCGCGTCACCGGACCGGATCATTCTGTCTGCGTCGATGATTGCTTGAAGTCCCGACAGGCAGAGGTTGTTGATCGTGACGGCCGGGACGGACATGGGGATACCTGCCGACACAGCTGCCTGGCGTGCGGGGTTGGGTCCGACACCTGCTTGAACGACATTTCCCATCACGACGGCATCGACGTCCGACGCGTGCACTTTGGCGCGGCTGAGAGCGTGGCTGATGGCGTGGGCGCCCAAATCGGTGGCGCTGATCGTAGCTAGAGTGCCGCCGAGTTTGCCGATGGGTGTGCGTGCACCGGCGACGATGACTGCGTGTGGCATGGAGAACTCCTGTGGTCTGTGGGTTGGAATGACGGATGTCCCCTGTCACGTCTTGTTTCTTACCATCACTTTGGAATACAGTCCAATGGTTGGACCGAAATGAGGAGTGGCGTGGACGCAGTTGTAATGCAGGAGTTCGGTGGTCCGGAAGTACTTCGTTGGGGGTCGGTGCCCACGCCTGCCGCCCGCGATGGGTGGGTGAGCGTCGAATTGCGAGCGAGTGCGCTGAACTGGCACGACATCCTTGTCCGTCAAGGTCGATACGGTTCGCCGCTTCCACACGTACCTGGCGCGGATGGCGCGGGTGTCAGAACCGATACCGGGGAAGACGTGATCGTCGTTCCGTCTTTGTGGTGGGGCGACAATGAGTTTGCTCCTGGTGAGAAGTGGGAGATCCTGGGTGACCACAGGCACGGTACGTACGCCGAGGTGGTCTCTGTTCCTGCTGAATGTGTCGTACCGAAACCACGTGGATTGGACTGGGCGCAAGCTGCAGCGCTGCCATTGGTGGGTTTGACGACATTTCGTGCGCTGTTCAGTCGTGGACGACTGCGCGCCGGTGAGAGTGTGCTGATTCTGGGTGCAGGTGGCGGAGTGGCCACGATGGCGGTGACGCTGGCGGCAGCCGTCGGCGCCTCCGTCGTGGTGACATCGTCGACCGAGGAGAAGCTCCGGCAATCCGTCGAGTTGGGCGCTCAGGGGGGTGTCTTGTATACCGATCCGGCGTGGCCGCAGGCGGCACGAGCACTCTCGCCGGGCGGGCGTGGGTACGATCTGATCATCGATTCTGTTGGTACATGGTCGGATTCGATCAAGGCACTGCGCCCGGGTGGCCGTTTAGTGGTGTTCGGGGCGTCGCGGAGCGAACACGCAGAGTTGGATGTGCGTGGATTCTATTTCGGTCAATACGAGTTGATCGGGACCACCATGGGTAGCCCGCGGGATTTTTCAGGGTTGGTGTCGCTGCTCGACGAGCGCGCAGTCGCCCCGGTTCCAGTTGGCAAGGTCTTTCCGTTGTCTGATGCTGCGCACGCACATGTTTTCCTGGAGCAGGGTAGTGGATTCGGCAAAGTTGTTCTGTCACATAGGTGATCAATACGCACCCACGGTTGCTGATCACATGAAACATATACTCGAAAGGATCTTTTGATGCCGCAACTGGTTCGGTATGAGATCGAGGAAGACGACATCGCCGTCATCACACTTGACAGTCCGGCAACTCGAAATGCGCTCAGTGACGAGTTGCTCGATGAACTTATCGGGGCTTTCGAATGTGCAAAGGCGGACGTTTCCGTCCGGGTCGTGGTGTTGACGTCCTCACACGAGCGAATCTTCTCCGCCGGCGGAGATCTGAAAGCTTTCGCCAGTGGGACGCCGACCATAGTGAAATATGCCGGCCTGGATCGATTTCCTCGGTTGTATCAACTGATCGGGGGACTGGGGAAGCCCGTAATCTGTGCAGCCAATGGCGACGTTCTCGCCGGCGCCTTCGGACTGGCGCTCGCGTGTGATCTGATTCTTGCGAAGGAATCGGTACATTTCGGCTGTCCGGAAATTAACGTCGGGGTGTTCCCGTTCATGATTTCGGCGCTCATCTATCGCACCGTCGGTCGGTTCACGGCAAACGAGCTGATGATGCTGGGGGACAGGATCACTGCCGCTGAGGCGCGGGAGTACGGACTGGTCAATCGTGTAGTACCCGACGATCAGTTCGACGAGACCGTGAGTGTCTGGGCACGTCGGGTCGCGGACAAGTCTCCGCTGTTGATGAAACTCGGAAAGGATGCGATCAATGCGACCCGCGACATGTCGCTTCCCGATGCACTCACCTCACTGCAGTCGCAATTGGCCCTTGCTTTTACCACCGAGGATGTTGTGGAGGGAGTAACGGCATTCCGGGAGAAGCGTTCTCCTGCATGGAAGATGCGTTGACAATTTCGCGTGAGGAGTCCCGTGTTGTCCGCTTCGGCAACACGGGACTCGAAATACCGATATCGTTCGACCGCTGACTAATTGTCTTCTGGTACGACGATATCGACACGTTCGTCAACCGCCAACACTTCTTCCGCGTAGGAATGGACGTGCCGGGTCATGCGGCGAACGGCGGCATCAGGGTCCTGATCGCGGATTGCACGCGTGATGCTGCGGTGTGCGCGAACGGCGATGGAACGTACCGAATCGTCGATAAAGCCTTCGTTCTCCGTTGCGGTATAGATGGCACGCGAGAGTGCAGTCATCATGCCCATCAAGAGTTCGTTGTGGCTTGCATTGGCTACAGCCACATGCCAGTCGATATTTGCACTCAGAAATGAGTCGAGTTCGCTACCGGCCGCCGCGATCGCGTCGTTGGCAGCGTCCAAGGCCTCGAGATCCTGTGCTGTGCGATGTTCGGCTGCCAAGCGAGCGCAGAATGGTTCGATTGCCTCGCGGGTCTCGAGTAGTGCAGCCAGCCGGATCTGCTGTCCGCGGATCAACAGCGCGACAGAACTTGCCATCGACTCGCCACCCGGTCGCTGCACGAAGGCGCCGCCCGCGCGTCCGGCCTTGATGCGTACGAGGCCTTGGACTTCCAGGATTCGGAGGGCTTCGCGAACGGTGGTACGACTCATGCGCGTCTGGACCACGAGTTCACGCTCGGGCGGTAGTGGCGTACCTTCTTCGTATTCGCCGCTGAGTATACGTTCACGCAGCTCATTGGCCAGCACGTCCGAGGCTTTCGGAACTTCCATCGGTGTGAGCCGAATAGACGACCGTCCGCTTTTCACGCTATTCTCTGCGGCTGGTGCCATGACATCTCCCAATTGGCGGTCTAAAGGTCAGACCTAATATACCATTTGAGGTTCCGGTCGGCCTGCGATTTGACCGCAGAATGAAGCCGGGGAATGGTGCGACGAACCACTGGTGCATCACTCCCCGATTGTGAAAGGTCTCTCAGGCTGCGGAGATTCCACCATTGACGCTTATTGCCTGGCCGGTCAGGCGTCGAGCGGCGGGTGAGGCAAGAAACACCGCGAGGGCAGCGATATCCTCGGATTCGGGAACCCCGAGATGCGCTTGGGTCGCGGCTTTTGCGAATAGCTTGGCACTGAACCCTGCCGAGGTGATGCGCTCGGTGGACCCGGTTCCGTTGACAAGCGAGGGCGTCAGCACGTTGACTCGAATTCCGCTGCGCTTGGCCTCGATTGCCAATGTCCGGGTGAACATCACGATTGCAGCCTTTGCCGCGTCGATGACGGCCTCGCCCGGTGTTGCAGTCTTTCCCGCGTCCGATGCGACGTTGATGATGACGCCGGTCTTGCGTCGACTCATGTGCGGGAGGATTTCGCTGGCCATGTACATCGAGGGCAGTGCAAGTTGGGTGAAGGTTCGTGAGATGTCATCGGTGGGGATGTTTGCGAAGAGTTCCGGCTGAACATCGGCGGCAGTGGTGCAGACGAGTCTGTCGACGCCGCCGAGTTGTTTCTCTGCTTCGGACGCAATACGTGCGGCACCTTCCACGGTTGTGGCGTCCGCGGCAAGAAACGTGACTTCGCAGGAGTTTCCGGAGGCAACCGCCGCTCGGGTTGCTTCACCGCGTTCGGAATTGCGTCCCACGATCATGATGCGAGGAACTCCTGCCGCTGCTAGTTGCGTGGCGGTCGCGGCGCCGATGCCGGCAGTGCCGCCGACTATCAGTGCCGCACTGCCTTTGAGCTCTTTGGGCGTGAACGATTCGTTCGAAGTCATTGTGTTCTCCAGCCTGTTTCGGGAATTTCAGAGTGAGACGGTTCCGCGGGTGTAGATGTCTTTGGAGATGATGCGCTTCTGGATCTCGGAGGTGCCGTCGGCGACCAGATATGCCATGACGTCGCGGTAGCGTTGTTGGAGTGGGAATTCGGTGGAGTAGCCGAGATTTCCGTGCACTCGCATGGCGAACTCGATCGCATTCTTGGCTACGAGCGGGGGCCACCACTTGCTCATCGATGCCAACGAGGTATGCGGCTGTCCGGTCTGCCGCAGCCACAGCGCGCGGTAGCACATCCACCTGGCGCCTTCGAGATATGTTGCGTGCTCTGCCAATTCGAATGCGATGCTCTGGTAAGACGACAACGTGTTGCCGAACGTTTCACGTTGCTCTGAGTAAATGCGTGCTTCCTCGAGGCTCTGCTTTGCTGCGCCGATGCACATGAGTCCGAGTGCAGCGCGGCTGAAGTCGAAATGCGCCATCACGGACTGAAATCCGCGACCGTACTCACCGACGAGGTGTGAGGACGGGACGAACGCACCGTCGAGTTTGATGCTTCCCCATCCGATGGGGAGGCAACCCATTCCGGGCATATGACTGGTGGTGACGCCGTCGGAATCGAGCGGAACGACGAAGCAACTTACGCCGGTCGAGCGTGTCGATCCGGGTTCGCGGGCGTAAACGAGCGCTACCGTCGCGTTCATCGCCCAACTGATAGCCGTTTTCTCGCCGGTCAGCAGCCAGCCTCCGTCGACGGGATTGGCCGTGGTGGTCAGTGCGCTTGCGTCGGAACCGGACCCTGGTTCGGTCAGGGCGATGGCAATTGTCTCCTCGCCGGCGATGAGGGGAGGGAGGTACCTGGCCTGAACTTCGGGGGTGCAGAGAGTGAGTTGTGAGCCGACGAGGCCGATCTGAACAGGTGCGGAAGCCATGTTGACGTTCCCGTATGCCAGGGTTTCGGTAGCCAGCCCGAGTAAGATCGAGTCCTCATCGCCGGTTCCACCGAATTCCTCGGGAAGTCCGATGCCCAGGATGCCGAGATCCCCGAGCTTCTTGTAGATGTCGAATGGGAAGTCCGTGGTCGCAGCGCGATCACGGTATCCGGGGAGCAAGACGCGAGTGCTAAACGACTCGAGAGTCTTCCTGAACTCTTCGTGCTCGCTATCGAATGCAAACGAAACCATGTGATTTCTCTTTCTTCTTCGCAGCCGGGACCGGACCGTACCTGCGCATGTGTGTGGGGGATCGATGACCTGTCGAGTCGTCGTGACGACGAGATCTCCGTGCATGTTCTTCTTTGAAGAATTGGTCTAGATTTGAATAGTAGGACCATAAACTATTTTAAGGCAAGCCTTTTGCTGCCTTCGGCATCTCAGGTTTTGCAGATTCGATCAGAGACCGGTTTCGTCGTCGCCCATTGCTAAACGAGCGACTGCCAGACCATGGGCGAATATGTCGAGATCTTCCGGACCGATCGCTTCGAGTCCGAAACCGACGGCGGCCAGTTGTTCGTTCGCGAGATCGACAAGCTCCGCACCCTCGATTGTCAAGGTGGCGAGCACGGTTCGTCGGTCTGTCGGGTGCGGGCCCCGTTCCACGAGTCCGGCCTTCTGCAGTTGGTCCACTGTCATCGACACCGTTGTCGCATGCACCATCAGGTACTTTGCGAGTTTCCCCATAGAGTGTGTTCGGCCTTCGGACATCTGTAGCGACGTCAAAATCAGGTAGGCGTTGCGCGAGAGCCTTAGACGTCGAAGTACTGCATCGATGACAGTGACGACTTGTTGATGGGTGCGCAGTAACGCCATGGCGGTGCCGTACTGCCGAGCGCCAGGCCCGTGTTGCACCTCCCACTGTGAACTCATCCAGTCGACGACGTTCTCCGGCCGGTCGACCGTGTCGGAATTGCCCGGCTTTGATGAACCTGTCACGATGCATCTCCTCTCATCGAGAACGGTCGTTACGATTTCCATACGCGAATGTGTGATGGTGTGAACGTGGATTCGCGATAACGCACGTTATCGATTGGAGGTAGGGTACCGCTATGTCCATGACAAATGACACCAACCAGGTGGAGTGGTCGCCGGTTGGCGACTACGAAGACATCAAGTACGAACTCAGCGGTGACGGAATCGCCAAGGTCACGATTTGCAGACCGGAAGTGCGAAATGCGTTCCGTCCGCAGACATTGATGGAGATATCCGACGCCTTGATCGAGGCTCGCGAGGACCCGTCGGTCGGCGTCATCATTCTGACCGGCGAGGGCCCTGATGCGTTCTGTTCGGGTGGTGATCAGCGTGTTCGTGGAGATACCGGGTATCTCACAGAGCCAGGTAAAGCCGGCGGGGTAGGTCGTTTCCATGTCACTGACTTGCAGGTCCAGATCCGACGACTGCCCAAGCCCATAGTTGCCATGGTTGCCGGATATGCGATCGGTGGTGGCCACATTCTGCATCTGGTGTGTGATCTGTCGATTGCTGCCGACAATGCTCGCTTCGGTCAAGTTGGTCCGAAGGTCGGTTCGTTCGACGGTGGTTTCGGTGCCGGTCTGCTGGCAGAGTTGGTCGGGGTCAAGAAGGCGAAGGAGATCTGGTTCCTCTGCCGCCAGTACGACGCTCGGGAAGCGAGAGAGATGGGTCTGGTCAACACTGTGGTCCCACTCGCCGATCTCGAGGCGGAGACTGTCCAGTGGTGCCGCGAGATGTTGCAGATGTCTCCGTTTGCGCTGCGGTTGATGAAGGCCAGCTTCAATGCGGCGGAAGATGGTCTGTCGGGTATCCAGCAACTCGCGCACGACGCGAACCTGTTGTTCTACTCCACGGACGAGGCAAAAGAAGGCCGCGAAGCGTACAAGGAGAAGAGGCGGCCCGAGTTCGAGAAGTTCCCGCGTCGTCCGTGATTCAACGTCTTTCATTTTGGTCTGACAATTAATAACATTGGCATGTTCCGCCGGAGTTTCGGAGCGTAATCGCATGATGCTCCCGGCCTGACTGTTTCCGCCGCGTGCGGTGCCGTGAACTAATGAGGATGGCCGAAAATGACTGAACCCGTTGTGTCTGCGGTGGAGTGGCGGGCCGAGGGAGACGGCGGCAAGGTGACGGCCGGGCGCGCAAGTAGAGGCGCAATCGCGTTGGCGCTCGGACTTGTCTACGTCATCTGGGGTTCGATTTACCTCGCCGTGCGATTGGTCATCACAGAACTTCCGCCCTTGGGGTCAATGGGAATCCGGTTTGTTGCTGCTGGCATTCTGATGGGTCTGTACCTCGGAATTCGCGGAGGATTCGGCCGATTGAAGCTTACGTGGCGCCAAGTGGTTGGCGTTGTCTTCATGGGTTTCATGTTGCTGGCAATCGGGAACGGTATGACGTCTCTCGGCCAATTGCAGGGCGTGCCTTCCGGTGTCACGGCGTTGTTGATTGCGACCGTGCCGCTGTGGATCGCGCTGTATCGAACATTCAGTGGGGATCGACCGTCGCGGCTGAGCCTCACCGGTATCGCACTCGGACTGGTGGGCTTGGTCGTGTTGGTAGCAGGCGGGTCACCGGCATCCGATGGTGGGGAACTGCCACTCTTGGGTGTTGGGATCATTTTGGTGTCCAGCCTGTGCTGGTCCTTCGGATCATGGATTCAACCTCGAATCTGGTTGCCGAGCAACGCGTTTGTCGCCTCCACCTATCAATTGCTGGTGGCGGGTGGAGTGATGATGATCGGCGCCGTGATCTCAGGTGAACGATTCGAAGGATCTGTGAGCGCTCAAACGTGGGGCGCCCTCACGTATCTTGTGCTGATCGGTTCGATCGTCGGCTTCACTGCCTATGTCTGGCTACTCGGAAACGCGCCGGTGTCGCTCGTCGCGACACACGCGTATGTGAACCCGGTTGTCGCAATTTTCCTCGGATGGTTGGTACTGGCGGAGCCCGTCACGCCCGCGATTGCGATCGGCGGCGGGATTGTCGTGGCGTCGGTTGTTCTCGTAATCGCAGGCGAGAAGATTCGGAAGGAAAATACGTCCGTGGCTGCCGTGGATGACCGTATCTCCCCCTGATGGGGGTGGTATATCTCCCCTTCGAGGGGTGTTCAAGGTCCAATTGTTCGACCATTCTTGTGTGACGCGCCACACAGAGGGTGCGTTAGATTTCGGATGGAGCGATCGGCTCCTCGATCCCAATACAAGGGGTGGATAGTAGTGGCGAGCAAATTCTGGACTGCGCTTTCAGCGCTGATGATTGGCGGCCTCGTAGTCGCATGTGGAACACCAGGCAGTGCTGGGACCGATACAAGTGACGTCGTCAAGGTCGCGATCATTCCTTCGTCGAGTGGTGCACTGGCGCAGTTCGGTTCGGATGCCGCAGACGCATGGCAGTTCGCCGTTGACGAGGTCAATGCCTCAGGTGGTATAGCGGGTCGCCAGATCGAACTGGTACGTGTTGATACAGATGCGACGCCGGCTGCAACTGTGCGCGCGGCGCGCGAAGCTGTCACGCAGCGAGGTGCAAGCTTCATCGGAGCGGTAATGACGTCGACCGAGCACGGAGCGCTGAACGCCCAGTTGCCCGGACTGAATGCACTTTCATTCAACGGTCTGGGGAAGGACGACGCTCTGACCGGTAAAGACTGCAACGCCAACGCATTTAGGGCCGTGCAGTCTACGACCATGGACATGAATGCTCTGGCTGCAAGCCTTGCTGAGTTGCCTGGTGAAAAGTGGGCTATTCAAGCCGTCGATTACTCGACGGGACATACGTCCGCTGAGATTTTCAAGGAAGCCGCCGCGAAGGCCGGCAAGACGGTGGTACTCGAGCAGTACGCGCCGCTTAACACCACCGAGTTCGGTTCGTACATTTCCAAGATCGTCGCCAGCGCCGCAGATGCTCTGTTTGCTGTCGAATTCGGTGCTGACGGAATCGCATTCGTCAACCAAGCTGCTCAATTCAACCTCGCCGACAGATTCGAGACCGTTTTGGGATTCAACATGGTTTCCGAACCGCTTTTCGACGCCTTGGGTGACAAAATTCTCGGCTACTACAACAACCTCGGTTACGACGTCAACGAGTTGTTCGGTCTGCATACAAGAACCGACGATGTGTGATGCCGTCACTGCAACGTCCGCGCCTCGTTGTCGCAGTTGCTC
Organism: Rhodococcus sp. YH3-3; assembly: GCF_001653035.1. Taxonomy (NCBI): domain Bacteria; kingdom Bacillati; phylum Actinomycetota; class Actinomycetes; order Mycobacteriales; family Nocardiaceae; genus Rhodococcus; species Rhodococcus sp. YH3-3. The sequence continues at coordinate 84,161 of NZ_BCWH01000004.1, read as the reverse complement.
GTACAGGTGGCGCCCGGACGCTGTCGGTCCGGCCTCGAGCGACTTCCTCGGCACTGGTTCGTCGAGGGCCATCTTTTGTTCGTTGTCGGAATTCACGATTAGCACCTCGTAACTCCTTGTCGGTTGCGGGCATACTATAACGATCGTTCACGCTTGTGCTAGGTTCAGATGGTGGACAGGAATCGCAAAATTCTCGATACCGCAGCTGAACTCTTCTACGAGAAGGGCTTCCACGGAACAAGTATGGACGAATTGGGGACTCGCGCCGGCATGAGTGGGCCGGCGGTGTACCGCCATTTCGCAGGCAAAGACGAGATCCTGGCGTCGCTGTTCGGTGAGGCAATGGATGAATTGCTCGCTGCGACAGAACCTGTCGACGACGATCCGGCGCGGGACCTGGAGCGTTTGGTCCGGTTCCACGTGGTTTTCGCATTGGGCAATCGGCATCTGGTCAATGTCACGCAACGCGAGGACCGCTCTCTCGTTGACCCCTGGCGGCGCCGAGTCGATCGCAGACGTAAAAAATATGTCGCCGGTTGGGAATCCGCAGTTGCGCTGTACCTGCCACTATCGTCTACCGCGGAGGTAGCTGTCGCCGCACAGTCCTGCCTCGGAATGATCTTCTCGATCGCGTACTGGCCGACCAAAGCTACTCGAACTCCTGGACTCGAAGACATCGTCGTCCGTACCTCGCTGGCCGGACTCGAGGCGTTCAAGCGCTGATCGAGCACCAAGTCGGATAGGTCATCCTCGCAGGGGTGAGTGGAGAATTCCTAACCCTCAGTGCTGATTCCGTCGAATCCTCCCGTCCTGTGCTTTGCACACCGGACGGGAGAATGTGGGTGTTCCTCAGCGACCCGCGGGTTGACCGACAAGCTTGTCGTAGCTGAATTCTGTTGGTATCGGATCGCCTCCATTGTAGGCGCTCAGTTCCCGTTGCTGTAACTCGACGCGTCGAATCTTTCCCGAGATTGTCTTGGGGAGGTCGAAGAACTCGATCCGTCGAACTTTCAAATATGCAGGCAGATGTGCGCTTGCATACTCGAGGATGGATCTTGCAGTCTCTTCGGTTGGCTCCCAGCCTGCAGCGAGTGAGACGTACGCCTTGGGGAGCGCTAGTCGCGTCTCGTCCGGCTGGGGCACGACGGCGGCTTCGACTACGGCTGGGTGTTCGATCAGGACGCTTTCGAGTTCGAAGGGGGATACCTTGTAATCCGAAGATTTGAACACGTCGTCGGTGCGGCCGATGTAGGTGATGTAGCCGTCCTCGTCGCGCTTGGCGATATCACCGGTGTGGTAATAGTTGTCGGCCATGACTTCGGCGTTTCGCTCAGGGTCGCCGAGATATCCGGACATCAAGTTCAAGGGTGAGCGGCGCAGGTCCAGGCAGATCTCGCCTTCGTCTGACGGTTGCCCGCTGGTCGGATCGATCAGGATGACGGGTACACCGGGCATAGGGCGCCCCATCGATCCGGCTTTGAGTGGTTGGTTCGGAGTGTTTCCGATCAACAGAGTGGTTTCGGTCTGTCCGAAGCCGTCGCGAATGGTGAGTCCCCAGGATTCCTCAACCCGTCGGATGCCGTCGGGGTTGAGGGGTTCACAGGCGCCGAGCACTTCGCGTAGGCCTTCGGGCTTGTCGCCGAGATCTGCCTGAATGAGCATTCGCCATACTGTCGGTGGTGCACAAAAAGTGTTGATGTATGCGCGGCGCAGCTGCGCCAAAAGTGCGGCAGCATCGAACCGCTGGTAGTTGTACACGAAGATGGTGGCTTCGGCGATCCACGGTGCGAAGAAGCAGCTCCAGGCGGGCTTTGCCCATCCTGGTGAGCTGATTGCGAGGTGGATGTCGCCGGGTTTGGCGCCGATCCAGGCCATTGTCGTGAAATGTCCTACTGCGTAGCTGATCTGGGAATGTGCTACGAGTTTGGGCTTGCTCGTAGTCCCGGAGGTGAAGTAGATCAGCATGGTGTCGTCGACCGTTGTGGGCGATTCGAACGGGCCCTGCGACGGCTCCGAGTAGGCGTCGTCGTACGGGAGCCAGCCTTCGACCGGGTTGCCGATGACGATCCTCGTGTAGTCACCTTCGATACCGGCGAACTTCCCGGCATCACGACTGTTGGTGATGATGAATTTTGCATCGCCACGGTTAATTCGGTTGGTTAGGCCCCCGTTAGCAGTCCAGCGCCTATGCGATAGCTAGTTGTTTTTCTTGAGTCCAGTTTTCCCAGTATCGGTTTGGCGTCATGCCATCCAGGGATCCGTGGGGCCGTTCATGATTGTAGATAGCTTTCCATTCATCGGCCAAATAGGTCGCTTCACCCATGGTGTCCATGATTTCTCCCGAGAGTTGTTCCCTTCTGAACTGGGCGTTGAACGATTCGACGAAACCGTTCTGCCACGGTGAACCCGGGTCGATGAAGGCGGTGCCCACGCCGACGGTGTCGCACCAGTCGATCAGTGCGGCGGCGGTGAATTCGGGACCGTTGTCGCAGCGGACGTAGGTCGGGGCGGTGCCGGTTTCGGCGATGACGTTCTCCAATACTGCGACTACGTCGGAGGCTGTGAACGACCGACGCGCGATGATGGCCAGCGCGGTGCGGGTGTATTCGTCGATGACATTGAAGAATCGGATGTGCCGCCCGCAGGAAGTCACGTCGGATTGGAAGTCGAAACTGACCACGTGCATCGGGTATTCGGCCGTCAGCCGCTTCTGCTCCCCGGCGCAGGGACCGGCCCGGCGCTTCTTCCGCGCCTTGGGTTTACAGACGAGGCCTTCCTCGCGCCAGAGCCGGCGCACGCGCTTGTTGTTGAGCGCCATCCCAGCCCACTCATGGGCGAGCAGGCACCAGCGGGCTTTCCTCCATCCCCATGCCGGATGCTTGACCGCGATGGCGCGCAGGGCGCCGCGAAGCCGTGTCTCCTCGAGTCCCGTATCGGGTTTCTTCTTCCGGAAGGCAGACCGGTTTTGGCCGATGATCTTGCAGGCAAAACGCTCCGAAGCCCCGAACTTCTCCACCGCCATGCGCACGGCACGGCGGCGGGGTTCGGGGCTCAAAATTTTCCCTTGGCCACCTCGTTGAGGATGTCGATGGCCAGTTCCTTCTCCGCCAGAAGCCGTTGGAGTCGCGCGTTCTCCTTCTCCAGTTCCTTGGTCCGTGTGGACGCCTCGGCGTTCTTTCGGACCCGTACTGGTTCAGCCACCGGTACCAGGTCGCTTCGGTGACCCGGAGTTCCTTGACGACCTCGATCATCGGGTGGCCGTCGTTGAGCATTTTCTGGCCCTGCCGGACCTTCGCGATGACCTGTTCAGGGGTGTGTCTACGTGCCATGATTCGTGAATTTCCTCCTGTGTCCATTGTCGGACACGAAAATCACACAGACACTGGACTTCTACACGGGGCCCCAACCACGGTCGCGAAGGTCGTCTGTTCCGAGTGCGCCCGTCGTGGGCATGACGATCGCGCCCAATTTGGCCACCGTGAGCATCGCCTCCCGCAGTTCGACTTGGTTTCCGAGCATCAGAATCACTCGGTCACCTTTGACGACACCGAAGCGGCGCAGCCAGGTTGCTACTTGGTCTGAACGCGTTGCCATCTCGTCGAACGTAACCTTCTGCTCGGTGCCGTCTTCTTCGACGATCCACAGTGCGGGGCGGTCGTTTCCACGAGCGATGGTGTCGAACCAGTCGATTGCCCAGTTGAATGATCCGGTTAACTGTGGCCACTCGAACTCGGCGACTGCCCTGTCGTAGTCCTCGGTCATTTCGATGAGGGAGTCGCGAGATGCGCGGTACAGGTTGGTGTTCCGTGCTGAGGTTGCCGGTGTCACGTGCCGTAGTCCTTTCAACGTCGATGTTCGATGGTGCGCGGTCGTGGATTCTTGCGCGAGTGCGATTCTGTCGATCTCACCCGAGACCTGTGGCGGGTAGAGATGTGGAACTGTCGAATCTCTCACTCTCGGTCGGACTCTCAGAGTGAGGGAAGTTGCTGCTCTCTGTTCATGGCTTGTTCCGGTGGTCGGAACTGTGCGAGTCGAGGCGGGCGTTCCAGACCCCGGAACAGTCCGTGGAGATCGGCGGTCGGTGAACGCGACAGTAGCAGAGACAAAGACGCTGATTCGAGGAGAGAACATGGTTGATGTTCAAGAATGTGCTGAGGCTGAATCGATGGCCTTGAGCCACGAGGTGGAGCAGTTTCTCTACAACGAGGCAGATCTGCTCGATTCGTGGCGACTGCCGGAGTGGCTGGAACTGTTTGTGCCAACGGGCGTGTACTTGATTCCGGCGACGGACAAGCCTGGCGGGGACCCGGCGAAGGATCTGTTTCTGGTGCAGGATGACCGCTTCCTGCTCGAACAGCGGATTAATTCGCTGATGCGGCGCGCTGCGCACGCAGAGTATCCGCACCCGCGGACTCGCCGGTTGATAACCAATGTCAGGGTGGCCCCTGACGAGGACGGTCGACTGAAGGTCGCGGCGAACTTTGCGGTCTTTCGGATGCGGTCGGGAACCATGGACACCTATGTCGGGTACTACAACCACGTCGTCGATCGAAATGAACTGGGAGAATTCCGCTTTCATGTTCGGAAGTCGATTCTGGACCTCGACGCGCTGCGCCCCCACGGAAAAGTGAGCATCATCCTGTGAACCGCTTGGCAGACAAAGTGGCAATCGTGACCGGTGCCAGCCCGAACATCGGCGGGACATTGGCGATGGGACTTGCGGCCGAGGGTGCGCGGGTTCTGTGCACGGATCTGTCGCCAAGCGTGGCGGAGGATTGCGCTGCGAAGATTGTCGCGCAGGGTGGTGAGGCGATCGCAATCGCCGGAGACGTGACGGATCCCGCTCACGCCGACGAGGCAGCCGCTGCTGCGGTCGACTGCTGGGGCAAGATCGACCTTCTGGTCAACAACGCCATGTTCTTTCAGCAGCAGGGCGTACTGACGATGCCCTACGAGGACTTCCGTCGACAGCTCGACGTGATTCTGGGTGGGTCGTTCCTCTTCACCCGCGCTGTCGCGCGAACAATGATCGAGACCGGTACAGCCGGCAGTATCGTCAACGTATTATCCACGGCGGCATGGCAAGGACAGCCTGGAAACATTGGCTATTCGACAGGCAAGAGCGGTCTTGTGAACTTCACGAGATCGGTTGCCATGGAGTTGGCCGAGTACGGTTGGTAGGACCCCGTTTGGTGAGCCACTCGCTATCAGAGAATCAATGCGTGTGAATACAGCTGGCAGCGTACTCATTCGGAGTGCGGTACGCCAGCGATGAATGACGGTGTCGGTTGTTGTAATCCTCCTTCCAATCCTCGATGACCACCCTGGCTTCGAGGAGGCTGTGGAATTCGTTCATGTTCAGGCACTCGTCGCGAACACGATTGTTGAAGGACTCGATGTACCCGTTCTTCCACGGTTGACCAGGTGGAACGTAGCCGATACCAACCTGGTCCTCGCAGAATGCCCTCAGCGCGTCGGAGATGAACTCGGGCCCGTTGTCACACCGAAGGACCTGTGGTGGGCCGCCCCAGAGTGCAAACGTTTTCTCCAACGCTGCGACGAGATCCTCTGCCGGGATGGATCGCTCGACCATGTTGAGCACCGACTGCCGGGTGTGTTCGTCGACCATCGACGCGATCTTGAATTTCCGGCCGTCGGTGGTGGAGTCAAATTGGAAGTCGATCGCCCACACCACCTTCGGGGCATCGGCCTCGGTAATCGGAGTGGTCGAAGCGCCGGCCCGTTTCCGGATCTTGCGGACCTTCACCCGCAGTCCTTCCTCGCGCCAGAGACGCTGAACCTTCTTCTTGTTGATCACCCAGCCCGCGGCACGCAAGTCCGCCCACGCCCGACGAAATCCCTTGCGGGCATTCGCTTTGGCCCAGTCCCGCAACCACTTCCGCAGATCGGCGTCCGGGTCGTCCGGGGTGTTCTTCGCAAGCACTTTCCGTTGAGTCGATCGCGGTTGCCCGACGACCTTGCAGGCGAAACGCTGCGAGAGCCCCATCGTTTCCTGGAGCATTGTGACTGCGTTTCGTTTGGCGGTCGGGCTCAGAATTTTCCCTTCGCGATCTCCTTGAGCGCGGCCTTTTCGAGTTCGGCTTCGGCGAGGAGCTTCTTGAGCAGGGCGTTTTCGTTCTTGAGTTCCTTGAACTCTTTGGCGTCGTCGGCTTTCATGCCGCCGTACTGCTTGCGCCAGTTGTAGAGCGTCGGCACTGAGACGTCGAGTTGTCGGGCGATTTCTTCGACGTCGGCGCCTGTGGCGGCGAGTTCGTCGCCTTGGCGCAGTTTTCGGATGATCTGTTCGGGCGTGTGCCGTTTACGTCCAGCCATGAGATGAAGCCTTTCATACCCGTGATCAGGGCAGAAGGATTCTCATAACTTGCGGATCACTTCACGGGGGTCATGCCACTCCCGACCGAGAAACACCCTTAGGAAGGAACCCCCTATCATGACCAACTTTAGTCTGCGGGCCATACGGACCCAGCCGCGAGCAGTGCCATTCGCGCTGGCCCTGACGATTCTCGCTGTACTCGTATTCTCATTCGGTGCGGTACGTGACTTTGCCGTGCAGGCAGGCATACCGGAGCACCTTGCATGGCTATTTCCTGTCCTCATAGACGGCATGATCGCCGGCTCGATCATTGCAATGCTCTTCCTCCGCTACCTCGAGACGAGAGAGCGACGGGCCGGCGCAGAAGCCAAGCGCAACTGAGCAGTTCGATACATCAGAAAAGAGGAGCCCCACCGGCGCATTGCGGTTCCGGTTCGCCGAGAGAGTGTGTGGGACCCGTGATCTTTGGACTCCGTGATTGCAACTCCGATTCAGTTCGCATCGTGTCACGGTTAACTCCCTGACGATAAGTCGGAGCTGTACTTCATCCGTGCAGCAGGCCTTCTTCTGAAATGCGTAGATGGTCGAGCTCTGGGTTTGAATCCCATCATTGGCGGCTCTGGCCGTGTTTTCGAAGCCTTGGATTGTGCCGGAGTTGACCGCTGGTGTCAGCATCGCCCGAAGGCCGTTCGGTATGAGATTTTGCAGTGTGGGCGGGTGCACCTTGCGGACTCCGGGGCCGCAAAGTGATACTAGATGCAGTATCACTAGTGCATGGGAAAGAGAGACAAGCTGCGAGCGCGAATGCGGAGCGCACCGCAGAACGTCACTTACGACGAACTGTTCGCACTCTGTATCGACGTCACCGGTCAGGCCCGACAAAACGCTGGTTCTCACGCCAAGTTCCAGACGCCCTGGCCCAGGCCGCGCATCAACATCCAAAAGGGTTCGGTGGCAAGGCCAAGCAGTACCAGGTCGGTCAGGTTTTGGCAGCAATCGAACGTATGGAAGGAGATACGCAGTGATCCCTTCAGTGGAGCACTACACATACCGAGTTGAGTGGTACGAGCCCGACGGAGAGTTCCTGGGAACCTGCACGGAGTTCCCTGGCCTGTCATGGCTTGCAGATACCCAGGCAGCCGCCCTGGACGGCATCCGGACAGCAGTTGCCGAAACGCTCGAGGACATGGCAGAGACCGGTGAGCGGATCCCCGAATCGCTCAGCGAGCGTGGATATTCCGGAAAGTTTCAGGTGCGGATCACGCCGACCTTGCACCGGAAACTTGCCCGCGACGCCGCTGAGGAAGGTGTGTCGCTCAACGCGTTGGTCTCCGAACGTCTCGCCTCTGCCTGATGGGCGTTGGGTCGGGAAAGTTGTCGTCAACGACGGGGCGGAAACTAGTCCATTCCCTCCGTAACGTTATGTGGCGTGCTGGATTTGGAGTGCGAACCAGTCGCTGAGCCATTGGATTGCGTTGCGGCCGGAGTTGTCGACGGTGAGCCCGGCGTAGTTGGTGTGTGCGCCGGAGGCGAGGAACGAGGCCGCGCCGAGGCCCTGGCCGACGAGGGTTGCCACGTCTTCCGTGTCTTGCGATCCAGCCATCACGGTAAGGGAACTGGTCAGCTCGCTCAGGTCCATATTCTGGCCTTGGCGGGCGACCTGGGTGGACGAGACGGATGGAAAAACTTCTTTGCCCAGTAGTGATACGTCGGTTTTGGTTGCTGTGCCGGTGAGCATTGTTGTTGCGGCAGAGGCGAGGTCGAGCCCGATCGGGAGCAGACCGGCGAGTGCGGCCGGGTTTCCTTCGAGTACCGACCAGGCAACTTCTTGGATCTGTCCGACGTTGTGAGCGATGCGGATGATGTCGACTCCGGAGAGAATGTTGCAGAAGACAGCCGCGAAGTGCGCGGTGCCGGTCGGGTCCGGGATGGCGGAGAGAATCTGCGATATCCATGTGAGGTCGACGCCGGCGGCCATTTTCACCAGCGGTGCGAACTGGTTGTTGAGATCTCCTGCGATCTGGTGTGCTCCGGCGACGTCGAGTGCGGCCACTTTCTGGGGCAGCATCGCGAGGTCATTCAGGATCGCTGGATAGTTGATGGCGGTGATGCCGGTGGCGATGTTGAGAACTTGATCGACCACGACCCGCGGTTTGAGAACTGACAGCACGCTCGATGCCTGGCCGAGGACATCCGGTGGCGTGGCGGCTAAGGGTGTTATCTGGTTGTTCAGTGTTGCGGCGGTGGCGGCGAGCGTGGCGGCTTCCGGTGAACTTGTCGCCAGGGATGTATGCCCTGTGTCGATCAATTGCGTTGCAGCGGCCGCGATCCTGTTTACATTTGACAACGCGCCTGACAGATCCGAAGCCTGGGCGTCTGCGAGTACGTGGTTGGCGGCGTTCTCCGCAGTACCTGCAGGGGCGCTGGACAGGTTGCTGGTCGACGCCGGGTTCGCAGTCCCTGACGCGAGAAGGTCCGCCAACGGGCTCAAGCTGCCCAGCAACGACGTGGCGCTGTGTGCGATGTTCGAGATGTTGACTGCTTGTCCTGCGGGAGGGCTGAGTGCTGTTGCGAGGTCTGCAACGTCGGCGCCGATGCCGCTGAGGTCGGCGTGGGAGAAATCGGACGTCAGTGCCGTTGCCAGACGAGAGCCGCCGCCGACGACGGGGGAGTCGGTGGATGCACCGGGTGACTTACTCAGAACGGTTCCGAGCGCCCCGAGAACACTGTTGCGGCCTTTATCGATTGAGCAGTAAAGGTCTTTCGGGTCGCAGATGGTCGCGACTCGTCCTGCGAGCGTGCCCATTCCCTGGGGGCGGGGGTCTGCGATCCCGGTTCCGGCGGCGGGTGGGCCGACGACGGATTCCCCTTCTGTTCCTCGGCCGGGGTCCGCGAGCAGTCCGACGGCGAGGACTTTGTCGGCGCTGATCGGGCCTTTGCCGTTCCCGATGCTGGAGGCGATGTCTCCGGTGGCATCGGCGCCTTGGGAGTAGCCGGCGAAGATGAATTCCGTCTGGGGGCAGTTCGCGGCGACGGTGCTTACTTTGTCGTTGATGGCGCCGATTGCCGTTGTTTTGCTGTCGCCGTAGGTTTTTCCCTGATCGAATGCCGAGGCAGCGTACGGGGTGTAGAACAGCTCAACTTTGTTGCCGTACGTCGTTTTCAGCGTGTTTCCCACTGCTGCGAGCATTCCGACGGGAACCCTGGGATCGGCGTCGGATGTGGTTTCCCACGTCCCGGGGGTTATGACGGCGAGGACGTTGGTGCATTCAGCCGGTGTAGCGGCCGCGAGTGAGGGAACCGTGAGCGCTAAAGTTCCGGCACCGAGCGTCGACATGGCGAGTCCGAGCGCTAGTGCGCGGCGGCTGGAATCGGTCTTTCTGGTACGTCGACGGCCGAATGATGTTGGTGCGTTGAACATGTGGGTACCTCATCTGCCGTCTGGAGAATGCTCGCCCGGTAGATGAGGTGGAGTCCGTTTCTGCCGGGATGATTGTGCGTTCAGTGTCGACGGCGGTGGGTACGGACGACAAAGTCACTGTGGATAACTTCGCCGGTTGGCTGGTGAACGAGAAGCCAATGTGTTGGGCAGGATGGGTCGATACCTCTAGTGATCGGGAGCTGACTACGCCCATCCTCGGCGGGTGGATGTTCGTTGAGCGCCAAATTATCAATGCTGCGTATTTTTCTAGGGACTAGGGCCCCGGGATTGGCGCTTGACGCAGTCTCTCGATCAGGAAGCTCGTCGGCCAGTGGTGCGATCAGCAGACCGACGAGAGTCCAGTTGCTCCAAGGGGCCGGGTGGGGAATCAGCGCACCTAGAGGGCTGTTTCACCGCAGGGAGAAACCATGTGTGGGGTTCACAGTGGCGCCAGCATGGGGAGTAGGGCGGCGCCCGCGGATACGATAATGCCTGCGGCGCCGGCAACGATGCCGAGTAGCGCCCGTAGCGAGGCTGCTTCGTCATCGGCGACCGCGGGCCGTGACGTGGCGACGGTGCCGCAAACCGCGGCGGCTACTCCCAGTACGAAGCCGAGTCCGACCATCCAGAACGCCGCAATGGACAGTGCCCCCAAGGTGATCGACGCCGCGGGTAACCGCGAGCGGTGTTGCTGCTGCGTGTCGTTGTCGCCGTATGAGGCACACGGGAGGTTGTCGGTGTGGCGGCTGTGGGGGACGGTGGTCATGCTCCTCCTTCGTGTCGTCGGTAGTCGTGTCGACGGGCATCTGTCGGCATTCGCGGTCCGGGGATATCTTCGGTCTGTTCGATCGAAGAATTCGCGCAGGGGTGGTCGAGACCGCGTCTGCGGCTGATCGTCGCGATCGGCCGAAGGCCAGTGGCTTGTGACGGACTCGGCCAGGGCCTTTGCTTGTGGCGTAGGCCTCATCAAAATTTAGCACTCATGCACGTCGAGTGCTAACTCTTTTCACTAAGTAACTTTCACCCGCTGATATCGACCAGATTTTCGTTCACGGCCGATTGTCGTTTCTGGCTGCGGTATCGGATGTCGAGGTGTATCGACGTGGGGTTTCCATGGCTCGAGTAGCAGGCCGCCGCTTTCGACGCGAGGCCCCACCGGGCATCGCGGCCGATAGCGGATCATCCCAGCCTGAGATTGTGTGATGTTCAAGGGTGAAGATTACGCCCTTGTGGTACGTCAGATACGATAGGTACTTCAAGTTGGACTTGCCTTCGACTGGTAAGGAGCGCCATGAGTACCGAAATTGCCCGATCGCAGACATCTGTCGCCGGCTACGACATCGATTCCGTGGCGGTGGAGCACCTGACCGCAGCAATCCGCACCGACGGTCTCCCTCACGCATTCAGCGTCCACGTGGCGGAAATGTGGCAGGCCTACACCACCGAACTGCACCCTTCCCGCCCCATTCCGGAGCGCGGTCGAGAGAAAGCCACGCGAGATTACGACCTCCACGCACCGGCAGGGAAAGGCACTGCCAGCGGTGACATCGTCACCGCGGTCGCACAACTTTCAGCAGCTTCCCTAACCGGCACACAGCGTCTGGCGCTCGCGCAGCTTCTTATCGCGTCGGTCTCTGTATCCGATGAGGTCTCGACGGCACCACCGGAGACCTCCACAGATGACGAGGATCCATCAAGGTCAACAGCATTGGCGAATGCACGAAGGTCAATTCTCGATTCCCTCGATGTCCTCGACTCCAAGGACGTCGCCCGCATACTCGCTCCGACAAGTGAAGCGACCCGCAGCGTCGCGCAGAAACGTCGCAAGGCCGGTGAGCTGATCGGACTGCCCATCGGGACCCGACCCAACTACAAGTACCCAGCGTTTCAGCTCGACGAGGAGCGGCACAAGATCCACGACGTGGTTCGGCACGCGAACCTGCGGCTCCATGTCGAGCGGGACCCGTACGGCGCGGCGAGTTGGTGGCTGACGAGTACGGATCTGCTCGACGGAAACAGTCCGCTCGAGGATCTCGAGGCCGGGCAGCTCACGGAGATCGCGGTCGACAACGTGCTCGACTACTCGCGTCGAGGCATGTGAGCGGGTGCGCAAGTACAACGGAGCGCCTGCACACACCGCGATCGTGCCGGCTGGGACGGAACTGTGGCGCGTTCACCGCACCGACAGCCGCTACCCTGCAAACAGTTTCAACTCGACGGGGATCGCACCGCTGACCGATGCAGTGGCTTTCGATATCAGAAAGCACCGAGGTTTACCTCGTCAGGGTCGGTTCGATCCGGTCCATGACAACACGGTCTGTCCTGGAGGATCGGGGTTGGGCGGATACCTGTACGTCGGATTATCAGTAGGTGCCGTGGTGGCAGAGGGAATTCTGCGAGGTACCGACATCCCCAAATCCAAGTTGCTTTCCTACGCGGCGGTCGCCGACTTCTCGCTGACGAAACTAACACTTGGAGAAAACATTTCGGTGATCACCCTCGACACCCAGGTTGGACTGGCTGCGATCAACCAAGACGGATCGTTGGTCGGGTGCACGTGGCGAGACTACCGGGATTCGCGTGTAACCTGCACGGACATCTTGGTGGGGACTCCGGGTGCTTTGGGCGTCCGCTACCCCTGCCGACACGGCAAGGACGAACGTGCTGTCATGCTCGTCGACCGCCGTAACTCGCTGCCCGTGGACATAACGGACACCAGTGATCTCTCTGTGCCGGGATGGGGACTGGACCTGGTCCGCCGAACCCTCAGGCTGGGATTCGACCTGGATATCGACCTTCCCTGATTACTCTCCGCTGGCCACAGATGGAACAAATGTCGCACGCGTAGTTTTCGTGTCGCACGCGTAGTTTTCGGGAAATCGGGGACAGTTGCGTTGTTTGTCTGGGAACCTTCGACCTCTTCGACTACGGCGAGCGCGACTACAACATGCTGTTCGCGTCGAAACTCGACCCAATTCTGGAAGAAAACAACAGCGAAAAGCAATTTTTGACGGCACTCACCCCCAAATGCCACTGAAAGACATGGCCTTTCGACGACATGACCGCGTCGGTGCGTGAGGTCGTGGCCACGGTCAACGTGCTTCTTGGTGCGGGGGGCTGACCCGTGGGGAGTGGCCTCGTGGTGGCTGACACCGTCTACGCGACTGCCGCAGGGGCAAACTCCGGCTGATCTTGCTGTATATCCCGACCTGCCGCCCATCGGACGCTCGAACGGCTTGCCGCCGCGGTGCTCGCTGACTGATGCCCGATATAGAACCACCGGCCGGGGGCCTGTTCCGGCCGGCTCTTCGCAGCACACTCGCAGCCGACACGACGGTGTGGCGGGTCCACAGCAGCCGCCGCAGCGCGTTGGCACCCAATCCCACCGCGCAACCGGACGAGCTGGCTGGGGGTCGATTCGACTCACTCGACGGCACGTACGCCTACCTGTACATCGCTGACGGTCCGGACGGGGCGATCGCCGAAACTATCTGCCGGTATCTGCCTTTGGACCCGACCACCGCGAGGATTGTGCCTGCCAGCGCGGTGACGGGCCGCACGTTGACCGCGTTGACACTCACCCGCACCGTCACCGTTGCGGCGCTGCACGGCCGGCACCTGTCTGTGGTCGGGCAGGATTTGTGGTTGACCAAATGTGAAGCGCGACATTACGTCACCACGCGCAAGTGGGCTCACGCGATCCATGCTGCCGACCCTGCTCTCGGTGGCCTCGCGTATCGCCCTCGGCACAACGAGGACACTCTCGCGTGGGTCCTGACCACAGATCCGGCCGTCACATCGCATCCGGCTCTTGCAGTCGATTCGTCTGTCGCTGCACTGTCTCTCGATCGGGGCAGAGGCCGCGATCTGGTAGAACGCGTCGTCGCCGATCACAGTGCCATTCTCTCCTCAGCATGAGCGCATGACGATATTCGCCTGCTCGGCGCATTCGGCCGATGTGGCGGACGTGGATCCCCGCCGCCGCCCTTGTTTCACCCGCCAACGTCAAAGTGTGCGCGGACAGCGGTCGTTCTGGGTCGTTTCGGAATGCGATCTCAGCGCTTGGCGACGCCCGAGTGCATGCCCGGAGAAAACAGGCGCGAAAAACAGACCGGTACTCCGTGCCCTAGCGCCCAAACACATTTACTTTGAGGATATTTGGTCTACACACTCAGATCTCACCCTAAGTCAAGATCGAAGAAATACGGGACCGGCGGGCGTCGAGTGGGACGACCACGATGCTTTTGGCGTATCAACGCGCCCGGGTGGTGATTGCGCAGCATCGCTTAAACCGCACGAGACCGAGTACGCGTGAACAGGGTCGGACGGCAACTATTTTTGGCCCGGATGAAGGTTGCGCGCGTTGATGTCTGGAGCACCCACCGGTGATGTTTCGGCTAGTGCATCAACAGATCCAGACGCGCCCCTGGACGAGAAATGGCGCGAGGTAGTTTTTCATCCACTACTCGCACCGCCGCCCACAGCGTAGCACTGGTGTCGCTGCTGGAAAGTCGGCAGAGACCGGGTGTGAGACAAGGAAGGCGGTTGCTGCGCTCGCGGGTGGGCAAGGAGCGCGGCGGGCGGGTTCTTACCTGTTGAGGTGGTCGGCGAGTCGATTGATGGGGCGGGTGACGATAGTCAGATTCGTAGATTGACGATCTCCGGTGATGAGTACGCCGGCGCTGGCGCGGACATGGGCGTCGCCGTCGATGGCGACTGTGGTGGTGTCTGTGGCTGCGATGCGGGTGTATCCGGCGGCGTGGACGTGGCAGTGGCAGTGCGCGAAGACGATGGCGTGCTCGTCTGCCCGGATGTCGGCGTGATCGGTTCCGACGATGCGGCTTTCCCCGTGTGCGTCGATGGTGGCGGTGTCGAAGGCTTCGACGTGGGCGAAGTCGTAGGCGCTCACGCGGGCGTGGTGGGTGGCTTGGAGGAAGCATCGGCCGGCGGCGGTGATGGATCCGCCGGTGACGGCGGCGCAGGTTTGTCCGGTGATGGTGACGTCGACGCTGCCGGGGATGTGTCCGAGGTCGAGCCATAGGTCGGAGCCGGAGTCGATGATCAGTACAGGAGAATTGCATGAGAGCGACACGCATAACGACCAATCTCAGAGTGGATGGCGTTGAGGCGGCAAAAGGTTTCTATACCGACTATCTCGGTTTGAGCACCGAGGAGTTCAACCTCGGGTGGGTGGCTCGCTACACGTATCCAAGCAACGAGGAACACATCCAACTTGTAACGCGCGATGCAACTGCGCCCGAAGATTCGGTTATCTCAGTCCACACGGATGACCTCGACGGCGCGTACGAAGAAGCCTGCAAACTCGGCTTCGAGATCGTGCACCCGATAACTACCGTGGAATGGGGCGTTCGACGGTTCTTCGTTCGAGCGCCGGACGGCAATGTCATCAACATCGTGAGTCATCGTGACTGACGCTGACGGAAATGATGTTGCCGTGCAGTCTGAATTGACTGCACGGCAACATCATTACGACGTGCCCTGACTGGTTGTCATCGAACTATGTCGCGTCCGATGATCTCCTTCATTACCTCGGTGGTTCCGCCGTAGATGGTCTGGATTCTGGTGTCGACATACGCCTTGCCCACGGCGTATTCCGTCATGTATCCGTACCCGCCGTGCAGTTGCAGGCATCGGTCGATCACACGTTTCTGCAGTTCGCTGATGTACCACTTGCCCTTTGCCGCGTCGACCGGAGTCAGCTTGCCGGCGTTGTACGCGAGCACGCTTTGGTCGACGTATGACGTGGCGATATCAATTTCGGTCGCCATCTCGGCAAGTTCGAAACGTGTGTTCTGGAAGTCGGCGATAGCCTGCCCGAATGCTCGACGCTCCTTGCAGTAGTTCACGGTGATGTCGAAGATCGCACGTGTAGTCGCCATTGCCTTCGCTGTGACGCCGAGACGCTCACGGGGGAGGTGGCTCATCAAGTACTGCAGCCCTCGGCCTTCTTCGCCGAGAAGGTGCGTCGCCGGAACTCTCGCGTTCTCGAAGAACAGTTCAGCAGTATCTTGTGATGGTAGTCCGATCTTGTCGAGCTGCCGTCCGCGCACAAATCCGGGAGTGTCGCGTTCGACGACAAACAGACTGAAGCCGCGTGAACCCGCATTCGGATCGGTACGTGCAGCGACTACGACGATGTCGGCCATGATTCCGCTCGAGATGAACGTCTTCTGCCCGTTGATGATCCAGTCGTCACCATCGCGAACGGCGCTCGTTCGAATTCCCTGTAGATCACTTCCCGTGCCGGGTTCGGTCATGGCAAGCGCGCCGATCGTCTCACCCGCCGCGAAGCCTGGCAGCCAACGTTGTTTCTGCTCGTCGTTGGTGAGGTCGAGTAGATAGTGCAACACCAGATCGTCCTGCAGGCTGATGGTCAGCCCGAAGGACAACGCGTTGATCTTCGCGACCTCTTCGCAGACGATCATCCGGTAACGGTAGTCGCTCTCGCTCGATCCGCCGTACTCCTCGGGGATCTGCAATCCGTACACCCCGGCACTTGCAGCGCGGGCGAAGACCGTCGGGTCGATCCAGCGTTCTGTGTCCCACCGGTCCTTGTGCGGTTCTACTTCTCGCACAAGGAATTCGCGAACAGTCTCACGGTAGAGCTCGTGATCCTTCTCGTAGAGTACGCGTTCCATGGCTCAGAGCCTTTCGATAATGGTGACGTTCGCTTGTCCACCGCCCTCGCACATGGTCTGCAAGCCGTACCGTCCGCCCGTTCGCTCGAGTTCGTGCAGCAGCGACGTCATCAGACGGGCGCCCGTGCAACCGATGGGATGGCCGAGTGCGATGGCACCTCCGTTGATGTTCACCTTGGCCGGATCGGCGCCGATGTCTGCGAGCCAGGCCAACACAACAGGCGCGAAGGCTTCGTTGATCTCAACGGCGTCGATGTCGTCGATCGAGAGTCCAGCCTTCTTCAGAGCGTGCTGGGTGGCGGGAATCGGGGCCGCGAGCATCATCACGGGATCGGCGCCGCGGACGGAGATGTGATGAATGCGCGCGCGGGGAGTGAAGCCGTAACGCTCGACCGCGGCCTCGGAGGCGACAAGAAGTGCGGCGGATCCATCCGAGATCTGGCTGGCGACAGCGGCAGTCAGCTTTCCGCCCTCCGTGAGGGTCTTCAGGCCGGACATCTTCTCGAGGGTGGTGTCGACTCGCGGGCCCTCGTCGGTGGAGATGCCCTCGAACTCGGTGATCTCACGCTCGAACCGGCCTTCGGCGATGGCCTTCATGGCCCGCTGGTGGCTCTCGTACGCGAACTTCTCGTTGTCTTCCCGGCTCAGGTTCCACTGGTCCGCGATCATTTCGGCCCCGCGGAACTGCGAGATCTCCTCGTTGCCGTAACGCGCTGCCCAACCCTTGGAGCCCGTCCACGGATCGGTGGATCCGAAGGGCTCGCCGGCACCGAACGCGCTGAGAATGGGGAACTGGCTCATCTTCTGGACGCCACCGGCGACGATGAGGTCAGCCGTGCCGCTCATGACGCCCTGGGCTGCAAAATGTACGGCTTGCTGCGCCGAACCGCACTGGCGGTCGATCGTGACACCGGGAACGTTCTCCGGAAGTCCGGCCGCGAGTGCGGCGGTGCGGGCGATGTCGCCGGCCTGGGATCCGATGTTGTCGAGGCAACCGAGGATGACGTCATCGATGTCGGCGGGATCGAAATCGTGACGGCCGACGACCGTCTTGATGACGTGCGCAGCCATGTCTGCTGGGTGAGACTGCGCGAATCCGCCGCCGCGCTTGCCGACCGCAGTGCGGACGGCGTCGACGATATAGGCCTCGGTCATGTGAGTTCCTCCTGATGGAAGTCATTGTGATTGAGTAGATTTCGGTACCCGGAACAGCCGGGACTGCAGTGGTCCAGCCCGGACTCCGGGTGAGCGCCCGGTCGGTCAGATCGAGAACCGGATATTGACTACCTCACACTAACTAATTTATGTTCAATTCAAAAGTACACCAACTGAGGGAGAATGAATGAAGGTATTCAACGGGATCGAAGACGTGATCGCGGCGGAAGGATCCGACCTGGGAACCACCGACTGGACGGCGATCGAGCAGGAGCGCGTCAATCAGTTCGCAGACGCGACCGGAGATCACCAGTGGATCCACGTCGACACCGAACGGGCGAAGGACGGCCCGTTCGGCGGAACGATCGCCCACGGATTCCTCACTCTGTCGATGTTGCCGGTATTGCAGCAGCAGCTCTACCGAGTCGACGGCATCACGATGGCCGTCAATTACGGGCTGAACAAGGTCCGATTCGCGGCACCAGTGCTGGTTGGAGCGAAGGTACGCGCCTCCGTCACCCTTACCAAGGTGACACCTCTCGACAGTGCGATCCAGGCGGAGTTCACCACCACGATCGAGGTCGAGGGAAGCTCCAAGCCCGCGTGCATCGTCGAATCTATTGCCCGGTACGTAGCCTGACCATGATCACCTACGGAGGAAAATTCTCGTGACTTCAGGACTCGAAGACCGGCTTCTGACCGAGTCGTACTGGCCCATCGACGACAGCATTTTGCTGTCCGAGCACACGCTGGGATCGCTCTTGCAGGAGCGGGCCCAGCAGCTTCCGGACACCGTGGCCGTGATTGCCAACGCGCACGGCACGGGGGAAGAGCGCCGGCTCACCTACCGGGAGCTGTACGACGAGGCGCAGCGGGTAGCTGCTGCAATCCTCGAGTTGGCCGAGCCTGGAGACTATGTTGCGTTGTGGGCGCCCAATGTCGTCGAATGGCCGATCATTCTTTTCGGGGCAGCGATCGCGGGCGTCACGCTCGTGGCACTCAATCCGGTTCTTCGCCGCGACGAACTGGTATATGCGTTGGGGCACAGCCGAGCAACACTGTTGATTCACGCCGATATCAGCCGCGCTTACGACATGGCTGCCGTTGTGGCGGAAGCGAAGCCGCAGTGTTCGGGTCTGCGGAACGTCGTCAGTCTGTCCGAGATCGATCGGTGGTGCGCCGCTGCGCCGCTGGCCGAGGGTGGGGCAGGTCCGAGTGCGTCCGATTCCTTTGCTCCCGTGATGCTGCAGTACACCTCGGGAACCACGGGCCTGCCCAAGGGCGTTTTGTTGCGGCATCGCTCGCTGGTCAACTGTGCTCGATTCACATTGGAAGGCATCGAGCCTCCGACGCCACTCATCGGTGTCAATCCGCTGCCGATGTTCCATACAGCCTCGTGTGTGATCGGCACGGTCGGAACGATCTGGATGGGCGGAACCATGGTGCTGATCGAACAGTTCACGCCTACCGGTGTGCTCGAGTCCATCAGGTCCGAGAACGTGAATCTTCTGTTCTACGTGCCCACTGTGCTCGGTGCCGTACTGGAAGCTGCACGGTTGGACGACAAGCCGGTGCCGCGCCTCGTTCGCGTGCTCGGCGGCGGTGCCAACGTGCCGGGTTCCATGATCGAAGCGACGGAGAAGGTATTCGGGGCCACCACGCACAACCTGTTCGGGCAGACGGAACTCTCGCCGGTCATCTCACTCACCCGTACGACGGATTCACGCGAGGACCAGATCAATTCGAGTGGACATCCGCTTCCTCAGGTGGCGGTGAAGATCGTCGACCCCTTCGACGGCTCGGTGGTGCCGATCGGCGAATCCGGTGAGGTGTGTGCCCGGGGATATCAGCAGATGATCGAATACCTCCACAATCCCGAGGCCACTGCTGCCGCGGTCGACGCCGAAGGTTGGTTGCACACCGGCGATCTCGGAAAGTTTGATCAGCGTGGCACTTTGACGATCACCGGCCGGCTCAAGGATCTCATCATCCGCGGCGGTGAGAACGTTTCCCCCGCGGAGATCGAGTCGTTCCTGATGGCACACGAGGATGTTCTCGACGTGACGGTTATCGGCGTTCCCGACGAGAAGTGGGGCGAGGCGATCGTGGCCGTCGTCGTTCCCCGCGGCGAGCCCGGTGAGGGCCTGCGGCAGAAGTTGGTGGACTACGCCGTCCAGGGTTTGTCTCCGTACAAGGTGCCACGCGACTGGTATGTGGCGACAGCACTGCCTACTACCGCCTCGGGCAAGATCCAAAAGTTCAAGATCCGTGCGGACATTGTCGACGGAACCTATTCACCGCTGGCCTGACCCGGTCGCGGACAACACATTCATCGAGCTTAAGGGGTAGATATGCCAGGAGTACATGACCGGGTCATCGTGGTGACCGGAGCAGGCGGCGGTCTCGGACGTGAGTACGCGTTGCTGCTTGCACGAGAAGGCGCCCGAGTGGTGGTCAACGATCTCGGCGGCGCACGCGACGGTTCGGGATCGGGATCGACGATGGCCGACGACGTGGTGGCGGAGGTCCGCAAGGCCGGCGGTCTCGCAGTGGCCAACTATGACAGCGTGGCCACCGAGGGGGGCGCGCTGTCCCTGATTCAGACGGCACTCGACGAATTCGGTGCGGTGCATGGCGTGGTCAATAATGCCGGCATCCTCCGTGACGGTGCGTTCCACAAGATGACGAGCGACAACTGGGATGCAGTAATGAAGGTGCATCTCTACGGCGGATACAACGTCTCCCGTGCGGCGTGGCCACACTTCCGTGAGCAGAAGTTCGGTCGCATCGTCGTTGCAGCCTCCACGAGTGGCCTGTACGGAAACTTCGGTCAATCCAACTACGGTGCAGCAAAACTCGGACTCGTCGGTCTGATCAACACGCTGGCAATCGAGGGTGCCAAGTACGGGATCAATGCCAATGCGGTTGCACCGCTCGCGGCAACCAGGATGACCGAGGACATCGCACCGCCGGAGTTTCTCGAGAAGCTGCCGCCGGCGCACGTTGCGCCGGTCGTCGGTTACCTCCTCACCGAGGAATCCACCGAGACCGGGTCGGTATTCGTGGTCGGTGGCGGACAGGTTCAGCGCGTGGCTCAGTTCCAGAACAAGGGAGTGACATTTGCCGAACCGCCCACTGTCGACCAGCTTGCAGAGCGTTGGGCGGAGATCTCCGACATGACCGGTGCCGTCCCGGGTGTGAATCCGCTCGGGTAGCGCTCGGTTGAACCTGTGCGGGTGTCGAACAGTTATTGTTCGACACCCGCACAAGTATATTGGGAGTCAGATCGTGAAGTGGTGGACGCCGTCGACGTCGGTGCGCGTCAGTCGTCCTTGTATCGCCAGTACGTCCAGGTGTGCGCCGATTTCCAGGATGGCCAGCATACGGTGGACGTCGCTCAGGTCGGCAAGTGCACGCTCGTGTCGCGTCCAGGTCAGGGCGCCTGCAACGTCGACTGCGCTGTGTCGGCCGGAGATTACCTGTGAGAGAACGGCATCGAATCGTTCGTCGTGATGTGCAAGTAGGGCGTCAACTCGGTCGTGGACGTGCGGAGTGACCTGGCCGTGGGCGGGCAGCATCGAGGCGTTGGGCAGAGATTTCACCCGTGCCAATGACGCGAGGAACGAGGCGAGTGGCAATTCCTCCGGAGCGCGCTCGAATCCGATGGACGGCGTGATTCGGGGAAGTATGTGATCGCCGGTGATCATGACGTTTCGCTCGGAATCGACCACGATCATGTGCCCGCGCGTGTGTCCGGGTGTGTGATGAACATCGAGCGTCCGGTCGCCGACCGAAAGTTGTTGTCCGTCTTTGAGCCACGCGTCAGGTTCCCCGAAAGGGACATCCCTTTCGTGTTCTTCGTGTTCGAGTGCCTTGATCAGATCGGCCAGTTCGGGGGCACCGCAGGTTCTCAGTAACTCGGCCTGTCGCGGGTGCATCCCGGCGATTTTGTCGAACGCATCGATGGTGTGCCGTTCCTGCTCGCCCACGAGCACTTGGGTTCCGTAGGAATCGCGAAGCGCGATGGCCTGGGTGTAATGATCCCAATGTGTGTGCGTCACAACGATCTGCTCGACGTCTGCCAGTGCGAATCCGAGATTCGAAAGAGCCTCGCTCAGGGCATGTTCGGTAGCAGGCGAGGCCCATCCCGGGTCTACGAGGGTGATCGAGGACCCCGACGTGACCGCATAGCAGTTGACGGTCGTCAGATCTGCCATGGGCAGAGCGAGTGGAATTCGGTAGATCCCCTCGGTTACTCGGTGTACGGCGGGGGTGCTCGAGTTGTCGGACTGCTCGGGGAGGGCGGTCATGGCACCGTCACCTCGACTGCTTCGATGGCAACTCCGCGGGCGATGAGATCTTCGATGTGGGTTGCGCCCCAACGGGAAAGAACCTCCCGAGAGTGCTCGCCGGGCATGGGAGGCGGCCAGTTTACCGTCGACTGCTCCTTGGAGAACCGCGGTGCCGGTGCGGACTGCAGTACGCCGTTGACCTCGACGAGGGAACCACGGGCGCGAACGTGGGAATTCTCGGCAGCACCCGTCAGAGTTTCGATGGGTGCCACGCATGCGTCAGTGTTTGCGAAGTGATCCGTCCACTCTGATTGCGTGCGGGTTTTGAACGTAGCGGCGATACTTCTGCGAAGCCCCGGCCAGCGGCTCTGGTCCTGCTGCAGGTGCGCCGGCTCGTCCAGCCCGAGGCCGGAGAGAAGTTCGGCATAGAACTTGGGCTCGAGGGCGCCGACAGCCATATGACGGCCGTCAGCGGTCTCGTAGATCGAGTAGTAGGGAGTGCCGCCGTCGAGCATGTTGCTCTGGCGGTGGTCCACCCAGGCCCCGGCAGCCATCATCATGTGCGTCGAGGACAGTAGGTGACTGACGCCGTCGACGATTGCGGCGTCCACCACTTGGCCGGTGTCGGTCGCCTTGGCGTCGATGAGCGCCGCGAGCACGCCGATCACGAGATAGATGCCGCCACCGCCGAAGTCGCCGAGAAGATTCAGCGGAATCTGTGGGGCTCCGTCCGCTGGGCCGATGGCATGCAATGCGCCGGTGAGTGCGATGTAGTCGATATCGTGACCTGCTGATTGGGCGAGCGGGCCGTCTTGACCCCATCCGGTGATGCGGCCGTAGACGAGTTTGGGGTTGCGGGCCAGGCAGGCCTCGGGACCGACCCCCAGCTTTTCGGCTACGCCGGGTCGGTATCCCTCGATCAGCACGTCCGCGCGCTCCACCATGCCGAGGAGTACGTCGACCGCTTCGGGCTTCTTGAGATCCAGAAGCAGTGACTGCTTCCCGCGGTTCATGATGTCGATGTGTTCCGAACCGGCGAAGAATCCGCTACCGCCGGGGCGGTCCACCCGCACAACTTCGGCGCCGAGATCCGCCAGGAACATCCCGGCAAAAGGTCCCGGACCGATCCCCGCAAGTTCGAGTACCCGGCAGCCTGCGAGTGGTTTCGCCATGTCTGTTTTCCTTTCATCGGGCCGAATCTGAGGAGTTTCCTTGCAGTTTCGACATTCTTCTCAGTCTGATGGAGTCTTCTATGTGGCGACGGGACTCAGCCCGTGCCGGACCAGGCTCTGCGTGGTCGCCACGAGTTCGGAGAGCGAACCGTCGGATCCGCGCCACCACTCAGGGGCCCAGTTGAGCGCGCCGATCACAAGCTTGCGGGCAGTTCTCAGGTCCAGATCTGCCCGTATCTGCCCCGCAGCGAAGGCCGCGTCCATCAGTTCGCGCCACAAGGTGGAATAGGCGTGTGAATCCTCGCGCAACCGCTCGCGGATGCCGTCGGGCAACTGGCCGGTGTTGCGGGTGACCGCCGTCGCGAAGTCGGACAATTCGAGTTCGACCTCGAGGTGCGCCGCAACTGCAGCGCAAATTCGGTCCATCGGGTTGGTCTCAGCAGGTAAGGAATCGAGGGCAGCGGTGACGTGCTCGCGCAGACGGCTCTGGCCAACCGACATGACTTCGGAAATCAACTCGTGCCTGGACGCAAAGTAGTAGTAAACGGCAGGTGCGCGTAGGCCGGCTACGTCGGCGATATCGGTGAGGCGAGTCTCGGAAATGCCTTTGCGAGAGAGTACTTTTGCGGCCGCGAACAGAAGACGCTCCTCGGTGGCCTCGGATTTGCTGCCAGAGGTGGACGGCTTGTTCGTCCTCACGGCATCGAATACCCGCCGCTGACAGACAAGACTTGGCCGGTGATTTGGCGAGCCGCACCTGCGGAGCAGAAGAAGACCACGGCATCAGCGACGTCGTGGGCGGTTGTGAGGCGGCGGAGGGGGATGCCCTTTTCGAGGTTTTCGATCTGGCTGGCGTTGAACACCTTGTCGGCACCTGCCGCCCACAGGCTGCCTGTGCCCACGGCGTCCGGGCTCTCCGGAAGAACCAGGCCCGGGCACACGACGTTGGAGCGGATGCCTTGGCGCCCATGCTCTTTCGCTACGGTGCGGGCCATGGAGATCAGTCCGGCTTTGGTTGCCCCGTAGATGCCTTGCCGGACTTCGCCGAAGGCTGCATCGGAGGAGATGAAGACGATGGAGCCGGACTGGGCCTCGCGCATGGGGCCGAGTGCGGCCTGAGTGCAGGCGATTGCGGTGTAGAGGTTGATCTCGATGGTCTTCTGCCAGCGCGCTCGATCGGTGTCTTTGGCGAAGAATTCGGCCTCGCTGAATCCGGCGTTGTTCACCAGTGAGTCTATGCCGCCCCACTTTTCCAGGAGTGCGCCCACGGATCGTTCCGCGCCGCCTTCCTTGGTAAGGTCTTCGGCCAGCATGATCGCTTCGGCGGCGCCGAGTTCGAGGGCCTCGATGCGTACCTTCTCGGCCTGATCTCCGTCGATGTCACAGATCGCCACTCGGGCGCCCTCGCGGGCAAAGCCGTGCACGATGCCACGGCCCACGTTCGACCCGCCTCCGGTGACCAGCACCCGTCCATTCTTCAGACCTAGGTCCATCTGCTTGTCTCACTTCCGTGTCTTGGCGCTCCGGCATTGACTCCGGCAGCTTAACTAATTTATGTTAAATTCAAAAGTATTCATCCAGGAGGTTGCATGAGGATTCTTCGCAGGGTCTGCCACGTCGTGTTCGGTGTCGAGTCGCGCCGGGGGTGCGCATCGTGAGGGCAGGATTGGTCGAGGGAAAGAGTGCGGCCATTACGGGTGCTGCTCAGGGAATTGGACTGGAGATCGCACGCCTCCTGCATGAGGAGGGCGCAAAGGTGATGATCCTCGACGTCAACGAGGATCAGGCTTCTGCGGCTGCCGTGTCGTTAGGTGAGGGTGCTGTGGGCCGGGGTTGCGACGTCACCGATGAGGACTCTGTGCGTGATGCAGTGGAAGCGACTGTCACAGAGTTCGGTTGCCTTGACATCTTCGTCAACAATGCAGGCATCACCCGAGACTCGTCGCTGGGCAAGATGACGCTGGCCGACTTCGAAGCAGTCCTCAACGTGCATCTCAAGGGCAGTTGGCTCGGCGTGCGGGCAGCATCGGCCGTGATGCGCGAAGCCGGTAGCGGATCCATCATCAACATGTCGTCCCTGTCGGGGAAGTCCGGCAACTTTGGCCAGACCAACTACAGCTCCGCAAAAGCCGGTATCGTCGGTCTGACGAAGTCTGCCGCGAAGGAACTGGCGCACAAAGGTGTTCGAGTCAATGCTGTGCAACCTGGCCTGATTCGCACCCCGATGACCGAGGCCATGCCGACCGATATTTTCGCTGCTCGTGAGGCGGATATTCCTATGAAGCGCGCCGGCGAACCTCGCGAGGTGGCGGGGGCAGTGCTGTTCTTGGCTTCACAGCATTCGAGTTACATGACCGGTGCCGTGCTCGAAGTCGGCGGCGGGCGGTTGATGTGACTGCCGCGGATGTCAAGCGTACCGTGTCCGTCGTCGAGGCTGTCGTAGATGGGGCCATCGGCCGCATCATGCTCAATAGGCCTGAGGCGATGAACGCGATCACGGTCGCACTCGGTGAGCAGTTGGAGACGGCGCTTCGGACGTTGGCGCCGCAGGTACGGGTCATAGTTCTGCGCGGCGCCGGCGGTAATTTCTCTGTGGGCGGGGATTTCCACGAGCTGCAGCAACTGCGCGAGCAAGGCCGTGACGCGATGTCAGAGCTGTTCGGCAATTTCAGCCGGGCGTGTTCGGCGATCGCCGAGCTGGATGTGCCCGTGATTGCGGCAGTCGAGGGTTACGCCATGGCAGGTGGTTTCGAATTGATGCAGTCCGCTGATATTGCGCTGGTACACGCGAAAGCCAAACTGGCCGATACTCATTCCAATCACGGCATGGTGCCGGGTGGTGGTAGCACGCAGCGACTTCCCCGTCTGGTTGGTCGGCAACGGGCGCTGGCACACATTCTCACCGGAGACAGGCTCTCCGCGGATCAGGCAGTGGCCTGGGGGCTCGCTTACCGCGCTCTGCCGGCGGACACGTTCGACGCGGATGTAGACGCGTTTGCCGAGGCGCTGGCCGCCAAGGACCCCGTCGCACTCGGGCGCAGCAAGCAACTCGTGTACGCGGGGCTTCGTTTGCCCCTGGCGGACGGACTGTCCCTCGAGCATCGCACTGTTCTCGATCATCTCAGTGAAGATTCGGGCGGCACGGGCATCGACGAATTCACGAACAAGGATCAACAAAGGAGCACGCCATGACCGAAAATCTCATCCCTGAGGGGCCTGTGTTGCTGGACCTCGAGTCCAATGGTGTTGCCAGGCTGCGTCTTAACCGACCTGAAGCGTCCAACGGAATGGACGTCGGATTCCTGCAGGCCCTGCATGCTGCGGTATTGCGGTGCCACGGCGAGCCGCGGGTGAGGGTTGTCGTCATCACCGGGGAAGGCAAGCACTTCTGCGCCGGCGGTGACGTTCGTACCTTCGCCTCAAAGGGCGAGGCGCTGCCGGATTACCTCCGTGAGGCCACAGCGTGGCTGCAAATTGCGACCTCGGCTTTGATGCAACTTCAGGTTCCGGTCATCGCCTCGGTGCATGGTTTCGCTGCCGGTGGCGGTGGCCTGGGCTTGGCGTGTGCTGCAGATTTTGTGATCGCCGAGGAGACTGCCAAGTTCATGTCCGGCGCCGTCCGCGTGGGGATGGCGCCCGATGGGGGAGTGTCGGTCACCCTCACTCAGCTCGTGGGTCTGCGCAAGGCTGCTGAAATCCTGCTGACCAACCCGACTCTCGACGCGCAGACCGCGCTGGAGATCGGTCTCATCACATCCGTCGTTCCCGCTGGAGAGCTCGCGAAGCGCACCGACGAGTACGCCGCACAATTCACCGAGCTCGCCCCGCTCGCGGTCGGCGCGACCAAGCGGCTGCTCTGGGGCGGCGTGGGCGCCACTGTAGCCGACCGGCTTGCGGAAGAGGCGCGTACGGTTTCCGAACTGTCGGGGACAGCAGACTCCCGCGAGGGACTCGCTGCGGTTCTCGAGCGCCGCGCGCCGAAATTCGTGGGCCGCTGAGATGGAGTCGGAATCGACGGTCCTCGTCGAAGATCGCGGCACCACTCGTCTGATCACCCTCAATCGCCCGGACAAGCGAAACGCCATCGACCTGATATTGCGGGTGGAGTTGGCCGAGGCTTTGGAAGGGGCGATGTCCGCAGAGTCCGTACGGGTAGTCGTGCTGACCGGCGCCGGCAAAGCCTTCTGTTCCGGTGGGGACATCTCCACCATGGACCGCCAGAGCGCGGAGAAGACCGTCATTCGCGCTCAGGCGGCCCAGCGTGGGATCCGGGCGATCTGGGGCGGTACCAAGCCTGTCATCGCGGCCGTCGAAGGCTTCGCGTTCGGTGCGGGCGTCTCGCTCGCGATGGCCTGTGACCGAGTCGTTGCCAGTGAGGATGCGGTCCTGAGCACGGCATTCACCGGCGTCGGACTGGCGGGGGACATGGGAATCTTCTACTCGTTGCCGTCTCGGGTGGGGCCCGCGATGGCGCGGCAGTTGATGATGCTGCCGAAGCGACTCTCTGCCGTGGAAGGCCTGGGCCTGGGCATGGTCGACGAGACGGTGCCGACGGGCACTGCGCTCGAGCGCGCATTGTCCGATGCCGAACTGATTGCGGCCGCGCCTCCGCTGGCGCTGCGGGAAATGAAATGGATCTGGAGCCGCGGAGCCGTGGCGCCGATGGATCTACTCGACCTCGAGGTCGAAGCTCAGGCCAGGCTCTTCGACACCGACGACTTCGCCGAAGGGATTGAGGCATTCACGGCGAAGCGCAAGGCAGTGTTCCAGGGCAGATAGAGACGAGTACGTGAACTTGCCAATCCCCTACGCTGCATTTATCTAATTACGATTTGAAAAATGGAGGACATAGTCGTGGTGAACTCGATCGTGGAACGGCGCGACGCGCTGGAGCGTCAATTCCCCAAGTGGACACAGCGTTCGCTGGGGGAATGGCTCGATCACAGGGCAGAACTCTTCGGTGACCGGCCCCTGGTCATTACCGATGACAAGATCACCACCTACGGCGAGGTGGCAGGCTGGTCTCGTCGTCTGGCGGACGGACTCGTGGCACTCGGCGTCAAGCCTGGCGATCACGTGGGCATCGTGATGGCCAACTACACCGAGTTCGTTCCGGTGAAGTTCGCGGTCGCACACGCTGGTGCCGTAGCGATTCCGCTCAACTTTCTCTACAAGGCAGAAGAGTTGGCCTACGTCCTGGAACAGTCCCACTGCACTGTGCTGATCACCATGACCGGCCATGCCGGCCTGGACTATCCGGAGATGATCGATTCCGTTGCGCCAGGCTGGGACACCCCGGAGGGCCAGACCGCTCTGCCGCTGTTGCGTCATGTCGTGCAGGTCGGTGTCGACGGACGGACCAGGGACGGCGTCCGGACACTTCAGGATTTGGAAGAGCTTGGTCGGGCCAACGTGGGCTCCAGCGCAGGCATTGTCGTCGACCCGAATTCGGTGGGCGACATCCTCTACACCTCGGGAACCACAGGCTCGCCCAAAGGCGTTCTGATTACCCATGACGCGGTGCAGCGCACCGGGTATGCGTCGGCGCTGACCCGGGCCTTCGACGACGGTTGGCGCGTGCTTTTCTCGTTGCCGTGCTACCACATGTTCGGTTACATCGAGGGCCTGCTGGCCGCGATGACTGTGGGCGGCGCCGTGATTCTGCAACCCAGTTTTGACCCCGCCGCCTACCTGGCCGGTATCGAGCGACACCAGGCAAACGACATTCTGTGCGTGCCGACTATGACGGTGGGCATCCTCGAACGACCCGACATCGCCGACTACGACCTTTCGAGTCTGCAGGCGTTACTTTCGGGTGCGGCTCCCGGTCCGGTGTGGTTGTGGGAGAAGGCCGCTTCTCTGCTCGGGATCACCGAGATCGTCACCGGGTACGGGATGACCGAGTGCGGCGGCGCCATGACTCTGAGTGATCCGGAAGACAGTTTCGAACTGACTTCTTCGACGGTGGGCACACCGAAGTTGGCTGGCGTCGCGGGAATCGTCGAGCGGTCAGGCGCCTTGTGCGAGTACCGCACCGCAGATCCCGTGACGGGTGAGTTTCTCCCGAATGGCGAAGAAGGCGAATTGATTTCGCGGGGACCCACAGCGATGCTCGGGTTCTGGAACAAGCCCGAGGAGACCGCCAAAGGCTTACGTGACGGGTGGGTGTACTCCGGCGACCTGGGAATCGTCCGCGACGACGGCTACGTGCAGGTCACCGGCCGGTCCAAAGAGCTCTACAAGAGCGGCGGAGAACTGGTGATGCCCAAGGAAATCGAAGAACTCCTCACGGCTCACCCCGGCATCAGTCAGGTGTATGCGATCGGTGTGCCTGACGACAAGTGGGGTGAAGTCGGCTGTGCGTGCGTAGTGCGTGCGCCGGAATCGACGATCACGGAGGACGAGGTTCTGGCGCTGTGCCGCGAGCACCTGGCTCGGTTCAAGGTCCCCAAGCACGTCTGGTTCCTCGAGGCTGCGGAGCTGCCCACAACTCCCACCGGGAAGATTCAGAAATTTCGCCTCGTTACCGAGGCCGCCAAACTTATTCGACAGCAGTAATATTCAAGGATCGGAGCAGAAACAGTGACTCTCGCAACGGATCGCGACCCCGTGGTCGACAGAGCTCCTCGAGTCGACTACTCGGCACTCATCGAGCCCGAGCGTATCCATGGATCGCTCTACACCAACGACGATGTCTTCGCTGACGAGCTCGAGCGAATCTGGTACAAGACTTGGGTGTTTGTCGGCCACACCTCCGAGGTGCCCGAGCCCAACGATTACGTCCGCAAGAAGCTCGGCTTGCAAGACGTCATCATGACGCGTGACAAGTCCGGTGACGTACATCTGCTGCTCAACCGGTGCGCCCACCGCGCCAACCTCGTTTGCGATGACGCAGCCGGGAATTCGAGTTCGTTCCGGTGCCCGTACCATGGCTGGACCTACCGCAATACCGGTGAGCTGCTTGGTTACCCGTACAACAAGGGCTACGGCGGAAAGAACAAACTCGAACTCGGTATGGGCAAAGTGCCGCGAGTCGCCGAGTACCAGGGCTTCGTATTCGGAAGCTTCGCAGAGGAGGGGCCCACTCTGCTCGAGCACCTCGGCGACGCTGCGGGCGAACTGGACCGACTGGCACGGCTTTCGCCTGAGGGCGAGGTGGAGTTGACCGCAGGTTGGCTCAAGCACAAGACTCGCGCGAATTGGAAGTTGTTGGCCGAGAACGAGACTGACGGCTACCATCCCCAGTTTGTCCATGGTTCCATTTTCTCGGTGACGGGCAGCCCTATCGGTGCGCTCTACAGTGACAACTCCACGGCAGTTACCAGGGCATTCGGGAACGGGCACAGCGAGAACGATCTCCGGCCGGAGTTTCGCACCTTTGCCGAGCCGATGCGCTGGTTCGGCACCACCGAGGATCGGGTTCCGGATTATGTGGCAGCGATGCGCGTCAAGCATGGCGTCGGCGCCGAAGAGATCATGATCGAGGGTGCTCCCCACGTCATGATTTTCCCCAACCTGTTCATTGCCGAGATTCAGGTGTTCAACATTCAGCCGCTCTCCGCGCATGAGTGCGTGCAGTACTCGACCGCGGTCCAGCTCAGGGGTGCTCCGGAACTCAATTCCCGGATGGTGTCGCAGTCGATCGGCTCGGTGGGCCCGGCCGGCATGTTGCTTGCCGACGACACCGAGATGTATGAGCGAAACCAAGTGGGTGTGACTATGCGCGAACCGCATTGGGTGGACATCCGCCGCGGCGTCGATCGCGAACAGACCGATGAGCGTGGTTACCGGATCGGAACCGCTACCGACGAGACCGCGATGCGCGCCTTCTGGCGTCACTACAAGCAGATCATGCAGGCACCCGCCGATGTAGTCGCCGATGCCGATGCCGATGCCGATGTTGTTGGCGCTGTCGGGAAGGAAACAAAGTGAGCGTCGCATTCGAAAATCGCAGCCAAAAGACGCCGGATCTCACCGATATCCGTCAGGTGGAAGCTTTTCTCTACCGGGAAGCGCGCTATGCCGACGAGCATGACTTCGATTCCTGGGAAGCGCTGTGGACGGACGACGCCCTGTACTGGGTGCCCATCGACGGCACCGACAAGGATCCGAAGACCCACATGTCCGTGATCTACGACAATCGAAATCGCATTTCCACCAGATTGAAGCAATTGCGCACGAGTAAGCGCTATGCACAATCCCCGCCGTCCAACATGCGCCGGGTGATCTCCAACGTCGAGTTGCTCGGTACGGAAGCGGCCGTATCGGGTGCGGAGAACACCGTCGTGGGCGCCAACTTCATGTTGTTTTCCGCCAAGGAGCGGGGGACCGACATCTTCGCGGGCCGAGTGACTTACAGGATTCGTGTCGTTGACGACGCGATCCGACTGGCGGGCAAGACCGTGGTTTTGGTGGACAACGAGTATGCACTGCCCAATATGGGCTTCTTGATCTAGGAGATGGTCATGTCCGGCAAAGCGGTCGTGTACAGCGAGTTCGCCCAGGTTTCGGTGGAGATCGACGAGAATGCCAAGTGTCCTCGGTTGCGTCTCGAGGATCTCCGCACGGGACAGACGCGCTATCTCGACGCCCTTGTTCTCGAGGCGCTCGTGTGGCTGAGCGACGACGCGATGGAACGTCTGCTCGACCCCTCTGCCGACCGTTGGCGGGAGGACCGTGATCTCGGTGAGCTGTGATCTCAGGCGGCCCCGTTCCGTCACGATTCTTGAAAGGTTCTGTAGTTCATGACAACTCAACGCCTTGGTATCACGTCATACGGCACGTACCTTCCGCGACACCGGGTGTCCCTGGCTGAGATCGCGAGCGCAGGTGGCGCGGGTGGGGGACGGGGCGAACGTGTTGCCGCGTCGTTCGACGAGGACAGCACCACGATGGCTGTCGAGGCTGCACGTGCGGCCCTTGTGGGCCGGACGGACTCCGATCCACGTTCGCTGTATCTGGCGACTACCTCACCGGCGTACGCAGATAAGACCAATGCCGTTGCGGTGCATGCGGCATTGAATTTGGATCGCGATGTTTTCGCTGCAGATATTGTAGGCAGTGCGCGTGGTGCGGTGGCAGCCTTGCTCACGGCTGGAGAGTCGGGCGGCTTGGCAGTGTTGTCCGATGTGATCACAGGGCGACCGGGTTCGGCTGATGAACGGGGCGGTGGTGACGGGGCGGCGGCCTTTGCCTTCGGTCCCGCTGAGACGGCTCTTGCCACGGTGCTAGCTCGGGCCAGCCTCAGTGAAGAGTTCCTGGACCGTTGGCGTGTTCCCGGCGCTGTCGCCGGCAGTCAATGGGAGGAGCGGTTCGGGCTGGAGCAGTACCTCCCGCTGATCGCTGAAGTGGCGAAAGAGGCACTGGCAAAAGCAGATATCGGCCGCGTCGATCACGTCGTGGTGGTCTCGCCCAACAATGGTGTTGCCAAACGAGCGGCGAAGCTGCTGCCGGCGGTGATCGGAACTACCGGATCGCCGATCGGGTACGCAGGTGCCGCAGGCCTGGGTCTTGCTCTTGCCGATGTACTGGACCGCGCCGAGCCCGGGCAGTCGATCCTACTGATCTCGGCGGCGGACGGCGCCGATGCGCTAGTGCTGCACACTACCCACTGGATCCTCGAGGCTCGCCAGAGCGTCAGCGTGGCAAGTCAACTGGCCTCTGGCCGCACACTCCCGTATTTCACCTACCTCAACTGGCGTGGACTCCTTGATCGTGAGCCGCCGCGTCGTCCGGAACCTGACTGGGCGGCCGCTCCGCCGTCTGCGCGTGCCCTGAGTTGGAAGTTTAACTTCGCCGGAACGCGTTGTTCTGCTTGCAGTTTCCTGCACCTGCCACCCGCGCGGGTTTGCAAGGGTTGCGGAGTAGTGGACAAGATGGCCGCAGAGTCGCTGGCGCCGCGTGAGGGCAGTGTGGCCACGTACACCGTGGACCGACTGGCGTTCTCTCCGTCTCCGCCGGTCGTGGATGCCGTGGTGGACTTCGACGGCGGTGGCCGTTACACCCTCGAGGTTGCCGACGCGGATCCGGAAGCGCTTGGGGTCGGCACACGGGTAGGACTCACCTTCCGCCGTTTAGGAACCGCGAACGGGGTACATAACTACTTTTGGAAGGCCAAGATGCTATGAGCAGCAACGGAATTTCGGACAGAGTAGCCATTGTTGCCATGGGCTGCACCTCTTTCGGTGAGCACTGGGGTCGAAGCGCGGACGATTTGTTGGTTGATGCCATAACGGATTGCTTCGACGGCAATGATCGTGTTTCGCTCGCCGACGTCGACGCATTCTGGCTCGGCACTCTCGGCAGCGGACAGAGCGGGCTGACCCTCAGCAAACCACTGGCCTTGGACTACAAGCCCGTCACCCGCGTGGAGAACTACTGCGCCAGCGGATCAGAGTCCTTCCGTAATGCCTGCTACGCAGTGGCTTCCGGCGCCTACGACAAGGTGATGGCCGTAGGCGTGGAGAAGCTCAAAGACTCCGGATTTTCCGGTCTGCTGCGCGGAGACCCGCCTGGAGACGGCACTGCCGCCGAACTCTCGATGACGGCACCCGCCGCCTTTTCCCTCCTGGACCCCGCCTATTGCGCACGTTACGGCGTGGACCCCGAGAAGATGCGCTCAGCTATGACGCACATCGCCTGGAAAAACCATGCCAATGGCGCACTGAATCCTAAGGCGCAGTACCGGTCTGAAGTATCTCGCGAGAAGATCGAGAACGCCCCGCTGGTAGCCGGCAGGCTCGGTGTATTCGATTGCTCCGGCGTCTCCGACGGAGCCGCCTGCGCGCTGATCGTCCGCGCCGAAGACGCACACCTCTACACCGACACCCCGATGTATGTGAAGGCACTGGCACTCGCTGCCGGCCCGGCGCGAGGCGCTACCGACCCCGACTACGACTACACAACTTTTCCCGAGGTCGTTCGCAGTGCGCAGGATGCTTACGCGCAGGCCGGGATCACCGACCCGCGCACTCAGATATCTATGGCTGAAGTACATGATTGTTTCACCCCGACCGAGCTGGTTCTGATGGAAGATCTCGGTTTCGCAAGCCGCGGACAGGGCTGGAAAGACGTGCTTGCCGGGGATTTTGATCGCTCTGGACGGTTGCCGGTGAATCCCGATGGAGGACTGAAATCCTTCGGGCATCCGGTAGGGGCCAGCGGACTGCGGATGCTGTACGAATGCTGGCTGCAATTCCGCGGGCTGGCGGGAGCGCGGCAACTCGACGATCCGCACACCGCACTGACTCACAATCTCGGTGGTCGTCCAGGTAGCTGCGTGTCCTTCGTTTCTGTGGTTGGCCGCGAACTGGGTTGATGTGCGTCGAAGTGTCTGTCCTATTTGTTTGGGCGCTGATAGGTCGTGATTGAGTTCCGCCTTTCTGGGTCAGCCTTGACGGGCACACACTTTTTTATTTATATTAGATTTAAATGATGATGAGGAGGGATCGATGAGCATTGACCAGGAAACCGAAGCAGGCATTGCGGCACGGCTGTATGTTGCTTTGGGAAGTGGTGATCGCGATACGTTGTCGGACTTGATCGCTCCCGATTTTGTCGGACAGACCACTGACGGGCTCCCGCTCGATCTCGGTGGCACGCATGAAACCGCCGACGCCATGCGAATCAATTTTTGGGGACGCATCGCGAAGAACTACCGAGCACAGGCAGAGCCCAAGGAATTTCACCTTCTCGATGACGGCAGGCTTTTTGTCTCGGGACGGTACAAGGGGGAAGGGCGGGTGTCCGGCGCCCAACTGGATGCGGAGTTCAATCACGTTCTCACCTTCGCGGGTGGACGAATCACCGGGCTACATCAACTGACAGACAGTCAGCGTTGGCACGAGGCTCTCGTCGTCGAACCTTCTGCAGCGTGCGTGTTTGAGACCATCGAATTCGAAATTGACAAGGGTGTCGCAGTAATTCGACTGAACCGGCCGGATCAGCGCAATGCTATTGATCTGACTATGGGTGAGGAACTCCTGGTCGTGGCACGACGTTGTGCTTCGGACTCGGCCGTACGCGCGGTTCTTATCGAAGGCGCCGGCCCAGACCTGACAGTCGGCGGCGATATCGCGTACTTCACCACCGCCGAACCTTCGTCATACGGTGAGTTGTTTCGTCGGATGACGGGTCCGTTCCATGAGGCGTTTCGCGTTCTGAGCCGGATCAACGCTCCGATCGTGACGGCGGCACATGGTTCGGTTGCGGGCGGTGGTTTGGGCTTCCTGTACACCGCGGATATCACCCTGGCAGCGGAGGGCACGAAATTCGTGACGGCGTTCGCCGGCATAGGCCTTTCAGGCGACGGCGGCGGAACCTGGCATCTACCGCGGCTCGTCGGCGCTCGTCGAGCTGCTCAGATGTACCTCGAGAATTACGTCCTCGGAGCCGATGAGGCACTCGAATGGGGCCTGATCAACGCCGTTGTCCCGCTTGACACGTTGCATGAACAAGCCTTGGCGCGCGCAAAGAAACTGGCGCAAGGTCCCACCATGGCGTTCGGCGGCATGCGCGCCTTGTTGCGGGACTCCTGGACGAACACTTTGTCCGAGCAGCTCTTGAACGAGACCGAAGGTGTTGCACGTACCGGCAATTCATGTGATGCGCGAAACGCAATCGGCGCGTTCATGGACAAGCGCCGACCGACATTCGAAGGACAGTGATATGACAGGTTTGATCAGAGACACTGACGAACACCGCTTGATTCGGGAAAGCGTCGCGAAGATAGCAGATCGCTACGGTCCCGGCTATTTCCTCGAACGTGCGCGCAACAACGGCAACATCGACGAGTTGTGGAAAGAACTCGGGGAAGCCGGATTGCTCGGTGTCCATCTCCCCGAAGAATTCGGTGGCGGTGGAGGCGGCATGGCCGAAGCCGTCGTGGTCGTCGAAGAACTTGCAGCGCACGGCTTCCCGATGCTCATCTGGGTGATCTCGCCGGCAATCTGTGGGTCGATCCTCAGCTTTCACGGCTCTGACGCGATGAAGAAGGCTTGGCTTCCAGGCATGGCCGACGGGTCGAAAAAGATGGCCTTCGGATTGACCGAACCCGACGCAGGTTCTAACAGCCACAACCTCAAGACCACGGCCCGCCGTGACGGAGACGGTTGGGTCATTTCAGGTGGAAAGTACTACATTTCCGCCGTCGACGAGGCAGACGCACTTCTGCTCGTCGCACGCGACGCCGAACATTCGACGGATGAGCGTAAAGCACTGTCGCTATTCGTGGTCCCCACCGACACACCGGGCCTGACGTTGCAAAAAATCGACACGTCCATTGTCTCACCGGATAAGCAATTCACCGTGTTCCTCGACGACGTTCGGGTAGGACCGGAGGCACTCATCGGCGAGGCTGGAAATGGACTACGCCAAGTATTCTCGGGACTCAACCCCGAGCGAATCCTGGTAGGTGCAATCTGCAGCGGCGTCGGCCGCTACGCACTGGACAAGGCAGCCGCTTACGCGAAAACCCGCCAAGTCTGGTCCGAACCGATCGGTGCCCATCAAGGCGTCGCACATCCCTTGGCCGCCGCCCACATCGATGTTGAACTCGGACGATTGGCAACTGCCCGAAGTGCCGAACTCTTCGACGCCGGGGAGAACGCAGCCGAGGCCGCGAACATCGCGAAATACGCTGCGTCTGAGGCATCCCTCAAGGCTCTTGATCAGGCGATACAGACACACGGCGGGAACGGTTTGACCCACGAATATGGCTTGTCCGAACTGTGGTTCGTCACCCGGTTGATGCGAACAGCGCCGGTCAGCAAGGAAATGGTGCTCAACTTCGTGGCACAGACCTCGCTCGGCTTGCCCCGCTCGTACTGACACCCAGCCCGATCAAGGAGTTGCAAACAAGTATGAATTCGACAGAAATGCTGAAGTTCGACGCGGTAGTCATCGGAGCCGGCGCGGGAGGCCTGTTCTCTGCGGCACGTTTGGCACACGCGGGATACAAGACATTGGTCGTCGAGAGTCTCGACAAAGTAGGCGGCCGCGCTTCGACGGATGACATCGACGGTTTCAAGGTCAACAACGGCGCGATCGTGATCGAACTCGGAGGCATCACCGAAGAGACCTTCACTGAAGTCGGAGCGAACTTCGGTGTGCGCGAGCCTAGCCCACCAATTCTGTACCGCATCGCAGGTAAAGATGTCGACGTAACCGGTGGTGGATGGGGATTCCTCCTCGGAAAACTGACCAGGCAGGGCGCCAAACTCGTCAAAGGAATTGGAGCAGCGCGCAATGACAGTGGGTTGCCTGAGGATGAGTTGTCGACAGCCGACTGGGTCGCGAAGTACACAAAAAATGAAGGTGTCCATGGCATTTTCCGCAACATGTGCGCGTCGGTGTTCGCCGTCAGTTCTGAGGAACTTCCTGCGAAGGTGTTCCTGACATATTTCACCCGCAAGAGTGCGTTCAAACGATTCGGGTTCCACCCGGAGGGATCGATCGGCGTGTGGCGCTCGTTGGCAAATTCGTTGGAGTCGAACGGAGGCGAGGTTTGGCTGTCGAGCACTGTCGAATCGATCACCACGGTCCAGGGAAGTGTCACCGGAGTAGTGGTCGACAGAGCCGGCACACAAGTGACAGTCGAAGCCCCGGTTGTGATCAGTGACGCCGGGCCCGCTGCCACGCTCGGACTGGTGGGGGCAGACAAGCTCCCGACTGAGTACGTGGATACGGTGAAGCGAGGAGACCGCCCGTGCTCGATGATAGCTGTCAACTTTGCCAGCGAGGAACGTCTCGTCGAGGTGCCTGGCATGCTCAGTTTCGCAAAGTCACGTCGACTCGCCTACATCGCCAACTTCACCGATGTCTGCCCTGAAATGGCACCGGATGGATGGCACCTGTACGTCGGCGGAGCGATCCCGAACCCTTCGGTCGGAGATTTCGACGAGGCCTCCGAGATCGAACTTGTCATGGAGGACCTCCGTGACGCCATCCCAGGATTCGATCACAAGGCACGCATTCTCTCCACGAATGTCACTCGTGACGGTTGGCCACCTCAGCGTGCAGTTTCGGGATTCGACCTACCGAACACAACACCGATCGAAGGACTGTGGAACGTCGGAGACGGCGTGAAAGAATACGCCAACGGCGGAACCACTGCATGCGCAGAGACGGCCAAGATCGTCGTCGAGCATGTCAAGGCACAGTTTCCGATCTTCACCTCAGCGTGACAGTACAACTGAAGCAGCCGAAAAGTGCTGCCTTACAGAAAGAGTCAAGATAATGAAGGTCGTCGTCGACCGTTCCAAGTGCACCGGACTCGGGATCTGCGAATCGTTGGCACCCGCTTTCTTCGAAGTCGATGAATCCGGTGATCTGCTGGTGCTCAAGGAAGATATCGAGCCTGGAGAACTCGCGGAAATAGAAGAGGCTGTCGCGGGTTGCCCCACGGAAGCCTTGAAGATCGAACACTAAGTGAAGCTCCATATTTGAACGAAGGATAGTGCGATGGACAACGCTCACCACGACTCCCGACGCTTCGTCGTTGTCGGAGCTTCTCTGGCAGGCCTGCGAGCAGTCGAAGCAGCGAGGAAAGCTGGCTTCGAGGGTTCGATCACCTTGATAGGTAGGGAATCACATCTGCCCTATGACAGGCCGCCGTTGTCCAAAGCATTTCTCGAGCCGCGCACGGACGCAACCGAACCAGAAGTCCCGTGGTTCAGGTCGGAAGAGACTTTTGCAGACGACCTGGATGTCACGTTGCTTCTCGGAAGGCCGGCCACCGGACTCGATACCGCACGAAAGGTCGTCCATATCGACGACGATCAAGTTTCGTACGACATCCTGATCATTGCGACCGGCGCAGAGGCTCGTGCACTTCCCGGAACCTCGAACTTGGCCGGGGTGTACGGGCTGCGAACAATCGACGACGCAATTGCAGTTCGCGCTGCGCTCGAACACGGGGCGCGAACTGTAGTCATCGGGGCCGGTTTCATAGGCTCGGAAGTCGCGTCCAACGCGAACAAGCGCGGCCTCGACGTAACCGTCGTCGAAGCGCTACCGACTCCGCTGGTTCGCGCCGTGGGTCCTGCCATGGGCAGCGCAATCGCTTCGCTGCACGAACGGAACGGCACAGAACTGCGTTGTGGGGTCGGTGTCTCCGCTGTAGAGGGGGATGGACATGTCGAGCGGGTGGTCTTGGCGGACGGAACAGTTCTTCCAGCGGATCTCGTTGTCGTCGGAATAGGCACGGCGCCGGCAGTCGATTGGCTGGCGGATTCTGGTCTAACACTCGACAACGGTGTGGTGTGCGACGAAACTCTGTGGACCGGAATTGACGGCGTGTACGCCGCCGGTGACGTTGCCCGATGGCACAACCCGCTCTTCGACCGGTTGCAGAGGCTCGAGCATTGGACCAGTGCCGCAGAGCAAGGAGCGGCCGCCGCGAGAAATGCTCTGTCGCCTGAGGTGCCGAGGCCTTACTCGACGGTGCCTTACTTCTGGTCTGATTGGTATCAGAGTCGCATTCAGTTCGTCGGTATCACCGACGCCGACGAGGTCCTCCTCGTTGACGGCGACATCAACGAGGATGGGAAGTGGGTGGCACTGTATCGAAGCGGTGACACGTTGGTCGGCGCACTCACGGTCAACGGACAAACTGACATCATGAAGTATCGCGGCCTGATCACGAAGAAGACTTCATGGAAAGATGCTCTTGCCTTTGCGGAGACGCGTAAAGCTATTGCGGCAGTGCGAACTTAGATCTCGATCTGCCCGCGGGGAAGGACGATCAACTGTCCTGCGCGGCCGCGCGGCTTCGGCGCGCGGGCGCGCGGCGTTTAGGCATGACGACCGGTGGTGCAGCCAGGGCATCTTCTGCGATTGGACCAATGCCAGCCCGTACAATTGACTGGGCTGTTTGAACGACGACGTCGAGTGATCCACGCCGGGGATTCCACCACTCAGCAGCCCAGTTGAGAGCACCCATCACGAGCATTCTCGCGACCCGAATATCGATATCGGGGCGAATTTCACCCTCGTCGAGTGCGTCCTTGAAGAGTTTCCGCCAGATTTCGCCGTACTTGGCTTCCTCCGCTTTCTGCCGCTCCCGCATGTTCTCAGGGAGCTGTCCTGCATTGCGAATAGACGCAGTAGTGTAATCAGAGATTTCCAGCTCGTGACGCAAGTGCGCCTCTACCGCGATCATGATGCGGTCCATCGGAGTCTTGTCCGAATCAACCTTGTCCAGTGTCGAGCGCAAGTGCTCTCGCATGTCTGCGATACCCACCCACATCACTTCTTCAATGAGATCCTCGCGTGAGGGAAAGTAGTAGTAGATAGCTGGGGCTTGGAGTTCCGCGTGATCAGCCACGTCTGTCAGCCGAGTGCCCGAATATCCCTTGATGCTGAGGATGTGTGCGGCAGCGTCGAGGATCCGTGTCCTCGTGCGTGCGGACTTGGAGTCACTCGGGCCCTCATCGCGCGGCACAGTTTTCGAAGTTGGGTTTCTAGCCATAGTTAGACTATAGAAGGATTCGCTTCCTCGACGGCATCGGCAGGCCGTTTCACCCATGGAGCGCGGCGAAACGAATCGATGTGCCTTGGTGGCGACTTTGGCGGGCCACACGATACCCGCACGCGTTCGGTCGAGTGATCCTGCTGGACGAGCGTGCCTACTTGATCATTGATCGCAATATCCGTTTCCGTCGGCGCGGAAGAAGAATCGGTGCGGTCTCGCCGACCTTGACTTCGTATACGGGTGACGATCGCCCATCCGCGTCGCGGCAAACGGCCCTGCAGAGGTGTCAGTGATAGCGGGAATAGCAATGAAGGCACCCAGGGTCGTCAATCCAAAGCGGGGATCAGGAACACCCGGTGGTGGACATGGCTCCCAGAGCGGCATAGACGGCTGATGGTGTGTCGAACGGTCGGTTTTCGGAAGGCTAATTCGAATATAACTTCAAATATGTGTGCTGTCGGGGTTGCGTTCGGCCTTCGAAATGTGACAGGCTTCATAGGACTTTCGCCCCCTTGGTTCGCCATCAAGGGCATTCACCTGCAGTCTATTTCGCGCAGTCGCGATGCAATCAGCACTGGTTCGTCGCTGGCATTTCGCGGCGTTCAAGAACTGGGGCATCATCCATTGCGATTTGAATCAAAATTCAAGCGTGTTGATCTGTCTGCTACAGGAACTGCCGCATCGGGTGCGACCAGGCAGGTGGGCAGCTTCTATGCGACTGCGCTCGACGCATTGCGAGGGCTATTTCGGCGCCCCTTCCAGTTTCGCGAGTTCGTCGAGCAGGCGTGGTTCGTTGCCAGCGTATCGATAGTCCCTACCCTGCTGATGGCGATACCGTTCTGCGTTATCGTGGTCTTCCAGATTAATCTGCTCCTCACCGAGATCGGGGCGGTCGACTTCAGCGGCGCCGGCGCGGGGTTGGCGGTAGTGCGTGAAATCGGGCCGGTTGTCACCGTGCTCGTTGTCGCTGGTGCGGGTGCTACTGCGATTTGTGCCGACCTCGGCTCTCGGAAGATCCGAGAAGAACTCGACGCCATGGAGGTTCTCGGGATCGACCCGATCCAGAGACTTGTAGTGCCGAGGGTCATTGCCTCGACAGTGGTAGCACTCTTCCTTAACGGATTGGTCACTACGGTCGGCCTTGTTGGTGGCTACGCCTTCGCAGTGTTCCTTCAGGGAGCGACTCCCGGTCAGTTCGTCACCAGCATTCCCATCCTCACCAGTTTCAGCGATCTTATCGTCAGCGAGTTGAAGGCCGCAGTCTTCGGGCTCCTTGCAGGACTTGTGGCATGCCACTTGGGTTTGCGGGCAAAAGGAGGGCCGAAAGGTGTTGGGGATGCAGTCAATCAAACCGTTGTCTTCAGCTTCGTGCTGCTGTTCCTTGCGAACTCAATTATCACCACGATCTCATTGCAGTTGAAGTAGAGGAAGGCTTGCAGTTGTTCAGATCCGTAACCAAGTCAGGTGCGGGAGGTAGTCGTTCGTCGACTGCTCTTCTCCGTGCAGG
The DNA here is from genome assembly GCF_001653035.1 of Rhodococcus sp. YH3-3. NCBI lineage: Bacteria > Bacillati > Actinomycetota > Actinomycetes > Mycobacteriales > Nocardiaceae > Rhodococcus > Rhodococcus sp. YH3-3. The sequence goes on along the minus strand of NZ_BCWH01000004.1, from coordinate 42,151 downwards.
GAATGTCCCCGTGGACAAGCTTGCCGGATTCGGTGCCCAGATGATCTTCTACGCGAAAGCCTTTCTGTGGATCCGCCGAACGGTGGTGCGCTACCGCAAAGAAGTCTTGAGACTGATCGCGGAGGTGTCGTTGGGCAGTGGAGCACTCGCCGTGATCGGTGGGAGCGTCGTTGTCATCGGATTTCTTACTGCTGCAGCCGGATACGAAGTCGGGCAGCAAGGTACGAAAACTTTGGGCAACGTCGGGATAGCCGCATTGTCCGGTTTCGTGTCAGCGTTCATCAATACGCGCGAGGCGATACCCGTCATCGCTGGAGTGGCCTTGACCGCCACCGTCGGCGCCGGCTTCACTGCGCAGCTCGGAGCAATGCGGGTCAGCGAGGAGATCGATGCTCTCGATGCAATGTCGATACCCTCTCTCCCGTACCTCGTCACTACTCGGATAATCGCCGGCTTCGTAGCCGTAATACCGCTCTACGCAATAGCGTTGATCATGGGCTATGCGTCGACGCGCATCGTCACCGTATGGCTCGCCGGCGAATCCCGCGGCACTTACGCGCATTACTTCAGTGTTTTCCTTGTACCAACCGATGTCCTCTGGTCTCTTCTCAAGGTTCTGGTGATGTCTTTGGTCGTCATGTCGGTTCATTGCTATCACGGATACAACGCATCGGGCGGCCCTGCCGGAGTGGGAGTCGCTGTCGGTCGGGCAGTGAGAACGTCGCTGATCGCGATCATGATTGTGGACTTGCTTATCGGCATCGCTGTTTTCGGTGGGCCTTCGGCCAACGTGAGAATCTCGGGGTAGAGGAGGATGGCTGCATTGGAAGTTTCCCGCCTGTGGCGAGCATTGATAGCACTTGCCACTATCGTTGTGCTGCTACTCGCCGCCGCAGTATCCGCGGCGCTCTATGCAGGAGCGTTCACACGGTCGGTGCAGGTTCACATTCTCGCCGACCGGTCCGGACTCTTGATGGATCCGGGCTCAGACGTCAAACTCAGGGGGGTAGTCATCGGCACTGTTGCAGACGTCGAATTTGCCAACAACAGAGCAGAGCTCACGCTGGATATAGATCCAGGGCAACTGGCGAACATTCCTCAGAATGTGTCCGCGTACTTGGAGCCGACGACAGTATTCGGGCGAAAATTCGTGACTCTGCAAATACCGAATGACCCATCAGATTGGGGTCTCGAAGAAGGATCCGTGATTGACAATTCGGACGTTACCGTAGAAGTGAATGATGTCTTCACGAACCTTGTATCCGTCCTCGACGCAGTGGATCCGCAAAAACTCAACGCCACTCTCGGAGCCGCAGCAACTGCGTTGGATGGCCGCGGGGACCGACTGGGGCAACTTCTCGTCGACCTCGACGACTACCTGAGCAAGTTCAACGGCAGTATACCCACGCTCCAACGAGATCTTCCGAAGCTCGCAGAGAACGCTGACACCTTTGCCGACGCTTCGCCCGAATTTCTCTCTCTAGTAGGAAATCTCAGCGTCACGAGTGACAGCATCGTAGCGAAGGAACCGGAACTCACCTCGTTCATCCTGAGCTTTACCGAACTCGGCAACTCCGGCGAAGCGTTCTTCCGCGAGGTCGCCGAACCACTGACACAAGCGCTGTCGTCGCTGCGGCCGACGACAAACCTCTTCGCACAGTATTCGCCGCAGACGGTGTGTTTCTTTGCAGGAATGAGCCAAAATAGACACTTCCTCGAAAACACTGTCGGAGGAACGAAACCTGGACTCAATGTTCAGTCGACGGTTCTACTCGGTGACCCGGCCTACGCCTATCCGGATAACCTCCCGATCAATGCCGCTGACAACGCGCCGGACTGCTACGGGGCCGGACCCATCGATCCGAATTCCACTGTCCCGCCGCATACTCAGTTCCATGATGGAAGCGAAGCCTACGAACGCGAGTTCACGCTCGGGGAATTGGCCCAGTCGCCGCTCCTGACACTCCTGTACGGTCCGACCAGCGTGTTTGCGCAGTGAAGGCGCGCGCGCCGGGCACTAAACTGGTGCTGTTCATGATCGTCACTGCCTTGACGACGGCGTTGTTGGCCACGGTCGTCGGCAACATGCGCTTCGGTGCTTCTACGACGTATCGCGCCCTTTTCGCTGATGTTTCAGGACTGGTGCCGGGCGAGGACGTCAAAGTTGCCGGTGTACCGATTGGCAAAGTGGAGACTGTGCAGTTGCAGGACTCCACGACCGGCATTGTTAGCTTCTCGCTCGACGACAAAGTGAAGTTGACCGAATCGAACAGGCTTGCAGTGAAATACAAGAATCTCATCGGCGATCGATACCTGGAGATTTCACAAGAATCGACCGGAGGTCTTGCGATACCTGCTGGCACGACAATCCCGCTCGAACGAACGCAATCCGCTTTGGACCTCGATGATCTGGTCAACGGTTTTCGTCCGTTGCTACAAGGCTTGGACCCCGAACAGACGAATCAATTCTCAGCTTCGCTCATCCAAGTGCTCAATGGGCAGTCAGACGTGATCGGCACCCTGGTAGCTCAAATCGGCTCGCTGACGAACACACTTGCCGATCGGGATCAGACTATTGGTCGGGTGATCGACAATCTCGACACGGTACTGGCAACAGTCGACAATCGAAGCCAACAATTCTCCTCGATGCTGGACCAACTCCAACGACTGGTCGGCGGACTGGCTACTGACAAGGAGACAATCGCCACCGCGCTGGAGAATGTCGACGCTGTAACCGGCACTCTGACGGAGATACTCAAAGAATCAAGACCCTCTCTGCAGCAAGATATTTCACAGCTAGGAGCATTGTCGAGCAACCTGAACGCGAGTTCGGACACACTGAACTTGGTGCTCGCGAAGCTGCCCGAAGCCTACAAATTGCTCGGACGAGGGCAGTACGGAAGTTTTTTCAACTTCTACCTGTGCGGAGTCGCGGTCAAGTTGAGCGACCAGTTGACCTCGCCGATGTTCACTTCCCCGACTCAAAGGTGCCAGTAACCGATGAAGCCATTCAGAGAGCGAAACCCCATTCCGATTGGGATCCTCGGAACAGCAGGGGTACTGGTAGCGCTGGTGGTTGCCTTCAACTTCGATTCACTCCCAGTGATCAATGACACCACTTCGTACACAGCGGAATTCGTGGACGCCTCCGGACTCAAAGAAGGCGACGATGTCCAAGTCGCGGGCGTCAAGGTTGGCAAGGTCAAAGAGATCGAACTCAACGGTGCGATCGTGGAAATAGCGTTCACCGCCGGATCCGACACACTGACATTGGGGGACCAAACCGGCGCCGCCATCAAAGTGCAGACCGCCCTCGGACGGCGGTTTCTGGAACTGGAGTCGAGTGGACGAGGCGAATTGCGTTCTGGGGATGTAATCCCCATTTCCCGAACCCGCGCGAGCTTCGACGTCAGTCAGTCGCTATCCGACCTCACCTCTACGGTGGCGGACACGGATGTGCCCTCACTGTCGGCGGCGCTCGACTCCGCTGGGGATGTTCTCGCTGATCTTCCACCCAATTTGCGTGATTCTCTCACCGGACTCGGGCGGCTATCGGACACAATTTCTTCTCGCGATGAGACGTTGGCGTCCCTACTTACCTACGCAAATGGGGTGTCAGGTGTACTTGCAGAACGGGATCAGCAACTCGCAGCACTGTTCGGTGACGGCACGGCATTATTCGATGCGATCAACCGCCGGGCGGACACTGTCCATTCTCTGCTGATAAATGTCGAGGCGGTATCGAAGCAGCTCGACGCTGCCGTGGCCGAAAACCGAGATACCCTTGGCCCGACGCTCGATCAGCTGAACGATGTGCTGACCTTACTTCAGAACAACTACGGGAATCTCAACGAGAGCCTCGTACGCGCGGCACCATTCGTCCGGCAAATCGGCGAAGCCGTTGCCACCGGTCCGTATTTCGGCGTAATTATCCAGAACCTGATTCCGGCAGATCTGCGCGGTCAGATCGCGAGTAGTTTCGGAGGTCCGCGATGAAATCGCTACGACAACGATTGCCGCGCACATCGACAGTGGTGATCGTCTTAACAGCGAGCGCGTTGGCGGTGTCGGCAACCTTCCTGATGGTGGACAAGGTATCTACCAATCACGCGGTGGCATATTTCGTCAATTCAACGGGGCTGTACGAAGGAGACCCGGTTGCGATTGCAGGCGTCCCAGTAGGAAGTATCGACAAGATCGCCCCGGACGGCGACCGCGTTCGGATCGAGTTCAGTATCGATAGCGACTACTCTGTGCCCTCGGACGTTCAAGCTGCAATCATCTCACCCACCCTGGTCACCGGCCGCTACATACAACTCTCACCCGCGTACACAGGTGGAGACACAATGGACGACGGGGCTGTGATACCACTCGAGAAGACAGCAGTCCCCATCGAGTTCGACGAACTCAAGAACCAGCTGGCGAGCCTAGCAGCAGAACTGGGGCCGGAGGGACTCAACCGTGACGGTTCCGTCAACGACTTCTTCTCCAAGACATCGGATACGTTGTCGGGCAACGGCGCGACCTTGGGCGAAACAGTCAACGAATTATCAAGAGCTGCAAAAACCTTGAATACCAGCGGCACGGATATCTTCGCGACCATCAGAAATCTTCAGACCTTCGTCTCAGCCTTGGCGGCAAACGATGACCAGGTCGGCAGCTTTGTTCGGGAATTGGCATCACTGTCCGCACTGCTCAACGACAACCGGACAGAATTCGATGCCGCCATCAATGCGCTTGTTCCAGCGCTCGAACAAGTTCAAACCTTCGTTGCTGACAACCGGAATCGACTCAGCACGGATGTATCTCAACTCGTGGACATCACCCAACTCTTAGTAAACCGGCAGGACGATATTGCCAAACTGCTGCACGTCGCACCGACGGCGCTCTCGGATCTCTACAATATCTGGGACCCGGATGCGAACTCGCTCACCGGCGCACTCATGGTGCCGGACCGTGTGGATCCGTTGAATCTGATCTGCGGATTATTGACAACAGTGGGCGCCCCTCAGGATCAATGCGCTCAGGCAGCGCAGGCACTCGGATCGACCGCGCTGTACCCGACGGTTCCCCCACCCGCCGGACATGCGGGAGCCGGAACTGTCACCGATCTGACCCTGCCGACTATCGAAAGCGAAGGACCATGATCCGCGCACGCCTGATGCAGACGACAATTGGCGCCTGTGGCGCTGCACTTGCACTCGCTGGATGCAGCTTCGACGGGCTCAATTCAATTCCGCTACCTGGAAACTCGACAAAGGGCGACACATACCAGGTGACAGTGCAGATGGCGGATGTACAGAACCTAGTGGCAAACTCGGAGGTGAAGTCGGCCAACGTCACGATCGGAACCATTCGGAAAGTAGAAGTGAACGGATGGTCCGCGTTACTCACCGTCGAATTGCAACAGGGAAATGGTCTTCCCGAAAACACCACCGCCAAGCTCGCGCAAAAGAGTCTGCTCGGCGCACAGTACCTCGAACTGAACGCTCCCGATGATCAGTCGCCCATCGGAACACTCAGTGACGGTGACGTCGTTCCGTTGGACAGAACCAGTCGCTATCCGGAGACGGAGGAAGTGCTTTCAACGCTGTCACTGCTGTTGAATGGCGGTGGATTGGAGCAGATTCGAGCAATCACCACTCAGATGAACGCAGCGATGGGCGGAAGAGAGGAACAGATACATGATCTCTTCGGCCGACTCGGGACCTTTGTCGACGGCCTTGACGTCCAACGTGACCAGATCGTCCGAGCAATCGACAGTATCGATCGTCTAGGCGTGACTCTGTCCGAACAGACAACCACGATCGACACCGGGATCGCCTCTATCCAACCCGCGGTGAATGTCCTCGAAACCCAACAGACACAACTGGTGACGATGCTCGACAAAGTCGGATCTGCCGCCGATATCGCCAACAACGTCCTCGCCGCCGGCCGGGACGACCTCAAGGCAAACCTAGCAAGCTTGGCGCCAACCCTCACAGAACTTGCCGCATCGGGTTCGACCCTGGCTGATTCGCTGGTCATCGCAGGCACCGGGCCATTTCCTGTCACCACAGCTGCTGACACGATCAGAGGTGACTACATCAACTTGTACATGACTTTGGATCTGTCACTCCCGACCCTTCAGAACGATGTTCTCGGAAGCATCCCCGACCCAGGAGCACTGACGGGGATGGGGACTGCGACAGGTGCGGTCGACCCGCTCCGAGCGCCGACCGAAGATCGGGGAAACCGATGACCACGTTCGTTCGACGACAGTTGCTCGTATTTCTCGTACTGACGATCCTCAGCCTGGCGTACGTCTCCGTCAACTATCTGGGTGTGCAACGCGCTGCGGGACTTGGAATCTACACGGTGCAAGCGCATTTCGAGGATGCCTCAGGGCTGTATGCGAACGCGATCGTGACGTACCGGGGGATAGACATCGGCCGCGTGACTGCCATCGAAGTAACGAAGGCCGACGTCGTTGCCACCCTCAAGATGGACTCCGATCACGACGTCCCGGAATCATCGAAGGTCGCCATCCGGAGTGTGTCTGCTATCGGCGAGCAGTACGTCGACTTTCGCCCCGCCTCGACAGAAGGTCCGTACTTGAGGGAGGGAAGTTCAGTCTCAGTTGACCGAACCTCGCTCCCCACATCGACCGGAACGCTGCTGTCAAATGCTGACGCTCTACTTGCCTCGATTCCACGCGACGATCTGAAGACGACAATCGACGAGTCTTTCGCAGCGTTCAACGGCATCGGTCCGGCACTTGGCACGCTGATCGACTCCTCTCAGGACCTCGTTACCCTTGCCCTCGCAGATATCGGTCCCACGACAAAACTGGTGGAGGATTCAGAGCCTCTCCTGGACACCGGAATCGATGTCCAGGATGAAATACGCTTGTCTGTACGCGATCTCAATTCGTTCAGCGAGCAGCTCGTCATGAATGATGCGCAAATCAGAGCCACCCTCGACAGGGGCATAGGATTTGGAGCCACGGTGGCTGGAACCTTCGATGACCTTCGACCGGCCCTGCCCGTTATGCTCGCCAACTTGCAGACCTCTGGTGAAGTGATACGGGTCAACCTGCCTAATCTGCAACAGATATTGGTTGTGTACCCGGCACTGTCCTCGGCATTCTCCAATGTTCACCGCGGATTCCAATTAGACGGTGATCGAGAAAAGGGACAGGGGCCCTTGGACGTCAAATTGGGAAGCAGTCAAAATCCGGCTCCGTGCACCGAAGGTTTCGAGGATATTCAACGACGAGATCCGTCGGACACGTCACCGATGGAACCGAGCACCACTTCGTATTGCACGTTGCCGTCAAGTGATCCGCGTGCTGTGCGAGGTGCACGAAACCTGCCCTGCGCAACAGATCCCACCGTACGCACAGCTGAAGTCAGCGAATGCCCACGCGGGCTTCCGTCGACCTGGCAAGAGATGTTGGCATCACCAAATGGCGCCACAGGTCCGGGCCAGTCGACTTATGGAACAGGAATTGGGCCCGTGGCCGGCACCATCCCCGAGACGAGTGCGGGTGAACCGATCACAACGACAGCAGGGGCCAATGATGTGGCAGTTCCCTACGATCCGTCGAGTGGAAGGTTCGTATCGCCGAAGGGCCAGTCGTACATCCTTGCAAACGTCTTGCGAGACCCCAATGCCAGTAAGGAGAAGTTCACATGGCAGGACCTGTGGCTGACGCCACTATCGATATGAACGGTGAAGTAACCGATGCACCGGCCGAGGACCACAGTGCACTCGAAGTCGAGATGCCCGCGCCCGCGTTGCCCTCGTCACGAGGCGCAGTAGTACTGGTTGCGCTGGCACTTATTGTGGCAGTCCTGGCAACGGTATCGGTCGTACTCTTGCGTTCGGATCAGGGACGCCGAGATGAGCAGGCTCGCGGACAGGATGTTCTCGTGACCGCACATCAAGTTGCCGTCGACCTCGTCACCTTGCGGTACGGCAGTGCGCGTGATGATTTGGACCAGATTCTGGCTTCGACGACTGGCGATTTCAGACAACAGTTCGCCGATGTTTCGGGAAGCTTCGAGAAGGTCCTCGGCGACGGACAAGTGCAATCGACAGGGCAAGTTGAACTCGCCGGCATCTCGAAGATCGACGACGGTCAGGCAACGGTCCTGGCTGCGGTGACATCCACAGTCAAGAACACAGAAGCGCCGGATGGTGAGAGAAGGACGTACCGAATGAGACTGACCTTGGACAACATCGACGGTGATTGGCTCGTGTCGAATGTCGAGTTCGTAGCATGAGGGCACACCGAAGTCCTATTGCAGTCGTTGGCGGCTGGGGACCTGGGCTCAGACGTGGAGTGACGTGCATGCTTGCCGCTGCGATGCTTGCGCTATCTGGATGCATTGTGTGGCTCTATCTCGATATCGGGAGGCATGACGAAATCAAGATCGCAAGGTCCGAAGCTACTGCCGCAGCGAGCGAACAAGTCCCCGCTCTCCTGACCTACAACCCTGCCGACATCGAATCGACGCTGTCGTCGGCAACGCAGCAGCTCACCGGACCCTTCCGAGTACAATTCGAAACGCTCGCTGATCAGGTCATCATCCCGACCGCGAAAGACAAGGGCGTGTCGACCAAAGCTGAAATAGTCGAAAGCTCGGTGGTTACCGCAGATTCGGAAAGTGTCACGCTGCTGCTGTTCGTCAACCAAACCACGACGACGACCGTCACTCCGGATCCAGTTCTCGATGGAAGCCGTGTGTCAGTCGCACTCACCAAGGTTGGGCCGGACTGGTACATCTCTGACCTGAAACCCGTCTGACTGAATGCCTAGGAATCACCCCCACTCGTTCGATCGGGTAGAACTGCGCGCGATGCAATGAGAAACCGTATAGGTAGCTGAAGCGAAGAACAGGTGTGTCCCCATGGGAGTAGAAGTAGCTGTATCCAATCTGACCAAGTCGTTTGGCTCACAGAAGATTTGGCAGGATGTGTCGCTGACCCTTCCTGCCGGCGAAGTAAGCGCCCTACTCGGGCCATCGGGGACCGGAAAATCTGTCTTCTTGAAATCGTTGATAGGGCTCCTCCGCCCCGAAGAAGGCCAGATCATCATCGACGGAACAGATATCCTCCAATGCTCGTCGAAAGATCTGTACGAAATTCGAAAGCTGTTCGGTGTTCTGTTCCAGGACGGCGCGCTCTTCGGTTCGATGAATCTCTACGACAACATCGCCTTCCCGTTGCGAGAGCACACCAAAAAATCGGAGACAGAAGTCCGACAGGTTGTGATGGAGAAACTCGAACTCACCGGCCTGATCGGCGCCGAGGGGAAGCTTCCCGGTGAGATATCCGGAGGTATGCGGAAACGAGCCGGCCTCGCCCGGGCACTCGTTCTCGATCCGCAGATCATTCTCGTGGACGAACCGGATTCCGGCCTGGACCCCGTGCGCACTACTTACATCAGTCAGACGCTCATTGACATCAATGCCGAGACCGACGCGACGATCCTTATCGTCTCGCACAACATCAACCTCGCTCGCACTGTTCCGGACAACATCGGCATGCTGTTTCGACGCAGACTCGTGATGTTCGGGCCTCGTGAAGTGCTTCTCACCTCGGAGGAGCCCGTTGTCAAGCAGTTCCTCAACGGGACAATGATCGGTCCGATCGGAATGTCCGAAGAAAAAGACGAGGCTACCCGAGCCGCAGAGCAAGCTATGGTCGACTCCGGTCACCACGCTGGAGGTGTCGAGGACATCGAGGGCATCGTTCCACAAATGAAGGCAACACCCGGCAAGCCCCTCCGCCAAGCCGTGGCACGGCGCCAGGACCGCGTAGCGCAGAACCTGCACACGTTGCCGCCAAAAGCTCGTGAAGTGGTCATGCAGTCACTCGAAGAAGGTCAATACTCAGTGGCCGGCGCCTCAGCATGTAGATAGCGGGGTTATCGGCCTGCGTGATTTCGTGCGGAATCGAGTAGGAGCCGAAGTGACCAAGCGAGATCCCCTGAATTCAACCCGTCCTCGTCGTATTCGAAACCGATCAGAAGCGCTACACCGGCGCGAGCATAGCGGCGAGCCAAAGATGCGTCGGCAAGAATATGCCTGAACGCTTGTTCTGCGACCTCGAATCTGTCGTGATCGACTGCTCGCTGGACATGCGCGGCCTCTGGGTCAGCTGAAGACCAGGCTCGAATTGCGGCTTCGGCTCTATGGGGCAACTCTTGAACAGCTGCGAGCAACAATTCGAGGCGCTCGACGGGGTCTGATTGAGTCGAGGCAGCCTCGACAAGTCGAGTCGTGCGCTCTGCGTGCCAGTACGCGAGCAATTGTCTCGTGAAATCCTTCCAGCTGCCGAAGCTGTAGTAGAAAGCGCCCGTTGTCACCCCTGCTCGTTTGCACAACGGCGCTAACTTGAGACCCCCGTAGCCCTCAGTTGCAAGGAGCCACAACGCATGCTCGAAGAAGGGTCGCCTGAGGTCGTTGCCCGACCTGACGGCTTCTGGCAGTGGTTTCGGGGATCGTGACGGCTGCGGGCGCACCATCCGATGGTACGTCCTTTCGTCGGTGACCAGCTGCGCGGTAAAAAGTTGCGCGGGCATATTGATGCGAGGCAACCGGGCTGGACAAGAATAGGCTGCCCTCTGCCCTGCAGAACTGCGGCGACCATCCGATCCAGTCCGTCAACGATGCGTACGGGCGCGTACGGATGCCGCGGATTGATTTTCCTACAAGCAGACCTGACGACACACCGTGACCATCGTCCAGAGATCAATCGATGGACGTGATCGATCGATTACTTCCGACCCGTACCTCTCTGCGGTCGAGGACCAGGCCCGTGTCGGCCTTGTTCGCCCGCTTGTAGAGGGTCGTGATCGCCTTGGTCACGGCCTTGCGCTGACTCATCGACAGGTCCATCGTCGGAGCCCATCGCGCAGGGGACAGCACTCACGGGAGGCGGCTGGTTGCGCGCGCACTTTGGTTGAGTCAACGCGACCCTTGCATTCCATTATAAGTAGAGTTATGTTTGCATGTGACATGCGGCGCATGAGCTACAGCAAGCCCGTAACCGCTGTCCTACTTGCTAAGTCTCAAATTTTATTCGATTTGAGAATAAAAAAGTCTCACAGATCGCTGATCTATAGGAGGAAGTGCATGGCGTTCAAAGACGCAGCAGAAGTCCGCAAGTACCTCGGAGGGGTTTTCGAGGTGGCTTTCGCCGATCCGGAGATCGGTCCCAAACTCGGCGCCACTGGCATCGTCCTGAAGACGATCTACACGGCCCCTGATGCGATCATCCTCATCGACACGACGACAGGTGAGGTAACCGAGGGGGAATTGGGCTCCGCATGCACCGCCTCGATGACAATGACTGCAGAAACCGGCAATGCGTACTGGCAAGGCAAGGTCAATCTCCCGTTGGCGATGGCAAAAAGCAAGATCAAGGTGGAAGGGAACGTGGCAGCGCTACTCAAGCTGGCGCCCCTCGGTAAAAAGCTCTACCCCCGCTACATCGCAACTCTCCAGGCCGATTCCCGCGCCGATCTCATCGCCTGATCAGGAAGCAGACCCATGTATCCCGGCGCTCATTCACAGACGACACCCGACAAGCCAGCCGTCATCATTGCGGACAGTGGTCAGACGCTCACATACGGACAGCTCGATGCGAGGTCGAGTTCATTGGCTTCCGCATTGCATGAACTCGGCCTCCGAAAAGGCGATGGCGTTGCTGTCCTTGCGGACAACGCAGCCGAGGTCTTCGAAATCTACTGGGCAACAATGCAATCAGGCCTCTACATTACGCCAGTCAACCGAAACCTCTCGGCCGACGAAGTGGCCTACATAGTCGACGATTCCAATGCCAAGGTCCTTTTCGCTTCCGCCGAAATTTCGGATCTGGCGTCGAAAGTACGAGAACTGCTCCCAACAGTTGCCTACGCTTACAGTTTCGGCGGAAGAATCGCCGGCTACGAGTCGTACGAGGAGCTAGTGGAATCAGCGCATGCGCCTTTGACGCAGAGACCCCGCGGCGCAGACATGATGTACTCTTCGGGCACGACGGGGCGGCCGAAAGGTGTTCGCGCAGCGCTGCTGCCGATCGATGTTTCCGAGCCCGGCGACCCGGTGACGGGATTGTTGGCGCACGTCTTCAAAGTGGGTCCCGACGACGTCTACCTTCAACCTGCGCCGATTTACCATGCTGCACCGTTGAAATGGTCAGGCGCGATCCACGCTCTCGGTGGCACAGTGGTGATGATGAAGAAATTCGATGCCGAGGGCGCACTCTCGGCCATCGAGAAGTACAAGGTGACCATCGCGCAATTTGTACCGACAATGTTTGTACGCATGCTGCAGCTGCCGGCCGAGACGCGTAACGCTTACGACCCAAAATCTTTGCGACTTGCCGTGCATGCTGCGGCGCCGTGCCCACCCGAGGTGAAGCAGGCGATGATCGACTGGTGGGGCCCTGTTGTGTTCGAGTACTACGGGTCCACCGAGCAACACGGGATGTGCTTTGTATCCACGCCGGAGTGGCTGATTAAGCGCGGCTCGGTGGGCAAGCCGGTCATCGGCCAACTGCACATTTGTGATGACGACGGAGCGGAACTTCCTGCAGGCCAAGTCGGATCAGTGTACTTCGAGCGAGAATCCATGCCGTTCACCTATCACAACGACCCCGAGAAGACCGAGGCTGCAAGGCACCCCCATCATCCCAACTGGACTTCTGTGGGCGACCTCGGATACGTCGACGAGGATGGGTACCTCTTCCTCACGGACCGGAAGTCATTCGTCATCATCTCCGGCGGTGTCAATATCTATCCGCAAGAGATCGAAAACGTATTGACACTGCACGAAAAGATCTACGACGTCGCAGTCATCGGCGTACCAGACGCCGAGATGGGCCAGTCCGTGAAGGCTGTCGTCCAGCTGAAGAACGGCGTGATCCCCTCAGATCAGCTCGCAGACGAGATCATCTGCTACGTCCGTGAGCGGATCGCGCATTTCAAAGCGCCCCGCACCGTGGACTTCGTCGACGATCTACCCCGAACGCCTACGGGAAAGCTTGTCAAGCGTGAGCTCGAAAAAACCTATCTCGCTCAAGGAGTTTGAGACAATGACATCGACACTTCAACCACCCATTCGGGAATACGATCCCCTGTCGATTTCCCCTGTGGCGTTCTGGGGAGCAACAGCAGAAGAACGCGAAGAGACCTTTCGTCAGCTCCGCGAGCAGCGGCCGATCAGCTGGCATCCCCCGCTCGAGGGAGCCCTGATGCCGCCGGAGAATGACGGAGTCTGGGTGTGCACAACACACGACTTGATTGCTGAAGTAAGCAAACACCCCGAATTGTTCTGTTCGGGCCAAGGATTTCAGTTCGAGGAAGTGCCGGACGATATTCTCGAGGCCGCCGGCTCGTTCCTCGGGATGGATGCGCCTCGCCATGGAGCACTACGTAAGTTGGTCAGTGCCGCGTTCACTCCGAAGCAGGTCGCAAAAATCCACGATCAGATCAAACGTCAGGCTTCGACAATTGTCGATGATCTGTTGACAACCACAGAAGGCGATTTCGTCACCCAGGTGTCGAAGCGACTCCCGATGTGGACGATCTACGAGATGATGGGTCTCGACGACGAAGACAAACGAAACGAAGCGGCCCATCACGCAGACGGAATGGTCTCCTGGGCCGACGAGGACGTTGCCGCCGGTCGTGAACCCGGCGAAGTTCTCAACGACGCTTTGGTGAATCTGCTGATGCTCGGAATGGAACTTGCTGCCGAACGCCGAGAAAACCCACGGAACGACCTGATGACCAATCTCGTCAACGCCGAGGTCGACGGCACCAAGCTCACCGACGAGGAAATCGGCTCATTCTTCGTACTCTTGTCAGTTGCCGGAAATGACACAACTCGCAACACGATCAGTCTGACGCAGAGAGCATTTCAGCAGTTCCCGGAACAGCGAAGCTACCTTCTCGGAGACTTCGATGGACGAATTGGTACAGCGATCGAAGAATTTGTTCGTTTCGTATCACCAGTCATGTCGTTCCGGCGCACGGCCACCCAGGAAACCGTACTCGGCGGACAAACGATCGCTGCGGGGGAATGGGTGGCGATGATCTACTCCTCGGGAAACCGTGACGCAAAGGTCTTCGACCGACCCGACGTATTCGACCTGAGTCGAAATCCGAATCCACACCAAGGTTTTGGTGGCGGTGGCCCACACTTCTGCATGGGGAACTTCGTCGCCAAGATGCAGCTGCGGGAGATCTTCGACCAGCTACTGCACCGGGCGCCGACGCTGCATCTCGGCGAACCCACTTATCTGACAGGCAATTTCGTTCGCGCTGTCAAATCAATGCCTTACTCGCTCTGAGTGCTCGAAAGGTCATCACAATGTCAGAATATGCAGGAAAACGCTATGTCGTAACTGGAGCTGCATCAGGAATAGGGCATTCGGTTGCCGAGAAACTCCTCGCGGCAGGCGCAGAGGTATACAGCCTCGACCGAAACACCCCTACCGCCGCAGTAACCGAGCATATTCAGGTCGATCTTGCTTCGCCCAACAATATCGACGTAGCTCTCGAGAGCCTTGAGGGTAAGTTCGATGCGCTACTCAATGTCGCCGGGATTCCCGGCACTGCACCAGCTGATCTGGTGTTCGCCGTAAACTCCCTTGCTGTACGGCATCTCGCTGAGGCATTCCTTGAACGGCTGACCGAGGGAGGAAATATTGTCGTTGTCTCCTCCACAGCAGGGTTCGGATGGCCTCAACGACTCGACACCATTCGGGAGGTCCTGGCCACGGACACCTTCGACGAGGGCGCACAGTGGTTCAAGGAACATCCGCAGGAAGGCAACGCGTACAACTTCTCCAAGGAAGTCACTACCGTCTATGTCATGTCGATGGGCCTGGCGGTCCATGAGATGGGATTTCGGATCAACGCGGTGCTGCCTGGGCCAGTCCAGACACCAATCTTGGCGGACTTTCGCGAGTCCATGGGCCAGGACACCATCGACGGCCTCGAAACATTGCTCGGACGGCACGCACTCCCAGAGGACATCGCCGATGTAGTGCTGTTCTTGGCCTCGGATGCTGCCCGCTGGGTGAACGGGGAAACAATCACGGTGGACGGCGGCACAGGCGGCGCTGTCTTGTCCGGCAGCGTACCGACTCCCGAGTTCTGAGCGCGTGCGATGACTGCACATGTAACGGAGACTTCACCGGATCTCTCTGAGCGCTTTTCCGAAGTACGTCGCGTCTTCGCATCTGGGCGAACGAAAAGAATCGAATGGCGTCTCGAGCAACTCGACGGAATTGCTCGGCTGGTCACCGAGCGCGAGAACGAGATCGCGGCCGCACTCGCCCAAGACCTGGGACGTTCTGCAGTGGAGGCATGGCTTGGTGACCTCACCTCGACGAAAGGGGAGGTCGACTTCGCGATAAAGCGGTTACGTCGTTGGATGAGACCGAAGCGGCAGCGGATACCGCTCAACCAAATGCCAGGTTCAGCATGGGTGCAGTACGAGCCGCTTGGGTTGATCCTCGTGATCGGGCCGTGGAACTACCCCGTGTACCTCACGCTTTCGCCCCTGGTCGCGGCGATCGCCGCAGGAAACTGTGCTGTAGTGAAGCCATCGGAGTTAGCTCCGGCGACCTCTTCGTTGTTGGCGCGGCTGATTCCCGAGTACCTGGACCCTGAAGCGATTCTGGTAGTAGAGGGCGACGGTCAGACGACACAGGACTTGTTGGCACTTGGCTTCGATCACGCCTTGTTTACTGGTGGAACAGAGATCGGCAGGAAGATCATGGCGGCCGCTGCTCCGACCTTGACGCCTGTAACTCTCGAACTGGGTGGCAAGAGTCCGGTCATAGTTGCCGCCGATGCCGACCTGGATATCGTGGCGCGGCGGATTGCTTGGGTGAAGATGCTGAATTCAGGGCAGACGTGCATCGCACCTGACTATGTTCTTGTAGATGCTTCGGTCCGGGATACGTTGGTCGGCAAGATCGTTGACACCCTTGCGGCCTTCCAGGGCGATGAACCTGACGGACTGCGGATCGTCAATGAACGTCAATTCGACCGTCTAGCTGGATATATCGCGGCTACCGAGGGTGTGATTGCAACCGGTGGGGGGACTGATCGTCAAGCGTTGACTATCGAGCGAACGGTAATTGTCGACCCGAATCCTGATGAACCGGCAATGCGCGACGAAATCTTCGGGCCGATTCTGCCCGTGATGTCGTTCGACGAAATCGAAGAGGCCGTGACATTTGTCAACAACAGGCCAAAGCCCCTCGGACTCTATGTATTCACAGCATCAAGGTCACTCGGGCGGCAGCTGATCGACAGTATCCCTGCGGGTGGCGCTGTAATCAATCATGTTGCGCTGCACTGCCTTGTGCCTTCCCTGCCTTTCGGCGGTGTCGGTGCGAGTGGAATGGGGGCGTATCACGGCGAGTGGGGGTTTCAAGCTTTGAGCCACCGAAAGGCAGTGCTGGCAAAGACCCTCAAACCTGACTTCCAGGTGATCTACCCGCCCTATACCGATGGAGCGAAGCGAATACTGCGCAGATTGTTTTGACGCACTTTGGCGAGGTCAGGGCATCCGATCACTTGAGCGACCTCGCAGGCATCTCGCCCCTCTGGCGCCGCGCCTAGACCCCCCGATGTGCTTATGTCGCGGAGCACGCGGCGCCGGTCCAACAGACTGACCTAAGGCAGTGTGTGCTTGCTGTTGGGCAAGCACGAACACTGCTGCAGGTCATTGTGCGGACCCGATCAAATACCACCGAAAAAAGGATTCACTCATGACGCTTCCTCCTGTCCTGCAGGACCGGCTTCGGCTGCCCGTAGTCGCATCGCCGATGTTCATCGTCTCTGGGCCGGACCTGGTGATCAACCAATGCGCCGCTGGCATCGTTGGATCGTTCCCCTCGCTGAATGCGCGTCCCCAAGTGGTCTTGCGTGAATGGCTGATCCGGATCATCGATGAGCTCGCCAAACACGATGCCACTAATCCTGAGACTCCCTCCGCGCCATACGCGGTCAACCTCATCGTCCACAAAAGCAACGACCGACTCGAAGAAGATCTAGCAACCGTTGTCGAGTTCAAAGTCCCGATCGTGATTACTTCTCTGGGCGCGCGCGTCGACGTCAACGAGGCGGTCCATTCCTATGGTGGCATCGTTTTGCATGACGTCATCAACAACACTTTCGCCAGGAAAGCGGTCGAGAAGGGAGCTGATGGACTCATCGCTGTGGCAGCAGGTGCTGGCGGGCATGCCGGCATGCAATCCCCATTCGCGCTGATTCAGGAGATCCGCGCTTGGTTTGGTGGACCTCTGCTGCTTTCAGGCTCGATAGCCCACGGTCGATCGGTTCTTGCTGCTCAGGCAGCAGGAGCTGATCTCGCTTACGTCGGGTCCGCGTTCATAGCTTCAACGGAAGCCACGGCCGACCCGAGGTACAAGCAAATGATTGTCGACTCGACCGCCGAAGATATCATTCACTCCAATCTCTTCACAGGAATACATGGGAACTATCTTCGCGGCAGTATCGAGGCAGTCGGCCTCGACCCGAATGACCTCGCAACTTCGAAGCCCGCCTCTATGAACTTTGCCGCCGACGAGTCGCTGACGAGCGCCACATCCGGGGCGAAGGCATGGCGAGATATCTGGGGGGCGGGACAGGGCATCGGTGCAGTCGAAAAAGTCACGTCGGCTTCCGAGATCGTTGAACGACTCAGCGGCGAATACGCTGAGGCGAGAACAGCACTACTTCAGGGTTAGGTTCAGAGGGTTCGCCCCCGGAAGTAGGCCACTTCCAGTTGGGTGCGACACGCCACGGTAGAGCGAGAGTTCGAAGCCGCAGGTGCACGCCGATGATCGTGCCTGTAGGTTTGGCGTTCACGGCGGCTTGGACGTCCTCGACGCGGATTGTCGGTGGCGTGCATGTGGCGACAGCGTGCAGGCGTAGCCTGTCTTCCCTATTGCCGGTTGACTTCAACGACAACATCTTTCAGCGCGTGATGTTGCTTCGTCACCTTTGTGAACGTCAGAGGCCAGTGGGTGGATATTTGGACTAACCAACGCGACCTTCAGCGCTGCTGACTTCATGCCCTGCGTGGACCACCGTGCTTCGGCGCGTGCCAGAGGCACCCGGTCATCGAGGACGCCGACCATGCTCACGTGGACTTCGAGGCCGAAAGACACCAGATGTACATCCGACAATCCCGGGCTTTCAACCCCGTCAGGAACTCCCGCCAGAAATCGGGCGATTCGGAATCGCCACCCTCAGTACCCAACACTTCTCTGGTGCCGTCGATCGACACGCCGGTTGACGCGAAGGCAGGAATCGATACGCGCTGATGACCTTCACGAGAGCGAGCAGACTCGGGGAAGAACGACCCGGACCGCAGTTTCGGGAACTGCACCTTCACGTCACCGCTGGTCGTCGCACCAGTCTACTATCGAGCGCCGCTGCGGTAGGTGGTCGCGCTCGGTCCCGCCGTTCATCGCAGGCTTGAACGGCTGGCGTCCGAGGAGTGTTGGTGACTGATGCCGGATATGGGTGGCGGTAAGAATCGACGAGCGGGTCAGTTGTGGAAGACTCGGTGCCGTGCCGGTCGCCCAGATCATCTTGAGTTCGCTTACCTTGATCGTTGCTCTGATCACGGGATTCTTGGTGTGGAAAGCGAACACCGGTGCAACCGATCAGCGTGAGCTGCAGGCTAAACGTGAAGAGTGGTGGCGGCGGTTTCAGTACGCCGCTGAGCTTGCTTTGGACGAGAGTAACGAGCGCCGCGCCAACATCGGTGTTCTCATGGTGCGGAAGATGGTGACCAGCACTCTTGCTGGTCCGGATGAGTTGGCCGCCGCTGACGTCATTCTTGATGAAGTGCTCGCATTGGGCGATACTGACAGTGAAGACTCGGAGGATCAGTCATGACGGACTCGACACCACAAGGCGCGGCGCATGTCACTGACGCGCAGATCAATGCGGCGCGGACCAAGTTGATCATCGACAAGAAGTTGAAGAGGGCGTCGAAGCCTCAGATCAAGAGATTGGCTCAGCTCAAAACCAGTGGTGAGCGGCGCCTCATCGCCAGCTGACCTCTCAATTCAATGCTCGGCCGGTACTGTTCGGTCGCATCCTGAAAAGAACCAACGCCGCCCCGGTTCCGGGACGGCGTTGGTGTTGTCTGTAGGGCCTTTGCTCTGACTCCGTCACCGCCTACCACGGTACTTCCGTCGCGAGTGTGTGACGGATGGTGCGCGCGAGTAGGTGTGGTCGGGGAGAATCCGAGAATGAACGAAGAGAACGGTGAAACCAATGCCGCGACGGGTGTTGGCTCTCGGGTCAAGGTCACTGTGCCCGGTCCCGGCAGCGGCGGCGTGGCATATACCGGTGTGGTGATCGAGGACTACGCGGACATGGTCATCGATTCGGAGTCCGTGGGACGCGATTGGGCCCCGGTACATCGGTGGGCAATCGCACTCGATGACGGAAGACTGATTTTTGCCGACGACGAAGATCTTGCAGCCGCCGACTGATGGATAGCTCGAACTCACGCGGGTGTCTTCGTCGAGAGCTGCTCCCGCAACTGCCGCATGATCTCGACACGAGTGTGAGCGTGAGCAACGTGTGAATCCCGCTCACGGGCCTCGCACCGACGCGCTGCTTGTTCTGCCAGTCGGGCTCGATCGTTCTCACGGGCACGTTCGGCCGGGGAAAGCTTCGACCAGTCGATCTGTGCCAGTCGCCAGCGCAGGAACGCAGTCGGGCGTGTGAGTTGTGTCGGCCAGACCCAGCCCCGGGATTGGGTGTCTGCGGTGAGTTCGCGGGCGATGTCGCGACCGGTCCATCGAGTGATGTCGATGTCGGTGTTGACCAGGACGTCGCAGATCCGCCCGACGTGCCTGACAGTTTTCAGCGCCGGGATGTGAGCAATCAGCTGGGCGGCGGTGCGTTGCAACTCGATTGGACGCGGTGTGGATCTTTGTGTGTTCTCCGGTTTGCCCGCTCGCGTGTGCGCGTGCGTTGGTGAGAACTTCAAAACAAGAGATTGAAGAACAAATCCCCCAGAGGGGATAGGGGGCCACGGCCGCCGGTGTGTGGAGAAGTCCGCGGCGCTGTGCGGGCGCGGTGCGCGGCGGTGCGAAGTGTTGCGCGAGAGGGTTTTCTGGACTTCGTGAAGGGTGCGGTGATGGTTGTGACGGCGGTGCGGGGTGAGATCAGTGCCCAGACAGAGGCTGCTCGGAACTGTCTGTGCCCGTGGTGCGCTTCTGCGGCCATCGATTCGAAGGTGGTGAGGTAACGGCCTCGCTCTTGTTCGACGGCCATGCCGAGAGCGCCCAGGACGCGCCTGGCTCGTTTGACGACAGTGACGCTGACTCCGGCGCGGTTGGCGATCCTCTCGCGTGACGCGGTGACGCCGCGCCCGGTCTTTCCCTCTGCCAGGGAAGCGTGGGTGACGGCGACAGCGAATGCTGCTTCGGTGCTGACGGTGTGAGTTTTGCAGAGTTCGGTGCCGGTGGGGGAGTTGAGCAGGGTTCGGACTTGGTGCTGCCATTGGGCTCGGCTCGTCCAGATGGGGGTTCGGGCGTACTTGCCGGTGGCTACCGGTAGAGCCCAGGAGTTTCCGCGCTGCCCGCTTTCGGCGTTCAGGGCTTCGATGCGGGCGACGTTTTCGGTGGCCTCACGTACTGCTACGGCCCATGCGTCGGTGTCTTCTGTCGTGGGTCCGGCAGCACTCTTAGCGGCTGCGTCGGTATCCGACGCGCCGAAAGTACTGTTTTTGTGAACTGTTGTGCCTGGTTCAGGGTGTGAGCTACCCTGAGACAAGACCTGCACGGTTTTGTCCCTTCGGGGATATGCAGTACCGAAGTTGAAGCGGCAAACTTCTTCTTCACCAGTTACGACCGGAGCCCTGCCAGGGGCTCTCGTTTAGCTCGACGAACTTTGTTTCACAAACCCCCGCAAGGGGGTTTCGTCGTATCTGGGGTGGTACTGCGGCTATGGAGTTAGATATCGAGGTCGTTCACATGCGCGTACTCGGTGGTGCGTAAAAAGCCTTTCGGTAGATGGACATAGCCACCCCACATCACAGCACGCGCAAGCACCTTTTTCGGGGAGCCACGCGGAGCCGGATTCAGCCATCGGGGCAGCTCAAGTGCCGTTCCGGGGATGGTGTAGTGCATCGTCATGAGTGAGCCTCAGACAGCGAAAACAGTGCTCCGACAACGCCTGCCAGCCCAAGGGCCACAGTGAGAATCAGAAATGTCATCGATCGCTCGCAGACGCGCTCGTGTGGCGATCGAGGATTCCGCGCAGCACGGAAGCGACAATACGAATCTGCTCCACTGAGGCGGTCTCCGGATCGGATGCGACCAGGTCGACGATGTCGATGATCGACGCGAACTCGTCGGCAACCACAGCGTGGGTGGGGGAGAGGATCAGCGGTCCGTACATGTCGACCAGCTCGGCGAGATCCATCACAGCTACGGGTGCGGTACCGCTCAGACGATGGACTTTCAGGGTGTTGCCGATGCTGAGGATTACCCACGTGCGTCCTTCGCGGTCCGCTGCAATCTGATGGTTCATGCTGCCTTCCGATCTCGTGATTCGATTTGGCGGTCCCACGCTGCGCACGCGTCGCTGATGAAGGTCGCTGTGATCGTCTCGGGCTGCCGATGGAGAAGAGCTTCGAGGGCACCGAGCACGGTTTCAAGTCCACCGAAGTCATTTCCCGCGAGGTGATCGCGCGCATCAACGCAGGTGTCACTGAGCGCGTTCCACGCCATCCTCAAGCTGTGGGTATCGGCTGTGGCAAGGCCTGCAGCGGAGAGGGTTTCGAGTGCAGACCACTGTTCAAGCGTGGCTGCCTGCATCGCTGTAGCACGGCATGCCATTGCCGCCTGGTCAGCTGCGATCCGAGGGAACTCGGGAATGACAGCCACCAGTCCCCACGTCCGATCGGCGTAGAGGTCGGCGAACCAAGCCCACCGATCGGCCGCTAGATGGGAGTCGCTGGCCGGGGCTTCGACGATGCCCTGCGCGAGTGCGTCGAGTAGTGCGAAAGGCCAGCGGCCCGTCATGCTGCCGCTACTTCGAATAGTGAGAGCTGCGATTTCTTGGCGGGTAGCGCTGGAACAGCAGTGGGGGCTGTTATCGGGGGCGCGGGTTTTTGCTTCCGGGTTTGTCTCTTCGCATTCTTCGTCCGGCCCCGAGCAACGGCGAACTCTTCGATCTTTGCGGTCGGAATCTCCCGGCCGGAGAGGGTGAAGAGTCGGCCAGCCTGAATCTGCTCGCGAACTGTTTTCCCAACAGCGAGTCTGTTCTCGAGTTCTACTGCACACTGAGCAAGTAGCGGGCATACCGAGCATGCTGCAATCGCCCGCTTCCACGGTGCTGATTGGTGCCCGCTGACGGTCCAACCCATGCCCTTTCCTGCGCACAAACCTTGATCTGCCCGGGGCTGGGTCGCAGGCGAGCTGCCGCGGCTTTCGAGTTCTGCGGTGATGCGGCGCGATGATGGGCACTTCCGCATCTGAGCGGAGTAGATGAATCCGCAGCGCTGGCACCGGCCCTCGCCGGTGTGCTTGCTCGCCATCGCACGCAGTTTTACGGTCGTGTACCCGGCGAGAGTCGACTTCGGGGTATGGGACCGGGCGTCGCCGAGGGACAGCTCGCGCAGAGCAGTAGCGACGGACGGGCAAAGCGGGAGGGTCGGGGTGTATGTGAAGTCACAGACCACGCAAGTCTTGCCGTCGGCGTTTGGAAGATGTTTGGCGAGAATTTCACGGAAAGGTCCGCTGGCCACGCGATCGTGACCGTCGATTTTGCCTTTCGGGCCATGGGAATGAGCATCGGCTAGGCGAACGGCCCTAGCGCCATCTAACGTGTTCATTGCAGGTCCTCACATATCTGCATGGGATTGTTGGGCGGCTAACCCACCAGTCCCGCGGCTATCCGACTGTGGCTAAACGGTCGGCGGCTGGATGGTCCCCTGACTGTGGCTAAACAGTCAGGGGACCAGTTACATCAGTTCATCCCTTTCCCCTTTTTTGTTCGTTCCGCGTATGCGAACGTCACTATCACGTTTAAACCTAACTTACATTCTTAAGTTATGTGCGAATGTTAATAGCGGGAGGGCATGGTGTCTAGTGAATCTGAAGGCAGTGCGATGAAAAGGGTGAGCGTGAGTCGACGTGTGCTGCGTGGCTTCGAGCCCGCGCGCCTGGTCGAGCTTCGCACTGCCCACGGTCTTTCTCGTCCCGACCTCGGCCGGATCGCCGATGTGTCCTTGCAAACCATCCACAAGTGGGAATCCGGCGGCCAGTCCCCTCAAATCGACGTCCTTATGCGTGTCGTCCAGGCTCTCGGTGCTACGGTTTCCGACCTCGTCGACATCAAGCCGGAAGATCGTTACCCAGGAGACTGGCGTGTACTTCAGGGGCTGACGCAACCGGAGTTGGGCGCAAAGGCCGGCATCAGTACGTCGATGGTTGGAGCGATCGAACGAGGCGACTCCAGGCTGACCGATAACTTCGCGCAGAAGCTTGCCGCCGCACTGGATATTCCGGAAAGTGAGCTCCGTGCGAGCTACGAACGTGTTCGGAGTCGACCGCCAGGAACTCCGGCGTAAAGCCGCCAAGTCCTCCGGCGTCTCCGCGCAGTTCGTTTGCTGTCCCACTGCGAGCCTCTCTCGTTCGAACTCCATCCTGATGGAGGTCAGCGTATGGCGGCAAGCTTTCAATCGCAAGTTGCTAACGTTTTGCGCGATTGCGAGGATAGACCTCAGTGAGATGAGTTAATGGGTTCGACAGATCAACGCGACACAAGACTGAAAGGTTGGGCAGATTGATGAGCACCACTTTTGCTGAACGGCTCCGGTACCTCTTCGACAATGTTCACCCACGAAGTCGTGGGCCGTACACACAGACAGAAATCGTCGACATACTCCGCTTCAGCGGTAGCAAGATGACCACCGGGTACATGTCTCAACTGCTCAGCGGGAAGCGCACATCACCGGGCGTGGAGGTAGTTCGAGACATCTGTCGGGTTTTCAAGGTCCCGATGGACTACTTCGGAGACGAAGAAACCTACGAAGAGGTCAAGCAAACGATTGAGTGGATTCAAGGGTTGCGTGACTCAGCAGATGGAAACATCGCAGCTCGGACCTACGATCCATTTCGCAAGTTGGCCAACCGAGACGACGACGACTCCTAAGCGATCACGACGTAAGTAAGACCAGCTGCGATTGCCCCAGCGATTGCCCCAGCAATGACCTGCCCCTTTGTATGGTCCCCAAGGTGAACCCGAGACCATCCGATCATCGGCGTAAGCGCCAACGCCAATAGCCACCACGGCGAGACCGACAAGGCCAGGACCACTGCAATCGCAGCTGAAGCACCAGTATGTCCACTGACTTTCCAATGCAAAGCACTTGTGATGACCGCAGCTACAGCCAGCGCGGCCAGACCCGAAGACAAGAACGCAATCATCTCGATCGGCGCATCAGCAACGATCTGAACTATCAGTGCACCCAGGGTGACAACCAGCAATGATGCGATCAACATGTGGCGTTCGTTGATCCGGGTGACGTGATGATCACTGATCTTTGCCCGCCGCATACCCACCAGAATAAAGATCATCGGAACGACACCGCCGAATACGGCGACGAAGACTCCCCAGCCCGGTGCGCCCACAGCTACACCGATGATCATCGACGCAACGATATTGAGAATCCACGGCGCCCCGACCTCGGTAATAACGCGTGCGGCTTTGTCGGCCGTGGTGCGAGGGACTCGGGTGTCGATGTCTGTCATTGTCCTGCGACCATCTTTCGTTCGTTCTCAATCGTGATTTGATATGCGCTGCCCAGCGCCGCTGCCCATTCAGTATCAGTCGTGTCGGTGTCGGGGAAGAAACTGTTGTACCCCAAGCCGTCAGCCACTCGGCCGGTTACGAGCCAGTCTGCGATTGCCGATGCTGCGACTGCTGGAGGAAGCTGGGTACCAGTCGGCAAATTGCTTTGCTCCACCTCGAGGCTGAGGGCATCGAGCACTTCGGCCGCCTTGTCGTTGACTTGCTCTGACGCACTACTGCCCGGCTTGGAGCCTCGTTCGGCGCCTGGCCACCGGTTTAGCAACTCCTCGCGTAAAGGAGTGAACTGCTGGAGGGCGTTCTTCGCACGAAACCAGTTCAATGCCAGGGCGAGCGACATTCCGGCCCCAAGAAACAAAACACCAGATAGTGCCAGCAATCGAGAAATCGCGAAGGGCGTGGGCGTCGGCTCCATGAACCCGTAGCGCGCGGCGAAGAGGTACCCGATCCGCAGCGCAGCGTAGGCGGTGAGGATTGCTGCGCCAGGGGTGACCAGGAGTAGTGCCCGCCCTGTGACGGTCTGACGGTCTGCCTGGGTAATAGCGACGACCGTCACCATCAGCGCCACCAAGAATGGATAGGTCATCCCCAACATCAGACCTTCGGCGAAGCCGGGAAGGAATGCGTACTCGTTGTCGAAAGTGAGATTGTCGACGTTCGCCGGCCACGGGCGACTGAAGAAGAAGATGAAAGCGAGTGAGCCGGTGAGGAGTGACAGCGTTATGTGGGTGCGAATGAGTTTTTTGCGCAGATCAACCTTGCTCGTCGTCACGTCGGTGAATCCGATCGCGGTGCCGGCGCAGAGTCCGCAAACCATCACCATCTTGAGTGCTGCGGGAAAGCTCTCTCCGAATGTGTTGCTGACGAATGCTTCCACGGGTCGGATGTTGACCAGCATGTGGATCGACATGCAGGAAAGCCCGAGAAAGGCTCCTGCGAGAGTTAACGAACGCCGAAACCACCACCGGTGCAACCGGGTTGCCGCCACCACAGCCAGTAATGCCGCAGCCAATGCAGTGATCAACCGAAAGCCTCGTCAAGTCGTGACCTGAGTCCAGGGCTCCGGTTGATGCGGCTGCCCCCGTTCAGTCGGTGTAGAAGCAGGTTGCCAAACGCCTCCGCGTCGGCTTCCTCCGGCGATTTCGTGTCGTCGCAATCGCGTTGCAGCATCAGAGCGGCGAGGTCGTGGCGCTCCGGAGGCAGGACCTCACGCGCGAGTTCGATTGCCGGCTTCCCGACGTGCCCCAAAACGATATGGCCAAGTTCATGGGCGATGGTCCGTTCACGAGCGTGGACCCATCTTCCGTACTTCACCTCGTCGTAGTCCGGATGTCGGACCCATTGGCCGAAAATCCGATCCGGCAGATCGGGGCCCTCGTGGATCACCAGAGGGCGACCTCGGTAGCGTGCGAGTGCTTCGGCAAGACCTGTCAGCGACCTCAATTCGTCACCTTCGGCTATGCGGAACAGTCGGTCGACTGCGCGAGCCACCGTCGACGTATCTGCCACTTCACGATCCTCCTATCGTCAGCCCCTCTGTCGCCGACCGTGTAACGGTAGTGTCCTGTTTGCGAATTTTCGTAGTCGGGGTGCACCCCTGCGTTTCTGAGGTTCAACCCCGGTTGACGTCGTACCGCCATATTCATACGACCCATTAGGGTCTTCACAATGTCGATCAGCTTGCGTCCATCCCGCCGCGGTACAGCTTGTGTCCTGATAGCGGCAGGAGCCTTCTTGCTGGCAGCCAGTGCGCTTACACCCACCTACGTCGCGGACAACCTCGTGAAGATCCCGCTGAGCATCGAGGCAGGCACTGTCTCTACCGGAACGGCTGAGTTACTTGACGCCGCAGCTCTCGCCAAAGGAACGCTGACTGTCGATGCGAATGTGCCGATCACGGTCAATCAGCTTGTCACCGTTCAGGAACCGTCCGACGCGGACCTCGTGACCTTGCAGTCTGCAATGCAGATGACACGCGACGACCGGTCCGGACAAGCGGCGATCGTCAATGCGAGCGTCGACTTTGTCACCGTCGATCGGCGCACAGGGAGCGCTGTCGCCGAGCCTGTCGGCTCCATCCAGTCGTCGTCCGACAAGCCAGCGGACCCCGTGGCGCATGAGGGTCACCAGTTCAAGCTCCCCTTCGATACTCAGAAGCAGTCCTACCCCTACTTCGACACCACGTTGCGCGAGAGCCGTGACCTGGATTTCGTCGATGAGGCGGAGCTTGAAGGCTTGCCGGTCTACCAGTTTCACCAGGAAATCGAACCGACCCTGATCAGCGGCACGGTTTCTGTGTCCGCATCGGACTTGGGTCGAGACGGGACGGGTCTGCTGCACGGATAGGTGACATCTGATCTGTGGTGCCGAGAGGTGCCGCTGGAAGGATGTGCACCATGCCGAAGCCCTATCCCCGAGAGTTCCGTGAGGACGTTGTTCGGGTTGCCCGCAGTCGCGAGCCCGGAATGCTGTTGAAGCAGATCGCCGCCGACTTCGGGATCAGTGAATCCTGCCTGACGGGTTGGCTGAAAGTGGCCGATATCGAGGACGGAATCAAATCAGGAACTACCGGTGAGGACGTGGTCGAGAACCGGGAACTGCGCAAGCGAATCCGGTTGCTCGAGCAGGAGAACGAAGTCTTGCGCCGTGCTGCCGCCTATCTTTCCCAGGCGAACCTGCCGGGAAAATGATGTACCCGCTCGTTCGTGAGCTGGCCGAGGACGGCATTCCCGTCACGGTGACGTGCCGGGTACTCGAGATCGCTCGCCAGCCCTACTACCGGTGGCTGGCTGACCCGGTGACCGATGCCGACCTCGCGGAGGCCTACCGGGCGAACGCTCTGTTCAGGGCCCATAAGGACGACCCGGAGTTCGGCTACCGGTTCCTGTTCTACGAGGCTCGCGACGTCGGCCAGGTGATGGCCGAGCGCACAGCGTGGCGGATCTGCTCGAACAACGGCTGGGGGAGGGGGTTCGGCAAGAAACGCGGAAAAGCCAAGCGCCCGGGGCCTGCGGTCCACGACGACCACGTCCAACGCAACTTCACCGCCGATGCTGCGAATCAGCTGTGGTTGGGCGACATCACAGAGCATTGGACGAGCGAAGGCAAGCTCTACATGTGCGCGTTCAAAGACGTATTCTCCAACCGGATCGTTGGCTACTCCATCAGCGATCGGATGAAGTCCCGGCTCGCGGTCGATGCGCTCGACAACGCCGTCGCCCGCCGAGATTTCGTCGCAGGCTGCGTGGTCCACACCGACAGAGGATCGCAATTTCAATCAAAAAAATTCGTCCGCGCTCTGAGCCGCCATCACATGGTCGGCTCGATGGGCCGCGTCGCTGCGGCCGGCGACAATGCCGCCATGGAGAGCTTCTTCTCTCTACTGCAAAAGAACGTCCTGGACCGCCGCCCCTGGCGCACCCGTGACGATCTCAGGATCGCGATCGTCACCTGGATCGAAAAGACCTACCACCGCCGACGCCGCCAAGTCGGACTCGGCCGATTGACCCCCATAGAATACGAGACCATCATGACCACACCAGCCACTCAGGCTGCGTGACTCAACCTGTCACCTGATCGTGCAGCAGACCCCTTCCATCGGCCGACTGAGTTTGGTTTCCCGTTGCGCGTCGGAAGCATGAGCTGCGCGGTTTCGATCGTGTATGGGCGATTTCGTATGTGGGCAAGACAGTCGGGTGGGGCGTTCTTGTGGGGGCCGGGGATGACTGTGCCGACATCGGATGCAGGGACGCATGCTGTCAGGAAGGCGTGGACATCGTCTCTTTCCTGCTGGTGTTTGGTGCGTGGTGATTGCTGTGAGGTGGGAGTTTCGGTCGTCAGTATGAATGCGGGTTCGTCTGTGCCCGTAGTGATGCCTGCTACGGCGTTGAGGTCGAGGAGGCCCGGAATTATTTGACTGACGATGACAGATTGAATTGTCATGGGGGTTTCGATCTTCATCGGAAATAGGGCCATGGAATCGCCGGTCATGCAACGAACTTAGAGCAGAAGCATCGATGGATGGGAACAATCGTCGAAAATGTTGTCGAGGGCTTGTGTGGACAATGTCGCTGTCTGTGCCGAGAACGGATCCCGACTGCTCTCCGCGATTTGATGAGACCTAGCCCAACCGAGAGGGGCGCGACTGGCTCCAGTTTCGGCTTCGATGAAATGAAAGAGTCTGTAGCGTAAAAGAATTAATAGAATAGGTCGCGTGGATAGCGAGCCATTAATTGTGACCTTCCTAGAGTCTATCCTCGACATCGAGTTCGAACCGATCGGTGGGGTCGACTGGCTCAGTCGACGATGACTCTGGGACTCACCGGAAGCGGCCCTCGGTGGTCGGGCCAGGCTATCGCGCACAGTAAGATTCGTCGAACTGTGCGGCCATGGGGCCGTGGGGGGATTCCTGTCGAGATCGAGCGCTGGTTTTAGTGGTGTAGGAGCAGTAAATGTATTTGGCTAGCGTGCGGGCCGAGAACTTCCGAATCTTCGGATCGAGCCCGAAGAGTGACGGCGATGATGATCGCAGTCTTCATCTCGAATTCGGGCCGGCAACTAATGTTCTGGTGGGTGAGAACGATAGCGGTAAATCCGCGATCGTCGACGCAATTCGCCTGTGCCTGTTGACTACGGCTACGGATTTCTATCGCATCACGCAGGATGACTTTCACATCGACGTGAATGCGAGGGCTGATGAATTCACCATCACGTGCAGCTTTGCGGATCTCACTAGGGGGGAGCAGGCGACGTTCCTGGAATTGTTGACCACTGATCCAGCTGGTACCGCGACTTTGCACATCACCGTAAGAGCGCAGATTATGGACCCTCTTCGTCCTCAACGTGTTTCGGTGACAACGCGCACCGGTCCTGACGGCGGCGGTCCTTCATTGGACGGCGCTGCGCGCGAATTGCTCAAGGCTACGTACTTGCGTCCTCTCCGTGATGCCGAGGCAGAACTCCGCTCAGGGCGGGGGTCGCGCCTATCGCAGATCATGGTCGGGTACCCGGCAATCGCGGAGCAGGGCGAGAACGACTTCGACGAAAAGTCCGATACTGCCGAGACGTTGGTCGGGATTTTGCGTCGCGCTGAGCATCGCCTTGCCCAGAACCCGGCCGTGGCCGCGGCGCGTGACGATATCAACGATAATTATTTGAATAAGTTCGCAATTGGTTCGGACAGTCTGTGCGGTGAGATCTCGGTGTCGGGGGATGCGACGCTGATACGTGCGCTGGAGCGTTTGGAATTGACGCTCACCTCAGGGGATGGAGGGCGGACTCGGCGAGGGCTCGGGTACAACAATGCGCTGTTTATGGCGGCTGAACTCCTTCTGCTCGGTGACAGTGATGTTGCGCCTTTGCTTCTCATCGAGGAGCCTGAGGCGCATCTGCATCCTCAACTCCAGACTCGTGTGATGGATCTACTTCAGGAGCGGGCAAGCCGCAACGGAGATAGTACGAAACCGCCGGTGCAGGTTATCGTGACCACGCACAGCCCGAACGTGGCGTCCTCGATGCCTGTGGAGCATCTGACCCTGGTTGTGAGGGGCCGCACCTTTCGCCTCACACCTGAGCTGACGCGCTTGGACGCGAGCGATTACGCGTTCCTGACGCGTTTCCTGGACGTCACCAAGGCGAACTTGTTCTTTGCCCGCGCGGTGGCGATCGTCGAGGGTGACGCCGAGGTCATCCTGGTGCCCGCGCTTGCTGCCGCGGTAGGAAAGTCATTCAATGAATCAGGGGTTAGTGTCGTCAATGTCGGTAGCGTTGGGCTTTTCCGGTACAGCAGGATCTTCCAACGGGACGGCGAGCAGATACCAGTAGCAGTCGCCTGCATCCGCGATCGCGATCTGGTTCCGGAAGATACCTCGGACGATATGCGCGGATCGCTCGAGTGCTCCGCGGAGATGACTCAACCGGAGATCGCCGCACATGTGGACAAGTTGACGGCCGCGGACAGTGGACACGTCAAGACCTTCGTCTCCGACGAGTGGACGTTGGAATACGACCTGGCGGCGGCCTCCTGGAAGATGGCCGCTCTGATGCACAAGGCCGCACGGTCGGCGGTAGCCTCCAAGGAGAACTGGCCCGATACAGCCAAGCTCACAAGAATAGAGTCTGCGGCCCAACTTGAAGTTGACGACTGGAAGAAAGCGGAGAGGACTTTGTCGGCGGCGGCCCTGGACATTTACAGACCACTCCGCATGAATAACGCCAGCAAAACGATTGCAGCACAACATGCAGCACGCCTACTCGAAACCACCTCTATCACCGAGGCAGACCTTCCCGCCTACCTCAAAGATGCGTTCGCCCATCTACGTGACACGAGTGCATGATGAACGCACCGTATAGTCCAGAAACCTTCAGCAAAGATCGAGTCGACGCCGCAGCCGCAATTCTCGGCATCGAGCTGTCGCAGCAAGAACAATGGGACTTCGTCCAGAGCGCCACCTCTCTGGACTTACAGGCAGCGCCAGGATCGGGCAAGACCAGCCTGATCGGCCTCAAACTCGCTCTCCTCGCTCAAGGCTGGACCAGCACAACCCGTGGCGTATGCGTGCTCTCTCACACCAACACCGCCAAGGATGAGATCACCGCGCGTCTTATGGCATCGCCGACGGGTGCGAAACTGTTGCGCTACCCCCATTTCATCGGCACGATCCAGTCCTTCACGAACACATTTTTCGCCTTGCCGGCGCTCCGTTCCCGAGGGGTAGCGGTGCAGGTGATCGACGATGCAGTGTACGCAGAGGCGGCGGTGCGTCTGTTCACCCGAAGCCCACACTTCGGAACGTTGCGGTCTGCGCTCTCCCGCAGGTTCGGCAACGGGGAGAACGTGGTAGCGGGCGCGCATTTCGTCTGGGAGGGAGGCGAACTGGCGGTTAAAACGTCTGAAAAGCTCCCTTTCGGTCTGGACACGGCGAGCGGCAAAGAGTTTGTTGATCTCAAACAACGTCTCGCCTGGCAAGGGGTATTTCGTTACGCGGACATGTTCGCAATTGCCGAACGTAACCTCGCCCAAAATGTGGGTTTGGCGTCGGCGGCAGCGCATCGTTTTCCGTTCGTTCTGCTCGATGAAATGCAGGACACGGACGACGCGCAACAGCAGCTGCTCGATCAGGTCTTCGCCGGTACTGAGTCGGTGGTGCAACGAGTGGGTGACGTCAACCAGGGCATCTTTACCGTGAAAACAGGAAAGTCGGTCGCTCGGCCGTCTGCCTTCCCTCGGAGCGACGCGTTAGAACTTCGTGTCAGTCGCAGGTTCGGTCCAGACATCGCGGAGTTGGTCAGTGGATTGACAGTTCACCGTGCGCAAGTGATCGAAGGCGTGGGGCCGCCGGGAAGGATCGCCGTGTTCCTCTACGACGACGACTGTATTACTGAAGTGGTTCGTGCGTTTGAACTGATGGCCTCAGAAATCGTGCCGCGTGCGCTGCTCCTGAACAGCCCTCCACGAGTACTCGGTTCACGCAAAGATCCTGGAACCTCGAAGAAATATCCAAAATCCATCAGCTGCTATGTTCCGGAATATGCTGCAGTGAAAACGATTAGGGGGGAGGGATCCCTAGTCAGAGTTGCTCGTTCGGTTCGTGCCCAGTGGTTCTCCGGGGAAGCCAACTTTGCGGTAGAGCAGTTGTGGAAAACGATTCGTGGTGGAGTCCGGTCGGCAACACCATTGCCGAGCCTGCGGCTGTTAGCGCGCGATCATGTCCTGCCCGGTGGCCATGTCCGGACACTGCTGTTGGACATCTTGACTGACCCACTCGATGACGAGAGTCGTTGGGAAGCAATAACCAATCAGCTCTTCCTGCTACTGGTTGAGCTCACAGATGATCAGGACATCGGAGTGGACAAGGGGGTGTTCGCATACGTACCTCCAGTAATCGGTTCACTGCAGCAGGCTGCTCCTTTGGCTGTGCCGGACGGCGCTGTTGTCCCCGCGGTTGTGGAGACCATCCAGGGCGCCAAAGGCGAGACGCACCCAGCGACACTTATCGTCGAGTGCCTCGATCGATCGGGTAATCGACACGATGTCTACGAGGTGTTGAGCACCATCCTCGATGGTGGAAGCTTTCCTGCCACTGACAAGACACGTCAACGCATTGCTGAACTGATTTTTGTGGGTGCATCTCGCCCGACCCACTTGCTTGCGTTTGCGATTCACCGTACGAGAGCTGAACCTTACATCGCGGCTGCGTCCGTGCGCGGATGGATCGTCCGTGACTTGACATTAATCCCTAGGTAGCAACCCCGAGTGCATGATGGCCATGCGCCCCGATGAACGGATACATCACAGCTGGGCAGAGTAGGGGTTGCTCACCGGCTTGGGTGTGAGTGTCAGTCGGGTGCGCTGTGCGTGACTAGACCGGCAAGGTATAACCGCAGAATAGGTAGCCTTCGATCTCTGTGATCAGGGAAGTTGGCGTGTCGGACGATGCTTTGGGTAACGCGTGGTGACGATATTTCACACCGGACCGTCTCGAAGGTCTTTGGTTCTCAGGTCCGGTGCTCACACTTCGATTTCTGTGCCGTCTCGCTTCGAGGCGACGTCAGATGGCCTTCGGCCCGGTCCACATACAGTGGTCGATGCCAAAGTGTCAGTGGTTACGTCCCGCTGCCGAAGAGCTCGCGAAACGCTGTCAGTTCGTCCTCCTCAAGTTCGAGATCACCGTGAATGGCATACATCGTGGTGTCCCATGGGCGCAGTCCGTCGTGTCGGGGGGTGAGAAGAACGGAGACCGTTTTGCAGTTTTGCTGCGCGTCGGCTTGGAGCCCGTTGCTCCAGTCATAGTGACGAAGCATGGTCCACCGTTTGAAGGCTTCCCTGTGGTGGCTGCTCAGGTGGTTGCATACGCTGAATGCGAGATGTAAATCGTTGTCGCCGAGTAGGTAACGGCGATGTTCGAATCTCGTCTCACCGCCCAGTAGGGTAGTGGCGGTCTTGAGTTTGTCCAGCAGTCGTCGACCGATTTGCGCTCTCTCCGTCACTGGATGCTGATCCAGGAGATGGAGAACACCCAACCGGTCCATTTCCGGTCGATCCCAGGGGGACGTTGCGAGGTCTTCGAGTATCTGCCGGAACATTGCTGCGCCGTCTTCGTCGAGGCTCGAAGCTGGCTCGCGCGGCAGCAAGGGGTACGAGAACCGTTGTCCTGTCAGGTCGATGTGCCCGCTGGGGGTATCCTGGACGTTCGTAGACCGGTGGTCGGCATCAGAGAGTTCGTAGTAGTGCGGTACATGTTCGCCGGGCGCTACGTTGTCGGTCTCGATGCGGTGGAGGTAAGCACCGACGGCGGTGATCGATCTCAACTGGTCGAACAGAAATTCCCATTCACGTCGTAGAAGGGCAACGATGGGGACAGTAGGCGTTGATCCGATGGGAGCAATGTTCTCAGGTGGGTCATCGTGGTCGATGATGACCACACCGACCCACGTGTAGACGGCTCCATCGATGTGGAGGGGTCGCCCCCGGGCGTTGTCGATGGTTGTTGGTGTGGCAGTGAGGGTTCGGATAGTACCTGCTGCTTGGCGTGCCCCTTTTGCGCCGTTCTTTGCGATCCATCGTTGTTCACGGTCAGGAGTGGCGTCGGAGGAGGCGTCTCGTGACTTTACTTGTATTGCGAGTGCGCGGTCTCCGAAAATGACGGTTCCGTCGCCCAGTTCGCGCGAGGCGGTGCCTTTGTTGATCTTTTTCGGTACGAGGACGAAGTCTGCAAGTCCCCATCGTGCAGCAGCGCCGAGTGCCGCGTTTTCGGCGGCGATACCTCGCCGTACTGTGGGTTCCAGGATGCGGGCTTGGGGGATTGAACGTCCGAACACCCCATCGTCGGTGTGGACGAGCATAACCATGTTATGTTCATTATCCCGGTACATTGCGAGGCCTAGATCAGACTGTGCGAGTTGATCTTCGAGGTCTGGTATCGCAGAAGAGTCGATTGGCGCCCATCGTCCGTTGGTCTGGTCGTGATAGTCGCCCGGCGGGTTTGGGCGGAAGGTTGTAGGTCGGTCGTTTCGGACCCCTACGGATCGTTCGAATCCGCGAATAATTTCTTCGGCTACTGCCAGTATTGCGGTACATCGGCGGTCCAGAGTGTCGGCATCTGGATCGTGTGGCCAAGGAGGAATTGCGAGGCCAACGTCGAACGCAATGCCTGGGAGCCCCTGTAATCCTCGAGCTCCATATGGCGGTTCGACATGGAATTGGGCGATCACACTGGAGTGCTCGATTAACGATGGCGGCTCAATTGTCAGGTCCGCAATGCGATGTGGCGGGTCGACGATAACGGTTGGATCCGCTGAATGGGCCCATACGCCAATTATATTGGTGTGTTCGGGCAATTCGATCAACGACTTCAGCAAATTCATTGTGGACCGCACCATGGCTATTCGGTCCGGTGTATCAGCGTCGACTGCGTATGGCTGAAAGACTTCGACAAGTTGAAGATGATCGGGACGGAGACCCGCCAGGACTCCTGATCGGTAGTGTGCGACGAACTCGCGAGAGTTTCGGCAAAATGGGAATTCTATTGAGTGATCAGGGGTGACGAGCGGACCCGAGGTCAACTGCTCGGTTACTCTGATCGCTTCGTCAAGACTGTTCTTGATGGACGTGACGAAGTTTCGGCCGACTTGCTGAAGCGTATTCGCTTGTGGTGGCCAGTCAATGGTGACACCAATGCTTCCGGCACCAGTCTCATCGGCCTCGATCCAGCAGTCGAACATCTCCTCCTGGTTCAGTGCATTCCAGTTGGCTGCGATGTCACGACGGAGATGATGGGCCAAATCGAGCGACTGCCAAGCTAATGCGAACTCATTCGATCGAAGCGCGGCGTCGGGAAGGCTTGCATTCATGGGTGTTTTCTACACTCGGCCACTGACATCTGGTCCGATGAAGGTGCGCGCGGTACACGGGAAGCTGTGGAAACACGGCCGGGGCTGCCCGCCGCACAAGTCAGGGGCGAGTGGCCAGAGGCCGTCGAGTACGTGAGTGGGGTGCCGAGCACGGTGATGGTGCCGTCTGGACCGAGCGCTGCCATTGAGGGCAGGGTTTGCATAGCGGTCAGTGGGTCGTGACTGGCCGACAATCTTCGGAGCCGGCTGCCGCCCCGCTCCGATCCGTTGGGTATCGGATCGGAGCGGGAGCGGGCGACCCAGAGCGGTTCAATAGCCGAAGAGTTTTTCGCCTAACCACTTGAGGCACTCCCACAGGACCCGACCACCGAGGTTGGCGAAGATTCTGGATTCCAGTGCACGTGCAGGCCGTGCCCTCGGCGCGGGACCTGCATTGGCTCGGCGCCCACTGGCTGTTTCATATGGCGAGGTGTCATCGCTATTCTGGTGTGTGCTCACTGTGCGGGGTTCCTGTCCTTCCGCCACTCCGGGTGTTCCGTCACAGGTCTGACGGGCGAAATGGGCTCTGAACTCAGAAAACAGCAAAGAAATCCTTGAGTAATATCGCCGATGGCACAAAATGCAGGTGGATCAGGGTCGAGTTCGCTTGGTCGATGGGGGCAGGTGAAGGTACGCGAACTGACGTGCGGCTGTCCGGACGGCGTTGTGCATATCGCGTTCGAGTTCTCGGGTGTAGATCTCGGCGAGGTGGGTGGCGAGCCACTGGAGGCGCTCGGGGTTGGTCTCGGCTTCGTCGGAGATGGAGGTGACGTGCCAACACCACGCCGCCGACACCTCGTTGAACTCGACGCTGAGTGTGCGCGCCAGCTCAGTGAACTGCGCGAGATTGTTCGTCGCCTTCTCAAGAGCATCGTGATCGGCTTGTCCGTGCTCGAGTAAGGCACGGTTGAGAGTTTTGTGCATCGCTGACCTGGTCCGTTCCTCGGCCTGGTCGATGAGCCGCAGGGCATGTGCTTCGTCGATGAACCCGAGGCGCTGTGCAGTCTCGACTGGGACGTACACGGGCAGATGACGGTCGGAGGCTCCTCCATCTGATAGTCGCCAGTCGGTGTACCAGCGGTCTTTCTCAGTGTGGTCGTCGGGTGTGTCCTCTTGCACGGCCTTCGGCGGGGTCTTGCATGAGAAGTCGGGGAGCGGAGGCACATCGCCGGGGTGCCGAGTCGCTGGTGGCGTCTCCGCCTCTACAGTTGCGGTCGCTGAGCCCACGGTGGGAAGTTCGTCCGATGGCTCGGTCGAGATGAAAAAGGGACCGAAATCGTCGGAAACGATCACGTTGCTCGAGAGTGCGTCGTCAGCGAGATCTGGGTTGTCGTGCCGGTCGTACCATGCCCGACCGGCATCGACATTTCCTGGCATTAGTTCCAGAAGCAGGATCTCGGCGACTTTGCGCGGATCTTCGATGTCGTCCATGAGGGCGGTGAGCATCGTCTGAAGTCCCGTAACAGGCATTGCATCGCCGGTGTCGTCGTCGGTGGTGGGCCACACCATATGACTACGAGATCGAGTGCCCTGAGCCCCATGCGGTACAGCTTGGTTGAGGTCGAAGCAGAGGACGCGGCGCTTGGCGACGTGCTCGGCCCACTCGTCCGGGAGGTGGCCGGGGAAGAAGCTCGGTTTCCAGCCATCGGGGAGAACGAGCTGCCAGCCTGGAGGATTTACGTGCAATACGCGGGCAGTGTTCTGGGACACAGACTGGCTGAGCCAGTTGACGATGTTGAACGGCACGAGGACTCGTTGTGCCCGCCATACGGCTCCGCCGCCTCGGCCCTCGAAGTTCTGATCGGCGGTCGTGGGGCTGGTTGTCCTTATACGGCTTTTCATACCTCGCGGACTTGAGCCCAAGGTGACGGCGGTGGCGAGCAGGGTGTTCCAGTGGTCGCCGTGTTGGTCGTACAAGGCTTGTTCTGTGTGTTTGGGGTTGTGTCTCGATGCTGTCGAAAGAAGGCGGGAGGCGAGGTATTGCACGAACTGGTAGCGATGCGCGTGATGCCACACAGCCTCGCCGTCGTTGAGGTCGTTCATCTGGAGCAGTGCAGCGACGCCCTCCACGTACCTGGGTTTGGTTGATTCCCCGGTTTTCGCCTTCCGTTGTTCTCTCTCCTCCTTGGACAATTCGGCTTCGCGGAGGATGGTTCGCTCCGCGCCGGTCCTGGTCGCATTGACAGCCAGTAGCCACAGGCCGCGCGCTGCCCGCTGCCTTATCAGCGGGTAGATATTTGCGAGGACCGGATCGGTGATCGGGTCCAAACCGAGTTCGCAGCACTCGTAGGCGATCGACGTCATCACCGCGTCGGTCAGCAATCGCGACTGATAGTCCGAAGGCCCCCTGAACTGTGCCTGACCGGGAAGGCGGAAGGCCAGAGAGCGGGCCTGTCCGGAGACACCTTCGGGAAGCCTCAGTTTGAGGCCGCGAGTGGGGACTATAGGGTCAAGGATCGCAATATCTTTGTTGGGCAAGCGAATTGGTGGCAGCGGGTGGCGCATAACAGTCGAAATGTGTGTGAGCCGGTCATCTGCCGGGATAATTTCGTTGCGTTCGATGTATTTCAGGATGAGGTAGCGACCAGTCTGGTCGCGTGACTTGTAGCCGGGCATCCTCACGATCTCGGAGAGACGGTCCAGGGCAGACTTCGGGATGGTCACATTGGTGTCGAACCGCTTCTCTGCCACGCAAAAGATAGTAAACGCCGTTGTGACCTGCGGTGATGGCGCATCCCGAGGGGGCGTGTGATGTTCGGGTGTGTTGGTTACGGTGATTTCCGTCAGTTGCCCGGTCCCGTTGAAACCCCGCAAAGCTCAAGTCGGGCCCTTCTGGCCAGGGCTTGCGTAGTGAGTGCTTCCGGTTCGTGATTTTGTTGGATCACAGGTCCAGACTCTTTCCTCTATCCCCTTTCCTGCGCCGCCCACTGCGTGCCTTCTTGTGCGCTGACCTGGTCGAATGGTCTGCTCTTCACTTCTGGGGTTCAGCGCAGTCCGGCAACGAAAGCCGTCGTCTCCGCGCAAGCCGCACAACCCGCATATCGCGCGTATACTTGGCCTAGGAGGTCTCGATGTCACAGAAAAACGAATCAGAGTTGATTGGGCCGGGCGTGCCTCACTGGCCGTCGACTTTTGATTTCCGGGAGTCGCCGTCTGCGACGGAACTACTTGGCGCGGAATTGTCCTCATTGGTGGACCGGGTCGCAGCGAGTCTTGTGGGCAGCGCGGAGCGTGTCTCCCTGAGCATGCAGGACGAGCACAACGTATCCAGTGCGGTTCATAAGCTGCTTGTTGTTTCCGCCGATACTGGGGGTCGACTTCCCCTCACAGCCCAGGATTACGTAGCTACGACGCAAATGGCGGTGCTGTCGAGAGAGGCGCTGTCGAAGGCGCTCCACGGGCTGTCGCGTGACGGTTACATTGTGCCCGGTCCAGCTGTCGAAGCAGCTAAGGGAGCTGATGAAGATTCGGCCCCTTCTGACACCGGTGTGAGCTCAAGCTGGGGGCCGCCGATCTCGGAAACCGAGGCCGCATCACTGGAGCGAAAGAACCTGCACCTCCAGGTGGCGCAGCGCCGCGAGCAATTGACGACGTCGTACACGCGCGCGGAGGCGGCCGACATGCTCGGTGTTTCTCCACAGACGGTGTCGGAAATGGTTGCCAAGCATCGACTGATCGGTATCAAGGATGGCCGGGAATGGCGTTTCCCTGCGTGGCAGTTCACGCCGGACAGCGCGGAACCGGTTCTTCCGGAACTGGACCGCCTCGTTCGTGAATTCCCAGGTGGTGTGGTCAGTTTGTCTCGATGGATGAACCGGCCGAACGGAAACTTCGAGGGGCGGACACCTCAACAGGAGATGCTTCACGACAGTGATCATGTGTTCGCGGTGGTCAACTCCCTGACGGCCGCCTGATGGCCAAACCGCTTCAGATGCCCGACCGACCCCTGCCCGAGGCGGACTACCGGTGGACGTGGGAGCCAGCGGTCGGCGGCGCTGACGAGCCGTGGTTTCGCATCTACCATCGGGCTATCCACACCCCGGACGGTGTCACATTCCGTCAGTACGGACCGTTGTACCGATTCGACCACCACACGCCACCTTTCGATGATCCTCAAGAGGACCCGGAGGGCCGTTCGGTGCTGTATGTGGCACCGAATCTCGCGACATCCGCTTGTGAGGTGTTCGGTGAGACCGGTGTAGCGGCGCTGTGCTCGAACCGGCGCGTTGCGCAGGTTCGACCGACTCGGGAGATCGTCACCTATGACTTGGCGCAGCCGGGTTCCGCGATGGACATCGGCGCACTGCCGACGTTGGCCACCGGTGACCTCCCCCGAGAGTTGACGCAGGCGTGGGCGCAGGCGATCTACGAGGATCATCCGACGTCGGGAAAGGTAGAGGGGATCAGGTACCACACGGCGTACTTCGGTGATATTTCGTTGGTCCTGTGGGACTGTCCCGATGCGGTCGAGACGCTCGTCGACTCCGCAGGTATGCCATTGGATCTGCCTCTGTCCCACCCTGATGTGAGGCTTCAACTGATCAAGGCGCTTGAGCCGCGCGGAATCTCGGTGACCTCGATGTCGGATGCAGATTGCCCAGAATGTGCGAGGTCGGGCCTCTGATCTGCCTGAGGTGACGCGTCCTGGAACATCGGCGGGGCAATTAGAAAGACCCAGTCTAAGGCTTTTGGCGACCTATGGACCGCCTCGTTTCGCAATGGTGAGGTTGGCGAACGCCTGGTACCGGGCATGATGTGGCAGATGTTCGTAAGACGATTGAAATCAATCCTTCAGATTTCTGAGGACAAAAGATTCGCTGAGCTGGCAACGGGGTTGGAGCAGCTCGGGCGGAGTGTCATCGCGCTTACCGCGGATGCCGATCAGCTTGCACAGGCCCGGCGATTCCAGAGCGCCGCAGTCCTCCGCGGATTCGCGGAGGAAGAAGCTGCGAAGGTGCTGATCTTGCTGGACATTGCACGATGTGGCTGGGGCGATGACAAATCGGTTTCTTCGTGTATGCGGGTGTTCTACCAGCACCTGGGGCGCGGGCTTTATGTGAAGGCATACGACGGAAAACCGGCTGACCTCGCCGAGGTGGCCGGCTATATCGACGGGTTCAGGGATGACCTCTACTTGGATGGTCCGACGGAGGTCGACTGGGTCTTCCGGAATCCTGTCCTCGAAGAAAGAGAGACGGCACTATACGTCGACTATGTCGAGACGGAGAGCGGAGAGCGCTACTGGACTGGACCGGAAGCGCGGGCCGCAGTTTTCGACGAGCCGTACATGCACACGGCACCAACCTGCAACGCGGTCACTCTGGTCTGCGCGATGGCTCGGTCGGGCCTGCTCACCGAGCTGGGATTGCAAGCAACTCGAGACGTCTGGGGCGGAGCTGCGATCGCCGTCGATTCGATGCGATGGCAGCGTGACCTCGTTCCATTGAACAAAGCCGTCGTTGACGCAGTCATCGACCAAGGCGGCGTCCCGGCCGATGTCGGGCAGAAGGACCGCCGAAATGTGGTCCAACTGTGGATCTTCCCGCTTTCAAGCCTCGATCTCACGGCGGTCAAGGTGGACGTGAAGGACCTACAACAGGAGCGAGCCAAATACCTCGAAAAGGAATACGGCATCGGCGGATAGTTGGTTGTGGACCGGCCCGCGGCAACCGGGCCGGTCCTTGCTGTTGGGTGCGGCGTTTGGGCCTCTCACCGTGTGGTGGGGAGCTTTTTCGTGTGTTGGGGGTGTGGAGGAGCTGTGAGAGCTGTTCGGTGGTGGCGATGTAGGCGGTGGTTGCCGGGGTTCTGCTCGTTGTGTTCGGGCATCTCTGCTCCCTGTGGGTAGGTTCGAGTCCGCGATTTACGGTTCTCACTTATTCCTGTTGGGAACAGGGCGAGATCACAGGTTTGTGTAGGGGAGTTGTGGTGTTTCAGTCTTGTGACCTGGGGTGATGACACGTCCTTGGGGTGTTGTTTGGGGTGTGGGAGGCGCCGGCGATGGGGCCGGCGGGGTGTGTTCGGGTTCGGTGGTGGGGGAGTGTCGCGGTGTTGGCTCGGTTGTTGCGGGGTGGTTTGTGGACCGTTTTTTGGGGGTTTTTGAATGTTGTTGTCTGGCATAAACTTTGGGTGTTCGTTTGGTGCAGCGTTGGTTTCAGTTCTTGTGCACATGGATGTTTTTGTGATGCGCGAATATGGTTGTGTGACTTAGCTTTCTAGTGTTTCTTGTTTTCTGGTTGTATTGCGGTTTTTGGGGTGCGCCCTGTATGATTGAGAGCATGACGACGATGAGCTGGCAGACGCGAGAGAGTAGGGTTTCGTGCCGCCCCCGCACCTCCCCAGCCTCGTTCGAGTCCCGGGCACCGAGTTCACAGGTACGATCAAATCCTTTGGCGAGAACGCGAA
>NZ_BCWH01000003.1:1201414-1328053 GCF_001653035.1 Rhodococcus sp. YH3-3 | reverse complement strand
TTCCGGTGACGGTGCATGGGAAGTTGGACCGTAAAGCCCTCCCGGACACCGATTTTGCGAGCGCTGCATACCGGATTCCTGCCACTCCTGCCGAAATCGGAATCGCCCGTGCTGTTGCCGACGTTCTCGGTCTCGACCAGGTGGGTGCCGACGACAGTTTCTTCGAACTCGGCGGGGATTCCCTCAGCGCCACTCGAGTCATCGCCCGCATCAACGCCGCATTGCACACCAATATGGGGGTCAATGCACTGTTCGACGCCCCCGTGGTCGCGGACCTGGCGGCCTCGATAGATCCAATCGACTCCGCGCCGGGCGAGCCTGGACCCGAGGAAGCTACTCGTGTGCCCCTCACGAGTAGGGCACGGCCAGAACGTATTCCGCTGTCGTTCGCGCAATCGCGGATGTGGTTCGTCAACCAGTTCGACACGTCGTCTCCGCTCTACAACATCCCCGTCGCACTACAACTGGACGGGTTCCTGGATTCGGGTGCGCTCCAAGCCGCGCTGGGTGATGTGGTGGAACGGCACGAATCTCTTCGAACGATCTTTCCTGCGTCCGCAGACGGGCCCTACCAGGTGATCGCCGAACCCGCGGTCGCTGCTCCTCGAATCCACCCCGTGCCGATTCCCGGCGAGTGGCTTTTCACGGACTTGCACGCGTTCTTCGACATCGGATTCGATGTGTCCGAAGGGTTC
The DNA here is from genome assembly GCF_001653035.1 of Rhodococcus sp. YH3-3. Classification (NCBI taxonomy): domain Bacteria; kingdom Bacillati; phylum Actinomycetota; class Actinomycetes; order Mycobacteriales; family Nocardiaceae; genus Rhodococcus; species Rhodococcus sp. YH3-3. The sequence continues at coordinate 1,327,358 of NZ_BCWH01000003.1, read as the reverse complement.
CCGCTGCACGTGAGGTTACTCCGAACCGGACCGGAGCAGCATGTACTCGCGATCGTTGTTCACCACATCGCCGCAGACGGCTTCTCGATGGCACCACTGGCACGCGACCTGATGAGTGCATATACCGCGCGCACGCAAGGTCGGAGCCCGGACTGGGCGCCGCTGCCGGTTCAGTACGCCGACTACACCCTCTGGCAGCGTGAGATCGTCGACGCAGACGTTGGTCCGGAAACTTCGCCCTCGGCCGAATTCGATTATTGGACAGCGAAGCTGTCGGGTATTCCGGACGTCTTGCCGCTCCCTCTCGATAGACCACGAACCTCGAAACGGTCTGCCGAGGGCGCGGTGGTTTCGATGGACTTCTCGCCCGAGATCCATCGAGCTTTGAACGAACTCGCACACCAGAACGGTTCGTCTCTGTTCATGGTGATGCATGCGGCTCTGGCGGTATTGCTGGCACGGCTCACTACAGCGGACGACGTAGTGATCGGGACTCCGGTCGCAGGTCGCGGTGCATCGGTGTTCGACGATGTGGTCGGGATGTTCGTCAACACGCTCGTCCTTCGCACACCTGTCTCATCCGGAGCAACCTTTGCCGAGGTGTTGGCCGCGGTGCGGTCAACGGATCTCGGTGCTCTGGACCATGCAGACATCCCCTTCGAGAGGTTGGTGGATTACCTCTCGCCCGACCGTTCCACCGAGCATTCACCTCTGTTTCAGGTACTCCTCGAATTCCAGACCGATACGGGACTGCGCTTCGACTTGCCGGAACTGACGGTTCGCTCGCTCGACGTCGATCTCGCGGTTGCGAAATTCGATCTGCAACTGAGTGTGATGGAGCACGTCGACGAGCACGGTGAGCCCGCTGGTATCAGCGCCGGTTTCCGTTATGCAACAGATATTTTCGATCGAATGTCGGTGGCGCGCATCGCGGCGCGCTTCGAAAGAGTGATCGGCGCCGTGACCGAGAACCAGTCGGTGGTCGTCGGTGATATCGACATGATTCTGGCCGGCGATTTCAGCGGGTTGCTGGTTGCGCCCACGCCCTCCGGCGCCGGAACAGACGAGGATTCGTTGTCGGATCTCTTCGATCGCACGGCGCTGACGTCCGGTGATGCCGTGGCGGTGCGCTGCGGCGGATTGTCGGTTACGTACCGCGAACTCGACGAGCGAGCAAACCGCCTTGCTCGACTGTTGGTGGCGCAGGGGGTGGGGCCGGAAACCTTGGTGGCAGTCGCGATGGCCCGCTCGATCGACCTGATGGTGGCATTGCTGGCGGTGGTGAAGGCGGGTGGCGGATACGTACCGGTGGACTCGACTTCTCCGGTAAACCGGGTGGACTTCGTGCTGCGTGACGCCCGGCCGAAGTGTGTGTTGACCACCCGGGCCGACGGCGACTACATACGAGACAGTGACGCAATCGCAGACAGCGAGATTCCAGTGATTGCGGTAGACGACCCGGTGATTCTCGATGCGCTGCAAAGGTTTTCTCCGCTTGCGGTGACCGACCGAGATCGGCTGCTACCGCTCCGACCCGAATCGGTGGCCTACGTGATCTACACCTCGGGGTCCACCGGGCGCCCGAAGGGGGTGCAGGTTTCTCACCGCAGCGTAGTGAGGTTGCTGGCAAACACCAGAGCGCTCTTCGGCTTCGGCAGCGGCGATGTGTGGACGATGTTCCATTCGGAGGCATTCGACTTCTCGGTCTGGGAAATGTGGGGCGCACTCGCACACGGTGGCCGACTGGTACTGGTCGACTACTTCACGGCCCGTTCACCAGAGGCATTCCTCGAATTGCTACGGCACGAACGTGTCACGGTGCTCAATCAAACTCCCACTGCCTTCTATCAATTGGCGGAAGCCGACCGGCTTGCCGGGGGTGTGGCCCTGTCATTGCGCTACGTGATCTTCGGCGGAGAAGCGCTCGACTTCGGACAGTTGACGCGCTGGTACGCCCGTCGCGGGACTTCGTCACCAGATCTGGTCAACATGTACGGCATCACGGAGACCACTGTGCACGTCAGCCATTTACCGCTCGATCGTGTGCTGGTGCGTCAACGATCGGCCTCGGTGATTGGTCGGGCGTTACCCGGATTGCGTGTGTATGTGTTGGATCAGCGGTTGCACCCGGTGCCGCCCGGTGTGGTGGGTGAACTGTATGTCTCCGGTGATCAGGTTTCACGCGGATACCTCGGCCGGTTCGGTCTGACGTCCGCGCGGTTCATTCCCGACCTCGCGGTCAGTGGTGCGCGTATGTATCGATCCGGTGACCTGGGGCGCTGGAACGACAGCGGGCAGCTGGAGTACCTCGGACGAAACGATCTGCAGGTGCAGGTGAAGGGGTACCGAATCGAACTCGGCGAGGTGGAGGCTGCACTGCTCTCCGGAGTGGGCGTGTCTCAGTCGGCGGTGGTAGCCCGCAGAGACCGGTTGGTGGGCTACGTGGTGCCGGAGTCCGGTGCCACTATCTCTCCGGCGGCGTTGCTCGAGTATGTCTCACAGAGGTTGGCGCCCCACATGGTCCCCGCTGTCGTGACGGTTCTCGAGGGTTTGCCGCTGACGGTGAACGGAAAGCTCGACCGGAATGCATTGCCTGAACCTGACTTCGGGCGACAGGCAACCGTAAGTCGTGGCCCCGCGTCCGCAACGGAAAACATCCTTGCGAGTCTGTTCGCCGAAGTTCTGGGACTCGAGGAGGTGGGGGTCGACGATTCGTTCTTCACTCTCGGCGGTGACTCGATCATGTCCATCCAGTTGGTGACGCGCGCCAGGTCTGCCGGAGTTCTGATCACACCGCGCGAGGTGTTCGAACGCAAAACTGTTGCGGCGCTGTCCGAGACGGCCGGAACGGCTGGCAACCGTGTCGTCGTCGACGAATTACCTGGCGGCGGCGTCGGTGAGATCGAATTGACGCCGATCGTCGAATGGATGCTTGACCGTGGTGGAGATTTTCGCCGGTACTCCCAATCTGTTCTGCTCTCGGTTCCTGCCACGCTCGACGAGGTCACGCTGACACTGGCCATGCAGGCTGTGCTGGACCACCACGACATCCTCCGCGCGGGCATCCGGGCGACGCATCATCCTGAATCCGCTCGGCGGATGGACGTTGCGCCTGTAGGTACGGTGCGAGCGGAGACCGTCGTACGCCACGTGAGCCTCGGGGGTTCTGCCGCGAGGACGTCCTCGACAGAACTCGACGCAGCTCTGGGGCGGCTCGACCCGGAGGCAGGTGTGATGGTGCAGGCAGTCCTGCTCGACACCGACGGGCAGATTCAAAAGGACCGGCAGAGCCGGAAACGGTTGCTACTGGTAGCGCACCATCTGGTGACGGACGGTGTTTCCTGGCGAATCCTGATCCCCGATCTTGCACTTGCCTGTGCGCAGGTGCAGTCAGGCGTCGACCCGTCACTTGCTCCGGTCGGAACCTCGATGCGTCGATGGGCACATGGCCTCGTCGACGCCGCGTGCGAGCCCGATCGGGTGGCTGAGATCGACTATTGGCGAGAGGTGCTCGAGGGTCCCGATCCGACTCTGGGTGTGCACGCCCTGACGAAGAGGGACACCGCCTCGGCCACCATTGACATCGAAGTACGAGTTCCCACGGGATTGACCGAGGCCGTGTCGACGACAGTTCCGCAGGCGATTCACGGGAGCGTCGAGGACGGATTGTTGACGGCTTTGGCACTTGCGATGGTCCGCTGGCGCATGGACCGCGGCATCGACAATCCGGAGACATTGATCAGTCTCGAGGGGCACGGACGCGAGGAACAGGTGGTTCCCGGGGCAGATCTTGCTCGCACGGTGGGATGGTTCACGACGATCTTCCCGGTGCGGATCGATCTGAGCGGAGTGGATCCGGGTGACGCCTTCGCCGGCGGCCCGGCTGCCGGCGTCGCTGCCAAGACTGTCAAGGAACAACTCCGGGCGGTGCCGGACCGCGGCATCGGCTTCGGGTTGCTGCTCTATCTGAACCGCGAAACGGCACACACTCTTTCGCAACTTCCGGTGCCTCAGATCAGCTTCAACTACCTCGGACGCGTCGGTGGATCCGATGCCGACGCTTCAGCGGGATGGGTACCGATCCGTGACGAGGACCTGCGGACGGTTGCGGCCGTCGATCTCCCACTCGCCAGCGTCCTCGAGGTCAACGTGATGACGGTCGACAGCGATACCGAGGACGGTCCGCAGCTCGTTGCCGGGTGGACGTTCCCACCGGACATTCTGGGTGCGGACGACGTTCGGCAACTGGGGCAGTGGTGGCTCGACGCACTGGCCGGGCTCGCAGAGTTCGCGGCGGGCGGCGGCGGATTCACACCCTCGGACTTCGATCTGGTCGATCTTCGACAGGAGGCGATCGACGACCTCGAAAGTCGGTGTCCCGACCTGAGCGATGTCTGGCCTCTCTCTCCACTGCAAGCGGGGTTGTTGTTCCACGCCGAATTGGCCGAACGATCGGTCGACGCATACCTCGTACAAGTGGCTCTCGATCTTGCCGGCGCAGTCGATTCGGAGCGCCTGCGCCGCGCCGCCGACGCGCTGCTCGGCCGGCATGAGAACCTGCGTACCGCCTTCCTTCACAGCGCCGACGGCCGTGCCGTCCAGGTGGTCCGAAGCAACGTGGCAGCGCCGTGGCAGGAAATCGACCTCACTGGTGCACCAGATCAGGAAATTGATCGAGCGCTGGCCGAGGACCGAGCGCGCCCGTTCGACATGGCACGGGCGCCGTTGATCCGATTCACCCTGATCGCTCTCGCCCCCGAGAAGTTCACGCTCGTGCTCACCAATCATCACATCCTTCTGGACGGCTGGTCCATGCCCCTGCTGATCCGGGAATTGGCGACGCTCTATGCCGCCGACGGTCAAGTGGCGGCCTTGCCTCACGCGCGCGCGTATCGCGACTATCTGACCTGGATGAGCCGCCGCGATCAGCAAGCTTCCCGAGCTGTGTGGGCGAGGACGCTGAGCGGAGTCGAAGGACCGACGCTGTTGGCTCCAGCGGTTCGATCGCGTCGACTCTCCACCATGGCGGCCGAGTGGGTGTTCGATCTGGACGAGGAATTCACAACCTCACTTCGCGGAATGGCGCGTGAACTCGGGCTGACGATCAACACGATTGTTCAGGCATCGTGGGGGATCGTCCTTGCTGCACTGACCGGGAGAGACGATGTGGTGTTCGGAGCGACGGTGTCGGGTCGACCTCCCGAGCTGACCGGGATCGAAACCATGGTCGGGCTGTTCATCAACACAATTCCGGTCCGAATCACGCTGCGCCCGAGTGAAAGTATCGGCACACTCCTCGCGCGGATCCAGGCCGAGCAAGCAGAGCTGTCGGATCACCACTGTCTCGGGCTTTCCGAGATCCACGTAGGCGCGGGGCCGGAGATCGGATTCGACACGTTGACTGTCTTCGAATCGTATCCCGTTGACCGTCAGGGGCTTTCGTCCGATACCGATATTGCGGGGGTCCGGATCACCGATGTCGAAGCCAAGGACGCTGCCCACTACCCGCTCAGCCTCGTAGCATCGGTCGACACCAGGCTCCGCCTGAAATTCGAGTACATACCCGAGGTTTTCGGTGCCGCCGACATCGAAGAGATCGCCGGACGACTGCGGCGCGTACTCGAAGCGTGTACCCAGCCGGATCGTCCCTTGGCTGTGGTGTCGGTGCTCGCAGCCTCCGAACATACTGAATTGGTGCCAGTCCGTGGCACGGCCGGCGGGTCGTCGCGCGTCTTCCCGGAGATCTTCGACGAGGCAGCCCAGCGTGATCCGAACGCACCGGCCGTGGAATCGGCGGACGGCAGCATGACCTACGGCGAGCTGGACATCCTTTCCAATCGCATTGCTCGCATGCTCGTCTCGCACGGCCTGGGAACCGAGGACTATGTAGCGGTCGGTGTCCCACGTTCTCTCGCGTCCGTGGTGTCGATACTTGCCGTCGCCAAGACAGGCGCTGCGTTCGTGCCGATCGATCCCGACTATCCGGACGAGCGGATCAATCACATGCTGATCGATTCGAAGGTCAGCTTCGGATTGACCACCACCGCGGGCCGAGATCGATTGCCCGATATCGCGGAGTGGCTGATTATCGACGATCCGCATTTCACGAAGAAGTGCGAGGGATTCTCGGGGAGCCCGTTGACCGACAACGACCGACTCCGTCCGATCGGGTTGGATTCAGCTGCCTACGTGGTCTACACCTCGGGGTCGACCGGCGTGCCCAAGGGCGTCGTGGTCACGCAGCGAGGGCTCGACAACTTCGCCCGAGACCAGCTCGAACGCTACGGCGCAACTCCACAATCACGCACGCTGCACTTCTCCACTCCGAGTTTCGACGGGTCGCTCTTCGAATATCTGCAGGCTTTCGGAGCCGGGGCGACGATGGTTATCGCTCCACCCGGGATCTACGGGGGCGAGGACCTGGCGCAACTTCTGGCAGAGCACGCCGTCACGCACGCGTTCGTCACCACAGCGGCATTGGCATCGGTGGACCCGGCTGGGCTGGAACAACTTTCGGAAGTCGTATTCGGGGGCGAGGCGTGCCCGCCCGACCTCGTCGCTCGCTGGGCACCTGGCCGCCGCTTGTACAACGCGTACGGACCGACCGAAGCAACGATCATGTCCAACGTCAGCCCGCCGATGACCGCCGGAGAACCAATCACCATCGGTGGACCCGTCAGGGGCGTCAGCGAACTGGTGCTCGACACTCGACTTCAAGCGGTTCCCGTCGGGGTCCCCGGCGAGCTGTACCTGGCCGGACCAGGCGTGGCACGGGGATATCACCGAAGGGCGGGGTTGACGGCAGAACGCTTTGTTGCCAACCCGGCTGACCCAGGAACGCGGATGTACCGCACCGGCGACATCGTGCGATGGACGGCGGACATGTGTGTCGAGTACGTCGGGCGAAGCGACTTCCAGGTCAAGGTTCGAGGCTTCCGTGTCGAACTCGGTGAGATCGACTGTGTGCTCATGTCGGAGCCCAACGTCGGTTTTGCCGTTACGGTTGCCGATTCCGGCCCCACCGGAGACACCCGACTCGTGTCGTACGTCGTGCCCACGGCGGGTCGACTGGACACCAGGATTCTGATTCGCGCCGTGGCCCGGCGCTTGCCTTCGCACATGGTGCCTGCCGTTCTCACGGTGCTGGAGAACATTCCGTTGACCGCTGTCGGAAAAGTCGACCGTTCGGCGTTGCCAAGACCCGAAATCGAGGCGACCACAGGGGATTTCCGTCCCCCGGTCGGCCCGGTCGAACAGGCAGTGTCGGACGTGTTCGGCGAGGTGCTCGGCCTCGAACGAGTCGGTACCGACATCAGTTTCTTCGAGCTCGGTGGAAATTCTCTGAGCGCCACTTCGGTCGCGGCGAGGCTACGGGCGGTGCTCGGAGCTACCGTAGGCGTGCGGGATCTGTTCGAGACGCCGACGGTCGCCGAGTTGGCTACGGTGATCGGCCAGTCGGTTGCCGAAGGGTCGGAGCGACTGGGACCGCGCCCCCGACCCGACAGCATCCCCTTGTCGTTTGCTCAGCAGCGGATGTGGTTCGTCAATCAACTCGACACCAGTTCTCCTGCATACAACATTCCGCTCGTGGTGCGGTTGAGCGGTGAACTCGACAAACCGGCCTTGAGATCAGCGATGTCCGATGTCATCGCCCGCCACGAATCGCTGCGAACGATGTTCCCGGTCCACGGTGACGGACCGGTCCAGCACATCCTGCCCACCGAGAGCGCCGAGCTGCCGCAACTGACCGAGACATCGGTGACCGACGAACATCATCTCCGTGACGAGCTTGCCCGGATGGTCTCGGCCGGTTTCGACGTCGCCGCACGAATTCCCCTGCGGGCAGCGTTGTTCACCATCGATGAGCGCGAACACGTGCTTGCCGTAGTGGTGCACCACATCTCGGCTGACGGCTTCTCGATGTCTCCGTTGACCCGAGACGTGATGATTGCATACGAGGCCCACGCGTACGGCGGGGATCCCCAGTGGACGCCGCTTCCAGTCCAGTACGCCGACTTTGCGCTCTGGCAACGGGAGATTCTGGGCTCAGTCGACGACCCCGGGTCGGTGATCAGTGAGCAGTTGGCTTACTGGCGACGTGCATTGTCAGGTGCTCCCGACCTCTTGGAACTTCCGCTCGATCGAGACCGGCCGACGCAACAGAGTTTTCACGGCTCGCGGATTCACTTCTCGATCAGCAGTGATCTTCACCGCCGTATTCTGAACGTGTCGCGGCAGCACGAGTCCACTGCATTCATGACTGTGCATGCAGCGCTCGCGCTCTTGCTGGCACGTTTGGGCAGCACCGACGACATCGTGATCGGCACGCCGATCGCCGGCCGGGGAGATCGTGCCCTCGATGATCTGGTCGGCATGTTCGTCGGCACGCTCGCACTGCGCACACAGGTGGATCCGGCTCGATCGTTCCGCGAGTTGGTTGAGCATTGCCGCGAAGTCGACCTCGCCGCGTTCGCTTATTCCGACGTGCCCTTCGAGCGGGTAGTGGACGCGGTCGGGCCGAAACGGTCGAGCGCCTATGCACCGATTTTCTCGGTGTCGCTGGAATTCCAGAACAACAAACGACCGATTCTGAAGCTACCGGGACTGGATGTCCGCGGGATCGACCCTGAACTCGAGGTAGTGAAGGTAGACCTGGAATTCCTTCTGGCCGAGGAGTACGACGATCGCGGTGAACCGGGAGGGATGAGCGGAGCCGTCGACTTTGCCACTGATCTCTTCGACCCCGGTACGGTCGGCGGTTTTGCCGACATGTTCGTTCGTGTGCTCGAGGCCGTGACCCGGAATCCGCAGGTACCGATCGGTGACATCGACCTACTCGGCGATCTCGAACGTCGCGAGTTGACGCCGGCGCATGGGCTCCCCGAAGTACCTCCGAAATTGTGGCCTGAGTTGTTGGCGGACGCCGTGGCGATCGATCCTGACTCGGTGGCCCTGTCGCTCGAGAACCGGCAGCTCAGTTATCGCGACCTGGACGAGTGGTCGAATCGTGTTGCCCGGGAGTTGTGCGGTCGCGGTGTGGGCCCGGAGACCTTCGTGGCACTGGGAATGCCTCGCTCGATCGAATCGGTGGTCGCGATCTGGTCGGTGACCAAAGCCGGAGCGGCTTTTGTGCCTGTCGATCCGGCCTATCCGCGCGAGCGCGTCGAATACATGCTCGCCGATTGCCGAGCCTCGCTCGGTTTGACTGTTCAGACCAGCCGAACTCACCTACCCGACGTTGTTCCCTGGCTGGAACTCGACGACCCACACTTCGCCCGGCGGGTAGCCGCGCTGTCGCCGGAACCGATCACCGATGACGATCGAACCGGTGAACTGAACCTCGATCATCCGGCCTACCTGATCTACACCTCGGGATCTACCGGGAAACCCAAGGGAGTGAACATTACTCATCGAGGTTTGGCGAGCTTCACGGCCGAAACTCGTGAGAGGTTCGAGGTCACTCACGACTGTCATGTCTCTCAGTTGGCATCGCCGAGTTTCGACGCTTCCATCTTCGAGTTGACGATGGCATTCAGCGCCTCGGCGCAAGTCGTGATCGTTCCGCCTGCTGTGTACGGTGGCGCCGAATTGGCCGATGTTTTCCGGCGCGAGCAGGTCACTCATGCCACCATTACACCGACCGCGCTGGCGGCGTTGGGTGACAACGGTTTCGAGGCGCTCCGTGTTCTCGATCTGGTGGGCGAGGCCTGCCCGCCGGAGGTCGTCGCGCAATGGGCGCCGGGTCGGAGGCTGCACAACGGCTACGGCCCGACTGAAACCACCGTGCAGGCGAGCGTCAGCGATTCGATGAAACCCGGTGCGGGAGTGAACATCGGCTCGCCGGCAGTGGGCTTCGGCTTCCTGGTGCTGGACGAGCGTTTGCAGCCCGTCCCGGTGGGCGTGCCGGGGGAGTTGTACATCATCGGTCCAGGTATGGCACGTGGGTACCATAATCGGGCGTCGCTCACGTCGGAACGATTTGTCGCGTGCTCGTACGGGTCGCCGGGGCGCCGGATGTACCGCACCGGAGATGTCGTGCGTTGGCGTGAATCCGGCGGTGACAGTGCCAAAATCGTTGGCTCCGGCGATGGAGTGCATCACACGCTCGAATACATCGGGCGCAGCGACTTCCAGGTCAAGGTCCGTGGTTTTCGGATTGAACTCGGGGAAATCGATGCAGTTCTCTCACGCCATCCGTCGGTGGACTTCGCCGCGACTGTCGGCCACACGGGACCGTCGGGTGAAACGGTCCTGGTGTCGTACGTGCGTGCGTCAGCTGCTGACGCCACCGGCACTGACGAGATACGGGCGTACGCAGCCGACCGACTACCCTCGCACATGGTTCCGTCGGCAGTGGTGCTTCTCGCGCGGATTCCGATGACACCGGTGGGCAAGCTCGACCGAAAGGCCTTACCGGAACCCGAATTCGGTTCGGCTGCAGCCGAGTTCCGCGAGCCGGTCACCGACACCGAGCGTGCCGTGGTCGACTCGTTCGTCGAGGTTCTGGGTGTCAGCCGGGTGAGCACTACCGACAGCTTCTTCGACCTGGGCGGGTCCTCCCTGGTGGCCACCCGAATCGTCAGCGCACTGCACTCTCGTTTCCGACGGAGAATCCCGCTTCAGTGGATGTTCCTCGACCCGACACCCGCTGGAATCGCTCGACGCCTCGACATGCCGACAGCCGACGCCGGTATGGAAGAGCTTCTCGCCGTGGTTGTTCCACTGCGGACGAAAGGGACTGGGCGACCGCTGTTCTGTGTGCACCCCGGTATCGGCCTGTCCTGGGGGTATGCCGGCTTGGTGCGGTATCTGCCCGAGGACAGACCCGTGTACGGACTTCAGCTCCCCGCTCTCAGCGACGACGGTGACTATCAGTCGATCGAACAGTTAGCCCATCGCTACGTCGAAGAGGTGGAGGCCGTTTCGCCGGACGGGCCGTACGACTTACTCGGGTGGTCCCTCGGCGGAGTCATCGCGCACGCCATGGCCGTCGAACTGCAATCGTCCGGCCGCGACGTCGCCACACTGGCGATGATGGACAGCTACCCCGACAACGGCGATGCCCCTGCGTCAGCCGAACTCGACGTCCGAGACCTACTGCGAGGACTCGGCCTCGAGATCGAGACCGACCGAGATCTGACCTTCGACGAGGCGGCGGCCGTGTTGGCCCGGAGGCTCGGGCCCGAGACGGGAGTCGACGGTCGGGACCTCGAACGGATTGCCCGAGGGTACGAGACTTCACAGAGAATCACGCACCAGTTCGTTCCCCAGGTCTACGAAGGAGATCTGCTGATCTTCCTGGCATCGGGAGAAGACGACACGATTCCGCGCGACAGGTCGCCGCAGGAATGGAGCCCACTCGTTACGGGCCGGATCGTGGAGGTGCCCGTGCGCTGCGAACACAACGAGATGATCGAACCTCCGGCCATGGCGGTCATCGGACCGGAGCTCGCCCGGGTGCTCTCGATGTTTTCCGGATACCCCGAACGGGCATGACAACTTCAAGCCACCAAGCCGCACGCCCGCGAAGCGAGCGCCACCGAGCTGTTGCCGGGCACCGCAATCGAGCACGAGGAGCGGCAATGAGAAGAATCGGACGTACTCGGGCAATGCTTGTCGTCGCCCTCGTCGCGTGGACGGGACTGTTCGGCGAAGCAGCGTTGGCCTCGGCTGACCCGGCCCCGACATCCCCTTCAGGCGGTTCAGCTCTCGATCACGTCGAGGAGATCAACGCCCGTCAGCTGACTATGTACGTCTACTCGGCTGCGATGGACAAGGTGATTCCGCTCGAGGTGATTCGGCCGGCAGACACAAGTGCGCCCCGGCCGACCCTCTATCTACTCAATGGCGCCGGCGGAGGCGAGGACACGGCGACGTGGCAGACACGGACAGACGTCGTCGACTTCTTCGGCGACAAGAACGTCAACGTCGTCAACCCGATCGGCGGTGCCTACAGCTACTACACCGACTGGGAGAAGCCCGATCCTGTTCTCGGACTGAACAAGTGGACCACATTTCTCACCCAGGAGTTGCCACCGATCGTCGATGCCACGCTCGGGACTACGGGTACGAATGCCGTTGCCGGATTGTCGATGGCAGGTACCTCGGTTCTGAGCCTGGCCGAGGCGGCGCCATCCGTTTACCGTGCCGTCGGTGCTTTCAGCGGGTGTGCCGAGACGAGTACTCAACCCGGTCAGGACTACGTGAGATTCGTGGTCGGATTCCGCGGCGGCAACGTGGACAACATGTGGGGTCCTCCCGGCGGTCCGGGCTGGGTAGCCAACGATCCTGTGGTCAACGCCGAGAGATTGCGGGGGGTCGACCTCTACATCAGCAATGGATCGGGCCTGCCCGGCCCACACGAGAATCTGGGCGGACCGATGGTCAACGGCGACCTCGGCGTTCTGGCGAACCAGGTGATCGTGGGTGGAGTCATCGAGGCTGGGACGAACCAGTGCACCCAGCGTTTGGCCGAGCGGCTCGACTCCTTGGGCATCCCGGCCACCTATGATTTCCGGGCAACTGGCACTCACTCTTGGGGTTACTGGCAGGACGATCTTCACAACTCGTGGTCGATGATTGCCGCGTCGATCGGTGCGCGTTAGCCGGCGAACCCTGGGGTCGGTGGCTGAGTTGTTTCTCACTCCGGGACACTCTTGCCGAACCTAGCCGACCGAACTGCAGGTCAGCGGCGTTATAGTCGCCTCATGAGTTCAGAAACACTCGCTCCCCTCGACACCGACGTACTTGCGCGCAGGTTTGCGTGCCTGGGTGATCCGACGCGGCTGCGAGTGCTCCGACTTGCTGCCGGCGGTCCGATCGACATCGACACGATTGCACACGCCGCATCACTCGAGCCGTCGGCGTTGAGTGCCCACCTCGAGGCCTTGATCGAGGTCGGTTTTGTCGAGGCTTCGGTGCGTGAAGGCACTTCGGTTGTCAGTGTTGCCGGAACGGCATACTCCGATCTGATGGCAGCGGCCGCCGTCGTGGCTGCTCGCGGTCCGGTCGAAGACACACTGGGAGTTCTTCCCGATGACGTGGTGGTGCGCCGCATGGAATCCGGCGACTGGGATGCCGTCCGCTCGATCTACCGCGAAGGAATCGACACCGGAACCGCGACGTTCACCACCTCGGTGCCATCCGCCGAGAAGCTCGACGCGCAATGGTTACCCGATCATCGATGGGTGGCCGAGATCGACGGTCGCGTCGAAGGCTGGGCGAGCCTCAGCCCGGTGTCCTCGCGAGACTGCTACCGCGGGGTCGCCGAGAACTCCATCTACATCGGTAGCGGCGCTCGCGGGCGCGGCGTGGGCAAGCTGCTGCTTCGCCGACAGGTGCAAGCCGCCGACGCCAGTGAGATCTGGACAGTGCAGTCGTCGATTTTCCCGGAGAACCGGGCAAGCGTCGCCTTGCACCAGGCCGTCGGATTCCGAGTCGTCGGCACTCGCTCGCGTATCGCTCAACTGGGTGGGCGGTGGCGTGACACGTTGTTCCTCGAACGTCGCAGCGAGGACGCTGACATCTGAGAAGAGACGCTCAGCCCTTGGCAGCGCTGATTCCGGCGCGTCGCCCGTAGAAGCTGCCGTCTCCGAGGGACGTTCCGGAGGCATACCCTCCAGCGCAGACACCGGCGGTGCATCGTCCAGCGGCAAACAGACCCGGGATCGGTTCGCCGGAGACGTGCATGACCTCCGAGTTGATCGACGTGCGCAGACCGCCGAGCGTGAATCCGGCGGTGAAATTGCGAAGATCGAGCGCAGCGACGGGTGAGCCGATCGGCTTGACCCACTCCTTCTTCTTTCCCAGTACGGGGTCCTCACCACGGGCGGCGTGGCGGTTGTAGACCTCGACGGTCGACTGGAGGGTGCCTTCCGGCAGACCCATGTCGGATTCGAGTTCCTCGACGGTCTCGGCCACCCACTTGGGCTGGAATCTGAAGAACGGTGTGGAACTGTCGGCGGCGCAGCCCTCTTCGTAGGAAGCTTCGTCGATGATCAGGTAGGCCTGATTCTCGTTGCGCAGCAGCGTCTCCTGGCCGATTCTTCCCGGGTACGTGTCCTCGTTGACGTAGCGCTGGCCGCGTCCGTTGACGAGAATGCCGCGGATCATCAACTGGGGGTCGCCGAAGAATGCGACCTCGGTGGCGTCCATGTGCGCGAGGTCGGCCCCGAGAGCCTGCGCCATCTGGATGGACTTTCCGTCGTGCTCTTCGATAGCCGCACCGGGGCGCCCGATCAGCCGTGGGGCGTACGACTGGATCATCGCTTCGTTGTAGGCGAAGCTTCCCGTCGCCAGAACGACACCCGTGCGTGCTCGAACTGCCACTTCCTTGCCGTACTGCTTGGCGATGATGCCGACCACTCGATCTCCGTCGACGACCAGGCGCTGGACTCGCATGTCGTATTCTGCTCGTACGCCGAGGCTTTCGGCCGTCTCGATCAGTGGCTTCATCAACATGAAACCACCGCCCTTCTCCCCGGTGCGCTTGCCGCTCATCTGTGGAACGTGCCCGCGAGGGGCCGGTGTCGCGATCGTGTTGAACGGTGCCGAGTTCTCGCCGCCGGAATACATGAGTCCGTCGTCGAAGGGTGTTTCCCAGCCGGGTTGGCCGTAGAAACTCTTCTTGAACGGCACACCGTTGTCGACGAGCCAGTTGTAGTGCTCGACGCTGCCTTCGCAGTAGTCGGTGATCTTCTCCTCGTCGGCGCCGGGACCGAGTGCGGCCATCATGAACGATTTCATGTTGGCGGGGGAGTCCTCGAACCCGAGTGCCTGCTGCAACGGGGTCCCGCCGCCCAGATAGATGAATCCGCCTGCCAGCGCCGCAGCGCCGCCCCAGCCGCTCGTGCGCTCGAGCACCAACACGTCGGCGCCCGCTCGCGCGGCCTCGATCGAAGCACTCACTCCGGCAATGCCGTAGCCGGCGACGACGACGTCAGCCTCGAAGTGCCACTGCTCGATGTTTGCGGAGGACTGCGGACGGATTGAGCTGGCCTCGGCCATGGATTCGGATCCTTCGTTCTTCTGGTTGGTTGGTGGGGGAATCGGTGGGTGTGATCGATGCCCTGATGGCAGTATCTCGACCGAAAGTCAGTCGGTGTCCGTTTTCGCGGAATCGGCCGCGGCCTTCTCCTTGGCGCGCGCGGCCTTACGTCTGTCGGCCTTCACGGCGATCAGCGCATTGTTGAGCCCGGTGGCCAGCGGCCAGCCGACGTAGTGGCACAGGAAGATTGCGGCCTCTTCGAACTGCTGCTCGGTCAACTCCTCGTTGTGGAGAGCAGCGTTGATCTGGATCTTCGCCACATCGTTCTGCCCCTGGGCGGTGATGGCACCGATCAGGAGTAGTCGTCGATCACGTACCGACAGTCCCGGTCGCGTCCAGATGTCGGCAAAGAGGTGGTCGGCGGTGACCGCGAAGAAGTCGCCGGGAACGTCGGCGGGAAGCTCCCAGCCGTACACCTCGTTCATCTTCGCGACGCCACGAGCACGGGCCTCGGAGATGCGGCTTTCGTCGGTTCCACCGGCATCGGTCATGTGAGTGGTGTCGGTCATGCGTGCTCCCGAGTAGTAGATGCCGTCGAAGGTTCGGCCGGCCTGTCTTCGCTGTCATTCCCGACGCCCAGACCGGCACCGAGTCCGGCGAGCGCAAGGTGCGCGAGCGGCAGGTCGAGATTCAGCCGATCACCGAGGTCGATGGCCAAGGCCAAGTCCTTCTCCCCGAGATTGCGAACATGCCGCAGTATCGAGAACCACGGGTCGTCCTCCGAGACCGGTGCGGTGGTGTCGCGGAGCATGATCGCGCCCGCGCCACCAGTGATCGCATCGGTGTGCCTGACGACCTTTCCGAGCGTGCGGAGATCGAGTCCTGCTGCTTCGGCGAGTCGCGCGGCCTCGGTCGTGGCGGTGAACGAGACGAAGTGAAGAAGGTTGCGTGCGAGCTTCATTCGCGTTCCAGCGCCGACGTCACCGGCGTGAACCACCAGCTCGGCCCAGGATCCGAAGGGCTCGCGGACGGCTTCGAACGCCTCGTCGGAGCCGCCGATCATCACTGCCAGCCTGCCCTGCGCTGCGCCGCCGGCACCGCCACTGATCGGCGCGTCGACCAGCAGAACACCACGCTGTTGACAGATGTCAGCGAGTTCCACCGCCGTGGTGTCCGAGATAGTGGAGTGAATCGCGACGACAGTGCCTGGCTGTGCGGTCGACAGAATCCCGTGCGGCCCGCACACAACCTCGCGAACCTGCGCGTCGTCGAGCACCGTGACGGAGATGATGCTCGCCTGCGCTGCAACGTCGGCGGGCGTCGATGCTGCGCTCGCGCCCGCAGCGGTGAACGGTTCGAGCGCTTCTGCGCGGGCATCACACACCACCAGTCCGCCCGGCCAGTCCAGGAGGCGCTGCGCCATCGGCGCGCCCATGTTGCCTAGGCCGATGTATCCCAGTCTGGTTTTCGAAGCGCTGGCTTTCGGCGCCGATTGCGTCATGACCGGTACACCTGGCCTCCGTCGACGTTGAAGATCTGCCCGGTCACCCAGCCTGCGTCGTCGGAGAGAAGGAACAGGCACATGCCGACGAGATCCTCCGGCGTTCCCATGCGCTGCAACGGGATTCGCTTCACCATGTCCTTGACGATGTTGCCGGGGGTGACGGTTCGAGTCGCCTCCGTGTCGATGGGACCGGGAGCGATGGCGTTGATCCGGATGTTCGACCAGCCGAGTTCGGTCGCGAGTTGTTGTGTCAGGCTGTTGACACCGGCTTTCGCGAGTCCGTAGTAGTTCGAGTACAGCCAGGCTGCTGTGGAGGACTGGTTGACGATCGAACCGCCCTTCGCTCGCATATGAGGTACGACCGCCCGGCACACGTGCAGTGCGCCGTCCATGTTGACGCTCATGAACTTTCGGTAGTAGTCCCAGTCCACCGTCAACAGGGAATCGATCTTCATTCCGCCGTAGATGGCAGCGTTGTTCACCAGATGCTCGATGCTGCCGAACTGCTCGATCGTGAAGTCGGCAAGTGCCGCAGTCGACTCCCCGTCGGCGACGTCGACGTCCTTGAACACGGCACTTCCACCGTCTGCCGTGATCTGCTTGGCGACAGCTTCACCGAGTTCGCGATTGAGGTCCGCCACGACCACGTTGGCCCCCTCCGCGGCCAGAGCGCGGGCATACGCCTCTCCGATACCCTGCGCTGCTCCGGTGACTATCGCGGTGCGACCGTCGAAACGTCCCATGTCGACCTACTTTCGTGGTGATGATCCTGTGGTGAGGGTGTGGAATGTCAGGAAGGTGAAGCGACGAGCTTGGTTTCGAGGTATTCCTCGAAACCCGCGAGGCCCATTTCGCGGCCGATCCCGGATTGTTTGTAGCCGCCGAACGGTGCGTCGGCCGAATACCAGACGCCGCCGTTGACGCTCAGCGTTCCGGTTCTGACACCGGCAACGACGTGCGCGACGCGATCGGGATCGGTGCCCCACACCGACCCGGACAGGCCGTAGGGGGAATCGTTGGCAATCCGGATAGCGTCGTCGTCGTTGTCGTACGGAAGGATCACGAGGACGGGCCCGAAAATCTCCTCCTGCGCTACGCGAGACGAGTTGTCCAGCCCGGCAATGAGAGTGGGTTCGACGAAGAAACCCCTCTCGCGATCGTCGGGACGGCCCCCACCCGTCACGATCGTGCCGCCCTCTTCGACCGCGAGGGTGAGGTAGCTCTCCACCCTGGCGCGCTGGCGCGCCGAGATGACCGGGCCACACACCGTTCCGCGCGCGCTGGGGTCGCCGGCTCGGATACCCGCCATCGCGGCAGATGCCGCGGCCAGAGCATCGTCGTACCGAGCGCGCGGCACCAGAAGTCTGGTACTGAGCGCGCATCCCTGACCGGCATGAACGCAGACGGAGAACGCGGCAACCGAGCATGCACCTTTGATGTCCGCATCGTCGAGGACGATGAATGCGGACTTACCCCCGAGTTCGAGGAAGACCTTCTTGAGAGTTTGCGCGGCCGTGGCCATCACTGTGCGTCCGGTGGCGGTGGAACCGGTGAAGGACACGAGATCGACGCGCGGATCGCTGCACAGCTGCGCGCCTAGGGAGTGATCCGTCGACGTCACGACGTTGACTACGCCGGCCGGGATCTCGGTTTCTTCTGCAATCACCTTGGCGACCAGCGCGGCGCACCAGGGCGTGTCCGGCGCGGGTTTGAGAACGATGGTGTTGCCGGCTGCGAGGGCGGGACCGAGCTTGGCGAAATTGATCTGGTGCGGAAAGTTCCACGGTGTGATTGCGCCGACGACGCCGACGGCTTCCTTGAGCAGTCGGCGATGGGTCGGAATCCCCATGGGTGACGCGTGCCCGAGATCTTGTTCCCACGAATAGGTTTCGATCAGATCGGCCCAGTAGCGAAGATCTTCGATCGGGCCTTCGAGTTGCGGACCGCTCGTCAGCATGACCGGTGCGCCGACCTCGGCGACGGTGATCTCACGCAACTCCTCGATGTGGGACTGGAGTGCATCGCACAGTTGGCGCAGGCAGCGAGCGCGAAACCCGTGATCGCGTGCCCATTCGGTGTCGTCGAACGCACGGCGCGCAGCGGCGATGGCCGCGTCCATGTCCGCGGCGGTGCCTTCGGCCGCACGGCCGATCAGTTCCTCGGTCGCCGGGTTGAAAACTTCGAAGGTCCCGCCGGATCCGGGAACCAGTTTTCCGTCGACGAGAAGTGCAGAACTGTCTGCGGGTCGAAGCGTCATAGCGCAAACCCTCTCTTTCTGGACATGTGTCTGGACTCTAGTTCACACTTGTGGTTGAGGCAATGGTTTTTGGGGCATAAGAGATTTCGAGAGCCCAGCGGTCTCGAGAGGGTCTCGGATCTGCTTCGACGAAAAGCGCCTCGTGTCCGGTGCGGCGCCGCTACGGTTCACCGCACATTCACAACCACGTCTTCACATCCACAGGAGAGAGGTCGAAATGAACAGAGTTGACGGAAAAGTGGTGTTGGTGACCGGCGCTGCTCGAGGTCAGGGGCGCAGTCACGCCGTCCGTCTCGCGCAGGAGGGCGCGCACATCATCGCCTTCGATCTGTGCGCAGACATCGCCAGCAACGAATACCCGCTCGCCAGTCCAGCCGATCTGGAGGAAACCGCTCGCCTGGTGAAAGAGGCCGGGCAGCAGGTGGTGACGGCGCGTGTCGACGTCCGTGATCGCGCCGGACTCGAAACAGCACTTGCCGAGGCGGTAGGGCAGTTGGGCGGATTGCATGTCGTCGTGGCGAACGCCGGTATCTGTCCGCTGGGCAAACACGTGTCGACCGCCGGTTTCGTCGACGCCTTCGATGTGAACTTTCTCGGTGTCGTCAATACAGTGCACGCGTCGATGGAATACCTCGGCGAAGGGGGTTCGATCATCGCGATCGGCTCTGTTGCCGGTCTGGTGCCGCAGACCGGATTCAACGGGCAACAGGCGCTCCAGGGTCCGGGTGGCGACGGATACGGCCTGGCCAAGAAGCTGATTCAGGCCTACACCAGTTCGTTGGCGCTGACCCTCGGGCCGAGTTCCATTCGCGTCAACGCGATTCATCCGACCAATGTGAACACCGACATGTTGCAGAGCATGCCGATGTACCGGACGTTCCGTCCCGACCTCGAGAATCCGACCGCCGAGGATGCGGCTGTGACGTTCCCGTTCATGCAGGCGATGCCGACCCCGTGGGTCGAACCCGCGGACATCTCGCATGCAGTCGTGTACCTGTCCTCGGACGAGTCGCGATTCGTCACCGGCCAGCAACTGCGCGTGGACGCTGGTGCCGGGATGAAGATCGGTCTGTAGTAGAACTTTTCGCGTTGCTGCTGCCTGTTCGTGGTGAATTTTCCAAGTTTCCCCATTTCGTTGCCCTGGACAGGACGCTGTAGTAACGTCCAGACACGTGTCCAGCAAACGGGGCGATTCAAGTGGCGGGGGATCGATTGTCTACGAATCCACTCGCAGGCGCCTCACGGGCAAACAGGCGGAAACTGTGGCCAGGCTTGCCGAAGCAACAGTGAAAGTTCTACGCAAACAAGAGTTTTCCGGACTGACTGTCCGTTCGGTTGCGGCCGAAGCGGGCGTAGGAACTGCGACCGCCTACACGTATTTCGCGTCCAAGGAGCATCTCGTCGCAGAGGTTTTCTGGCGAAGACTTCAGAACTCGTCGGCGCCTGATGGCTCAGGGTTGGATCGTACCGCGCACGTGCTGTCTGTACTTCGAAATATCGCGCTGCTTCTCGCGGACGAACCGGAGGTATCGGCCGCCGTGACCAATGCACTGCTCGGATCCGACCCTGAAGTGGAACATCTTCGCGGCCGGATCGGGCTCGAGATCCATCAACGACTCGCCTCGGCGTTGGATCCGAATGGCGAACCCGAAGTGTTGGAAGCGCTCGAAATGCTTTATGCCGGGGCGCTTCTGCGGGCAGGGATCGGCTACGGAACCTACGCGCAAATCGCTGGACGCCTCGAGGCCTCAGCTCTACTGATCCTGGAGAAATCATGACAGAAGCTTTGATCGATCCGGTGGTCTTCAATCCGTACGACTACCACTTTCACGACGATCCGTATCCGACGTACAAGCGTCTGCGCGAAGAATCACCCCTGTATCACAATCCGGACGTGGGCTTTTGGGCATTGTCGCGATATGCGGACGTGGTCGACGGATTCAAGGACAACAAGCGTCTGTCGAGCGCAAACGGAGTATCACTCGACCCCGCTGCATACGGTCCACACGCGCATTATGTGATGTCGTTTCTCGCTATGGATGATCCCCGCCATATGCGGTTGCGCCAGTTGGTTTCTCGCGGATTCACACCGCGGCGTGTTGCGGAGCTCGACGGCCGGATACTCGAACTGACGAAGCAACATCTGATACCCGCGCTGGGCGCGGGGGAGTTCGACTGGATTACGGAGGTGGCGGGAAAGCTGCCGATGGACGTCATCTCCGAACTCATGGGTGTCCCCGAACCCGACCGAGCCGAACTGCGGCGCAAGGCGGATCTGGTGGTGCATCGAGAGGCGGGTGTTCTCGACGTGCCGCAACCTGCGGTGGAGGCTTCGATCAGTTTGATGGGCTACTACAAGGAGATGATCGCGCAGCGTCGCCGATCGCGGACGGACGATCTGACCTCGGCCTTGCTCGACGCCGAGATCGACGGAGACAAGCTTTCGGACCAGGAGATCCTCGGATTCATGTTTCTGATGGTCGTGGCCGGAAACGAGACCACGACCAAGCTTCTCGGAAACGCTCTGTACTGGGGTTCGCACCACCGGGAGCAGATCGCACCGGTCCTCGACGATCCCGAACGAGCCTCGGAATGGGTGGAAGAGACTCTTCGCTACGACACGTCGAGTCAGATCGTGGCTCGGACTTCGGTTGTCGACCTCGAATACCACGGACGCACCATTCCGGCGGGGGAGAAGGTCCTGCTCCTGATCGGATCGGCCAACCGAGACGCCGACGTCTTCGACGATGCCGACAGCTTCCAGATCGGCCGGAGTTCGTCGGGCAAACTCGCGAGTTTCGGTGGTGGCGTGCACTTCTGCCTCGGTGCCCACCTTGCCAAGCTCGAAGCCAAGATCGCCCTGGCGGAGTTCGGGCGTCGGGTCAGCGACTACGAAGTCGTCGAGTCTGGAATCGAGCGTGTTCATTCGACAAATGTCCGGGGCTTTGCGGCCCTGCCGGTGAAAGTGCAGGTGCGCTGATGCCTCGTTTCGAACCCAATCCTGTTCGCCGGCCGGCACTGATCAGTGGTGCGTCGTCGGGAATCGGCACAGCCACCGCGTATGCCCTGGCCGAACTCGGGCATCCGGTTGCACTCGGTGCGCGTCGAGTCGCCGAATGCGAAGCCATCGCCGAGAAGATCCGCAGCAGCGGTGGTGAAGCGTTCGCCCACTTCCTCGACGTCACGGACGGTGATTCGGTCGACGGGTTCGTCTCGGCCGCAGAGGCAGTCCACGGCCCCGCGGAAATCGTCGTCTCCGGTGCCGGAGACCTCGAATTCGGGGCTGCGGACGAGATGAATCCTGAGGCGTTTCTACGGCAGATCCAAGTTCACCTCGTCGGTGCGCAGCGATTGGCGCATCGCGTACTCCCCGGTATGAGGCAACGACAGCGCGGTGACTTCGTACTGATCGGCTCGGATTGTGCCGAGCGCCAGCGTCCACTCATGGGTGCGTACGACGCAGCGAAGGCCGGGCTCGAGGCAATGGGGCGTCAGATGCGAATGGAGCTCGAGGGAACAGGCATTCGCGCGTCGATCGTGCGACCCGGGCCGACACTGACCGGCATGGGGATGGACACGACGCCGGAGATCATCGGACCGGTCGGGGAATCGTGGAGCAAGTGGGGGTTCGCCCGCCATGGTTACTTTCTGCGCGCCTCGGACATCGCCAATGCCATCGTCGCCGTTGTGTCGGCGCCGCGAGGAGCACACATCGTGCTCGTCGAAGTTCAGCCCGAGGCGCCACTGGACAAACTTCCCACTGCGAACTCACAGGAGACGACATGACGCACGGAGTGCAAGAGACGTCGCGAACACTGCCAGAGCCGCCGCGGGTGTCCGGCGGGGATCTCCCGCACGGGCATCTCGAGGAACTGCGAACCGACCCGATAGCGCTCATGCGCTGGGTGCGTGAGGAATGTGGTGACGTCGGCGCCTTTCAACTTGCCGACCGCACAGTGATCCTGCTGTCCGGAGCCGAGGCAAACGAGTTCTTCTTCCGCTCCACCGACGAGGATCTCGACCAACAAGCGGCTTACCCCTTCATGAAGCCGATATTCGGTGAAGGCGTCGTCTTCGACGCCAGCCCGGAGCGGCGTAAAGAGATGCTGCACAACTCGGCTCTGCGCGGCGAACAGATGCGCGGGCACGCCGCCACGATCGGCCGGGAAGTCGAGGCGATGGTCGCGCAGTGGGGAGACGAAGGCGAGATCGATCTGCTCGACTTCTTCGCCGAGCTGACCATCTACACCTCGTCGGCGTGCCTGATCGGCAAGAAGTTCCGCGACGAACTGGATGATAGCTTCGCCAAGCTGTATCACGAGCTCGAACAGGGAACGGATGCATTGGCTTTCGTGGATCCGTACGCGCCGATCGAGAGTTTCCGCCGCCGCGACGAGGCCCGGTTGGCGTTGGTCGCTCTGGTACAGGACATCATGAACGGGCGCATCGCGAATCCTCCGCAGGGCAAGGATGACCGCGACATGTTGGACGTGTTGGTCTCGGTCAAGGACGAGAACGGCGACCTCCGGTTCAGTGCCGACGAGATCACCGGAATCTTCATCTCGATGATGTTCGCCGGCCACCATACGACTTCCGGCACGGCAGCGTGGTCGCTGATCGAGATGTTGCGGCATCCCGACACCATGACGGACGTCGTCGACGAACTCGACAATCTGTACTCCGACGGCGCCGACATCAGTTTTCATGCCCTGCGCCAGATTCCGGTTCTCGAGGCTGTGGTCAAGGAAACCCTTCGACTGCATCCGCCGTTGATCATCCTGTTGCGGGTGGCACGTGGAGATTTCGAAGTGGGCGGCTTCGAGATCCGAGAGGGCCATCTTGTCGCCGCGACACCCGCGATCTCCAATCGAATCGCCGAGGACTTTCCCCGGCCGGACACCTTCGATCCCGGGAGGTACATCGACCCGAATCAAGAGGACATCGTCAACCGCTGGACGTGGATTCCGTTCGGAGCCGGCCGGCATCGCTGCGTCGGCGCTGCGTTCGCCCAGATGCAGCTCAAAGCGATCTTCTCGATCCTGCTGCGGGACTTCGAGTTCGAGATGGCGCAGCCGTCGGAATCCTACCGAAACGACCACAGCAAGATGGTCGTCCAGTTGCAGCAGCCGTGCGCGGTGAGGTACCGGCGCCGAACACGTCCCGGGCGTGAGGGGTGATCATGCACGTCGAAGTCGACCTCGACCTGTGCCAAGGCCATGCGGCGTGTGAGCTGGAGGCACCGGAGATCTTTGTCGTCCCGAAGCGGGGGAAGGTCAGTCTTCTGGACTCGGACCCACCCGAGTCGCTCCGCGGTGAAGCCGAGATGGCGGTCAGGTACTGCCCGACCGGCGCCCTGAGAATTGTCGATTGATTGCAGCGAATTCATGTGCTCGAGGGAGGAAGTTCAGATGACGGGTTTCGACCGCGCAGAGCTCGACGAGATGGTCCAACGCTGGATCGAGGCGAACAAAAAGGCCGAAGCCGCCGGCGATTGGAAACCGTTGGCGGACATGTATACCGAGGACGCCACGTACGGGTGGAACTACGGCCCCAAGCAGGATTTCATGGCGGTGGGGCGCGAGGAGATTCGCGAAGTCGCGCTCGGTCTCGAGATGAAGGGCCTCGAAGGCTGGGAGTATCCGTATCAAGACTTTGTGATCGACGACCGTAGCGGAAACGTGATCGGCTTGTGGAAGCAGATTTCCGATGCCAAGCGTGAGGACGGTAGCAACTACTCCGTCTACGGTATCGGTGGTAGTTGGTTCCGCTACGGCGGGGATTTCCAATGGTCGTGGCAGCGTGACTTCTTCGACTTCGGGAACGTGTCGGCACTGTTCATGGAGATGATCGGCAACAACGCTCTCTCGAAGGGGATGCAGGGCCGGATCCAGCGATCGATCTCGGGCGACCCGCTACCGGGCTGGTATCCGGTGGGCACCGCGCCGGTTTCGCTGTGGTGAGTCCGATGCCGGTGCGCGATTCCTTCGAGGCACTCTCGCAGCGCGACCTTGCCGTGCTGGTGCCCGAGTTGCTCCTGTGCGGGCAGCTGATCGATCGCTCGGGCATGGCGCATCTGATCGTCGAATTCGGACGCGAGGGTATGGCACAGGTGGCCGTCGAGGAGTGGGAGTCGGCCAGCCCCTGGTACACCCGCCGCATGCAGAAGGCTCTCGGATACGAGGGCGACGACGTCGTGACGATCTTCAAAGGATTACAACTCGACATCGGCGCTCCTCCACAGTTCATGGACTTTCGATACCGGGTCGACGATCCGCTGCACGGTGAATTCTGGCTCGACCATTGCGGAGCACTCATGGACGTCGAGCCGTTGGGCGATGAGTTCGTGACCTCGATGTGTCACGACATCGAGGATCCGACTTTCGATGCAACGGCCATCGCGACCAACCCGCGCGCCCAGATCCGGCCGATTCACCGACCACCGCGCAGGCCCGCCGACCGACATCCGCACTGCGCCTGGACCGTGTCCATCGACCCGTCGCACACGCCTCCCGTGATGACCGCGCACACCGAGCAGATCGGAAGCACCGCCGCGGTGACGGTCGAGCTGAGCCCGATCGATCACGGTGGGGACGGTAGGGCGGACTACTCGGGTCCGTTGTTGTCCGACCTGAGGTTTTCCGACTTCTCGCGATCAGCCTTGGTTCGTATCGCAGAGGAGATCTGCGTGCAGCATCATCTGTTGGCGTTGGGCTTTCTGGCAGCGGTTCGCCGCCGTGCCGACGAAGACAAGGCTCGCGAGATCACGCGAAAGCAATTGACCGGAATCGCGGGAGTTGCGGCACAGCGTATTCGAGATGCGCTCGGGCTTCCTTCGACGCTGGAATCGTTGGCATTGGTCCTGTCCGTGCATCCCTTGCTGAATCCGAAGCAGTATGTGGAGAGCGAGATTCGACAGGACGGCGGTGCTCTGGAGCTGCGGATCTCGCGAGAAGCTCTTGTCGACCGAGACGGCGGTTGGCCGACCTTGCTCGGCAGCGAGCACCTCGATCCTCTCCAAGCTTTGGTCCGCGGCGTGAATCCGCACTTCACCGTGAGAGTGGTGGCCGAAGATGCCGCGGGGCTTCTTCTGGCCGTCGACATCACCGAAGCTCCCGCTCCGGAATGCGTCGAAGTCGCCATCACGAAGGTCAGTACCGGCGCGGCATTCGTATTCGAAGATCGCGGAATCCCCTTGCCTCTCTTCGTCGTCTGACCGGCCGAACCCGAAGGACTCAACCTATGGCGTACACGTTTGCAGACCTGTTCGAGCATTCCGTCGATGCGATGCCCGATCGCCTCGCGCTGATCGTTTCCGGCGACGAGGTGACATACCGTGAGCTCGACGAGCGGGCCAACCGATTGGCGCATTACTTCCAGTCCGTCGGGTTGGGTGTCGGTTCGCACATCGGTATTCAACTGCACAACTCGATCGAGGCGATGGTTGCTGTCCTCGCGGCCTTCAAGATCCGCGGCGTTCCCATCACGGTGAACTACCGCTACACGAGCGACGAATTGGTTTACCTGTACGAGAACGCGGATCTCACGGCGTTGGTTTTCCATCGTGGTTTCGCTGAGCGGGTTGCCGAGGCGTTGGTGTCCGCGCCGCGGGTCAAGTACGTGATCGAGGTGGCGGACGAACTCGCTCTCGGGAACGAACCGTCGATTCCGGGGGCAGTGGCGTACGAGGATGCGCTCGGCAACCAATCCCCGCTGCGCGTAGGTGAACATGCTTTTCCCGAGCGTTCCGGCGACGACGTCTACGTTCTCTACACCGGCGGAACAACCGGACGACCGAAAGGCGTCGTCTGGCGGCAGGAAGACATCTGGCGCGTGTTGGCCGGCGGTTACGACTTCTATTCGGGTGAGCCGATCGCCGACGAGTACCAGCAGTCGCGCGGTGGCGCCGCGGCAGCCGAACCGATGCGGTGGTGCATGCTTCCACCGCTGATCCACACCTCGGCACTGATGCCGACGTTCAACGCTCTGTTCTCCGGAAACACCGTCATCTTCGAACCGAAGTTCGATGCGGCGCAGGTCTGGAAAGTCGTCGCCGAATATCGCCCGCAGGTCATGGTCATCACCGGCGACGCCATGGGCCGTCCACTGGTCGAAGCCCATCACGAATTGCAACCGGATGCGTCGAGCCTGGCCGTGCTCGCCTCCGGCGCTGCGCTCTTCTCCGGATCGGTCAAAGATGCGTTCTTCGACGTCTTTCCGAATCTGATGATCTCCGATTCGGTTGGATCGTCCGAAACAGGCTTCGGCGGAATCGGATTCGCAACCAAAGGGCTCGAGCAGCGTGGCGGACCCAAAGTGGGCGCCAACAGATTCACGGTCGTCGTCGACGACGACAACCGAGTGTTGGAGCCGGGCTCGGGCGCCGAAGGATGGCTGGCGAAACTCGGAAACGTTCCACTCGGCTACTACAACGATCCGGTGAAGTCGGCCGAGATATTCCGCGAGGTGAACGGCGCGCGGGCAGTGGTGACCGGAGACCGGGCGCGGATCGAGGACGACGGCTCGGTCACCCTCCTCGGACGGGGAAACATGGTGGTCAACACCGGCGGCGAGAAGGTCTTCGTGGAAGAAGTCGAAGCCGTGGTGAAGGCCCATCCCGACATCTACGACGCGACAGTGATCGGTGTTCCGGACGAGCGGTGGGGCAATCGGGTGGCCGCGGTGCTTCGCATCCGCGACGGTGTGGAACCGGATTTCGAATCCATCGAGAAGCACGCCCGCAGTCACCTCGCCGGCTACAAGATTCCGCGTTCCTTCTGGATCGCCGACGAGGTCGTTCGAGCGCCGAGCGGCAAGCCGGACTACCGCTGGGCCAAGGAGTTCTCACAGAACAGCGACCCGGTCCACCGGATCGACTAGCGCTCACACGCAACACCCGGCACCCGGCACCCATCCGTAAAGGAGCATCTGCAATGCCTGAGATCGACCTTCCCGACGGGTTCGACGTGACCGACCCGCATCTGTACGGCGAGCGCGTCCCGCTTGCCGAGTTCGCCGAACTACGACGATGCGCTCCGGTCTGGTGGAACGCCCAGGAACCGGGTACCGGCGGATTTCACGACGGTGGTTGTTGGGTTGTCTCCCGCCACGCAGACGTCCGCGACGTCTCGTTGCGCAGCGAGGAGTTCTCGAGCAACGTCAACGGCTGCATTCCGCGGCATGAAGACAACATCTCGGCGGAGGAGTTGGAGGCGACAAAACACGTCCTCATCAACAAGGACGCCCCTGAGCACACACAGCTGCGCAAGTTGGTGGCGCGCTTGTTCACTCCGCGGTCGGTGGAAGCGATGCGGGCCGGGTTGGAAGCGCGGGCAGAAGACATAGCGTCGGCTGCCGTGGCGGAAGGTAGCGGTGATTTTGTCAGCCAGGTCGCCAGCGAGTTACCCATGCAGGCGATCTCGGAGCTGATCGGTGTACCGCAGGACGGGCGCCGTCAGCTGTACGAATGGTCGAATCAGATGACGGGATACGACGACGAGTCGCTCGCCGGCGAGTCTCGGATGGCGTCGGCGCAGATCCTGGGCTACGCCTATCAACTGGCTGAGGCGAGACGGGAGGAACCGCTCGACGACATCATCTCACGCTTGGTGCATGCCGACATCGACGGGCAGAAACTCACCCCGGAACAGTTCGGTTTCTTCGTCATCATGTTGGCTGTCGCGGGCAACGAAACGACGCGAAACGCAACGACACTCGGCATGATGGCATTTCTCGAGCATCCGGATCAGTGGGAATTGTACAAGCGCGAGCGTCCGCGCACCGCCGCGGACGAGATCATCCGCTGGGCTTCGCCACTGACGTCGATGCAACGAACAGCAGTGGTGGACACACAGATTGCCGGCACTGCGATTGCGAAGGGGCAGCGCGTCGTACTGCTCTACGGCTCGGCGAACTTCGACGAAACCGTCTTCGGGAACCCCGACGTCTTCGACATCACCCGAGACCCGAACCCGCACCTCGCGTTCGGAGGAACCGGGCCGCACTACTGCGTCGGCGCCAACCTGGCCAGAATGGAGGTCGATCTGATCTTCGGCAAGATCGCCGATCACATGCCCGACATCAGCAAGCTCGGCGATCCGAGCAGGCTCTCGTCCGGTTGGCTCAACGGGATCAAGCAATTCAAGGTCGACTACGGCAACTCCACGTCATGTCCTTCGGGGCATTGACGTGTACAGCGGAAGAGTTGCACTTGCGGGCCCGATGCGCGAACTCGGCCAGTTCTACCGGATGGGCGCCGATGTCGCAGTGGGCTTGTTCCGCACCCGCTTTCAGGTGCAGGAGTTTCTCGAGCAGAGTTGGATGATCGCCCGGGTGTCGATCGTGCCGACCGTATTGGTGGCCGTGCCGTTCACGGTCCTGGTGAGTTTCACGCTCAACATCCTGCTCCGTGAGATCGGTGCCGCCGACCTCAGCGGCGCCGGGGCCGCGCTCGGCGCCGTGACTCAGGTCGGTCCGGTGGTGACGGTGCTGATCGTGGCAGGTGCGGGCGCGACTGCCATCGCCGCCGATCTGGGATCGAGAACGATTCGTGAAGAGATCGACGCCATGGAGGTGCTCGGGATCGATCCGATCACTCGGCTGGTGATTCCTCGGGTGGTCGCGTCGACCGTGGTGGCTTTGCTGCTCAACGGACTCGTCTGCGTCATCGGCATCGCCGGCGGTTACGCCTTCTCGGTGTTTCTCCAGGGCGTGAACCCTGGCGCCTTCGTCGAGGGAATCACGTTGCTGACCGGCCTGCCCGAGGTGGCGTTGTCGATGGTCAAAGCTGCACTGTTCGGGATGCTGGCGGGATTGGTGGCCTGCTATCGCGGACTGTCGGTACGGGGTGGGCCGAAAGGCGTGGGGGAGGCCGTCAACGAAACGGTGGTGTACGCATTCATGGCGTTGTTCGTCGTCAACACCATCGTCACCGCGGTCGGCATCCGATTGACGGCGGGGTGATCGAGGTGACGCTGTCGGATTCGCTGGCGCAAATCGGCAAGTTCGGACGCACGCGGGCGCGGGTGGCTCGAACGTCACGCTCGATCGACGATGTCGGGCGACAAGCTGTCTTCTTCGCGCGCGCCATCGCTCACATCCCGTGGGCAATTCGCAAACACCCTAAGGAAGTTTTGCGACTGGTAGCCGAGATCAGCATGGGCACCGGAGCTTTGGCAGTGATCGGCGGCACGGTTGCGGTCGTGGGATTTCTGACTCTCGCCTCGGGCGGCACCATAGCGATCCAAGGTTTCAGCTCACTGGGAAATATCGGAGTCGAAGCGCTCACCGGATTCTTCTCCGCCTTCATCAATGTTCGTATCGCCGCGCCGGTCATCGCGGGAATCGGCCTGTCGGCCACGATCGGAGCAGGTTCGACCGCGCAGATCGGTGCCATGCGCATCAGTGAGGAAATCGACGCCCTCGAATCGATGGCGATCAGTTCGGTCCCGTACGTCGTCAGCACCCGCGTCACCGCAGGGATGATCGCGATCTTGCCGCTGTACTCACTGGCGCTCGTGGGATCATTTCTGGCCGGACGATTCACCACGGTCGTGCTGTTCGGTCAGTCCTCCGGTCTTTACGACCACTACTTCACGACGTTCCTCGATCCGGTCGACGTCGCATGGTCCTTCGTTCAAGTGCTCGTGATGGCACTACTGGTGATGCTGATCCACACGTACTACGGCTACAACGCGTCCGGGGGACCGTCGGGCGTGGGAACTGCAGTGGGCCGCGGGGTTCGGCTCTCGCTGATCTGCGTCGTGGCGGTGACCCTGCTCGTCTCACTCGCGCTCTACGGCGGTTCCGGCAACTTCAATCTGTCCGGTTAGGGGGACTGCGTGCACAGATACGGCTACAAGTTGGCTGCTCTGGGCTTGGCTGCGGCGATCGTCGGGGTCATCGCTTTGTCGGTCGCGTCTTTCAACCAGGTGTTTGTCGCTCGCGTCCCGATCACGGTGATCGCGGAGCGCGCGGGGCTCGTGATGGATCCGGGCGCGCGGGTGAAGATGGCCGGGGTGACCGTGGGCTCGGTGGAGTCCATCACGCCGACTGACGACGCCACCGCACAACTGTCGTTGTCGATCGATCCCGAAGCGCTCGAATCGATTCCGTCAAACGTGGATGTGGCGATCACGTCGAACACGGCCTTCGGCGCGAAGTTCGTCAGCCTGTCCTCGCCGGAGCAGCCGAGTAGTGCGCGACTTGCCGCCGGAGCGACGATCGACGCATCCCGGGTGACCGTCGAGCTGAACACGGTGTTCGAGAAACTCACCACCGTGCTCCGGACGGTGGACCCGGGCAAACTCGATTCGACATTGGGTGCCCTCTCGACTGCTCTGCAAGGACGCGGCGAACGGCTCGGGGTCGCACTCGAACAAGCAGATTCCTCCTTGCTCGAATTCAACACTGCACGTGAGGCTCTCGATCATGTGTTGACGGATTTATCAGCCGTCACACAGACCTACCGCGACGCTGTTCTCGACTTGATGGACACACTCGACTCGCTCACGACGACGGGAACCACTGTTCTCGACGAGCAGCAGAATCTTGATCTCCTCTTGCTCAACGTGATCGGGGTCGCCCGCACCGGAGAAGATGTACTGGGAGAAAACGCCGACGGTATCGACACCGTTCTGTCGTTACTGCGGCCGACCACCGCACTGCTCGAGGAATACTCCCCGGTGATTCCCTGCATGTTCCAGGGACTGCAGGAGAGCAAGAAGATCGGCGACGGCGCCTACAACGGACAACCAGGAATCAAGATGTCGATCGGTCTGATCGCCGGAACCGAACCGTACCGATATCCCGACGACCTCTCGAAGGTCGCGGCAACAGGTGGCCCGCAGTGTATGGGCCTTCCACTGCGCGACCCGAACGTCAATGCTCCGTACCTGGTGACCGACACCGGGGTGAATCCGTTTGCGCCCGAGCGTCAGCCGAATGGTGGGCAACCGATGAACACGGTCCCGGATCTGATGAGCTACCTGTTCGGGACGGAGATCCGATGAAAGTTCGTGGGTACACCGTCAAGTTCGGAATTTTTGTTCTGGTGATGATCCTCGTCAACGCCGGGCTGATCCTCGTGTTCGGCCAGATGCGAGGTGGCGACGCGAGGTCGTACTCGGCGGAGTTCGTCAACGCCTCCGGGCTCAGAGCCGGCGACAAGGTGCGCATCGCCGGTGTGCCGGTCGGTTCTGTCGGCTCCGTCGAATTCGGTGGGAATCACCGTGCCCACGTGAGTTTCAGTGTGGATACGGGTGACACCGTGACTGTATCGACCAGAGCCGCTGTTCGATATCAGGATCTGGTGGGCAATCGATACCTCGAATTGCTCGACGATCCGGGGATCGCGGAACCGCAACCGGAGGGCGAGAGCATCCCCGTCGATCGCACCGCACCGGCACTCGACCTCGATGCGCTACTCGGTGGTTTCAAGCCGCTGTTTCAAGCCCTGGACCCGGAGCAGGTCAACGCGTTGTCGATGTCCTTGCTCGAGGTGTTTCAAGGCCAGTCCGGAACTGTGGCATCGGTGCTGGCGCACACCGGATCGATTACGAACACTCTCGCAGACCGCGACCAACTGATCGGTCGAGTGATCGGCAACCTCGACGGTGTGCTCAGCGAATTGCGCAGCCGCGGTGGTCAGTTCAGTGACACTCTCGATCACCTACAACAGCTGGTCAGCGGGCTCGCGGCGGACCGGGAGATGATCGGGACTGCCGTCGAGAGTGTGAACACCGCATCAGGCACCTTCGCCGATCTCCTCGCCGGAGTTCGCCCGGACATCGCGGGAAACCTGTCGAAGCTGGACGCAAGCCTGAATCCGCTGATCGAGCAACAGAGTGAGCTCGATCGGATTCTCGCGTCCATGCCCTCGAACTACAAGCAGCTGATCCGAGTCGGCTCGTACGGGTCGTTCTTCAACTTCTATCTGTGCGGAATCGCACTGAAGGTCGACGGTGCCGACGGTACGCCGCTCACTGTCGACCTGGTGGATCAGACGACCGGAAGGTGCGCACCACGATGAGAGAGATGGCACAGAGCCAGGCCGTACGCGTGGGGGTCGTGGGATTGGTCGTCACGGCCGCCGTCGTATTGGCATCGCTCCAGTATCAGAATCTGCAGTTCCTGAAATCGGGTGTCGGGTACAGCGCGGTGTTCGCCGACGCCAGCGGTCTCGCGCCGGGAGACGAAGTCAACGCCGCCGGAGTGAAGATCGGAACGGTGAACCGGATCGAGGTCGAGCACGGACTCGCGCGCGTGGATTTCACACTGGAAGGCTCGATCGGTTTGGGAGAAAGCACATCGGCGGCCGTCACCACGATGTCGTTGCTCGGCAAGCGAGCGGTATCGCTCGATCTGGACGGTCCGGGAAGGATCGCGGTCGGCGGCGAGATCCCGGTCGAGCGAACAAGATCGGCGTACTCGCTGCCCGACGTGCTCGGTGACCTCACCACGACGGTCGAGGACATCGATCTCGACCAACTCTCCGAATCGCTCGACGCAGTGGGACAGGTGATGTCCGACAGTGCGCCGAACCTGAGGCCGGCGCTGGACGGTGTCGCACGGATCTCCGACAGCGTCAATAGACGCGACGACATGTTGCGCACCTTGCTGTCCGATGCAAACGACGTCGCCGGGACGCTGGCCGAGCGTGGACCACAGGTCAACGCGCTACTCGTCGACGGCAACGCCTTGTTGGGAGAACTGGATCGGCGACAGGCGGCGCTGGGGGAAGTGATCACGAACATCTCGGCGTTGTCGACCCAGCTGAGCGGACTCGTCCACGACAACGAGGCGCAATTGCAGCCGGTCCTCGGCAAACTCGACACGGTTGTCGGAATTCTGCAGAACAACAAGGACAACCTTTCTCAGGGAATCGACGGTCTCGGTACGTACGTGGGCACGCTCGGTGACACCGTGGCCAGCGGCCCCTTCTACTACGCCTACGTCCAGAACCTGGTGCCAGCGCAATACACCCAACCGTTGATCAACGCGATGTTCGGGCTACCACCTGCGCCGCTACCGATTCCGGAGGTTCGATGATGGGTGCCTTACGAGTTCGCAAACCGGTGAACTGGCGTCGAATCGCCGTCGTTGGTGGAAGCGTCATCGGTGCGGCGATCGTCGTCGTGTCGGGATACCTTGCGGTGCAACATCTGCGCTACTACAACGTGACGGCCTACTTCACCTCGACGACCGGTCTGTATGTCGGTGACGACGTTCGTGTCGTGGGAGTCGACGTCGGCCGCGTCACCGCGATCGCCCCACAGGGAGATCGAATGCGCGTCGAACTGAAATTGGCGCGCGAGGTTCCCGTCGCCGAGGACGCGAAAGCGGTGATCGTTGCCCAGTCGCTGGTCTCGGCCCGCTTCGTGCAGTTGACGCCGGCGGTGACGGACGGCGCCGACGCACTGAATGACGGTGCGGAGATCCCACTCGACAGAACGGCCGTCCCGGTCGAGTGGGACCAGATCAAGGAACAGCTGGGCCGGGCTGCCGATGCTTTGGGTCCCGTCGGGGACGATCGCGGTCCCGCCGCCAACTTCCTCGACGGTGCCGGATCCGCACTGGCCGGCAACGGGGAAGCGCTGGGGCGCTCGGTGACCGAACTCTCGGAGGCTATGAGCACACTCGACGAAGGCGGAGCCGATCTGTTCGGCACCATCCGCGGCCTGCAGACCTTCACGACCGCACTCGCCGCAAGCGACGAACAGATCGTTCAGTTCCAAGGACGACTGGCAAATGTCTCGAGTGTGCTCGCCGAGAGCCGGACGCAATTGGCTCCGGCTCTCGCCGATCTGGACGCCGCCGTCGTCGACGTACAGCGGTTCGTCGAACAGAACCGAACCGGCTTGACGGAGCAGATCGCGAAGTTGGCCGACGTGTCCCACGTACTGGTCGACAAGCGCGCAGGCCTCGAGAAGGTACTGCATCTGGCTCCGACAGCGTTGTCGAACTACTACAACGTCTACCGGCCGGCCCAAGGAGCGATGGTGGGTGTGCCCGCATTCCAGAACGTCGGCAACCCGATCGACTTGATCTGCGGCGGAATCGCCGGCCTGGCCAACGACACCTCGAAGAAGGGCGCGGATTTGTGCATCGAATACCTCGGCCCGTTGCTCAACACGATCAAGGCCAACTACCCGGACCTGAGCATCAATCCGACCCGGGCGCTCGGCGCTCTTCCGGACCAACTGGTGTACAGCGAGCCTGATCTGGAACCGACTGGCGCCTTGGGCTTTCCGACGGTACCGGTGGCGTCTGATCTGACCGGCTTGCTCATGCCGTCGACAGGATCACGATGACTGGCCGCCGGTGGGGAACAGTGTGTGTGGCGGCGAGCGCCGTGCTCGTTCTGACGGGTTGTCAATGGAGCGGGCTGAATTCGGTGTCGCTGCCGGGCGCGGCCGGCCGCGGTGAGGGAAGTTTCTCGGTCGTGATCGAGATGCCGGACGTCACGTCGATCAGTCCCAACTCTCCGGTCATGGTCAACGACGTGACAGTCGGAAGTATCAGTGCGATCGAGACCGACAACTGGCACGCACGGGTGACGGTTGCGCTCGACGGCTCGGTGTCCCTGCCCGCCAATGCGACGGCCAAGATCGGCCAAACCAGCCTGCTCGGGTCCAAACACGTTGCGCTTGCGCCGCCTACCGATGTTGCGCCGGAAGGGCGGTTGTCGGAGGGATCGGTGATCCCCCTCGCGTCGGCCGGCGTCTATCCCACCACCGAGGAAGCGTTGACGGCACTGTCATTGGTCCTCAACGGCGGCGGGCTCGCTCAGATTCACAGCATCACCACGGAGCTGAACACGGCGCTCGGCGGACGGACCGACGCGGCTCGCGACCTGCTGAGTCAGATGGATACCGTGACCGAAACACTCGACCGCCAACGTGATGCGATGGTCACGACCATGGAGAATCTCGACGTCTTCGCCGGTGAAATCACGGCCCAGAGAGATGTTCTCGGTCAGGCCTTGGAGATGCTCGATCCTGCCTTGGCGGAACTGAGCGCCCAGCGCGTGAGCCTGACCACCGCGCTCGATGCGGTCGGTAGGTTCGGGGACATCGGGACCGATCTGGTCGATCGGACCCGCGACGATCTGAAAGCCAATTTGAGCTCCTTGGAATCGACGCTGCAGAAGGTGGTCGAAACGGGGCCGGACCTGATCAACAATTTGGGCAACCTGAGTACCTTTCCCTTCCCTCAGACGACCATCGACGACGGAATGCGCGGCGATTACACCAATCTGTGGGCGCTGATCGACCTCACGAGTAATCGTCTCCAGTCGGGGCTCGGCTTCGGCACTCCGTTCGGGGCGCCGCAAACCCCCGTGGAGAACGGAGTACTGGTCGATCCCTTGACCGCCCCACTCGGCACAGGGCAGCCCGGCCCACCTGGCACAGCGCAACCCGCCCAGGGAGGTGGACGATGATTCTCACGAAGTTGGTGCGAAGGCAATTGACGATCTTCGCGATCCTGGCGGTGATAGGCATGAGCGCAGCGGCTATCTCGTACCTGAGAGTTCCGACCATGCTCGGCATCGGGCGCTACTCGGTGACAGTCGAACTGCCGGACGCCGGCGGCCTGTATCGGAACGCGAACGTGACCTATCGCGGCGACACCATCGGTCAGGTCAGGTCGGTGCGTCTGTCTCCGGGAGTGGTACGCGCCGAATTATCTTTGGAGAGTGCGGTTCCCGTTCCCTCCAGCGGGCTCGCAGTAGCGGTGCGAAGCGTGTCGGCCATCGGCGAGCAATACGTCGACATGCAACCGAGCACCGCGGACGGACCCTTTCTGACCGACGGAGACGTGATCGGCCCCGACGCTGTCACGATCCCGACCGAGATCGGACCGGTCCTCGATCAGGCGCAGGCGATGCTCGCATCCGTACCGCAGGACAAGTTGCGATCGGTGATCGACGAGTCCGCGGCAGCTTTCGGAGGCAGGGGAGAGGATCTGGCTCGTCTGCTGGATTCGACCACTTCGTTCGTCGATCAGATGTCCGCTGCCACAACGCCGGCTACGACGCTCGTACAGCAGTTGGATCCGCTCCTGCAGACACAGGTGGTGACGGGCGATCAGATTCGCCAGTGGGCGTCCAGTGTCGCTCAACTCAGTGGACAGTTGGCGGTCGCCGACGGGTCCGTGCGCAATATCCTCGAGACCGGACCGGGCTTCGCGACTGAAGCCGACCTGCTGTTTCACGGCCTCAAGCCCACTTTGCCTGTGCTGCTTGCCAATTTCACCAGCACCGCTCAGGTGGCTTTGACGTACAACGCCGGGTTGGAGCAGGTGCTCGTCATCTTGCCGCCACTGGTCGCGGCACAGGAAACCGTCGTACAACGCGGGCAGGTGGACGGCGCCGCGAACGTCAACTTCCACCTCCAAGCGCAGGACCCCGCGGCGTGCTCGACCGGTTACCTTCCGGCCGATCAGCGACGGGACCCGACCCAGACGAGTGTGCCGGACACCCCGGCTGATCTGTACTGCAAAGTTCCGCAGAACTCGGTCTTCGCAGTTCGTGGATCCCGGAACATTCCCTGTATGGAGGTACCGGGCAAACGAGCACCGAGCCCGGAGATCTGTCGGAGCCCCGAAGCGTACGTGCCGTCGGGGACCAATGCGCCCGGCGAGTTGTACACCGGGCCTGACGGAGTCGACTATCAACACACGGAGTTGGCTCCGGCTGACTCCGGTCCGGGGGAGGGTGAGCCGTGGCAACAGTTGCTGACGCCGACGAATCGCTGAGAGGTGAGGTGCTGGATCCGGTCGGAGGGAAGCGCGGTGTACTTACTGCCCTGGTCTGGATTGCACTCGCGGCTCTGAGCGTCGTTGTGGTCTTCGGTGCTCTGGCAGTTCAATCCGACCGGGCGCGCGAGACCCAGCGTCAAGAGTACGTCGACGGTGCGGTCGCAGGAGCCCTCGCTCTGATCGACGTTCACTCTTCCACGCTCGACGAGGATCTCGCGGAGCTGAAGTCGCTGACTACGGGGACTTTTGCAGACGAACTGAAGTCCGGTGAATCTGCGTTCGTCGCATCGATCCGTGATTTTGCCGTCGATTCCGACGGTCGTGTCGACACCGCAGCCCTGGCATCGGAATCCGGAACCTCGGGGGTGGTACTGATCGCGGCATCGGCTCAGGTCGGCAATTCGGCGGGAGAGTCTTCGGCGCGAACCTACCGTCTTCGCGTCGGTGTCGATGAAGTTGACGGGCGGATACTGATGTCGAGTGTTGAGTTCGTCCCGTGAAGCGCGTGGTCTTGGCGTTTGCAGCGCTGATCTTGGTGGGAGCCGGCGGGACTCTGCTCTGGAGTCACCACCGTTCGGCAGCCGCCGAAACCGCACGTGCCGAGGTGATCGGTGTGGCGCCGATGCTCGTCGAGAATCTCTTGAGCTACAACAGCGACACGGTGGACGAGGATCTTGCACATGCTGCCGAGGGCGCAA
This sequence comes from Rhodococcus sp. YH3-3, assembly GCF_001653035.1. Classification (NCBI taxonomy): domain Bacteria; kingdom Bacillati; phylum Actinomycetota; class Actinomycetes; order Mycobacteriales; family Nocardiaceae; genus Rhodococcus; species Rhodococcus sp. YH3-3. The sequence continues at coordinate 1,289,157 of NZ_BCWH01000003.1, read as the reverse complement.
GTGGAACATTTCAGGACCGCTTCGCTGAATTCGGATCGAAAACCGTTGCACCCCAGTCGAAGGAGCAAGGAATCAGCACGAAGGCGCGAGTAGTCGATGTCGGAGTGCTCTCCGCTGCTGCAGACCGAGCGGAATTGCTCCTGTTCGTCGATCAGATCACGACGAGTATCGCGCGGCCGGCACCAGCGTCGACGTCGAGCCGAGTCGAGGTGACACTCGATCGAGTCGACGGCACATGGCTGGTGAGTGCCATGACCCCCATCTAGTGAAGGTTGTCGCGGCCCGCCATGATCAGCCTGGCAGTGACTTCGAGCCGGTCTGCGATCTGCGAATAGGACTCGTAACCCATGCCGGCTCGGACAAGCGCTCCGGACCAGGAGATTTCGAGTGCTTCGAGTACGTCGGGATCGTATGACGGCCCCAGCGCCTCGATGAGCCGCTCGCGGATGTTCTTGCCGATACGTCCCCGAAGGTGTTCGACGTCGGGATCGTTGCCCATCATCGCCGTGGTCACGGCCGCGGCCAGCTCCGGTTCGTCGGAAACGAGGAGTGCGACGCTGCGCAGGACCGAGCAGACCTGCGCTTCTCGTTCCGCCTCGGGGGAGGGCTCGTGCGGTACCGCGTCGAGTCGGCGCCAGAACAGTTCTGCCACAAGGTGACTCTTGGACGAGAAATAGGTGTACGCCGTAGCCGCGGCGACACCGGCTTCCGCTGCCACCATCCGCACGGTCAGATCCGCAAACCCTTTGTCGCGCAGGACCGTGATCGCTGCCGCGGTCAATCGATCGACGGTTTCGGCTTGCTGCTGTGTGAGCCGTCGACGAGTGGACTCGAACTTGGTCTTACCAGACATGTGTCCAGACACTACGGGATCAGACCGGTGCGAGCAAAGTGTGCGCTATCGCTGCTCGTTCTCGCTCCCGCTCGGTGTCATGTCTCGCTCCCCCTCGGCGTCATGTCTCGCTCCCGCTCGGTGGGACAGAATTTCGAACCCCCGCGATCGCTAAGTCCATGTGTTAGAACGATTTCTAGAACATGTTCGGAAACTGTGCCCAGAATCAGAGAGGCTGACGATGACGAAGTGGGACGAGACGTGCGACGTACTCGCTGTGGGATCAGGCGGCGGACTCACCGGCGCGTACACGGCAGCCCGCGAAGGCCTCGACGTCATTGCGATCGAAGCAACCGACAAGTACGGCGGAACAACGGCGTACTCGGGCGGCGGCGGAATGTGGTTCCCGTGCAACGCCGTTCTTCGTCGGGGCGGGGACGACGACACCATCGAGGATGCGCTGGAGTACTACCGATCAGTGGTGGGTGATCGTACGCCCGCCGACGTTCAGGAAGCCTACGTTCGAGGTGGCGCCGGGTTGATCGACTACCTCGAAGAGGACTCGAACTTCGAGTTTCAGATACTGCCGTGGCCCGACTACTTCGGTGAAGAGCCCAAGGCTCGAGCGAGTGGACGGCACATTGTTCCCAAGCCGATGAACGCGAACAAGATGGGTGCCCTTCGTGATTCGCTTCGTCCGCCGCTGGCGACGGAACGGCTGGGGGAGAAGTTGCCGAAGTACCTCGTCGGCGGCCAGTCGTTGATCGGTCGATTCCTGTTGGCTCTTGCGGAACTCCCGAACGCCACCATGCACCTGAAGACCACTCTCGAAGAATTGGTCGTCGAGGACGGATCGGTCGTCGGCGCGGTCGTCGACCGAGATGGTCGGCGTCGAACCATTCAGGCACGCAGAGGAGTGATCCTCGCCGCCGGTGGATTCGAGCAGAACGAGACCTTGCGGGCCGAATTCGGTGTCCCCGGATCCGCTCTCGACACGATGGGCTGCCCCGGCAACCTCGGGAAGGCACACCAGGCGGCGGTCGCCGCGGGCGCCGACACCGACCTCATGGGAGAGGCCTGGTGGTCGCCGGGACTGACCCATCCGGATGGCCGCTCCGCGTTTGCGCTGTGGTTCACCGGTGGAATCTTCGTGGACGACGACGGTCGCCGATTCGTCAACGAATCAGCGCCGTACGACCGCTTGAGCCGCGCCGTCATCGAACACATGCGGGCAGGGAAAGTAACCACGCCGTACTGGATGATCTACGACAACAGCGAAGGCGCAGTGCCGCCGGTGAAGGCGCCCAACGTACCCATGGCACAGACGGAGCAGTATGTGGATGCGGGGTTGTGGAAGAGTGCACAGACACTCGAAGACCTCGCTGCCCAGATCGATGTTCCCGCAGCGGAACTGGTGGAGACCGTGAAGCGATTCAACGCGTTTGCGGCGACTGGCGTCGACACGGACTTCGGTCGAGGAGACGCTGCGTACGACCGCGCCTTCTCCGAAGGGGCTTCGCCGCTCGTACCGATCGACCAAGGGCCGTTTCACGCTGCCGCGTTCGGCATCTCCGACCTCGGGACCAAAGGTGGTCTACGCACCGACGCGACCGGGAGGGTGCTCAAAGCCGACGGTACGGCGATTGCCGGGTTGTACGCGGCGGGGAACACGATGGCAGCGGCCAGCGGGACTACGTACCCCGGCGGTGGAAACCCGATCGGAGCGAGCATGCTGTTCAGTCACTTGGCTGCATTCGACCTCGCGAAGCTGCCGTCTTGATCATCAGTCGCTCGTCTCGGGGATGTGGTCAGGCCTTGCCGAGTCCGGCGGCGATTCCCTTGTCCAGTTGGGTGAGCATTGCTGTACCCAACGACGAAAGCTGGGCGACCTGGCGATCGTCGAGGCCCTCGAAGAGGAGACCTTGAACTGAGGCGACGTGCGGCGGTGCGGCCGCGACCACCTTTGCCATTCCCTCGTCGGTGAGCACTGCGTTGGAGCCGCGGCTGCCACGAATGACTTCCCGTTTCACCCAGCCGGCCTTCTCCATCTTCGTGATCACGTGCGAGAGGCGGGACAGGGACGCGTTCGCGCGCTGGGCCAGTACCGACAACTGGAGCTTGTGCTCGGGGGCGTCCGAGAGTGCCGCGAGTACGAAGTATTCGAAGTGTGTGAGTGCCGAATCGCGTTGTAGTTGAGTGTCGAGTGCGGCAGGCAACCGTGTCACGAGAGCGATCAGTGTCAGCCATGCTTCTTGCTGCTCGGCTGTGAGCCACTTCGTCTGAGACTGCGCGTCGGGCTGCGCGGTCGGTTCACTCATCGGTGACTTCTCCTTCGGGTCGAGCATTCTTCGTGCACGGAGCGTGCTTGTGTACAGCGTCTCAGACGCATGTCCAGAAGAATCCTGCGGGGAATAGTTGCGGGACGCAAGTGTTGAGTTCTATATTAAGTTGAACCTTCAACTTACGACGAATGTCTATCCCGAGGAGTCCGTATGTCCACCACAACCATGCCTGCGCTGTATCTCAGCCACGGTGCTCCGCCGCTGGTGGACAGCGCGTTGTGGGTCGACCAGTTGGGGGCGTGGGCCGGCGATCTTCCGCGGCCGACGGCAATCCTCGTCGTATCGGCGCACTGGGAATCAGCACCGCTGACGATCGGATCGACGACCACGGGCACCCCGCTCATCTACGACTTCGGTGGTTTTCCCGAGAGGTTCTACCGCGCGAAGTACAACTCTCCCGGCGCTCCGGAACTCGCCGCCCAGGTTGCCGCGTTGATGCCGGACAACGAACGCGTGGTTCAGCAGCCGAATCGAGGCCTGGATCACGGTGCCTACGTGCCGCTCACGGTGATGTACCCGGACGCAGACATCCCGGTACTGCAAATTTCGCTGCCAACCCTCGATCCCGAGCGTTTGCTCCATCTCGGACAGCGCCTACGGCCACTCCGTGAGCAAGGTGTACTGATCGTGGGATCCGGATTCACCACGCACGGGCTACCGTTCCTGCGCGATCCGTCACCGGAGGCGCAGGCCCCGGGATGGTCGGCGGAATTCGACGCGTGGGCAGGGGAGAGGTTCGCTGCCGGTGACGTCGATTCCTTGATCGACTTCCGCGCTCAAGCTCCCGGGATGCCGTACGCGCATCCGACCATCGAGCACTTCGCCCCGTTGTTCGTCACGCTCGGTGCGTCATCCGATCCGGAACAGGTGCCCACCCAGGTGATCGACGGATTCTGGATGGGGCTTGCGAAGCGCTCGATTCAGGTCGCCTAGAGATTTCAAATCGCGCAGAGAATCAGGTCGCCCAGGTGGGTCAGCTTCGATTGCGAAGGAACTCGAGCGCCTGGTCGCCGTGGGTGTTGGCGCGTAGTTCACTCGAGATGACTTTGAGGACGGTGCGGTCGGTGTCGATCACGAAGGTCGAGCGTTTGACCGGAGCCAACTTGCCCAGGAGTCCGCGCTTGACGCCGAACTGTTCGGCTACCTTGCCGTCGGTGTCGGCGAGTAGGGGGTAGTCGAAGGATTGTGCGGTGGCAAAGGTGGACTGAGCTTCGACCGTATCGGTGCTGATGCCCGCTCGCGAAGCGCCCACCGCGGCGAATTCGCTGCCGAGGTCACGGAAGTGGCACGCCTCGGCGGTGCACACCGGCGTCGAGGCTGCCGGGTAGAAGAAGAGGACCAGGGGTCCGTTCTCGAGCAGGCTCGTCAGCGAGCGCGGAGTCCCGTCCTGGTCGGGCAGTGAGAAATCGGGAGCGAGTTGGCCTGGTTTCATTCGGCCGAGGTTACCCGCGCACGACGGCCACATGGGGGAGCCTGGGATGATGGAGCCATGCACGGCGAGCCCACCTCCATGTCCGCACGGTCATCCGACACCGCGATCGTCGGTGACGCGTCCGATTCCACCACGACCCGGGAGCAGTTCCGAGCTCTCGCAGCTGAGCACCGGGTCGTTCCGGTCACTCGGAAAGTGTTGGCGGACTCCGAAACTCCGCTCTCGGCGTACGAGAAGTTGGCCGGCAATCGTCCCGGCACCTTCTTGCTCGAGTCGGCCGAGAACGGTCGTTCGTGGTCGCGGTGGTCGTTCATCGGCGTCGGGAGTCCGGCTGCACTGACCGTCGTGGACGGAGAGGCGGCCTGGTACGGCAACGTTCCGGCCGGCGCTCCGGCCGGCGGCGACCCGATCGACGCGCTCGGTGCCACCCTCGAGCTGCTTCGTTCGGAGCGGCTGCCCGACCTGCCCCCGCTGACCGGCGGAATGGTCGGATTCCTCGGCTACGACGCGGTGCGGCGCCTCGAGAGATTGGGTGACTCCGCGGTCGACGACCTGCAGATCCCCGAAATGGTCATGCTGCTTGCCGCCGACATCGCCGCAGTCGATCACCACGAAGGGGCGATCACCCTCATCGCCAATGCCGTCAACTGGGACGGCACGGACGAGCGCGTCGACACGGCGTACGACGACGCAGTCGCAAGGTTGGACGCGATGACTCGTGCTCTCGCGGCGCCGGCGAAATCGACGGTGTCGACATTTTCGAAAGCGACTCCGAACTACCGTCGTCAGCGCACCACCGAGAGCTTCGGTGTCGATGTCGAAAAGTTGATCGGCGACATCGAAGCGGGCGAGGCATTCCAGGTAGTTCTCTCGCAGCGATTCGAGATCGATTGCACTGCAGCGCCGATCGACGTGTACCGGATGCTGCGAGCGTCGAACCCCAGCCCGTACATGTATCTGCTCAACGTGCCGAACGGTGATGGAGAGACGGCGTTTTCGATCGTCGGTTCGAGCCCGGAAGCACTGGTAACCGTCGCCGAGGGCGTCGCGACAACACACCCGATCGCTGGAACCAGATGGCGCGGTGCCACAGAGGAGGACGACATCCTGCTCGAGAAGGACCTCCTCGCCGACGAGAAGGAAAACTCCGAGCACCTCATGCTCGTCGATCTGGGGCGAAACGATCTGGGTCGTGTCTGTCGCCCGGGCACGGTGAAGGTGCACGACTACCGGCACATCGAGCGGTACAGCCACGTGATGCATCTCGTATCGACGGTCACCGGACATCTGGCCGAGGGAAAGCACGCTCTCGACGCCGTCACCGCATGCTTCCCCGCTGGAACCCTCTCGGGGGCGCCCAAGGTCCGTGCGATGCAGCTGATCGAAGAACTGGAACCGACCAGGCGCGGTATCTACGGCGGCATCGTCGGCTACCTCGACTTCGCCGGCGACGCCGACACCGCGATCGCGATCCGAACGGCATTGATCAAGGACGGGATCGGATACGTCCAGGCGGGCGCCGGCGTCGTCGCCGACTCGGATCCGGTCTACGAGGACACCGAGGCCCGCAACAAGGCGATGGCAGTGCTGAGCGCGATTGCGTCGGCGCACACCCTGCGCACCATCGGAGGTGACGATCAGTGAGTGAGAACGAGTCGAGTGCAGCGGAGCCTACAAGCGCGTCTCGTGGCACCGCCGTGCCGAGAACGCTTCTGCTGGCGTTGTCGGCAGCAGCTCTGTGGGGCAGCTCACGAATGACGTGGGTTCATCTGACCTCGAGCGACGGCAAGACGCTGGAGAGGACGACGGATCTCGACGGCAGCACCTGGGCGGCGGCGATGACTCCGCTCGCGCTCGCGCTTCTGGCGGCGATCGCGGCGTCGTTTGCGGTGCGAGGTTGGGCACTTCGGGTAGTCGGACTGTTGGTTGCCCTCGTCGCCATCGCGGTAGCGGTTCCGGCAGTGCAGTTGTTGGTGTCCGGAGCCTCTGCGGACCGAGCGGTGGAGTTGGCCGAGTTGTCCGGTCACCCGGAAGATCTCTCGACGACTGTTTCGGTACTGCCTGCCTTGCTTGCGTTGCTCGGAGCGGTGGCGGCGCTCGGCGCGGCAGTGCTTCTGATGCGCAAACCTCCAGTGCGAGGCGGGTTGTCGTCGAAATACGACAACCCTGCCGCGCGCCGCGAGGCCGCGGCCAAGCTCGGTCAGGGAGACAAACCTGCATCGGACGAGCCTGTGACACAACGGATGTTGTGGGATGCGCTCGACGCCGGAGAGGACCCGACAGCGACTGACGGGGACGACGGAGTTGGGGGAGACAACGGCGCGAAACCGGGGTCGTCCCACTGAGTAAGACTGAACCCTCACCTGCGTGGGTACCCCGACGGAGTAGCAAAATTTCGTCCCACTAGGCTGAGACCACCCTGATGACGTATCTCACATCGGGCTCTTGCCCAGAAAGGATTCGGGCCACGATGACCGTACTCGACTCGATTCTCGACGGGGTGCGCGCTGATGTCGCCGCCCGCGAAGCCGTACTCGACTTCGCTGCAGTCAAGGCTGCTGCGGCCGCTGCACCGCCTGCACTCGATGCTGCAGCAGCACTTCTGGAATCGAGCATCGGCGTCATCGCCGAGGTCAAGCGAGCGAGCCCGTCAAAGGGTGCGTTGGCCGACATTGCCGATCCCGCTGAGCTTGCCGCGGCGTACCAAGCCGGTGGCGCACGCATCATCAGTGTTCTCACCGAAGAGCGCCGTTTTCACGGCTCGTTGGCCGACCTGGACGCAGTCCGTAAAGCGGTCACCATTCCGGTGCTCCGCAAGGACTTCATCGTGGGGCCGTACCAGATTCACGAGGCTCGCGCTCACGGCGCCGACGTCATCTTGCTGATCGTCGCGGCACTCGAGCAGCAGGCGCTCGCCTCGTTGATCGATCGCACCGAATCTCTGGGAATGACTGCCCTCGTCGAGGTGCACACGGAGGAAGAAGCCAACCGCGCGCTCGAAGCCGGCGCCAAGGTGATCGGTGTGAACGCCCGCAATCTCAAGACTCTCGAGGTGGACAAGAACACCTTCGGTCGCATCGCTCCCGGTCTTCCGACCGAGACGATCAAGATTGCCGAGTCCGGTGTTCGCGGAACTGCCGATCTGTTGGCGTACGCCGGGGCGGGCGCCGACGCAGTGCTCGTCGGTGAAGGCCTCGTGACCAGCGGCGACCCTCGCAAGGCCGTCGCAGATCTGGTCAATGCAGGTGCGCACCCGTCCTGCCCCAAACCATCTCGATAAATCGCTTCACCCGCCCGGCGTGCTTTGATGCACCCGGGCGGTGACCAGCGACACCGTTGGGGCAGACTGGTGGGGTGACTTCACGTACTCAGGAACCAGGCTCCGGTGCAATATTCAAGGGCGGCAATCTGCCGCCGGCCAGCGCGGGACTCACCGAGCGCTCCCACGATCCCGACGCCGGAGGCCATTTCGGCGTCTACGGCGGACGGCATGTGCCGGAAGCCCTCATGGCGGTTATCGACGAAGTCACTGCGGAGTACGAAAAGGCTCGAGCGGACGACACGTTCTTGAACGAACTCGACCGCTTGCAGCGCGATTACACCGGGCGCCCGTCGCCGATTTTCGAGGCAACGCGAATGAGCGAGTTCGCCGGCGGTGCGCGCATCCTTCTCAAGCGTGAAGATCTGAACCACACCGGTTCTCACAAGATCAACAACGTTCTCGGTCAGGTTCTGCTGGCAAAGCGTATGGGCAAGACCCGCATCATCGCCGAGACCGGAGCGGGCCAGCACGGTGTGGCATCGGCCACCGCCTGTGCACTGCTCGGTCTCGAGTGCGTCATCTACATGGGTGCTGTCGACACCGAACGTCAAGCACTGAACGTCGCGCGCATGCGACTTCTCGGCGCGGAGGTCGTCTCGGTCGAGACCGGTTCGCGCACGCTCAAGGACGCGATCAACGAAGCCTTGCGCGACTGGGTTTCCCACGCGGACAACACCTATTACTGCTTCGGTACCGCGGCAGGCCCGCACCCGTTCCCCACCATCGTTCGGGACTTCCAGCGAGTGGTCGGCCTCGAAACACGCGTCCAGGTTCAGGCACTGACCGGCCGCCTGCCCGATGCAGTCACAGCCTGCGTCGGAGGCGGCTCCAACGCAATCGGAATCTTCCACCCGTTCATCGACGATCTGTCGGTACGGCTGGTTGGCTACGAAGCAGCCGGCGACGGTGTCGAAACCGGAAGGCATGCAGCAACGTTCGCCGGCGGTACACCTGGCGCATTCCAGGGTGCCTACTCCTACCTGCTCCAGGACGAAGACGGTCAGACCATCGAATCGCACTCGATCTCTGCTGGTCTGGACTACCCGGGCGTCGGACCCGAGCACGCTTACCTGAGCGATATCGGGCGTGCGACCTACGAACCCGTCACCGACAGTGAAGCCATGGATGCGCTGCTGCTGCTCTCGCGCCGCGAGGGCATCATCCCGGCCATCGAATCGGCCCACGCCGTCGCCGGCGCACTCCGACTGGGCAAAGAACTCGGTGAGGGCGCGATCATCGTCGTCAATCTCTCCGGTCGCGGTGACAAGGACATGGACACCGCCGCAAGCTGGTTCGGTCTTTTCGACGGCGCCTCAGGTCAGGCAGCCGCTCCGGATGATGCAGCAGACGAGAACGACAACACGGAAGGCTCGGACAAGTGAGCGAACGACCATCACGCCTCGCACCCACCTTTGCCGCGTGCAAGGCTGACAAGCGTGCCGCCCTCGTCGGTTACCTGCCTGCCGGTTATCCGACCGTTCCCGAATCGATCGACGTGTTCAAGGCGATGGTCGACGGCGGCTGCGACATCATCGAAGTCGGTGTCGCGTATTCCGATCCGGTCATGGACGGTCCGACCATCCAGCGTGCAGCCGAAACCGCACTCACCAACGGCGTTCGCCTTCGCGACATCTTCACCGTGATCGAGCAGATCAGTTCGGTCGGCGGCAAGGCCGTCGTGATGACCTACTGGAACCCGGTACTGCAGTACGGCGTCGACAAGTTCGCACGAGACCTCGCTTCCGCCGGCGGGCTCGGACTGATCACCCCCAACCTCATTCCGGAAGAAGCCGGCGCCTGGATGGAAGCATCCGAGGAGCACCACCTCGACCGGATCTTCCTTGTCGCTCCGTCCTCGACGGAAGAACGACTCGCGATGACACTCGATGCGAGTAGTGGATTCATCTACGCGGCCTCGACGATGGGTGTCACCGGCGCTCGCGACGCCGTGTCTTCGATGGCTCCGGAACTGACCGCACGAATCCGCGCGCATTCCGACATTCCCGTCGGCGTCGGATTGGGAGTTCGCTCCGGCGCACAGGCTGCCGAAATCGCGGCATACGCCGATGCCGTCATCGTCGGCTCGGCTCTGGTCTCCGCGGTCGAGAACGGCCTGGGAGCGGTTCGCTCGCTCACCGAAGAACTCGCCGAGGGCGTCCGCTCGGCTACCGTGGCGTCGTGACCTCAACTGTGGACCTGCTGGCCTATATCCCCAGCCCGCCCCAAGGCGTCTGGTACGTCGGACCGGTGGCGCTTCGCGCCTACGCGCTCTTCATCATCCTCGGCATCATCGTCGCGATCGTGTGGGGAGATCGTCGTTGGGTCGCCCGCGGCGGCGAGAAGGGGACCGTTCTCGACATCGCGATCTGGGCCGTTCCCTTCGGTCTGATCGGTGGCAGGCTCTACCACGTTTTGACCGACTGGCCCGCCTATTTCGGCGAGAACGGTCAGCCACTCGACGCACTCAAGGTGTGGCAGGGAGGCCTCGGAATCTGGGGAGCAGTGTTCCTCGGCGGCATCGGTGCGTGGATCGGCTGCCGTCGACGCGGCATTCCGGTGTCCGCGCTCGGTGATGCGATTGCGCCCGGAATCTTGCTCGCGCAGGCCATCGGTCGTATCGGCAACTACTTCAACCAGGAGTTGTACGGTCGCGAGACCACCGTCCCGTGGGGCCTCGAGATCTTCGAGCGTGTGAACTCTTCCGGCCAGCTCGATCAACTGGCAGGTGTCTCCAACGGAGAAGTCATTCGGGTCGTTCACCCGACGTTCCTCTACGAAGCTGTGTGGAACGTCCTGATCGTGATCCTGCTGGTCCTCGTCGACCGCCGATTCAAGATCGGCCACGGACGTCTGTTTGCTCTGTACGTCGCGGGCTATTGCCTGGGCCGGTTCGTCGTCGAACTGATGCGCGACGATTTCGCCTATGAGATCGCCGGCATTCGCGTCAACACATTCACTTCGGGGATCGTGTTCTTCGCCGCACTGGCCTACTTCTTCCTGGCGAAGAAGGGTCGTGAGGATCCGGCTGATTTGAAGTCGAAGGACTACGTCGCTGCGGTAGCTGCCGGCGAAGCAGGAGTCGCGGCGCCAGTTACCGAAACTGATTCGGCGAAGGCCGATGCTGAAGATTCTGAATCCGATGCTGCTGAATCCGCTTCCAGTGAGGCAAGCGCCTCCACGGCAGCGTCGGATGAGTCGTCGGACGCGGTGAAGCTGTCGAAGAAAGACAAGCCGTGACAGGTCCCTATTCGCAGGGGGGATTCCCCGAGGGTCAGGGACCGGTCTACGGCGCGCCCAATCCGTACGGATATCAGCAGCCATTGCCGCCTCCATCGATGTACGGGTTCGGAGATCCCTACGCCCCGTACGGTCGGCACCCGGTAACCGGGGAACCGTATTCCGACAAGTCGAAGGCCACCGCTGGACTGTTGCAGATCTTGCTGGGCTTCTTCGGAATCTGTGGAGTCGGGCGCCTCTATATCGGAAGTGTCGGCATCGGATTGTGCCAACTGCTCGGCATGTTCTTCGCGCTGTTCATGTCGGCGTTCCTCATCGGAATTCCATTTGCGATCGGAATCTGGATCTGGGCGTTCGTCGACGGCATCGTGATACTTTCGGGCAATGCGCGGGACGGTGCTCGCCGGCCATTGCGAGGATGAGTCGCGAGCGCGAACCGAGGAAACATGTGTGGGGGACTGGCCTCGAGAAGGTCGAACCTTCTCGAAGTCCGATAACAAAAGCTATTACGTACCGTCGTCGAATCGAAGGAAAGTACGTTGCCTAACTTGAACAAGAATCCGGAACCTTCCGAGTCGGGGGACTCGTCTGGATCACAGCCGCCGGTTCCACCGCAGTTCGGGTCGCCGTTCGACTACGACGCGACGGCGGATGCGTCGTTGACGGAAACCTCGGCACCCACCGAAAAGACGCCGTCGACGGAGACCACCGGCACCGGTCCAGGCTGGGACACGTATTCGGGAGTCGGAAACGGTCCGGGGTGGGGAAACCACCCCATCTACCCGCCGCCGACCGGAACCGAATCGACCACAGCGTTTCCCGCTGCCGATTCTGATTCCACCCCGAATCAGCCGACAGCGCCGTACACGTCGCAGGAAAGCTACGCCGCTCAGAACTATCCGGCGACCGACTATCCGGCGCCGGACTACTCGAGGCCGACCCAAACCCCGACGGACGGTCCCGTCTACGGTGCACCGGCAGATCAGACTCCGAATCCCTACGCGGCTCCGCCGCAGGGCTACCCCCAGCCGGGATACTCACAGCCGGGTTACGGTCAGCCTCAGGGGTACCCACAAGCTCAGGGTTATCCTCAGCCTGGCTACGGCCTGGTCGACCCGTCCGCACCATACGGACGTGACCCGATGACCGGTGAACCGTACTCGGACAAGTCGAAGACGACTGCCGGATTGCTGGGCATTCTGCTCGGCGGATTCGGTGCAGGACGTTTTTATCTCAACCAGCCCGGCATGGCTGTCGCACAGATCGCGGTCACTTGGTTGACGTGTGGAATCGGTGGCATCTGGCCGCTCATCGACGGAATCATGATGTTGACCGGCAGTGTGCGCGATCAGTACAACCGCCCTTTGCGTAGCTGATCGAAACGACCCTCGGCAAGTGTGACCCCCTGATGCCTCCGTATCAGGGGGTCACCGTTTTGCTCTCGCGACCTGCGGTTATGGGCTGATAAACTAGCGCACGTCGGCTGCATGTCCGCGTGGAGGTCGCCGAGTGCTGTTTTCTCGAATACCTGAACCTCGGGGCCTGTACGACCCCGATCAGGAAACCGATTCGTGTGGTGTAGCCGTGGTAGCAGACACCTCTGGACGCCACCTGCATTCCATTGTCGACGATGCGCTCGCGGTCCTGGGCAATCTCTCCCATCGCGGCGCAGTTGGGCGCGAATCCAACAGCGGAGACGGCGCGGGCATTCTGATTCAGCTGCCGACGGAGTTCTTCGACGCGGTGACCGAGTTCGAGCTTCCACCACCCAACGCGATGGGTGAGAACACCTACGCGGCCGGAAACTGCTTTCTCCCGGTGGATCAGGAAGCACGTTGGCGCGCGGTAGTTCGGATACACCGGTACGCAGCGGCAGAAGGACTGCGGATTATCGGGTGGCGAGAGGTGCCGGTCGACCGCGACTGCGTCGGAACCGTTGCCGCGCAGTGCGCTCCGTACATCAGTCAGTGTTTTGTGACGTGCGCCGAGTCACGGGATCGTAGTGTGGGCGGAATTGCCTTGGACCGACGAGTCTTTGCCCTCAGGAGACAAGCCGAGCGGATTCACTCGGCCGACACTGCAGTGTATTTTCCCTCGTTGTCCGCCCGAACCATCGTGTACAAGGGCATGCTGACGCCGACGCAGTTATCCGGTTACTTCACCGACCTACGCGACGACCGAATGCGAACTGCGTTGGCAGTCGTGCACAGTCGATACTCCACGAACACATTTCCGTCGTGGCCACTCGCTCAGCCGTATCGCTGCATCGCCCACAACGGCGAGATCAATACGATTGTGGGAAACAGGAATTGGATGCGCGCTCGCGAGCCGATGCTGCGGAGCACACTTTTAGGTGGGGACATCTATCGCCTGTTTCCGATCTGCACCCCGGGAGGATCCGACTCTTCGTCGTTCGACGAAGTACTGGAGTTTTTGACGCTCGGGGGCCGCAGTGTGCAACACGCCATCGCGATGATGATTCCCGGAGCCTGGGAGAACGATTCTTCGATGCCCGACGAGATAAAGGCCTTCTACCAATTTCACGGTTGTCTGATGGAACCGTGGGACGGTCCGGCGTCCGTGACGTTCAGCGACGGCATTGTTGTCGGGGCCGTGTTGGATCGCAACGGTCTTCGCCCAGGGCGATGGTGGCGGATGAAGAACGACCGTATCGTGTTGGCCAGTGAGAGCGGCGTGTTCGACGCTCCCACGTCCGAGGTGTTGGAGAAGGGGCGCCTCGAACCGGGACGCATGTTTCTCGTGGACACCGCTCGCCATCGGATCGTTTCCGATGCGGAGATCAAGTCCGAACTCGCGAGCACAGCCCCCTACCGGGACTGGGTCGACGGGGGATTGGTCGACCTCGAGGACATCCCCGAGACTGCGCCTGCCCGAGGCGATCCGGCTCCGCTGTTGCAACGGCAGTTGCTCTTCGGATACCACGCCGAGGACCTGCGGGACATTCTTGTCCCGATGGCAAGCTCAGGATCGGAGCCGTTGGGATCGATGGGTGTCGACACGCCTCTCGCCGTTCTTTCGGATCGGCCGAAGCTGTTGTACGACTACTTTATTCAGCTCTTTGCTCAGGTGACCAACCCGCCATTGGACGCGATTCGCGAGGAAGTCGTCACTACGCTTGGTGTCACCCTCGGCGCTGAGCAGAACTTGTTCGAAGCGTCGGCGCTGTCGTGCCGAAGGATTGTTCTCGACAAACCGGTGATCGGACCGGGGAAGATGGCGAAGGTCGCCGAACTATACGGCGCAAGAACTCCGAGAAGCGCTGTCCTTCGCACAGGTTTCGATCCGAGGGGCAGTCTCACCGAAGGCGTCGAGAGGCTTCGTGAGTCCGCCCGAACAGCTGCCGCAGCCGGAATCGAGATTCTGGTGATCTCCGACCGTGGATCAGGCCCTGAGCAGGCTCCCATTCCGTCATTGCTCGCAGTATCAGCCGTGCACCACGATCTGGTTCGTCATGGCCTGCGGACCAAGGTTTCCCTTGTCGTCGACTCGGGTGACGCGCGCGAAGTTCATCACATCGCGCTGCTGATCGGCTACGGTGCGGCGGCTGTCCACCCGTATCTTGCTCTCGAATCTGTCCAAGCCCTCAGCGAGCAGGACGAACTTCCCGGGATAGATCCGAAGACTGCGTCGGACAACTACCTGAGAGCAACAAATTTCGGCGTGCTCAAAGTGATGTCGAAGATGGGAATCGCTACGGTTCACTCCTACACGGGCGCACAGGTATTCGAGGCCGTGGGCTTGGGTCGAGAGTTGGTCGACGAATACTTCTGCAACACACGGAGCCGGATCGGCGGGATCGGTATCACCGAAGTCGCGCGCGAAGTTCTGATGCGCCACACGGCTGCGTTCTCGTCGTCCGCAGTGCAGCATCGTCAGTTCGACAATCGTCAGTTGACCGACAGCGGACAGTACCGGTATCGCCGCGATGGTGAATTGCATGTGTTCACACCCGAATCCGTGTTCTTCCTTCAGCACGCGACCCGGACGGGGCGAAGTGAAATCTTTCGCCGCTACAGCGATGAAGTCGATCGACTGAGCGCGCAGGGCGGAACACCGCGGGGATTGTTTCGATTTCGGTGTGAGGTTCGTCCGCCGATTCCGCTCGATCAGGTCGAACCCGTCGAGATGATTCTCGCTCGATTCAACACCGGTGCGATGAGCTACGGCTCCCTCTCTGCGGAGGCGCACGAGACGATGGCGGTTGCGATGAATGCTCTCGGCGGGCGTTCCAACACCGGTGAGGGCGGAGAGTCGCCGGAGCGGTTGCGTGACGACAAGCGTCGAAGCGCAGTCAAGCAGGTCGCGAGTGGGCGCTTCGGGGTGACCAGCGATTACCTGGTCAATGCCACCGACATTCAGATCAAGATGGCCCAAGGTGCCAAGCCCGGTGAAGGAGGGCAGCTTCCGGGGTCCAAGGTGTACCCGTGGATCGCGGAAACCCGGTACTCGACGCCTGGGGTCGGGCTCATTTCTCCGCCCCCGCACCACGACATCTATTCGATCGAGGATCTCGCCCAATTGATCTACGACCTCAGATGCGCAAACGATCGTGCGCGGATACACGTGAAGTTGGTCAGCGCAGTCGGAGTCGGGACTGTTGCGGCAGGTGTGGCCAAAGCGCACGCCGACGTGGTGCTGATCTCCGGTCACGACGGCGGGACGGGTGCTGCGGCACTCTCGTCCATCCACCACGCGGGTACGCCGTGGGAGATCGGGCTGGCCGAAACTCAGCAGACCTTGGTGCTCAACGGGTTACGCGATCGGATCGTCGTCCAGTGTGACGGGGGTTTGCGCACGGCGCGGGACGTCGTCGTCGCCGCGTTGCTGGGAGCGCAGGAGTACGGGTTTTCCACGGCGCCACTCATCGCGGCCGGGTGCGTCATGATGCGGGTATGTCATCTCGACACCTGCCCCGTCGGAGTAGCGACGCAGAATCCCGAACTGCGCGAGCGATTCACCGGCCGGCCCGAGTACGTCGAGAACTTCTTTCGCTTCATCGCCGCCGACGTACGACGGTTGTTGGCAGAACTGGGGTTTCGAAGTATCGACGATGCGCTGGGGCACGCAGACGTATTGGAAATGTCTCCGGCGGTGGCGCATTGGAAGAGTCGGACGTTGGATCTCTCACCACTCTTCGACGTTCCGGCCACGCCGGCCGGCGCGGCCTACCAACCGTATGTACCTGTTTCGAGCGAACTCGAACGCACCCTGATCGAGTTGGCTGCGAACTCGCTCGAGGACGCTCGACCCGTGCATATCGAACTGCCAGTACACAATACGGATCGAGCGGTGGGAACGAGGCTGGGCGCTGAGGTGACCAGACGCTACGGCGCCGTCGGGCTACCTCAAGGCACCATCGACGTCGTGCTCAGTGGAACGGCAGGCCAGTCACTCGGTGCGTTCCTGCCACCGGGCATCTCGCTGGTCGTTGTCGGCGATGCTAACGATTACGTGGGAAAGGGGCTCTCGGGTGGACGAATTGTGCTTCGGCCGAGTGAGGACGCACCCTTCGTGGCCGAGGAGCAGGTGATTGCCGGCAATACGCTGCTGTACGGCGCTACGAGCGGTGCGCTCTATGCCCGGGGGCGTGTCGGGGAACGATTCGCGGTGCGCAACTCGGGTGCGGTCGCTGTGGTGGAAGGCGTCGGCGACCATGCGTGCGAGTACATGACCGGGGGTCGCATCGTCATCATCGGCCCAACCGGTAGGAACCTTGCTGCGGGAATGTCCGGCGGACTTGTCTTCGTACTCGACGTGAAGGCAGAAAAGGTCAACCGCGACATGGTCGTTCTGGAGCAGCCCTCGGCGGAAGACTGTCGTCA
This sequence comes from Rhodococcus sp. YH3-3, assembly GCF_001653035.1. NCBI lineage: Bacteria > Bacillati > Actinomycetota > Actinomycetes > Mycobacteriales > Nocardiaceae > Rhodococcus > Rhodococcus sp. YH3-3. The sequence goes on along the minus strand of NZ_BCWH01000003.1, from coordinate 1,272,149 downwards.
GCTGGTCGACATTCTCGGCGAGCATTTGGTTGCGACCGGCTCGCCGGTGGCGGCAAAACTTCTCGACGACTGGGTTGGCCAGAGTCCGAGATTCACCAAAGTCTTGCCTGTCGACTACCGGAAGGTCGTGGAAGAGAACGAACTGGTGGAGCCGGCTCATGCCTGACGCACGCGGGTTCCTCAACGTGAAACGTTCCGACGCACCGACCAGACCGACCGACGTGCGCGTCGGCGACTGGGCGTCGGTATACGAGTCGCTGGATCTCGTCGTGCGGAATCGAGACGTATCTGCACAGGCCTCGCGTTGCATGGACTGCGCTGTGCCGTACTGCCATTCGGCCGACGTAGGGTGTCCGCTCGGCAATCTCATTCCGGAATGGAACGACCTGGTTCGGCGTGGACGGTGGTCCGAAGCCTCGGAGAATCTGCATTCCACCAACAATTTTCCCGAGTTCACCGGACATCTGTGCCCCGCACCGTGCGAAACGGCGTGCGTTCTCGCACTCGACGACGAGCACACGTCGGGGGGTGTCACCATCAAGCGCATCGAACAGGCGATTGTCGACAACGCCTGGGAGTCGGGTTGGTTGGGGCCGCAGGCTGCGGTAGTTCACAGCGGAAACCGTGTTGCGGTTGTCGGTTCGGGACCGGCGGGACTGGCCGCGGCTCAACAACTGACACGAGCCGGACACAGTGTCACGGTGTTCGAGCGGAGCGATCGGATCGGGGGACTGCTTCGCTACGGAATTCCGGAATTCAAGTTGCCCAAGGCCCTCATCAACCGGCGGCTGGACCAACTGACCGCCGAGGGGACCAGATTCGTCACCGACTGCGCCGTCGGAGTGAACGTGAGCGCGCACGACCTCTCGACGGATTTCGAGGCGGTAGTCCTGGCGGTCGGGGCTGATCGTGCCAGAGACACCGACGTACCGGGTCGTAGTCTTCGCGGAATCCATCGTGCGATGACGTACCTGCGGGCGGCCAACCACGAATGCGAGGGTGATGGTGCGTCGAGCATCTCGGCGCGAGGTAAGAACGTCGTGATCATCGGTGGCGGCGACACGGCCGCCGACTGCCTCGGCACGGTGCATCGCCAAGGCGCCCTCTCGGTGACGGAATTGGATTACCACGTCCCACCTCCGGCACACCGCGATCGAGATCGCGACCCATGGCCGCTGTGGCCGCGGCTCCTACGCACCTCGCCGGCGGACGAGGAGGGCAGTGACAAACGATTCCGATGGGCGGCGCAGGAATTTCTCGACGATGGTGGGGGTGCGGTCCGCGCAATCCGGATGGTTCCGGTAGCCGTGTCACGAGCGAAGGACGGACAACGGACCCTGGTGGAGACCGGCGACACGACGGATCTGGTGTGTGAGATGGTCCTGCTCGCTCTGGGTTTCGACGGCGTCGAAACCGCCCCGCTGCTCACCGACCTTGATGTCGGCACCGATCCACTCGGCAGAATCGAGTGTGATGTCGGGTGGCAGACCCGGACACCCGGCGTATTCGTCTGCGGCGACGCGCATCGCGGGGCGTCGCTGGTCGTGTGGGCGATTGCCGAGGGACGGTCGGCCGCACGTGCCGTCGACATGTTTCTCACAGGCGAGTCGGCGCTTCCGGCTCCGGTTCATCCAAAGGCATTTCCGCTGTTCGTGAGCTGACCAACTGAATCGAGTAAGTACAGAAAGTGCAGGTCGCAAATGCCGGATAGAAGTGCGGTGGGGTAGCGACTAGGCTCGAGCCGTGAACCGACGGACAAAAATTGTATGCACACTTGGACCTGCGACAGCTTCTGGCGACCGCATCCGTGAGCTCGTGGAGAGCGGCATGGACGTGGCGCGCCTCAACTTCAGCCACGGCGAGCATGCCGATCACGAAGAAAACTACATTCGCGTCCGCGCCGCGTCGGACGCCACCGGAAAGGCCGTCGGTGTTCTCGCCGACCTTCAGGGGCCCAAGATTCGCCTCGGCCGATTCAAGGACGAGCGGACCACCTGGGCCAACGGTGAAGAGGTTCGTATCACCGTCGACGACGTCGAGGGAACGCACGATCGCGTCGGGACCACGTACAAGGAATTGGCGCGCGACGCCAAGGCCGGCGATCGACTGCTGGTCGACGACGGAAAGGTCGGCCTGGTCGTCACGTCCATCGACGGCAACGACGTCGTCTGTCGGGTCACCGAAGGCGGTCCGGTCAGCAACAACAAGGGCCTCTCACTGCCCGGTATGAACGTCTCCGTTCCAGCCCTGTCGGGCAAGGACATCGCCGACCTCGAGTTCGCTCTCAAGCTGGGTGTCGACTTCATTGCACTCTCCTTCGTTCGCTCACCGGCGGACGTCGAATTGGTTCACGCCATCATGGATCGAGTCGGGCGCCGCGTTCCCGTCATCGCGAAGCTCGAGAAGCCCGAGGCCATCGACAATCTCGAAGCCATCGTGCTCGCGTTCGACGCCGTCATGGTCGCCCGCGGTGACCTCGGTGTCGAGTTGCCGCTCGAGCAGGTCCCGCTCGTTCAGAAGCGCGCAATCCAGATTGCTCGTGAGAACGCGAAGCCGGTCATCGTCGCGACGCAGATGCTCGAGTCGATGATCGAGAACTCACGTCCCACTCGCGCAGAGGCATCCGATGTCGCCAACGCCGTTCTCGACGGCGCCGACGCAGTCATGCTCTCGGGCGAGACTTCGGTGGGCAAGTACGTCATGGAAACCGTTCGCACCATGGCCCGCATCGTCGAGGCCGTCGAGAACGAATCGACCCGTGTCCCACCGTTGACCCACGTCCCGCGCACCAAGCGCGGTGTCATCTCGTACGCAGCACGCGACATCGGCGAACGTCTCGACGCCAAGGCCTTGGTTGCGTTCACTCAGTCCGGTGACACGGTGCGTCGACTGGCTCGTCTGCACACGCCGCTGCCGTTGCTCGCCTTCACACCGCTGCCCGCGGTGCGCAGTCAGCTGACGCTGACGTGGGGAACCGAGACGTTCCTGGTCGATGCGGTGGCCACCACCGACGAGATGGTGCGTCAGGTGGACAGTGCGTTGCTCTCCCTCGGGCGGTACGTCAAGGGCGACCTCGTGGTCATCGTTGCCGGATCCCCTCCGGGAACTGTCGGTTCCACCAACCTCATTCACGTCCACCGTATCGGCGAAGAGGACCACTGAGTGACCCACGCGAACGCGTCCACCGACCTCGGTACTCTCCTCGGTCTGTTGGATCTGGAGCAGATCGGTGAAGACGCGTTCCGTGGATACCACCCGAAACAGGTAGGTTCGCGGACGTTCGGCGGTCAGTTGGTGTCTCAGGCACTGATGGCCGCCGGGCGGACCGTCGACGGTGATCGCCCCATCCATGCGGTGAATGCCCATTTCATTCGCGGCGGAGATGTCAAGGCGCCCATCGAGTATCGGGTGGATCGTCATCGCGACGGGCGGGCGTTCGCCAACCGTCAGGTGACTGCCTATCAGGGTGAGAACGAATTGTTCGTGATGCTCGCGGCGTTCCAGGACTCCGGCAAGGGGCTCGACCATGCTGTCGAGATCCCGGATGTTCCACTTCCGGAGTCGTTGCCTCCCATCGGCGATCATCTGGTGGGGTACGAGGAAAAACTGCCGCATTTCAGTGCGGCGCTCAAGCCGATCGACATGCGGTACGCCAACGATCCGGCGTGGATCCTCAAGGGCACCGGCGAGAAACTCAACCACAATCGGGTGTGGATGCGCCCCGACGGTGATCTGCCGGACGATTCGCTCATTCACGCTGCGACGCTGGCATATTCGTCCGACACCACCGTGCTCGATTCGATTCTGACCACTCATGGTTTGTCCTGGGGTCATGATCGTATCGTCGCGGCGACGGTCAATCATTCGATCTGGTTCCATCGCCCGTTCCGGTTCACCGACTGGGTTCTGTACGCCACCGAATCGCCGGTCGCCGCAGGTTCGCGCGGTCTGGCAACGGGACGGTACTTCTCGGTGGAAGGACTGCTGTTGGCGACGGTGGTCCAAGAAGGAATGATCAGGCATTTCCCGCGTAAAGGGGAATGAGATGCGGGCCCGAGACTGAACTCGGGCCCAGAATCAAGCAGACTTGCGATATTGCGGTGAGAGTTCGTCGGCGCGGTCCCACGGAGACCAGTCGACTTCGCGTCCATCGAGTTGGGCCGCAACAACTTCCAAGCCCGCGTGCCAACCGGCGGCGTGCGCGTACGCGGACTCTTCGTCTTCCATCGTGTGGGTGAGAGTCAGCCAACAGCCGCCGGTGCCGTCCGGTGCCAGTTCCCAATGCAGAGTATCTGCGTCCCAGAGGAATTCGAGAATTCGGTGCGGGTGGACGCTGATGACCGTCCCGCGCGTCACGTGATCTGCGGGCAGTCCGAAACGCTCGACTTGTTCCGGTGTCACCTTGAACAGTAGATCCGCGCCGGGAGTGAGATCGAAATCGACGTCCGCCGGGAACCAGGCGTCGAGGTACTCGCGTTCCGTTATCACTTTCCAGACCTTGTCCGGTGCGTGCGGAATCGCCAGTTGGAAGCTCAGTGACACCCGACCGTCATAGGTCAGGTTTATCTTGCCGTTGTCCATCGGTGCCTCCAATGCTTGGTGCCCGTGCGGTTGCCCCCATCGTGCCATCTAATTGCACAGGATGGAATAACTGCAGGTCAGATCGTTACCTATTGATAGGTTATGTCGATTTGTCTCGTTTTGTGAGTGGCGTTCTCGACGCGTTTCGTGGCGGTGAAGCAACCGCGCGGTACGCTGACCACGCACGACTGGCGCGGGTGGGGATTACCACCGGGGAGTGCACATCGCGAGGCATCGACCGCCTGGGTGCTTCACACATCTTGTGTGAAGGGGGATCCATGTCTACCGAGAATCGGCCTACCGAAAACGTCTCTACCAAGAATCTGTCGACCCAGACCGCGCCCGCTCGAATAATCGACGGACGCGCAATTGCCGATGGTGCGCTCGCGGACCTGTCAGTGCGCACCAGGCAGTTTCGTGATGAGGCGGGGCACGTTCCTTGCCTGGCCGCCGTCATCGTGGGAGCGGACCCGGCCTCGAAGGCGTATGTACAGATGAAGGCCAAACGATCTGTCGCCGTCGGAATGACGTCGCGGACGGTCGAACTCCCGGTGAGTACAACCACCGAAGAACTGGTCGGCGTGCTGAGAGCGTTGTCGGCGGACCCTTCGATCGACGGCATACTGCTGCAACACCCGGTGCCAGACCACATCGACGAACGGGCCGCGTTCGATGCCATCTCGGCCGACAAAGACGTTGACGGCGTCACTTCGGCATCTTTTGCGGCAATGGCGTTGACCGGTGGGGGATTCGAATCGTGTACGCCGAGTGGCATCCTGCGCCTGCTCGGCGCCACAGGCGTCGAACTCACCGGAAAGCATGCTGTCGTGGTCGGCCGAAGCCCGATACTCGGATTGCCGATGGGAATGCTCCTCCTGCGTCGAGGCGCAACGGTGACATACTGCCATTCGCGAACCGTCGACCTGGCCGCCCACGTCGCCTCGGCAGACGTCGTCATCGCGGCCGTCGGTGTTCCGGAACTGATCAAAGGGGCGTGGATCAAGCCTGGGGCAGTGGTGATCGATGCGGGGTACAACGAGGGCAACGTCGGAGATGTGGAGTACACCGCTGCGCTCCCACATGCCGGTGCGATCACACCAGTGCCGGGTGGCGTCGGCCCCATGACGGTGGCAGTCCTGCTGGAACAAACACTGGCAGCAGCAGTTCGAGCAGCGGAAGTTCGGGCATGCAGTGAGAGTTCGGGCATGGAGTGAGAATCATGACAGTCGTGTTGAACCGGACCCCGCAATCGCCTCGGATCGATTGTGAGACCTCGGTTTCGAGACGGAGTATTCATCCGCCCCGCGATACCCGAATTACCGCGTCGAGCACCGCTGCGCTGGAATGGCTGAGCTGAGCGCGCAATTGGGTATTCGACAGTCAGCTGTGTGCTGTGGGGATGTCGATCGTCAACTGGGACGGTGAATCGGATGTCGATACGGTGTATGCCGGACGGATGTCGACCGTGCCGACAAACGACTGCAGGATCGCACTGTTCCTGGCTGCACTGTCTATGCGCGTGATGTTTTCGCCCTCGTGAGATACGGAGTTGATCGACGAATCCGATTGGACTCCCATCAGGTCGACTTGAAGTATCGATCGACTTCCGACGTCCACGACTGTGCTGTCACCCGCTCGGATTGCTTCACTGACGTATTCGGTTTTCCAGAACACAGATCCGCTTCCGTCGAAGCGATAGGTGATGCGGGTGAAACCATCGTGATCGATCACGTCGATCTCGGTCACGTCGACGCGCGGAGTCGGTGAAGGGACCTCCGTGTCGTTCGGGAACGGGGGAGGCATGGAGATCTCGGTGGATGGGGCATCGACAGGGGGAGAGCCGACCTGAAGGGTGCCGGTCTGTGTTGCAGCATCGAGCGCGGCCTGGGTGGAAGATTCGCCGGCAGTGCTGGATTCGCCGGCAGTATTGGATTGGCCGTCTGTTTGACACCCGGTGAGCAGCGCGAAAAAAGATATGGCTCCGAGCAGAGCAATCAGGCGACGACCGTTCATGGATCGAATCTAGCTGCGGTTGATCTGGGGTACAGCCGAATGCCGAACCTTGCGGTGCGGCGGCTGCGGCAGGTGGTGCCCTCGGTGAGACTCGAACTCACACTGGACGGGTTTTGAATCCGTTTCCTCTGCCAATTGGGATACGAGGGCTTGTTGCGATGACTACATTAGAAGATGCGATTTCAATGTCAAACACCGGTACCCTCTAATCGTTCGCGTCTCGTGTCGGGGCGGTTCGATGGAGGAGGATGGTGGCCATGAATTCGCCGCAGCCGCAAGGCAATCAGCTCGCACCCCGTCGTGTTGTCGTCGCTGAAGACGAGGCGTTGATCCGCATGGATCTGGTCGAGATGCTCCGCGAAGAGGGCTACGACGTCGTCGGTGAGGCGGGTGACGGGCAGGTCGCGGTGGAGTTGGCCGAGTCGCTCAAGCCTGATCTGGTCATCATGGACGTGAAAATGCCCAGGAGAGACGGCATCGACGCCGCTTCGGAGATTGCCGCCAAACGCATCGCTCCTGTTGTCATTCTCACAGCGTTCAGTCAGCGCGAGTTGGTCGAGCGCGCACGCGATGCCGGCGCCATGGCTTACTTGGTCAAGCCGTTCTCGATCAGTGACCTCGTTCCCGCTGTCGAATTGGCGGTCAGTCGTTTCCGCGAGGTGACGGCGCTCGAGCGTGAGGTCGCTGATCTTTCGGACCGGCTCGAAGCACGCAAGCTGATCGAGCGAGCCAAGAGTGTTCTGATGGTGCGCCAAGCGCTCACCGAACCTGAGGCGTTCAAGTGGATTCAGCGCGCCGCGATGGATCGGCGCTCCACGATGAAGGCGGTCGCACAGGTCGTACTGGAAACTCTGGGCGGTGAACCGGACGCTTGAGCAAAGTGTCCGGGTTACCCGGTTGCTGCGTCGACCGTCGAAACGTCGCGCAGCGCTACAGCCGTGTAAACACTGTGCACCTTCAGATAACAGTCAGGTCACAGGGCTTTCTTGAAGGATCGCGAAACGGTTCCAAGGTCTAGCGTCTGATCCCACAGCGAGCGCCAGTTCGGGTGGCGCGAGCACCGGCTGATCTTAGGAGCGTGGGATGGCTAGACGAACACTTGTGCGTACTGCTGCAGTTCTCGGCGCGGCATCACTGGCACTTGCAGGCTGTAGCTCGGACAAGTCGGATGACTCGTCTTCGAGTGGCTCTACGTCCGGCGCTTCTGCCGCGACGACATCCGTCACGACTGATTGCACCCCGGAGCAGGCCAAGGCCGGCGCCACCCCGTCCACGGAAGCGCTGCGCATCGGCACGCTTCTTCCCGATACAGGCAGCTTGTCGTTCCTCGGGCCGCCGATGGTCGCGGGCACCCAGCTGGGAGTCAACGACGTCAATGCAGCCGGAGGCGTTCTCGGCCAACCGGTCCAGCTGATTCCCGGCGATTCGGGTGACACCACAACGGACACCGCCAATACCACCGTCGACCGCGAATTGGCTGCAGGCACTCAGGTCATCGTCGGCGCCGCGTCGTCTTCGGTCTCGCTCAAGGTGATCGACAAGATCGCCAGCGCAGGCGTCGTGATGTTCTCGCCTGCCAACACCTCGGACCAATTCGTCTGCTACCCAGACAAGGGCATGTACTTCCGCACCGCTCCGACGGACGTACTGCAGGCTCAGGCCGTCGCACAGCTCATTTCGGACGACGGTGGTCAGCGCGTAGCGATCATGGCCCTCAACGACCCGTACGGGACGGGTCTGGCGGACAACATCGAAAAGAATCTGATCGATTCGGGTGTCCCCTCCGATCAGATCGAGAAGATCATCTACGACCCGAACGCGCAGTCGTTCAACTCCGAAGTCGATCAAGTCAAGAACTTCAATCCGGATGCAGTGGCACTGGTGGGCTTCGAAGAGTCGGCGAAGATCATCACGCGCATGCACGAAGTGGGCATCGGCCCGTCGGACGGAATGGCGATGTACGGCGTCGACGGCAACATGGGCAACGCTCTCGGCGAATCCGTGGCGAAGCCGTTGCTCGACACCATGCAGGGAACGACGCCCCTGACGGACGTCGGAGCTGCCTTCCAGGATCGTCTGAAGGCTGTGAACCCCTCTCTGATCGACTTCAACTACGCCGGAGAGTCATACGACGCGGTGGTGATCTCAGCGCTCGCTGCCGAGCAGGCGAAGTCGACGGCCGGTACCGACATCGCGGCCAACATCAACAGCGTCACCGAAGGCGGCACCAAGTGCACGTCCTACGTCGAGTGCCTGCCGTTGGTGAAGGCGGGAACCGACATCGACTACGACGGCATCACCGGTGAGTTGGACTTCAACGATTCGGGGGAGCCGTCCATCGGTTCGTACGGAAAGCTCAAGTTCGGCCCTGAGAACACCCTGACCACAGAAGGATTCGTGGTGGTGGGCAAGTAAGTCGTGGGCAGGTAAGCAGCCAACGAGAATGGGCCAGGGTCTCGCGACCCTGGCCCATTCTCGTGTCTGTACTACTTCTCTTTGCTTCCAGCGAGCGTTCCCAAGTACAACTCGATCACCTTGGGGTCGTTCATCAGATTGGCGCCGGTGTCGGTGTACGCGTTCTTACCCTGATCGAGTACGTAACCGCGGTCGCAGATCTGAAGGCAGCGGCGCGCGTTCTGCTCGACCATGATGACCGAGACACCCGCAGCATTGATCTTCTTGCAGCGGATGAACACCTCGTCCTGGAACATGGGGGACAGGCCCGCGGACGGTTCGTCGAGCAGCAGCACCGACGGATCCATCATCAGGGCCCGGCCCATCGCGACCATCTGGCGTTCGCCGCCGGAGAGTGCGCCGGCCTTCACCTTTCGTCGTTCACTCAGAAGAGGGAACAGTTCACTCACGAAGGCGAATCGTTCCGCGAATGCCTTGGGACGCAGATAAATGCCCATTTCGAGGTTTTCTTCGATGGTCAGAGTCTGAAAGACGTTCTGCGTTTGAGGGACGTACCCGACTCCCTTCTGAACGAGGACGTGAGCGGGCGCAGACGTGATGTTGTCCTCGCGTAGGGTGACCGACCCTTCGCGTACCGGTATCAGTCCGAACAGTGATTTCAGGAGTGTCGATTTGCCTGCGCCGTTCGGTCCGATGATCCCGACGATTTCCCCTTCCTTCAGGAAGAAGTTGCATTCACGCAGGATGTTGACGCCGGGAATGTAGCCCGCGACGAGGCTGTCGGCGCGGAGCAGGGCACCTGCCGACAGTCGCTGATGCTCCTCGGCCGTCGCGGCGAACTCTGCAGGCGTGAGTGAACGTGCGTGGTTCTCGCTCATGGCTTCTCGTGCCTTCCGCGCGGTTCCTCGGGACTCGATTCCAGCGTCGCGGCGAGATCGGCCGGAAGGTTGTCGACGTCGGGTTCCGACAGGTCCCCGCCCGACTCGAGGGTTTCGACCTCGGCTTCAGCCAGGGCGGCGGCCAGAACGGCCGTCTCGCCCACCGGATTTCCGTTGTCGTCGAACTCGAGGGCCTGGTCATGGTGGCTGCCCAGATATGCGTCGACGACGGCTGTATTGGACGAGAGCTCGTCCGGGGTGGATTCGGCGATGACGCTGCCCTGCGCCATGACCACCACCCAATCGCTGATATCTCGGATCACGTCCATGTCGTGCTCGACGAACACGACGGTCATTCCGTCGTCGCGCAATGACTTGATGTGTCCGAGCAGGCTTTGCGTCAGAGCAGGATTGACCCCCGCCATCGGTTCGTCGAGCATCACCACCGAGGGCGAGGTCATGAGTGCGCGAGCCATTTCGAGCAGTTTGCGCTGCCCACCGGAGAGTGAACCGGCGAGGTCGTCTGCCTTGGTGTCGAGTTTGAATCGTGCGAGGAGTTCGTTGGCGCGATCGGTGATCTCGCGTTCCTGGCCTTTCCAGATCCACGGGACTAGAGATGCAAAAATGCGTTCACCACGTTGGCCGGTGGCACCGAGACGTACGTTGTCCAGCACGGTGAGTTTGGAGAGCGCCTTGGTCAACTGGAACGTCCGTACCACTCCTTTCCTGGCTACCTGGTGGGGATACATGCGGCCCAGCGATTGACCGTCCATCGACCACGTACCGGTGTCCGGCCGGTCGAATCCGGTAAGGAGGTTGAAGAGCGTCGTTTTTCCGGCACCGTTTGGACCGATGAGACCCGTGATGCACCCTCGTTGAATTTCGAGGTGATCGACGTCGACGGCCTTGAGACCGCCGAACGTCCGCGAGACGTTGTCAGCGACCAACACCGGGTCGGGTTTCGCCGATCCGGGAAGGTGAGGAACGTCGGCAAAGATCTGTGCTCTGGTATCGGCGTCAAGCATTGAGTTGCACCTCCCGCTTGTTACCCAGTATTCCCTGCGGTCTGAAGACCATCAGGAGAGCAATCATCAATCCGAGCAGGACATACCTGGTGGCCCCGACCTGTTGTTCGGTCAGCGAGAGCAGCGGATTCTCGCCGGAGATCGCCTGACGCAGCAAGGCATCAGGGATGGCGAGGAGGAACCAGAACAACATTGCGCCGACCACCGGGCCGAACACCGTTGCCGCCCCGCCCAGAATCAGTGCGCCGAACGCGAAGAACGTCTGCGCGGTCGAGTAGAAGTCCGGGTTGATGGACTTGGTCTGCAAAGCGTTGAACACCCCGGCCAGACCACCGATCACGCCGCCGAGAACCAGCGCCTGCATCTTGTACACGAAGACGTTCTTGCCCAACGATCGCGCTGCGTCCTCGTCTTCGCGAACCGCCTTGAGGACGCGCCCCCACGGACTGTGCGTCAACAGGTAGACAAATCCGCACAAGATCAAGACCAGCGTCCACCCCACGACCATCGACCAGAGGTCGTCTCCGTAGAACTTCACGCCGAGAAATGAGTACTGCTTGGCCGAGTCGAAGGGGCTCAGTGCGGTGAACGTGTCTGCGAAACCGAACAGGCCATTGGTGGAACCGGTCATCGAATCCGACGCGGTCGAGCGGAAGATCAGACGCAAGATCTCCGAGGCCGCGATGGTGACGATGGCGAGATAGTCGGCGCGCAGACGCAGCGTCGGAATACCGAGCACGAGCGCGAGAAGGCCGGCTGCGGTGAGTCCGACGAGGATGCCGAGCCAGAGCGGCTGGTCGTAGGTCACGGTCATGATGCCGACGCCGTAGCCGCCGAGAAGGGCAAAACCGATCTGACCGAAATTGAGCAGTCCGGCGTAGCCGAAGTGCAGGTTCAACCCGATTGCCAACAGTGCGTAGAAGATTGCCGACGGCCCGATCAGCTGGGCGAAGGAAACCTGGAAAGCTCCCATGATGTCCATGTTCGTCACCCGATCCTTTGTCTGGATCCGAGGATGCCCTGGGGGCGAACCACGAGGATCACGATCAAGACGAGAAGTCCGCCGATGTATTTGAGGTCTGGGTTGATGATGAGCGTCGAGAGTTGGACCAGAAGTCCGACGATGACGCAGCCGAGTAGCGCCCCGTACGCGGTTCCCAGACCACCGAGGGTGATTCCGGCGAACATGAGCAGCAACAGTTTGAATCCCATTTCCCACTGGACGCGTCCGCCGAGTTCGGAGATGCCGAACAGCACACCGCCGAGGGCGGCCAATCCGCCGCCGAGACCCCAGACGAACATGATCACGCGCTCGACGTTGATGCCGGACGAAGCGGCGAGGTCACGATTGTCGGAGACGGCACGCATGGCCTTTCCGATGCGAGTCTTCTGCAGAAGCAGTGCGACGCCGACCAGGACGACCAGACTGACGATCATGACTATCGCGTTGGCGTCGGTCAGTGCGATCGGGCCCCAGTTCTTCTCGACCTGGCCCTGGTAGTCGTCGAACGGTTCGGCGCGGTCGGAGAAGAAGATCAGGATCAAGTAGCGCAATGAAATCGCGAGACCGATCGAGACCACCAATTGCGCGATCAACCCGGTCTTGCGCTTACGCAGTGGTTTCCAGACGATTCCGTTGGTCAGCAGGCCGATGCCGATGCCGACGAAGATCGCGAGGATCGTGGCGGGAATCAGCGGAACGCCGAAGGACGTGTTGATCACCCAGGCAGCAACGGCTCCCAAGGTCACCATCTCGCCGTGAGCGAAGTTGGTCAGGCCAGTGGTGCCGTAGATCAGGCTCAAACCCACACCGGCGATCGCGATCACGAGGCCGAACCGCAGACCGTCGACCGTCGTGCGGATCAGCTTCTCGCCGAAGCTGACATTCGAGGCGGTACGTACCTCGCCGAACGAGAAGATCACGGTGTTCGCGCGGCCGGCCACCACCTCGCGTTCGACAGCGGCTTGCACACTGACCCCGTCGGGAAGTGTGTCGGCAACGATCTCGAAGGTGTAGGTGCCCGGTGCCACGGCCAGTTCCCAACGGCCGTTCGATGCCGATTCTCCGGTGGCGACTTCCGTGCCGGAAGAATCGAGCGCACGGACGGTGACGCCCTCGAGGCGTGTGCCACCGTTGTTGAGATTTCCGCTGACGGGGACAGCGTTGTCGGGAACCGGTGCTGTCGGTGTTGCGGATGCTGTCGGGGTCGGCGGTGTAGGGGAAGTGGTCGGTTCCTGAGCCGAAGCAGTTCCGGCCAGGCTGAGTAATGCGAAGAACGTCAGTAATGCAAAGGCCAGTAGTCGGCTGAGTGTCGCGAGGGTCTGCCGTTTCACTACGGGTGGGGCCACGTACGTCCTCCGAGCGGGTCGGGAATAGCGCGTCTGGACAAAGGTGCCGCGCAGCAGAGGGATTGTTTCGCTGCTGCGATTTCCGGACTCTAACGGCTCCGTTCGCTTCAGATGGGGTTCTGAGATTTCCGGGATGTTTCGGTTCCGTATCGAAGGCCGAAGGCTGCATCAATTGTCCGATTCTTGTGTCTGTTCCTGCGTAAACAACGGCGAAGGCGTCGATGTCGGTCGCGATCCCTAGACTGATGAACCGTGAGCCCCGCAACCACAACTCGGTCCAGCACGTCCACCGCTCCAGCCGGCACCACCGGCAAGGCGGACGATCGCCCTCTCTTGATGCTTCTCGACGGGCATTCGTTGGCGTTTCGCGCCTTCTACGCGCTGCCTGCAGAGAACTTCAAGACACACAGTGGGCAGGCCACCAACGCGGTGTACGGCTTCACGTCGATGTTGATCAACCTTCTTCGTGACGAGCAGCCCACCCACCTGGCCGCGGCCTTCGACGTGTCGCGTCAGACGTTTCGCGCCGACCTGTTCCCCGAATACAAGGCGCAGCGCGCGAAGGCTCCGGACGAATTCAAGGGCCAGATCGACATCACCAAGGACGTTCTCGGCGCGCTGGGCATCCCGGTCATGGCCGAGGAAGGTTTCGAAGCCGACGACGTGATCGCCACCTTGACCACGCAGGCGGAGGCCCTCGGATACCGGGTTCTCGTCGTGACCGGTGACCGTGACTCGCTGCAACTGGTGACCGACAACGTCACTGTGCTCTACCCGAAGAAGGGTGTCTCGGAGCTCACCCGATTCACGCCGACGGCCGTAGAGGAGAAGTACAGCCTCAGCCCGGCGCAGTATCCCGATTTTGCTGCACTGCGCGGCGACCCGAGTGACAACCTCCCCGGCATCCCCGGCGTCGGCGAGAAGACCGCCACCAAGTGGATCCGTGAGTACGGCGACCTGCAGGGACTGGTCGACAACGTGGACAAGGTCCGCGGCAAGGTGGGCGACTCACTGCGGGAGAACCTCGCGAACGTCCTGCTCAATCGTCAGCTCACCGAAATGGTTCGCGACGTTCCCTTGCCGTACACGCCCGAGCAGTTGGTGTTGGCCCCGTGGGACCGCGAGAAGATTCATGCGTTGTTCGACGATCTCGAGTTCAAGGTTCTCCGCGATCGACTGTTCGCGACCCTGTCGTCGTCCGAGCCCGAAGCAGAGGAAGGGTTCGAGGTCAGCGGCGACGCACTCGCCCCGGGTGCGGTTGCCGCGTGGCTCGACGCCCACGCACGAACCGGTGAGCGTCACGGCGTGACGGTGCTCGGAACCAGAACTCCGTTTGCCGGCGACGTCACTGCACTCGCGATCGCGGCCTCCGACGGTGAATGTGCATACATCGCGGCGTCGACGGCAACACCGGAAGACGAAGCAGCTCTGGGTGATTGGCTCGCCGACGCATCGCAGCCGAAGGCGCTGCACGAAGCCAAGTGGGCGATCCATGCTCTGCGTGGGCGTGGTTGGACGCTCGGTGGACTGACCAGCGACACTGCTCTGGCCGCGTACCTCGTCCGGCCGGGCCAGCGCAGCTTCAATCTCGACGACCTCTCGCTCCGCTACCTCAAGCGTGAACTGCGCGCCGAAACATCCGGCCAGGAACAGCTTTCACTGCTCGACGACACCGAACAGCTCGATGCCGAAGCGGCCGAGACCGCGATGCTCAGCGCTCAGGCCGTTCTCGACTTGGCGGCTGCACTGGACACCGAGTTGGAGTCGATCGAATCCAAGTCGCTCCTCTCCGACATGGAACTGCCGTTGACGATCGAGCTCGCTCAGATCGAGGCCACCGGCATCGCCGTCGACAGCGCGCATCTGCACGATCTTCAGAGCCGTTTCGCCTCCCAGGTCGCCGACGCCGCAAACTCGGCCTACGAGGTGATCGACAAGCAGATCAACCTGGGTTCGCCGAAGCAGCTGCAGGTGGTCTTGTTCGAAGAACTCGACATGCCCAAGACGAAGAAGACGAAGACGGGCTACACCACCGACGCCGAGGCGTTGCAGGGTCTGTTCGACAAGACAGGACACCCGTTCCTCGAACACCTTCTCGCGCACCGTGATGCGACGCGTATGAAGGTGACCGTCGACGGTCTTCTCAAGGCCGTAGCCGAAGACGGACGCATTCACACGACGTTCAATCAGACGGTTGCCGCGACCGGACGCCTGTCGTCGACCGATCCGAACTTGCAGAACATCCCGGTGCGAAACGACGCGGGGCGCGAGATTCGCGACGGATTCGTAGTCGGGCAAGGGTTCGACGTTCTACTCACTGCCGACTACAGCCAGATCGAAATGCGCATCATGGCGCACGTGTCAGGCGACGAGGGACTGATCGAGGCATTCAACACCGGTGAGGACCTGCACAGCTTTGTCGGCTCGCGCGCATTCGGTGTACCGATCGAAGAGGTGACTCCAGAACTGCGGCGCCGGGTCAAGGCGATGTCGTACGGTCTGGCCTACGGGCTCAGTGCCTACGGATTGGCGTCGCAGCTGAAGATTTCGACCGAAGAAGCGAAGCAGCAGATGGATGCGTACTTCGCTCGTTTCGGCGGCGTGCGGGATTACCTCCACGCGGTGGTCGAGCAGGCACGTAAGGACGGCTACACCTCGACGCTCTACGGTCGTCGTCGCTACCTGCCGGACCTCAACAGCGACAACCGTCAGCGTCGTGAGGTTGCCGAACGTGCTGCCCTCAATGCGCCGATCCAGGGCACTGCGGCCGACATCATCAAGGTGGCGATGATCAACGTGCAGAAGGCTCTCGCTGACGCCGGATTGAAGTCGCGCATGCTGTTGCAGGTGCACGACGAATTGGTGCTCGAAGTGGTTGCCTCCGAGTTGGAGGAGGTCACCGCGCTGGTCAAGGACAAGATGGCCACAGCCATCGAGCTGTCGGTACCTCTGGATGTTTCGGTGGGAACCGGTCGAAGCTGGGACAGCGCGGCTCACTAGGCAGCAACGAAAAAGGCTGGGCCGGAATCGACTTCGATTCCGGCCCAGCCTTTTCACGCTATTCAGCAGATGCGGTCTGCTCTGCGATCTGCTTGCGGACCTCGTCCATGTCGAGTGCCTTGACCTGAGTGACGAGCTCCTCGAGCTGAGCGGCGGGAAGCGCGCCGGCCTGGTTGAACACGAGTACGCCTTCGCGGAAGGCCATGATCGTGGGGATGGAGCGGATGTTGGCGGCCGCTGCGATTCCCTGCTCGGCCTCGGTGTCGACCTTGGCGTGAACGACGTCGGCATGCTTCTCCGAAGAGGCTTCGAACGTCGGTGCGAACTGGCGGCACGGGCCGCACCAGGAGGCCCAGAAGTCCACGAGGACGACGTCGCTGCCGTTTATCGTTTCGTCGAAGTTCTGCTGGGTGAGTGTCTGGGTGGCCACAGGGGTCCTTTCCATTGTGCGGGCTGTTGGTGTGTGCAACGCCCCGGAACCGCTGATTCTTCCCTGAGCCGATTTCAGCTTGCGTTCTCGGTCGCCCGAAACGTCCGGCGGTAGGCCTGCGGCGTGGTGCAACGCAGACGAATGAAGTGCTGGCGAAGCACGGCACCGCCGCCGAATCCGACGCGTTCTGCGATGACGTCGACGGAGAGGTCGGAATTCTCGAGGAGATGTTGGGCGGCCAGTACTCGCTGATCGCTGAGCCAGCGGGCGGGGGTTGTTCCCGTTTCCGCTTGGAAACGGCGCGCGAACGTGCGCGCGGACATGTTCGCGCGGGCTGCGACCATGCCCACAGTGAGGTCGAGGGCGAGGTTCTCCGTCATCCAGTCGAGGAGCGGGGCAAGGGTTGCACTCGGCGTCGAGGCGAGGGGAGTGGCAACGTACTGGGCTTGCCCACCGTCACGATGGGGCGGCACCACCATCCTTCTCGCGATGCCATTGGCAACGCGAGAACCCTGTTCTTTTCGGACGATGTGCAGGCACAGGTCAATTCCTGCCGCGGTGCCTGCGCTGGTGAACACCGGATCTTCGTCCACGTACAACACGTCCGGATCGACCTTGGCTTCCGGATACGTCTGGGCAAGCCTCTCTGCATGCCGCCAATGCGTCGTGCATCGCCTTCCGTCCAGTAGTCCAGCCGCCCCGAGGACAAACGCTCCGGTGCACAGACTCGCCACCTTGGCGCCCCGGGCTACGGCCTCGTTGAGTTTGACCAACAGGGGATCGACACTCGAGTCGGGACTCGGTGAGCACATGTACGCGTCGCCGGCGTCGTAGGTTCCGCCGGCGGACACGACGATGAGATCGGCGTCGTCGAGAGAATCGAGGTTGTACGGAACATCGATGTTGTACCCGAACCGCGTTCGGATCGGACCCGGAACTGCGGCGATCAGAGAGAAGTCGTACGTGGGGAGGCCGTCGTCGGATCGGTCGAAGCCGAAGACTTCACATGCCACGCCGAGTTCGAACGCCTCGGTCATCGGCATCAGTGGGACCACCACTTTCGCGAGCATCTTTCGAGTGTGACAGAAAAACAGGAAAGTGGCAGAAAATCGTCCAAGTCTGGCTTTTCTGCCACTACTGCCACGTGGGACATTCCGTCAGGCTGGACACATGGCAATCATCGTCGTCAGCGTCTTGGTCCTACTGGTCCTGAACGTACTAGCTCTTGCCGGCCGAACGCCCGACACTCGTCACGACGTCAGTCCGCACGGAGACTTCACCCTTTGAGGGCAAGTCTGGCCTTTCAATACACCGCAGCTGCGGTGGTGTGGGGAGCCAGTTTCCTCTTCATGAAGATCGGGCTCGAAGGTCTGTCCTTCACGCAGGTAGTTCTGTGGCGCTTGGTCTTCGGTGCGCTCGCGCTGGTTCTCGTGTCAGCGGTCAGCCGGATCGGCCTACCGAGGGACTTTCGCGTCTGGAAACACATGGCTTTTCTCGCAGCGACACAATGCATCGTGCCGTGGCTGCTGTTCAGTTGGGCGGAGCAAAACATGTCCTCGGGACTCGCGAGCATCTACAACGCCACCACGCCACTGATGACTATGGCTGTCTCCCTTGCCTTTCTGCCGGGGGAGACGCTGACGCGATACAAATCGCTGGGGTTGCTTCTCGGATTCGGTGGGGTGCTGATCGTATTGGCGCCGTGGAATCTCGGCGTCGGCGGAAGTGTCAGTTCTCAGGTCGCTTGCCTGGGAGCGACTGCCTCGTACGGGATTTCGTTTGTCTACCTCAGACGTTTCGTGCTTCCTCTCGGCGTCGACACCCGCACGGTCGCGTTATTGCAGATCAGTATCGGTGCATTCGTGATGGTTCTGGCCTCACCGGTCATCGCGAATACACCGATGCACCTGACGCCGGCAGTTGTCCTGTCGATGATCGCTCTGGGCGCACTGGGGACCGGGCTCGCATTCATCTGGAACACCAATGTCGTTCAGGGGTGGGGGCCGACTGCGGCGTCCACCGTCACTTACCTCAGTCCAGTGGTGGGCGTCGCTCTCGGCGCAATAGTCTTGAACGAAAGCGTTGGCTGGAATCAGCCGGTTGGTGCACTCGCGGTGATCGCGGGAATCCTGGTGACCCGACGTGCAACCCGATCTGTCACAGCGGCGGCGTCAGTAACCACTCCGTCTTCTGTTCGCCGTCCCAGCGCCTGATCGCGCCGCAGCGCCCTTGAATCACGTCGGTGCCCAGCAGGGCGATGGCTTCACCCAGACGTGCAGGTTCGACGCGTCGGGCGAGCGTTACATGAGGCGTCCACGCGCCGGGCTCGACGTGGGCGGGAAGTGCCGTCGAGTCAACTGTTGACTCGGCTATTTCTCGGTGCAGGTGAAGGAGTGCGCGCGAAGGAATGACCGAGCGCGCCAAGACCATCTGCTTGCCGCCGAACACGACGTAGCCACCGAGTCGGACCTCGAAGTCCGGGGCCGAGAAGCGCCGCTTCAACAGTTCGTCGATCTCCGCGGGGATCTCACGGGCGACGAACAGCGTGATGTGCGGACGGTTGGACGGGCTGTGATGAGAGGCCTGACTCGGTAAACCGGCGTCGGCGAGTAGCTGCCATTGTGCTCGCACTGCCGACTCACTCACTGGATCGAGGAGCAATTCCACCGACTGGACCATGGTGAGCAATGATTGCCTGATGACAGGTGCGAGCGCAATCGGTACTTCGGCCATGCGGCTGGGGCTCATGCACGGCGACGGAATCGGCCACGAAATCGTCCCGGCGACACGGCAGATCGTGGATGCGGCGTTGTCAGCGGTTCATGCTCCGCCCGTCGAGTGGGTCGAGCTTCCGCTCGGGAGTACGGCCATCGACAGCCACGGCACGCCGATTCCCGACGAGACCATCGATGGGTTGGGGCAGCTGCAGGGTTGGATTCTCGGACCCCACGACAGTGCGTCCTATCCGGAGAGGTTTCGCGGACAACTCACACCCGGCGGCGTCATCCGGAAGAAGTTCGAGCTGTTCGCGAACATTCGGCCGGCAGCGGCGTTCCCCGGTGTCAAGGCAATGGTCCCCGACATGGATCTGGTGATCGTCCGCGAGAACACCGAGGGGTTGTACGCGGATCGGAACATGGCAGTCGGCAGCGGCGAGTTCATGCCGACGCCCGACATCGCGCTGGCCGTCGGTGTGTTCACCCGCGCTGCGTGTGAACGGATCGCACGCACTGCCTTCGCGTTGGCGTCGCGACGGCGCAATCACGTCACGATCGTCCACAAAGCCAACGTCCTCACACTGACCACCGGCCTGTTCCGTGACGCCTGCCGAACCGTCGCTGCGGAGTACCCACACGTAGTCGTCGACGACGAGCACGTCGACGCGATGGCGGCGCACCTGGTTCGACGCGGCGGCGACTTCGATGTCGTGGTGACCGAAAACATGTTCGGCGACATTTTGTCGGATCTGGCGGGCGAGCTGTCCGGTTCACTCGGAACCGCGCCGTCGATCAACGCTTCCGAGACGCAGGTCATGGCTCAGGCTGCGCACGGTGCAGCACCCGACATCGCCGGGAAGAATCGGGCGAACCCGACGGCACTGTTCCTCTCGAGTGCAATGATGCTCGACTGGCTCGGTGATGCGCGTGGCGATCGGTTGTTGTCTGCGGCAGCACGCCGCATTTCAGACGCGGTTCGCACGACCATCGCGTCGGGCATCGCGACCGCCGACCTCGGCGGTTTGGCATCGACCAGCGAATTTTCCGAAGTCGTGTACGCACACACTCTGCGTCGCTGATTCTTGTACGACAGGCCGGAATCTTGCGAAGTCGGCGACGGTGGAACTCCTGCCGTAACCTACCGTTCGACTGAATTTCGGATGGACGTTGCAAGTGCGGCGATCGACGAGTGGAGAGCAGAGTCGTGGTCGATGAAAACGCACGGGCACCAAGGCCACGTGGCGTGAGTTATGGCTCGAGCAGTGGCGGGCGTATCCGCGCCAACGTGGTGCGAGTCCTGTTGGTGGGCTTGATCGTCGCATTGTGCGGCGGATGTGTCACCAACAACGAGGGTCTCGTTCCGGAAGGGCCGCCACTTGATGTCCAGAAGGTGCCCGAGATCGCCGCCCTGTTGCCCCCGAACGTCAGGGAGTCGGGCAAGCTGCAGGTCGGGGTCAACATTCCTTACGCACCAAACGAATTCAAAGATGAGAATGGCAAAATCGTCGGCTTCGACGTCGACATCATGAACGCAGTGGCGACTGTGCTCGGGGTCGAAGCTGTCTATAACCAGGCCGACTTCGACAAGATCATCCCCGCTATCCAGTCGGGAAGCTACGACCTCGGCATGTCTTCGTTCACCGACTCCAAGGAGCGGGAGAAGTCGGTCGACTTCGTCACGTACTACAGCGCAGGTATCCAGTGGGCTCAGCGGCCGGACAATCCCGTGGACCCGAACAATGCGTGTGGGTTGCGAGTGGCGGTACAGACCACAACTACCGAGGACATCGACGAAGTACCCGCCAAGAGCGAGGCATGCGTTGCTGCGGGCAAGCCGCCCATCGAGAAGATCAAGTACGACAGTCAGGACGACGCGGCCAACGCACTCATCCTGGGTCGAGTCGACGCGTTGTCCGCTGATTCACCGGTGACCGGCTACGCGATCAAACGGAGTAAGGGGCGGATGGAAGCTGCGGGTCAGCCCTTTGATTCCGCGCCGTACGGCTGGCCGATCGTGAAGGGTTCCGCCCTCGGTCCCGCCCTGCAGCAGGCAATGCAGTACCTGATCGACAACGGTGTCTATCAACAGATCGCGCAGACCTGGAGTGTCGAGGCCGGCGTCATCGAAGTATCCAAGATCAACGGCGCGGAAAGCTGATGAACATGACAACAACTGAGACTGGCGATCCGGCGCCGATCAAGGCGATCCCACTGCGCAGACCGGGCCGATGGGTCGCAGCAGTCGTGGTGGTGGTCCTGGTAGGGCTCTTTATCTACGGTTCGGCGACCAATGAACAGTTCGGCTGGGCGACTTACCGCCAGTACCTCTTCGACGCTCGAATTTCGAAGGCCGCCTGGGTCACCATTCAACTGACAATTCTGTCGATGGCAGCCGCGATCGTTCTGGGCATCGTCCTCGCGGTAATGCGGCTGTCGCCGAACCCGGTGCTGAAGTCCGCTGCCTGGGTGTATTTGTGGGTCTTCCGCGGCACGCCCGTTTACGTCCAGCTCGTCTTCTGGGGTCTCTTCCCCTCCATATACAAGAGCATCGATCTCGGCGTTCCGTTCGTCCATCAGTTCGTGCATTTCGACATGCAGGATCTCCAGGCGGCGTTTCTCTTCGCAGTCATCGGACTCGCATTGAACGAGGCGGCGTACATGGCCGAAATCGTCCGTGCAGGTATCGCCTCGGTCAACGAAGGTCAGACCGAAGCGTCAGTGGCTTTGGGAATGACGTGGGGCCAGACGATGCGGCGAACGGTCCTTCCCCAGGCGATGCGGGTGATCATCCCACCGACCGGCAACGAATTGATCAGCTTGCTCAAGACGACTTCGCTGGTGACCGCAGTGCCGTTGAGTACCGAACTCTACGGACGAGCGAGAGACATATCCGGTGCAAATTTCGAGCCGATCCCACTCTTGATGGTCGCGGTTACGTGGTACCTCGCAATGACCAGTGTTCTCATGGTCGGCCAGTACTACGTCGAACGCCACTATTCGAAAGGGTCGACGAGGACGCTCACCACTCGCCAGCTTCAGGCACTCGCCGACGCACAGGGCAAAGAAACGGTAGTGGAGACACTCCCGGATATTCCAGGAGGAGAACGCAGATGACACCGATGGTCAAGGCAGACCGGGTCTGTAAGAACTTCGGCGCGCTCGAGGTTCTCAAAGGGGTCTCACTCGAAATCGATCCCGGCCAAGTTCTGTGCCTCGTCGGGCCGTCCGGGTCGGGCAAGTCGACGTTCTTGCGCTGCATCAATCACCTCGAGCAGGTCAACGCCGGCCGACTGTACGTCGACGGCGACCTGGTGGGCTACTCGGAGAAGAACGGAAAACTGTACGAACTTCACCCGCGAGCAGCGGCCAAACAACGCCGCGACATCGGGATGGTGTTTCAGCACTTCAATCTGTTCCCGCACCGCACCGCTCTCGAGAACATCATCGAAGCGCCGACGCAGGTGAAGCGCGTCAGTAAGAAGAAGGCTGTCGAACGAGCGAAGGACCTCCTCGATCAGGTCGGGTTGAGCGCCAAAGCCAACGCCTACCCGGCCCAGTTGTCGGGTGGTCAGCAGCAAAGAGTTGCCATCGCCCGCGCTCTCGCGATGGACCCGAAGCTCATGCTGTTCGACGAGCCGACGTCCGCGCTCGACCCCGAACTGGTCGGTGAAGTTCTCACCGTGATGAAGCAGTTGGCCAAAGAAGGCATGACGATGGTGGTCGTCACCCACGAGATGGGTTTCGCCCGCGAGGTCGCCGACCAGTTGGTCTTCATGGACGGGGGAGTTGTGGTCGAGGCAGGCGAGCCGCGGGAACTCCTGGCCAATCCTCAGCACGACCGGACCAAGGCTTTCCTGTCGAAGCTGCTGTAGCCGTCAGGGTTTGACGGCGCTGAAAATTGCAGTGCCCGGAAAGAGTTGGCCGCGCAGGGGACTCCACTGTCCCCATTCGCGGTCCAACCACTCCGGCCATTCGGGCTCGATGATGTCGCGCACCTGAAGTCCGGCGGCGACGATCTCACGAACCCGGTCGCCGATGGTGCGGTGATGCTCGACGTAGGTGGGGACTCCGTTGTCATCGACCTCGACATACGGGGTGCGGTCGAAGTAGGGGAGGGTCGCGGTCAAGCCCTTCGGCCCGGGATCGTCGGGGAAGATCCATCGAATCGGATGGTTGACGGCAAAGACCCACGATCCGCCGGGACGCAGAACCCGGGCGACTTCGTTCATCACTCGCTGCGAATCGGCAACGAACGGGACGGCGCCGAACGCAGAACAAACGATGTCGAAACTCTCGTCGGCAAACGGCAGGAGTTCCGCACTTGCCTGAATCAACGGGACGGCCGGTCCGCCGGCATTCATCGCGTCCTGCCCGCGGGCGAGCATCCCCATCGAGATGTCGAGACCGACGGCCCGAGCACCATGTCCGGCGAGCCATCGGGCACACGGCGCCGAGCCGCAACCCACTTCCAATATGTCTTTGTCGACTATGTCGCCGAGCAAGTGGTGATCGCCCTCGTGCAGCCCTTCGGGGCACCAGACGAATTCACCTTCCGCGCTGTTCACGCCCAGAAACTCGCCGTGGGTTCGGTGGTAATCGTCGGCGTCGGCGTCCCACCACGCACGGCTGGCGCGGTCGCTGGAACTCGAATCGACACGGACTCGGCCGACGCCGCTGGTACCGAGAATGGAATTGGCAGCGGCATGGCGCTCGTCAGACATGAACAACACAGTAGAACGGGTGATGCGGGCGCAGGGTACCCGGGTTTGCCCGGCAAGATAGCCGACGCGTAGTCTTACTCACGCGAGTGTCTGTCATCCGACCGATTGTCTATACGAGATCTTTACCAAGGTCTCGGAATCGGTCGGACCGAGGGAGCTCGCGGTGCGCTTCCGCGGTGTGGAATGTGATCCGGTATTCGGTTGTTCGTTATTGATGCAGCTGGGTACTTCGATCTAGTACTTCACAAAGTACTTCCAACATTTGTACGCCACAGTTGCGCATCTCGTCCGACAAAATCCATCAACCGACCACAACTCGTCCGGAGCAATTCAACATATGCCCTCCACAACCGTCACCTCGCCGCAGGTTGCCATTAACGACATTGGCTCCGCCGAGGACTTCCTCGCCGCCATCGATGCCACGATCAAGTACTTCAACGATGGCGACATCGTCGAAGGAACCATCGTCAAGGTCGACCGCGACGAGGTTCTGCTCGACATCGGTTACAAGACCGAAGGCGTCATCCCTTCTCGTGAGCTCTCCATCAAGCACGACGTCGACCCCAATGAGGTCGTCTCCGTGGGAGATGCGGTCGAGGCTCTCGTCCTCACCAAGGAGGACAAAGAAGGTCGACTGATCCTGTCGAAGAAGCGCGCTCAGTACGAGCGTGCCTGGGGCACCATCGAGGAGCTCAAGGAGAAGGACGAGGCCGTCAAGGGCACCGTCATCGAGGTCGTCAAGGGCGGCCTCATCCTTGACATCGGTCTTCGTGGCTTCCTCCCCGCTTCGCTCGTCGAAATGCGTCGCGTCCGCGACCTCCAGCCGTACGTCGGCAAGGAGATCGAGGCCAAGATCATCGAGCTCGACAAGAACCGCAACAACGTGGTCCTGTCGCGCCGCGCATGGCTCGAGCAGACTCAGTCCGAGGTTCGCAGCGAATTCCTGCACCAGCTCCAGAAGGGCCAGGTCCGCAAGGGCGTCGTGTCCTCCATCGTCAACTTCGGTGCATTCGTGGACCTGGGCGGCGTAGACGGTCTGGTTCACGTTTCCGAGCTGTCTTGGAAGCACATCGATCACCCGTCCGAGGTTGTCGAGGTCGGCACCGAGGTCACCGTCGAGGTTCTCGACGTCGACCTGGACCGCGAGCGCGTCTCCCTGTCGCTCAAGGCAACGCAGGAAGATCCGTGGCGTCAGTTCGCCCGCACGCACGCCATCGGCCAGATCGTGCCCGGCAAGGTCACGAAGCTGGTTCCGTTCGGTGCATTCGTGCGCGTCGAAGAGGGAATCGAAGGCCTCGTTCACATCTCGGAGCTCGCTGAGCGCCACGTCGAGGTTCCGGACCAGGTTGTCGGCGTCGGCGACGATGCACTCGTCAAGGTCATCGACATCGACCTCGAGCGTCGTCGTATCTCGCTGTCGCTGAAGCAGGCCAACGAGGATTACAACGCCGAGTTCGATCCGTCCAAGTACGGCATGGCCGACTCGTACGACGAGCAGGGCAACTACATCTTCCCCGAGGGCTTCGATCCCGAGACCAACGAATGGCTCGAGGGCTTCGACAAGCAGCGTGAAGAGTGGGAGAACCGCTACGCCGAGGCTGAGCGTCGCCACAAGATGCACACCGCTCAGATGGAGAAGACCGCTGCAGACGAGGCCGCTGAGGCTGCCACCGCTGCTGCCGGCTACTCCTCGGAGACGGCTGCTGCAGAGGACGCCGAGGCTCCGGCTGCTGCCGGCTCCGCTCCGGCCGAGTCCGCTGGCGGATCGCTTGCCAGCGATGCACAGCTCGCCGCACTTCGCGAGAAGCTGTCGGGCAACGCATAAGGATTACCGCTTGATCGCGGGGTTCTTCTCTCTGCCAGGTGTCACTTGCGAGCGAAGAATCAATTCAGTGAGTGAACACAAAAATGACCGGCACCGTAGGGTTGCCGGTCATTTTGTACTTTGTGAAGAGAACTCAGTTTGCGGGAGCAGGCACCCAGTAGGTGGCGGTCGCTTCGGCTGTGCGCTTACGCATCGACGCGAAGCTGTGTCGGCCTTGGCTCACGAGCATCGTGAACCACGTACGACGGTGCTCTGCCAGGGCAAAAGCAACTTCGGGAAACTCTATGCAGTGCACGCCGTTCGGCATTCCGAGGCGGTGCTGACCGTGATGGTCGCGATCTGCTCGCATGGCGTCCACTTTCTCGAGAAGGTGCAGGTACAGGTGCGTTCGCTAGAACATAACCGCACGGTCACCAAAATTGTGGTATTTGAGCCTCGAACGCCCCGGCGTGTTCGATCAGTAGGCGTGTCTGAATCTCTCGGGCGCGGAGATGAGAGACTGTCGAGTGTGTTGAGAGTTGGCCTCACTGGAGGCATCGGAGCCGGTAAGTCGACAGTGTCGAAAATCCTCAGCGAACTGGGAGCCGTCATCGTCGACGCTGACCTGATCGCCCGAGAAGTGGTCGAGCCCGGTACTCCGGGACTTGCCGCTCTGGTCGATGCATTCGGCGACGGGATTCTGTCCGAGGACGGCAGCCTCAACCGACCCGCGCTGGCGTCGTTGGCGTTTGCCGACGACACGTCACGCGGAACTCTCAACGGCATCCTCCACCCACTGATCGGTGCGCGGACGATGGAGCAGATTTCGTCTGCGCCGTCGGATGCAGTGCTCGTTCAAGATATTCCGCTGTTGGTCGAGGGTTCGATGGCGCCGGCATTCAATCTGGTCGTCATCGTTTACGTCGACGAGGAGGAACGAGTTCGACGCTTGGTGGGCTCGCGCGGCATGCCTGAATCCGACGCTCGTGCGCGCATCGCAGCGCAGGCAAATGACGATCAGCGTCGTGCTGTTGCCGACGTGTGGCTCGACAACAGCGGAGAGCCGGGTTCACTCGACGACGTGGTCCGCGACTTGTGGGCGAATCGACTTGTTCCCTTCGAGAAGAACCTCCGCGAGGGCACGGTAGTGCGCGCACTGCCCGAGCTGACTCCAGCCGACCCGTCGTGGCCGGCGCAGGCCGAACGAATCATCGGCCGGTTGTCGTTGGCGTCCGGTGACCGCGCGCGCCGTATCGATCACATCGGATCGACCGCAGTGCCTGGTCTCGATGCCAAGGACGTGATCGACATTCAGATCACTGTCGAGCACCTCGGCGTTGCCGACGACCTCGCGGAAGATCTGGCCGCTGCCGGGTTCCCCCGGATCGAGCACATCGTCGCCGACGACCCGAAACCGTCGTACCTCGGTGGCGAGACCGATCCGGCGGTGTGGGCGAAGCGGATCCACGGGAGTGCCGATCCAGGGCGCCGCGCGAACATTCACATTCGGGTGGACGGTTGGCCAGGTCAGCAGTTCGCGATCCTCTTCCGCGACTGGCTTCGCTCCGATGCGTCGGCGCGTGCCGAATATGCCGAACTCAAGGTCAAGGCAGCCGAGAGTGCCGCCGGCATCGACGACTACGCCGCTGCGATCGACGCCTACCTGGGAGTCAAGACGCCGTGGTTCGACGCCGCTTTCCACCGGGCATGGGAGTGGGCCGAGAAATCAGGCTGGTCCCTCTAACCACTCAGCGCCACGTGACCGGCATGCCCACCGAGGTGAGCCAGGCGTCGAGATCGTGACCGTGGGCGGCGATGCCGTCGATAGCGCGGGCCGCGTTCAGCATCGCACGCTCTGACGTCTTCGGGTCGAGAATCCCGGCGGTGTTCGCCTCGAGCAATTCGTCGACGTCGAGCAATTCGACGCTGCGTCCGGTCTGCACGATCAGGTCGAGGTAGTGGTCCTCGGACGTCCAGACCTGGTCGCCGCGGATGAAGTCGCCGATGTCGACATAGAAATCCCAGTCTCGGATGTGTTCCGGGGTGAAGTGCAGGATCGACGCCCGAATTCCGAGTTCGGGAATAATCCAGGACTCCAGGTAGTGAAACCGGGGATGGTCGGCGTGGCGCGCCATGTACAGCCCCCACGGTTCTTCGCGGTAGTGCTCGACCGGGCGAACGAAGCCCTTGGGATCGACGTTGGTGCGAGCTGCGATGTCGAAGGTTTCGACCTTCGGCCGGTGAATGTGGGGACGTTCCTCGCTCATGGTCGAAGAACCTACCGCCGAACTGCATTTTCGGCTGAACGCGGACGAGCGGGCATTGTGTCGGTAGGTGCGCTTACCCTGGTTTCATGGCGTTTGCTTCCGAACATCCCGTGGTCGCGCATTCCGAGTTTCGGCCGGTTGGTGACATCGAGCGCTCAGACGCGCGCTTCGAGGTCGTCAGCCCGTACGAACCGGCAGGCGATCAGCCGGCAGCTATCGCCGAGCTGGAGAAACGGATCAACGAGGGGGAGAAGGACGTAGTCCTCCTCGGTGCGACCGGTACCGGTAAGTCGGCCACGACTGCGTGGTTGATCGAGAAGCTGCAGCGCCCGGCTCTGGTGATGGCTCCGAACAAGAC
This sequence comes from Rhodococcus sp. YH3-3, assembly GCF_001653035.1. Taxonomy (NCBI): domain Bacteria; kingdom Bacillati; phylum Actinomycetota; class Actinomycetes; order Mycobacteriales; family Nocardiaceae; genus Rhodococcus; species Rhodococcus sp. YH3-3. The sequence goes on along the minus strand of NZ_BCWH01000003.1, from coordinate 1,243,591 downwards.
TTTGGCGGCTCAGCTCGCGAACGAGCTTCGGGAAATGCTACCCAACAACGCGGTCGAGTACTTCGTCTCGTACTACGACTACTACCAACCCGAGGCGTACATCGCCCAGACGGACACCTACATCGAGAAGGATTCGTCCGTCAACGACGATGTCGAGCGGCTGCGCCACTCGGCGACGTCCAGCCTTCTGTCACGACGGGACGTGGTCGTGGTGGCCTCGGTGTCGTGCATCTACGGCCTCGGTACACCGCAGTCGTACCTCGATCGCTCAATTCAGCTGGACGTCGGTGTGGAGGTGCCGCGGGATGCGTTCCTGCGTCTGCTCGTCGACGTTCAGTACAACCGCAACGACATGGCGTTCACGCGAGGTTCGTTCCGCGTGCGCGGCGACACGGTCGAGATCATTCCGTCGTACGAAGAGCTGGCGGTCCGCATCGAATTCTTCGGTGACGAGATCGAGGCACTGTACTACCTCCATCCACTGACTGGTGACATCGTTCGCCAGGTCGACACGGTTCGTATCTTCCCGGCGACGCACTACGTCGCCGGCCCTGAACGCATGGAGCGTGCCGCCAAGGACATCGAGGCGGAACTCGAAGAGCGACTCGCCGAGCTCGAAGGCAAGGGCAAGCTCCTCGAGGCTCAGCGTCTGCGCATGCGTACGCAGTACGACCTCGAGATGATCAAACAGGTCGGATTCTGCTCCGGCATCGAGAACTACTCGCGCCACATCGACGGCCGTGGCCCTGGAACTGCCCCCGCAACCTTGATCGACTACTTCCCGGAAGATTTCCTTCTGGTCATCGACGAGTCGCACGTGACGGTTCCTCAGATCGGCGCCATGTACGAGGGCGATATGTCGCGCAAGCGAAACCTGGTCGAGTTCGGATTCCGGCTACCGTCGGCAACAGACAACCGCCCTCTGACTTGGGAAGAATTCAGTCAGCGGATCGGTCAGACCGTCTACTTGTCGGCGACACCAGGTAAGTACGAGTTGGGTCAGTCCGGCGGTGAGTTCGTCGAGCAGGTGATCCGCCCGACCGGATTGATCGATCCCGAGGTCATCGTCAAACCCACCAAGGGACAGATCGACGATCTCGTTCACGAAATCCGCGAGCGAGCGGAACGTGACGAGCGTGTGCTGGTCACGACGTTGACCAAGAAGATGTCGGAAGATCTGACCGATTACCTGCTCGAACTCGGTATTCGCGTCCGCTACCTGCACTCGGATATCGATACGCTCCGGCGAGTCGAGTTGCTCCGTCAGCTCCGCCTGGGGGAGTACGACGTGCTGGTCGGCATCAACCTCCTGCGTGAGGGACTCGACCTTCCCGAGGTGTCGCTGGTCGCGATTCTCGATGCCGACAAAGAAGGTTTCCTACGTAGCTCCACCAGCCTCATTCAGACGATCGGCCGAGCGGCTCGAAATGTATCCGGTCAAGTGCACATGTATGCGGACAAGATCACCGCTTCCATGGCGCAGGCCATCGAGGAAACCGAGCGACGACGCGAGAAGCAGGTCGCCTACAACGAGAAGATGGGCGTCGACCCACAACCTCTACGCAAGAAGATCGCGGACATTCTCGATCAGGTGTACGAGGAGGCAGAGGACACTGCGGCGTCCGTGGACGTCGGTGGTTCGGGTCGCAATGCGACGCGTGGTCGGCGTGCGCAGGGTGAGGCCGGTCGTGCGGTCAGTGCGGGTGTGTACGAGGGGCGCGACACCAAATCGATGCCTCGGGCCGAATTGGCAGATCTGGTCAAGGAACTCACCGATCAGATGATGAACGCTGCACGTGACCTTCAGTTCGAGTTGGCTGGGCGATTGCGAGACGAAATCTCGGATTTGAAGAAGGAGCTTCGAGGAATGGACGCCGCGGGTCTCAAGTAGGTCGCCTCGCGTGCGTTCGTGCTTTCGACCGCTACGGTTTCAGGTATGGATGCACAGACTGCAGGCAAGACCGCGCGGACTCTCGAACTTCTCCATTCCTTGGCGTACTTCGTCCCGGAGACGGAGAAGGAACTTGTCGGCGTCGGGTTGGAGCCTGGCCGAATGGTGTACTTTGCCGGGCGATCAGCTCCGCTCGGCGCTCCACCCGCGACTGTCGTCACGGCCACCTTCTTCAACTTCAATCCTGAATTGATCGCCAGTGTCATCCCACGTGCCTGGGAATTGGCAAGGCACACAGAGGTTGTCGCCGCGCGGTATCGGGCAATCGACGCGGCGTACGTCCGCCTGTTCGGTGCAGACGTGACAGGATCGGCGGACATGGCCGAGGCCGCCGAACTCGTGTCGATCGCTGCCCAGAACATTCCTGGAGTGGACGGCCGCCCTCTGTACGCGGGTTGGGCGTCGCTCGACTGGCCGGCCGAGCCGCACCTGCGTTTCTGGCACGCGCTGACACTGCTGCGTGAGTATCGCGGTGACGGCCACATTGCGGCCCTTCAGACCGCGGGATTGAACGGCCTGGACGCGTTGATCACGCACACCGCGACGGGAATCGGGTTTCAGCGCAAATTCGCGCAGACTCGTCGCGGATGGTCGCAGGAACAGTGGGACGAGGCCGTCGAGAGTTTGAAGGACCGCGAACTGCTGGATCGTTCGTCCGGTGCGCTGACCGAGGACGGGCAGGACTTGCGTGACGTCGTCGAAGACCTGACGGACGACCTCGCTTTGGCTCCGTGGGATGCGCTGGGTGAGGAGGGTGCCAAGCGGTTGCTGGAATTGGCGACGCCGTGGCGTACCGCCCTGGTCGAGCAGGAAGTATTTCCGGCGGCGCTGTTCGGGCCCCGCTTCGGCAAACTTCGCTGAGTGGTCACCACCGAACAAATGTGTCTGTGACGAAGAATCACATTCACTGTGGGCTTGTGGCGTGTACTGCAAATAACACTATCCGCGGCACAATCCCGCTAATGTCAGCGCAGCGGTTGTCGAGCGGGCGCAACAGCGTTGCGCCCGGTGCCGGCCGTACCGTCCGTCCCGTAACCATGGAGGAATGAATGAGTGCCTACCGGACCGTTGTCGTAGGAACCGATGGCTCCGAGTCGTCACTGAAGGCAGTCGACAGAGCTGCCGCCATTGCCAGTGGCTCGGACGCTCAGCTCGTCATCGCGTGTGCGTACTACCCGGCTGATCCCAAGGACGTGAGCGCTGCCGCTGATGCGTTGGGTAACGAGGCCTACCAGGTCACCGGTTCCGCTCCGACCTACGAGATCCTTCGCACCGCTCGTGAGCGCGCACATGCCCAGGGGGCAAAAGATGTTGTCGAGCGCGCCGTCGTCGGCGCTCCCGTCGAATCGCTTCTCGCTTTGCTCGACGAGGTGAAGGGCGACTTGCTGGTCGTCGGAAATCGCGGATTGAACACGTTGACCGGGCGTCTACTCGGATCGGTGCCTTCCGATGCCGCTCGCAAGGCGACGTCCGATGTCCTGATCGTGCACACCGTTCGCTGAACTACCGGCAGTAGTCGGCCTCGGCCGCATCGACGAACACTTCAGCCAGCTGATCGGCGCTGGGGGGTGTTGTCGATGCGGCCGAGCCGTTTCCGGAGGTGACCATTGGTTCGCTTGCTCCGTTCAGCGATACCGCCCGCAGATTCGCGATGATCATCGCTCGATCCGTTCCGGCCGCGAGCTGCTGGCAGACGCCGTCACCGAGCGCCTGCAACATGTCGTCGGAGAAGGCGGGCGTGACCCCGGTAGACGCAAGCGCCGCCCGCAGCCGATCTGCCTCGTCTACCGGTTTTTCTGTCGGTGCGGCAGCAACAGCAGCGATGTCGTCGCTGCCGGCAGCAGCCGTCGAACTCGAATCATCCTCTGAGCAACCGGCTGTCACCGCCGCAAGCATCCCGACGCCGATCACCACGCGAGCGATCTTGCGGATGGGTGCGGCGGAACTTGCGGGCAGGCCAAGCACGAGGGGTCATTCCTTCAGTCGTCGACACAAATTGGAGTGACACCACCATTCGTGGTGTCACGCACGAACCTACTCCGTGATGCTCACGAATCGAAGGCCAACTCTGCTGCTTCGACGCCGTCGAGAACCGAGGGGAGCGACTCGACGTGAATGATGCCGAGCCTCTGGGTAGCGCGGGTCAATGCGACGTAGAGGTCGTTCATTCCGCGTGGTGACTCGTCGAGAATGTCGGCAGGTTCGACGATCAACACTGTGTCGAACTCGAGTCCCTTGACGTCCTTGACGGACAGGACGCTTACGGTGTCACTCGCAATGCCCGCCAGATCGGCAACGACCTCGGAACCGGCGATCACTGCGGTGATACCGGGATGCGACTCGGACTCGATGCAACGGCGCACGGTCGATTCCAATTCTTCGGCCGTGGTCTTGAGCGCCCACGGCGCGAATCCGCTGTCGCGTACCGACCGGGGCACGGATTGCTCCGGGTCGATCTCTTCGAGCACACGGTGCGCGACATCCATGATCTCCGAGGGAGTTCGGTAGTTGACGGTCAGTTCGGTGAGCTTCCAGCGCTTGGCGACGTAAGGCTCGAGAATCTTCTGCCAGGACGAAGTTCCCGCGGGATCACCGGTCTGAGCTGTATCGCCGACCAACGTCATCCAGCGATTCGGTATGCGCCGCATCAGCATTCGCCACGCCATTTCGGAGAGCTCTTGGGCTTCGTCGACGATCACGTGACCGTAGGTCCAGGTTCGGTCGCCGGCAGCGCGTTCTGCCGTGGTCTGGCGCTGGCCCTGATCGTGGCGTTGGGCGAGTTGGCTGGCGTCGATCAAGTCGTACGCCATCAAGATCTCGGGATCCATCTCGTCTTCGAGATCCTGTGGTGCAGACCCGGTGAGGATGTCGAGGGCGCCCTGGGCGTCGGCGATCTGCGCGCGCCATTCACGTTGTGCGCGTTCGCGTTCGGCGGCGTCGTCGACGCCGAGAATCTCGGCCAGTTCGTCGAGCAGGGGAGCATCGGCCGCACTGAAACCCGGTCCGACGCTCTGCAGAAGCTCGTCGCGTTGGGCGTCGTCGAGTTGCGGCGCTGCCTTGGCCAACCTCGCCGGCGACGTCCACAGTTCCGCGAGGATTTGCTGCGGCGACAATTCGGGCCACAGCTTTCCGATGGCGGACATGATGTCAGGGTCCTCACGCATCTCGTCGCGAATGTCGGCGATGTCGTCCCGACTGAGGAGTGACCCACCGTCGACGAGGTTTCCGCCGATGAGTTCGGCCATCTGCAGTGCCAACGCCTCGATGACTGCTGCCACGAAGATCGGGCGCGCCAGGTTGTGTGGGCGACGCGACGACCGAGCACGCCCGCGCGCCTTCGTGACAGTCTTTCGATCCAGCTTCAAGTCGTACGTGTCGAATCGAAGGGTAATCGGCTTCGACGGAACTTCCTGCCGATCCCGGACGGCGTTCTTGAGCACGTCGAGGATCGCGAGGGAACCCTTGATCTCACCGGCGGCGAGGGAATCCGTACGAGTCGCACGCACTCCGGGGTACAGGTCCCCGATCGTCGAGAGTAGAACTCCGGTCTCACCGAGTGAAGGAAGGACCTGGCTGATGTAGTCGAGGAACGTCGCGTTCGGCCCGATGATGAGAACACCGGCCTTGGCCAGTTGCTGGCGGTAGGTGTAGAGCAAGAAGGCGGCACGGTGAAGGGCGACTGCGGTTTTGCCGGTACCCGGACCGCCCTGGACGACCAAAACGCTCTTGTGCTCGGAGCGGATGATGGCATCCTGCTCACTCTGAATGGTCTCGACGATGTCGTTCATCTGACCCGTACGCGCTGCGTTCAGAGCGTCCAGGAGAGCGCTCTCACCGGCGACGCCGCCGGCTTCGGTCACCACGCCTGCGGCGCGGGCCGCGTCGAGGTCCAGGTATTCGTCGTTGATGCCGGTGACTGTGCGGCTCCGACTGCGAATATGGCGTCGCCGCTTCACGCCCTCAGGTGCCGCGGGCGTCGCCAGATAGAACGGGCGTGCCATCGGAGCTCGCCAGTCGAGGAGCAGCGTTTCGTAGTCGTTGTCGGTGTCCAGGATTCCCAGTCGGCCGACGTAGCGTCGCTCGTCGTCGAAGTCGATGCGTCCGAAACACATTCCGTTCTCGGCTGCGTCGTACTTGGCGAGATCCTCGGTGTACATGGCGTTGAAGGATTCGCGTTCGCTGCGTGCTTGCGGGGTTCCGCCGGTCTCGAGGAGGACCGTGCTCAAGCGAGTTTGGGCATACTTTCGAAGATCGTCGAGACGGGAGTACAACATCGTCACGTACTGCTGCTCGAGCTCTTGCTCGTTCAGTGACGGGTCCGCGTCGGGCAAAGGATCTCCTAGGCTTGATGAGAAATTCACGCGCTGCAAAAGCGCCAAGACAGTCTAGTTCCCCCAGATGAACTGCCGCATAGATACAGGTCAGGCCACCCGAAGGTGGCCTGACCGTGTCTTTCGGTGCACTCAGTGCGTCAATTCGTCCTTCTTGGCGCGAGCCTTTTCGAGCGCCTTCTCTGCGCGCTTGCGAGCACGCTTACCCAGCACCTCGGTCTGCTCCGACGCCGTTTCGGCCCACTCGTTGCTCTTCTCGAGGGCGAGTTCGGCGAACTCCGAGCTGCGCTTGCTCGCCAGCTCTGCCAGTTCGGCGCTGCGCTCGCGTGCGGTCTCGGCCAGTTCGGAGCCGCGCTTCTGCGCGACTTCGAGGATGTCCGGGCCGCGTTCCTTGGCGACCTCTCCGAATTCCGCGGCTCGCTTGCTCGCGATCTCCGCGAACTCGGAGCTGCGCTCCTTGGCAAGTTCGAGCCAATCCGTGCCGTGTGCCTTCGCGGTTTCGGCAAGTTCGGAACCGCGTTCGGACGCCACCGACAGAGCGTGTTCGACGCGATCGCTCGTGTGATCGGTCTGCGATGCGACCAATGGAAGTGCTGCGGCGATAGACGCCTGGGCCTTCTTCGCGGCGCGGCGGCCACGCCAGCCGAGCGACGGCTTGCCCTCGGTGTCGACGGAGGCGATCATCAGTCCGCCGAGCAAGCTGACGTTCTTGATGAAGTTTGTGCGCTGCATCGCTCGCAGTGACGGATCGGTTTCGTTCCAGAAGTCGTGACCGGCAAGCGTGGTCGGTACCAGGCTCCCCGCGAGCACCAACGACGCGAGCCGCGGCGCCTTGCCGGTGGCCAGCAGGGCACCGCCGCCGATCTGGACGGCGGCGTTGATCTTGACGAGTGTTTCCGGATCAGCAGGCACCTTCTGCGTCACTGCTCCTGGCAGCGTCTCGACGGATTTGTCGATCAGCGGTGACGCTTTGGCTGCTCGCTGAGCGGGGTTGCGCAAAGCATCGATTCCCCCGGCGATGAAGATCGTGGAAAGCAGTGGACGAGCAATTCGACGTACCAGCATGTTTCAAGCCTCCCGATGTAGGTTCGTTTTCCACCCTAGCGATCTCACAAGGAATTGGTCCGGTTCGGCGATCCCGGCACGCCTGACCCGGTCGCCGGATTCCTGGTCGCCGAAGCGCGTTGTACTGCGACGATGACTTCTCCACTGATCCGGACACACCGTTCTGAAGTATCCGTTACCGCGTATCCGCATACGGCGTGTTCGAAGGTGTCACAGTATGCGCACCGTTCGAGCACGATGGTGTTGTGACCACCAAGATGACTCAGAACTTCGGCTCGACCCTTCCCACCGGCTGGGGACAGCTGTCGGACGAGGAGAACGAGAGAAACTGGGCGATCTTTCGTGACCGCTTTGGGTTCACGCCCGGCATCGACGCACGGTCTTGGCCCGCCATCGCCGAGCCCATCCCGTCCGTGGTCTTCGATTTGGGTGCGGCGCCAGCTGCGACTCCAGGGGCGTGGGCCGCTCGCGTGGATGCGATCAACGCCGAAGCGTTGCGCTGTTTTGTCACCGATTGGAACGACGATCCCAACTTCGTCGTTCTGGATTGGCAGCATCCGGGCTACACCTTCGACGCGGAGGCACACGCTGCTGCGAAGGAGCTTGCGGAGTGGCGTGTCCCGGTCTATCCGAACGGTGACTACTACATATTCAGTCGGGACGACTTCACGGAAGGGACCTTCGGCCATCCGTGGGAACGCACGCTGTGTGTGTTCGGGGAACGGATGGTCGAAGGACTGGGCCGGACTCTGTCGACCTGGCTTCCGCGACTTCGAGTCAACGGTGAACAGGTCGACAGCCAAGTCGGTTAGCGGGGTCCAGTACGGAACAGGTGAAACGTCACCAACCGCGTTCGCGCCACTCCGCCAGGTGCGGGCGCTCGGCGCCGAGCGTCGTGTCCTTGCCATGCCCGGGGTAGACGACAGTCGCGTCGTCGTACCTTCCGAACAGCTTGTTTTCCACGTCGTCGAGCAGAGAAGTGAACTTCTCGGGGTCGGCGGTCTTGCCTACTCCGCCGGGGAAGAGTGAGTCGCCGGTGAAGAGGTGAACCTGTCCGCTCGGTTCGGTGAGAGCCAGCGCGATGGAGCCGGGCGTGTGGCCGGACAGGTGAATGACGTCGAGGCTCAAGTTGCCAACGGTCACCTTGTCGCCGTCTTCGAGGAGCACGTCCGGGGTGACGGGAAGGACCTCTGCGTCGAGGGGGTGCGCGGCGGTCGGCACCTTGGTTGCGGCGTGAACGTCTTCGAGGGCCAACCAGTGATCGCCGTGCTGGTGGGTGGTGACGATGGAATCGAAAACAGGTGCTTCCTGTTCGATGAGCGCGATGATCTTCTCGGCTTCGTTGGCCGCATCGATCAGGAGAGATTTCCCGGTCGTGGAACAGGCGACGAGGTAAGTGTTGTTGTCCATGGGGCCGACCGACATCTTCGTGATGACGGCGCCTTCGACTGTGCGCCGCTGAGGGGCAGAATCGGGGGAGACCTGACCGGTGTAGGAGTCGTCGATCACGATGGGCTGATTCGTCATGAAACGCAGGCTACCTTCGAATAGGGGCAGGTAGAGCGATGGGCTCGCCTGGTGAGAAAAACGTGTCGGTGGCTCGGCCTACGATGACGATCGCTCGAGGACTCGCGTTTGCGAGGCCACTCGAGACTTCTCCGGGGGGACGGCCCCGGACGATTGACAATGAAGGGAATTGGTGTGGCGGATCGCCTGATCGTGCGGGGTGCGCGTGAGCACAATCTGCGAGGAGTCGATCTCGACCTCCCGCGAGACAGCCTGATCGTCTTCACCGGGTTGTCCGGCTCCGGCAAGTCCAGCCTCGCGTTCGACACGATCTTCGCCGAAGGTCAGCGCCGCTACGTCGAGTCGCTCTCGGCATACGCGCGTCAGTTCCTCGGCCAGATGGACAAGCCGGATGTGGACTTCATCGAGGGATTGTCTCCTGCGGTGTCGATCGACCAGAAGTCGACCAACCGCAACCCCCGTTCGACGGTGGGCACCATTACCGAGGTCTACGACTACCTCCGACTTCTCTATGCCCGCGCGGGTTCGGCGCACTGCCCGGTGTGTGGTGAGAAGATCGCACGTCAGACGCCCCAGCAGATCGTCGACCAGGTGCTCGAGATGGAAGAGGGCATCAAGTTCCAGGTCCTCGCACCGGTAGTCCGTACTCGTAAGGGCGAGTTCGTCGACCTTTTCGATCAGCTCAATACCCAGGGCTACTCGCGAGTGCGCGTCGACGGTGTCGTCCATTCGCTGGCGGATCCGCCGAAGCTCAAGAAGCAGGAAAAGCACGACATCGAAGTAGTGGTCGACCGATTGCAGGTCAAGGCGAGTTCGAAGCAGCGCCTGACCGACTCGGTCGAGACCGCACTTCGCTTGGCTGAAGGCATCGTGGTCCTCGACTTCGTCGACCGTGAAGAAAATGCACCTGATCGTGAGCGTCGTTTCTCCGAGAAGCTGGCCTGCCCGAATGGCCACGCACTCGCGATCGACGATCTCGAACCGCGCTCGTTCTCCTTCAACTCGCCCTACGGCGCCTGCCCGGAATGCACCGGCCTCGGTATCCGCAAGGAGGTCGACCCGGATCTGGTGGTTCCCGATCCCGACCTGAGTCTCGAAGACGGAGCGATCGCGCCGTGGTCGATGGGCCAGAGTTCGGAGTACTTCGGACGGTTGCTCTCCGGCCTCGGCGACATCCTCGGTTTCGACATGAAGACGCCGTGGAACAAGTTGCCGGCGAAGGCCCGCAAAGCAATCCTCGAAGGCAGCGAGGAGCAGGTTCACGTCCGGTACAAGAATCGGTACGGCCGTACCCGTTCTTACTACGCGGAGTTCGAAGGTGTGATGCCGTTCCTGCATCGCCGGCTCGAGCAGACCGAATCGGATCAGATGAAGGAACGGTACGACGGGTACATGCGCGACACGCCGTGCCCGGCGTGTGGTGGTGCTCGCCTGCGCCCGGAAATCCTGTCGGTAACTATCGCGGCTGGAGACTTCGGCAGTAAGTCCATCGCCGAGGTCTGTGAACTGTCGATCTCCGATTGCGCGGACTTCTTGAACAGCCTCACTCTCGGTTCGCGCGAAGAGGCGATTGCGGGTCAGGTCCTCAAGGAAGTTCAGGCACGACTCGGGTTCCTGCTCGACGTCGGCTTGGAATACCTTTCCCTCTCGCGTGCCGCTGGCACGTTGTCCGGTGGCGAGGCCCAGCGAATCCGCTTGGCAACGCAGATCGGTTCCGGACTCGTCGGCGTGCTGTATGTACTCGACGAGCCGTCCATCGGCCTGCATCAGCGTGACAATCGACGACTGATCGAAACCCTGACGCGCTTGCGCGACCTCGGCAACACGCTGATAGTCGTCGAGCACGACGAAGACACTATCCGCACGTCCGACTGGGTAGTCGACATCGGACCGTACGCCGGCGAGCACGGCGGCAAGGTCGTCCACAGCGGACCGTACGAAGAACTGCTGACGTGTGAAGAATCTCTGACCGGCGCCTACCTGTCGGGTCGCAGCTTCATCGAGGTTCCGGCCATTCGTCGGCCGGTGGATCGCAAACGCCAGGTCACGGTCGTCGGAGCTCGCGAGCACAATCTCGACGGCATCGACGTGAGTTTCCCGCTGGGTGTTCTCACCGCTGTCACCGGTGTCTCCGGTTCGGGCAAGTCGACGTTGGTCAACGACATTCTCGCGACCGTCATGGCGAACAAGCTCAACGGTGCACGCCAGGTGCCTGGCCGTCACACACGAATCAACGGACTCGATCAGCTGGACAAGCTCGTGCAGGTCGATCAGTCTCCGATCGGCCGGACTCCGCGATCGAATGCGGCGACGTACACCGGTGTGTTCGACAAGATTCGAACCCTGTTCGCGGCCACGACGGAAGCGAAAGTCCGCGGTTACCAGCCCGGCCGATTCTCGTTCAATGTCAAGGGTGGACGCTGCGAGGCGTGCTCCGGCGACGGAACCTTGAAGATCGAGATGAACTTCCTGCCGGACGTGTACGTGCCCTGCGAGGTATGCCACGGCGCTCGGTACAACCGCGAAACGCTCGAGGTCCACTACAAGGGCAAGTCGATCGCCGAGGTACTCGACATGCCTATCGAGGAAGCAGCCGAGTTCTTCCAGCCGGTCACCTCAATTCACCGGTACCTCAAGACGCTGGTCGACGTCGGCCTGGGCTATGTCCGACTGGGTCAGCCGGCTCCGACTCTGTCCGGTGGTGAAGCGCAGCGCGTCAAGCTCGCCGCCGAATTGCAGAAGCGGTCCACCGGTCGCACGGTGTACATCCTCGACGAGCCCACCACGGGTCTGCATTTCGAGGACATCCGAAAGCTCCTGATCGTGATCAACGGTCTGGTCGACAAGGGCAACAGCGTGATCGTGATCGAGCACAACCTCGACGTGATCAAGACGTCGGACTGGGTCGTCGACATGGGACCCGAGGGTGGATCCGGCGGCGGAACCGTTGTGGCGCAAGGTACGCCGGAAGACGTTGCCGCGGTCCCCGAGAGCTACACGGGCAAGTTCCTCAGTGAGGTTCTCACCGCACAGCACGCGCCGGTCAAGGCCAAGCCGATCACCAAGAAGCGTGCGACGAAGGCAGTTGCCGCAAAGAAGGCCGCGCCACGGAAGAAAGCCGCTTCCGTGAGCTAGTAGAACGTGAGCAAGTAGAAATCGGTCAGTGATGCCGGGTCGGAATCGACCCGGCATCACTGCTTTGTCGATCAGGAAGTGCTGGTCTCGAGAATTACGTTGGCGACCTCTTCGGGGCGCGACCACATCGGCCAATGGCCGGTCGGGAGGTCGACGTACGTCACGGGGAGTTTCGCCAGTTCGGCGGCCATCGGATGACCTCCGTCGGCCATCTGGGCGATCACCGCGGAGGGGAACGTGCTGCAAACGACGGTTGACGGCACCTGGTAGCGCTTTTCGTTCGTCAGGACAATCGGCTCACGCGCGGGCCCAGCCGGTTCGGGTACCGCGTTGGCGCGGAACGTCTCCAGAGCTTTCTCGTCGAGTCCTTCGAGGCTGCTGCCGTCCGCTTCGAGCTCTGCCCACGTGGGGAGCGGAATCTCGATGACATCGGAGGCCAGATCCGGTCGCAGCGCTGCGCCGTCGGGCATGGGGCCCGAGTCGACGTAGACGATCCGAGCGACGCGATCCGGGATGCGATCGGTGACGGCGTACCCCACCGGGCCGGCGCCGCTGTGTACGACCAAGACCGTGCGCTCGTCGGAGTCCGATACGGCGTCGACGACTGCACGGACGTGAGCGTCGAAGGTGACCGCTGATCGATCTGTGTCTACTGAGTCGAGCCCGGGCAGTGTCAGGCTGGTCACGCGGGTGTCGGAACGTTCGAGGTGGGGGAGGACTGCGTCCCAAGCCCATGAACCGAGCCAGAATCCGGGAACAAGAACGATGTGAGTTTTCATGTACTCACAGTGCACCCGGGTTGGTGACAACAGAGTGTCACCAATTATGTCACCGTTTGGTATCGGAATCTGAGACACTGGTGAACGTGAATCGAGCTGCGAGATTGCATGCTCTCGTCGAGGAACTTCGGCGACAGGGCGATCGAGGGACTACGTGCTCCCGATTGTCCGAGGAATTCGGTGTCACCACCCGGACGATCAAGAGGGATATCGAGACGCTGATGATGTCGGGTGCGGCGATCGAAGCGCGCTCAGGTCCCGGAGGTGGATACCGACTCGTGGGTCGCGCCACGCTGCCGCCGGTGAATTTCACTGTTCCGCAGGCAGTTTCGATCGCGTTGGCCTTGACGGCGATGGGTGATGCTCCGTTTGCGCCGGATGGGCGAGCAGCGCTGGCGAAACTGCTCGATGTGATGGACGAGGAGAGTCGTCGCAAGGTCGCCGAGCTCGGTGGCCGCGTGTGGATTCGCGGTGACGGCGGGGCTCTGACGGATTCGCGCGCGAACCGGCAGGCCGTCGAGCAGGGTCTCGAACAGAGTCGAGTCGTGTCGTTGCACTACGTGGATGGGGACGGTGCGGAGACGGTGCGGGCAGTTGAGCCGCACATTCTGGCGCAGGACCGTGGTCAGTGGTTTCTCATCGGCTGGTGTCGCGAGCGCGACGCCGTGCGGTGGTTTCGACTCGATCGAATGCGTCGGGCCACGCTGACGAACGATCACTTCACACCACGCGATTCGACCGTCTTCGGGCAACCGCCCGAAGACGCTCGGCCTGTTTCTCCCCGTAGGTGAGTGACTCAGTCGATCATGTTGCGGGCTGCGGCAACGGAATCCGTGATCAGTTCGGTCAGGGTCGTCATATCGACGTCGCTCAGCCGTTTGACGTACAGGCAGCCCTTGCCGATTTTGTGCTTGCCGAGGCGAGCGAGCGTGTCGGTGTAGTCGTCGAAGTTCAGCGACAAGTACAACGTGAGCGCGGTGGCCCTGGGGGAGAATCCGATCAGTGGGGTGTCACCTTCGTGGCCACTCGCATATCGGTAGTGCCGTGCCCCGAATCCGATGATGCTCGAGCCCCACATGACAGCAGGCTCGCCGGTTGCGGCCGACAGCAGGGAGATCAGCTCCACGGCGTCGGCGCGTTTGCGGTCGTCGACGCGTGAAATGAATGCGTCGACGTCCTCGGGCGTCGGTTGAGTCTTGTTGGCGGTTGCCAACTCAGTAGACCGGACCGGTGAACTTCTCGCCCGGTCCCTTTCCTGGCTCGTCCGGGTGCGAGGACGCCTCACGGAATGCGCGCTGCAGGGCTTGGAGGCCTTCACGGATGGGTCCGGCATGAGGGCCGAGGTATTCGACCGACGCAGTCACGAGTCCGGCAAGTGCCGTGATGACGCGACGCGCTTCGTCGAGGTCCAGGTAGGGGCTGGAAGACGGATCGGCGTCGGAGAGGCCGAGTTTTTCGGCAGCCGAACTCATCAGCATCACTGCAGCGCGGCTGATGACCTCGACCGCGGGAACTTCGGAGAGTTCGCGGACGTCGGGGTTCGCGCCGTCGGTGTTCTGTTCTGCCTCGAAGTTCTCACTCATGGATGTAAGGATTCCATCAGGCCGTGACGGTGTTGAATCGGGCCTCTCCCGGCAGCACTGGGAGCGGCACCGATTTCTTTCATCTGTGGCGACCTGTTACTCTTGTTGCAACGACCGCCTCCGACTTGTTCGGGGGCAGCAAGTGGAGTCCGACTCCCACCTCTGCGCGGCAGGTGAAACTGCAGTTCAGTGGTTCCGGTCACCTGTTATCGGAGATCATTCTTCGTCAGGTTCCTCGCTCAGTCGAGGAGATAGGTTTCGGCGTGAGCTGGATCTTATGTGATCGGTCGACATCGGGCCCCGCGGATGAGCAATCATCACAGCGGGGCTTTTTTGTTGGGGTGCGGGCGGTACGGGCTGCGTGCGGTCATGAAGACCGCACCGTTCAACCTAGGAGGCCCCATCAGCACTGAGACCCGCATCAACGATCGTATCCGCGTTCCCGAGGTTCGTTTGGTCGGACCTGGCGGCGAACAGGTAGGCATCGTGCGTGTTGAAGATGCACTCCGCTTGGCCCTTGAGGCCGACCTCGACCTGGTCGAGGTAGCTCCTGACGCCCGTCCACCGGTCTGCAAGATCATGGACTACGGCAAGTTCAAGTACGAGGCTGCACAGAAGGCACGTGAGTCACGTAAGAACCAGCAGCTGACGGTCATCAAGGAGCAGAAGCTCCGACCCAAGATCGACGACCACGACTACGAGACCAAGAAGCGCAACGTCGTTCGCTTCCTCGAAGCCGGTTCCAAGGTCAAGGTCACGATCATGTTCCGCGGACGTGAGCAGTCACGCCCCGAACTCGGCTACCGCCTTCTGCAGCGTCTGGGAGCAGACGTCGCAGATCTCGGATTCGTCGAAACCTCGGCAAAGCAGGACGGCCGAAACATGACGATGGTCCTGGCACCGCACAAGGGCGCCAAGACTCGTGTCAAGGCGCAGGAGAGCGCTCAGGCGCCAGTGGCTCAGGCTGCTCCGCGTCCGGCTCCGGCCGCACCGGCTTCCAGTGAAGCAGCTCCGGAAGCACCGGCGACCGGCGATGCCGCTCCCGAGGCTCCGGCCAGCTAGTCGATTTCCCAAGATCCACCACGTAACAAGAACTGAGGACTCCATGCCCAAGATGAAGAGCCACAGCGGCGCCTCGAAGCGATTCAAGGTGTCCGGCAGCGGAAAGCTCATGCGCCAGAAGGCCGGCCGTCGCCACCTTCTCGAGCACAAGTCCAGCAGGGTTACCCGTCGTCTCGACGGTGTCGCTGTTGTCAGCCCTGACGACGCTCCGCGCATCAAGCGCATGCTCGGCATCTGAGTCGCCCCCTTACTGACCACCCGGGGCCGTACTTTCAGCCCCTAGATTGACAGGATTTTTCAAGTGGCACGCGTAAAGAGGGCGGTCAACGCCCAGAAGAAGCGTCGTTCAATTCTTGCTGCATCCAGCGGCTACCGTGGACAGCGTTCGCGTCTGTACACCAAGGCCAAGGAGCAGCAGCTCCACTCGCTCACCTACGCGTACCGCGACCGTCGTGCGCGCAAGGGCGAGTTCCGCAAGCTGTGGATCACGCGTATCAACGCTGCAGCTCGTGCAAACGACATCACGTACAACCGCCTCATCCAGGGCCTGCGTCTGGCAGAGGTCGACGTCGACCGCAAGATCCTGGCCGAGCTCGCTGTCTCCGATGCCGAGGCCTTTGCCGGCCTGGTCGCACTCGCGAAGGCCGCTCTGCCGGCTGACGTGAACGCTCCTGCCGGAGAAGCAGCCTGATTCACGCATCACAGCAACGGCCCGTGGACCCGCTCACCGAGCGGACTCCGCGGGTCGTTTCTGCTGTCAAGCTCCTGCGCACAGCAGAACGACGCAAAGCAGGACGTTTCCTCGTCGAGGGCGAGAACTCGGTCACCGAACTGTTGAACGGTGCACTCTCGAATGGCGAGGCCCGCCCGGTACACGACCTCTTCTACACCGAGGACGCAGCCGAGCGCTATCAGCACGTCATCGATCGGGCGCTGACCGCTGGAGTTCGTGTTGCTCTTGTGACCGATCGAGCAATCAAAGCTCTGAGCGATACCGTCACGCCGCCCGGACTCGTTGCCGTCAGCGATCTACTGGATGTACCGCTGAGCGCAGCCGTCCATCAGGAGACCCGCCTGCTCGCAGTGCCGGTCGAGGTCAACGAACCAGGTAACGCGGGCACCGTCATTCGCATCGCCGACGCAGTGGGTGCCGATGCGGCAATCCTCGCCGGTGACAGCGTCGATCCGCATAACGGCAAGGTCGTTCGTTCGTCGGCGGGCAGCCTGTTTCACCTGCCAGTCGTCCGCGATCGAGACACAGTGTCGGTGATCGAGCAGATTCGCGCAGCAGGCATTCAGATTCTCGCGACTGCAGCTGACGGCGAGGTCGATCTCGACGAGGCCGACGAGTTGCTGAGCAAGCCGACGGCCTGGCTGTTCGGTAACGAAGCGCACGGTCTCGATCCGGCGATCGCCGCGCAGGCTGATCATCGGGTCAGGATTCCGATCCATGGCCGCGCCGAAAGCTTGAACCTCGCGACAGCGGCGGCAATTTGCCTGTACGCAAGCGCGCGGGTGCAAAATCGCGCCACCGATCACGGCTGAAAACGCACGCGAAGACCTCACGGAATCCCATTTGCGGAAGCCTGAGACAATACAAGAGCAGAGACAATGCTCGAGCGAGTTCGAAAGCTCGCTCGCAGTACAAGAAGTAAGCAGTACAAGAAGCACGCAGTACGAGAAGTAAACCGAGAAGCGACAGGAGCGTCACAGCCGTGGCCAAAAATGAGGGCGCGACACCGCCGGAGGTCGACGCGAGTGTACTCACCGAAGAGGCGTTGACCGCTGCGGCTGAGAACGCCGAGAAGGCGCTGGCGGACGCCGCTGACCTGGACGCGCTGGCGCACGTCAAGGTGGAGCACCTGGGGGACAAGTCCCCGATCGCCCTCGCGCGCCGGGGTCTCGGCAGCCTTCCGGGCAAGGAAAAGGCGGACGCCGGTAAGCGCGTCAACATCTTCCGCACTCGGATCAACAACGCGTACGACGCTCGTCGTGAGGTCCTCCTCGCCGAGCGTGACGCCGCGGTGTTGGTTGCCGAGGCAATCGACGTCACTCTGCCCTCCGATCGCCACCCCGTCGGGGCGCGTCACCCGATCAGCCTGATTTCCGAGCAGGTCGCCGACGTATTCGTCGCGATGGGTTGGGAAGTTGCCGAGGGTCCGGAGGTGGAGACCGAGCACTTCAACTTCGACGCGCTCAACTTCTTGCCGGATCACCCTGCCCGCACGATGCAGGACACCTTCCACCTGGCACCCGAGAACTCGCGCCAGGTGCTGCGTACCCACACCTCGCCGGTGCAGGTCCGCACCATGCTCTCGCGTGAGGTACCGATCTACGTGGTGTGCCCGGGCCGCACGTTCCGCACCGATGAACTCGATGCGACCCACACGCCTGTCTTCTCGCAGGTCGAAGGCCTGGCCGTCGACAAGGGCCTGACCATGGCCAACCTGCGCGGGACTCTCGACGCGTTCGCTCGTGCCCTTTTCGGCCCCGAGACGCGTACCCGTATGCGCCCCAACTACTTCCCGTTCACGGAACCGTCGGCCGAGGTCGATGTCTGGTTCGCGAACAAGAAGGGCGGCGCAGGCTGGGTCGAGTGGGGCGGCTGCGGCATGGTCAACCCGAACGTTCTGCGCGCCAGCGGTATCGATCCCGACGAGTACTCGGGTTTCGCATTCGGCATGGGCCTCGAGCGGACCCTGCAGTTCCGCAACGGTATCCCGGACATGCGCGACATCGTCGAAGGTGACGTGCGTTTCACGCTGCCCTTCGGTGTCGCAGGCTGACCGATCCGGTCCGCGGAACCTTCACAAAGACTTATCGACAAACGAGAGAGCTGAGCAGACGTGCGAGTAGCGCAATCCTGGCTGACCGAGATCCTGCAGCGGGCAACTCCGGACTGGGAGGTGACCCCGGAAGAGCTGGACGCCGGGTTCGTCCGGGTGGGACTCGAAGTCGAGGAACTCGACACACTCGAGGCGATCGACGGCCCGTTGGTCGTCGGCAAGGTCGTCTCCATCACCGAACTGACCGAGTTCAAGAAGCCGATCCGCTTCTGCCAGGTCGAGGTCGGCGAACCCGAGCCTCGCGGCATCGTCTGTGGCGCGCGTAATTTCAACGAGGGTGACCTCGTCGTCGTTGCGTTGCCCGGCGCGGTGCTGCCCGGCGGATTCGAAATCGCCACTCGCAAGACGTACGGCCAGGTGTCCGACGGCATGATCTGCTCCGTCTCGGAACTCGGTATCGGCAAAGACCATTCGGGCATCTTGGTGCTCGAGCCCGGTACCGCCGAACCCGGCGCGGACGGCAACGAGTTGCTCGGTCTCGGTGACACGATCATCGAACTGAACATCACCCCGGACCGTGGCTACTGCTTCTCGGTCCGCGGTCTCACGCGAGAACTCGCGTGCGGCTTCGATCTCGAATACGCCGATCCCGCTTCGGTTCCCGCTCACCCGGCTGAGGGTGAAGCCTGGCCGGTGCGCCTCGAACCGGAGTCCAAGGCTTCGCGTTTCGTGATGCGGAAGATCACGGGTATCGATCCGCAGGCAGTGAGCCCGTGGTGGCTGCAGCGTCGACTGCTGCTCTCGGGTGTTCGCCCGATCTCGCCGGCAGTCGACGTCACCAACTACGTGATGCTCGAACTCGGTCAGCCTCTGCACGCGTTCGATGCGACCGCAGTGCAGGGCGACCTGGTGGTCCGTCGCGCCAAGGCGGGGGAGAAGCTGACGACGCTCGACGACGTCGAACGCACGCTCGATCCCGAAGACGTTGTCATCGCCGACGATTCCGGAGTCATCTCGCTGGCTGCCGTCATGGGCGGCGCAACCACCGAGGTGGGAACGGCAACGACGGACATCCTCCTCGAAGGAGCTACCTGGGATCCGCTCGCAGTCTTCAAGACGGCGCGCCGGCACAAGCTGCCGAGTGAGGCGAGCAAGCGTTTCGAGCGCGTCGTCGATCCGGCAATTCCGCTCGCGGCCGTCGACCGCGCAGCCGCTCTGCTGGTCGAGATTGCCGGCGGACGGATCGAACCGGTCCTGACCGACGTGGGCGATGTCGCCCCTCGCGCTGCCATTCGCATGGATATCGACCTGCCCGACCGTGTCGCCGGAGTCACGTACCCCAACGGCACCGCAGCTCGCCGCCTCACCCAGGTTGGCTGCAACGTCGAGGTCGGCGTCAGCGAAGAAGGACACGGCCAGTTGGTCGCGACGCCGCCGTCGTGGCGTCCGGACCTGGTGCAGCCTGCGGACCTCGTCGAGGAAGTTCTTCGCCTCGAAGGTCTCGAGCAGATCCCGTCTGTGCTTCCCGCCGCTCCGGCCGGACGTGGGTTGACTCCGTCGCAGCGGCGAAAGCGCACGGTCTCGAAGGCCGTGGCTCACGCCGGTTACGTCGAGGTCCTTCCTCCGGTCTTCCTGCCGACGAACGTCTTCGACGTCTGGGGCCTCGACGCGGATGATCCGCGCCGCAACACCAGCAAGGTCCTCAACCCGCTCGAAGCCGATCGTCCGGAGTTGGCGACCACGCTGCTCCCGGGTCTGCTGGAGATCCTGGCTCGCAACGCTTCTCGCGGTCAGCGTGATCTGTCGCTGTACGGCATCGCGCAGGTCGTCCTGCCGGGCCCCGACACCAAGCCGGTGGATGCATTGCCGGTGGATCGTCGTCCGACGGACGAGCAGATCGCGAACCTGATCGCGTCGTTGCCGGCTCAGCCCGTGCACATCGCTGCAGTGTTGAGTGGTTTGCGTGAGCCGAGCGGCCCCTGGGGTCCTGGCCGTCAGGCCGAGGCTTCGGACACTTTTGCAGCCGTGCGGGTCATTGCAGCTGCAGCAGGCGTCGAGGTGGAACTGCGTGCGGCGCAGTACCTGCCGTGGCATCCCGGCCGTTGCGCCGAGGTTGTCGTTGACGGCAACGTAGTCGGTCATGCGGGCGAACTGCATCCGGCTGTTCTCGAGCGCGCGGGACTGCCCGCGCGCACCTGCGCACTGGAAATCGATCTCGACGCTTTGCCATTGGTCGAGAATCTGCCCGCTCCGCGCATTTCGCCGTTCCCCGCAGTGCTCCAGGACGTGGCAGTTGTTGTCGATCGCGACATTCCGGCAGCCAAGGTGCAGGAAGCTCTGCGTTCCGGCGGCGGTGAGCTTCTCGAAGACATCCGCCTCTTCGACGTCTTCGAGGGCGAGCAGGTCGGTGAAGGCCGCAAGTCGCTCGCGTTCGCATTGCGATTCCGTGGTGTCGACCGGACGCTGACCGAGGACGAGGCCAGTGCCGCGCGCGATGCAGCAGTGGAGGCGGCTTCCAAGGCTGTCGGTGCGCAGATGCGTGGCTGATTTCCTCAACTGATCACAGAGCCCACGACCGTTGCCGGTGGTCGTGGGCTCTGTCGTGTTATCGGCTTTTTGACTGAGGTGAATCGGAAAGCCACACATCTGGCGCAACGGTGTCCGTCCGTCGCCCTTGCTGGTCGAGCACGTGGCCGAGCAGTTTGCGCAAATACAGCACGATGGATCGTTCCGTGACGCAAAGACCCGGAATCTCCTTGCGCAGACGAGTTTCGAATGCATCGAGTTCTGCAGGAGAATGCAGCCACAACTGAACCACCAGGTTGTCGGCGCCGACCACAGCGAAGCAGTTTCGGACTTCCGGCGCTCGGCTCAGCACTCGTCCCGCCGTATCGAGAAGCTCGGGTTCGACGCGGCACCACAAAGTGGCGAGCACGGGAAGCCCGGCCAGCGGCCGCGCGAATTCACACCGCAGCGCCACCAACCCCGAAGACGTGAGCCGGTCGATCTGGCGTTTGCACGCAGCGGGACTGACACCGATCGCGTCGGCCAACTCCTTCATGGGAGTGCGCCCGTCGTAGGCGAGCATCGTGAGAACCTTGCGATCCTGTTCGGAAATGCCGGTCGGCCGAGCGCGCACGGCAGTACGGTTTTCGCTGGTGGTCAGCACACCCTTCTCGGACGGTGCCAGCGCATTGAGTCTCCATCGGCCACCTTCGGTGAACCAGCGTGTGATGATCGAGGTTCGTGTCGCCAGTACACCGTCGATCGTTGCGACGTCTTCCGAGATGAAGCGCGACATCGACGCCAGATCCGCGGTACCGGCTGTGACGAGCAGATCTGCTCTGCCCGTTGATGCTTCGATGGTCACGGCGTGGGCCGAGCGAGTCAGCCGTGCCGCGACGGTGTCGAGAAGAGCAGGTGAGCAATCGATTTCGATGATCGCTGTGACGATGCTGCCCAGCACCTGTGGCCCTGGAGTGACCGTGACCCAGGCCAACGACGATTCGGAGAGTCGATTCCAACGACGGGCGAGAGTCGCGGCGTCGAGTTCGAGTGGTCCGGCCAACGAAAGCCACTTCGATCGCGGTGCGAGCTGGAGCGCATTGATTATCCTCAGATCGATTTCATCTATCCCGCGACCGTTGCCGGTATCTGGTGCGCTCATAACGTCATTATCCGGCATATTTCTGCAAGATTCGGACTATCTGCGACG
The DNA here is from genome assembly GCF_001653035.1 of Rhodococcus sp. YH3-3. Lineage (NCBI taxonomy): Bacteria > Bacillati > Actinomycetota > Actinomycetes > Mycobacteriales > Nocardiaceae > Rhodococcus > Rhodococcus sp. YH3-3. Next base: position 1,221,657 of record NZ_BCWH01000003.1, on the reverse strand, counting down.
CTCGACGGATGATCACAGAGGAGAAGTACGCGCTGATCGGAGCGGGCCCGTCTGGATTGGCCGGCGCGCGAAACCTCGATCGGGCCGGGATAGCGTTCGACGGCTTCGAGAGCCACGACAACGTCGGTGGGCTCTGGGACATCGACAACCCGCACAGCACCGTCTACGAGTCGGCGCACCTCATCTCTTCGAAGGGCACCACCGCATTCGCCGAGTTCCCGATGGCGGATTCGGTGGCCGACTACCCGAGCCACGTGGAACTTGCCGATTATTTCCGCGACTACGCCGATACTCACGATCTTCGCAGGCACTTTGCCTTCGGCACTACCGTCGTCGACGTCTCGCCGGTCGATTCGCTGTGGCAGGTCACCACGCGCAGTCGCAGCGGTGAGACAACAGTCGCGCGGTATCGAGGCGTGATCATCGCGAACGGAACGCTGTCGAAGCCGAACATGCCGACTTTCCGGGGCGACTTCACCGGCACGTTGATGCACACGAGCCAGTACCGCAGCGCCGAGATCTTCCGCGGGAAGAAGGTACTGGTCATCGGGGCGGGCAACAGTGGATGCGACATCGCCGTCGATGCCGTCCACCAGGCCGAGTGCGTCGACCTGAGCGTTCGGCGAGGCTACTACTTCGTCCCCAAGTATCTGTTCGGCCGACCCTCGGACACCTTGAATCAGGGAAAGCCGTTGCCGCCGTGGATCAAACAACGCGTCGACACCTTGGTACTCAAGCAGTTCACGGGTGATCCGGTGCGGTTCGGATTTCCGGCACCGGACTACAAGATCTACGAATCGCATCCGGTCGTGAACTCGTTGATCCTGCACCACATCGGGCACGGTGATGTGCACGTGCGCGCCGACGTCGACCGGTTCGAGGGGAAGACGGTGCGGTTTGTCGACGGATCGTCTGCCGACTACGACCTCGTTCTCTGCGCCACGGGGTATCACCTCGACTATCCCTTCATCGCGCGCGAGGACTTGGACTGGTCGGGCGCTGCCCCGGACCTGTTCCTCAACGTCGCGAGTCGCCGCCACGACAATCTCTTTGTTCTCGGCATGGTCGAAGCATCCGGTCTCGGGTGGCAGGGCCGTTTCGAGCAGGCCGAGTTGGTGGCCAAATTGATCACCGCACGTACCGAAGCCCCCGCCGCGGCGCGGGAATTCTCGGCGGCGGCGGCCGGTCCTCCTCCAGATCTGTCCGGGGGATACAAGTACCTGAAGTTGGGACGAATGGCCTACTACGTGAACAAGGACGCCTACCGCTCGGCGATCAAGCGGCACATCGGACTGCTTGATGCCGCTCTGACGAAGGGAGGACAGTGATGCCGATCGACGACGTGGTGCTCAACTTCAACCCGGGATCGTTGATGATCCTCAACGTGGTGCTGGCCACGATCATGCTGGGGATCGCCCTCGACACCTCGGTCGACGACTTTCGTCGTGCGCTCACCAAACCCAAGGCGATGGCGGTGGGTATTGCTGCGCAGTTCCTGCTGTTGCCGGCAGTGACTTTTCTCCTGACGCTGATTCTCTCGCCGGCTCCGTCGGTAGCACTCGGCATGATCCTGGTGGCGTGCTGCCCGCCAGGGAACATCTCGAACGTCCTGACTCACCGGGCGGGCGGCGACGTCGCACTCTCGGTGTCCATGACGGCGGTGTCGAACGTCCTCGCGATCTTCCTCATGCCGCTCAATCTTGCGTTCTGGGGGAGCCGACGCCCGGAGACCGACGCTCTGTTGCAGTCCGTGAACCTGAATGCGCTCGAGATGGTCGCGCAAATCGCCCTGATCATCGGTGTGCCGTTCGTTCTCGGCATCTGGGCGGCACGAAGGTTTCCGGAGATCGCCGCGAAAGCGCAGCCTTGGGTGAAAAACGGTTCGTTGGTGGCGTTGTTGATCTTCATCGTCGCGGGGGTGTCGGGGAATGCGTCGTACTTCGTCGACTACATCGGGGTGGTACTGCTCGCGGTCTTCCTGCACGACACGGTTGCCCTCGCACTGGGATACTTCTGCGGCGCCGTCACCGGGTTGAACGAATACAGCCGTCGCGCCGTCTCTTTCGAGGTCGGCATCCGCAATGCGGGGCTGGGGCTTGGCCTGGTGTTCACGTTCTTCGACGGTCTCGGTGGCATGGCCGTCGTGGCCGGCTGGTGGGGGATCTGGGACATCATCGCCGGGTTGGCTCTGGCGACGATCTGGTCCAAGCGACGCGCCCGAAAGGCGGTACCGGCATGACCGTCGCACTCGTCACGGGCGGAAACGGGTTCCTGGGTACCGCTGTCATCGACGCACTGATCGCGCAGGGCATCACCGTCGTCTGTGTCGACCTCACGGTCAAGGACACGCCGGACGATCGCATCCGCCGCGTCAGGGCGGACGTCTGCGACCCCACAGAATTGGGGCGGGTGTTCGGTCAGTACCGACCGAACGTCGTGATCCACCTTGCGTCCATCGTGAATCCCGGCAAGAACACGACAGCAGAGCAGGAGTACCGCGTCGACGTCGACGGGACACGAAACGTGCTCGCGGCCTGCGTCGAACACGGGGTTGGACGGATCGTCGTGTCTTCGTCCGGAGCGGCGTACGGCTACCACTCCGACAGCCCACCGTGGATCACCGAGGACGTACCTGTCCGAGGCAACGACGAATTCACATACAGTCGCCACAAACGCCTGGTCGAAGAGATGCTCGCCGAATATCGCGTCGAACACCCGGAGTTGGAACAGGTTGTCTTCCGGATCGGCACGATCTTGGGTGAGAGCGTCGACAATCAGATCACCGCGTTGTTCGATCGCCGCAAGCTGCTCAAGGTTGCCGGGAGCGACAGCCCCTTCGTCTTCGTCTGGCACACCGATGTCGCGGGCGCTTTTGCGGAGGCCGTGACCGGAAACCAAGTGGGCATCTTCAATGTCGCGGGCGACGGCTCGTTGACCGTCGACGAGTTGGCTTCCCGGATGGGCAAGAGCACGGTGACGCTTCCTGCATGGTTGTTGCGAGGCGTTCTACGCGTCGGACGGCGATTGGGCGTAACGGAACACGGTCCGGAGCGCGTCGGATTTCTCCAGTACCGACCGGTTCTCGACAATCGGCGGCTCAAGGAACAGTTCGGATACGTCCCCGAATATTCGAGCGAGGAAGCGTTTGCCGCGTATCTCGCGTCACGCTGACCCCTTCGACGGACGGTCGTGGAAGGATCGGAATTGTCCGTCGGCGTTTTCGAGAAGGGACTGACAGTGTCACGAAATGATGGGCCCGAACATGATGGGTCCGAGCACGATGGGTCCGTGCACCAGGTAGTCGAGGCCGCCAGTGCACTCGACGACAAGGACTTCCTCGCGGTCGTCCGCGCAGTGGTCGAGCGTCGTCCGAGCTTGTCGGTCCTTCTTTCCGTGGTGGACACCGCTGCCGCGAGCCTCGAGCCGCACCGTGTAGAGGACGACAACACGATCACGGACGCCGAAGAAGTCGAACTGCCCGACACCGTTGTGGAGGTCGACGAGATTATCGACGTCCCGGTGGTACTTGCGACCGACCCGAGAATTCCCGAACCCGACTACACCGAAGGGGGAGTCCCCACTTTCGACCGTGTTCGGGAGAAGATAGAGGGGCGCTTCGGTACTTCCATAGGTTCGGCCGAATTGGCGCACGAGAGTCCTGCCGGAAAGTCCGTCGACGAGCAGTGGGACGAGCGCCAGAAGGCCGCAAAGGCCAAGCTCGAGGAGATCCGGCGATCCATGGGTAAGTAATTATGCATTCCGATGCACAATGATGCATACTGTGTGACATGACTGAAGGTGGTACGACCGAGAACGCACGCAAGCCGATCAGAGTCGCCGTTGCCGGCGCCAGTGGGTACGCCGGTGGTGAGGTTCTGCGTCTGCTCCTCGGGCACCCCTCCTATGTCGACGGCAGTCTGGTGATCGGTTCGCTGACCGCCGGTGGCAACGCCGGTTCGACGCTCGGTGAGCATCATCCGCACTTGCTCCCACTCTCGTCGCGGGTACTCGAAGAGACCACTGTCGAAATCCTCTCGGGTCACGACGTCGTCTTCCTCGGTCTCCCGCACGGAAATTCGGCTCAGTATGCCAAGTTGCTACCCGAATCGACGGTCATCATCGACTGCGGCGCGGACTTCCGGCTGCAGGATTCCGCAGCCTGGGAGAAGTACTACAAGAGCACTCATGCCGGTACCTGGCCATACGGTCTTCCTGAATTGCCCGGTGCCCGTGAGAAATTGGTAGGCGCAACCCGCATTGCCGTTCCGGGCTGCTACCCGACGGCTGCGAGCCTCGCGCTGGCCCCCGCCGTTGCCGCGGGGATCGTGGAGTCGCACGTGAACGTGGTTGCGGTCAGTGGCACTTCGGGCGCCGGCCGGGCGCCGAAGGCCGATCTGCTGGGTTCCGAGGTCATGGGCTCCGTCCGTGCGTACGGTGTCGGAGGTGTCCACCGCCACACCCCTGAGATCATTCAGAATCTTTCGGCCGCAGGCGGCAAGGACATCAGTGTTTCCTTCACTCCAGTCCTCGCGCCCATGCCGCGCGGCATCCTCGCGACCTGCACGGCAGCCACCACGGCCACCGAAGAGCAAGCGCGTGAAATCTACGAAAAGGCATACAACGACGAGCCGTTCATCCACGTACTGCCTGCCGGAGTCTTCCCGCAGACCGGTGCCGTGATCGGATCCAATGCCGTACAGATCGGGGTCACCGTCGACGCCGACGCCGGTCAGCTCGTTGTCATCTCGGCAATCGACAATCTCACCAAGGGCACCGCCGGTGGCGCGGTGCAATCGATGAATCTCGCCCTTGGCCTACCCGAGACCGCAGGTCTCTCTACCGTGGGAGTAGCTCCGTGAGCACCGACAATCCGCAGCAGATCGACAACGCAACCGAGCCTGACGCGACCGTTGCAGACGTGGTTCACGTCGCCGGGGGACGTCTGCTCCGCACGCAGGGCGTCACCGCACCTGCCGGATTCCGCGGTGCCGGAATTGCTGCCGGTATCAAGAAGAGTGGCAAGTCGGACCTCGCATTGGTGCTCAACGAGGGACCCGATCTGGCCGCTGCCGGCGTCTTCACCCTGAACAAGGTCAAGGCAGCTCCGGTGCTCTGGTCTCAGCAGGTCCTGACGACGGGCAAGCTGCGCGCGGTGGTGCTCAACTCGGGCGGCGCGAACGCCTGCACGGGCGCGGGTGGATTCCAGGATGCACACAAGACTGCCGAGGAAGTTGCTTCGGCACTGAGTAATTGGGGCACCGAGACGGGCGCGATCGAGGTCGCTGTCTGTTCGACCGGACTTATCGGTGACCGCTTGCCCATGGACAAGCTGATCCCCGGTGTCACCGAGGTAGTGCACGAACTGGCCGGCGGAATCTCCGGCGGCACCGACGCGGCATACGCGATCATGACCACCGATACCGTGCCGAAGCAGGCGTCGCTGCACCACGCGAACAAATGGAACGTCGGCGGAATGGCCAAGGGCGCAGGCATGCTCGCGCCTGCGCTGGCCACGATGCTGTGCGTCGTCACGACCGATGCTGTCGCAACGGCCGAGCAGCTCGATATTGCTCTGCGCGCCGCCACCCACCTGAGCTTCGATCGCCTCGACGTCGACGGCGCCACGTCCACCAACGACACAGTGCTCCTGTTGGCCTCCGGCGCCAGCGGTGTCACGCCGACGCAGGACGAACTGAACGCCGCAGTGCTGGCCGTGTGTGATGACCTCGCGGATCAGTTGATGGCAGACGCCGAGGGTGTCACCAAGCGGGTCAAGGTGACGGTTCGCGGCGCGGCGTCCGAGTCCGATGCGTTGATCGGCGCCCGGACCATCGCCCGCGACAGCCTGGTCAAGACAGCGCTTTTCGGTTCCGATCCCAATTGGGGTCGCGTTCTCGCCGCAGTGGGTATCGCTCCCATCGAGCTCGATCCCGATCGAATCAGTGTGTCCTTCAACGGGAGTCCCGTCTGCATCGACGGCGTCGGTGCTCCGGGGGCGCGTGAGGTGGACCTGAGTGGGATCGACATCGAACTCGACATCGATCTGGGAATCGGCAACGAGTCCGTGAGCATTCGCACCACGGACCTCTCGCATGCTTACGTCGAAGAGAACTCGGCGTATTCGTCATGACCGAGACGTATCCCGTGATCAGCGAGCATCAGAAAGCGCATGTCCTTGCCGACGCGCTGCCGTGGCTGCAGCGATTCCGCGACAAGGTGGTCGTGGTCAAGTACGGCGGAAACGCCATGATCGACGAGACGCTCAAAACGGCATTTGCCGCCGACATGGCGTTCCTGCGGACTGTCGGCATCCATCCCGTCGTCGTGCACGGCGGTGGCCCGCAGATCAACGCGATGCTGGCACGCCTTGGCATGAAGGGTGAGTTCCGCGGTGGTTTCCGTGTGACGACGCCCGAGGTGATGGACGTCGTGCGGATGGTGCTTTTCGGTCAGGTCGGCCGTGAACTCGTCGGCTTGATCAACGCGCACGGTCCTTACGCGGTCGGTATCTCCGGTGAAGATGCGCACCTGTTCACCGCTACTCGACGCACTGTTGCGGTCGAGGGGGAGCAGACCGACATCGGGCTGGTCGGGGACGTCACCACCGTGAACCCAGACGCGGTACTCGATCTCATTGCGGCAGGACGTATTCCGGTCGTCTCGACCATCGCACCCGACGCCGACGGTGTCGTCCACAACATCAACGCCGATACCGCTGCTGCAGCACTGGCCGAGGCGATCGGTGCCGAGAAGCTCGTTGTCCTCACCGACGTCGAGGGCCTGTACACCGATTGGCCGGACCGAGCCTCACTGGCCACCGAAATCGACACCGACGCCCTGGCCCAGTTGTTGCCGAGTCTCGACGCCGGCATGGTGCCCAAGATGGAGGCCTGCCTTCGCGCGGTGCGCGGAGGTGTGCCGTCGGCGCACGTGATCGACGGTCGGCTCGAACATTCAGTCCTACTCGAACTTTTCACCGGTGAAGGAATCGGCACGATGGTCGTGCCGGGTTCCTCGGTCGCCGGTCCCCAGCAGGGAGCTATCTCATGAGCACGATCGATCTGCAGCAGCGGTGGTCCGCTTCGCTGATGAACAATTACGGCGTACCCCGGGTTGCTCTCGTCCGCGGTGACGGCGCCGTACTCACCGACGCCGACGGCAAGCAGTACGTCGACTTCCTGGCAGGAATCGCCGTCAACATCCTCGGACACGGACATCCGGCCGTCGTCGAAGCCGTCACTACTCAGTTGTCGACACTCGGCCATGTTTCCAACCTGTACGCCAGCGAGCCGGTCGTCGAGTTGGCGGAGCAGTTGCTCGCTCATCTCGGCAACGTCACCGGGCGCGCGTTCTTCTGCAACTCCGGTACCGAGGCGAACGAGGCTGCCTTCAAGCTCGCTCGCGCCACCGGCCGGAAGAAGATCATCGCAGCCGAAGGCTCCTTCCACGGTCGCACGATGGGGGCACTCGCTCTGACGGGTCAGCCGGCCAAGCGGGCGCCGTTCGAACCGATGCCCGCCGGTGTCGAGTTCGTGCCGTACGGCGACGTCGAGGCACTCGAGCAGGCCGTCGATTCCGACACCGCCGCTGTGTTCCTCGAACCGATCATGGGTGAGGGCGGCGTCGTGGTGCCACCCGAGGGATACCTCGTCGAGGCTCGGCGGATCACCGCCGAGCGCGGTGCACTTCTCGTGCTCGACGAAGTGCAGACCGGCATCGGCCGGACCGGCTGGTTCTACGCCCATCAGGCAGTCGGCATCGTTCCGGACGTCATCACTCTTGCGAAGGGACTCGGTGGCGGAATGCCGATCGGCGCCTGCATCGCGACCGGGGCAACGGCCGAGTTGTTCGGACCGGGTAAGCACGGTACGACGTTCGGTGGCAATCCGGTGTGTGCTGCGGCGGCACTTGCCGTGCTGAAAACCATTGCAGCGGAAGACCTGATCTCACGCGCCGACAGCTTGGGTAAGTCGATCTCGGCGGGCATCGAAGATCTGGGCCATCCGTTGGTCGACTACGTACGGGGATCAGGACTGTTGCTGGGTGTCGTGCTGACCGAGGACGTCGCGCCGGCGGTGGAAAACGCAGCGCGCGAAGCCGGGTACCTTGTGAATGCAGCGCAACCCGGAGTGATCCGGTTGGCGCCGCCGCTCATCCTCACGGACGAGCAGGCCGAAACCTTCGTGGCAGCACTACCTGCCATCTTCGACAGTGCACTATCGGCTGACCAGCCGGGGGAGAAGTGACTACCGTGGTGAAACACTTTCTCAGGGACGACGATCTGACTCCTGCGCAGCAGGCCGAAGTTCTGGAACTCGCTGCGATTCTCAAGAAGGACCCGTTCGCTCGGCGTCCGCTCGAGGGTCCCCGCGGAGTCGGTGTCATCTTCGAGAAGAACTCGACGCGTACACGTTTCTCGTTCGAGATGGGCATCGCACAGATGGGCGGTCACGCTGTCGTCGTCGACGGGCGCAGCACTCAACTCGGTCGTGAAGAGACCTTGGCGGACACCGGACGCGTTCTCTCCCGCTACGTCGACGCCGTCGTGTGGCGCACGTTCGGCCAGAAGCGCCTGGAGCAAATGGCTACGGGCGCAACGATTCCCATCGTCAATGCATTGTCCGACGAATTTCATCCCTGTCAGGTTCTGGCCGATCTGCAAACGCTGATCGAACAGAAGGGTGAGCTCAAGGGGCTGAAGCTGACCTACCTGGGCGACGGCGCCAACAACATGGCTCACTCGCTGATGCTCGGCGGAGTGACCGCAGGCATCGACGTCACCATCGCAAGCCCCGCCGGCTTCGAACCGGCGGACTGGGTCGTGGCAGCAGCACGCAAACGCGCCGAGGAAACCGGCGCGACCATCACCCTGACGCAGGACCCACAGGCCGGCGTCGTCGGTGCCGACGCGTTGGTCACCGATACCTGGACCTCGATGGGTCAGGAGAACGACGGACTCGATCGGGTCGGACCTTTCCGTCCGTTCCAGATCAACAAGGAGCTGCTCGCAAAGGCAGATCCGAAGGCCGTCGTCCTGCACTGCCTGCCCGCGCATCGCGGCGAAGAAGTCACCGACGAGGTTCTCGACGGGCCGCAGAGTGTTGTCTGGGACGAGGCGGAGAACCGTCTGCACGCCCAGAAGGCATTGCTCGTGTGGCTGCTGGAACAGCGAACCCAACTGGACCCGGCGTGAGCGTCGCTCCCACTCGGGCTGGTCGCCAGTCGCGCATCATCGCGCTTCTGGCGGCTCACCCTGTCCGAAGTCAGACGGAGCTGGCGGCCTTGCTCGGTGCCGAGGGCATCGAAGCAACGCAGGCGACGCTCTCGCGTGACCTCGAAGAGCTGGGAGCGGTGAAACTGCGTGCCGCCGACGGCGGCGCCGGTGTTTACGTGGTGCCGGAGGACGGGAACCCGGTACGCGGTGTGGCCGGCGGCACCGACCGCCTCTCACGGCTGTTGGGTGAGTTGTTGGTCTCCACCGATTTCAGCGGCAACATGGCGATCCTCCGGACACCGCCGGGAGCCGCGCACTACCTCGCGAGCGCACTGGATCGGTCCTCGATGCCGGACATCGTGGGCACGATCGCCGGAGATGACACCATCTTCGTAGTGGCCCGGGAACCGCTTTCCGGAGCGGAACTCGCGGCCATGATCGAATCGCTCGCCTGACCCCTTATTCTTTGATAGAGATTTTCAACCGAAGGAGCACAAAAACCATGGCCGATCGCGTCGTACTCGCCTACTCGGGCGGGCTGGACACTTCTGTTGCCATCAGTTGGATCGGTAAGGAGACGGGCGCTGAAGTTGTCGCCGTCGCCATCGATCTGGGGCAGGGTGGCGAGGACATGGAGGTCGTGCGTCAGCGCGCGATCGACTGCGGCGCAGTCGAATCCGTTGTCGTCGACGCCCGCGACGAGTTCGCGGACGAATACTGCCTGCCGACCATCGCGGCCAACGCCCTGTACATGGACCGCTACCCGCTCGTCTCGGCCATCAGCCGTCCGCTGATCGTCAAGCACATCGTCGAAGCTGCACGCTCGCACGGCGGCACCATCGTCTCGCACGGTTGCACCGGTAAGGGCAACGACCAGGTTCGCTTCGAGGTCGGATTCGGCGCCCTCGCACCCGACCTGCAGGTCATCGCACCGGTCCGCGACTACGCCTGGACCCGCGAGAAGGCCATCGCCTTCGCCGAAGAGAACAACATCCCGATCAACGTCTCCAAGAAGTCGCCGTTCTCGATCGACCAGAACGTCTGGGGCCGCGCCGTCGAGACCGGATTCCTCGAGGATCTGTGGAACGCGCCGACGAAGGACGTCTACGACTACACCCAGGACCCGACGGTCAACTGGAACGCACCCGACGAGCTCATCATCAGCTTCGACAAGGGCCGCCCGGTCGCCATCGACGGCCGCCCGGTGTCGGTTCTCGAAGCCATTCAGGAACTGAACAAGCGCGCAGGCGCTCAGGGCGTCGGCCGTCTCGACGTCGTCGAGGACCGTCTCGTGGGCATCAAGAGCCGTGAGATCTACGAAGCTCCCGGCGCCATGGTTCTCATCACCGCGCACCAGGAACTCGAACACGTCACCCTCGAACGCGAACTCGGTCGCTACAAGCGTCAGATGGAGCAGCGTTGGTCCGAGCTGGTCTACGACGGCCTCTGGTTCTCGCCCCTCAAGGACGCACTGGACACGTTCGTCAACAAGACGCAGGAACGCGTCACCGGCGACATTCGTCTCTTCCTGCACGGTGGAGCCATCACCGTCAACGGTCGTCGTAGCCCGGAGTCGCTCTACGACTTCAACCTCGCGACGTACGACGAGGGCGACAGCTTCGACCAGTCCGCATCGAAGGGCTTCGTCGAGATCCACGGTCTGTCGTCGAAGGTCGCCGCGAAGCGCGATCTGGGACTCTGAGCCATGACGGCTCACGGTGACGGAGACGCTCAAAAACACGGCACCAACGAAGGTGCGCTGTGGGGCGGGCGGTTCGAGTCCGGACCGGCCGCTGCCATGGCGGCGCTGAGCAAGTCGACTCACTTCGACTGGGTCCTCGCTCCGTACGACGTGCGGGCGTCGCAGGCGCATGCGCGTGTGCTGAACAAGGCAGGCCTGCTCAGTGAAGCCGACCTCGTGACAATGCTCGACGGTCTCGACCGCCTGGCGGCAGATGTTGCCAGTGGCGCCTTCGGGCCCAGCGAGTCGGACGAGGACGTACACGGCGCACTCGAGCGTGGTCTGATCGAGCGTGTCGGGCCTGAGGTCGGTGGGCGCCTGCGTGCTGGACGTTCGCGAAACGACCAGGTGGCCACGCTGTTCCGCATGTGGCTTCGCGATGCAGTCCGCCGCATCTCCACCGGAGTTCTCGACGTGGTCGACGCATTGGCGACTCAGGCCGGGGCGCATCCGGATGCCGTGATGCCGGGCAAGACGCACCTGCAGGCGGCTCAGCCGGTCCTGTTGGCGCATCACCTGCTCGCTCACGCACATCCACTGTTGCGGGACGTGCAGCGCCTTCGCGACTTCGACGTGCGAGCTGCGGTGTCCCCGTACGGTTCCGGTGCACTGGCCGGTTCCTCACTCGGACTCGATCCCGAAGCGATTGCGGCGGAACTGAAGTTCGACAGCTCGGCCGAGAACTCGATCGACGCAACGGCTTCGCGTGATTTCGCAGCCGAGGCAGCGTTCGTGCTCGCAATGATCGGTGTCGATCTCTCCCGTATGGCGGAAGAGATCATCATCTGGAGCACACCGGAGTTCGGCTACATCACGCTTGCCGACGCGTGGTCGACGGGATCGTCGATCATGCCGCAGAAGAAGAATCCGGATGTCTCGGAACTGACGCGCGGTAAGTCGGGTCGTTTGATCGGCAACCTGACCGGATTGTTGGCGACGCTCAAGGCTCAGCCGCTGGCGTACAACCGCGATCTGCAAGAGGACAAGGAACCGGTTTTCGACTCGGTTGCGCAGCTCGAGATGCTGCTCCCGGCCATCACCGGTCTGGTGCAGACGCTCGAGTTCCACACCGAGCGCATGGCGGAACTAGCTCCGGCAGGGTTCACGTTGGCCACCGACATCGCGGAGTGGATGGTGCGTCAGGGCGTGCCGTTCCGGGTTGCCCACGAGGCTGCCGGAGCGTGCGTGCGTGTCGCCGAAGCACGAGGGGTCGGACTCGAAGATCTCACCGACGAGGAGCTGGCCGGCGTCGACAGCGCGCTGACACCCGCTGTTCGTGAGGTGCTGACAGTCGAGGGTTCCATTGCTTCGCGCAACGCGCGAGGCGGCACTGCGGGGGTGCGGGTTGCCGAGCAGCTGGACGGAGTCAAAGCAGTGGCGCAGTCACTGCGGGAATGGACCCTGTGACCTCGCGGTCACGAGTGTTGTCGCTCTCTTTTCGGCAGTAGTCCTTCGGTCGTACGCGGTCAGGTAGCAGAATTTGCTCCCTGACCGCGTACGCGTATTCATCGTCAGTAGGCTTGTCGCGCGCGGGAAAAATGAGACTGACGTCACATGGTGAGTAACTTGGGAGTGAAATGGTGGGATTGAATTCCAAGTCTGTGCTGGGCCCGATTCGTCGGGTGGTTGCGACAGCACAAAACGGCCTCGAGGTCGTCCGGTTGGGTGGGCTGGAAACGGATGCGACCACGTCGCCGTTCGAGATCGTCGAACGCGCAGCGATGTATCGGCTACGGCGCTACTTCCCGGACAGTGACCCGGAAACCGTCGGCGCACCGATCTTGCTGATCCCGCCGATGATGATGTCGGCGAACGTGTACGACGTGACCCGTGACCAGGGCGCTGTGGGAATTCTGCACGAGATGGGCCTTGATCCCTGGGTCGTCGATTTCGGTTCGCCCGACTCCGAAGAGGGCGGTTGGGATCGTAACCTCGCCGATCACATCATCGCTCTCAGCGACATCGTCGATCACATCCACCGTCACACCGGAAAAGATGTTCACATCTCCGGTTATTCGCAGGGTGGCATGTTCGCCTATCAGGCTGCCGCGTATCGGCGTAGTCGAAACATCGCCAGCGTCATCACCTTCGGCAGTCCGGTCGACACACTCGCCGCGCTACCCTTCGGCATCCCGGCGGGATTGGCAACCAAGGGTGCAGATTTCCTCGCCGATCACGTCTTCAATCGCCTGGCGGTCACCGGGTGGATGGCCCGTACCGGGTTCCAGTTGCTCGATCCCGTGAAGACGCTGAAGATGCGCGTCGACTTTCTGCTTCAACTGCACGACCGGGAGGCGTTGCTTCCGCGGGAGCAGCAACGACGCTTCCTCGCGACCGAGGGTTGGGTCGCGTGGTCGGGGCCCGCGGTAGCCGAACTGCTCAAGCAGTTCATCGTGCACAACCGAATGATGACCGGTGGGTTCGTCATCAAGGATCAATTGGTCTCGCTCGCCGAGATCACCTGCCCCATCCTGGCATTCGTCGGCGAGGTCGACGACATCGGCCAGCCGCAAGCGGTTCGAGGCATCAGTCAAGCCGCTCCGCGGGCGAAGGTCTACGAATCTACCTTGCGTGCAGGCCATTTCGGTTTGGTTGTCGGTTCCACTGCGGCCAATCACACCTGGCCGACCACCGGTGAATTCGTACAGTGGACCGAGACGGGTGGACCCCTCCCGGACCGTATCGCGAACATGGTCTACGGCGCCGACCTCGAAGACCAGACCGGTGTGTCGATCAGCAATCGGATCATCCACACCGTCGCCTCGGTCGCTGAAGTAGGTGCAGGAGTCACCAAGGGAATCAGTGACCTTGCCGCCGGTGCGTTGCGCGGCACTTTCGAATTGTCGGGAGAAGCGGCACGAGCGTTGCCACGTCTGGCTCGACTCAACCAGATTCAGCCGCACACCAAGATCTCGCTGAGCCAGTTGCTGGCGGAGCAGCGTCGAAAGGCGCCGAACGGCGAGTGCTTCCTCTTCGACAATCGCGTGCACACCTATGAAGCGGTCAACGCGCGTATCGACAATGTCGTGCGTGGATTGATCTCCGTGGGAGTGCGTCCGGCAGCGCATGTCGGTGTCCTGATGGAGACCCGCCCCAGCGCACTCGCGGCCATCGCGGCCCTGTCGCGACTTGGTGCCGTCGCGGTCATGCTTCCGCCAGGCTCCGACATAACGGCGGCGGTCAAGCTGGGGTCGGTCGATCGGATCATCACCGATCCGGAAAACGTCGATGCTGCAGTGGTTACCGGTCGGCCGGTACTGGTGCTCGGCGGCGGCGATGCCCGTGGCCTCGAGGTGGATCCGTCACACGACGTGATCGATCTCGAACAAATCGATCCGACGAAGGTCAATCTGCCCGGGTGGTACCGACCGGATCCCGGTGTCGCCCGCGAACTCGCCTTCATCATCTTTGCGGAATCCGGCGGTGTGCTCGAGGCCAAGCAGATCACCAACTACCGGTGGGCACTGTCGGCCTTCGGCACGGCCACGGCGGCAGATCTCGATCGCGGTGACACCGTGTACTGCCTTGCACCACTCCATCATTCGTCGAGTCTGCTCGCGACCATCGGTGGTGCCATGGCCGGTGGCTCACGCATTGCGCTCTCACGTGGACTGAACCCCGCGAGGTTCGTCGAGGAAATCCACCGCTACGGCGTGACGGTCGTGAGTTACACGTGGTCGATGATGCGCGAGATACTCGACGAGGATCTTCTTCTCATCGACGGTAGTCATCCGGTCCGCCTGTTCATCGGTTCGGGCATGCCCCATGGTCTGTGGAAGCGGACAACGGAGGCGTTCGACCCCGCGCAGGTACTCGAGTTCTATGCGTCGACCGAAGGCGACGTGATTCTTGCCAATGTTGCAGGCTCCAAAGTTGGTTCCAAGGGGCGCCCACTGCCGGGTAGTGCGCAGGTGCGGTTGGCGGCATACGACCCGCTGAGTGGTCGGCTCCTCGAGAACGGAAACGGATTTGTCCGTGAGTGCGCCGAAGACGAGGTCGGATTGCTGCTCGGGCGCGCGGGATTCACCGCCGATCTCTCGGGCGGAGCCATGCGAGGTCTCTTCCAAGCCGGCGATTCGTGGATTCCCACCGAAAATCTCTTCCGCCGGGACGCCGACGGCGACTACTGGCTGATCGACCACAAGAACACGGTCATTTCCACGCTCCGCGGTCCCGTGTTCACCCAGCCGATCGTCGACGCGTTGTCGAGTGTGGCGCGGGTGGATCTTGCCGTCGCATACGGAGTCGGTGACGCGCCGCATCAGCTGGCGGTCGCTGCCGTGACATGGCGTCCGGGACGGCAGTTCCGTTCTGCCGAGCTTGCAGAGGCCCTCTCGCGCATCGCTTTCGACGCTCGTCCGGATATCGTGCACGTGGTTGACGAGATCCCGGTGGGTTCGTCGTACCGTCCGAGCTCCACTGCTTTGGCTGCGGCCGGATTGCCGGCGCCGGGGCCACGGACCTGGTTCCTCGATTCCGAGTCGCAGTCGTACAAGCGGCTGACCAAGGCAATTGCCGCGCAGTTGATGCCGACGAGGGTGAGCACCGGAGCACGGTAGCCTGAGGACATTCTGTTTGATCGGTTCGAGAGGACTCACGTGGCTATTGATTCGACGTTGCTCAGCATTTTGGCCTGCCCCCAGGACAAAGGCCCGCTGTTGCTGGTCGGGGACGAGTTGCTCTACAACCCGCGCCTGCGGCGTGCCTACCCGATCGAGAACGGCATTCCCGTTCTGTTGATCGACGAGGCACGCGATGTGGCGGACGACGAGCACGAGAAGTTGCTCGCGCGGGCTGAAGGCTAGATCGGTAATTCACCGGTCAGGTACCGCTGGAGGTTCGGAGCCACCAGCGGTACCAAAGCGTCAAAGCTCAATGATGCGAGTGGTTCGAGTCCGAGCACATATCGCGTGACAAGCAGTCCGGCCATCTGAGAGGCCACCAATTCCGCTCTGATCAAGCCGGTACCAGGTGGTGTGTCCACCCGCGGAATGATGTCGCGCAATACGACATCGAGCAGAAAGCTCTGGATCAGCTGCGATCCGTCGCCGGAAATGGCTGATCGAAAAGCCGCCAGAATCGCCGGCTGATGTTCCGAATCCCATAGCCCGATCACCGCCCGGAGAAGGCTTTCGCCGAGGTTTTCGGTCGGGGAGGTGTGAACCGGTCCCAGTACCTTTGCTGGATCGATCGGTAGCGCGATCGCAGCGGTGAACAACTGCTCCTTGCTCCCGAAATGGTGATGAATCATAGCCGGATCGACGTCAGCGGCCGCAGCTATCGATCGAACGGTTGTTCGTCGAAAACCGTTCTGGGAGAACGCCCGTCGCGCCGAATCGAGGATCTGCGCGCGAGTCTCCGACTTGCCCGGTCGTCGCCCCGAACGAATCGGTGCAGGACTCGTGTCCTTGTCGGTCATGGAGTGCGGCGATCGAGTGTGGCCGCGGCCAGCGAGAGTGCGGCGGCGGCGAAGCCCGCCATGACGGCGAGATCACGCCACATCTGACCCGTCGCGTCGGCATGCATCGACACTTGCTGAAGTGCGTCGACGGCGTAGCTCAAGGGGAGGACGTTGCTGATCCATTCGAGCCAGGTCGGCAATTGGTCGCGCGGTACCAGGAGTCCGCAGAGGAAGAGCTGTGGAACCACAACTACCGGCATGAATTGCACCGCTTGGAACTCGGTCTTCGCGAATGCGCTGGCCAACAGGCCTAGCGCAACGCCCAGTATTGCGCCGAGAACTGCAATGACGATGACCCAGGCAAGACTGCCGGCGATGGTGAGTCCGAGGAATCCGAAAGCAACCGCGCACGCGAGAGCTGCTTGAGCGGCGGCGGAGAGCGAAAATGCCGCCCCGTATCCGGCGAGAAGGTCGAGTTTGCCCATCGGTGTGGTGAGCAGGCGTTCGAGGGTTCCTGAACTGCGTTCGCGCTGCATGGCGATGGATGTGACCAGGAACATCACCACAAACGGCAAGATTCCCAACATCGTGATCGCCACTCGTTGGAAGAGCGAAACCTGGCCGGGTGGCGTCGGGACGTCTTGGTAGAGGAAATACAGCAAAATCATCAACAACGACGGGACCAACAAGATCATGGCCACCGTGCGATGGTCCTGGCGGAGCTGAAGCAGAATGCGTACGGTCGTAGCGCCGAAGATCCTGATGCTCATGATATTTCACCTCCGACGGGTGAAGTCCGAATCAGCTCGAGAAAGGCGTCCTCGAGCCGTTCACATCTGGTTTTGGCGCGCAATTCATCGGGTGTGAGTTGAGCGAGGAGGTACCCGTCTCGCATCAGGATCAGCTCAGCGCAGTGGTCGGCCTCATCCATGACGTGGCTCGAGACCAACAGGGTGGTTCCGCTGCGAGCAAGGTCAGCGAATCGTTCCCACAATTCGACGCGAAGCACCGGATCGAGGCCGACGGTCGGTTCGTCGAGGATCAACACATCAGGTGACGCCACCAACGCGCAAGCCAGCGAGACTCGCCCGCGTTGACCACCAGACAGATCGGCGGCGGTCTGGTCGGCGTATCGGCTCAATCCGACGGCGTCGACCGCTGCTGCGACGTCTGCGCCGGATTTTCCGTACAGAGCGCCGAAATACTGAACATTTCGCGTGACCGTCAGGTCGCCGTACACACTGGGGGATTGGGTGACGTACCCGATCCGACGGCGAAGGGCAACGGACCCGGCGCGATCTCCCAGGACTCTGACCTCACCGCTTTCGACGATCTGCGTTCCGACTATCGCGCGCATGAGGGTTGTCTTGCCGCAACCGGAGGGTCCGAGCAGTCCGGTGATCGATCCTGCTGATACCTGCAGGTCAAGCGAGTGAAGAACTTCGTGCTTGCCGCGAATGACTCGTAGTCCGCGGATGTCTATTGCCGGCGTTGTGGTCACGGTTCGCCTCGTTTCAATAATTCATCACTTGTTGAATTATGCGACTCGGCCGACCGATGAGTCAACGGCGTGGGCACAATCGAAGGGTGAGCATCGAGACCTTGGAAAATGTGGAGAACCCGTTGGAAGCGGGCCTGACAATTCTCGGCTCGACCCTGACCGTCGACGACATCTCGCTGAGGATCGTCGAGGTCGAGGCGTACGGAGGGGAGAAGGACGGGCCATGGCCGGATCCGGCAGCACATTCGTATCGGGGGAGAACGCCGCGGAACAGCGTGATGTTCGGGCGGGCGGGGCGTCTCTACGTCTACCGCAGCTATGGAATGCACTTTTGTATGAACATCTCGTACGGCCCGGATGGTGTCGCGGGTGGTGTTCTGCTCCGAGCGGCCGAAATCGAGGCCGGTCACGATGTGGTGTCTGCTCGGAGATCGCCGGACCGGCCGTCTCACCAATGGGCCAGAGGGCCGGGTAATCTCGGTGCTTCTGTCGCAATCACGTTGGCGGACAACGGAACAGACGTGTTCAACCCTGCCTCTCGGATTCGGCTCGAATTGGGGGAGTCGAAGGAATGGGTCAGTGGACCGCGGGTGGGGGTCAGTACCGCGGCGGAGGTTCCGTGGCGCCTGTGGATTCCGGACTCGCGAGCGGTGTCCGCGTATCGCCGAAGCCCGCGAGCGCCGGTCATTTCGTGAAGATGGGATGATCGAGTCCGTGACTGAGAATATTCTCGACGAACTGACCTGGCGCGGGCTGATCGCCCAATCAACCGATCTCGACGCTTTGCGTAAAGATCTCGAGGCCGGACCGGTCACGTTGTATGCGGGCTTCGACCCGACAGGACCGAGCCTGCACGCAGGTCACCTGGTTCCGCTCCTCGCGCTCAAGCGGTTTCAGCGCGCCGGCAACCGCCCGATCGTTCTTGCCGGCGGTGCAACGGGCCTGATCGGAGACCCCCGTGACGTCGGGGAACGGACGATGAACTCCGCCGATACCGTCGCGGACTGGGCAGGTCGCATCCGTGGTCAGCTCGAACGATTCGTGGATTTCGACGATTCGCCGACGAGCGCGGTCATCGAGAACAACATGAACTGGACCGGCAAGATGTCGGCCATCGACTTCCTGCGTGATGTCGGTAAACACTTCTCCGTGAACGTCATGCTTGCGCGTGACACCGTGAAGCGTCGTCTCGAGTCGGACGGGATGTCGTACACCGAGTTCAGCTACATGCTGCTCCAGGCCAACGACTACCTGCACTTGCGACGCGATCTCGGCTGCACTCTGCAGGTCGGCGGGTCCGATCAGTGGGGCAACATCATTGCCGGCGTCGAACTCAACCGTCGTGTCGACGGTGAAAGCGTTCATGCAATGACGGTTCCGCTGGTGACCTCGGCCGATGGCAAAAAGTTCGGAAAGTCGACCGGTGGCGGAAGTTTGTGGCTCGACCCCGAGATGACCAGCCCGTACGCCTGGTACCAGTACTTCGTGAACACTGGCGACGCCGACGTGATCAAGTACCTGCGCTGGTTCACCTTCCTGACTGCGGACGAACTCGCGGAGCTGGAGACTGCAACAGCGGAGCGGCCGCATGCGCGAGAAGCGCAGAAGCGACTTGCCGCGGAGATGACGACCTTGGTTCACGGGGAACACAACACCCGTGCTGTCGAGCTCGCCAGTCAGGCGTTGTTCGGCAAGGCGGAGCTGGCGGAACTCGACGAGTCGACGCTAGCCGCGGCGCTGAAAGAAGCATCGGTCAGCGAATTGGCGCCGGGGGAGCCGCGCACGATCATCGATCTGCTCGTGACGAGCGGCTTGTGCGAGAGCAAGGGGGCCGCTCGACGCGCCGTGAAAGAGGGCGGTGCTTCGGTGAACAACCAGAAGGTGTCGGCCGACGACTGGGAGCCCACCGCATCCGATCTGCTTCACGGCAGCTGGTTGGTCGTCCGGCGCGGAAAGCGCAACTTCGCCGGCGTGAGAATCCTTCCGAACTGACGTGTGTGGGGTCACAGTTGTCTTGCGGGGCTCCTGTGGCCGCTGGTGGCCCGCCTCCGGGCGGGCTACCAGCGGATTTAACCTGTCGAACATCTGCGACCTGCACGTTTGACGCTCAGTTTTCATTCGCGTAACTTTGTCCAAGTCAGAGCGACATGGACACCAACCCCGACCGACAGGCCGGGGAAACGCGGTTGGACGAAGTCGGAGACAATCACGCTCAGCGGGAACTTGCTTCCTTGGAGCGAACAAGCTAAGATTGTAACCCTTGCCCCGGAGCTTTCAACCTGGTTGAAGTGATGGTGTGTGCGTGTTCTTTGAGAACTCAACAGTGTGTCGATGAATGTCAGTGCCAAATTTTTTTTGGTACTTCACATCCGCGAATGATCAACCG
>NZ_BCWH01000003.1:1181414-1198914 GCF_001653035.1 Rhodococcus sp. YH3-3 | reverse complement strand
GGGCCCGTGAAATCTGGTGTGAATCTGTCGGGACCACCCGATAAGCCTGAATACTCCCTGGTGACCGATAGCGGACTAGTACCGTGAGGGAAAGGTGAAAAGTACCCCGGGAGGGGAGTGAAATAGTACCTGAAACCGTGCGCTTACAATCCGTCAGAGCCTTCGAGCAGTTTACTGCTGGGGGTGATGGCGTGCCTTTTGAAGAATGAGCCTGCGAGTTAGTGGCATGTCGCGAGGTTAACCCGTGTGGGGTAGCCGTAGCGAAAGCGAGTCCGAATAGGGCGAGTCAGTGGCATGCTCTAGACCCGAAGCGGAGTGATCTACCCATGGCCAGGTTGAAGCGACGGTAAGACGTCGTGGAGGACCGAACCCACTTAGGTTGAAAACTGAGGGGATGAGTTGTGGGTAGGGGTGAAAGGCCAATCAAACTCCGTGATAGCTGGTTCTCCCCGAAATGCATTTAGGTGCAGCGTCGCGTGTTTCTCACCGGAGGTAGAGCTACTGGATGGTCTAGGGGGCCCACAAGCTTACCGAAATCAGCCAAACTCCGAATGCCGGTGAGTGAGAGCGCGGCAGTGAGACTGCGGGCGATAAGGTTCGTAGTCGAGAGGGAAACAGCCCAGATCGCCAGCTAAGGTCCCTAAGCGTGTACTAAGTGGAAAAGGATGTGGGGTCGCGAAGACAACCAGGAGGTTGGCTTAGAAGCAGCCACCCTTGAAAGAGTGCGTAATAGCTCACTGGTCAAGTGATCCTGCGCCGACAATGTAGCGGGGCTCAAGTACACCACCGAAGCTGCGGCATTCACGCAATAGCCCCCAGTTGATCCAAGGATTTTCTGGCAGGTGTGTGGATGGGTAGGGGAGCGTCGTGTGGCCATGGAAGCGGCAGGGTGACCTAGCCGTGGAGGCCACACGAGTGAGAATGCAGGCATGAGTAGCGAAAGACGAGTGAGAAACTCGTCCGCCGAATGACCAAGGGTTCCTGGGCCAGGTTAATCCGCCCAGGGTGAGTCGGGACCTAAGACGAGGCCGACAGGCGTAGCCGATGGACAACGGGTTGATATTCCCGTACCCGTGTGAACGCGCCCATGGTGAATCAGTGATACTAACCATCCTGAAGCCACGAGAAGACCTTCGGGTCTCGAGTTGGTGGATGCATGGGACCTGATCTGGTAGTAGCCAAGCGATGGGGTGACGCAGGAAGGTAGCTGAGCCAGTCAGTGGTAATACTGGTGTAAGCGTGTAGGGCGTGACCTAGGCAAATCCGGGTCGCACACAAGCCTGAGACGTGATGCGTAGCCGATTGAGGCGAATTCAGTGATCCTATGCTGCCGAGAAAAGCCTCTAGCGAGCTTTCACACGGCCCGTACCCCAAACCGACACAGGTGGTCAGGTAGAGAATACTAAGGCGATCGAGATAACTATGGTTAAGGAACTCGGCAAAATGCCCCCGTAACTTCGGGAGAAGGGGGGCCCTGTCTGGTGACGACATTTACTGTCTGAGCTGGGTGGGGCCGCAGAGACCAGTGAGAAGCGACTGTTTACTAAAAACACAGGTCCGTGCGAAGTCGTAAGACGATGTATACGGACTGACGCCTGCCCGGTGCTGGAAGGTTAAGAGGACCGGTTAGTTCCTTCGGGAGCGAAGCTGAGAATTTAAGCCCCAGTAAACGGCGGTGGTAACTATAACCATCCTAAGGTAGCGAAATTCCTTGTCGGGTAAGTTCCGACCTGCACGAATGGCGTAACGACTTCTCAGCTGTCTCAACCGTAGACTCGGCGAAATTGCATTACGAGTAAAGATGCTCGTTACGCGCGGCAGGACGAAAAGACCCCGGGACCTTCACTACAGCTTGGTATTGGTGTTCGGTTCGGTTTGTGTAGGATAGGTGGGAGACTGTGAAACGGTGACGCCAGTTATCGTGGAGTCGTTGTTGAAATACCACTCTGATCGAATTGGACCTCTAACCTCGGACCATGATCTGGTTCAGGGACAGTGCCTGGTGGGTAGTTTAACTGGGGCGGTTGCCTCCCAAAATGTAACGGAGGCGCCCAAAGGTTCCCTCAGCCTGGTTGGCAATCAGGTGTCGAGTGCAAGTGCACAAGGGAGCTTGACTGTGAGACTGACAGGTCGAGCAGGGACGAAAGTCGGGACTAGTGATCCGGCACCGGCAAGTGGAAGCGGTGTCGCTCAACGGATAAAAGGTACCCCGGGGATAACAGGCTGATCTTCCCCAAGAGTCCATATCGACGGGATGGTTTGGCACCTCGATGTCGGCTCGTCGCATCCTGGGGCTGGAGTAGGTCCCAAGGGTTGGGCTGTTCGCCCATTAAAGCGGCACGCGAGCTGGGTTTAGAACGTCGTGAGACAGTTCGGTCTCTATCCGCCGCGCGCGTTAGAAACTTGAGGAAGGCTGTCCCTAGTACGAGAGGACCGGGACGGACGAACCTCTGGTGTGCCAGTTGTTCCGCCAGGAGCACCGCTGGTTAGCTACGTTCGGAAGGGATAACCGCTGAAAGCATCTAAGCGGGAAGCCTGTTCCAAGATGAGGTTTCTCACCCCCTCGAGGGGGTAAGGCCCCCGGCAGACCACCGGGTTGATAGGCCAGAACTGGAAGTGCAGTAATGCATGCAGGTGACTGGTACTAATAGGCCGAGGACTTACCACAAAGAAGCTACGCGTCCACTGTGCGGTATCTGAAACAACACACAGATACTGATGAGAAACCCTGTTTTCTCCATCCCCCAACACCAGAAACTGGTGTTGACGGGTGGTGAAACCAGGTGATCAGAAGAAGGTTACTGTGACAGTTTCATAGAGTTACGGCGGTCATAGCGAAGGGGAAACGCCCGGTCCCATTCCGAACCCGGAAGCTAAGCCCTTCAGCGCCGATGGTACTGCACTCGACAGGGTGTGGGAGAGTAGGACACCGCCGAACACCCGTTAACCGAAAGGGGACCCAACATATTGGGTCCCCTTTCGTGCGTTGTATGAGAGGAATGACTGTGTCGGAGAATGGCGACGAGCGTCGGTCCTTCCGTGGGGGAGGAGCGCCTCGATCAGGTGGCCCCCGTCGTGACAACGACGGGCGTGGATCACGCGGCGCTGCAGGCGGAGACCGCCGCGGTGGTGCCGGAGACAACAACCGTGGCGGTGCTGGAAACAGTAACCGCGGCGGCGGATTCAACGGCGGACAGCGTCGCGGCGGCGAGGGTGGGTTCACCCCTCGTGGACGCGATGGCGACCGCAACCGTCAGCAAGCACGACCTGACGAACCGGATTTGCCCGACAACGTAGAGCCCACGGAGTTGGACCCAGCCGTTCGTCGGGATCTGCTCAGCCTCGACAAGGACAACGCCAACACAGTTGCGCGTCACCTCGTCATGGCGGGCAAGCTCGTCGACGAAGATCCGGAACTCGCACTGCTCCACGCTCGCGCTGCCCGTCAGCGCGCCGGCCGAATTGCGGTCGTTCGTGAAGCTGCCGGAATCACCGCGTACCACGCCGGTGAATGGGCTGAAGCTCTCTCCGAGCTTCGTGCTGCCCGTCGAATGGCTGGCGGACCGGGTCTGATCGCTGTCATGGCCGACTGCGAACGCGGTTTGGGTCGACCAGAACGCGCGATCGAGCTCGGCCGTAGCGACGAGGCTGCCCTGCTTTCGGGCGACGAGGCGTCTGAGTTGAGGATCGTCGTCGCAGGCGCCCGCATGGATCTCGGTCAGTTCGATCAGGCAGTTGTCACACTGCAGACCAAGGATCTGGACGCAGCGCGTACCGGTGAAGCTGCGGCTCGGCTGTTCTACGCCTACGCCGATGCCCTCGTTGCAGCTGGTCGTGTCGAAGACGGACTGAAGTGGTTCCTCAACGCTGCAGCTGCTGACCTCGAGGGTGACACGGATGCTGAAGAACGGGTGGCCGAGTTGACCGGAGAAGATCAGTGACCGTGCTTCGTACTCAGTACGACGTACTTTTGCTCGATCTCGATGGCACTCTGTACGCCGGAGCTCATGCGATTCCCGGCACCCAGGCCGCTCTCGGTCAGGGCACGCAGGCCTTGTACTACGTGACCAACAATGCGAGTCGCTCGCCTTCGGCAGTGTCGGCGCATCTGACCGAACTCGGTTTCGATTCCGAAGACGATCGTGTCGTCACCAGTTCTCAGACGGCAGTGCGTCTGCTGTCGGAGCGTCTCGAACCCGGTGCCGCTGTGCTCGTCGTCGGTACCGACGCATTGGCCGACGAGGTGACGCGCGTCGGGTTGCTTCCGGTGCGCGAATTCGCGGATTCTCCGGTTGCTGTCGTTCAAGGACATTCGACGGAGACCAACTGGTCGATCCTTGCCGAGGCGTGCTTGGCGATCCGGGCCGGTGCGCTGTGGGTAGCGGCAAACCTGGACACAACACTGCCGTCGGAGCGGGGTTTGGTGCTGGGCAACGGCTCGATGGTGGCAGCTCTACGCGCTGCGACCAAGCAGGAACCGTTGGTGGCAGGTAAGCCTGCTGCACCGCTGATGGAGGACGCGCTCGCTCGCAGTGGGTGCTCGCGTCCACTGGTGGTCGGTGATCGTTTGGACACCGATATCGAAGGCGCACACGCTGTTTCGATCGACTCGTTGTTGGTTCTCACCGGTGTGAGCACGCCGGGTGACGTACTGCGGGCTCCGGTTGAGCAGCGCCCCACCTACATTGCAGCAACTCTGGATTCGCTCAATCAGCCGGCCGTCGAATCGCTGGTCGGTGCGGACTCCAAGTGGTCTGTCTCCGTGAACGGGTCGGCGCTGGTTGTCGACGGCCCGGTTGTCGGGGACGAGATGTCGCTTCTACGCGCGGTTGCGCCTGTCGCATGGGCTAATCCGTCGTTCCGGACCCTGGAAGCGTCGGATGCCGGCGTGGCGGATCTGTTTGCATCCTGGCTCGTCTGATCTCTCGCAAATGTGTTCGACTCGCGGGGGTGCGGGTGTATGCGTAACCGAGAGTCATGCACTAACGTTGTGCCCGATGAGCACGCCGACACCGCACCCCGGAAACACGAGTAACGGATCTCCGTTGCCCGGGCCACGCCCTTCCGTCGATCCGGAACGCATACGTTCTGACGTCGACGGTTTGCTGGCGCGCCTCGGTGGCATCGAACAGGATCCGAACGATCAGCACGGAGCAGGTGTGATTCCGCAGAAGGCACATATTTTGGAACAGGCACACGAGGTGCTCGTCCAGGCACTCGCCTCTGTGGACAGGGCTTGACGTGGCACGTAGAGCACGGGTGGACGCCGAACTTGTCCGTCGCGGACTCGCACGGTCACGAGATCATGCGCAAGAACTGATTTCCGCCGGGCGAGTTCTCATCTCGGGAGCCGTTGCGACCAAGCCTGCGACGGCGATCGAAGCCGGAACGCCACTTCGGGTCGTCGAGGTGGAGCAGGAAGTTTCGTGGGCGTCGCGGGGTGCTCACAAACTGATCGGCGCACTCGACGCCTTCGGTGCCGAAGGATTGACGGTCGAAGGTCGCCGTTGCCTCGACGCCGGCGCATCCACCGGTGGGTTCACCGATGTTCTGCTGACGCGTGGTGCGAAGGAAGTTGTCGCAGTCGACGTCGGCTACGGACAACTGGTGTGGCGCCTGCAGTCCGATGACCGGGTGCACGTCATCGACCGAACCAATGTTCGTGCAATTGATGCAGAGACCATCGGCGGAACTGTCGATCTCGTTGTCGCGGACTTGTCGTTCATTTCTCTCAAACTTGTACTCGGGGCGTTTGTCGCCTGTACTGCTGACGGCGCGGACCTGGTTCCGATGGTCAAGCCTCAGTTCGAGGTGGGCAAGGACCGCGTCGGTGCCGGTGGCGTCGTACGAGATCCGGAATTGCGAATCTCGGCTGTGCTCGACGTGTCGGAGGCTGCTGCAAAGGTAGGTCTGCGGACGTTAGGTGTTGTGGCCAGCCCATTGCCCGGTCCGTCGGGAAATGTCGAGTATTTCCTGTGGCTTCGAAAGACAGGTTCGCCCGGTGATCACGAGCCGGACACCGAGGGAATTCCTTCGGTGGAGGACATGATTCGCAAGGCTGTAGAGGAAGGGCCCCAGTGAACGCGGTCACGAACGGCGAGTCGCGCGAGATCCTTCTTGTCGCACACCCTGGTCGACGTGACATCACGGAAACCGCCAAACGAGTCGGGAAGATTTTCGAACGGGCGGGAATCGGGCTGCGAGTCCTCGTCGACGAAGCAGACAGCTCGCGCATCGAAGCAATGACGGAACCCGCGGGCTTCTCTGCGCCGGGTCTCGACGTCACGGTTGTTCATCCCGGCCCTGATGCTGCCGTCGGATGCGAGTTAGTTCTGGTTCTCGGTGGTGACGGCACATTTCTGCGCGCCGCCGAACTCGCTCAAGAAGCGTCCATTCCGGTACTGGGCATCAACCTCGGACGGATCGGATTTCTGGCAGAGACCGAGGCCGAGCATCTCGACGAGGCGCTCGCACAGGTAGTTCGCAAGGAATATCGCGTCGAGTCCCGTATGACACTCGACGTTGTGATTCGGGTGGACGACGAGATCATCGATCGCGGGTGGGCGCTCAACGAGGCCAGTATCGAGAATCGTTCGCGTCTGGGAGTTCTCGAAGTTGTCCTCGAAGTCGACGGCCGACCGGTGTCTGCCTTCGGTTGCGACGGTGTTCTCGTGTCCACTCCTACAGGCTCGACCGCTTACGCATTTTCCGCAGGCGGCCCTGTCGTGTGGCCCGAACTCGAAGCTTTGCTCGTCGTACCCAGCAACGCGCATGCGCTGTTCGCGCGGCCGTTGGTCACCAGCCCGAATTCGATCATCGCGGTGGAGACCGTCGCCGGTAGCCACGACGGCCTGGTCTTCTGCGACGGTCGTCGTACGTTGGAACTGCCTGCCGGCGCTCGCGTCGAGATCGTTCGCGGCGCCACTCCCGTCAAGTGGGTCCGGTTGGACTCTGCGCCCTTCGCTGATCGGATGGTTCGCAAGTTCGAGCTTCCGGTTACCGGATGGCGAGGAAGGAAGCCTTAATCGTGCTCGCAGAGATCCGTATCGACAGTCTTGGTGTGATCTCCGAGGCCAGCGCCCAGTTCCACGAGGGCCTGACCGTCCTGACCGGTGAAACCGGCGCAGGTAAAACGATGGTCGTCACCAGCTTGCACCTCCTCAGCGGAGCGCGAGCCGATGCCGGTCGGGTGCGGTTGGGCGCGTCGCGAGCCGTCGTCGAAGGACGATTCATCGCCGACGACGTCTCACCGGCCACCGAGCGTGAGATCGTCCGAATCCTGGAATCGTCCGGCGCCGAGCGCGACGAGGACGGGACCATCATCGCCGTCCGGACAGTCGGCAGCGACGGCCGCTCACGGGCTCATCTCGGCGGACGAAGCGTGCCGGCGGGAGTTCTCTCCGAATTCACGGACCCACTTCTGACTGTCCACGGACAGAACGATCAGCTGCGATTGCTTCGTCCCGACCAGCAACGCAATGCGCTGGACCGCTTCGGGGACAAGGCAATCGGAACGCTGCTGACGAGGTACCGCAAACACCGTCGTGAATGGCTCGATGCTCGTTCGGAGTTGATCGAACGCACGTCGAAGGCTCGTGAACTGGCGCAAGAAGCAGATCAGTTGACCTTCGCGCTCAACGAAATCGACGGCGTGGCACCCGAGCCAGGCGAGGACACGGCGATAGTTGCCGAAGTTCGACGACTCAGTGAACTCGATTCGCTCCGCTCGGCTGCGGAAGGGGCGCACGCTGCGCTCGCCGGTAGTGACGACATGGCAAGCGGCGACGTCGGGGTCATGCCGGCGCTAGACCTGATGTCCGAAGCGCGGGCGCGTATCGAGTCGGTCACCGACGCAGATCTGGACGGCCTCGGTTCCCGGTTGGCCGACGCTATTGCCGTCGTCACCGATGTTGCCGGTGACCTGAACACCTATCTGTCCGGGCTGCCCGCAGACCCGGGTGCTCTGGACTCGCTGCTGTCGCGGCAATCGGAACTGAAGACTCTGACTCGCAAGTACGCCGCCGATGTCGACGGTGTTCTCGAATGGGCAGATACCGCTCGCGCTCGTCTGTCCAAACTCGACGTGTCGTCGGATGCGTTGTCGCTGTTGGCCAAGCAGGTCGAGGAGACGGCTGGCCTCACCGCGGAAGCCGCCACAAAGCTGAGCGCCGCGCGAGTCAAGGCAGCGGCAAAGCTCGCCAAAGCCGTCAGCGCGGAACTCGCCGGTCTGGCGATGGGACGTGCGGGTCTCGAGGTGACTGTGCGCTCGCAGCCTGCCGGCCCGCAGGACTCGGCGCCGCTCAGCGTCGGGGGAGTAGACCTTCATGCCGGGTCTGCCGGCGTCGACGAGGTGGAATTCCGTCTGTCTGCGCACAGCGGGGCACCGTCACTTCCGATCAGCAAGAGCGCTTCCGGTGGCGAGCTGTCACGCGTCATGCTGGCGCTCGAGGTTGTTCTCGCTGGTAGCGACACCGGTGCGACGATGGTTTTCGACGAAGTGGACGCGGGGGTCGGTGGTCGCGCTGCTGTCGAGATCGGCCGCCGATTGGCGAAACTTGCTCGTACGCATCAGGTTATCGTCGTCACCCACCTTCCGCAGGTTGCTGCGTTTGCCGACACCCACCTCGTGGTGGACAAGGTCGACGACAAAGGCGGCGTGGTGAGCAGTGGCGTGCGGACCTTGTCGGATTCGGATCGGGTGGTCGAATTGGCCCGTATGTTGGCAGGGCTGGACGACACCGAGACCGGTCGTGCGCACGCCGAAGAACTGCTCGAGATCGCGAATGCGGCCCGCGTCACAGATTGAAGGTTCTGTGGTGTTGGTGTGACTGATGTGGTAGTTGTCGGCGCGCCTCCACCGGTCAACGCGGTTTCAGGTTCATCATCGAAGCCATGAAGATGCCCGGATTGCTCTCACGTAACACCGAATCCTTGCCTGGGATCAGTGGCATCGCCAGGGCCGATCGGAACACGGCGAAGCTTCTACGCCGCGTCGGTCCTGGAGACATCGTGATCCTCGACGAAGTCGACATCGATCGCCGGACCGCCGATGCTCTGGTGAAAGCCGGAGTCATGGCCGTGGTCAACGCGTCGCCGTCGATTTCGGGGCGGTACCCCAACCTCGGACCGGAAGTGATCGTCGCCAACGACATCGTTCTGATCGATGCCGTAGACGGTGACGTCTTCAAGAACGTCAAGGACGGCAGCAAGATCCGCCTGCACGAGGGCGAGATCTTCAACGGCGAGAAGAGCCTCGTCAAGGGCGAAGAGCAGACCGAGGCCGAGATCTCCGATCGGATGATCGAGGCCAAGACCGGCCTGGTCGATCACCTGGAAGCGTTCTCGGGTAACACCATCGAGTTCATCCGCACCGAAAGTCCTTTGCTGATCGACGGAATCGGTGTTCCGGACATCGACATCGACTTGAAGGATCGCCACGTCGTGGTCGTCTCCGACGGACCCGAACACGAGGCAGATCTGAAGAACCTCAAGCCCTTCATCAAGGAGTATTCGCCGATCCTGATCGGTGTCGGCGCAGGTGCGGACGTGTTGAGCAAGGCCGGATACCGCCCCGATCTGATCGTGGGCGACCCGGAAGAGATCACCAGTTCCACCCTCAAGTCCGGCGCGGAAGTTGTACTGCCCGCAGACCAGGACGGTCATGCGGCGGGGCTTTCCCGAATCCAGGATCTCGGTATCGGGGCGATGACGTTCCCGGCGACCTGCTCACCGACCGACCTTGCGTTGCTGCTCGCCGATCACCACGGAGCTTCACTGATCGTGACGGTCGGCAACGTGGTGTCCTTGGACGAGTTCTTCGACCGTGGGCGTCGTGAAAGCAATCCGTCGGCGTTCATGACACGGCTCAAGGTGGGACCGAAACTGGTCGACGCCAAGGCTGTGGCAACGCTGTATCGAAGTCGAGTGTCCGGCGGCGCGATCGCGCTCCTGGTGCTCGCCGCCCTGGTGGCAGTGATCGTCGCCCTGGTCGTGTCCAATGCCGGTAGTGAAGTTCTCGACTGGGCAATCGCAACGTGGAACAGCTTCGCGCTGTGGGTTCAGGGGCTCTTCAAGTGATTTCGATGCGTCAACATGCAATTTCCATAGCGGCAATCTTCCTGGCACTCGCGATCGGCGTGGTGCTCGGTTCCGGAATGCTGTCCAGTGGATTGCTTTCGGGTCTGCGCGACGACAAGGCGGACCTGCAGAACGAGATCGAAGACCTCAATCAACAGTCCAATCAGCTTCAGCAGCAACTCAATTCCGCGGACGGCTTCGATGCTGCTGTCGGCGGTCGCGTCGTGCGTGACAGTCTCGCTGGTCGCACCGTCGTCGTCATCACGGCACCGGACGCCGATCCCGGTGATCTCGACGGTGTCAACCGACTCGTCACTGCCGCCGGTGGCGCCGTGACCGGACGCGTCTCGCTCACCGATTCGTTTGTCGACGCCACGGGCGGTGACCGCTTGCGGACCGTCGTCACCAATGTCATCCCTGCGGGCATCACACTCAAGACCGGTGCGGTCGATCAGGGCAGTCTCGCGGGTGATCTGCTCGGTTCGGTTCTGCTTCTCAACGGGCAGAACAGCGAGCCGCAGAGCACTCCGGACGAGATGAATCTCGCGCTCGACTCGCTGCGTAGCGCCGGTTTCATCAGCTACGACGACGGAGCGGTCAAGCCGGCTCAACTCGCGGTGGTTCTCACCGGCGACAACAAGAGTGAATCCGACGCAGCCACCGGTAACCGCGGCGCCGTCATCGCCCGGTTCGCTGGTGCTCTCGACGGACGCGGCGCAGGAACGATTCTCGCGGGCCGGCCTGGCTCGGCCGAGGGCAGTGGTCCGGTTGCCGTCGCTCGTGCGGACGCGGCGCTCTCAGCGGGCTTGACGACCATCGACAACATCGATCGGGAGTCGGGCAAGATCACCACGCCGTTGGCGCTGCAGGAACAGTTGAACGGCGGCGCCGGCCGCTACGGCACGGGACCGGGAGCGGCGGCGGTCACCGTCGGCGCACCCACCAACTGAACACCCCGGTATTGATACGCCGGTCACATCGGGGGCGGAAAGTCGGCGCGTTGTAGGCACCGACCCCCGATAGGTGTTACCGTGAAATCCCGTGGGTCGGCAGGCCCCAGCATGCTTCATCAGACCAAGCCCTGCACAGTCGTCACGGGAGCCCCTTTGCCACAGTCACGCACTAACACGCGTACCGCCACCAAGCACATCTTCGTCAGCGGAGGTGTAGCTTCCTCGCTCGGCAAAGGTTTGACCGCCTCGAGCCTGGGACAGTTGTTGACCGCGCGGGGAATGCGCGTGACCATGCAGAAGCTCGATCCCTATCTCAATGTGGATCCGGGCACCATGAACCCCTTCCAGCACGGCGAGGTCTTCGTCACCGAAGACGGTGCCGAGACCGACCTCGACGTCGGACACTACGAGCGGTTCCTCGACCGTGACCTCTCCGGCCAGGCGAACGTCACCACCGGCCAGGTCTACTCGACGGTCATCGCCAAGGAACGCCGCGGCGAGTACCTCGGCGACACCGTTCAGGTCATCCCGCACATCACCGACGAGATCAAGCGTCGCATCCTCGAGATGAGCGGTCCGGATCTGCAGGGACACCGCCCGGACGTCGTGATCACCGAAATCGGTGGCACCGTCGGCGACATCGAATCGCAGCCCTTCCTCGAAGCCGCTCGCCAGGTCCGCCACGACGTCGGCCGCGACAACGTCTTCTTCCTGCACG
Organism: Rhodococcus sp. YH3-3; assembly: GCF_001653035.1. Classification (NCBI taxonomy): domain Bacteria; kingdom Bacillati; phylum Actinomycetota; class Actinomycetes; order Mycobacteriales; family Nocardiaceae; genus Rhodococcus; species Rhodococcus sp. YH3-3. The sequence goes on along the minus strand of NZ_BCWH01000003.1, from coordinate 1,187,166 downwards.
TCTCCCTCGTGCCGTACCTCGGCCCCTCCGGAGAACTCAAGACCAAGCCCACGCAGCACTCGGTTGCGTCGTTGCGCAGCATCGGCATTCAGCCCGACGCGCTGATCCTTCGTTGCGATCGTGACGTTCCGCAGGGCCTCAAGAACAAGATCGCCCTGATGTGCGACGTGGACGTCGACGCCTGCATCTCGACGCCCGACGCTCCCTCGATCTACGACATCCCGAAGGTTCTGCACCGTGAGGGCCTCGACGCCTACGTCGTTCGCCAGCTCGGTCTCCCGTTCCGCGACGTCGACTGGACCGTGTGGGGCAACCTCCTCGATCGTGTTCACCAGCCGCGTGAGACCGTGCGGGTCGCGTTGGTCGGCAAGTACGTCGACCTGCCCGACGCATACCTCTCCGTCACCGAGGCACTGCGCGCCGGTGGATTCGCGAACCGGTCCAAGGTCGAGATCTCCTGGGTCCCGTCGGACGCCTGTGAGACCGAAGCCGGAGCGCAGGCCGCTCTCGGTGACGTCGACGGTGTTCTGATCCCCGGCGGCTTCGGCATCCGCGGCATCGAAGGCAAGCTCGGCGCGATCCGTTTCGCACGTTCGCGCAAGCTGCCGCTGCTGGGTCTGTGCCTGGGTCTGCAGTGCGTCGTCATCGAAGCTGCTCGTAGCGTCGGCCTCGACGATGCCAACTCGGCCGAGTTCGAGCCGGACACCAAGCATCCGGTCATCTCGACGATGGCTGATCAGGAAGACGTCATCGCCGGTGACGCCGACCTCGGTGGCACCATGCGTCTGGGTGCTTACCCGGCCGTGCTGACCAAGGGTTCCGTCGTCGCTCAGGCCTACGGAACCGAGGACGTCTCCGAGCGTCACCGTCACCGTTACGAGGTCAACAACACCTACCGCGACCGGATTGCCAAGTCCGGCTTGCAGTTCAGCGGAACCTCACCGGACGGCCACCTGGTCGAGTTCGTCGAGTACCCGCGTGAGCAGCATCCGTTCTTCGTTGCCACCCAGGCACACCCGGAGCTCAAGAGCCGCCCGACACGCCCGCATCCGCTGTTCGCCGCCTTCGTCGAAGCAGCGTTGACGTACAAGCTCGAAGAGCGCCTGCCCGTCGACGTCCACGGTGACGAGAAGATAGACACCGCCGCCACCGAGACGGCGCTCGACGCTGCAGTCGAGAACGTGGAAAAGGTCTAGCCACACATGAGCGATCCCGGTCGGCACGAATTCGACACCCTCGGCTCCAAGACGGTCTACACCGGCGCGATCATCGCGTTGCGCGTCGACACCGTTGCGATGCCTGGTGGTCAGCGTGCCGATCGGGAAGTCGTCGAACACCACGGCGCCGTTGCCGTCGTGGCACTGGACGAGCACGACAACCTGGTGCTGATTCACCAGTACCGTCACCCGCTCGGGCACCGGTTGTGGGAAATCCCTGCCGGTCTGCTCGACGCTGCGGGGGAGAGCCCGGTCGAGGCGGCAGCGCGCGAGCTGGGCGAAGAAACCGGACTCGGCGCCGATCGGTGGTCGGTGCTGGTCGATGTCGCTCTCTCACCCGGGTTCACGGACGAGGCGGTTCGCGTCTTCCTCGCCGAGGGGTTGCACGAGGTGGAGCGCGACGATCCCGAACACGAAGAAGCCGATCTCGAGATTTCGCGGGTTCCGCTCGCCGACGCCGTCGACATGGCGCTACGCGGCGACATCGTCAATGCCACAGCGGTATCAGGCATTCTCGCGATCGCCACCGCACGCGCGACGGGAAAGCCGCTACGCCCCGCCGACGCACCGTGGCCCGATCGTCCTCGCGCATTCGGAGAACGCAAGTCGCGAGCCTGAAGTGCTTGCCCGACAGGTGGACTCGTATCTCGACCATCTAGCGGTCGAGCGAGGATCTGCGCGCAATACTCTACTTTCCTATCGCCGCGACCTGAATCGGTACGCGGAGTACCTGCACGGACGCGGCATCGACGACGTCGCGGGCGTGACGGAGAACGACGTCACCGAATTCGTGACACATCTGCGCCTGGGTGACAAAGATTCCGGCGTCGTACCATTGGCGGCCAGTTCGGCAGCACGCACCCTGATCGCGGTTCGCGGATTCCACAAGTTTTCCGCCGCCGAAGGTCTGGTCAGCGTCGACGTGGCCCGAACGGTCAAGCCGCCGACGCCCGGACGCAAGCTGCCCAAGGCCCTGCCTCTCGACGACGTGATCGCCCTGCTCGACGCTTCGGGTGGCGGTGCGGCCGGTGACGGGCCCCGCGACCTGCGCGTTCCGTGCTGCTCAAGGGCAAGGGCGGCAAGCAGCGGATCGTCCCCGTCGGCAGGCCGGCGATCGCCGCCGTCGACGCGTATCTCGTCCGCGGGCGCCCCAGCCTGGCGACGCGCGGTGTTCCTGCCCTCTTTCTCAACGCGCGCGGTGGACGCCTCTCGCGTCAAAGCGCGTGGCAGATACTTCAGGATGCGGCGGCGTCGGCCGGGATCAAGGCGGACGTCTCACCCCACACGCTCAGGCACTCGTTTGCCACACACCTGCTCGACGGCGGCGCGGACGTACGCGTCGTGCAGGAACTTCTCGGTCACGCTTCGGTAACCACGACGCAGATCTACACGCTGGTCACCGTCACCGCGCTGCGCGAAGTGTGGGCTCAGGCACACCCACGCGCCCGTTAGGCGTGGTTGGCTCATGCGTGTCTGCGAGACCATTCGGTGATGTAGGCGGTAGCGTTCAAGGAGCGCGAGCGGCCTCCACCGCAGTTTCGGGGGTTTGCCGGCGCCGAGAGCAACCGCCGAAAGAGTAGGGGAGCATCGGACCGTGTCGACATCGCAGCCACCAGCGGCGGAGTCCGCGCCGCCGCATGTCAATGCCCAACTCTTCGAGCGCGTGAACGAATCAGCACCAGCTGTACCCTCCGAACCAGAGGCGATGTTCGAAATAGATACGACGCCAGTAGCCTCTCCACCTGCGGAAACCCTCACCGTTTCCGCGGAAGAACTCGGCCCGACAGGTCGACCGGTCCGCGAGGTACCCCAACCGACACCGTTGGCGCACCACGGACCCGCGATGATCATCGCGATGTGCAACCAGAAGGGCGGCGTCGGCAAGACGACGTCGACCATCAACCTGGGTGCGTCGTTGGCCGAATACGGTCGCCGAGTGCTCCTGGTGGATCTCGATCCCCAAGGCGCGTTGTCTGCTGGACTGGGCGTCCAGCATCACGACCTGGAACTGACCGTCCATAACCTTCTGGTCGAACCGCGTGTGTCCATCGACGATGTGTTGATGCGCACTCGGGTCGACGGCCTCGACCTGCTGCCCAGCAACATCGACCTTTCGGCCGCCGAGATCCAATTGGTCACCGAGGTCGGACGTGAGCAGACCTTGGGGCGCGTGTTGCACCCTGTTCTCGATCGGTACGACTACGTGCTCATCGACTGCCAGCCGTCGCTTGGCCTGCTCACGGTGAATGCGCTGGCTTGCGCCGATTCGGTCATCATTCCGATGGAATGCGAGTACTTCAGCCTGCGCGGCCTGGCACTCCTCAACGACACCGTCGAAAAGGTGCACGATCGTCTCAATCCCAAGCTGGAGTTGGCCGGTATCGTCGTCACGATGTTCGACGCCCGGACTCTGCACGCTCGTGAGGTGATGGCGCGAGTCGTCGAGGTGTTCGGCGACGTCGTCTACGACACGGTGATCAACCGCACCGTCCGATTCCCCGAAACCAGCGTCGCCGGTGAGCCGATCACGACGTGGGCGCCGAAATCGGCTGGGGCCGAGGCATATCGAGCATTGGCCCGCGAGGTCATTCACCGGTCTGGTCGTTAGTGGAACTGATTGCATCGCAAGAAGATTCGGTCGAAGTCGAGCCGGATTCGATCGACCCGAACGTGCCGACCGACGCTCAGACCGCAGCCAAGGCTGCCGGTTTCCGAGTCACTCTCCGGAACTTCGAAGGCCCGTTCGATCTGCTGTTGAACCTGATCAATCAACGACAGCTCGATGTCACCGAAGTCGCCCTGCACACCGTCACTGACGATTTCATCGCATACACCAAGGAACTCGGCAGTGCGATGGGCCTCGATCAGACAACAGAGTTTCTGGTCGTCGCAGCCACTCTTCTGGACCTGAAAGCGGCAAGGCTGTTGCCCGCCGGGCAGGTCGAGGACGCGGAGGATCTGGCGCTTCTCGAAGCCCGCGACCTTCTCTTCGCGCGACTGCTGCAGTACCGGGCGTACAAACAAGTTGCGGCGCTGTTCGGTGAGTTGGAGGAAGCAGCGCTGCGGCGCTATCCGCGCTCGGTTGCCGTCGAGGATCAGTTCACCGAACTCCTGCCCGAGGTGTTGTTGGGCGTCGATCCTCAGCGTTTTGCGGAGATCGCGGCGACGGTGTTCACACCGCGTCCGGTGCCGACGGTGGGCCTCGATCACCTCCATGTGTCCAATATCTCGATACCCGAGCAGGCTGAGCGAATTCTCGAGTTGCTGCGCGAGCGAGGCATAGGGGAGTGGACACCCTTCGGGGACCTCGTTGCCGAGTGTGAGATCACCGTCGAGATAGTCGCAAGATTTCTCGCGTTGCTCGAGCTGTATCGCCGGCAGGTCATCGTGTTCGAGCAACCCGAAGCCCTCGGGCCGCTGATGGTGAGTTGGACCGGAGACGACCCGGCCGCGCCGGTCACAGAGGAGGACTACGGATGAACGCCGAGCCGACGGAATCGGAATCTTCGCAGCTAGACGAGATGATCGAGCCTACCGACCCGGCCGCGGATTCCGAAGATTCCGCCCCCGATTTCGAACTCGACGACGATCAACTCGACGCAGTGCTGGAGTCGCTTCTGCTTGTCGTGGATTCGCCGGCCGAAGTGAACCAACTCGCATCTGTCACCGGAACCGCGCCGGAACGAGTCGAAGAACGCCTGACGTCGATGTCAGCCGCATTGACCGCTCGCGGCAGCGGAATGGACCTTCGCTACGCGGGCGACGGATGGCGTCTGTACACGCGACAAGAGTTTGCCCCGTACGTGGAAAAGCTGCTATTGGACGGCGCACGCACCAAATTGACCAGGGCGGCATTGGAAACTTTGGCTGTAGTCGCATACCGTCAACCGTTGACTCGTGCGCGGATCAGTGCGGTACGAGGCGTCAACGTGGACGGGGTGGTACGCACCCTCCTTGCCCGCGGACTGATCGCGGAAGCCGGGCCTGACCCGGACACCAACGCGACACGGTACTCCACGACCGAACTGTTCCTCGAACGGCTCGGCCTGGCCTCGCTGAGCGAGCTCCCGGAGTTGGCCCCGCTCTTGCCTGATGTCGATCTCATCGACGACATCAGCGAAAGCCTGGAATCCGATCCGCGATTTGCGAGAATGAACAAGGCAGACGTGCCCGCTGACGTAGTGGACACCGAAGTCGACGACTGACCGGAATCCCGGCGCTCGTCAGCACCGAGAAAGACCCGACCACGCTCGGGAAACAGTAGAAAACTGACAGGAAAAAAGTGAACAATCCCGCTCGCCGAGATGGCACACCGGACCGTAACAACTCCCGCGACAACCGCGGCGCACGCAGCGATGCACCCCGTGGTGGTCGCAGCGACGCCCCCCGCGGCGCACGTAGCGAAGCGCCCCGTGGTGGACGCAGCAACACTTCCCGCAGTACCTCTGGATACGACCGCAACGCCGGATCCGACCGTCCCCGCACGGACGACCGTCGCGGTGGATTCAATGATGACCGTCGCCCGCCGCGCAGTG
>NZ_BCWH01000003.1:1044094-1181401 GCF_001653035.1 Rhodococcus sp. YH3-3 | reverse complement strand
GCACGCCCCGACGCTCCTCGCGGCGGCGCATGGTCGAACGCACCTCGTGGGTCCAAGTTCGACGGACCTCCGCGCAAGCGCCCGGCAGCCCCGACACCGCCGGCGACCAACAAGCGTGGCAAGCCGAAGACCGAGAAGCCGCAGCGCGTCGTCTCTCAGAACCCGTTGGTCTCCAACGCCAAGCCGGCGCGTCATCAGCATGCCGAGATCACCAAGCACGACGGCCCGCCGAAGGGCGACGGCGTCCGCTTGCAGAAGGTGCTGGCTCAGGCCGGCGTCGCATCACGCCGCGCTGCTGAAGAACTGATCGATCAGGGTCGCGTCGAGGTCGACGGCCGCATCGTGGTCGAACAGGGTCTGCGTGTCGACCCCGAGAACGCAGTGGTTCGTGTCGACGGCGTCCGCGTCGTCGTGCAGAAGGACCTCGTCTACCTCGCGATGAACAAGCCGCGTGGCTGGCAGTGCACCATGTCCGACGATCTCGGTCGTCCGTGCGTCGGCGACATCGTCTCCGAGCGCGTTCAGTCGGGTCAGCGACTCTTCCACGTCGGCCGCCTCGACGCCGACACCGAAGGCTTGCTCCTCTTCACCAACGACGGCGATCTGGCTCACCGCCTGATGCACCCGTCGTTCGAGGTTCCGAAGACGTACCTCGCCACGGTTCACGGCGTTGTCGAGCGCAGCACCGGCAAGCAGTTGCGCGACGGTGTCACCCTCGACGACGGTCCGGCCAAGGTGGACGCGTTCACCGTGCTCGAGATCAACGAGGGCAAGACGCTCGTCAAGCTGGTTCTGCACGAGGGTCGTAAGCACATCGTGCGTCGCCTCCTCGATGCCGTCGGTCACCCCGTTGTCCGTCTGGTTCGCACCAACGTCGGAGTTGTCGCCCTCGGCGATCAGCGTCCGGGAACGCAGCGCGTCCTCGGACGTAGCGAGGTCGGTGGACTGTACGAGGCGGTCGGCCTGTGACCGATTCGTCCATGCCGCTGGTAGTCGCTATGGACGGACCGTCCGGAACCGGCAAGTCCAGCGTCTCTCGCGCGTTGGCGCAGCGTTTGGGCGCTCGCTACCTCGACACCGGAGCCACCTACCGGATCGCGACCCTGCACGTGCTGCGTCAGGGAATCGATCTGGCGGATTCCGCCGCGATCACGGCCGCCGTTGCGGCGTTGCCATGGTCCATCGGTACCGATCCGAGCAGCGAGCAGGTGCATCTCGACGGCGCGGACGTCAGCGAGGAGATCCGCGGCGACGCGGTAACCAAGGCTGTCTCCGCGGTGTCGGCCGTACCCGAAGTTCGCGACCTGCTGGTCGCCACTCAGCGTGAGTTGGCGGCGGGTGCGGACCGGATCGTCGTGGAAGGTCGCGACATCGGAACCGTCGTACTCCCCGATGCAGACGTCAAGATCTTCTTGACCGCATCGGCGGAAACCCGTGCGGCACGGCGCAATACGCAGAACATCGGCCAAGGCCGTGAAGACAATTACGAAGCGGTGCTGGCTGATGTGCAGCGCCGTGACCATCTCGATTCGACTCGGGCAGTGTCGCCGTTGCGCCCTGCCGACGACTCCATTCTGGTGGATACGAGCGAATTGGGAATTGAAGATGTGATCGCCAAGTTGCTGTTGGTGGTCAGCGACAGAACTGGAGCAGTGCAGTGAGCGACGATCTGGTAACCGAATATGCCGGTGACGGAACTTGGTCCGAGGAATCGGAGTGGGATTACGCCGATCTCGAAGCGGACGGCGAAGGCGAAGCGCACATTGCCGTCCCGACCTTGGCTGTTGTCGGTCGACCGAACGTCGGCAAGTCGACGCTCGTCAACCGCATCATCGGCCGTCGTGAAGCGGTAGTCGAGGACATCCCCGGCGTTACCCGTGACCGCGTCTCCTACGAGGCGAACTGGGCCGGACGACGCTTCCTCGTCCAGGACACCGGCGGATGGGAGCCCGACGCAAAGGGTCTTCAGCAGGCCGTTGCCCGGCAGGCCGAGTTGGCCATGGGAACGGCTGATGCCATTCTCCTGGTCGTCGACGCTGTTGTCGGCGCTACGGCGACGGACGAAGCTGTGGCTCGCGTGCTTCGCCGCTCGAAGACTCCGGTCATCCTCGTTGCCAACAAGGTGGACGACGGACGCACCGAGTCCGAGGTTGCAGCGCTGTGGTCGTTGGGCCTCGGTCAGCCGTACTCCGTGAGTGCGACCCACGGCCGCGGCACCGGCGACCTGCTCGACGAGGTTCTCGAGAAGCTGCCGGAAACCCCGCGTGAAGGTATCCCCGGCGGCGGTCCGCGTCGTGTTGCTCTCGTCGGAAAGCCGAATGTCGGAAAGTCCAGCTTGCTCAACAAGCTGTCCGGTGACGAGCGGTCCGTCGTGCACAATGTTGCCGGCACCACCGTCGACCCCGTCGACTCCATCGTCGAACTCGGCGGGCGCCCTTGGCGTTTCGTCGACACGGCTGGTCTGCGCAAGCGTGTCAGCCATGCCAGCGGTGCCGAGTTCTATGCGTCGCTGCGTACGAAGAGCGCGATCGAGGCCGCTGAGGTTGCGATCCTGCTGATCGACGCACACGAGCCGATCACCGAGCAGGACCTGCGTGTTCTGAGCATGGTGGCCGACACGGGTCGTGCATTGGTGATCGCATTCAACAAGTGGGATCTCGTGGACGAGGACCGTCGACTCATGCTGGACAAGGAAGTGGACCGCGATCTGGTCCGCGTTCCGTGGGCTCAGCGAGTCAACATCTCCGCCCACACCGGTCGCGCCGTGGCGAAGCTCGTGCCGGCTCTCGACACGGCTCTGGAGTCCTGGGACAAGCGCATCCCCACGGGTCGCCTGAACACCTGGCTCAAGGAAGTTGTGGCAGCAACGCCGCCTCCGATGCGTGGTGGTCGCCTTCCTCGCATCATGTTCGCGACGCAGGCAAGCACACGCCCGCCGACATTCGTTCTCTTCACCACGGGCTTCCTCGAGGCCGGCTACCGCCGCTTCATCGAGCGGCGTCTGCGTGAAGAGTTCAACTTCGACGGCAGCCCGATCCGCGTATCCGTCCGAGTGCGCGAGAAGCGTGATCGTAAGGGCCGCTGATTCTGCGTCCAATTCGGTACTGAAACGGCTCTGACCAGCCGATTGGTACTTCGGCCCGTCCCTGATGTAATCTTTCCAAGCGCCCGAAACAAGGGCGTGGGACGGGCTGTGGCGCAGCTTGGTAGCGCACTTGACTGGGGGTCAAGTGGTCGCAGGTTCAAATCCTGTCAGCCCGACCGAAGTTAGATCAAAAAGGCAGTTTCTCAGAAATGAGAAACTGCCTTTTTTGTGCCTTCAGAGGTTCGGCAACGGATCGCGCGGGAAGTCCTGCGGTGACGTGATCTCCGCGTCGGCAGCGTTCACTACTGCAACATATTCTTCGTCGGTTTCGCGCTCATCAGAACGTCTGCTGGAAATACGTACCGGATCTCGTCATCTGGATGCAAGTGGGAGCGAAGGCGCGCACGGACACTCGCGGAAACCGGCATGCGCGGAAGGCTAGCTCAGGTTCGCTGACTGAGGCGAATATTGTGAACGGCAACGGTTACTCCGAAGAGCGCGATCAGAATGGCGGTAAAGATTGCTGCCAACCACCACGGCGCCGAACCTGCTGTATTCAGCCAGATGGTCAGTGCACCGAAAATTGTAGTGGGAATGCCGACAGCACGAGACAGGTCGACGTTCCTCGGATTGACCGGCGGTGTTCTCCGCCAATGAAGGCGATGTCCTCGATTCTCACGCAGCATTCGCAGGATGGACCAGACAGTAAGCGGCAGACCAATCGCGAGGATGACCATCCCGCCAATGATCGCCAAAGTGCACCCGTCTCGGAAGTACGTCACGGCAGCGCCCACAACACCTGCAAAACCGATGGCCGTGAATACTTTCCACGCCGGGGTTATGGACTGGCCATGCGGTTGTGTTGCCATGCAAGCACCCTTCCACAAAACATAGTTGAAAACTTCAACCCTGTTGCGGCCGTCGATTGTGCATCAGGGTGACAATCAAACTCGGTAAGCCGTTAACTACTCCGAGTACAGCGACTGCGATACCCGCACTCAAGAGAGGTGCTGTCTCCCAATAGTTGTCGACGATGGCAGATGCTCCGATCAAGCTCGATACCCAGCCCGTGAGTTGAGCACGTCGGACATGTTGTGCCGCTCGCGAGGAGGTCGGTCCTACCGAGAGAGGTAATCTCCGCCCGTAGTCGCCGTGAGTTGCGAGGCGAGCGCCATAGATATGGGCACCAGTGGCAAGCGCCAGTGCTCCCCATGCGATCAACATAGTTTGATCCATTCTTTGATTAGCGTTGACGGTATCGACCTTCCACGCAGTTCGAGTCGTAATTGCTTTCTTCTCCGGAGCGCAATTTCGCCTACTGGCATGATCTCTTCGTATGATTGGGATTCGGATCGCGTGGGTTGTATTGGCGGTCGCCACCGGGATTCTGGGATCCGCGACGGCACAGTGGCCGCTGTACGAGATCACCGATTGCGAAATAGGCCTCGGCCCGCTCAGTTCTGCCGATTGTTACCGCTCGATTCACGACTATTTCGGGCGGGAGCTCTTCTTGGTGCTGGCGTTGCCGGTGGCTCTGTGCGTTATTCCAGCCGTGATCCCACGACCATTAGTTTCCTGGATCGTCTCGGCGACAATGCTTTGCGCTGCAGTACTGGGTTTCTTTACCGCTTTCAGCTCTGGTATGCCTTCTCTGCTGTCGATGGTGGGGAGCCTCCCTGCTGCAGTGCTGGCATTGGTACTTGCTGCGGTGCATCAGGGGATCGCATTGCGCAACAAGGGCGCCATTGCGCGTGCGCGCAGTGGGGTTCGCGATACGCAGCCGAGTGAGTGATCAGTCGGGGCTGAAGAACAGTTCCATCGAGATCCAGAACCACGCCACCATTGCTGCCACAGAAAGGAACGCGAGCACCAATGGCAACGCGAATTGCCTGCCGGTGCGGCTGGGAATAGTCATAAGTCCGAGAATGACGAACACGGCGGCAGGCGCCGCCCAACTTATCCAGTAGGTGAGCGGTGGCGGGTTGGGGCCGAACGACGTGAACGAACGGTTCGGATAAAGCTGCGGCTGCGGGACATCGGCGAAGTGTTGCCACAGGAGTACCAATGGCAGGTAGCCGAACAGTCCCAGTAGGAGGCCGACGACGAGTCCCGCGAAGATTCGTTCGCCCCTCATCTCAACGCACCCGTCCGAATCAATCGTCCCACTGCCTATGCGACTTCTGGTAAGTCACGAGGCTGAATCCGTAGAGCCCACGCCCGGGCCGCAACGAACGTCATGGCCAATACGAGAACGACCAGCAGTACGACCGCGATCCAGGTGGGAGTGGTGGTGGAAAAGCCCAGCCTCCACGCAGTACCGACACCTACAGTCGTCGCCGCCAACGCCCCGACCGGAAGCATCGCCGCCACCGCTCGCGTCGTGCGAACGGTAAGTCGATCCCCGGCAGCGCGGAGGACTCCGAACACGGCGGCGACCGAAATGCCATACGCCAGGAGACCGCTGACGGCATAGACCAGGAGCGGGGACCATCCGATATCAACCGACCCGGTGAATGCCATGCCGATCAGGACCAACAGGGGCGTCAACCCAAGCGTGACGCCTGCGAGGCCTGCCACCACAGTTGGAACCATTCGATTGTCCTGGCCTCCGGAGATTCGCACGCCCGCGAGGCGGAGCACGAACCCGGTCAGCGCGCCCAGAAGGGCGCCGATCACCGCAGCCTCGATGGGCCAGGTCCATTGCGATTCACCCGCGAAGCCCGAGATTGTGGTGCCACCCGAAAAGAGGGTGATCGTGGCGGACGCCTGTGCCGATCCCTGTGTCAGCGCCGCCGTGACGATGGCAACGGTCGCACCGAACAAAGCAAACCCGAGTGCCTGTTTCCACATCTAGCCATCTTGACCCATCCCGCGGGAGAATTCGGCACAACGGCAGTCTCATCCGGATGCCTTCTCACTGTGCAGATTGGGGCGCAGCCGACTTCGGCGATAATTGTGTGAAGGGGCTGGTGGTGACACCCTCGTCGTATCACCACCAGCCACGTTCGACACTCACGACCTGCTGTCACGCACGCAATCGGCGACGTGCTGCCAGTGCTGCCGGAAATCCGAGATCTGCATCGATCACTTCACCGGAGAGACGTTCCGAGATTTCGATCAGTCGACTGCATCCGGTCTCTCCGATCGCCTCGTACGGGTACGACCCCAGCACATCGGTCTGATGCTCAACCCGCTTTCGGCGATCGCGACCCACCTCGTTCAGGTGAAGCTCGGGGCCGTCTTCGAGCCATCCACGCGCCCGCACACTTTCGACGCCTTCCGCCCACTGATCGTTGTCCCATGCCCGGCTCATTTGCAGAGCAGCAGCAGGAACATCACCGGTTGCGGCGTGGACTACCAACGCTTCGACACCGTTGAGTCCCTCGGCGTGAAGAAGTGCGACATGAGAATCTCCGCGAAACTCCCGGAGCAAGGATTGGGCATGCCACAACACGAGATGAGGCTCCTCAGGCCACGGCAATGATGCGTGCCCACCGAACAGGGGTCGCCCTTGTGGTCTGTTGCAGGCGCGTTCCGCGGCTCGACGTGCGAGTTCGGCAGCTTCGCGAACTTCGGTGCCGTCGACATGTTCTCCCCAGGCCTTGCGCAGCGAACGGTCGACAGCGTCGAGTCGAGCGGTGAGGATCTGTTCGGGGGTGGCGATTGTCCAGGCTTCCGGCAGCACCGCGTGTACCAGTTCGGGGTTGAAGTTGAAGAACGTAGCGATGGTGACTTCAGCCGCTACTGCGCCCATGGGCGCAGACCGCGAAGCGAAGTAGCCCATTCGAGGGTGTGTAAAGCCCAGTGCGGCATATGCTTCCGCGCCGAAAGGGGTGAAGTAGATCATGCCGTGTATTGGTTCGGCTCCACGGAAGACGCGGCGCGCGGTTTCTGGTGCGATCGAGGTCATCGATAGTCCTTCATGCTGGTGGTGTGGTCTTCGAACAGTCGAGTCGGATGGTTGTTCTACGCCGGCTATCTCCCTCTGACATACATGCGGTCCCGGACGGCATCACCCACTCGGTAGACGGCCAGGACGACCAATGAAATCAGAATGCCGGAGGGGAGAATCTGTTGTGGTGCACTCAAGATGTGCAGGTACGCATCGGATAGGTCACCGCCCCAACTCGGAGTGGGGGGCTGTATTCCCAACCCCAGGAATGAGAGTGCCGCCTGCGCGAGAAAAGTCAGGCCGGTGAGCACGGTCACCTGAACGACAACCGGCCCGATTGCGTGCGGAAGAAGATGACGCAGGAGCACTACGTGCGGCGGGCATCCTGAGAGTCGCGCGCTCAGAACGAAGTCTCGGTTCCTCGTTTCGCTGACCCCGGCAGCCAGAATTCTTGCAATTGTGGGTGCATAGACGACTCCGAGCGCTGACATCGACGTGATCAGGCTCGGCCCCAGAACACCGGTAATAGCCACTGCGAGAACCAAACCTGGGAATGCCAGCAATGCGTCCGCCACCCGGAGGAGTGACGCGCCGATCCAGCGTGGCCAATATCCGGCGATCAACCCCCACGGAATTCCCAACAGCAGACTGACAGCGACAGCGATCGCGACGCCGAAGAAGGCGGAGCGTCCTCCCCAGATCAATCGACTGAGCACGTCACGACCGAAGCCGTCAGTGCCAAGCAGGTGCTGTGCACTCGGACCGGCGAACGTGTTGGTCAGGTTCTGATCGGTCGGACTGTGCGGAGCCACGAACGAGGCCAAGACGGACGCCGCTATCAGCGTTCCGAGAAAGCAGTAGCTGAGCCATAATCCGGGGTGCAGTCGAGGGAGAGCCCACTTGGAGCGGGTCTCGCCTGCGGTGGTCAGCGCGAGTTGGCTCACGAGATCGTTCCCTTCCTCAATTGTGGGCTGATCATGTTGTTGACGACGTCGACCAGGATGTTCACGAGAAGCACGATCACGACGAACAGCAACACAATGCCTTGAAGCATCGGATAATCTCGCGTGTCGATCGCAATGACGAGAGCGCTCCCGAGGCCCGGCAGCACGAAGATCTGCTCGAGAATGACCGTCGCACCCAGCATCGCCACGGCGAGCAATCCATAGACAGTGACAATCGTGGGAACGATGTTTCGTAGCGCGTAGCGCCACACGATCTTCCGCTCGTCGATACCCATCGCACGCGCAGTTCGTACGTAGTCACTTGACAGTGTCTCGATCATCGCAGCCCTGGTCTGCCGAACCGCAATCGATGCTGCGCCGGCAGCGAGCGCCGTTGCTGGTAGGACCAAATGGCTCAGGTTGTCGATCACACTGTTCTCGAGAGGAACCCAGCCGAGCACCGGTAGAACTCCCAAACCGAGGGCGAAGACATCGACCAGCACGATAGCGAGGAAGAAGTCCGGTACCGCGAGTCCGATCCCCGAAACCGTGCGGGTCAGACCATCGCTGCGTCGTCCCTGCCGCGTCGCGGTCCACACACCGAGCGGTATGGCGACGACGGCGGACAGTAACAGTGCGAGTACAACGAGCTCGGCGCTCGCCGGCAGGCGCGCAAGGATCTGTGGGCCGACGGGGGCGCTGTTCTGTAGCGACGTTCCCAGATCTCCGTGCAGAGCCGACACCACCCAGTTCCAGTACTGGACCAGCAGAGGTTGATTCAATCCGAGGCGCTCGTTGAGTGCCGCGATCGCTTCATCGCTGCCGTTCGGACCGAGAAGTGCCTCGGCTGGTCCACCGGGGATTATCCGGATAAGGGCAAAGGTTATGAAACTAGCGATAATCGCGGTAGGAATTATCTGTGCGAACCGGACGCCGATCATCCGTATGTAAGGATTCACCGGCGATCGGTGAGGGTTTCGGGTCGGAACGCTCTCAGGCTCGGGGGCCAACGAATTCTCTTGCGATACAACGGTCGTCGTCATGACTTCGAGAGGTACGTCAGATTGGGGGAGCCGTTCAGTGCGGGAACGGCCCCGTGGACGTTCTTCGTGTAGGCGACCACGTCGGGAGTGAAGTACAACGGTACGTACTCAGCGGACTTGATCACGACTTGATTGATCTGTTTGACGATGTCGAGCTGAGCGGTTTCGTCATACGTGTTGTTCAGCAGTGCGATCAGCTTCTCCAACTCCTCGTTGGGGACGGAATTCTGCCGGAAGTACGATCGCGAACCCAGAGAGGCTTCGAAATTGAGCGGTGCGGATGCTCGCGTGGGCCATCCCACGCTGAAGACGTCCGCGCTGTTGTGTGCGACGAACTCCGTAATCGCCTGAGGTCCACTCATTTCGACGAAGTCGACCTTGATGCCGACTTTCTCCCATTGTTCTCCGACAAGGACAGCGTTGGTCGAGTACGGCGGTAGGTTGCCTGCTAGTCCGCGCACGGTGACCCCATTCGGATACCCCGCCTCCGCTAGCAGCGATTTGGCCTTCTCCGGGTCGTACGGCCATGCATCTTCGGTTTCCTCGTCGTAGAACTGCGAACCGGGAGGATATTGACCGAACGCCGCAGTTCCTTCCGTGCTGTCCAGCGCGGCTCGCGCAATTGCCTTGCGGTCGAGCGCATACTGCATCGCCAGACGAACCCGGACGTCGTTAACCACAGGGTTCTTGTTGTTGATCACGACGAGCGCAACTCCGAGTCTCGGGTCGTGACTGACGTTCAGGTTGGGATTCCGTTCGAGGATCGGAGCACTCGACGGTGTGAGCCCGTATGCAAAATCCGCAGCGTTCGATGTCAGGGCATTTGTCAGCGCTGTGGGATTGGAGATCACCTGGATCTGGATCTTGGCGAGCTGGGGGCTGGGTGGACCTGCCGGTTTGTAATCGTCGAATCGACTGAATGTGTATGAACTGTTCGGGACTGCGCTGGTGAATGTGTACGGCCCTGCGCCTACAGGCTTGTTGGCGAAGTCTGCCCCTGCTGCTGCCAGCGCAGTGGGGGAGACCACCATTCCCAATCTGCCGTTGAGCCAGCCTGGTAAACCGGAGGTAGGTGAACTCAACGAGATCGTGACGTGATCTGGGGACGTTGCTTCGATGCTCTTGATCGTCGGGACGGAAACGATTCCGAGACTCAAGCAGTGTTCCATGCTTGCCTTGACGGCTGCTGCATCGACAGCTGTACCGTCGTGGAAGGTCAAGCCGTTCTGCAACGTCATCTCGAACGTCAGGTTGTCCGGTCCGGAGAAGCCCCACTCGCTGGCGATTCCGGGCCGCAACTTCTGGGTGGCAGGTTCCGCATCGATCAGTGGTGCATACATCAACTGTAAGTAGTCGATGTCGTATCCGATGTTTCCCGCACACGGGTCGAGCGAGGCGGGCACGTGCGATGTCGCGACCTTGAGTTCGGCGTTCGGATCGGCAGGTCCGGTATCGCCGGCGGTACCGGTGGCGCTGCTCGAACAGCCGCTGAGCACAAGAGCAGAAAGTGCAAACGCAGCTACCAGCACACGTGGGCCACTTTTCCCATGATTCTGGAAGCGTGTGATCGGATATCGGGATCGCAAAGACAGACGCGGATTCATATGGTGGACTTTCGCTTTGGTCTTCTCGGAAGGGGGGAGACTGACGCGGCACGCATTTACTGCGGCGGGTTGAAGATTCCGATCGATGTGGCCGGGGACGATAGATGGCAGGCGGAGCTGTGTGCGGAATTCGAGGCCGCGCGAAGTGACGGCGCTTCCGACGCACAGCGATCCATCGCAAACGTGCAGCGGGTGCGGAATCGACAGCCCGAGGGTGGATTCCGTGGGTCGGGTAACTCGCCCCGCACCAATGCTTTCCGACGACTGCGCCGCTCGAGTTCGATGTGCGGGGCCGCGGCGAGAAGCGCCTGCGTGTAGGGGTGCGATGGAGTCCTCAGGACCGTGGCAACCGGTCCGATCTCGACGATTCGGCCGAGGTACATCACCGCGACGCGATCGGCGATCCATGCCACCGAACCCAAATCGTGCGAAATGAAGATGTACGTGAGGTCATGTTCTTCTCGGAGATCGGCAAGAAGCTGCAACACCTCTTCCTGAAGCGAAACATCCAGGGAGGCAACAGGTTCGTCGCAGAGAATCAGTGGCGCCTTGGAGGCAAGTGCACGAGCGATGGTCACGCGTTGGCGTTGGCCACCGGAGAGCTGGGTCGGGAGGCGGTCGGCAAGCTCAGCGCCGAGACCGACCCTACGCAACAGCTCGACGGCTTTCGGCCGCAAGGACTGTGGGAGGCGCAGACGCCCTGGCGCCATCGGCTCGGCTACGCAAGCCCATGAGGACATCCGATTGTTCAAGGCCGACGTAGGGTTTTGAAAAATGAGATGGGAAGATCCACCCTTGCCGAACGCCGGGTCGTCGAGATTCATAGTGATGGAGCCTGCGGCCGTAGCCACCAGACCCGCGAGAGCGTGAGCCGTCGAGGATTTTCCCGATCCTGATTCACCGATTATCGCAAGGGTTTCGCCCCTCTGTACGGAGAAGCTGACGTCGTCGACCGCGCGAAGAGCTTTGCGTCCGCGTCCGTACTCGACTGCCAGATTCCGAACGTCGACGATGACGTCGGTGTTGCTCATCAGCTCACCAGTCCGAGCAACTCGAGTTCGTCGCTGCGGTGACATCTTGTTGCCGATTCCGGTGATCCGATCAGAAGTGGATGATCGGATATGCAGAGCTCCTCGGAGTAGTTGCACCGGGCGACGTATCGGCAACCCACGCCGTCAGCAGGGGCTTTGCTGGTGAAATCGCCTCGCGCCTTGGGTGATTGGGAGGAGACTTCTTCGAATGTCGAGCGTGCCGCCTCGAGAAGGCTGAACGTGTAGGGATGCGCGGGCCGCCGAAGCAGCACGTCTCGTGGCGCGACGTCGACGATCTCGCCGCGAAACATGGTGATGACTCGATCCGCGACCTCGGCGACAACCGCGAGGTCGTGACTGATCAACAACACGGCAAGATCGCGCTGTTCGGCCAGTTCTCGAAGGAGATCGACAATCTGAGCTTGGATGGTGACGTCGAGCGCTGTTGTCGGTTCGTCCGCGATCAGCAACTTCGGACCGCATGCCAGGGCCATCGCGATCATCACCCGCTGACACATCCCGCCGGAAAGCTCGTACCCGTACGACTTCAAGGTTCTGCTCGGGTCGGCCAGACCGACCTGGTGGAGAAGATCTGTAGCCACGTCCTCCGCATCGACTTTCGTGATGTCGCGGTGGGCCTTCAACACATCGACGATCTGGCGACCGATGCTGACGGAGGGGTTGAGAGCCGAACTCGGGTCCTGGAAGACCATACTGACGTCGCGACCGCGTATTTTCCTCAACTCGGCGGCGGGCCGACCCACAAGTTCCTGTCCTTCCAAACGGATGCTTCCGCTGGTTGTTGCCGTACGGGGCAAGAGACCGAGCAGAGCGAGTCCGGTCAGTGTCTTTCCGCTCCCGCTCTCTCCTACGAGGCCGGTGATTTCGCCCGACCCCAACTCGAAGCTCACTCGGTCGAGGAGTCTGTTCGAAATCGATTCTGTCCCAGTGTCAACCGTGAGGTCTCGTACTTGCAGAAGTGGGCTCATCGTCGGGTCGTCCACGTGTGATCGTTCATCGCATTCCTCCGTAAACAACTGAACTGTTGTGACTGGAATCACGTACCGGGGAACCATAAACACTCACCTGCAACAAAGTCAATGAATGTTGCAACGATTGCCGTCGATGGCGCCGTCTGATCGCCTCCGGCTACCGACCAGCACGTCGTCAGCGATACATTCACTCCATGGCCGAGACACGTGACATCCGCGCGGAAGCGTTGAGTGCCGCCCGACGACAGTTCGCAGCCGGAAAACCGCTCGATGTGAATGCTTTGGCCACCGAGTTGGGGGTGGATCGGACCACCTTGTTCCGGCGTGCAGGGAATCGCGACACAATTACCGGTGACGTGCTCGATTCGCTGGCGCGCCGAACGTGGCGAATGGGCCTCGAGGAGTGCGGTGGAAGCGGAGCGTCAAGGGTTGTCGACGTCCTCACCTACCATGCACGGGCGACAATCGAGACCGAATTCTTCCGGACGTATTTGACTCGGGAACCGCAAAAGGCGTTGTGCATACTCACAACTGGACTGGGGCCGATTCAGGGCACGATGGTCGAATCCGTGCGAAGGCTGATCGAAGCTGAAATACCGGAGCAGATTCGGCCAGACCTGCCCGTCGAGGACATGGCATATCTGCTGGTTCGCGTGGGTGAGTCGTTCATCTACAACGATTTGCTCACTGGTGGCACTCCGGATACGGAGAAGGCTCGCTTGGCGTTCCGGCTCATCCTCTCGCGTGACTAGTGTGCCGAGTTTCCGTTTTCTCAGTTTTCGTGAAAGCGCTTCGAATGCAAGCTATTTCATAGCTATGCCTGGTTGTATGACCCAATCAGGCTGGTGGGATCGGCACAAAGCTCCGCATCTCGTCCCGTCCGGGCCGGATGACGCCTGCGGCGAATTCGGGAACCTCGTTCCAGGCGCCGGGAAGGTCACGTAGAGGCTCGGAGACGACGATTCGGGTCTCCTCACTCAGATGGTGCAGGGCATCCACCTCAGGATGGAGCTTGCGCAACGTGGAAATCTCGGTGGAGAAGAACAACGACCTCGACTGGTGCTCGCTGGAATAGCGAAAGATCCAGGTGGAGATGCCATCCGACGTGGCGACGGTCATCTGAACCGGATTGTCGATTCCCTGCGAGCGGGCCGTGTGCTCGACGAATCCGACGGCCCTCGCGACACCTTCGAACGGATCGTCGGTCAGGCCGAACGTCAGCGCGAGGAAGAACAAGGTTTCCGAGTCCGTCGATCCTTCGAGATCCGGAAAGAGCGACGGATCAATGGCAGTCACCAATTCCCGTTTCATGTCGTGGAATCCGTGTAGTGAACCGTTGTGCATCCACAACCATTGCCGGTGCCGGAACGGGTGACAGTTGCTGCGCTGCACTGCAGTTCCCGTCGAGGCGCGGATGTGAGCGAACAGCAGAGGGGTGCGCAATTGGGAGGTGACTTCGCGCAGGTTCGAGTCGTTCCACGCGGGTTCGATGCTCTTGAAAACTGCCGGTTGGGGGCCTTCCCCGTACCAGCCGATTCCGAAGCCGTCGCCATTTGTCGTCGTGGCCCCGAGTTGAGAATGCAGGCTCTGGTCGATCAGCGAGTGCTGTGGCCTGAACAGCAAGTCATGGGCCAGTATCGGCTCTCCGGAATACGCCATCCACCTACACATACTTTCAACTCAAGCAGATCGAGTCGGCGTTGACGGTGCATGCGTAGCGGCGTGCGTCGTCTGGGTGGGCTTCCATGTCGACACAGCCCAGATCACGACGATGTTCAGCGCGATGATGAGAGTCGACCACCAGGGGTAGTACGGCAGCCACAAGAAGTTCGCGATGATCGAGATCGCGCAGATCACCACTGCCGACACCCGCGCCCAGGCCGCTCCGGTGAACAGTGCAAGCCCGACGAGAGCGACGAGCGCGCCCAACACGAGATGGATCCAACCCCACGTCGTCAGGTCGAACTGATAGACGTAGTCGATCCCGACTACGAACACTTCGTTTTCGGCGACGGCAGCGAGTCCTTGGAAGAACTGCACGATGCCGACCGTCACCAAGATGACGGCTGCCCCGATCGATGTTCCTACCGCGAAACCCTGCTTGACTGATGTTGTATCCGACATGACGGTTTCCCTTGATTCGGTGGGGGGCGACCGGACACGTGCCCGGCACGCTCGTTGTAGTGATCGTTGTTCCACCGGCTGACCGCTATGAAACGGAAATACCTGTCCAATGCGGTGAGAAATCAGTGCGATCTGCTCCGATGTGCGGGCGAAATGTAACTTCTGACCCCTGTTGATCCGATGGACCCCTTACCCGAACGCGTGTGCGGAGAAATTGCTCGTAACCGAAGTTCACAGAAAACAAGAAGAATTCGGCACGGAATTCGACCTATTTGTCCAGCTGTACTGGTATTTTGACTGAATTGACCGGAAGCTACGGTCCGCGGAAAAAAGGTAGCGAGAGAATGACGATCTTCGGCAGGCGTACCGCGGGCATCACCGCGACGGCCTTCGTCTTGGCGACCGTTGTGTCGACAGCACTCCCCGCAGTGGGATCGGCTGCCCCCGTTTCGCTCACCCGCGCGTGCAACTCGGAAATCAACGAAAATTCGATGTCACTCGATCCGGCCGTGATCGACGGTTGGTACGACATCTCGACTGGATCGCCTGGAACGAAAATCAACTCGATCGAGGCGTGGCGGACAGTGCCGGGAGACATCCTCGAGTTTCGCGCATCGGTGACGATCAGAGCCCACGGAAGTCCCGTCCGAGGGACCCTTCGGATCGACGGCGCCGGCTTGACCGGAGATCAGGATTTGATCTCCAAAATGACGTTGACCCAAGATCTCGGCCGGTCAGGGTCAACGGTCACCGACGCTGACGACGGTTCGGTCATCCCCGTACGTGCCAAGCTCGCATTCGACGTCACAACTCCTGGACAAGTCGCGCAGAACCAGACGGTCAACCTCTCGGCAGTCAAGATTGTCTTGGCAGGCGACACCACCGATCCGGGAGGTGAGTGCCCCGGCCCCGGCCCCGGCGGCGGGGGGAATGGAAGCGGTGGCGGAAACGGCAGCGGTGGTGACGGTTCCGGTGGGAACGGTGGGGATTCCGGTGACGCACTTCCCGGTCGTGACGTAGGAAACCGAGTACCAATTGCCCAGATTCCGTCCGGCCCGACTTCTCGTCCGTGACAGCGGCACCTGGATCCACGGCCAGCCGAACGTGGGCCGCTGCAGTAGTGGCGACAATGCTCTTGATCGGCGGATGTTCCGACGACGGTGACTCGCCGACCCGCGTCCTCGCGACCGGCCAACAAGATTTGCCGCCAGAGATTCGCGCGGTGGTCGACGGTCCGGATGTCCCGACCGCGCTGCGCACAGGCAACAGCACCGCTGACATCCTGCCGATCAAGACGACGACGGACGGCTCGCTCATTCCGCCCGAGGATGTCAGTGAGATCGGATGGTGGGCAGATTCGGCATTTCCCGGCTCCGGCGCGGGCACCGTGGTGATCACCGGACACATCAACGACATCTATGAGGGTGACGGTTTCGGAAAGAAGTTCTCGACACTGGAAATCGGCTCGGTCGTGACCGTGGCGGGCGCCGGGGGACAGACCTGGAACTACCGTATCGATGCGGTCGATCACTACAGCAAGGACGGCGAGCTGCCGGTCGAGCGATTGAACAGCCTCGACGGACCCGAAACCCTCGCGCTGATCACCTGCGGCGGCGAGTTCGTCGGTCCGCCGTTCGGATACGAGGACAACGACGTCGCGTGGGGAACTCCGGTGCCCGCATAGCCGAAAACCAGACGTCGGAACGGTTGATAAACTGGGTCCCGCGTTCGTGGCCATCCACGCACGTTTCAAAAGTCCGAAGAAGGAGATTGTGCTGTGGTTGACCTCGCCTATGTCATCGCTGGGTCCGAAGCGACTGGCGGTGCCGGCCTGCAGGTCGACCTGAAGACGTTCCAGGCATTGGACGTCTACGGCGTAGCGACCACCACATGTATCGTCTCGTTCGATCCCAAGAACAACTGGGGTCATCGCTTCGTACCGATCGCTCCTGACGTGATCGCTGATCAGATCGAGGCTGCCACTGCGGCTCACGATCTGGACGTCGTCAAGATCGGCATGTTGGGCACGCCCGCCACCATCGAGGTTGTGGCAGAGGGCCTGCGTCGGCAGTCCTGGCGCCACGTCGTCCTCGACCCGGTCCTGATCTGCAAGGGCCAGGAGCCCGGTGCGGCTCTCGATACCGATACAGCACTTCGTGATTCGATCCTCCCGCTCGCCACCGTCGTCACACCCAACCTGTTCGAGGCACGCACCCTCGCCGGAATGGACAGCATCGAAAGCGTCGACGACCTCATCGAGGCCGCACGTCGTATCCATGATCTCGGACCCAAGTACGTGCTCGCAAAGGGCGGTGTCGAACTCGCCGGTGGCGACGCCGTCGACGTGTTGTTCGACGGGACCGACGTGACTGTTCTCTCCGCCCCCAAGGTCGGCGAAGAGCGCGTCTCGGGTGCCGGTTGCACGCTGGCCGCCGCAGTGACCGCGGAGCTGGCAAAAGGCGCCGACGTGGGAGAAGCCGTCGCTCTGGCAAAGAAGTTCGTCACGGCGGGCATCGAAGGCCGCGTCTCGGCACACACGCCGTTCGACACCGTCTGGCAGGGCGCGTTCAAGGGATAGGCGCGCACGGCGGCTCACATCGCCGCGCGCGGCCTGGCAGGATCGAGTGCGTGAGTACTGCGAACCTGAATCGAAGCGAAGTCGCCGAACGATCTCGAGCCATCTCCGTCGCCGGTTACCGGGTGGAGTTGGATCTGCGATCGGCGGTCGACTCCGCCGTGAAGACCTTTTCGACGGTCACGACAATTGATCTGACGTCCTCGGTGGAGTCCACGTGGCTCGATTTCATCGGTGCTGCGGTCGATTCCGTGGACGTCGACGGTGCGTCGATTCCGGTGGAGTACGACGGATCCCGGATCGTGCTGCGCGGACTCGGCGGATCGAACGTCGTTCGGGTGGCAGCTCACGGCAACTACAGCCGTTCCGGTGAAGGGCTGCACCGATTTGTCGACGACGCTGACGATCAGACGTATCTGTACACGCAATACGAGCCTGCCGATGCCAGGCGTGTTTTCGCCTGCTTCGAGCAGCCGGACCTCAAGGCGCCCTTCACGTTCGAGGTGACAGCACCTGACGGCTGGGAAGTCCTGTCGAATCAGCCCGCGACCCAGACTCTCTCCGTGGACGGTGCACAACGCGTCACTTTCGCCCCGACGCTGCCGATCTCGACCTACATCACCGCGATCGCGGCCGGGCCGTATCACCGCGTGGCGTCGTCGTGGAGTCGCGGCGAACTCACTGTCGAGTTGGGTGCGCTGTGCCGGGCGTCGTTGGCTCCACACCTCGATGCAGACAACGTTTTCGACATCACCCGTCAGGGGCTGGACTTCTACGCCGAGCACTTCGACTATCCGTATCCGTTCGGCAAGTACGACCAGATCTTCGTCCCCGAGTACAACCTCGGCGCCATGGAGAACCCGGGACTGGTGACCTTCACCGAGGCATACGTGTTCCGCGGCTCCGCAACCGACGAGCAGCATCAGCGCCGCGCCAACACGATCCTGCACGAAATGGCGCACATGTGGTTCGGCGATCTCGTGACCATGGTCTGGTGGGACGACCTGTGGCTCAAGGAATCTTTTGCCGATTTCATGGGATCGCTGGTCAGCGCCGAAGCTACTCGCTTCACCGATGCCTGGGTAGCATTTGCCATCAAGCGGAAGGCGTGGGCGTACCTCCAAGATCAGCTGCCGACCACGCATCCTATCGTCGCCGACATCGTCGATCTCGAAGCTGCGAAGCTGAACTTCGACGGAATCACCTACGCCAAGGGCGCCAGTGTCCTCAAGCAACTCGTGGCGTTCGTCGGCCGTGACGCGTTCTTCGAAGCGGCACGACGGTACTTCAAGGCCCACGCCTTCGGGAACACCACGCTGGTTGATCTGCTCGACGTGCTCGCGGAGACTTCCGGACGTGATGTGCGCGAATGGGCCCGAATCTGGTTGCAGACCACCGGAGTGTCCACGCTGTCGCTCGACGGAACAGACCTGGTCCAGACGGACCCGAGGCCGCATCGGCTCGCAGTCGGAATCTACGACTACAACGAGTCCGGAGACCTTGTTCGCACCGAACGCGTCGAACTCGACATCACCGAATCACGCACGTCGGTCGACCTTCCGCCCGGAGCACTCACACTGCTCAACGACGAAGACCTCACCTACGCCAAGGTGCGATTGGACGCGGAATCTCTGTCCACTGTCGAGGCATCCCTGGACCGCGTGAGCGATCCGCTTGCGCGCGGGGTGATCTGGTCGTCGCTGTGGAACTCGGTGCGTGATGCGCAGCTCTCGGTGTTCCGGTACCTCGACATGGTGGAACGATTCGCTCCCGCGGAGACAGATCTTGCGATTCTCAGCTCGATCCTGACCGATGCCCAATACGCGGTTCTTCACTACGTTCCGAAAAGCTTGCGGCCCAATGTAAGTGCAGGCTGGTTGGAAACGACCTGGAAGGCGGTGTTCGAAGCCGAACCGGAGTCCGGAAGACAGCTGGCATGGGCACGGGCTCTGTCGGCCGCTGCAGCGGTCAACGATGCTCGCGCCGACGAGGTGCGGTCGATACTCGACGGCACCTGCCCGGGGCCGGTCGGACTGGCTCTCGATCCTGATCTGCGGTGGGCATTGTGGATCGCCCTGTCGGCGACCGGCCATGCGAGTGTGAGCGACTTCGATGGTGAGCTGAGCAAGGACAGCACGTCAGCGGGTCGAACGGCGTACGTCCGCGCCGCGGCGTCGATTCCCGATGCCGAGACCAAGGCGGCTGCCTGGGCGTCGGCGACCACTGACGGCTCACTCTCGAACGACCGCCTGGATGCGACGATCGCCGGATTCCGTTCGGGCACGGACCCGTCGTTGATCGAGGGATATGCGGCAGAGTACTTCTCGTCCCTGGGGAAGTGGTGGTCCGAACGCAGCATCGAGATCGCCCGACGGTTGGTGAACGGACTCTTCCCGGCAGCTGAAGACACCTCTGCTGTCGATTCCTGGATCCAGGCCAATGCGGAGGCGCCCGCGTCGCTGCGGAGGCTTGTTCTCGAGCGTCGGGATCACCTGGCCCGAGACCTACGTGCCCAGGCGTCGAACGCGGTGATCTGACGCCATCAGCTCCGAAATGTCCTGTTCTTGGATATTGTCTAAACAGGGCTGCGACGGGAGACGACGTGCACACGATCACGGATCTGTCGCTGGTCACGGGCCCGGTTCCGCCCGTGGTGACGGTGCTCGGAATTCTGGCACTTCTGTGGCTGATCTTCTCGAGATCGAGGCGTCACGTCCTGATCTCGATTCCGGTCTGCATCGTCGCGGCAATCGCGATCACTCTCGTGCTGTACTGGCTGATCGAGAAGGTGTGGCACCCGTTCCCCGATCCGATTGCCCGTCCGGTCTACGTGTGGATCGGGTTGGGCATTCTCGGCGTGCTGCTGGGTGTTTCGCGGGTATTTGCGGCGACGCGGATCGACGGTCGCGTGCTCACCGTGGTCTCCGTGCTCCTGGTGGTCGTGTCGAGCGCGGCTCACGTGAATCTGCAGTTCCAGTCGTATCCGACGTTGGGAACAGCGCTGGGACTCTCGGACGCGGAGAAGGTTTCACTCGCAGACCTGGACGACGGCAAGGACGGGGCGGTACCGGTTTCGCAATGGAAGGCTCCCACGGACATGCCGTCGGCGGGCAAGGTCAGCACGGTCACGATTGCGGGGACGGTCTCCGGATTCAGCGCCCGCGACGCCGAGATCTACCTACCGCCCGCGTATTTCACCAACCCACGACCGGAGTTGCCCGTGTTGGTCCTGCTAGCCGGCCAACCAGGCGCGCCCGAGGACTGGCTACAGGGCGGACGTCTCGTCCAGACCATGGACACCTACGCCGCTGCGCATTCGGGCTTGGCTCCCGTTGTCGTCGTTGCTGACGGGACCGGGTCGGAACTGGCGAATCCGCTCTGCGTCGATTCCCAACTCGGGAACGTCGCGACGTACCTTTCGCGCGATGTTCCCGACTGGGTGCGCGGGAACCTCCAGGTGGATCCCGACCCGAGGAAGTGGGCGATCGGGGGACTTTCCTACGGCGGCACCTGCGCGTTCCAGATGGCAACGAACTTCCCCGCGGTCTATCCGACGTTCCTGGATCTGTCCGGTCAGATCGAACCCACACTCGGCGATCGCAAGCAGACGGTCGATGCAGCGTTCGGCGGCAATGAAGCCGCGTTCGTGGCAGTGAATCCGCAGGATCTGCTCCGGGAGAAGAAGTTCCCCGACAGCGCCGGGGTGTTCGTGGTCGGCAAACAGGACAACGACTACCGCCCAGGTCTTCAAACGCTCTACGAAGCCGCAAAAGCCGCAGGGATGGACGTCCAATACGCCGAGGTCGACGGAGGACACAGCTTCCAAGTGTGGTCGGCTGGATTGGCGAGTCAATTAGGTTGGCTGGGAACGCGACTCGGCCTGCCCGGATGAACGATCGTCCGGAAGTTCCGAAGACCCGATGATCAGCGGGTGAATTCTTCCGGTCGCCCCGGCTTCGGAGCCCAATCCCTGCGGATCCGCCACACTCGCGAGCCGAAGGTCGAGTGCGCCGGTCCATTCTCGGTTCAATTGCGCATCGAGTGCGTCGACGCGCTCGAGTAGCGGAGGGTGCTGGTCCGGCGGGCAGGCTTCGAGCAAGGTCGCGAATACCGCGCGTAGACGACGCTGGACCTGCGCGGAATTGGTACTGAAGTGCCGGATCTCGTCGGTGGCGACGGACACGTAATCGGTCCAGGTGCGTTGCTGCCCTCGGATCAGCGTGAGATCCGAGGTTGACGTGTCGAAGCGGACCCGCGGGGCGAGAAGTACCAGAAGATCTTCGATGTGGTCGAGAGCCTGCACGGCTCGGCCCGGGTCGTTGATGGCGGGTGACAGCGCCTTGAGCGCGATGTCCACGATCGACTGAAGCGCTGCACCGGGGCTGACGACCGGGCTGTGCGTGTCACCGAAGATCAAGCACGACATCAAGGTGTCCGGGCGTACCTTCAGCGAGGGTCCGCGTACCTCGAAGAGGGGCGCGTTCTGGGCGACGAACTCGCCGATGCTGGGGACGACTTCGACCGAGACGTCCCAGCGGCCGGCCAACCGCTGCAGTCGTGCGAGATCGATCGCCAGCAGAATCCGGCCGTCGGGTGAGAGGTGGCGCAGGCGAATCACCAGTGCGTCGGCGCTCTCGGAGTTCTCGGACTCGCGCGGTTGGGGTAGGGGGAGCGGCTGACTGGGTTTCGGTGCGCCAGAGGGCAGGTCCTCGTACAGCGGATAGGCACGAATCGTCGCGCTCCGGCCCTGGGCCGCTATCCAACGCAGCAACCGACTGGAATTGAGAATCGACCCGACCTTCGCCACCAACGCGATGAACAGGATCGCACTGGCCAATGCCAGAAGCAGTGCGATCGCCGTGGAGATGGTCGGTGAGGAATTCTCCGAATCGAGCGCCAGATCGAGCGCAATGATCAAGGAGAAGACGAACGTGGCCAGAAACATGCCGATCGACCACCGCATCACCCGCTGCTGCGCAAGCATCGGGACCACCCGCACCGAAATCTGCGATGCGCCGAACTGCATTGCGAGGGTGATGGCGGTGAACACCAGACCGGTGAGAGTGATCATCCCGCCGGCGATGACGCTGAGCAGCGTCGCGGTGGCCCCGGCGTCCACGCCCTCGGAAATGGTACCGACGTCGCCGTCGCTGACGAGATCTCCGTCGATCCCGACGAGGATGTTCGCGGTGACGACGGACAGGACGACGAGGATCACGGGGAGACGCCAGACGGGGACTGTTCGTAGTCGTCGGCGAGTTCGACGCCAGCGAATTCTGTCCGAGAGCCGCCGCGACAATCCGACCTTCGACGTGGGGGTTGTGGTGTCGACGACGGGGAGCGGTGGTGGGGGCGGGGGAGCGGAACCGAAACTTCCCGACACCGTTTCCTGCACGTAGATCTTCGCGTGGATCATCGGCTCGCGATAACGCTGTTCACGGGCCACTGCCCGGCTCATCTTCGCCGGCTTGTCGCGGTAACGCGAGCGCGCCCACGGCGCACCCGGGCGACTCAACCGAATTGCTCCGATCAACAGAAGTGGGGTGAAGAACAGCCCGATCAAGCCGGTCCAGAGTTTGCCCTTCATCAACGTGATCACGGCGAGTCCGAGTTGGATCACGATCGCGACGACAACGCCGATCAACGTCGCCAGGCTACGGTCCTCCTCGTACGGGTCGAACTCTCCCGCGAACCCGATCGGGTGGACCCCGAGAAGGAAAAGGAACGAGATCGCGATGGCAACGAACACTGCGTCGATGGACGAGCGACCTTCCTCGGCCCAGTAGACATCGCGCAGATGCAACACGAGTGCGTACTCGTCGAGGACCAACGCGCTGCCGATACCGAACACCGACGCGAGAACACAATTGGCGATCGGGGTGTGATAGTCGGCCAGAGCGATGAAGGCGAAGCCGGACACGAGCATCATCATCAAACCGAAAACCATGTGGTGGATGTGCATTCCACCGGGCGTGACATTGCCTGGCCACCACGAGACCTCGGCCCGGATCATCCGGACGCTGAAGCGGATGAACAGGAACGTCAGGACAAAGGCGAGTAGGAGGAAGAACAGCGGGAGCCTGCCGGTGTCGACGACCGTGTGCTCGAACCAGGACCGCACGGCGTCAACTCTTGCTGGTGGCGAGCTTGATCAGCTGAGGAGCCGTTGCGTCGGGCAGGTATGCACGCGTCAGTGCGATTCCGATCCGAGGCAGGTCGGCCTCGTCGCGGAAACACAGGAAAACGGGTTCGTACCTCGGCTTGAACTTCTTCTTGAACGCGTGAAGAGACCGGAAGCCGTACAGCGGTTCCATCGCGGCTCCGAGCATGTCCAGCAGGCGGTCCATCGATGCGGCGTCGGCGCCGTCGTCGCTGCGTGCGAGCGGTGCTCCGGACAGTGAGACGAATTGGGCACCTTGTTCTTTGAACTCGAGGGCCGACGATGCGATGAGGAACTCGACCACCGGACGGAACCCGTCGGGACGTCGACGCATGACATCGAGTGTCCAACCCTGAACCACGCCGCCTTCGCCGTACACCGGCAACCACGAGGTGACGCCGTGAATGCTTCCGGTCGGGTCGACGGCCAAGCCGACCCGGACGTCGCGGTCGAGCGCCTCCTCGACGCTTCCGAGGGTGAACCCCATCTCGGGTAGCCCCTTGTCGCCCACCCATTCCTCGGAGATGGCGCGCACCTGAGCCAATACGGAGAACGGCTCGTCGGCCAATGTTGTCATCCGGAAGGTGATGTCGTCCTTCTTGGCCTTGTTGAGCGCCGAGCGGATGTCCTGCCAGGATTTACCGGTGAACTGCAGTTCTGGTAGGTCGACGATCGTGTCTTCGGCGACCTGAACGGTGCGCCAGCCACGCCGGGTGGCGGCGTCGGCTGTCTCCTTCCCCACGGAGAACAAGCAGGGAGTGAGGCCGTTGGCTTCGGACATCGTCGTGAATTCGTCCACCGCTGCGGCGAGTCGGTCGGGGTTCGCTATCGGATCGGCCAGGACCACGACGACACCGACATGCCGTTGGAATGCAACGACGCTCTCACCCGACTCGCCGAAGTAGTAACTGTTGCCGTCCCACGTCGTCATCCACGACATGGTTCCGCCGCCGTGTCGTTTGAGCAGTTCCCGAGCGGCGGCGCGCGGATCGTTCCCGGACAACGGCCCGCCTCGAATCTTGCGCCGCATCGGTACGTGGAAAGCGTGGCGGCCCTTGATCAACAAGATGAGTTCGAGAAGCCAGAGCAGCGCGGTACCGACCGTGACGGCGCCGGCGCTCTCGTAGTCGAAGAAGATGACCGAGACGAGGACGAGGGCGGTGGCCAAGACCGTCAGTGAACCGAACACCACGGCAACCCACCAGGCCCAGCGGCGACCTCGTCGCAACTGGTCCGCGATGAGGGCAACGATGACCACGTCGATCAATGCCGTCCAGCCCGAACCGGTTTCGGCTTCCGTCGGCCCGAACGGTCCGCTTCCGGGGAACAGCCAGACGGCGATCTCGACCACGCCGATCAGGAGCAGGCCGATGAATCCGAGCAGGCGGATCTCGCGTCGCGTTCGGGGGATGAACCCGCGCTCTCCGTCGCCGAAGAACTTCTCGCCCACCGGCAGGAATATCGCGACCGCGATGAGGTGCTGCACGTCGGCGAGGCGGCCTTCGAAGAGGAACGCGATCGCAATGTACGCACACAGAATGGCGCGCACTCGCATTCGCCAGGGCGAGCGGAGTGTTGCTGTGGTCGCGGCGAGTGCGGCGATGATTGCGGTAGTCACGCCGACGTCGCGGTGGGTGGCGAGGTTGCGAGCCCAATCCCAGTCGGTGTGGCTGCCCGCCCAGAGGAGGAGCGATGCACCGAGTTCGCCCGCCAACTGACCGCTGATCGTGACGATGGCCGCGTTCTTGGTTCCCAGGCGCCATTCGCACCAGCCGACCGCGAAGGCAAAAACGACGATGATCGAAACATACTGACCCGGCGTCAATCCGAAGAACCACCCCGTGACGAGAGTCCACCACTTGCCTTCCTGCAAGGCAGGAACTCCGTAGGCGATGTCGTTGAACCACGAGTAGGTACGGACGTGATTCCACAGGGCGCCGGTCGCGATCCCGACGACGGTGATGGTGAGCACTACGCTCGCGGTGAACGGCACACGCCGCAGGACGCTCAGCGTGTCGGAGGCGAAGCGAGAGGCCCGATTCGACGCGCCCGGCGCGCTCTGGTCGGTCTGCGGGGTGGGGGTCTGGGACTGCTCAGCCATCGAGGTTCTCTTCTCGCCATGCCGCACGGTGGATTCTGCCTGTTCAGCATGACAGGAATACAGACCGATAATCAGGCGAAGCGGCCAAAATGGACCAGACTGGCTGAGGGTCTCAGTCTCGTGGCGCTACTGTCGAGCCATGGTGAACGGAGATTTACTGAATCGGGACCACGTGGTCGCCTCACTTGCCGCTTTCGAACCTCGGTCGGTCGAATTGGACGGAAGGCGCTCGGCGTCGGTGGTCATCGTCGTCATGCGGACTGCGGACGGAACACCAGTGTTCCCGGTGACGAAGCGGCCGAGCAAGATGCGCGCCCACCCCGGTCAATTCGCGTTGCCGGGCGGAAGCGTCGACCCGGGCGAGTCGTCCGAACAGGCAGCGGTTCGGGAACTTTCCGAGGAGCTGGGTGTCGACGTTCCCGAGTCGAAGATCATCGGCCGGCTCGACGACTACGTCACTCGTTCGGGATTCGTGATCCGGCCGTTCGTCATGTGGTCGGGCGAGGACATCGGGGGACTGGTACCCAATCCCGACGAGGTGGCCCAGGTGTATGCCGTCACGTCGGAGGAGCTCGACGTGGACTCGCGCTTCGTCACCATCGAGGAGTCACCGAACCCGGTGATCCAATGGCCGTTCCGAACGAGCCTGATCCATGCGCCGACCGGAGCCGTCATCTATCAGTTCCGCGAAGTGCTGAACGGACGGCACACGCGCATCGACAAGCTCGAGCAGCCGGTGTTCGCCTGGAGATAGGGGCAGCTCGACACGCTCGGGACAGTTCAGGCTACGGCGCCTCGGCGAATAGTCCGTCGTGCTGTGGAAAGCTGGCCGCACGGCAATCGAACGACGCGAGGTGTGTGCAGTGAACTCTGGCGAACAAGAACCGATCCCCACGGATCGGATTCTCACTGTTCCCAACGTGCTCAGTATCGTGCGTCTACTCGCTCTGCCGCTGTTCGCCTACCTGCTGCTCGTCACGCACTCGGACGGCTGGGCATTGGCGCTGCTGATGCTCAGCGGGTTCACCGACTGGCTCGACGGCAAGCTGGCCAGAGTGCTCGGACAGACCTCGCGTCTGGGAGCGCTTCTCGACCCGCTGGTCGATCGTCTGTACGTCGTGACGACACTGGTCACCTTCGTCGCCCGCGATTTCATTCCCTGGTGGGTCGCAGCGATACTCATCGGCCGTGATCTTCTGCTTGCGTTGACGCTGCCGATCTACCGCAGGCGTGGCCTGCCACCGCCCGAGGTGGTTTATCTCGGCAAGGCTGCGACCTTCCTACTGATGTTCGCGCTGCCGTTGATTCTTGCCGGGCACGGAGACTGGGCCATCGGACCGTTCACCCATGCCTTCGGTTTCGCTTTCCTGATCTGGGGAACCGTCCTGTACGTGTGGACTGCCGCGATCTACGTGCTCAAGGCCGTTGACGTTGCGCGAACCCACGAGGTCGTGCCCCGATGAAGTCGACCGGGGAGGACGTCCGTCGTAACCCGGTACCGTCGCTGCTTCGGTCACTCATGACCGAACATCTCGACCCGGGCTACGAGGCAACTGCATTCGAACGCCAGCACGAGCACACCAAGAACAGATCCTCGAAGACGGGGCCGTGGCTGGCCCTCGGCGCACTGTTGATCGGGTTCATCGTCACGGTCTCGGCTGTTCAGGCGACGAAGCAGGTGACCGGCACCGAAGAGGTTCGAAGCGAGTTGGTGGCGAAGGTCCGTGATGCGGAGGATCGAATCGATTCACTGGCCGCGTCCCGCGATTCACTCGGCGGCGCCGTCGACGCCGCGCGCGGCGTGGCGCTCGAAGGCGATGCACGCGGCAGCGCCGTCCTCGACCAACTGCGAGCGGTCGAATCCGGCGCAGGAGCCGAAGCTGTTCACGGAGAGGGACTGGTGGTGACGTTGACCGACCCGGCCGGACGCCCGAACCTCTCGGATGCGTCGCAACGGAGTGTCGGCGGTAAGACAGTTGTCCTCGATCGCGATCTGCAGACCGTCGTAAACGCCCTGTGGGCTGGGGGAGCGGAGGCGATCGCCGTCGGCGGCGTGCGAATCGGGCCGACGGTGACCATTCGTCAGGCGGGCGGCGCGATGCTCGTCGACAACCAACCTGTTTTCTCCCCGTACCTCGTCGAGGCGATCGGAGACACGCGAGCACTGCAGCGGAAATTCGTCGTCAGCGACGCCTACGTGAGAATGTCTAGCGTCTCGCAACTGTACGGAGTCGGTTTCGCGGTGGCCGAAGACGATTCGTTGACTCTGCCGCCTGCGGCGCCTCGCGCCGTCCGAGTGGCAACAGAACCCACAGAACCCAAGTGACAGAAGGAGTTCGATGAAGGCCGGTTCCGCCCTGTACGGACTCGCAGCACTGGTCGTCGGCATCGTCCTGGGCGTAGTTTTCAGCCCGCAGGTGCCCGACGTGATCCAGCCCTATCTTCCGATCGCTGTCGTTGCGGCGCTCGACGCCGTCTTCGGTGGACTACGCGCGTATCTGGACGAAATCTTCGACGCGAAGGTGTTCGTGGTTTCCTTCGTCTTCAACGTGCTCGTCGCGTCGTTGATCGTCTGGCTCGGTGATCAGTTGGGTGTCGGTACTCAACTCTCGACGGCGATCGTCGTCGTGTTGGGTATCCGGATCTTCGGCAACGCAGCGGCATTGCGACGCCGACTGTTCGGAGCGTGAGTCATGGCGGAACATTCCACGACCGAACCGGAAGAAGAACCTCCCGTCACCACTGCGGGTGAAGGTCGTCACGAGTTGCGTTCACCGTCCAAACACCGCACCAACGTCGTCTTCGCAATCCTCGCTGCTGTGCTGTTGGGCGTGCTCGGCGTTGCGATTGCCACACAGGTACGCAGCACAGTGGCCGGAGATTCACTCGACGCCGCGCGCCCTGCCGACCTCCTGGTGGTTCTCGACAATTTGAATCGGCGCGAAGCCGCGCTGAGGCAGGAAGTCGCGAATCTTCAGGAATCGCTTGCCACTTTGGAAGCCGGTGGCAACACGGGAGCAGCGCTGGACGAGGCGCGGGCGCGGCTGACCTCACTCTCCATTCAAGTGGGGACCGCTCCGGCCACTGGACCGGGTGTGACGATGACCCTGACAGATCCGGCGGGCGGCGTCGGATCGGAAGTGATTCTCGATCTCATCCAGGAACTGCGTGCTGCCGGTGCCGAAGCCATCTCGATCGCAGGTGCGAACGGCGAACCCATTCGTATCGGCGTGAACTCGTGGGTGAGTGGGCGTGGCGGCGAGATCGAATTGGACGGAACCCGGATCGAGCAGCCGTACACTGTGACCGCGATCGGAGATCCGCCGACATTGGCGGCAGCGTTGAACATTCCCGGAGGCGTCTTCGACAATGTCGCACGCAATGGCGGAACGTCGTCCGTCGAGCAATCGCAGCAGGTCACGATCTCCGTCTTGCGACAATTGAATCCGCGCCAATACGCTCAACCCGGAAATTGATCTTTTTGCGTCCGACTTTCGGACGGCCTGTGAAAGGAAGCCACTGTGAGTGAGCTCGATACACCTACCGATCTGCGCTACACCGCGGAGCACGAGTGGGTGAAGCGAACCGGCCCGACCTCAGTTCGAGTCGGTATCACCGACTTTGCTCAGTCGCAGCTCGGTGACGTCGTGTTCGTCCAGCTTCCCGCTGTCGACGAAGACGTGACCGCTGGTGAATCGCTCGGTGAGGTCGAGTCGACCAAGAGCGTCTCCGACATCTTTGCTCCGTTCACTGCGAAAGTTCTTGCAGCGAACGGTGAATTGGACGGACAGCCCGACCTCGTCAACACCGACCCGTACGACACGGGTTGGTTGGTCGAACTCGAGGTTGCCGACGAGGCCACACTCGACGCCGCACTCGCGGCAACTCTGGACGCGGAGGCATACAAGGGACTCACGTCCGAGTAGAAAACCTGCGCGTGGACCGGCCAACTCGTGTTGTGTCGCGGCCTGTCTCGCTGCACACGGCGGTCTGCGCAGGGTACGGTCGTTAGGTACGCATGTGCCGAGTCGGGGCGCAGGGCCGTATCGAACGTGACTGTGAAAGATGCTCGTGAAGAAAGTGCACTGCGTAGTCCAGTGATTCATGATCTGGATGATTGACCCAGGAGGAGAAACAGTGAGCGAGAACGGTAACGACGCGGGCTATGGGGAGTCGCCGGCGGAGACCACTTCGGTTTTCCGCGCGGACTTCCTCAATGAGCTCGACAACACCTCCTCTGCAGCACCGGCCGCCGAGCAGCCGGTTTCGGGCGTGGAAGGCCTTCCCGCCGGAGCCGCACTTCTGGTGGTCAAGCGGGGACCGAATGCAGGATCCCGCTTCTTGCTCGATCAGCCGACGACGTCGGCAGGTCGGCACCCGGACAGCGACATCTTCCTGGACGACGTGACCGTCAGCCGTCGTCACGCCGAGTTCCGTCAGGAAGATGCAGATTTCCACGTCGTCGACGTCGGAAGCCTCAACGGCACCTACGTCAACCGTGAGCCTGTCGATTCGGCAGTTCTCGCGAATGGTGACGAGGTTCAGATCGGCAAGTTCCGTCTGGTGTTCCTCACCGGCCCTCGTGCCGGCGGTTCGCAGGTCGGCGAGTCGTCAGCAGGTGCGGGTAGCTAATGACGGCAGTGCGGCAGCAGAGCCAGCCCGGAATGTCGATTGGTTCCGTGCTGGATCGGTTGCGTCCAGATTTTCCCGACGTGACGATTTCGAAGATCCGTTTCCTCGAGTCCGAGGGCTTGATCAGCCCGCAACGGACACCGTCGGGATACCGCAGATTCTCTGTCGAGGACTGCGAGCGTCTTCGCTTCGTGCTGACCGCTCAACGCGATCAGTACCTGCCGCTCAAAGTGATCAAAGAACAACTCGAAGCGATCGACAGTGGCGCAGCGACGGTGAGTGCAGAAGTTCCTGCGCCTCGTCGTGCTCGCGTCCTGTCGATCGCTACGGGCGATGTCTCACCCGAGGCGTTCCGGGTCGATCGCGAAGTTCGAGTCGGTCGTCAGGATCTTCTCGCGCGCGCCGACATCGACGATCGGTTTCTGACCGATCTGATCCGCACCGGTTTGGTCGTTCCCGGCGCGGCGGGCTTCTTCGACGAGGATGCCGTGACGTTGGCGCGCACCGCTAAGGCGATGTCCGAGTACGGCTTGGAGGTTCGCCATCTGCGCGCGTTCAAGTTGGCTGCTGATCGCGAAGCGGGACTGGTGACTCAGATCGCCGGACCGGTTGCCAAGGGTCGTGACGCCGGAGCACGTGATCGTGCCGAGGAAATGGTGCGGGAGCTGGCCGCTCTGTCACTGACTTTGCACACGTGTCTGGTCAAATCGGCAGTTCGGGGAAGTCTCGATCGCTGAGTTCCTCGATCAGCGGGGCACACTCGAATAGAATTTCAGTACGACCGCATCGGAGTCGGTCGGCTGGATCACGTCAGGTTGGAGGCAAGCTCGATGGGCGAAATGCGTGTGATCGGAGTTCGTGTCGAGCAGCCTCAGAATCAGCCGGTCCTGTTGCTGCGAGAGTCCGACGGCGATCGGTACCTGCCGATCTGGATCGGGCAAACCGAAGCTACCGCGATTGTTCTCGAACAACAGGGAGTCGAGCCGGCGCGGCCGCTGACTCACGACCTGATCAAGATCTTGATCGAATCTTTCGGTCGGAGCCTCAAGGAAGTTCGGATCGTGGACCTGCAAGAGGGCACTTTCTACGCGGATCTCGTCTTCGACGAGCAGACCACTGTCTCGGCACGTCCGTCGGACTCGATTGCATTGGCCCTGCGCATCGGCGTTCCGATCTTCGCGTCGGAGGCTGTTCTCGCCGAGGCCGGTCTGGTCATTCCCGACGAGCGCGAAGACGAGGTCGAGAAGTTCAAGGAATTCCTCGACACCATCTCGCCGGACGATTTCAAAGCCACTGATGGTTAGCCTGAATTGACTGGTTGCGGACTTTAGTCTTCAACTCTCAAGTAGAGGTTGAGTCTCGGTCGGCGTGTTGCGTTGACCATGCACCCTCCTGGACTTACCGTTGCGTGCGGTGGAGATCTTCTCGCCTTGTCGATCGAGGCGTACTCTGGGTAAGTCCACTCATGGAATTACCTGCCTTGGATTCACATCTGAAAGTTCGGTCGGCACGGGATTCTCGTGACTGCTGATAGCACAGGTTGGTTACATGATGGCGAAGCGAGAGGGAGACGGCAGTGGAAGAACAGTCGAATGAGCGCGGGACGGGCATAGCCGGTAGTGCCGCGACTGCAGAAATGTCTTCCGAAGAGCTGCAGCCGGGCCTGTTCCCGGACGATTCCATCCCCGACGACCTCGTCGGATATCGAGTACCCAGTGCCTGCCAGATCGCCGGGATCACGTACCGCCAACTCGACTACTGGGCACGGACGTCGTTGGTTGTTCCGTCGATCCGTGGCGCTGCCGGATCCGGAAGCCAACGTCTGTACTCCTTCAAGGACATTCTCGTTCTGAAGATCGTGAAGCGTCTGCTCGATACCGGCATCTCACTGCAGAACATCCGCGTTGCCGTCGATCACCTCCGTAAGCGTGGCGTCCGCGATCTTGCCAACATCACTCTGTTCTCCGACGGCACCACCGTGTACGAATGCACGTCCCCCGAAGAGGTCGTCGACCTCCTCCAGGGTGGGCAGGGCGTATTCGGCATCGCAGTCAGTGGCGCGATGCGTGAACTCACCGGAACGATCGCCGACTTCCCCGCCGAGCGGGCCGACGGCGGTGAAAGTGATCCCAACCCGGAAGACGAGTTGGCTTCGCGACGCAAGAATCGCGCCAGCCGCAAAACCGGATAACGTACGTCACATCTCTTTGGAGGATGCCACGGTGCAGGTAGGCGTTTCGGTCAACTAGACTGGGCCTGCGTCGCCGGCGTACGGGAGAGCCTCGGATACCGAGTCACCGAACTTGTCTTTGTTTCAGTCTTTGTCTCAAAGGTCAGTCGTGAGCGGGATCAGGGCGCCGAAGGAGCAATACCTCCCCGTCAATCTCTCAGGCACCAAGGACCGTACGGGCTCCGACGCCTCTGGAAAGC
The DNA here is from genome assembly GCF_001653035.1 of Rhodococcus sp. YH3-3. Taxonomy (NCBI): domain Bacteria; kingdom Bacillati; phylum Actinomycetota; class Actinomycetes; order Mycobacteriales; family Nocardiaceae; genus Rhodococcus; species Rhodococcus sp. YH3-3. The sequence continues at coordinate 1,148,788 of NZ_BCWH01000003.1, read as the reverse complement.
GGTGGGACAACCCACCCGCCGACGGGGAAAGGCTGTGGCTTCCGCCTTCGGCGGATCACTACCGAATCTCTCAGGCGCTCGGGAATCGAGCATGCGACAGAGGGGGAGGAACACACCGCAGTTCGGTGTGTGTCCTGATCCTCCGATCTGTCTGGGAGTTGTCGTGATCGACGCTGCAAGCCGTATATTTGCCGACCGCCATGTCGGTCCGAACGCCGCGGAACTCGCGCGCATCCTCGAACTCGTCGGGGTCGATTCACTCGACGAACTGGCAACCAAGGCCGTTCCCTCCGTCATCCTCGACGCTGCCCCGAACGGCATCGCTGCCGGACTCGACGCTCTGCCTCTTCCGGTCGGAGAGCACGAGGCACTTGCCGAACTGACTGCACTCGCAGCCCAGAACACCGTCGCGACGTCGATGATCGGCCTCGGCTACTTCGACACGTTGACGCCGCCGGTGTTGTTGCGCAACATCATCGAGAACCCGGCCTGGTACACCGCGTACACCCCGTATCAGCCGGAGATCAGCCAGGGCCGTCTCGAAGCCCTCCTCAACTTCCAGACCATGGTCGCCGATCTCTCCGGCATGGAACTGGCAAACTCGTCGATGCTCGACGAGGCCACCGCCGCTGCCGAAGCCATGACGCTCCTGCGCCGCGCGAACCGCAGCAAGTCCCCACGATTTGTCGTCGACGCCGATCTCTACCCGCAGACCCTCGCCGTCATCGAGACTCGCGCCGAGCCGCTCGGAATCGAGATCGTCTCTGCGGACCTCACCGCTGGTCTTCCGGAAGGTGACTTCTTCGGCGTCATCGCCCAGATCCCAGGTGCCTCGGGACGAGTCGTCGATTACACCTCGATCATCGCGGAAGCTCACGAGCGCGGCGCACTGGTTGCCGTCGGCGCAGACCTCCTCGCGATGACGCTCATCACCTCACCCGGTGAGCTCGGCGCGGATGCGTGCTTCGGAACCACCCAGCGTTTCGGTGTTCCCATGGGATACGGCGGACCGCACGCCGGTTACCTGGCCGTGCACTCCAAGCATGCGCGTCAGCTGCCCGGCCGCTTGGTCGGCGTCTCCATCGACGCCGACGGAGACAAGGCATACCGCCTGGCGCTGCAGACACGTGAGCAGCACATTCGCCGCGAGAAGGCGACGTCCAACATCTGTACCGCTCAGGTGCTCCTCGCCATCCTCGCTGCGATGTACGCGAGCTACCACGGCGCCGAGGGACTCAAGGCGATTGCGTTGCGCGTCGCTGCCCGCGCACACGCGTTGGCAAACGGCCTGCGCGAAGGCGGCGTGACCGTTGTCCACGATTCGTTCTTCGACACCGTGCTCGCTCAGGTTCCGGGCAAGGCGGCCGACGTCGTCGCTGCGGCCAAGGAATCCGGGATCAACCTGCGTCTGGTCGACGCCGATCATGTCGGTATCTCCTGCGACGAGGCCACGACCGCCGACCACGTCCTTGCCGTGCTCGACGCGTTCGGGATCGAGGATGCTGTTGTCGCCATCGAAGCCGAGGGCAATTCGGTTCCGGTTGCTCAGGAGCGCACCTCCGACTACCTGCAGCACGAAGCCTTCACCCGTTACCGTACGGAAACGGCAATGCTTCGCTACCTGCGCGCGCTGTCCGACAAGGACATCGCCCTCGATCGCAGCATGATCCCGCTGGGTTCGTGCACCATGAAGCTCAATGCGACCGCCGAGATGGAATCCATCACCTGGCCCGCGTTCAACGCGATCCATCCGTTCGCGCCGACATCGGATGCGCCCGGTCTGCTGAAGATCATCAAGGATCTCGAAGACTGGCTGGTCGCGGTCACCGGCTACGACAACGTCAGCCTGCAACCCAACGCCGGCAGCCAGGGGGAATACGCGGGCCTGCTCGCGATCCGCAACTACCACCTCAGCCGGGGCGACGACCACCGCGACACCTGCCTCATTCCGTCGAGTGCTCACGGCACCAATGCGGCTTCTGCCGTCATGGCCGGGATGCGCGTCGAGGTTGTCGCCTGCCGTCCCAACGGTGACGTCGACGTCGACGATCTGCGCGCGAAGATCGCCGATCACGCCGAGCGTCTCGCCGCGATCATGATCACCTACCCTTCAACGCACGGTGTCTACGAGCACGAGATCGCCGACATCTGCGCAGCGGTACACGACGCCGGTGGCCAGGTGTACGTCGACGGCGCCAACCTCAATGCGCTTGTCGGCCTTGCCCGTCCGGGCCGATTCGGCGGCGACGTCAGCCACCTGAATCTGCACAAGACCTTCTGCATCCCGCACGGCGGCGGCGGACCCGGCGTCGGCCCGATCGGTGTGCGCTCACACTTGACGCCGTTTTTGCCCGGACACCCGATGGCCCCCGAACTCGGTGGTAGAGGAACGATCTCGGCAGCGCCGTACGGCAGTGCGTCCATTCTGCCCATCACCTGGACCTACATCCGGATGATGGGTGCTGCGGGCCTGCGCCGCGCCAGCCTGACCGCCATCGCGTCGGCCAACTACATCGCGCGTCGACTCGACGAGTACTTCCCGGTTCTCTACACCGGCGAGAACGGCATGGTCGCGCACGAGTGCATCCTCGACCTCCGTGGGTTGACCAAGGACACCGGCGTCACCGTCGACGACGTGGCAAAGCGTCTGGCCGACTACGGTTTCCATGCTCCGACCATGAGCTTCCCCGTGGTCGGCACACTGATGGTCGAGCCCACCGAGAGCGAGAACCTCGAAGAGATCGACGAGTTCTGCGAGGCGATGATCGCCATTCGCGGCGAAATCGATCGCGTCGGAGCGGGCGAGTGGACGGTCGAGGACAACCCGCTACGCGGTGCTCCCCACACTGCGGGAAGCATTGCAGCGCAGTGGGATCACCCGTACTCGCGTGAGATCGCCGTCTTCCCGCGTGGCAAGGCTCGCCCGAAGGTGTGGCCGTCCGTGCGTCGTATCGACGGTGCACATGGCGACCGCAACCTGGTCTGCTCCTGCCCGCCGATCGAAGCGTTCGCAGGCAACTAAGGCGTGTGCCCGCCGGAGATCATCACCTCTCGTGTACGAGTTCGAGAACGGTGATCTCCGGCGGGGCGCCGACGCGTACCGGCGGACCCCAAGCCCCGGCGCCACGCGTCGTGTACAGCACTGTGTTTCCGACCCTGTCCAAGCCTTGCACCGAAGGCTGCTGCAGCGGAACGAGATACCGCAGCGGCCACATCTGACCGCCGTGAGTGTGCCCGGACAGTTGCAGATCGATACCCATCTCGGATGCCTCGATCGCTTGACGCGGTTCGTGCGCGAGAAGCAAGGCGAAAGTATTCGGATCGCGACCTGCGAGCGCGGCAGTCAGGTTCGGCTCGTACGGGGCCGGCGACGTGTAGTCGTGGATGCCCACGATGTCGATGGTATCGCCGCCATGCTGGATCGAGGTGCGGCTGTTGCGAAGTGTGGTGATCCCCAATGTCTCCCACACGTCGAGCCATTTGCCGCCGTCGTCGGCGTAGAACTCGTGGTTTCCGCTGACTCCGAAGATTCCGTCGGGCGCCCGAAGATCGGCGAGCGGAGCAAGATCGGGAGCAACTTTCGCGACGGTTCCGTCCACGAGGTCGCCGCCGATCGCGATCAGATCGACATTCTGCGAGTTCACGATATCGACCACCTTGCGGGTGAAGTCGACCCCGCGGGCCGGTCCCACGTGCAGGTCGGTGATCAAGGCGATCCGGTATCCGTTGAAGCCCTCAGGTAGACGAGCGAGCGGCACCCGGACGCGAGAAATCTTGGGGCCCGACGCCTCGTAGACGCCGTAGCCGGCGGTGCCGATCGCCGCGAGAGTGACTGCTGCCGTAGCCAACTGCAACGTACGACGCTTGGCTGGGTCGACTTCGGTCGTGGTATCCGTGTGGCGTGCACGTAGTCGACCGATCCCGGCGAACAGGCCGATCACGAGCAGTCCGGGAATCAGATACAGCCACGAAGCCAGCCAGACCCATCCGACAAATCCGATCGGTCGCGCCCAGGACGTCGAGAAGACTTCGCCGCTGCCGACCCCGATGAGCGTCGAGACCGCCAAGACGACAAGCGCAGTGTCGGCGAGACGAGCCCATCGCCTCGGGATGCCGGTGGCGCGAACGAGTCGGCGATGCAGGAACCAGGTCAGAAGGGCGAGAAGGACTGCAAAAACCGCGACGCGCCCCATCAGGACAGCATCTTGGTCACTGCGGCCGCGAGAGCGGGGTCGGACGTCGAATCGACCCGAACCAATGTTCCGCCCGTCCGATCCGAGACGTCTTGGAGTGTGGAGACGTCGTCGCCCGCACCGACGACGATCACGTCGACCTGTACCGGACGCGACGGATTGCCCGTAGCGGCGATCGCGCTGAGCAGTTCGGCTCGCGTCGTGGCGGATTCGTCAGGCGTACTTGAGGTGATCAGCAGCACCGAGTTGACTCGCCCCGCGTCGAAACCGTCCACGGCGGCTTTGTAGGAGCTGGCAAGCGCCGGGTACTTGGAGGTCTTTCCGCCGGCCCGAAGCCCGTTGAGGAAATCGGTGATCGTGGCACGCCGATTCGGCTCGGACAGTGAACCGCCCGGAACCAGGATGCGCTCGGACGGTTTTCCGTCGGTGCCCGTGCTGAACTCGCGAAGGCCGATGTCCGAAGCGTCAGGGCTGCGACCCAATTGGGTATTCACCGCCGAGGCAACGTTCGCCAAGCGGGTAGTGCCACCGTCGTCGGTACCCATCGACGCCGACGTGTCCATCAGGATGGTGGCACTACGCGGCGAGACCGGGTTGGCGACTATGTCACCGAGCGCCGCTGCGGTCTCCGCCGAAGCCGGTTTCAACGTGGACGAGATCTTGGCCGGGGACACCGCCCCGAGATCGGGAAGGTCTTGGCCCTCGACCCGGAAACCGGCGCCGACGAACAACTGTGACTGATTCGGCTCACGCATGAAATCGGCAAACTGTGCCGCTGCGCGCGACGCGGTTTCGTCGATCCCGCTGCCCGAGACGATGACCGCCGGATAGTCCGCGACTGGCGTTGCCCCGGCGGGGGAGTACGTCGTCATCGCCGCGTTCGCGCTCTGCGCTATCGACTGTTCCGTGGCCGGAACGGCTTTCACCGAATCCGGTGTTCCGGCGCTCAGTGCTCCGAGGGCTTCGGCAGTGGACGAGGGGGGAGTCGGCAAGGATTGGAACTGCAACGCCCGTGCACTGAGCGCAGCGTTGACCTGAGCGGACTTCGCCTGATCCGTCGTGACCGGACCGGCACCCGCATCGGCGACGTCGGCAGCGATCGCCTGTGCAGCCATCGAGGTTTCGGTACTTCCGACCGGCAGGGCGACCGTCAGATCGGAAGGCAAAGACTTCCAACTCGATGCTGCGCCGGCCAATGCTGCCGCGGTCTCGGGACCGGCTGCCAGAACGATCGGGGAACTCGCGAGCGAGCGAGGATCACCGTTGATCACGGCCTTGCCCGACAGTGGCGCGAGTTCGAACGAACTCGTCGGGATCCACAGGGAGGGACGCGGTCCCAATGCTGCGTCGTCCCAGGGGGCCGCCGGACCGGCTTCGAGTGCCGTCGAGACCGACGCGGACGGCGCACCGTGCACCACGACGGCGATGCAGTGATCACGCACCACCGGCGAGGTCTGGGTGTACCGCTTCGCCAGTTCCTCGACCTGTGGGGCTATGGACGGATCCGCGGTGACGTCGAGTGTCTTGTTGCCCTCGACGCACGTACCGGCTGCCTGCTGTCCCTGATCGTCGATCCGGTTGCTGAGGGCCTTCCATCCGAAGAAGCCTGCCACGATCAAGACGATCAGCACGACGACGAGAATCGGCCCCTTACTGATACCTCTGGCGCCTGACCCGCCGCGATGTTCGCCCACGTACCTTGCCCTACCTTGGTCACTCGAAGAATGTCTGTTGAACGGACTGTGTCCTCGGCCAGTCTAGTGACGAATCTTCGGGGCCTACGCGAACAGCCTCGACACCGGGAGCGGTGCCGAGGCTGTTCGGGTTCAGCTTCGAGTTCGAAGAAGGTGAAATCAGGCGTTGGCGGCCTTGTACTCGCGGCGGCGGCGATGCAGGATCGGCTCCGTGTATCCGCTGGGCTGCTTCGCGCCTTCGAGGATGAGTTCCTTGGCAGCCTGGAACGCGATGTTGGAATCGAAATCAGGTGCCATGTTGCGGTACTCGGCGTCGCCCTCGTTCTGACGGTCGACAACCGGGGCCATGCGCTCGAGTGCACTGACAACGTCGCTCTCGCTGACGATGCCGTGACGCAGCCAGTTGGCGAGCAGCTGGCTCGAGATGCGCAGCGTGGCGCGATCCTCCATGAGCGCGACATCGTGGATGTCGGGAACCTTGGAGCAGCCGACGCCCGCGTCGATCCAACGGACCACGTAGCCGAGGATGGACTGGCAGTTGTTGTCGAGCTCTTCCTTCTTCTCCGCGTCCGTCCAGTCGGTGCTGGGAGCGAGCGGGATGGTCAGGATGTCGTCGACGCTCGCGCGAGGCTTGCCCTTCAGGCTGTCCTGAACTGCGAATACGTCGACGCGGTGGTAGTGCGTCGCGTGCAGCGTTGCGCCGGTCGGCGAAGGTACCCATGCGGTGTTGGCGCCGGCCTTGGGGTGACCGATCTTCTGCTCGAGCATGTCTGCCATCAACTCGGTCATGGCCCACATGCCCTTGCCGATCTGAGCCTTGCCCTGCAGACCGCAGGCCAGACCGGTGTCGACGTTCCAGTCCTCGTACGCACCGATCCACTTCTGCTTCTTCATCTCGGCCTTGCGGACCATCGCGCCGGCTTCCATGGAGGTGTGGATCTCGTCGCCGGTGCGGTCGAGGAAGCCGGTGTTGATGAACACGACGCGGTCGACGGCTTCCTTGATGCAGGCAGCGAGGTTGACTGTCGTGCGACGCTCCTCGTCCATGATGCCGACCTTGAGCGTGTTCTCGGGAAGCCCGAGGACCTGCTCGACACGGCCGAACAGTTCGGTGGTGAAGGCAACTTCCTCGGGACCGTGCTGCTTGGGCTTGACGATGTAGATCGAGCCGGTGCGGCTGTTGTCGAGCGGTCCGTTGGCGTCACTGATCGAGAGGCCGTGCACTGCACAGGCACTGGTGATCAAGGCGTCGAGGATGCCCTCGGGGACCTCGTTGCCGTCGGCGTCGAGGATCGCGGGGTTGGTCATGAGGTGACCGACGTTGCGGACGAACAGGAGCGAACGACCGTGCAGGCTGAGTTCGCTGCCGTCGACTGCGGTGTACTTACGGTCGCCGTTGAGCGTGCGGGTGAAGGACTTGGCGCCCTTCTTGATCTCCTCGGACAGGTCACCGCGGTTGAGACCCAACCAGTTTCGGTAGCCGACAACCTTGTCGTCGGCGTCGACAGCGGCGACCGAGTCCTCGAAGTCCATGATCGTGGTGACGGCGGATTCGAGAACGACGTCCTTGACGCCGGCGGCGTCGGTGCTGCCGATCGGGGACGAGGCGTCGATCTGGATCTCGGCGTGCAATCCGTTGTTGAGCAGCAGGATGCTCGTCGGTGCGTCCTTCTCGCCGAGGTAGCCGACGAACTTCTCCGGCTGGGCGAGCGTGGTGACAGTACCGTCTGCCAACGTGATCTTCAGTTCACTGCCGTCGACAACGTATTTGGTTGAATCTGCATGCGATCCCGACGCGAGAGGTGCTGCCGCATCGAGGAATTCACGCGCCCAGGCGATGACTTTGTCGCCGCGGACCTTGTTGTAGCCGGAACCCTTCTCGGCGCCGTTCTCCTCGGAGATGGCGTTGGTGCCGTACAGCGCGTCGTACAACGAACCCCAGCGGGCGTTGGACGCGTTGAGTGCGAAGCGCGCGTTGAGGATCGGCACGACCAACTGCGGGCCGGCCGTCGAGGTGATCTCGGTGTCGACGTTCGCGGTGGTGACCGAGAACTCGGCAGGCGTCGGCAGGAGGTAGCCGATTTCCTGCAGGAACGCCTTGTACGTGGCGGCGTCGATGGGAGCGCCGGCGTGATCGCGATGCCACTGATCGATCTGAGCCTGCAGATCGTCACGCTTGGCAAGCAAGTCGCGGTTCTTCGGTGCGAGCTCGGTGATGACCTTGTCGGCGCCGGCCCAGAACGTTTCGGCGTCTACACCGGTGCCGGGAAGAGCCTCCTCGACCACGAAGTCGTAGAGAACCTTGGCAACCTGAAGACTGCCGACCTGAACGCGCTCAGTCATGAATAGCCTCACTTTTCCGAAAGCGGAGCATCACATATGGATGCCATGAACCAACATCAATGTTACCTGGGAGTATTCCCACCGCTGTCCGCGCCCTGAGCTGCGATAATCGGGCGCGAAGAGCTGAAACGATCAAGTGAAATTCGTTCTGTCTAGAGTTTGCGCGCGGAAATCTCGAAACCAGCCGCGCGTAGACGCTCGACCAGGACGTCGCCGAGCGCTGTCGCTGGAGTCAAAACGCCGGTGGCCGGGGGAAGAGCCTTTTGGTCCTTCGCCAACGACAACGCAGATTCGCCGAGCATTACCGCCGTCGCGCTGTATCCCGGGTCGCCCTTCGCCTTCACTCGTGATGTGTATCGGGCGCCGGTCGTGGTCGTGGTGAACACGTCGAGCGTGAAGTGGCCCTTCTTCTGGGTGCTCTCGCTCGGACCTTCACCGGGAGCCGGCAATACCTTGTCGAGAAGGAAACGTGTCGGAGGTAGAGCGAGTCCGGCGACCAGCGCGCCGAGGCCGACCGCCACGCCGCCCGCAATCACCGGTGACACCACCGATGAGCCGACGCTCATCACCTCGCTGTACTTGAACTTCTTGCCGTACGCCCACTCTCGGAGCGCATTGCTGCGACGGACGACTCGTGTGTTGTACGACGCCATCACGAACGGCGCTTTCCACCCCTTCAACGACGGATCGATCTTCTTGCCGTCGACCACGCTCACGTCGCTCTGGCGTCCGAGTTCGGGCTCCCGATCACGATCGGGGCTCAGCGAGTACGGCGAGGCAGCAAGTTTCCGCAGGCGCGCATCGTCTTTCGACACGTCGATCTGGTTGCGAAGCGAATCAACGGTGCCACCGCTCACGCCGCCGCGCAGGGCCGTGACCAACAGGGTGGTGTCGGTGAGCTCGCCGGCGCCGTCGGCGGCGACCTTCTCGTGCAGGACGTGAACTCCGAGATCGGAAGGGATGGAATCGAATCCGCAGGAATGGACGATCTTGGCACCGGTCGAGACCGCCAGCTCATGGTTGTCGTCGATGCTCTCGCGGTGGAACAGCACCTCACCGGTCAGGTCGACGTAATGAGTTCCGGCGGAGGCGCATTCGTGAACAAGGGCGTGGCCGTACTTGGCATACGGGCCGACCGTGGTGGCGACGACCCGGGTTCGCTGGGCGAGTGCCCTCAGCGCCGTGGCGTCGTCGGCTTCGGCGATGATCAGGGGGAGATCGGCAGCGGCAGTACCCAGATCGGCGCGAGTGGCTGCCAACTTCTCGAGGGAGCGGCCACCGAGGCCGATCTTCGTGCCTTCGGGAGCATGTTTGACGAGGTAGTCGGCGAGAAGCTTACCGACGAAGCCGCTCGCTCCGTAGACGATGATGTCGAGTTCTCGGGCGGGCGAGGTTCCAGTCATGGAGCCAGCCTACAAACGAGTAGTCGAAAGTGATGTGACCGCGGTCACTCGGCGGGGAGGGGCTCCTTCACGACGAGGATCGGAGCCTCGACTTCGAGCAACAGGCGTTGCAGCGGGCGTTCGAGCAGGAACTTGCCGATGGGGGACATCCGGCGTGTTCCGACGATCAGGAGATCGACACCCGCGTCGTGGACCAGGTCGACGAGCGCGGTAACCGGATCGCCGTCGTGCTCTGTGGTGCGCAGATCCCACTTCGTCTCCGAGAATCCACCGGCGTCGAGCGCTGACTGGATCTCGCCGCGAAGAGCGGCCCGATCGTCCTCGGTGTCTCCGAGGTTGACCGTGCCTCCGATGTTGACGTCGTCCAGGACGTGCAGAACCAGCAGTTCCTCGCTTCGACCCACGGATTCCCGTGCAGCGGCCACGATTGCGGCACGGCCTTCCGGGCTGTCCTTGTGTACGACGGCGATCGTCATGGTTCCTCCGAGTCGGTGAGCAGTGTCGGCTCCATTATCGCCTGCAATGCTGTGCTCTACCTGAAATGAGCTACTCGACACGGGGGTTCGGGGGTGACGAGATCGCCACATCGGGGCGGCTGGGTGCTGCCCATCACGAATGCGGCGTGCTGCCGATCACCACGGCGAGGGTTTGTAGTCCTTGAGGAAGCAGCCGTGCAGGTCGACGCCCAGTTCACCCTGAACGATGGGGTCGTAGACGCGGGCGGCACCGTCGACGAGGTCGAGTGGTGCGTGAAAACCTTCGTCGGCCAACCGCATCTTGGTGAAGTGTGGGCGTTCGTCGGTGATCCAGCCGGTGTCGACGGCGGTCATGAGGATGCCGTCGTCGAGCATTTCCTTGGAGCTGGTGCGGGTCAGCATGTTCAGTGCTGCCTTGGCCATGTTGGTGTGCGGGTGGCCAGGGCCCTTGTACGCGCGGCTGAACTGGCCTTCCATGGCGGAAACGTTCACGACGTACTTGCGTCGCGCAGCGGACGCAGCCATCGACGGGCGCAAGCGCGAAACGAGGATGAAGGGCGCGACCGAGTTGCAGAGCTGGACTTCGAGAAGCTCGATCGGATCGACCTCTTCGACGGTCTGAACCCAGCTGTTGGTGTGCGCGAGGTCGGGCAGCAGCCCGCCCGCGTCGATGGCGATGCCCTGCTCGATGCGATCGGGTGACGCCGACTTGGCGACGAGGGCGAGTGAACTGACCGCGTCGGCGGACAGATTTCCGGAGGTGATGCTTGCGACGTCCGACAGCGATCCGGCCAGAGCCGCGGGGTGGGCGTCGCTCGTCTTGCCGAAAGTCAGGACATCAGGCAGTTCACCGGCGGGAAGCGCACCGGACTCGGCGTCGACCAGAGCGCCGTAGGCGCCGGGGGAGCGTCGGACGGTTTGCGCGGCGTTGTTGATGAGGATGTCGAGTGGACCCTGTGCGGCAACGGAATCCGCGAGTGCAACAACCTGGGCGGGGTCGCGGAGGTCGATGCCGACGATGCGCAGACGGTGAATCCAGTCGTTGCTGTCTTCCATCGCTTTGAATCGGCGGATCGCGTCGTTGGGGAATCGCGTCGTGATGGTCAGATGTGCGCCGTCACGCAGCAGGCGCAACGCGATGTACATGCCGATCTTCGCGCGGCCGCCGGTCAGAAGTGCGCGTCGGCCGGTGAGATCAGTGCTGGCATCACGTTTGCTGCGGCTGGTGGCAGCGCAATCGGGGCACAGTTGGTGGTAGAAGGCGTCGACTGCGGTGTAGCGCTGCTTGCAGATGTAGCACGGCCGCGCCTTGATGAGCGTGCCGGCGGAGGCGCCGGCGGTGTTCGACTTGATCGGAATGCCTGCGGTCTCGTCGTCGATGCGATCGGGTGAACCGGTGGCAGTCGCAGCGACCACTCGGCGGTCGGCTTCGTTGACGGCTGCGCGCGAGGCGAGGCGACGCTTCTTCTTGAGTCGCTTGAACAGATGGCCGACAGCGCGCTGCATGGTGATCGAATCGGGATGCTCGTCGTCGAGTTCGGCGGCTTCGGAAAGGACCTTCAGGCAGATTTCGAGTTCCGCGGGGTCGAGTCCGGTGAGTTCGGCTCGAGCAGATTCTGAATCGGCTGTTTCCAGCGAATCTGCCTGCAGTGCATCCGACTTCTTGGTGTCTGTATCCACTTCGAACTTCTGTTCCATCTCGATCGCCGCTCGCGCGGACTGTTCCCTGGTGCGGGAACTTCGCCAATTACGAGAAAAGCTCCGGTTCGATGAACCGGAGCTTTTCCTGTCTGTCTCAACACAGAGTGTCCGAGGGGGGACTTGAACCCCCACGTCCGTTAATAGGACACTAGCACCTCAAGCTAGCGCGTCTGCCATTCCGCCACTCGGACTCGGCCCCGATTTCTCGGTGCTGGGAAAGAGTATCCGATGCCATCCCCAGGTCCCAAATCGCCCCACTGCTGTGCGCCTTTATTAACCGCCGGGGGTTAATAAAGGCGCACAGCAAAAAGACCCCAACCTGATCAGGCTGGGGTCTTTTTGCTGTATTCGAGTGTCCGAGGGGGGACTTGAACCCCCACGTCCGTTAATAGGACACTAGCACCTCAAGCTAGCGCGTCTGCCATTCCGCCACTCGGACTCGGCCCCGATTTCTCGGTGCTGGGAAAGAGTATCCGATTAGGTGAGCTGCCCCAAATCGCCAGGTTGCGGGGCATTCCGGTCGCCCGCGTCGTTTGATTCGATGGTAGGAAAGTGGAATGACCACAACCCCGAATAATCCGAATCCGAGCAGAGCCGAAGCAGAAGTAGTCGAACTGGTCAGTTCCCTCATCCGCTTCGACACCTCGAACACGGGAGAACTCGAAACCACCAAAGGCGAGCGTGCGTGCGCGGAGTGGGTTGCCGCGCAGCTTCAAGAAGTCGGTTACGAGACGGAATACGTCGAGTCCGGAGCACCCGGCCGAGGAAATGTCTTTGCTCGCTTGAAGGGAGCCGAGTCGGGTCGTGGTGCGTTGATGCTTCACGGTCACCTCGACGTAGTTCCGGCCGAGCCCGCCGACTGGAGCGTCCATCCCTTTGCCGGCACCGTCCAGGACGGTTACGTCTGGGGGCGCGGCGCCGTGGACATGAAGGACATGGTCGGGATGATCCTGGCCCTCGCCAGACAGTTCAAGGCGGAAGGCGTCGTACCGCCGCGTGATCTGGTGTTCGCTTTCGTGGCGGACGAGGAAGCGGGCGGAAAGTACGGATGCCAGTGGCTGGTCGAGCACCGCCCGGATCTGTTCGAGGGAGTGACCGAGGCCGTGGGTGAGGTCGGCGGTTTCTCGCTGACGGTTCCGCGGCCTGACGGAACCGACCGCCGGCTCTACCTCGTGGAGACTGCGGAAAAGGGCCTCGGTTGGATGCGTCTGACTGCCAAGGGACGCGCCGGACACGGCTCCTTCCTCCACGACGACAACGCGGTCGCGACACTCGCCGGCGCGGTCTCGAGGCTTGCTGCCCACCAGTTCCCGATCGTGATCTCGGATTCGGTCGCGGAGTTCCTGACCGCCGTCGGCGAAGAGACCGGATTGGACTTCGATCCGGGATCACCCGACATCGACGGGACTCTCGCGAAGTTGGGGACGATCGCCAACATCATCGGGGCGACGTTCCGTGACACGGCGAACCCGACGATGCTCAAGGCCGGATACAAGGCGAACGTCATTCCGCAGACTGCCGAGGCGGTCTTCGACTGCCGCGTGCTGCCGGGACGGCAGGCCGAATTCGAGCGCACGGTGGACCAACTGATCGGTCCCGACGTGACCCGCGAGTGGATCACCAGGCTGGATTCGTACGAAACAACGTTCGACGGCCACCTCGTAGACGCCATGAACGAGGCGATCCTCGCCCACGATCCGGAGGCTCGCACAGTTCCGTACATGCTCTCCGGTGGAACCGACGCGAAGGCATTCGCGAAACTGGGCATTCGCTGCTTCGGCTTCGCGCCGTTGCAGTTGCCGCCCGAGCTGGATTTCAGCGCGCTGTTCCACGGCGTCGACGAGCGAGTTCCGGTGGACGCACTACTGTTCGGGACACGTGTTCTGGAACATTTCCTGCTCAATTCCTGACGAGCACGTAGATAGATCCGTGAGCTCGACGCACATCGAGCTCTCTTGTCACAGAAAGGATTCGCATGGCGCACGATCCGTACGAACCATTGCCGAAGTTGCCGAGTTTCGAGCTGACCAGTGACGACATCACTGCGGGCCAGCCGCTGAAGCTTGCTCAGGCCAGTGGAGCCTTCGGTGTCCCCGGTGGCGAAGACATCTCACCGCAGCTCTCGTGGTCCGGCTTTCCGGCCGAGACGAAGAGCTTCGTCGTGACGGTGTTCGATCCGGACGCACCGACTGCGTCGGGGTTCTGGCACTGGGCCGTGGCGAACATCCCCGCTTCCGTCACCGTGCTCCCCGCCGGTGCCGGCGCGGCGGACAGCGATGTCCTGCCCGCCGGAACCGTCACACTCCGCCACGACGGTGGCGGGTTCGGTTTCATCGGTGCAGGCCCGCCTCCCGGGCACGGTCCGCATCGCTACATCGTCGCGGTGCATGCCCTCGACGTGGAGACGCTCGACGGAGTCACCCCTGACTCGTCGCCGGCGTTCCTCGGTTTCAACGTGTTCCATCACGCGATTGCGCGTGCAACCTTGACCGGGACGTTCGAGGTCGAATAGTCACTTTGCTGTGCGCCTTTATTAACCGCGGGCGGTTAATAAAGGCGCACAGCACTTTCTAGCGAGGGTTCTCAGCTCCCACAGCCTGGGCGATCGACGAGAAACCCGCTGCGCGGACCCGCTTGGCTATCCCCTTGTGGATGCTGCGAGCCCAGAACGGTCCGCCGTAGATGAAGCCGGTGTATCCCTGCACCAGTGTCGCGCCGGCGAGGATCCGTTCCCACGCCTGATCGGCCGTCTCGATACCGCCGACCGAGATGATGGTCATCTTGTCGCCCACTCGGGCGTACAGGCGCCGAAGTACTTCGAGTGAGCGCTCGGCGACCGGTGCACCGGACAGCCCGCCTGCGCCGAGTGCAGCTACCTCGGCGTCCGGGGTCTTCAAACCGTCGCGACGGATCGTGGTGTTGGTCGCGACGATTCCGGCAAGTCCGAGTTCGATTGCCAGATCGGCGACCGCGTCGACGTCCTCGTCCGAGAGGTCGGGCGCGATCTTCACCAGTACCGGCACGCTGACGGTGTCGAGCACGGCCTGCAGGATCGGGCGCAGTGATTCGACGGCCTGCAGATCACGGAGTCCAGGTGTGTTCGGCGAGCTGACATTCACGACCATGAAGTCGGCCAGCGGACCCAGAAGCTGCGCGCTGGCGGTGTAGTCGGCAGCGGCGTCGGCGGCTTCGACGATCTTGGTCTTGCCGATGTTGGCACCGATCGGCACCGTGACGCGGCGCTGTCGCAGGAAATTCGCCGCGTGACCAGCGCCGTGGTTGTTGAAGCCCATCCGGTTGATCAGAGCGCGGTCGGCCGGAAGACGGAAGAGACGCGGCGCGGGGTTACCGGGCTGAGCCTGGGCCGTCACTGTTCCGACCTCGGCGAAACCGAATCCCAACGGGCCCCAGGCGTCGACTCCGGTGGCGTCCTTGTCGAATCCTGCGGCCAGGCCGAGAGGTGCCGGGAACGTCAGACCGAATGCCTGACTCCGCAGTACCGGGTCGTCGACGACAAGGACTTTTGCGACCAGCCAGCGAAGGGGAGCGAACCGTGTCACCAGTTTCATCGCGGTGAAGGCAATGTGGTGGATGCGTTCCGGTGGGACCCGGAACATCAGGCTCAGCAGCAGTTGGTACACGATTCTCCAGCTCTTCGATGGTGTGATTTTGTCAGCGGCGGGCTCTGGTCGTCTGTTGGACGATCAGTGCTGAATGCCGTCCGGATCGGTCACGTGCAGCGGCGTCTTCTTTCGCTTGAGGAGCACGCGACGACTGCCGTCGGGGTAGAGACGGACTCGGGAGAGTTCCCATCCGCCGAACTCGGCGGAGATCGCCAGACGCATCGACGCCGTGACCCGCGAAACGTTCGGCGGTAGTCGAAGGGGCACATAGTCGAACTTGTCGTCCGACGTCTCCCACTGCGCGGGGATCCCGCGCGTACGCTTTTCCATCAGTTCTCCCGTGACGGGATGACCTGCAGCCCGTCACCGGTTGCCGATCCGACGATCAGATTGCCGTTGGAAGAGTCTACGGCCAACGAATTCGGCTGTCGCACCGTCTTGAACCGTCCGGTCTCCACGGGGATGCCGGACGACAGATCGAAGCCGACCACTTCATTGGTCGCGGTCAGTGTCACCCACACCCGATCCGCGGTCTCGTCGTAGGCAACGGCGTACGGCGACTCGCCGACGGGGTAGCGCTGGTGCATCAGGAGCGGATCGGCAGTGAAGACGAGCAGTTCGTTGCCGGTGGTGTCGGTGACCAGAATGCGTCCGAAGCGATCGGTGGCCAGATGAGTTGCGCCCTCACCGGCGCGGAGAGCGACGCCGAGTTTGCCGTCTCCGAGGTTGATCGCCGTCAGCGAGGTCTGACGGTGATCGAGGGCGCTCAGGTTGTCGCCGGTGACCGCGAGTTCGTCGACGGATGCGAATCCCGAAACCGTCTGTGACTGATCGGTCTTCGGGTCGACGATGTGAACTGAACCATTGTCCGTGCCGATCGCGATGCGGCCGTCGTTGAGTTCGACCGCTGAATTCGCCTGCCCGTCTACCGGGATGGACGTCTGTTCGCCCGAAGTCAGATTCAGCTTCACTACCTGGCGATCCATCGACAGAAGAGCGCTACCGTCAGAGCCGATCGAAACGTCGCGTACGTCGGAATCCAGGGCTGTTGGACGACCTGCAGAGGCGGGGTCGGCGCCGGCCAAACTGTCCGAAGGAACGACCAGCACCGAACGGGGGTCGTTGGCAACCACTACAGCCCTGCGCGTGATCGGGTCGAATGTGATGGAATCGATCAGACCTGAATACGGGTGAACCACGCCGTCCGGGGTACTGGTGGTGGCCGG
The DNA here is from genome assembly GCF_001653035.1 of Rhodococcus sp. YH3-3. NCBI lineage: Bacteria > Bacillati > Actinomycetota > Actinomycetes > Mycobacteriales > Nocardiaceae > Rhodococcus > Rhodococcus sp. YH3-3. The sequence continues at coordinate 1,132,129 of NZ_BCWH01000003.1, read as the reverse complement.
TGAGACCGCTGCCGTTGCGGGATCGATCGTGATGAGGTCGTCTCCGCCATCTCCGGAAGAACATCCTGTGACCAGCAGAACCGCCGCCCCCATTGCTGCTGCAGTGGTGCGGATCCCTAGGCGAGCCATGTGTAGTTCCTCTTTTTCTTGTCATCTGTTCTTCACGCAGTGCGACTGTCATCGATCATCCCTGATCGCAGTCGGGCGCCGTTCATCGCGTCGAGGAACTACCGACCATTCCGCTCACACCCCTGACGCGATACCGTACGAACAGCGATTGCGGTTGACGCTGCAATCACCGAGGAGATCATTGTGATTCCCACAGAACCCACCGATTCCGGCGCGCAGTCGCCCGAACCGGCGCGGCCGGGCTTCGAGATCGAGGACCTCACCGTCGGCGCTCACGCACACGGTTTCGGCAGGTCCGACGGTCGAACTTTCGCGTTCCGCGTACGAAAGAGCATGCTGTTCGTCGAGGTATACGGCGAATACTGCGAGCACAGTGTGCCGACCCCTGCAGACGTTGTCGCCACCGCGGAGCGATCGGTGACCGACATCGATCTGACCGACGAGCGAAGCATCGCCGGTGTGGTCCGCGACGCAGTTCTGTCCACGGAGGCTGATTGGTCACAGCCCGGTCCCGGTGACGGAGTTCGTGACGGCGACGGCCGCAGCCTGCCGACGGTGAGAGCCGTCCTGAACAGGCTGGGATCGATCATCGATTCTGTTCGGTGAATTCTCGGCGCGGGATGACCAGCGTTGCTCCGGTTGTCGGATGCGGGAACACCTCGACCGGATAACCGTAGACGCGGGTCAGAAGCTCTTCGTGCAACACCGATTCCGGGGGACCGTCAGCGGCGATGCGGCCGTTTTCGAGCACGACGATCCGATCCGCGTACGCCGCTGCCAACGCGAGGTCGTGCAAAACGACGACGACGGCATCGCCGTCCGCAGCGCGAGCGCGCGCCACGGACATCACCGCCTCCTGGTGTCCGAGATCGAGAGCTGCAGTCGGCTCGTCCAGCAGGATGGTCGACGTTTCCTGTGCCAGTACCCGGGCCAGCGCGACCCGCGCCTGCTCGCCGCCGGACAGCACGGCGAACGGCCGATTGGCGAACCCCTCGACATCGCAGGTCTTCATCGCCGCGGTGATAGCAGCGCCGTCGCGGTCTTCTCGGCGAGTTCCGGTCCATGGCGCACGTCCCATACGAACCACCTGGCGAGCGCTGAACGAAAATCCGATGGTGTGTTTCTGGGGGAGCACCGCGCGTCGGCGCGCCATGTCGATCGGCGACCACTGAGTGAGGTCGGTGCCGTCAACGTCCACCCGCCCAGCGATGACGGGCTGATCACCGGCCAACGCCGCAAGAAGAGTCGACTTACCGGCGCCGTTCGGTCCGACGAGAACGACTAGCTCGCCTGCCCGGACTTCGATGGACACGCCTTCCAGAATCTGCCGACCACCGCGTTCGACTGTGATGTCGCGCGCCTCGAGGGTGACATCACCGACGGCTGGGCTCTTCGGTTCGGGGGTGACGCGGCCGAACAGTTCGCGCCAGTTTCTTACGAGGCTGCTCATGCCCACCCGCCCTGTTGCGCGCGCGTGCGTCGGAGAAGCCAGAAGAAGAAGGGGCCGCCCACCAGAGCGGTCAGCATTCCGAGGGGCAGGTCTGCGTTGTCGATCAGCGACCGCGAGCCCAGATCTGCGACAAGCAGAACCAGTGCGCCGGCGAGGGCGCTCGCCGGAATCAGCGCGCGGTGGCCAGGTCCGACGAGAATGCGCATCAGGTGCGGAACGACCAGGCCGACGAAGAGGATGATTCCCGTGAAGGCAACACTTGCGGAGACGAGGAGAGCGACGATCAGTACCGCGAACTGGCGCAGCCGTTCGACGTTGACGCCCAGGTGACGGGCCGCGTGTTCACCGAGCGCCAGCAGGTCGAGACGTGGGGCGATCATCATGGTCGCGGCGATCCCGACGACGGTCATCGGCGCCACGATCAGGACTGCGTTCCAGGAAGCGCCGTTGAGTGAGCCGAGTTGCCAGAACACGATCTGATCGCGAGCGGACGGGCTGGCGACGAAGGTGAAGAACGCGATGAGCCCGCCGGCGAACGCGTTGATCGCGACGCCCGTCAGCACCAACGTCACTACTTCGGTTCGGCCTTCGTGCCGAGCCAGCAGGTAGACCGCCGCGGTGGTGACCAGCCCGGCGACGAACGCAGCCGCAGCAACGGCCCAGCCGGCCACGAACGTTCCCCCGACGACGATGACAGCACTCGCGCCAACTGCCGCGCCCGCAGACACTCCGATCACTCCGGGTTCTGCGAGCGGATTGGAGAACACACCCTGCAGGAGCGCACCGGAACATCCCAGCGCCGCGCCGACACAGATGGCGAGCACGACGCGGGGGAATCGAACGTCCCACAAAGTCACTTCACCGCTGGGATGGGCGGGCATCGGACCGAGGTCGAGCCCGATGCGATGCAGGATGCTGCCCAAAACCTCGAGTGGCGACGTCGGAACTTGACCGATGCACGCCGACAGCACCGCGACGATCACCAGGGCGAGAGTCAAGCTGACCAGAACCGCACTCACCCGCGACCGCGACGCGGGGGCAGACGCCGACTTGTCGGCGCCCCCGACGTCGTGTGAATCCTCGGCCGACACAGTCTTACCTGCTTCGGAACTACCTGTCTCTGTACTCACGAATCAGCACTCACGAATCTTTGCTCACGATCCACCGGGCTCGTAGATCGCTTCGGCGAGTGCCGCCATGACGCGTCCGGTGTTGGGCCCGAAGCTGAGCAGTACACCGTCCGCCATGTCGACTACTCGTTTGTTCTTTCCAGCCGGCGTCTGCGCGATGCCAGGGACCTTTTCGAGGCCGTCGATTCCGCCGATCGATGCCAATCCGTCCGTCATCATCAGCAGGGCGTCAGGCGCTGCGGCGATGAGCGCTTCGCTGGTGATGGGCACGAACTGTTGTGTGATGCCCGAGGCGGTTCCTGCATCGGTGGCGCCGAGTGCCTCGATCAAGGAATCTGCTCCGGACCCTTCACCGCCGATCATGGTGATGGCCGATCCGCGCATGTAGAGGAATGCGATTTTCAGTGGATCGCCCTCGGTGGGGACCAGGTCACGAGCTCCAGCGATTTCCGATTCGGTCCGATCGACCAGCGCCGCGCCCTGGGCGGGGACGCCGAGCGCGTCGGCGACGGCCTGGAGTTGTCCTGGCACACCCTCGAGTGTTCGGGTCGGATCGAAGAAGACGACGGGAACACCGGCGGCGCGCAACTGATCCTGGACGCTCTTGGGCCCGATACTCGTGTCGGTGAGAACAACGGTGGGATTGAGGTCGAGAATTGCCTCGGTATTGAGCGATTGGCCGCCGACCGTGACAACCGGCACGTCCGCGACTGCGGGGAACTTGGCTGCGGTGTCGCGGCCGACGAGATTGTCACCGAGGCCGAGCGCCACCGTCGTCGTCGCGAGCGTCCCGTAGCGGTCGGCCGCAACGATCCGGCTGTTGTCGGTGATGGTCACGTCGACGCCGTCGAAGCTCTTCACCGTCACGGGCAGTGTCGCGGTCGGGTTGTCGGACACGGGAACCGGGCTGGAATCTTCGAGTACCGCGGTCCTGGCGCCCTGAGATGTCGTGGAATTGTCGCTGGGACCGCAAGCCACCAGACCGAAACCGGCTGCTGCGACCAGAGCCGCCGCGGCCAAGCGCTTCATCATTTGACGAGGTAGCTCTCGATGTCGCCTTCGAGGTCGGCGAACAGGTCGCCGTTGAGGCGGTATGCCAGATTCACCTCGTCGATGAAACGCTGCTGTTCCTCGGCAGGAATCTGCAGTGCATCCAGATTCGAGCGGTAGTCGTCCTTGAAAGGCTTCGGCTTGGGGATGCCTTCGAAGATGTAGAAGCGAAGTCCGTCGGTCTCGAATCCGTAGGCGCGTTCGAGCATCCGGCGGATGATCTGTCCGCCCGAGAGATCGCCCATGTACCGAAGGTAGTGATGTGCGACGAAGCCGGCAGGCCAATCGAACGCCACCTCCTTCAGGCGGGCGATGTAACGCTCGGTTGCCGGCAGGGCCACGAGTTCGTCGCGCCAGTTCGGTCCGCCGAGGAACTCGAGATCGGCTTCGAGTGAAGCCACGCGCAACAGATCCTCGGACAGGAACGGGGCGACCAACTCGTTGTCGGCGTGTGTGCGGCCGGCCTCTTCGAGGCTCGTGTAGACGAGGTACGTCTGTCCCAGAAGTGCGGCGTAGCCAGCCGTGGTCAGCTCACCGCCGAGTAGAGCGCCTACGAATCGCGACTGCTCCGTCTCGCGGTGTGCTGCGTCCGTCTCGGTCTTGATTCGTTCGGAGAAGGCTGGGCCTGCGTCTGCGGAAAGGCTGTCTACGTCGAGCGTGGTCATTGATTCTCCTGAGGCTGTAGTCAAGCGTTGCCTACTAGGTTAGCCTGCCCTCGCCAACACGATACCTCCGGTATTTCGATCAGCGGGACAGATCAAGCGCTCACATCGTCGAGAGCCGCGGCAATCGCTTTCGGAAGTTCCAATTCTTCGGTTGCCAGTACTCCTGTCAACTGGGCGAGATCACGCGTGCCGACGACGGCGCTGGCCACCCCGGCGCGATCGCGCGCCCAGGCCAGTGCCACCGCCAGTGGGGAAGTACCCAGACCGTCGGCAGCGGTAACGACTGCGTCGACCACCCGGATCGAGGAATCGGTCAGATAGCTCTGCACATCCTGCGAATGTGCTTCGTCGGCGCCGCGGGAATCGACGGGAATGCCGTCGCGGTACTTGCCGGTCAGCACACCGCCCGCGAGGGGTACTGCGGCGAACACTCCGACGCCGTGATGGGCCGCCGCTGCGAACAATTCTTCCTCGACGCCGCGTGCGAGCAACGAGTACTCGGCCTGCGTCGCGGCGAGTGTTGTTGCGCCACCGGCTCCTACGGCCGTCGCGAGCTGCCAGCCGAGGTAGCCGCGAACTCCGACGTACCGCACCTTGCCGCTCGAGACGGCGTAGTCGAGGGTTGCTGCAACCTCGTCGACGGGCGTGAGCGGATCCCAGGTTGCGACCTGCCACATGTCGAGGAAGTCGGTTCCGAGTTCACGAAGAGTCGCGTCGAGCTGGCGGAGCAATCCGCGCCGCGAGCAGTCGACGCGGTCGGTGCCGATCGGTGTGGGGTCGATGCCGGCGCTCGAGCTGATGATGAGTTCGTCACGTGGAACGACGTCGTCGAGCAACTCGGCGAGGATCCGTTGCGCCGCACCGGCGCCGTAGGCGGGCGAGGTGTCGACCAGGGTTCCGCCGGCCTCGGCGAACGCAAGTAGCTGTGCAGCAGCCTCGTCGCCGTCCGTGTCGCGTCCCCATGTCAGTGTGCCGAGCCCAAGTCGCGAGACCCGAAGTCCGCTCGTTCCGACAGATCTGTGCTTCATAACCGCCTGCATCTCGCGCCCGACTCGTGTGCGCAAGTGCGGCACCCGAGAGATCTCACCACGTGCAGACTAGTAGGCGCTCGCCTCGAGTCGGGGTATTCGGACACGGACGTGCCGGGCGCGGCGCGGCGCCGTGGGCCCCGGTAGCGTGGCGCCGGTGAAACGTGAACCCGACACACGAAACCTGTGTGCAGTAACCCCATTCGAATCAGCCGGGATCGGTGAGTGATGGGCGAAGCGATGACCTGGCTCCAGGCCGTGATCCTGGGCCTCGTGCAGGGCTTGACCGAGTTCCTGCCCATCTCGTCTTCCGGACATTTGCGAATCGTGTCGGAGATATTCTTCGGCAGTGACGCCGGCGCGTCGTTCACCGCCGTGACGCAGCTCGGCACCGAGTTGGCGGTCCTGATCTACTTCGCACGCGACATCGTGAGGATCATCACTGCCTGGTTCCGAGGTGTGTTCAATGCCGAGCACCGGGTCGATCTCGATTACCGGATGGGCTGGTACGTCATCATCGGCACCATCCCGGTCGGCATCCTCGGGTTCTTCTTCAAAGACCAGATCCGTACCGGCGCACGCAACCTGTGGCTGATTGCCACGATGTTGATCGTGTTCGCGCTCGTCATCGCTGCTGCCGAGTACTACGGACGCAAGACGCGCCCGATCGAATCGCTCACAGCACGCGACGGCATCATCATGGGTTCGGCTCAGGCGCTCGCGCTCATCCCGGGTGTCTCACGTTCGGGTGGCACGATCAGTGCCGGCCTTTTCCTCGGACTCACCCGTGAGGCCGCAGCCCGTTACTCGTTCCTGTTGGCGATTCCGGCAGTTCTCGCCTCCGGTTTGTTCAGCCTCCCGGATGCCTTCGAGCCGGCTGGTGAGGGTCTGAACGCGAGCGGTCCGCAGTTGCTGGTGGCAACCGTCATCGCCTTCGCGGTCGGTTACGCAGCGATCGCCTGGCTGCTTCGATTTGTTGTCGATCACTCCATGTACTGGTTCGTCGGATACAGAATCGCTCTCGGCGTAGTCGTCCTTGCGTTGCTGGCCACAGGGGTCGTGTCCGCGACATAGGGCCCGTTTCGACGTCGACCACCCGTCCGTGCGGCCACCGCCCCATTAGGGTTGTGGAATGACAGTTGTCCTACTGCGGCACGGGCGGTCGACGTCCAACACTGCCCATACCCTGGCCGGTCGAACGCCGGGTGTGGAACTCGACGACCACGGCCGGAAACAGGCCGAAGGCGTCGTCGATCGGCTGGTCGGTCTGGACATCGCGGAGATCGTCCGCTCGCCGCTGTTGCGGTGTGAGCAGACGGTCGGCCCCATTGCCGTCGACCGTGGTCTGACGCCGGTGGTCGAGGATCGCCTCATCGAGGTCGATTACGGCGACTGGACGGGTCGCCCGCTCAAGGAACTCTTGGAAGAACCGCTCTGGAAAGTGGTGCAGCGCCACGCTTCCGGTGCAGTGTTTCCCGGCGGTGAAGGGCTGGCCCAGGTACAGGCGCGAGCCGTTGCCGCGATCCGAGAGCACGACGCACGGCTGGCCGAAGAACACGGCAAGGACGTCGTCTGGATCGCGTGCACGCACGGTGACGTCATCAAATCGGTTCTCGCCGACGCGTTTGCGATGCACCTCGATTCGTTCCAGCGCATCGTCGCCGAGCCCGCCTCGGTCAGTGTGATTCGCTACACGGCGACACTGCCGTTCGTTCTTCGCGTCAACGACACCGGAGACGTACTCGCCGCGATCGGTGCGGCGAAGGCCGCGACCAACGGTTCGGCTCCCGCGCAGGAGTCCGTCCCCGGCGGAGAGGTCGGTGCGTGAGCTGTGACGGATAATGGGTATTCAGTGATGTTCTGCTCGAACTCGAGGAGGTGCAATGTCGCGCGCGATTCACGTATTTCGCACTCCTGACCGATTTGTCGCAGGAACGGTGGGCGAACCCGGTGACAGGTCTTTCTATCTCCAGGCCGTGCACGAATCACGGGTGGTGAGTGTGCTGCTCGAGAAGCAGCAGGTTCAGGTCCTCGCCGATCGCATGGGCTTACTCCTCGAAGAGGTACATCGACGCTTCGGAACCGAGGTTCCGCCACAAGCCGACGACGTCTCCGACCTCAGCCCGCTGGTCACACCGCTCGACGCGGAGTTCCGGGTCGGCACGATGGGGCTCGGTTGGGACGCCGATGCCGGGGCGGTCGTCGTGGAGCTGCTTGCCGTCAGCGAGACGGAGTTCGACGAATCGGTTGTCCTCGACGACGCCGACGACGGTCCGGACGCGGTCCGTGTGTTCCTGACTCCGGAGCAAGCGCGCGAGTTTTCGCTGCGGTCCGAACGCGTCATCGCGGCGGGACGCGCGCCGTGCCCGCTGTGTGGTGAACCGTTGGCGCCCGAGGGGCACGTCTGCATCCGCACCAATGGGTACCGACGCGGCGAGTCCTTCGGTTTCGCGATCGACGACGCAGAAGACGACGAGGTCTGACGTCGTGTCCGAACCTGGTGTGCCGGACGTGCTGCTCGAGGGTGATCTGACTCTGATCGGTCAGATCACCACCGCGAGCAACGCCACGCTGGTATGTGAGTCGACTCTGGGGGAGAAGTCCACCCGCGTGGTCTACAAGCCGGTCCGGGGTGAACGCCCACTGTGGGATTTCCCGGACGGCACTCTGGCGGGGCGTGAGGTCGCGTCGTACCGCGTGTCCGAGGCGCTGGGTTGGGGAGTGATTCCGCGAACAGTGTTGCGGGACGGCCCTTTCGGTCCAGGCATGGTGCAGCGATGGATCGACACCGTCGATCGCCGCGCGGATGGATCTGGCGGACTCGAGATGGTGGACCTGTGCAGTCCCGGCAACGTTCCGCCGGGGTGGTTCGAGGTCCTGCAGGCCTTCGACTCGGAGGGTGAACCAGTCTCCCTGATCCATGCGGACGATCCACGGCTGCAGCGAATGGCCGTTCTGGACGTCCTCATCAACAACGCCGACCGCAAAGGTGGTCACGCCCTCGAAGGCGTCGACGGCTCGGTGTACGGCGTTGATCACGGAATCTGTCTTCACTCGGAGAACAAGCTGCGGACCGTGTTGTGGGGGTGGGCCGGGCAGCCCGTACCCGGTGCTTTGATCGCCGACGTCGCCGAATTCGCGACAACTCTCGACGGGGATCTCGGCGACGAGTTGTCCGAACTGATCACCGAAGAGGAAATCGTGGCCTTGGCGGTGCGGGCGATGCAGTTCGCCGAGTCCGCTGTGATGCCTGAGCCGAACGGCCATCGAACGATTCCCTGGCCGGCCTTCTAGTCGCGAGACGTTTCCTGCTGTTCGCGAGTTGCCGTCAATCCGGGTGAGCGAACCAATCGCAGTAGTTGTTCGCGCAGCGCGGCGACATCCCCGACGCCGACGGTCAACGCCGCATCTTCCTTCTCGAGCGTCAGTAGTCGCTCGTACGTCAGTCTTCCGGCGTCGGTTATCGCGATCACGCGCCGACGCTCGTCCCTCGGATCGGTGTCACGAGTGACGTAACCCGCTCGTTCGAGACGGTCGATCGTGCGGCTCATCGTCTGATCGGTGACGCGGGCGTTCTTCGCGATGTCGCGTTGAGACGCCGCCCCACCGGCGATCGAGTGGAGCACGATCAGGCCCGCGTGCGTCATGTCCTGAGACCGCAAGACCTTCTCCCACGAGTGCTCCACCAGGCGTGCAGCGGTGGACAACAGCCGGCCGGTGGGCCAGTCGTCCAGGCCGTCGCTGCTCATTTTTCTGCCTTCCGTTTGCAATTACTCAGCATGCTGAACAAAATAGTCGGCAAGTCCTCTGCTGCCGATCCCTGGAGACCCAGTGAGCACACCAGTACAAAATCGTCCTGTTCGTCGCCTTCGATGGATTGTGCCAGCTCTCCTCGTGATCGGCTGGCTGGCAATCGGAGGATTCGGCGGTCCGTTCGCCGGAAAGCTCAGCACGGTGCAGCAGAACGACAACACGTCGTTCCTGCCCGCGTCGGCCGAAGCGACCGAGGTGGCAAAGCTTCAAGAGAGCTTCACGGACACGCGCTTCGTGCCGGCCATCATCGTGGCGGAACGACCGGGTGGCCTCGAGCCCGCCGACTCCACCTTCCTTTCCCAGACCGTCGATTCGTTCGTCGGTACCGAAGGATTCGGCGACGCCTCATCGCCGCCGATCCCGTCGGCCGACGGCCAGGCACTCCAGATGTTCCTGCCGGTCGACAGCACCCTCGAAGTCAAGGACAGCGTGAAAGCGCTGCGCGCGGCGCTGGAGTCGAGCCCTGACGGACTGACAGTCAAGGTCACCGGCCCCGCTGGGCAGGTTGCGGATCTGTCGGCAGCATTCGCCGGTATCGACGGATTGCTGTTGTTGGTAGCCGGATCCGTCGTGATCGTGATCCTGATCATCGTCTACCGAAGCCCGATCCTGCCGTTCGTGGTGATCTTCTCGGCGATCTTCGCACTCGGATTGTCGAGCTTGCTCGTGTATCTGCTCGCGGACGCGGACGTCATCGCACTGAACGGTCAGAGCCAGGGCATCCTGTTCATCCTCGTGTTCGGTGCCGCCACCGACTACGCGCTACTGCTGGTCTCTCGCTACCGGGAAGAATTGCGGATCGAGAAGGACAAGTACGCAGCAATGCGCACTGCGTGGCGCGCGACGCTCGAACCTGTCGCAGCGTCTGCAGGAACGGTCATCGCGGGCGTTCTGTGCCTGTTGCTCTCCGACCTGAACTCGAACCGCGGACTCGGTCCGGTGGCCGCCATCGGTATCGCCGCGTCCTTCCTCGCATCGATGACCTTCCTACCTGCTGTCCTGGTTCTGTTCGGGAGGACGGCGTACTGGCCGACCAAGCCGAAGTTCGATGCCGACCGCGAGCACCACGACGAGGCGAACGATCACCGGTTCTGGGCCGGGCTCGCTGCTCGAATCGGTAGGCATCCGCGCCGCTTCTGGGTGGCGTCGACGCTGGTGCTGGTGATCTTCGCGATGATGATGCCGCAGTTCAAAGCCAGCGGTGTCTCGTCGTCCGACATCTTCTTGCTCGATGTCGATTCGGTTGCAGGCCAGGAGATTCTCGGCGAGCACTTCGACGCGGGTTCGGGTTCACCGGCCGTGGTCATCGCGAATGCAGACCAAGTGGATGCCGTTGCGGCAGCCAGTCGCGTGGAGGGTGTCAGCGACGTAAGCGTCGTGCAGAACGGGGGAGCGCCTCTGGTTGTCGACGGGCGAGTCTCCCTGCAGGCGACGTTGACTGACGCTGCCGACTCGCTCGAGGCCGAAGACACCATCGTGCGACTGCGTGATGCAGTTCACTCAGTGGAGGGCGCCGACGCATTGGTCGGTGGCGTCACTGCGACCGACCTCGACACGAAGACCACCTCGACACGGGACCGGACACTCATCATTCCCGTGGTGATCATCGTGGTGTTCGTGATTCTCTCGCTCTTGCTGCGTTCGCTTCTCGCACCGCTGCTTCTCATGGGCACCGTTGTGCTCTCGTTTGCTGCGACACTGGGCATTTCGTCGCTGGTGTTCGACCACATCTTCGGTTTCCCCGGCGCGGATCCGGTGGTCCCGCTCTTTGCGTTCGTGTTCCTCGTGGCTCTGGGAATCGACTACAACATCTTCCTCATGACGAGGGTGCGTGAGGAAGCGCTGAAGATCGGCACCAGGGCGGGCGCTCTGCGGGGACTCACGGTGACCGGCGGGGTGATCACATCTGCCGGAGTTGTTCTGGCAGCAACCTTCTCGGCGTTGGCGGTGATCCCGCTGTTGTTCCTCGCCCAGATCGCGTTCATCGTGGCGTTCGGTGTCCTGCTCGACGCTCTGATCGTCCGATCCTTGCTGGTCCCGGCCTTGACCTACGACATCGGTCAGAAGATCTGGTGGCCGAGCAAGCTCGCGTCGACGCCCGAACCGGAGCAGGATCAGCCAGCACCTTCCCAGCCTCAGAGCAGTCTCCACTAGGCTCGGCAGCATGCAGTCTTGGTCCGATACCGCACTCCCGTCCGTTCCCGGTCAGGGGCCGCCGTTGCGGCTGTACGACACAGCCGACCGTCAGGTTCGCCCCGTCACCCCGGGCGAGAAGGCGACGATGTACGTCTGCGGCATCACCCCGTACGACGCCACCCACCTCGGCCACGCGGCCACGTACCTCACGTTCGACCTCGTGAACCGAATCTGGCGCGACGCCGGACACGATGTCCACTACGTCCAGAACGTGACCGACGTGGACGACCCGCTGTTCGAGCGAGCCAATCGCGACGGCGAGGACTGGATCGTCCTCGGCATGCGTGAGACGGCACTCTTCCGAGAGGACATGGAAGCGCTGCGTGTGCTTCCGCCGAAGGACTACATCGGCGCCGTCGAATCGGTGAACGAAGTAGTGGAGTTGGTGGAGAAGTTCGTGGCGTCCGGCGCCGCGTACATCGTCGACGACGCGGAGTTCCCCGACGTCTACTTCCGTGCCGACGCGACCGAGCAGTTCGGCTACGAGTCGGGCTACGACCGCGCGACGATGGAGAAGTTCTTTGCCGAACGCGGCGGAGATCCCGATCGCGTCGGAAAGCGCAATCCGCTCGACGCACTTGTCTGGCGTGCGGAGCGTCCGGGCGAGCCCTCGTGGCCCTCACCCTTCGGGCCGGGGCGCCCCGGCTGGCACATCGAATGCGCGGCCATTGCACTCAACCGCATCGGCTCCGGCTTCGACGTCCAGGGCGGTGGCAGCGATCTGATCTTCCCGCACCACGAGTTCTCGGCTGCGCATGCCGAATCGGCAACGGGTGATCGCCGATTCGCGCGGCACTATGTGCACACCGGCATGATCGGTCTCGACGGCGAGAAGATGTCGAAGAGTCGCGGAAACCTGGTCTTCGTCTCCAAGCTGCGCGGCGAGGGGGTGGACCCAGCGGCAATCCGTCTCGGACTTCTGTCCGGCCACTACCGCCAGGATCGCGCGTGGACCGATCAGGTCCTCGCGGATGCTCAGTCGCGGCTGAAGGTGTGGCGCGAGGCCGCGGCTCTCGGTTCTGCGCCGTCAGCCACTGACACTGTTGCGCGTTTGCGTCAGCACCTGGCCGACGATCTCGACACTCCGAAGGCGCTCGACGCGCTCGACGGTTGGGCCCGCCGCGCCATCGAGGGCGGCGGATCCGACACGCAGGCACCCGGCGATTTCGCCGATGCCGTCGACGCCCTACTGGGTATTTCGCTTCGCTGAACCCCTGCTGTGCGCCTTTATTAACCGCCCGCGGTTAATAAAGGCGCACAGCAGTTTCTAGGCGTAGTCCAACGCACCTTCGGCGGGTGTCGGCACCCGGCGCCGTAGCGGCGAGCCCAATGCCCTCGCCAGATCCGTTCCGTCGTGCTCGGCGAGCAGCTCACCGTTCGACCAGACCAGCAGCGCGGCGCTGACAGCCTGTTCGGCCGTGGAGTGCGCGAGGTCGTAGTGCGCACAGCCGGGGACGTCTGCGTACGTGATCCACAGGTCGTAGCCGGTCATGAAGAGGTCCAGGTCGAACTGAACGCTCAAGCCGAGAAGCTCGCTGCGACCGTTGTCGTCGACACCGGCGAAGGCCTCGTCGAGTGCCAGCAGACGCGGGGCGTGCGGGTCGGCCGAGTCCAACATGACGTGCGCCGCGGCGAACAAAGGAAGGTGCAGCGAGACGGACTGCTCGCCACCGGACAGCGCGCTGTGCCGCGCGACGGTAAGACGGTCTTCCTTGCCCTCACCGCTGATGAGGGTGAACGAGAACACGCGCCATTGACGGTAGTCGAGCGCCGAGGACAGAATCTCCGGGTACGAGCGTTCGGGGTGCGCCGCGCGGGCGGTACGGATCTGCGTCGCGAAATGTGCTCGCAGAGTAGCTAGTTCATCGACGCCGAGGGCCGACGCGTCTCGATCCAGCAGCTTGGAGATTGCCCGCGAGCTGTCGTCGAGGTTGTCGGCGAGCACCCAGTGAACGCCGATGGTATTGCCTGAGGACATCCGACGCTCACGCATCTCGGTGCCCATCTGTGCGATCAACTCGCGTGCGTCGACCGTGCGCTCGTGGATCTGCTGAGCCAATCCCGTCAACAGGGCATCTTCGAGAATGCGACGCTCGGATTCGGTGAGCAACTGCTCCTGATCGCCGCGAGCGTCGTGGATCCGCGTTGCGAACTCGCCGATCGACGAATAGCCCTGATCGTCCTGGACTCGTACGACGGTCAGCCCATCCGGTGCATCCCACTGCAGACGGTAGTCCTGTCCGGCTGCTGCGAGTTGCGCGTCGAAGTCCTGCAGCGCCGAGGTCAGTGCCGTGCGGGTTGCCTTTCGGGCGCCGTCGGTGACTCTGACTGCCGAGGTCGCAGCCTCGAGCGCTCGGTACAACTTGTCGACGTCTTCGGGGAGGACAGGCGGGTGGGCTGCGTCCTCGCTGCGATCTTCGTTCTGGATGCGGTAGACCAACTGATCGGGGCTCATCCACGCCGCTGAACTTGCCGGCCAGCTCAGATGTTCCTTGACGCCCAACAACTCGAGAAGGTCCGGGCGCGCGTAGGGTGCGAGTCGCTCTGCATCACTGCGGGTTTCGGTCAGGGTGTGACGCAAGGTCTCCACGGCGGTGTTGTACGCACCCTCCGCCGTGCCGATCTGGAGGACGGCGGCGTCGTATGCCTTTCGCGCCGCACGCTGTTCGACCTTGCATTCTTCGATCTTCGCGCGGGCTTTTGCCAGGTCCAGGTCGATCTGCTCGGCGCTGGCACCGAGGGTGTCGCGCAGCGTCTCGAGACGCTGCACCTGCTGGAGCAGACTCTCCTCGGCGATGGCGGCTTCCTCGGCGAATTCCTCCGCATTGGCGCGTGATTCGTCGAGACGGTCGCGAGACTCGCGTTCGAGTTCGACTTCCTTGGCATGCTCCCGTCGGCAGCGCAGCGCCAGTTCGCCCTGCTTCTCGAAATGACGGATCGCCGCCGCGAGGGAATCGAGTTCACGGCCGATATGCGGCGTCCGGTGCTGCGACGCCGTCGCTCGGAGTTGCTTTTCCTTCGCCGCGAGATCAGCGATCGCCGCATCGAGTTCGCGTTGTGCCGTTTCCGTGGCCTCCGAGCGAGTACGGAGTGCGCCGGCAGATTCGGTGACCGTCTTGAGTGCGCGCAGGATCGAACCTGTCTTCGGCAATTCCTTTGCCGCAGAGTTGATCCGGCTCAGTTGCTCGTTGGTCTGCGCCACCAGTGCCTTGGCCGTATCGACTGCCGCGGCAAGTTCTTCCAGAGCCGCATCGATCTCGGTGATCCGAGCCTCGCGTCGACGCGCCCGTGCTGTGGTGCCGATGTACTCGGCATCGGCCTTGACGTGCCGGCCACGCGCGACGCCCTGCCAGAAGCGGCCGTCGACGCCGATCGCGACGCTTGCATCGGAGTCGCCTGGCGCCTCGACGAGACTGATCGACGCGAGAATGTCCTGTACCCGAGCGTCGGGTACGTCGGCATTGCCTTCGACCTCGAGGACGTCGGCCAGCGTTCGTCCCTTCGGACGCTGCTTGACGGGCAGAGCCGTCAGGAACTGCTCGCTGACGTGCTCGGGAATCTTCTCGTCCGGGCAGACCCAGCCGTCGAGCAGATTTGCCGCCTGGAGTGCGGATTCGATTCCCGTGGCCACGTCTGGTTCGACGGAATCGGCGAAGCGCACCAACTGCCATAGCGGTGCACCACCCAGTTCACTGCGGTTATCGGTGCGTGCGTGGAAGGCAGGCGGAGCGTCGTCGTGTTCCGCGGAGACGGCCTTGCGCTCGGATTTGAGAGCCGCGATGGAGGCGTGTGATGCAGATATTTCAGCTTCGGCCTCACGTCGACGCTCGCGCAGCGTCTCGGTGCCGGCCTCGGTGTGCTCGGCGAGAACTGCGGACAGCGCCGGAGCGTCTTCGTCGCCGACTTCGGCGAGCGCCGCGTCGAGAGCTTCGAACAGCGACGTGTCGGCGCCGACAGCCGAAAACAGGGAGGAGTGATCGGTCCACCACGCGCGCAGCCCGCTGGCGCACTGACTGCGTGCGAGTTCCACGGCAGCTTCGCCCTCGAGCACAGCCGCCTTGGACGCTTCGAGCAGCTCTTGTCCACGGCGAGAGCTGTTTTCGGCCCGGGTTCGTTCGGTCGCCGCCTTCTCGACGGTCGCCAGTGCGGTGCGGACAACGCGTACGTCACCGTCACGCTCCTCGGCATGGCCACGGACTGCTGCCGTGATCTGGTCACTGCGTGAGCCGTCGGGCAGGGGAGTCCAGACGATGCCGGCGTCCTCAGCGGCCGCCTGCAGTTCGTCCTCGGCGCGCGAGAGTGCTTCGGCCGCACGCTTGACCGACGATGCAGCCTTGTCGGCTTCGTCGCCGCGTTGAGCGAGTGCGGCCTGCGCTTTCCGGGACTTGTCTGCCTGCTGCTCGGTCGAGAGCTTGAGCGTCGCGACGGCCTGGGCGAGGTCGTCGAGTTGCTGTTTGCCTTCGTACGCGCTCGAGCGTTGCAGTGCTTCGACATTGGCGCGCGCGTTCTCGAGTGCCTGCTCGGCCTGGTTGAAGCGCTCCTCGGCTGCTGCCCGCGCCTCACGGCTGCGGGTCTGGGCGAGCGACGACTCGTCCATGGCGGCAATACCTCTGGTGACCGCTGCGAGGCGGGTGCTGACCTGTTCGATCTCTCCGCGAGACTGCTGACGCAGGTACTTGGTGTAGACCCCGATGAAACTCTGGGCTGCCTGATCGGCGGCCGCGAGCCCCTCGAGCGCGCGGCCGACTTCCTCCATGTCGCTGAACGAACGCGCAGCTTCGAGGACCAACTGATCGTCGAGTGGACGGAGACCGTCGGTGAGTGCCTGCGAAAGGCCCTTCGGGTCGAGGTTCTTCGCGAGCTGGGGGCGGCGAAGCGTGAGAATGAGATTGATCAGCTGGTCGTAGCGCTGCACACCGAGACCGAACATTCGCGCGTCGATGGCTGTGCGGTAGTCGAGGGGACGGTCGGTGATGGAATCGCTGCCGAGTTGTTCGGCCAACTGCTTCTTGGTGAGAGGACGATCGTCGTTGCCGATCAGCGAGAAGTCGACTCCGACGCGGCCGTCGGCGACGAAGTACCAGCGGGTGACCTTGTCGTTGGTGCGTGTTGCGCGCATGCCGATTCCCACGGTCACCGACTCGGGATCTTCGAGGGAGCCGCGGCAGAACTCCATCCACACGTAGGAGTGCGCGCTGTCCTGGCCCCGGTAGAGCAGGTTGGACTTCATCGTGCGCTCTTCACCGGCGAACGGGTTGAGGCGCCGCGGTTCGATGCGGCCGTCGAAGACGAACGGGAACAGGACCTCGAGGGCCTTGGTCTTGCCGGATCCGTTGGGTCCCCGCAGAACCAGTCGACCGTCGGCGAACGAGAACTCTTGGTCTCGGTAATCCCAGAGGTTGATGATTCCAGCCCGAGTAGGTCGGAAGCGGGCGTTGCTCATACGTTCTCTACCTCTGATAGTTCGCCGTTGGGGGAAGGTTCGGGGCCGAATTCGTCGACCGGATCCGGTGCGGAGTTGTCCACCGCGAAGTCGATCTGAGGATCGCGTTCGCGCACGGAGACCACGACGTCGCGGTACCGGGCAAGGACGGGCAACACCAGTACGCCGCCGTCGACCGCATGCGTCAGGCGCAGACGTTGCAGCAACCCGAGCGCCTGCTTGCGCAGCCCGTTGTGATCGGCCTGCCATTGCGCTGCGAACGTGCGTCCGAACTGGTCCACCAACTCGCTGACCTTGTCGGCGAGCCAGTCGTCGTCGATTTTCGGGTACGTGACGGGTTCCGGGGGCTCGGCCGGTTCGCCGGCAGGCAACACGAAGTCGTCGTCCTCGTCGGCGAGGTCCTCGAAGATCCCGGCCTCCGGGATGGCGGCATCGAGTTGTTCGATCAGGTGATCGTCCGACACGTGCGGGATCGGAAGTTTCGGCAGTTCAGGAGCGTCGACGTCGAGTACGCGGTCGGCAATCTCGCCGGCGAGGAGTAGAGCTACCTGGGCGATAGTTCCGGTGCTCGGGAAGCGGACGTCGGAGAGGCGACCGGTGGGATCGATCATCGCGATTCCCTCGGCGCGACGCTCGGCCACCAACCCCGTCAGTAGTTCGACTTCCGACGCGGTCTTCGGCTGCGCCAAGGCGATCAATTCGTGCTGATCGAGTTCACCCGCCAGTACGACCGGCCGCTCGACCAGCGCCCGACGCACTCGGCGTCCGATCTCTTTCGCGTCCACAGGAATTCCGTCGTCCTCGGCAGCGCTCGAGGTCTCCGTGGCCAGGAGTCCGCGGATGGAGTGCAGGTGCTGCAGGGCGCGCGGCGGACGGAACAGGGCTACGACGACGGAACGGTCGATGTCGTAGAGCGCTTCTCCCGCTTCGGGATTGGACGCCCAGCCGTTTGCGTCACCGTCGGCGAGTGCGATGGCGCCTCTGACGCCGAGCCAGCCCACTGCGTCGACGAAGGCGTCGCGGTCCGACGCACGATCGGTGGAGAGTTCGACGCCGTCGACTTGTGCAGCGTCGGCCGCGACGTGATCGGCCAACTCCGACAACGTGATCTGGTTCCCGGCGCGGCCCAACGCGGCCAGGCACAGTGCCAGATAGGCGTAACGCGTGCGATCGAAGGTTCGCTCGGAGGCAGTTCGGGCCGGTGCCGACGGGTTGAGTCGATCCGACACCGTGAACAGGCGCGCGGTGGTCTCCGTCACCTCGAGGCGGTAGCCGAACAGTTCGAGTAGGTCGTCACGCAGCTCGGTGGCCCACCGGCGCAAGAGCGGCAACGCAATTCGATCCGGGTACGTCGAGGTGATCAGGTGGTTGGACAGGATCACTCGCGCCGCGCGTTGATACGAGTCGAGGGCAAGGGGCGTGATCTCGCGAGCTCTCATCGAACACTGACCTCGATGCCGTCGAGGTGCATACGCCCGCGGGCGGTCTTGATGGTGGTCGAACCGTCCGAGGGACTGAGCGTCAGCTTCACCCCGTTCTCACTACCGGTGGAGCTCTTGACGCGTCCCACTACCGGAACGCGCGCGGTCAGTGCTGCATTGAGCAGACTCAGCAAAACTTCGGTCTCCTGCTCGTTGAGTTCACGCTGATAGACGCCGTTGGACGCGAGTGATTGCGCCGCGGCGCTGCGCGTACGTTGCGCTGCCAACTGCTCTTCGCGTAGGCGGCGGATGCTGCCGTCGTTGCGGGCGACCTTGCTCGGCAATCCTGGTGAGGGCGGGCGGCCGGTTTCGGCGAGTGTTCGCGCGATCTCGACCGGCGGTGCCTCCCACCACGAACGTGAGTGAGAAATGATGTCGGCGTCCGGATGCACCATCGAGAGGTGGCGTGGACGGCCGAGGTCGAACACTGCCTGGAACAGAGCATGAGCTGCGTCTTCGGACGGCGTGGCGGCGAACCAGCCGGCGAGGTGCCGGAGCTGGCTCTCGCGGCTGACGCCGCCGCGACGGGTTTCCGTGACGCGGCGAAGGAGCGCCAGAACCGCGGCGATCGCGCTCATCGTGCCCTCACGTAGACGCTCGGACTCGCTGATCCCCGATTCCGCGGAGACGAACCAGGCGGTCAATCCTCGCCAGCGCGCAGCCCAGTCGTCTTCGCGTTCGGTGATCGGGACGAACACCCGTTCGTCACTGGCGGCGGCGAGGCGGATCATGCGATCGACCCCGGTGGATTCGACGTGCTCGATCGCTTCCTTGAGCTTGGGGGCGTAGCGCGCCAGATCGGAGCTGAACTCCCGCATGTGCGTGAGCAGAGCGTCCTTGTGCGTGAGGAAAGCCTGCGGAGTGATCTCCGTGGTCCGTACGAGGTCCCCGAGGGTCAGATAGAAGTGCGCGGCTCGATCGGCCATGTCGGAGAGTGTCGAGTCGAGGCGCTTGAGCTTGCGGAAGATCAGATCGCCGTCGGAGCGTCGGTTGGCCTCGGCGAGTTCGGACATGTCTGCGAGCAGGTCCGGCAGAGCGAGACGCGAGAGCGACGCCGAGTCCAGGCGTGCGGCGAGAACGTCTTCGACTGATCGATAGACCTGGTATCCGGCCTGACCGAACTGGTAGACGAAGTGGCGATTGCGGTACTCGGCCAGCGTAGCCGCGCGGGTGCCGTCGTAGCTGCGCTCGAGGATCTCCCACACGTGGAGCTGATCCAACAGGGGAGTGACCTCTGCTGCCGACAGATCGGCCGCCGGATCCGATCCACCGATCTTCTCGAGGATTTGCGCGACGGCTCCGGCATGCAGCAGGACGGTGTAGTTGGCGCGAGCATGGTCGAAGGCACGAAGTACCCAGAGGTACTCGGCCCGTTTTTCCGCGATCGTGAACGAAAACAGCTTCAGTCGATTGGTGTCGGCGTACGCGGCGTAATCGGGCGCACTCGTTTCTTCCACCATGACAGGGTAGGCGAGAGACGCCCCCTCTTTTTCCTACGGGCGATCCGTAGCAGGGGATGCGGCGCGTCGCCACTGCGATTCGTTCTCGATCATCCATGTGAGCAGGTGCTCGGCCGCCGCCTCGTCGGAGTCCGGGCCGACCAGCAGATCGGCGAACGCTTGGCTGGGGGCGACGATGCGGATGCCGTCGCGGGTGAGCAATCGGTCGAAGGCAGACGGTGAGAGGGGAGCGGTGATCCACACGTCACCGCCGGATTCCACCCGCCGTAGTCCGAGAGCGTCGGCGAACTGATCGACGTTGTCGGCATGGAAGTGGGCACGTCGAGTGGGCGCGTACCGAGCAAAGGGTGCGGCGGCCACCGAGGCGGTACCGGCGTAGATGTGACCGCTGAGCTGACGCAGTTGATCGAAGAGTGCTTCCAACCCGTCCGGCGCGTGAAAGCCGTGAGGCGTCGGCGCTTTGGCCCCGGCCTCAGCCGCCCATTCACGAAGCATCTTCGGCCAGCGGACGTCACCGATTCCGCCGCGGGGGAGCCGGGTGACCAGTTCACGATCCGACAGTGTCTGAACCACCCGATAGGTTGCTCCCGTCGACGCACCGGCCAGGCGCACCAAGGCAGTGATCGCCAGTGGCGCCGCAAAATCGGCAAGCGCACGCACGACGCGAGCTGACGGATCGCCCGTCAACTGTCCGGAAGGACGTCCGGGCCCCCGCCACGGATCGGCGTCGGCTCCGCGTCCACGCACCCAGACGGCGGGTCGATCAGCGGTCAACGACACGTTGCCCGTGGCGTCTGCGTACGAGATCGCGTGGGAATCGAGCTGCCGGCGGACCGGCTCGGACAGATATTTTGCGCACACGAAGCCGGGTTGACCGCTGGGGAAGCGATCGGCGATACCGGGAACGTCGCTGCTCAGGACACCGTGAGCGGCGTAGACGCCGAATTTGGCCACCGCGCCGTCAGGGGAGCGGAGGTCGAGTCGGAGTGGCGCCTCGGACAGGTCGGGGGAGCGCTGTGTCGACAAAGACCAGGTAGGAGGCAAACTTTCTTCGATGACGGCAACCGATCGCCGAAAAATGTCGATCGGCCGTTCCGGTTCCGACTCAGAATCGCTCATGTTCCAATGGTATCAATATCTGTCGACGACGGAAACACAAGATTTTACGAATAACGTTCGGCCTGACAGCCTCGCGACAACGGTGGTCGCTTTCGCCGAGAAACTCACTACCTACACAACTTTGAATTCGAAATTGCCGAGACCGATCAGCGTTGCTTCGGCATGATCAGGGGAGCGACGACGGCGAGCAGTAGTGCGGGGATCAGGAAGCTCGCGGCAGGCGAAGAGTCGTAAATCGGTGTCAGGGCCAGGGGAGCAAGAGCGGCGCCGCCGAAGCGCATCGCTTGGACGACGGACACGGCGCCGCCACGGTTCGGCCCCGCGGATCCGAGGACCGCCGCGTTGACGCCGACCAGCACGAACTGGCTCGCGACGCCTGCGACAAACCATGCGATCGCGATCACCGGCACCAAGCCGGCAAGGCCGACTACGGAGACCAGAACTGCTCCGCCCAGGGCGCCGATCATCACGGAGGAGCGTGCGCCGATGCGATCGATGAGGATTCCGATGCGCCGGGCCGAGAGGATGCCGGCCACGCCGAAGACGGTGAGCAGTAGGCCGCGGACGGTGGGGGACAGCCCGAACTCGTCTTCGAAGCGGAAGGCGAGCAGGAAGCTCAGTCCACCGAGGGCGCCCCAGCCGAGCAATGCAGCGATACCGATGCGGAGCACTTCGGGGCGTAATGCATCGCGGAGACGGGCGGGAGTGGTCGCTGCCGGTGCTTCGGACTTCGGAAGTCCGACGGCTCCCAGAATGCCCGCGACCACTGCGATGACGAGAAAGGCCAGACGCCAGTCGAATTCGGCCGCCAGTCCGCCAATCAACGGAGCCGACGACTGCCCTGCGGCCTGGAAAGCGCCGAAGGCTCCGAGGGCTCGACCCAGCCGTGCCTGCGGTGTTGCGGCCGCCAGCGAGGCAAGCAGTAGCGGCGTGGTGAATGCGTTCGCGGAGCCCTGCAGTACCCGGGCGGCAAGGAAGATCTCGAGTGTCGGGGCGAGGAAGCATGCCAACGACGCGAGGACGTAGACGCCGTAAGCGATGCGCACCGTCCGAACCTTGCCCCACCGCGTCCCGAGTGTCCCCGACACCAACATCAGAGCGGCGAAGGGGAGCAGGTACGCGGTGAGGGAAGAGGCGGCCGCCGACGGACCGACCCCTAGATCGTCACCGATCTCTGGAAGGATCGAAGCAACCACGCCGCCGCCGAACGGGCCGAGGAACCCGCCGGCGTACAGCGCGATCAGTTGAAGCTGGAGGCGCAGTGGGCGCTGCGTACTTCCACCTTCTTCTGGAGTGTTCTTGCTCACAGTCCGAAGCTGCCGGGGCCTCGCCGTCTGAGGTAGCGCTCGAATTCCGCGGCGATGGCATCGCCGTCGATCTTGGAGATTGCTTCGCTGATGTCGGTTTCGGCGTCTCCCCGTTCTTCCAGGGTGCGCACGTATTCGCCGATTTCCTCGTCGTCCGCGGTCATTTCGTTGACCGCTTCCTCCCAATCCTCCGACTGAGCCGGGAGCTCCCCGAGTGGGACCTCGATGTCGAGAACATCCTCGACTCGTTGAAGGAGGGCCACTGTGGCCTTCGGGTTGGGTGGCTGCGAGACGTAGTGCGGAACCGCCGCCCAGAACGAAATAGCGGGTACACCAGCACGAACGCACTCGTCCTGAAGAACCCCGGTGATGCCCGTCGGGCCTTCGTACCGCGTCTGTTCCAGGTTGAATCGGGCGGCGGATTCACTGCTGTAGGCCGTGCCCGTCACCGGGACCGGTCGGGTGTGCGGAGTATCGGCGAGCAGGGCGCCGAGGATGACGACCGTCTTGACGTTCAGTTGGTCGATCAGCTCGAGCAGATCCTCGCAGAAACTGCGCCACCGCATGTTGGGCTCGATCCCGCGAAGCAGGACGATGTCGCTCTCGCTGCCAGGAGGCGAACAGACCGACAAACGTGTTGCCGGCCAAACGATTTCGCGAGTGACACCGTCGACCTGCCGGACTGTGGGGCGGTTGACCTGATAGTCGTAGTAGTCCTCTGAATCGAGTTCGGCGAGCGGCTGGGCATCCCAGATCAGCTCGAGATGTTCGACCGCACCGCTGGCTGCGTCACCGGCGTCGTTCCAGCCCTCGAAAGCTGCAACGAGGATGGGATCACGTAGGACAGGGATGTCGCCCTCGAGGCGGTCGCTGCTGTCGACGGCAAAGCCGTCAGGGCTCTCGAAGGCCGCGGAATCATCGAAATCGACCGGGCCGTCGGGAGTGACGGGGAACTCACTTGGACTCACCCACCCAGCCTACGGCCAGAGCTTGTCGGTGCGCCCACTACTCTGGACGGCATGTCTGCCCCATTTAACTCTGCCCTGCTTGATGCGCTGAAACAGCGCGTTGTCATCGGCGACGGAGCGATGGGCACCATGTTGCAGGCCGCGGACCTCACCCTGGACGACTTCCTCGGCCTCGAGGGGTGCAATGAGATCCTCAACGACACCCGTCCCGACGTGCTCAAAGACATCCACCGTGCGTACTTCGCCGCTGGTGCCGATGCCGTCGAGACCAACACCTTCGGTTGCAACCTGCCCAACCTCGCCGACTACGACATCTCTCACCGGATCCGCGAACTCGCGGAAAAAGGCACTGCTCTCGCCCGTGAAGTAGCGGACGAGATGGGACCAGGCCGCGACGGCATGGCCCGATTCGTACTCGGCTCGATGGGACCGGGAACCAAGCTCCCCAGCCTGGGACACGCACCGTACGCAGTCCTGCGTGACGCGTACACCGAAGCTGCGCTCGGCATGATCGACGGTGGCGCCGACGCCATCCTCGTCGAAACCTGCCAGGACCTGCTTCAGGTGAAAGCTGCAATCCTCGGCAGCCAGCGTGCGATGGAGCAACTCGGACTGCGGTTGCCGATCATCACGCACGTGACGGTCGAGACAACCGGAACGATGCTCCTGGGCAGTGAGATCGGTGCGGCGCTGACGGCACTCGAGCCACTCGGTATCGACATGATCGGTCTGAACTGTGCCACCGGGCCGGCCGAGATGAGTGAACATCTCCGTCATCTGTCCAAGTACTCCACGCTGCCGGTGTCGGTCATGCCCAATGCCGGCCTGCCGCAGCTCGGCCCCAAGGGTGCCGAGTATCCGCTGACTGCCGACGAATTGGCCGAAGCCCTCAGTGGTTTCGTCTCCGAGTTCGGACTCGGCCTCGTCGGTGGCTGCTGCGGTACGACGCCCGAGCACATCAGCGCGGTCGCCGACGCGGTTCGTCAGGTCGAGAAGGCCCAGCGCACGCCGATCCACGAGCCGAGCACCTCTTCGCTGTACTCGGCGGTGCCGTTCGAGCAGGACGCCAGCATCCTGATGATCGGCGAACGCACGAACTCCAACGGCTCCAAGGCTTTCCGCGAGGCGATGCTCTCCGCGGACTACCAGAAGTGCCTGGACATCGCCAAGGACCAGACCCGCGACGGCGCACACATGCTCGACCTCAACGTCGACTACGTGGGCCGCGACGGTGCCGCCGACATGTCGGAACTTGCCAGCCGCCTGGCGACGTCCTCGACGCTGCCGATCATGCTCGACTCCACCGAGCCTGCCGTGCTGCAAGCCGGCCTCGAGCACCTCGGTGGCCGCTGCGCCGTCAACTCCGTCAACTACGAAGACGGCGCCGGCCCCGAATCGCGTTTCCACAAGATCATGACTCTGGTCAAGGAGCACGGCGCGGCGGTCGTCGCCCTGACCATCGACGAAGAGGGCCAGGCTCGCACCGCCGAGACGAAGGTCGCCATCGCCAAGCGTCTGATCGAGGACATCAAGGGAAACTGGGGACTCGCCGAGTCCGACATCATCGTCGACGCCTTGACCTTCCCCATCTCGACCGGTCAGGAAGAGGTACGACGCGACGGCATCGAGACCATCGAAGCGATCCGTCAGCTCAAGGCTGCGTACCCGGAACTCCACTTCACCCTGGGTATCTCGAACATCTCGTTCGGTTTGAACCCGGCAGCTCGTCAGGTCCTCAACTCGGTGTTCCTGCACGAGTGCACCGAGGCAGGTCTGGACACGGCGATCGTTCATGCGTCCAAGATTCTGCCGATGGCCCGAATTCCGGACGAGCAGCGTGAAACTGCACTCGACCTCGTCTACGACCGTCGTAGCGAGGGGTACGACCCGCTGCAGAAGCTGATGGCTCTGTTCGAGGGCGTTTCGGCAGCGTCGGCGCGTGAGTCTCGTGCGCAGGAACTGGCGGGACTTCCGTTGTTCGACCGGCTCGAACGCCGCATCGTCGACGGTGAGCGCAACGGCCTCGACGACGACCTCACCGAGGCGATGACGATCAAGCCTCCGCTGGCCATCATCAACGAGACCTTGCTCTCGGGCATGAAGACCGTCGGCGAGCTGTTCGGCTCCGGACAGATGCAGTTGCCGTTCGTGTTGCAGTCGGCCGAGGTCATGAAGGCTGCCGTGGCATTCCTCGAACCGCACATGGAAGCGAGCGACGAGGACGGCAAGGGTCGCATCGTGATCGCGACCGTCAAGGGCGACGTTCACGACATCGGCAAGAACCTGGTCGACATCATCTTGAGCAACAACGGCTACGAGGTCGTCAACATCGGTATCAAGCAGCCGATCGCGACCATCCTCGACGTCGCGTTGGACAAGAAAGCCGACGTGATCGGCATGTCCGGACTGCTCGTGAAGTCCACTGTCGTGATGAAGGAAAACCTCCAGGAACTCAACGCACGTGGAGTCGCCGAGAAGTTCCCGGTGCTGCTCGGTGGTGCGGCGCTCACGCGCTCCTACGTCGAGAACGACCTGCAGGAGGTGTACGAGGGCGACGTCAGCTATGCCCGCGACGCCTTCGAGGGTCTGAACTTGATGGACCAGATCATGACGACCAAGCGTGGTGGCGGCCCGGCGCCGGACAGCCCGGAGGCCATCGCTGCTCGCGAGAAGGCTGCCGAGCGTAAGGCACGTCACGAGCGTTCCAAGCGCATCGCCGAAAAGCGTAAGGCTGCAGCGGTTCCCGTGGTCCTGCCGGAGCGTTCCGATGTCGCAACCGACATCGCGGTGCCGACACCTCCCTTCTGGGGCTCGCGCATCGTCAAGGGAATCTCGCTGTCCGAGTATTCGGGGCTGCTCGACGAGCGCGCTCTTTTCCTCGGCCAGTGGGGCCTTCGCGGTCAGCGCAAGGGCGATGGTCCGACGTACGAGGAACTGGTCGAGTCGGAAGGCCGTCCGCGACTTCGGTACTGGCTCGATCGGCTGACGTCCGAGGGCATCCTCGCGCATGCCGCGGTCGTGTACGGGTACTTCCCGGCGATCTCGGAGGGCGACGACGTCATCGTGCTCACCGAGCCGAAACCGGATGCACCCGAAAGGTTCCGATTCACCTACCCGCGCCAGCACCGCGACCGCTTCCTGTGCATCGCGGACTTCGTTCGCTCGCGCAAGGACGCCGAGGCCACCGGGCAGGTCGACGTACTCCCGTTCCAGTTGGTGACGATGGGTCAGCCGATCGCGGACTTCGCCAACGAGTTGTTCGCATCGAACTCGTACCGCGATTACCTCGAGGTTCACGGAATCGGTGTCCAGCTCACGGAGTCTCTGGCCGAGTACTGGCATCGACGCGTCCGTGAAGAGCTAGTGCTTCCCGAGGGTCACACCGTCGCGGAGCAGGATCCCACCGAGGTTGCCGGTTACTTCGATCTCGAGTACCGCGGCGCTCGTTATTCGTTCGGATACGGCGCGTGCCCGGATCTCGAGGATCGAGCCAAGTTGGTTGCGTTGCTCGAACCCGAACGAATCGGCGTCGAATTGTCCGAGGAGCTGCAGCTGCATCCCGAGCAGTCCACGGACGCTTTTGTCCTGCACCACCCGGAAGCAAAGTATTTCAATGTCTGAGTTGTTGACCGAAGTATCCGAATCAACGCTCGGTGGTGTCCTGTGGGACATGGACGGCACCCTGCTCGATTCGGAGAAGCTGTGGGACATCGCGCTTCGTGAGCTGTCCCTACGCCTGGGCGGACCGATGACGGAAGCGACACGCGTTGCCGTCATCGGTGCGTCGAGCCCCTTCGCCCTTGCGACGGTGTTCGACGCTCTCGGCCTGGAGAAGCATCCCGATGCCATCGCCGAGGCGAAGGACTGGATGTACACCCGCGTCGGCGATCTGTTCGAGGACGGCGTGACCTGGCGGCCGGGTGCTCGCGACGCACTGTCGACCGTGCGTGACGGTGGTCTGCGTTCTGCACTGGTCACCAACACCGAGCGAGTTCTGGTCGATCGGGCACTCGGCATGCTCGGCCGTGAGTTCTTCGACCATTCGGTGTGTGGCGACGAGGTCCCCAACGGGAAACCGGCAGCGGATCCGTACCTGCGCGGCGCGCATCTGCTCGGACTCGAGCCGGCGCAGTGCCTCGCGATCGAGGACTCGCCGACCGGCACGGCGTCGGCCAGCGCTGCGGGTTGCGCGGTGCTCGTCGTTCCGTGTGAGGTCGACGTCCCCGCCGGCCCTGGACGCGTGTTTCGAGAGTCCCTGTTGGACTTGTCCATTCACGATCTTCACGACGTTCACTCGAGCGCGGCACGTTAGGCTGGATTTGCTGTGGCTATTCCGAAAATTGTTCTCTTCTACCAGTTCACGCCGTTGGCGGACCCGGAAGCGATCAAGCTGTGGCAGCACAGCCTGGCCGAGTCCAACAACCTGACGGGCCGGATCATCGTCTCGCCGCACGGGATCAACGCGACGGTCGGCGGAGACATCGAGGATGTCAAGCGATATGTCCGTGGTACGCGTGGTTACGAACCCTTCCGTACCGCTGACATCAAGTGGTCGGACGGCCTCGGGAACGATTTCCCTCGTCTGAGTGTCAAGGCACGCTCGGAGATCGTGACGTTCGGTGCCCCCGACGAGCTGAAAGTCGACGAGAACGGTGTGGTCGGCGGAGGAGTTCACCTGGTGCCCAAGGAACTACACGAACTCGTCGACACTCGCGGTGACGACGTCGTGTTCTTCGACGGGCGCAATGCCTTCGAAGCCGAGATCGGCCGTTTCCGAGATGCGATAGTTCCGGACGTCGCCACCACTCGGGATTTCGTCAACGAACTCGACAGTGGCAAATACGACCATCTCAAGGGCAAAGCCGTGGTCACGTACTGCACCGGCGGAGTGCGCTGTGAGGTGTTGTCTTCGCTGATGCGCTCACGTGGCTTCGACGAGGTCTATCAGTTGGACGGCGGAATCGTCCGTTACGGCGAGACTTTCGGCGACCGCGGCCTCTGGGACGGTTCCCTGTACGTGTTCGACAAGCGGATGAACATCGAGTTCTCATCCGAAGCCAAGACACTCGGCGTGTGTGTCGATTGTGGTACTCCGACCCCGCGGTACCGCAACCGGATCGACGGCGACGGCCGAACCCTCGAATTGCTCTGCGAGAGTTGTTCACCAGACCTCGAGCAGGACTGAGCTGTGCCCAAGGCTCCGTTGCCGATCCGAAATGGTCTCGGACCTGACCGGCTGCGGATGCCGGCGGAGTCGTCGGCGCGGACCGTCCTCGAGCACCTGGTCGGCGAGCATCCCGGGGAGCGGGACCTGTGGGCGGACCTCGTCAGCGCCGGGGACGTCGTCGACGAGCACGGGCGGAAGATCACGAGCCGAACGCCCTATCAGCCGACCCGGTTCGTGTACTTCTACCGCGAGCCGGCCCCCGAGATTCCGGTTCCGCACGAGATCGAGATCTTGTACCGCGACGACTCGATTCTCGTGATCGACAAACCGCACTTCCTGGCGACCATTCCACGGGGAGCGCACATCGTCGAAAGCGCAGTCGTGCGCCTGCGTCGTGACCTGGACCTTCCGGATCTTGCGCCAGTTCACCGCCTCGACCGGATGACGGCGGGTGTCATCGTGTTCACCGTGACACCGGACCTACGACGGCCGTACCAGGAACTTTTTGCCGAGCAGCGGATCGTCAAGGAGTACGAGGCGATTGCGGGCTTCGATCCGGAACTGACTTTCCCTCGCACGGTGCGCAGCCGCATCAACAAAGTTCACGGCGAGATGACGGCTACCGAAATCGCGGGCGAGCCGAACAGTGAGACCTCGATCGAACTGATCGAGGTGATCACCGACTCGGCGGGCCGGACGCTCGGGCGATACAGGTTGCTCCCACGGACCGGCCGGACCCATCAGCTTCGGCTGCACCTCAACTCGCTGGGCGTCCCGATCGTCGGTGACAATTACTATCCGGAGTATCTGCCCGCAGTGCCCGGTGACTTCTCGACTCCGTTGCGATTGTTGGCGCGAGCGTTGGAGTACCCGGATCCGATCACCGGGCAGACCCGCAGGTTCGTGAGTTCGCGCAGCCTCGACGCAGGCCTGTGAACACCGCTGTTCGTGGGCGTGTGAAAACCGCTTCCGTCCTCGTGAAAGAATAGCTACCCGTGAAGACCTTCGAATCCTTGTTCGCCGAATTGACCGAGCGCGCTGCTACTCGCCCCGAGGGGTCCGGCACTGTCGCCGCCCTCGACGCCGGTGTGCATGCTCAGGGCAAAAAGGTCATCGAGGAAGCCGGTGAAGTGTGGATCGCTGCGGAATACCAGAGCGATGAGCAGCTCGCCGAGGAAATTTCCCAGCTGCTGTACTGGACGCAGGTGTTGATGGTCGGTCGCGGACTGACCCTCGAGGACGTGTACCGACATCTGTGATCGGAGCTGACCAGCGAGGTGTACTCCGTCTCGCTCGTCCAGGGCTTCCGATTCATGTCGTCTCACGTCACCCACACCTTCCGAAAGGACATCCACCATGCTGCGCGTAGCAGTTCCCAACAAAGGCTCACTGTCCGAGTCCGCCGCCGAGATTCTCAGCGAGGCCGGCTACCGTCGACGCACCGATTCCCGTGATCTGACAGTCCTCGATCCGGCCAATCAGGTCGAGTTCTTCTTCTTGCGCCCCAAGGACATTGCGATCTACGTCGGCTCCGGTGAGCTGGATCTCGGCATCACCGGTCGTGATCTCGCCGGCGACTCGGGTGCTCCCGTATCCGAGCGTCTGTCACTGGGCTTCGGCCGTTCGTCGTTCCGTTACGCAGCACCGGCCGGCAAGGACTGGGCCGTCGAGGATCTGTCCGGCCTGCGCATTGCAACGTCGTACCCGAACCTGGTCCGTAAGGACCTCACAGATCGCGGACTCGACGCCACCGTCATCCGTCTCGACGGAGCAGTGGAAATCTCGATTCAGCTCGGCGTCGCCGACGCGATCGCCGACGTGGTCGGGTCGGGCCGTACTCTCCGCCAACACAACCTCGTGGCTTTCGGTGAATCGCTCTGCGATTCCGAAGGTGTCCTGATCGAGCGCACCGGCGCTCCGCAGGACGATCCCGCCCGCAACCAGCTCATCGAGCGCGTTCGCGGAATTGTCTTCGCGCAGCAGAATCTGATGATCGACTACGACTGCCCGCGCACCATCCTCGACGACGCCATCAAGATGACTCCGGGTATGGAGTCGCCAACGCTCTCGCCGTTGGCCGATCCCGACTGGGTCGCGGTTCGCGCGATGGTCCCGATCAAGGGACACAACCAGGTGATGGATGCCTTGGCCGAACTCGGTGCCAAGGCCATCCTCGCGTCGAACATCCGCTCGGTACGCGCTTTCTGATCACTGCCTGAATAGATTTACGCGCATTCGCGCCCGTTCCTGGAAATCAGGAACGGGCGCGAATCTGCAAAGTCTGGGCGATACGACCCACGGCACCCTGCTCGTCGTAGAGCACGCCCGCACACATGCCGACGCCGTCCGGACCCGTTGTGGTTTCGGCGGCGACACCGACCCACTCTCCCTCGGGCACACGGAAGATATGCACCGTGAGATCGGTGTTGAGGAACGTCCAGTGCTCCGGGTCGAGCTTGGCGCCGACCCCGTTTGAGATGTCGGCCACCGCGAACAAACGCTCGAGAGCAGACATCTTCTCACCCTCGACCAGCTCTGGCTTGGGGCGCGCCCATACCTTGCCGGTTCCCACGCACCCGATCGGAGCAATCCAGGACCAGTCGAGGGTCTTGAGATAGCCGACGCTCCACAGACCCTCGAGAACGCCCGGGGTGCCGCTGTCGCGGGGTTCGAGCGGGGGATCGACTACGTGGACGACGTCGCCGGTATCCACCGTCTCCATCCGCCACGCCGTACCGCGCGCAACCGCGCGTGCAGATCCGTCGGCGGTGGTTGCCCACAGTTCGGCGACGATCAATTCGATTCGGCGACCGGGTCGTTCGATCCAGGACCGGACTTCGAGGTCGGCAATAGGAATCGGTCCGAGAATCTCGACGACGACGCGCGTCAGACGGGTTTCGTCGCGCGCACCGCACCGCTCGAGGGCTCGTACCAACAGCGCCGACGGGGGAGCGCCGTGCTGCAGTGTCGGGCCCCAGATGCTGACAGTTGCCTGCGTGCTCGCGAACCGCTCGTGCCCTTCCTCCGTCGTTCCGAGGTAGCGGTAGTACGAACTGTCCGTCATGTTATGAATTCTCCTTTGCGGCAACAGGTTCGGTGCTCAGCAGGTCCGGCCAACCTGGATACGGCGGAGGTGTTCCGCCGAACGAGGGGCACAGTGACTTGTGATCGCACCAGTCGCACAGTTTGCCAGGCTTGGGTCTGAAGTCTCCGGTCGCACCTGCTGCGAGGATCGCTTTCCAGATGGCGGAGAGGGTTCGCTCGAATCGGATGAGCTCGTCGTGATCCGGGGCGTACGTGAGAATCGAGCCGGAGGCCAGATAGATCAGGCGCAGTTGTGCGGGAACGATTCCGCGAGTGCGCAGCAGTACGAGCGCGTAGAACTTCATCTGGAAGAGCGCCTTGGATTCGGTGAACTCGCGAGGCGCTTTTCCGGTCTTGTAGTCGACCACCCGCACCTCACCCGTCGGTGCAACGTCTATCCGGTCGACGAAGCCGCGGAGTCGAACGCCGTTCTCCAATTCGGTCTCGACGTAGACCTCGCACGCCTCGGCATCGAATCGAGTGGGATCTTCGAGCGTGTAGTACGTCGCGACGAGCTTGCCGACTTCGTCGAGGAACGAATCCAGCTCGCCCTCCGGAACAAGGTCAGCGGCCTCGGGAGACTCGGCACTGACACGTTCCCACGCGGGACGGACGAGTTCGGCTGCGCGATCGGGAACCCGGTGACCGGTCGGGAGTGCAAACAGTGCTTCCAGTGCCGCGTGTACGACGGTGCCTCTGACCTGGGCTCTGGTTGGCGTTTCCGGAATTCTGTCGACTGCTCGGAAGCGATAGAGCAGGGGGCATTGCTTGTAGTCACCCGCCCGAGACGGAGAGAGCGCCGGCCGACTACGCGGGCGCTCGTGTGATGTTGCACCCGTTGGAGTGGGGGTTGGCAATTCGACAGAGCTCACACCTGGCAGGCTATGCGGTTGGTCCGACAACTCCGTCGGAGCCGGTGGCGAGGACACCGGAAACAAGCGAACAGGGATCATCTGCGCATGGCGAACGAGCTGCAACCAGAAGAAGGCACGACCGAAGTGGATGAGGTTGCGCAGTCCGCTGTCGCCGAGATTCCCGAACAAGACCTTCCAGAAGCTGATCTCACTGCGCCGGGCAAGCGGCCGTCAGGTCCGTTCCGCGTCGGCGACCGAGTACAGCTGACCGACGGCAAGGGACGCCACTACACGATCGTTCTCGAGGCGAACCGCGAATACCACACCCACAAGGGCGGAATCGTTCACAACGATCTGATCGGTGCCGACGAGGGCAGCGTCGTCAAGTCGGTCAACGGCACGCCCTATCTCGCACTGCGCCCCCTGCTGGTGGACTACGTGCTGTCCATGCCGCGCGGTGCCCAGGTCATCTACCCGAAGGACGCAGCTCAGATCGTCCACGAAGGCGACGTGTTCCCAGGAGCACGCGTGCTCGAGGCCGGAGCCGGCTCCGGCGCACTGACATGTTCGCTGCTGCGTGCCGTCGGACCCGAGGGCAAGGTCATCTCCTACGAGGTCCGCGACGATCATGCCGAACATGCGGTTCGCAACGTCGAGACCTTCTTCGGGGAACGTCCGCCGAACTGGGAACTGACCATCGCCGATCTCGCCGAGTTCGATCCGGAAGCGCACGGAGGCAAGGTCGATCGCGTCGTCCTCGACATGCTGGCCCCGTGGGACGTCCTGCCCGCCGTCTCGAAGGCACTCGTGCCGGGCGGCGTGTTGATCGTCTACGTCGCGACCGTTACTCAGCTCTCGAAGGTCGTCGAGGCGATGCGCGAGCAGGAATGCTGGACCGAGCCACGCTCGTGGGAATCGATCGTGCGCGGTTGGCACGTCGTCGGATTGGCGGTGCGCCCCGAACATCGGATGCAAGGCCACACCGCGTTCCTCGTGAGCGCTCGTCGTCTCGCCGAAGGAACTGTCACCCCGAAGCCGCAGCGGCGTGCGGGCAAGGGCTCGAACACCGCGGCCAAGTAGTCACACGAAAACAACAAGAGCGGCGATCCGGTATCCGGATCGCCGCTCTTGTAGTAGCTGGAAGTTATGCGGTGCAGGAAGCGCGGCCCATTTCCAGGAGCACGCAAGCCGAGGTGTCGGACAGCTTCCAGGAGCCGTCTTCGAGCTCCCAGGTCCACGGGGTGGCCGGGGCGGCGCCGTGCGGGCTGACGACGGCGACGTCTGCGGTTGCGGTCTGACCGTCGACCTTGACGTTGTCCACGTTGAACGTGATGGCGTAGGCAGGGTTACCGCCCAGCGCAGCACTCATCGTCTCGATGTTGGCCTGACGCTTGGTTCCGTCGACCACCAGAGCGGTCTTCTCCTCGATCGGCTTGGCCGGATCGATCAGAGCGACGAGCGAAGCGTTGAGCTCCTCGGCCGTCGGAGCCGCTGCGGCAGCGGCAGCTGACGTCGTGGCGGAAGCCGAGGCCTTCGCCGTGGTGCTCGAGGCGGCGGCGGAAGTCGAACTTGCAGCCGTCGAATCCTTGTTGTCGTCCGAGCTGCATGCACCCATGGTCAGGACGGCAGCGACAGCACAAGCGCTGATGAGAGTCTTGCGGATGATCACAGCGTTACCTTTCGTTGTAAAGAGAGACAGGCGCTGTCTCCATCTTGTAGGCAAGGCTAACATGACCAAATTCTGGCTCGAGACCAGTCGGCACGGTCCGCGCGCAGGTGTGAATTCGCACTCGCGCACCGTGTCTGGCGACAGTTGGGGCCTTATGCCGGTAGCGTTGATGGATCGCACTGGGAGGAGACGCACATGAGCTCGACAGAGAACCCGGATTCGGTTGCGGCAGCAGAAGAACTCCACGCGCTACGAGTGGAAGCACAAGTACTGCGCCGACAACTTGCACAATCGCCGGAGCAGGTGCGTGAGCTGGAGTCGAAGGTGGACTCGTTGTCCATCCGAAACAGCAAGTTGATGGACACCCTCAAAGAGGCCCGTCAGCAGCTCATCGCGCTTCGTGAAGAAGTCGACAGACTCGGTCAACCGCCGAGCGGTTACGGAGTCCTTCTCTCGGTACACGAGGACAAGACCGTCGACGTGTTCACGTCGGGTCGCAAGATGCGGTTGACGTGCTCACCGAACATCGACACGGACACCCTCGCCCTCGGGCAGACGGTTCGCCTCAACGAGGCACTCACCATCGTCGAGGCCGGCACCTACGAGCAGGTCGGTGAGATCAGCACGCTCCGTGAGGTACTCGACGACGGCTTGCGCGCACTGGTGGTCGGTCATGCCGACGAAGAGCGCATCGTCTGGCTCGCAGCGCCGTTGGCAGCCGTCTTCGCCGACCCCGAAGCCGACATCATCGCGTACGACGCCGATTCTCCGACCAGGAAACTGCGTCCGGGCGACTCGTTGCTCGTCGACACCAAGGCCGGGTACGCCTTCGAGCGCATCCCGAAGGCCGAGGTCGAAGATCTGGTTCTCGAGGAAGTTCCGGACGTTCACTACGACGACATCGGTGGTCTCGGGCGTCAGATCGAGCAGATCCGTGATGCCGTCGAACTCCCGTTCCTCCACAAGGATCTGTTCCACGAGTACTCGCTGAGGCCGCCGAAGGGTGTACTGCTCTACGGTCCGCCTGGTTGCGGCAAGACGCTCATCGCCAAGGCCGTCGCCAACTCGTTGGCCAAGAAGATCGCAGAAGCCCGCGGTCAGGACAGCAAGGACGCCAAGTCCTACTTCCTGAACATCAAGGGCCCGGAACTTCTGAACAAGTTCGTCGGCGAAACCGAGCGTCACATTCGGATGATCTTCCAGCGTGCTCGTGAGAAGGCGTCCGAGGGCACTCCGGTGATCGTCTTCTTCGACGAGATGGACTCGATCTTCCGTACCCGTGGTTCGGGAGTCTCTTCCGACGTGGAGACAACGGTCGTTCCGCAGCTGCTCAGCGAGATCGACGGTGTGGAAGGGCTCGAGAACGTCATCGTCATCGGCGCTTCCAACCGTGAGGACATGATCGACCCGGCCATCCTGCGTCCGGGCCGACTGGACGTGAAGATCAAGATCGAGCGCCCCGACGCGGAATCCGCTCAGGACATCTTCTCGAAGTACCTGGTGGACGGTCTGCCGATCAATGCGGACGACCTCGCCGAGTTCGGTGGCGATCGCACCGCCTGCTTGAAGGCGATGATCGTTCGCGTCGTCGATCGCATGTACGCGGAGAGCGAAGAGAATCGTTTTCTCGAGGTCACCTACGCCAACGGCGACAAGGAAGTTCTGTTCTTCAAGGACTTCAACTCGGGTGCGATGATCCAGAACATCGTCGACCGCGCCAAGAAGTACGCGATCAAGTCGGTACTCGACACCGGTGCTCCGGGCTTGCGTGTGCAGCACCTCTTCGATTCCATCGTCGACGAGTTCGCCGAGAACGAGGATCTGCCCAACACCACCAATCCTGATGACTGGGCACGTATTTCGGGCAAGAAGGGTGAGCGGATCGTCTACATCCGCACTCTCGTCACCGGCAAGAACGCCAGTGCCAGCCGTGCGATCGACACAGAGTCGAACACGGGCCAGTACCTGTAGCGAAACGAAGATCGATCGGGCCGGCCACTCCGCGAGAGTTGTCGGCCCGATCTCTGCGTCGCTGCCGTTGACTTCGTTGCGATTGGACCGGTCGGTCGCGCTGGTTTAGAGTCCCGCCGTGCAGATACATCTTCGACACAATCCGTCGTCCACTGTCGCTCGCTGCTACCTCGCGCCCGGCGAACCGCTGCGCGTGGAGAGCGGGGCGATGCTCGCGCATTCTGCCGGCGTAGTTCTCGAAGCGAAGGCGCAGGGCGGCGTCCTGCAGGGACTCAAGCGGTCGATGCTGAGCGGCGAATCATTTTTCGTCACGACGTATACCGCTCCGCAGCAAGGTGGTTGGGTCGACGTGACTGGTGTGCTTCCCGGAGATCTGATCCCGCTGACCATCACCTCTGATCGCCCGTTCTTCCTCAACCGTGGAACCTGGTTGGCCAACTCCTACGGTGTGACGGTCGAGTCCAAGTGGGGCGGCATGTCCAACCTCTTCGGCGGTGAGGGAGGATTCGGCCTGCGGGCAAGTGGCGACGGTGAAGTAGTGCTGGCCGTCTACGGCGCGATCGACGTCATCGACTTGCAGCCAGGCGAGACAGTCACGATCGATACCGGTCACGTGGTCGCCTACGACCTCGGCATGAATTTCAACATGCGGCGCGCCGTTCAGGGGCGCACCATTCAGTCGATGAAGTCCGGTGAAGGATTTGTCTTCGACTTCACCGGCCCAGGACGCGTTCTCGCGCAGACCCGCAACCCCAGCGCGTTCGCTGCTTGGCTCTCGGCGATCACCCCGGGCTGATCACAGGTCCCACCAGTGTTCAGTCCCAGCGGTGTTCAGCTCCAGCAATAGTCGGCCAGCAGCGCGCGTGAGTCCGGAACGAACGGCCACGACGGGTCCTGCAGGTGGGCGCCGAGTTCTTTCGGCGTCCACCACCAACCTTCGGCGATCTCGCTGGGCTGATGTGCCATCGGCCCGTCGTATCTGAGTTCGAACGCAAACAGGTGACAGCGCAACGGAGAGTTGTTCCACTCGCCGTCCCAGGATTTTCGAGCGATCTCCGTCAGTTGGAGTGGCTGGTCTGCCGTTCCGAAGATTCCGAGTTCTTCACCGACTTCACGGATCGCAGTTTCCTGCGGCGTCTCACCTGGATCGACGACACCTCCGGCCAGACAGTCGTGATAGCCCCCGAACACCGCTTTCGTGTCGGTTCGGCGATGGACGTAGATGCGGGAGCCGTCCCCGGTACGAACCAGGACGCCCGCACTCGCGTGCCAGAGCCCACCCGAGTAGACGACCGAACGTGGTGCTCGGCCGATCGGATTACCCGTCCGGTCGTACACGGCGACTACCTCGTCCGCGGGATTCAGGTCTGCGGTGAGAGGTTGGTGCATTCCTCCAACTGTGCCACGCCTGTGGGTGCCGCGCCGCAATCACATAGGCTCTTGTGTCATGCAGCGGATCATCGGTGTCGAGGTCGAATACGGAATATCTTCACCCAGTGAGCCGTCGGCGAATCCGATTCTCACTTCAACCCAGGCGGTGCTTGCCTACGCCGCCGCAGCGGGCGTGCCACGGGCCAAGCGCACACGCTGGGATTACGAGGTCGAATCTCCGCTGCGAGATGCCCGAGGCTTCGATCTGGGGCGAATGAGCGGTCCCGCGCCGGTGATCGACGCGGACGAGATCGGCGCCGCGAACATGATTCTCACCAACGGGGCACGGTTGTACGTCGATCACGCCCATCCGGAGTATTCGGCGCCCGAGGTCGCCGACCCGCTCGACGCCGTGATCTGGGACAAGGCCGGCGAACGCGTCATGGAAGCGGCTGCGCGGCACGCATCCAGCGTGCCGGGTGCGCCTCGGCTCCAGCTGTACAAGAACAACGTCGACGGCAAGGGTGCCTCGTACGGCACGCACGAGAACTACCTCTGCTCACGTGAGACCCCGTTCGCCTCGATCGTGACAGGATTGACGCCGTTTTTCGCGTCCCGGCAGGTGATCTGCGGTTCCGGTCGTGTGGGTCTCGGTCAGTCCGGCGACGAGGCCGGATTCCAGCTTTCGCAGCGATCCGACTACATCGAGGTCGAAGTAGGCCTCGAGACCACTCTCAAGCGCGGAATCATCAACACCCGCGACGAACCGCACGCGGATGCGGACAAGTATCGCCGCCTGCACGTCATCATCGGTGACGCGAACCTCGCGGAGATGTCGACGTACCTCAAGGTTGGAACAACGGCGCTGGTACTCGACCTGATCGAGGCAGGTGTCGACCTCACCGATCTGCAACTGGCGCGTCCGGTCACGGCCGTCCACCACATCAGTCACGACCCCACTCTGCGCAAGACCGTTGCGCTGGCCGACGGACGTGAACTGACAGGGCTTGCGCTGCAACGCATTTACCTCGAACGTGTCTCGAAGTTCCTCGACCGTGAGACCGATCGTGATCCGCGAGCGGACGATATCGTCGCCAAGTGGGCGATGGTTCTCGATCTCCTCGAGCGCGATCCCATGGAGTGCGCGAACATCCTCGACTGGCCGGCCAAACTGCGTCTGCTCGAAGGGTTCCGCAATCGTGAGGGACTCGCGTGGTCGGCGCCGCGATTGCATCTGGTGGATCTGCAGTACTCCGACGTGCGACTCGACAAGGGCCTGTACAACCGCCTGGTTGCTCGCGGCTCCATGGAGCGGCTTGTCACCGAACAGCAGGTTCTCGACGCGGTCACGAACCCTCCCACCGACACTCGCGCATACTTCCGGGGCGAGTGCCTACGCCGATTCGGGGCCGATATCGCGGCCGCGAGCTGGGATTCGGTCATCTTCGATCTCGGCGGTGAATCGTTGATCCGTATCCCCACCCTCGAGCCGCTTCGAGGTACCAAAGCGCACGTCGGAGCGTTGCTCGACTCCGTGGACAGCGCCGCGGAACTGGTTGATCAGCTCACTCACTGAAATCAGCCGATGCGGCTCGCCGTCGCGTCTCTCCACACCTGACGGTGCCGCTCGGTAGGGTGAAGGTCCGAGCGGGATCAGTTACCGACTCTGCTGGGCCGAACAGGATGCTCGCGAGAGCTCCCTTCACACAAGGAGGTCGACGGCGATGGCTCAAGAACAGACGCAGCGTGCCGGTGGCGGCGAAGACGACGAAACCACTGGTGGCGACGGCAGTGCCGGCCAGGAACGTCGCGAGAAGCTAGCTGCAGAAACCGACGACCTGCTCGACGAGATCGACGACGTGTTGGAAGAGAACGCCGAGGACTTCGTCCGTGCCTACGTCCAGAAGGGCGGCCAGTGACGGTGGATCGCGCGCCCCGGATCACAGACGGGGACACACGGTTGAGCTTCGGCTCGAATCTGTCGTCATTCTCGGAATACCTTCGGGTGCATGCACCGGAGCATCTTCCGCAGAACCGCTTCGCCGACACAGGAGGTGTTGTCATGGGCGGGGGAGACGTAGCTCCGCACGGCACCACCATCGTCGCGATCAGCTATGCGGGTGGTGTTCTGCTCGCGGGTGATCGCCGAGCGACGATGGGCAATCTCATCGCCAGCCGTGACGTGCAGAAGGTGTACGTCACGGACGACTACTCGGCTGCGGGTATTGCCGGTACGGCCGGGATCGCAATCGAACTGGTCCGGCTCTTCGCGGTCGAGCTCGAACATTACGAGAAGATCGAAGGCGTCCCACTCACGTTCGACGGCAAGGCCAATCGACTTTCGTCGATGGTTCGAGGAAATCTCGGAGCAGCGATGCAAGGTTTGGCGGTTGTGCCACTGCTCGTGGGTTACGACCTGGACGCGGTCGATCCGTCCACCGCCGGTCGCATCGTCTCCTACGACGTCGTCGGTGGGCGATACGAGGAGCGCGCGGGCTATCACGCAGTCGGATCCGGCTCCCTGTTCGCGAAATCGGCGCTCAAGAAGCTGTATTCACCGGGAATCGACGAGGACACCGCGCTTCGGTTCGCCGTCGAGGCGCTGTACGACGCGGCAGATGACGATTCGGCTACCGGTGGTCCTGATCTGACACGAGGGATCTATCCGACGGCGGTCACCATCACCTCGGCCGGCGCTGTCGAGTTGTCGCCCACCAGGGCTGCCGAGATCGCCAGGGAGATCGTCGCGGCTCGCACGGCGACCGTGAGTCCGGAAGGGGAGTCTGCGCTATGACGATGCCGTATTACGCATCAGCCGAACAGATCATGCGCGATCGTTCGGAATTGGCGCGCAAGGGAATTGCCCGCGGGCGCAGCGTCGTCGTTCTCACCTACCGCGACGGAGTGCTCTTTGTCGCCGAGAATCCGTCGCGTGCTCTGCACAAGGTCAGCGAACTGTACGACCGTCTCGGATTCGCGGCAGTGGGCAAGTACAACGAGTTCGAGAATCTGCGCCGCGCGGGCATCGTCCACGCAGACATGCGTGGGTACTCGTACGACCGTCGGGACGTCACCGGGCGTTCGCTCGCCAATGCGTACGCACAAACCCTGGGAACGATCTTCACCGAGCAGCCCAAGCCGTACGAGGTCGAGATCTGTGTTGCCGAGATCGGTCGCTTCGGAAGCAGTACGCCGGCTCAGCTCTACCGGATCACGTACGACGGATCCATCGCGGACGAGCAGGAATTCGTGGTCATGGGCGGCACGACCGAACCGATCGTGACGGCGATGCGCGAGTCGTACCAGCGAGACCTCGACCTCGAATCCGCAGTGCGGATTGCAGTCGGGGCGCTCCAAAAGGGCGGCCCGGCACCGGCCGGAACCACTGAGGCGGAACCACGAACTCTCGATGTGAGTGCACTCGAGGTTGCCGTACTCGACAGCAATCGTCCACGCCGTGCGTTCAAACGGATCGCTGGAACGGTTTTGGAAGAGATGCTTCCAGCTCCGGCAGCAGTCGAGGATGCGCCGCCGGCAAACGGCGACGCACCCTCGTAGATACTCCGTAGGTCTGGGAGTTACTGCAGGTCTGGAGTTACTGAGTGACTCGGTAGACGGCCACCGCGCCCGGTTCGGTGTCGAAATCGAACCGGCGCGCGTCTGCCACCACTTCACCGTCGGTGGCGATGGCTACCGGTGAATCGGCGACTCGGACCGACATCGACGAGACGAGTTCGCGAACGTAGACCCGCGAGCTGCCCAATGTTCCTGTGGCAGCCGCAAACAGCAGACGTGAGCGCGAGAATTTCTTGTCCGCGCGCAGATAGCGGACGTCGAGTAGTCCACGGTTCATCTCCGGACGCGACATCGGCACCTGATCGGCGGGGGAGTATCGCCCGTTTCCGACGAACAGCATCCAGATTGTGGTCCGCTTCCCGTCGATGGTCACCGTCATCGGCTCCGCCGCTGCGAGAACCCGGATCATCGCGGCTCCTGCGGCCGGCCACTTACCGAAACGCGGTTCCCATTTTTCCCTCAGGCGCACAGCATCCGGGTATCCACCGAGGCTGGCTGTGTTGAGAAACCGTGCAGTCACTCCGGAATCCGTGCGCACCACCGCGTGGTCGACGAATGCCGCCTGACCGGACTCGACTGCCTGTGCGGTCTCCTCGACATTCACCGCCCCGACGTCGCGGGCGAAATGGTTCAATGTTCCGCCGGGAAAAACCGCAAGTGGTAGCTCGTGCTTTGTCGCCGCGGTCGCGACCGTGACCACTGTTCCGTCGCCGCCGCATACACCCAACGCTTTCGGCGAGAGCTCGGGGATCTTGGCATCGATCTGCATGTCGAAGTCGATGTCCGCGTCGAACTCGTAGACGATCGCCGCAGGTAGTAGTTCTCGAATCGATTCCACGATCCCGTCGTCCTCGGAGCCTGAACCAGGATTGGTGAAGACCAACAAGCCTTCTCCGCGCGGGAGCGCGGGAACCACGCACTCGGGTCCGAGTTCGGCGGGCTCTTCGTCGCGTACCGCCCACCAACGACGCGTGCCGGCAGCGATAGCACCGCCGACCGCGAGGCCTGCGAAGACGTCGGACGGCCAGTGGACTCCGTTGTGAACGCGTGAGTACGCCACTGCTGCGGCCAGTGGTGCGAGAGCAGCTCCAGCAACCGGGGACTCCATGGCCACTGCCGCGGTGAATGCCGCGGCCGAAGACGAATGTCCGGAGGGGAACGAGGACGACGTCGGAATGTCGACGCCTCGCTTCGGGCTCAGCCAGACGCGTGCCGGTGGGCGTCGGCGGGGAAAGAGGGGCTTGAGTATGCCGTTGGCCAGCGCGCTGGAACCGGCCAGTGCGAGCAGCCCGCGTGCTGCTGCCCTACGGGGCCGCCCGCCGATCATCGCGAGCAAGGCGGCGACAACCATCCACAAAACGCCGTGATCGGCGGCTCTGGAGAGAAACCGCATGGTCGGGTCGAGCACGGAAGGGCGCAGTGCTCCAGTGCTTTCCATGACTTTGACGTCGCTTCGGACAACTTTTCGGCGAATAAGGCTCACACCGTCACACTATGCTGCCGCCCGACGTTGTCGAGTCGTGACTTACGACGCGATCGAAGTACACGGGTGAACCTCGCATTCTGGTTGTACTGTCGAAGTGTGCAGAGACGAATCATGGGTATCGAGACGGAATTCGGCGTTACCTGCACCTTTCACGGGCACAGGAGACTGAGCCCCGACGAGGTTGCTCGTTACCTCTTCCGTCGTGTCGTGTCGTGGGGTCGCAGCTCCAACGTCTTCCTCCGTAACGGAGCTCGCTTGTACCTGGATGTGGGTTCGCACCCGGAGTACGCGACGGCCGAGTGCGACAGCCTCATCCAGCTGGTCAATCACGACCGTGCCGGTGAGCGTGTGCTCGAAGAACTGCTGATCGACGCCGAGGCGAGACTCGCCGAGGAGGGTATTGGTGGCGACATCTATCTCTTCAAGAACAACACCGACTCGGCCGGAAACTCGTACGGCTGCCACGAGAACTTTCTCGTCGCGCGCGCCGGTGAGTTCTCCCGCATTTCGGATGTCTTGTTGCCGTTCCTCGTCACGCGCCAGTTGATCTGCGGCGCCGGAAAGGTACTGCAGACTCCGAAGGCCGCGACGTTCTGCCTCTCGCAGCGCGCGGAACACATCTGGGAGGGCGTCTCGTCGGCTACCACTCGCTCGCGTCCGATCATCAACACCCGCGACGAACCGCATGCCGACGCCGAGAAGTACCGCCGCCTGCACGTGATCGTCGGCGATTCGAACATGGCCGAAACGACGACGATGCTCAAGGTCGGTTCTGCCGCACTGGTGCTCGAGATGATCGAAGCCGGGGTGTCGTTCCGCGATTTCGCTTTGGACAACCCGATTCGTGCCATCCGCGAGGTCAGTCACGACGTGACCGGTAAAAAGCCGGTTCGCCTTGCTGGTGGACGTCAGGCCAGTGCTCTCGATATTCAGCGCGAGTACCACGCCAAGGCGGTCGAACATCTTCGTAACCGCGAACCGGACCCGCAGGTGGAGCAGGTTGTCGATCTCTGGGGTCGCACCCTCGACGCCGTCGAAGCTCAGGATTTTGCGAAGGTCGACACGGAGATCGACTGGGTCATCAAGCGCAAGCTGTTCCAGCGCTACCAGGACCGTCACGGTTTCGATCTGTCCGATCCCAAGATCGCGCAGCTCGACTTGGCGTACCACGACATCAAACGCGGCCGGGGTGTCTTCGACGTTCTCCAGCGCAAGGGCTTGGTCAAGCGGGTCACCGAGGACGAAACGATCGACGACGCCGTCGAGAATCCGCCGCAGACCACGCGCGCCAAATTGCGGGGCGACTTCATCACCGCAGCCCAGGCAGCAGGCCGGGACTTCACAGTCGACTGGGTTCACCTCAAGCTCAACGATCAGGCGCAGAGAACGGTGCTGTGCAAGGACCCGTTCCGCTCCGTCGACGAGCGTGTCGAGCGTTTGATCGCTTCGATGTAGGTCACTCAATTTCGAGATGTACAAGACGGCAGGTCTGTTTTGCGGCGACGCGCCGGGCACGAAAGTGTCCGGCGCGCGTTCGGTTATCGGATAGCCACTAGGATTTCGGCGTGGCGACATCAAAAATCGAGCGGTTGATGAACCTGGTGATCGCATTGCTGTCCACCAGACAGTTCCTCACGGCGGAGAAAATCCGTGACAGTGTGGCCGGGTACAACGATTCCGCGAACTACGAAGCGTTCAGTCGCATGTTCGAGCGCGACAAGAACGAACTTCGTGACCTGGGTGTCCCGTTGGAAACCGGTCTGGCAGGACGGTTCTCGACCGTCGAGGGGTATCGGATCAATCGCAATGCCTACGAGCTTCCGGACGTGGACCTCACCAGCGAGGAATCTGCTGCAGTCGCCGTCGCGGTGCAGTTGTGGGAGTCGCCGGAACTGATTTCGGCAGCCCAGAGTGCATTACTCAAACTCCGAGCGGCCGGCGTCCAGGTCGACTCAGAAGTCAGTGCCGCCCCGGTCACCGCGATTCCCGCGCGCACCCGCGGTTCGGAGCCCGCGCTCGGCAAGCTTCTTGCAGCGGTCGACGCCGGCCGAGCAGTTCATTTTCAGCACCGCGGCGCATTGAACGAACCGTTCACCGAGCGCACCGTCGAGCCGTGGGGCGTCGTCACGCACAACGGCAAGTGGTACCTGGTCGGGCACGACGTCGACCGTGATGCGGTGAGGACCTTCCGGCTCTCACGGATCGGTGACGACGTCAGGGAGTTCGGCCCGGCCGGTTCGGTTCACAAACCTGAAGGTGTCGACCTTCGCGAGGTCGTCGATCGCGTGACCGGTTCGGGCGTCGTGACCGGGACGGCTACGGTATGGGTCGCAGACGGCCGCGCCCATGAGCTTCGGCGGCTTGCGACGTCGTCGTCCGAACGGCGGTTGACCGATCGCGACGGCAGCGTGCTGGCCATCCCCGTTCGATCCTGGGAATGGACCGCTCGGTTGATCGCCGGTCACGGGTTGGACGCATTGGTGCTGGACCCACCGGATTTGCGTGCTGAGGTCGTCGCGAAGCTGCGCGCCGCCGCGGCGAGCCCGATCACC
The DNA here is from genome assembly GCF_001653035.1 of Rhodococcus sp. YH3-3. NCBI lineage: Bacteria > Bacillati > Actinomycetota > Actinomycetes > Mycobacteriales > Nocardiaceae > Rhodococcus > Rhodococcus sp. YH3-3. Next base: position 1,087,160 of record NZ_BCWH01000003.1, on the reverse strand, counting down.
GGCCATGGACAGGGGGACCACTGATGAGCAATCGACTGTCGTCGCGGTTGGCACGGCTGCTCAACCTCGTGCCGTACTTCATCGCGAATCCTGGCATCAGTCCCGCCGAGGCCGCCGAGGAGCTCGGTGTCAGCACCACTCAACTGATGACCGACCTCAATCAACTGTGGGTGTGCGGACTGCCCGGTTACGGTCCCGGTGATCTCATCGACCTGTCCTTCTCCGAGGAAAGTATCGAGGTCACGTTCTCGGCCGGGATCGATCGCCCGTTGCGCCTCACCTCGACGGAGGCGACGGCGTTGCTGATCGCCCTGCGGTCCTTGGTGGAAATGCCGGGCATGGTCGATCCGTCCTCGGCGCAGCGTGCCATCGCGAAGATCGAGGACGCAGCAGGCTCGGCCGCGGCACGAGCCATCGGTCAGGACCGGGACACATCGCCTGCGCCGGATATCGCCGAAGACCCGATAGCCGCGACGGTCAGAGCCGCGCTCGCAGACAAGACCGCCCTGCGATTGACGTATTACTCGGCCTCGCGTGACGCGGTCTCCGAGCGCATCGTCGACCCCGTTCGTATCGTGTTGGTCGACAACTACAGCTACCTCCAGGCGTGGTGCCGTCAAGCCGAGGGCGTGCGGTTGTTCAGATTCGATCGGATCGACGCCGCCGTCCAACTCGACGAGCCCGCCGACCCGCCGCCGCAGGCCCTCGAGGAGGATTCGAATCTCGAATTGTTCAGCGGCGACGGTTCCCTTCCGGAAGCGCGGTTGTTCATCACCAAAGAGTGGGTGTGGATGCTCGACTACTACCCGTTGGACGTCGAGCACGTGAACGACGACGGGTCGGTCGAGGCGACGATGAGTTTCGGAACACTTGAATGGATGGCAAGGCTGGTGTTGGGATTCGGTGAGGGCGTTCGGGTCCTTCATCCGCCGGAACTGGTCTCCGAAGTCCATGATCGAGCCGTTGCGGCGCTCGACGCCTATGACGTAATCGGTTCGTAAAACTTCGGGAAACTTCACGTTCAGTGAGTTCGCAGGAAACAAACAGGTAAAAGGTAGCTGAAGTAAGTGCTTTGGCACCTCCGAGCGCCGGTTGTGTCCGGTAGCATCGAGGAATCTGATCATGGGAGGTCGTTATGGGTGCAATGCAGCCGATGCATTGGCTGATTGTCGCTGTTGTCGTCGTAATTCTGTTCGGGTCGAAGAAGCTTCCCGATGCAGCACGCGGTCTGGGTCGTTCCCTCCGCATCTTCAAGAGCGAAGTCAAGGAAATGCAGAACGACGATGCGGCGCCCGCAAGCGCGCCGGTCGCACAGCCTGCTCCGGCACAGTTGCCGACGGCCAACACCGCGGTGGTCGCAAACGGTGCAGCAGCACCTGTTGCGCAGCCGACCGAAGTCAAGCCGCTCTAGTACACACTGCGTTCTAGCCGGGGTGAAATATTCGTTCACCCCGGTTGTCTGCTGACCAAGACCAGGATGCACAGTGCGTATTCCGTTAGACCCGCGTAACCGCAAGCGGAAGGTCAACCCAGACGGCACCATGTCGTTGGTCGACCACCTGTACGAATTGCGGACTCGTTTGTTGTTCGCATTCCTCGGCGTGATCATCACCACGGCGTTCGGCTTCTTCTGGTATTCACACTCGATACTCGGTCTCGAAAGTCTGGGCGATCTGCTTCGCGGACCGTACTGTGAGCTTCCGTCCGAGAGTCGCGCCAACCTCAGCACCGACGACGCGTGCCGATTGCTGGCGACCGGGCCGTTCGAGCAGTTCATGCTGCGATTCAAAGTGGCGCTCACCGCCGGCATCGTTCTTGCCTGCCCTGTGTGGCTTTACCAATTGTGGGCATTCATCACCCCGGGCCTCTACGCCAAAGAGCGTCGCTACGCGGTCGGATTCGTCACCGCAGGTGCCGCTCTCTTCATTCTCGGCGCAATCCTGGCGTACCTCGTCGTGGCGAAGGCTTTGCACTTCCTCCTGACCATCGGTGACAACGTCCAGATCACCGCGCTCAGTGGTTCGGAGTACTTCGGCTTCATCATCAATCTGCTGCTCATCTTCGGCGTCAGCTTCGAAATTCCACTGCTCGTCGTCGTGTTGAACTTTGCCGGCATTCTGACGTACGAGCGTTTGAAGGCCTGGCGTCGAGGATTGATCTTCGGGCTCTTCGTATTCGCTGCAGTTGCCACGCCAGGGTCGGATCCGTTCTCGATGTTGGCGCTCGCGCTGGCTCTGACGCTTCTCTTCGAGGTCGCGGTCCAGATCGCTCGCCTCAACGACAAACGTAAGGCCAAGCGAGCCGGTGAAGACTGGGGCGCACTGTCCGACGAGGAAGCTTCCTCCATCTCGGCTCCGTCCGATCTGAACGAGGCTTTCGACAATCCGACCAAACCCAAGGCCGAATCGAGTGGATTGTTCGGACGTAAGTCCAAGTCCAAGGCTCCGGTCGCGGAGAAATCCGACACCGCCGGCGACAACGCGCCCGGCCAGGATTTCACTGACACTCTCTGAGCGCCGTGCCACCACGTCGGCGGCGTGTGAAACCCTGACGAGGTGGTTATGAACAAGAGTGAACTGAGCACGTTCGCGTCCAGCCTGAAGTTCGAACTCGATCCATTCCAGGTGAAGGCATGCGTTGCGCTCGAAGCGGGCCACGGCGTCCTTGTCTGCGCGCCGACCGGTGCAGGCAAGACCGTGGTCGGCGAGTTCGCTGTCCACCTGGCTCTGGCGGCGGGCCGCAAGTGTTTCTACACGACGCCGATCAAAGCGTTGAGCAATCAAAAGTACGCCGAACTCGTCGAGCGGTACGGCCCCGGCGAAGTCGGTCTGCTGACGGGTGATTCGAGTATCAACTCCGACGCACCGGTGGTCGTCATGACCACCGAAGTCCTGCGGAACATGCTCTACGCCAACTCCGAGGCACTGCGCGGGCTTTCGCACGTCGTCATGGACGAAGTGCATTACCTGGCCGACCGGTTCCGTGGGGCGGTGTGGGAGGAAGTGATTCTGCACTTGTCCGAGGACGTACGCCTGGTGAGTTTGTCGGCGACCGTGAGCAATGCCGAAGAATTCGGTGCCTGGATGGAAACCGTCCGCGGCGACACCACTGTGGTCGTGGACGAGACTCGGCCGATCCCGCTGTGGCAGCACATCATGGTCGGTAGGCGAATCTTCGATCTCTTCGACAGTCGTAGTCATCCTGCTGCCGGGCCGAAGACCGTGCTCGTCGATCAGGATCTGGTTCGCCACGTCAAGCAGCGTCAGGCTCTCGAACGCGTCGAGAGCTGGCAGCCGCGTGGCCGCGGACGACGCGGCAGCTACCAGAGTTCCAACGATTTCCGGCCCTTGCCACGACCTGACGTCATCGCTCAGCTCGATCAGTCCGGACTGCTCCCGGCCATCACTTTCATCTTCAGCCGCGCCGGTTGTGATGCGGCTCTTGCACAGTGCCTGCGGTCCAGACTGGATCTCACTTCGCCGGAGCAGGTCCGCGAGATCGACACCATCATCGAGAAACACACCGGGGAACTACCCGAAGAGGATCTCGAAGTTCTCGGATATCGGGACTGGTGCAAGGCACTACGACGCGGACTGGCATCTCACCATGCCGGCATGCTGCCGGCATTCCGCCAGACAGTCGAGGAACTGTTCGTCAAGGGGCTCGTGCGGGCGGTCTTCGCGACCGAGACGCTGGCCCTCGGCATCAACATGCCGGCACGCACGGTGGTGCTCGAACGTCTGGTCAAGTACAACGGTGAATCGCACGCCGAACTGACGCCGGGGGAGTACACGCAGCTGACGGGTCGGGCCGGCCGACGCGGCATCGACGTCGAAGGCCACGCTGTGGTCCTGTGGCAGCCCGGGGTCGAGCCGACGGATGTCGCCGGCTTGGCGTCGACACGGACGTTCCCGCTCCGCAGTTCGTTCCGCCCCTCGTACAACATGTCGATCAATCTCGTCGAGCGCATGGGCGCGGCGGATTCACGGAAGCTGCTCGAACGTTCCTTCGCGCAGTTCCAAGCGGATCGCTCGGTGGTCGGCCTGGTGCGTGGCATCGAGCGGAACGAAGAAGCACTGAAGGGTTTGCAGGAGAAACTCGGCGGTGCGGACGGCGAATACTTCGAATACGCGTCGTTGCGTGAGCGGCTCAGTGCGCGCGAGCGCGCGCTCGAACGTAAGGGCCGCGAAGACCGACGCGGAGATGCGGTGGAGTCCCTTCGTGCACTCGCCCGCGGTGACGTGATCGCAATTCCCATCGGTCGTCATTCCGGGGTGGCGGTGGTCCTCGTCCCGGACAACGATCCGAAGGACCCGCGTCCGCTGGTTCTGACTGCCGACCAGTGGGCCGGCCGACTCTCCTCGGGTGATTTCCCGGAAGCAGCCGACGTTCTGGGAAAGATGCGACTGCCCAAGCATGTCGATCACCACACCGCCCGGATCCGGCGCGATCTGGCCTCGGCGTTGCGTAGTACCGGGATCAGTGCCCCCCGGCGAAAGAAGCGCCGCAAGGCGGGCGCATCCGAAGATGCCGAGGTCGCTACTTTGCGACGTGCTATTCGCTCGCATCCGTGCCATAGCTGGCCCGATCGTGAACATCTGAGCCGGATCGGTGAGCGCTACAACCGGCTGGCCAGGGAAACGCAGTCGATGAGGGAAAAGGCTGCGGCCACCACCAACTCGTTGGCGCGGACGTTCGACCGCATCATTGCGCTACTCAAAGAGCGTGAGTACATGACTGCCGAAGCAGCGCCCGAAGTCACCGAATCCGGACGACGACTCAGCCGCATCTACTCGGAAAGCGACCTTCTGGTCGCCGAATGCCTGCGGACCGGGGCGTGGACAGGTCTCAGCCCGGCTGAGTTGGCGGCCGTCGTGTCCTCGGTGGTCTACGAATCACGTCGGGACGGGGACACCGTGGATCGGGTGCCGACAGCGGCGCTTCGTCACGCCCTCAACGACACTCAACGATTGTGGAGCGAACTGCGGTCGGACGAGATTCGCCACAAGCTGCCGCCGACGCGGGAACCGGATCTCGGATTCGTCACTGCCGTTTATCACTGGGCGAGCGAAAACTCGCTTGTCGACGCACTGATCGCGGCCGGAGTGCAGGGTCGTGCGCTGTCTGCGGGTGACTTTGTACGTTGGTGTCGTCAGGTGATCGATCTCCTCGATCAGGTCCGCCTGACTTCGACGGATGCCGACGTCGCGAAGACTGCGGCGCGGGCGGTAGCTGCAATTCGTCGCGGGGTAGTTGCTGTCGACGCAGCATGACCGCAACTATGTGGTTTGATTCGCAGACTGGTATTTCGAGTGGGAGGCGAACATGAGCGGGCCTTACGGACCGAACGATCCGAATCGGCAATGGGGTCCTGGTGATCAGCAGCAGCCGAACGAGCAGCAGTGGGGGCAGAATCCTCAGCAGCCGGGCGGACAACAGCAGCCTGGTCAGCAGCCCGGCCAGCAACAGCCGTGGGGTCAGCCTGGTCAAACACCGCAGCCCGGCCAGCAACAGCCGTGGGGACAGCCTGCCTACGGCCAGCCGGGTGGTCAGCCTGCGTACGGTCAGCCGCAGCAACCTGGACAAGGACAACCCGGCCAGCAACAGCCGTGGGGACAACCCCAGCAACAACCTCCCGCACAGCCGTGGGGTCAGCCCGGGCAACAGCAGTCACCTGACGCAACCCAGGCGTGGGGTCAGCCTCCGGCTGCCGCACCGCAGCAGGCGTGGGGCGCCACGGCCCCCGGGCAGACTCCGGGACAGCAGAACCAGTGGAACCAGGCTCAGCCGTTCCCGAGTCCCGGTGCGCCCGGAAACCAGTCGGGTAAGTCGAAGAAGTCTTCGGCAAGAACACACTCGATCAGAGCGCGGCTCAGGCCGGCGTCGAGAAGATCGTCACCGAGTCCTACGGGGCGAAGAACGTGAGCAACGTTCAGTGCCCCGCGGACCAGGAAGTCAAGTCAGGCAACAAGTTCACCTGCACGCTTTCGATCGCGGGTGTGAAGTCGAACGTGACCGTGACGTTTGTCGACGACAACGGCACGTACGAGGTCAGCCGCCCGAGCTGACGCCCTATTGGTCGGAACGGCTTGCCGCCGCAGCCTCGAGCGCGGCGGCAAGCCGGCCGGCCGAGCGCTCGATGTTCAGCGAGGCCGCCACTTCCTCGAGGCGTGCGGGATCGACGGGGGTCGCCGGGAGTCGGTCGTCCTTCGAGAACTGAACGTCCGCGTCGCGAACCACTCGTACGACCGGCAACGCAGCATCAAGGTAAGCCATTGCCTCAGGTGAGGTCAGTTTTGCGCGAATCCCCTTGGCCATATCCGATTCAGGATCAGCTGCGGCCGCCCGAAGTCCGGCCAACGAGCCGTAACGGAGCATCAGTGTCGACGCAGTCTTCTCACCGACACCCTTGATGCCGGGTAGACCGTCGGAGGCGTCTCCGCGCAGTACCGCGAGTTCGGCGTAAGCCTCGCCCGCACGGTCACCGGGTACTCCGTATTTCTCCGCAACCTCGACCGGTCCGAAGAGTTCCGCCTTGGACAGGCCACGGCCCACGTACAGGACACGGACGGGCACGTACTCGTCGGTTACGACCTGCAGTAGGTCTCGGTCACCACTGACGACGACGGTGAGATCTTCGCGCTCGGTGGCGGCAAGCGTTCCCAGTACGTCGTCGGCTTCGAGTCCGACTGCACCCGCCGTCGCGATACCCGCTGCAGCGAGCACGTCCATGATCATGTCGACCTGAGGCGTCAACGTGTCCGGAACTTCTTCGGACGCACCGTCAGAGCCTTCCTCGACGCGATGCGCTTTGTACGTCGGGACTGCATCGACGCGGAACTGCGGTCGCCAGTCCAAGTCCAGGCACACGGCGAGACGACTCGGCTGGTGTTTGGTGATCAGGGAAGCAACCATGTCGGTGAAACCGCGCACGGCGTTGACAGGTCTTCCGTCGGGGTCGACGAATGACTCGGGCAGCGCGTAGAACGCACGAAACCACAGGCTGGCACCGTCGAGGAGAAGCAATGGCCCACTCATGGTCACCATCCTGCCAGTCGGCACTAACCTGTAAGCCATGACGTCTCCAGCCGAACAGGATTCCCGATTCTCCAGCGCCGTGTACGGCGCACGTATCGCTCGCGCCGCGGAGTTGGCTCGATCAGCAGGTCTCGACGGTCTGGTGGTGACTCCAGGTCCGGATCTTCGGTACCTGACAGGTTCTCGGGCTGACTCGTTCGAGCGCTTGACCGCGTTGGTCATCGCCGCAGACACGGCGAAGGCGTCCGTCGTACTTCCTCGGTTGGAGTTGGCGTCGCTGAAGGAATCGGCAGTGGGCGATCTCGGGTTGACCGTCCTCGACTGGGTCGACGGTGTCGACCCGTATGCGATTGTGGCGGCGCAACTCCCGACCGGCGCGAAGGTTGCGGTGACGGATGCGATGCCTGCGCTGCATCTGATCCCGCTCGCAGACACCTTGGGCGCGTTGCCGATTCTCGCCACCGGCGTCTTGCGCGAATTGCGGATGGTCAAGGACGGCGCCGAGATCGAGGCATTGCGGCGAGCCGGTGCGGCCATCGACCGTGTTCACGCCCGCATGGCCGAGTTCTTGGTCGTCGGACGTACGGAAGCTGAAGTAGGCGAAGCGATTTCGGTGGCGATTCTCGAAGAGGGGCATACCGAGGCCGCGTTCGTGATTGTCGGTTCGGGCCCGCACGGCGCCGATCCTCATCACGAGGTTTCGGACCGGGTGATCGAGAGCGGCGATATCGTGGTCATCGACATCGGCGGACCGGTCGAGCCCGGATACAACTCGGACTCCACTCGCACGTACAGCATGGGGCAGCCTTCCGCGGAGGTTGCCGCACAGTTCGCGGTACTCGAGGCGGCGCAGCAGGCTGCGGTCGATTCGGTGCGGCCAGGAGTCTCCGCAGAATCCGTGGACGTTGCAGCCCGCGAAGTGCTTGCCGCACAAGGGCTTGCAGAGGTATTCGTTCACCGCACCGGTCACGGTATCGGGCTGTCCGTGCACGAGGAGCCGTACATCGTCGAGGGCAACACCATCGAACTCGTCGAAGGTATGGCCTTCAGCATCGAACCGGGAATCTACTTCCGCGGCAGTTGGGGTGCCCGTATCGAGGACATCGTCGTCGTGACCGCCGACGGTTGCGAGTCGTTCAACAACCGTCCGCACGGCCTGACTGTCCTCGCCTGATCAGCTTTTCTTGAACGCAGCGGACCCGAGTATGCGTGTGACGTCGATTTCGATGACCACGCGCGCGGGATTGACCCGTGGCTGGCGGTACCGCTCGGCATAGCGCCGAACGGCGTCGGCCACGGAGTCCGCGTCGGTGAGCACGCGTGCCGGCCCCTCGAGCGTGAGCCAGCGGCCACCGTCGACCGAACTGACGGCGGCGTATCCGCCACGCGCTGCGTTGATCGCCTTCTGTGAGCCACCGCTGGTGATCACGCGCGCTTTTCCGGCTTCCTGGTCCCAGGTGAACCCGACGGCAACGACGTGTGGGGTGCCGTTCGGACGCAACGTCGTGAGTGTCGCGAGGTGGTATTCACCGACGAACTTCAGCCCGTCTTCAGTGAGAGTCTGCTGTGACGATGGCGTGGTGGAGGGGGTGAGCGTCATGCCACGACGGTAATCCAGGACACTGGAGCGGTGACTGCGGGTGCGAACGTGAATGACATCGAGACGGTACTGCTCCTCGGCGGACGAAGTGAGATCGGCCTCGAGATCGCGGTCAGGCTCGCGCCGGGCCGCAACATCGTTCTGGCTGCCAGACGCAGCGGAGAGCTGTCGGAGCAGGAGCAGATGCTCAAAAACGCCGGCGCTGTCGACGTCTCCACCGTCGAGTTCGACGCCGACGCCGTCGACACGCACGGAGAGCTCCTGGGCGCCGTAGTCGCCGAGCACGGCCGGATTTCGATTGCAGTGCTGGCCTTCGGAATGCTCGGCGATCAGGCGCGTGCCGAAACCGACTCGGCGCACGCGGTCGCGGTGGTGCACACCGACTACGTGGCTCAGGTCAGCATCCTCACGCATCTCGCGGAGATCATGCGCCGACAGCGAACCGGAAAGATCGTGGTGTTCTCGTCCGTCGCCGGCGTCCGGGTTCGCCGCGCCAACTACGTCTACGGGAGCGCAAAGGCCGGCTTGGACGGTTTTGCCAGCGGCCTCGGCGACGCGCTGCACGGTTCGGGCGTCCAATTGATGCTGGTACGGCCCGGGTTCGTCATCGGCAAGATGACCGAGGGAATGTCGCCTGCCCCTATGTCGAGCACTCCGTCGCAGGTCGCGGACGCCGTCGTGCGGGGACTGAACTCCGGGGCGACGCGTGTGTGGGTACCGCGAATTCTGCAGCCGGTGTTCTTCGTCATGCGGCTTCTGCCTCAGACGATCTGGCGCCGGATGCCGCGATGACCACACACCCGGTGGTGATCGTCGGCATCGGCGCCGACGGCTGGGATGGGCTGTCCGAGAGCGCAAAGGGCGCAATCCTGGGCGCGGAGGTCCTGATGGGGTCGCCGCGCCAATTGGACTTGGTCCCGGCGACACATCTCGGGGCACGGCGTGCGCCCACCAGGCTGACCTGGCCGTCTCCGATGATTCCGGCGTTGCCGTCGATGTTCGCCGAGAACGCGGACCGCAGAGTATGCGTGCTCGCCAGCGGTGACCCGATGTTCCACGGTCTCGGTGTCACATTGGTCAGGCTGCTCGGCGCGGACAACGTGCGAGTGATCTCCCACCCGTCGTCGGCGGCGTTGGCGAGCGCGCGAATGGGATGGGCATCGGCCGAGATCGACGTCGTGAGCCTGGTCAACCGAGACTCGGCGACAGTATTGGCTTCCGTGACTGACGGTGCGCGACTGCTGGTGTTGAGCAACGGGCGCTCGACACCGGGGGAGGTGGCACGTCTGTTGTCCGGCGCGGGCTTCGGTCGATCGATCGTGACCGTGCTGGCCCAGCTGGGCGGGGCCGGGGAATCGCGGACCGTCACGGTCGCAGACGAGTGGGATCACGCGGACGAGGACGTGGACGCGTTGAACGTTCTGGCCGTCGAGTGCATCGCGGCCGATCCTCTCTTGCGGCTGACTCGAATCCCGGGGCTACCGGATGCTGCTTTTGTCGGCGACGGTCAGATGACCAAGCAGGAGATCCGTGCGTTGACGTTGTGCGCGCTTGCCCCGGCGCCGGGGGAACACCTCTGGGACGTGGGCGGTGGGTCGGGAACCGTCGCCATCGAGTGGATGAGAACTCACCCACGTTGCACTGCAACAATATTCGAGAAGGTGGCGAGCCGCGTGTCGCAGATCGGTGCCAATGCACTCAATCTCGGCGTGCCCGCGTTGAACGTGAAAGGGGCCGCGCCGGAGGCGTTTGCGGACGAAACTCGACGTCCCGATGCGGTGTTCGTCGGCGGCGGCGTCACGCAACCGGGAATGCTCGAAGCGTGCTGGGAGCAGTTGAGCGTGGGTGGTCGTCTGGTCGCGAACGCCGTGACCGCCGAGTCCGAATCGTTGCTGCTCGGCTGGATGAGTCGCCATGGTGGGACGCTGCGACGCTTTCAGGTGCAGCGCGCCGAGCCGTTGGGAACGTTCAACGTTTGGCGACCGCAACTTCCGGTGGTCCAATGGTCCGTCACAAAACGTCAGCCGTCTGCAGGCGCAGACACAGATACGCCGGAGGAATCCACACAATGACCGTTCATTTCATCGGTGCGGGTCCCGGTGCGGCAGATTTGATCACTGTCCGCGCGCAACGGATCATCGCTGCGAGCCCTGTGTGCTTGTACGCAGGCAGCCTTGTTCCAGCGGAGTTGCTCGAGTGGTGCCCGGTCGGAGCTCAGGTCGTGGACACTGCTCGGCTGAGCCTGGACGAGATCACCGCGATTCTTGTCGAAGCGGATTCCGCTGGGCTGGACGTCGCGCGTTTGCATTCCGGTGATCCGTCGATCTTCAGTGCAGTGGCAGAGCAAGCTCGTCGCCTGGACGCCGCAGGAGTCGATTTCGACATGATTCCCGGTGTTCCTGCATTTACCGCGGCAGCAGCCGCGCTGGGGCGCGAGCTGACTGTCCCAGGCGTCTCGCAGACCATTGTTCTCACCCGAGTCTCCACCTTGTCGACGGCAATGCCGGAGGGCGAGGATCTGCGGTCCCTCGGCCGCAGCGGCGCGACGATGGTGATTCACCTCGGCGCTCATCGCATCGAACAGATCGCATCCGAGTTGGCCGACAATTACGGCGAGGATTGCCCGGTCGCGGTGGTCGCCTTCGCCTCACGGCCCGAGGAGATCGTTGTTCGAGGCACTTTGAAGACGATCGTCGAACTTGTTCATGCGGCCGGCATCACGAAGACGGCCGTCGTGATCGTCGGCCGAGTGTTGACTGCGGAGGGGTTTCCGGACAGCTACCTCTACTCGGCAGCGCGCGAGAGAAGCACACACTGACCTCGACAGGTACTCGTCGTCGCGTGCTCCTGCTCGGCGGCACAGGCGAAGGTCGAGTGATCGCTTCTCGCTTGGCCGGTTCAGCCGACCTCGAGGTTGTCACATCGCTGGCCGGCCGGGTTCGTGATCCTCGATGGCCCGAGGGGGAAGTGCGTATCGGCGGGTTCGGGGGAGCCGAAGGGCTGTCGGAGTGGTTGTCGGCCAATGATATTCGTGCAGTGCTCGACGCCACGCATCCGTTTGCCGCTCGCATCACCCAGAATGCGTTCGAAGCGTGCCTTGCGAATTCCGTGCCGTACGCCATGTACCGACGCCCGCCCTGGCGCGAGCAACCCGGTGACACTTGGCTTCCGGCACGCGATCTCGATCACGCCGCAGAGTTGGTGCCGACGGTCGGCTCACGCGTTTTTCTGACGATCGGGAGGCAAGGAGTTTCGGCGTTCGACCGCGTGAAGAGCGTCTCGTTTCTCGTCCGCTCGATCGATCCGCCTTCGGGGACATTGCCGCCTCACGCGCAATTGCTGCTCGCACGTGGTCCATTCGACATCGAAGCGGAAGTCGATCTGATGCGAACTCACAGCATCGACGTCGTGATCACCAAGAACAGTGGCGGCGAGCAGACGTACGCAAAGATCGCCGCAGCCAGGCAATTGTCGATCCCGGTGATCGTCGTCGAACGACCACCGATCCCGGCGACCGTCCCGGCATTCGATACCGAAGCCGAGGCGATGGACTGGCTCACGGCTTTCGGTCGTGGAACGGCGCTGTGAGGCCGACATCGCGTTCGCTTCAGGTTCGTCTAAGGTTCCGTGACCATACTGGAGGGATGTTGGGATTTTTCGACGCCGCACTGCGGGACCGCGCATGAGAGTGTCGGTTCCCGGAATGGGCCGTCGAAAACCATCGGGAATTCACGTGCGGACGCTCCATGCTCGCGTGAAATTGCTGACTGCAGGCCTGGTGGCGATCGCGGTGATCGTGTCGGCGTCGGCGGTGTACATAGTGTTCAACGCGTATTTGCAAGGCAACGTCGATCGACAACTCGAGCGCACGAGTGACGCGATCACCGACACCGTCAATTTCGGCGGTGTCACACCGGTTCTGGGATTGACGGCCGGCGCGGATACAGCGGTCATCCAGGCGGTGGGGCTTCTCACTGCCGACGGCGCCTTGGTGACGGCGACTCCCGGTCTGCCGCCGTTCAGCACCAGCGCAGACGCCATCAGGTCGATCGCAGACGGCAATTCGTCGCAGACAATCGCAACCGTCGATGCGTATCGAATTCTTGTCGAGCCCTCGGTTGCGGGCCAGACTTTGGTTGTCGCGCAATCCCTGGGGCCGACGCGTTCAGTACTCAAGCGACTGGCAGTGGTGTTAGCGGCACTCGGGGCGGCCGGAATCGCCCTAGCTTACGCGGCCGGAGATGCTGTGGCACGCACAGGATTACGGCCGATCGCGCGACTTACTGCGGCGACGCGGCGGGTCGCCGAAACGGATGATCTTGCGCCGATCCCGGTGACCGGTGACGACGAGTTGGCGTCGTTGACAGTCAGTTTCAATCGGATGCTCGGGACGTTGTCGGAATCGCGGGCACGCCAGAGAAGTCTGATCACCGAAGCGGGCCAGGACCTTCTGGCTCCTTTGACTGCACTTCGCACCAATATCGAGTTGTTGATGTCTTTCGATACCAAGTCCGGCGCGATTTCCGAGGCGGATGCAACGCAGTTGCGTGAGGAAATCACCGACCAGATGATGGAGTTGACGCTCCTCGTCGGAGAGTTGGTGGACCGTGCGCGGGTTGACGAAAGCACGTTGGGGAGAGGAGATTCCCTCTAAATCGGACGTCTGACCAGCGACTTTGTTGCATTCGTAATTGAAGCAATGGAAGGAGCGCTGGTAATGTGGGGCAATTGTGAAGTTTTTGGGTATAGCTGGAGTGTGGCGCGAACCGTGGGGTTTGCTGGGCGGGGGCCTTTGGAGGACGAGAGGGATTCAGTGGTCAAGCAAGCACGCGCCGAGCTGACTCGGCAGCAAATCGTTGCCGGCGCGGCCGCGCAGTTCGAGAAGACTGGTTACGGCAGCACCAGCATGGCCGACATAGTCTCGGGGGCCGGTACTACCAAGGGCGCGTTGTATTTCCATTTCGCGTCGAAGGACGAGCTCGCGCAATTCATCATTGCCGAACAGCATCGGCTCTCGATCGAGTCGGTGCAGGCGATTTCCGCGACGGGCAAGGACCCGTTGGAACAGATGATCATGCTCACGCACGAAATGGCACGCCAGATTGTCGACGAGCCGATCGTTCGCGCGGGCATTCGCCTCACGCTGGAACTGAGCACGTACGAGGGGCCGGTGGAACCGTACGCCGAATGGATCTCGGCAATCACCGATCTCACCGCCAGAGCTCAGGCGGAAGGTGAAATCCGAAAATCGGTCAGCGCAGAATCGTTCGGCAGGTTCATGCCCTCGGCATTCACCGGAGTACAGCTGGTTTCGAACGTTCTCACCCGACGCTCGGACCTTCCGGATCGTGTCGACGAGATGTGGCAGATCCTGCTTCCGGGGATCGTCAGCGACGAACTTTCCGGTGACATCGAGCGCCTCGTCAAGTCGCGGTGGACTCCGGCGGCGGCGTAACCTGCGGGACATGGCCGTCACGCGGATAGTTTCGGATCTGTCGAGTAGTTCGCTCGAGGCCGCGCAGCGCTTCTACACCGAAGTGCTGGGCCTCGAAGTTGTCATGGATCACGGGTGGATCGTGACGTTGGCTTCGCCGACGGATCCGTCATTGCAGATCAGCGTCATGACGCACGACGCTCATGCGCCCGTAGTACCGGACGTCTCCGTCGAGGTGGACGATCTCGACGCGGCGTACGAGGCCGCAGTGCAACGCGGCGACACCATCGTCTATCCCGTCACCGAGGAGCCGTGGGGGGTCCGCAGGTTCTTCGCTTCCGACCCCGACGGCCACGTGATCAACATCCTCAGCCACCGACGCGAGCAATGATGGCGTCCCGCCCGGGAGGACTGACGTACCTCGAGGTGGGCGCAACGTCAGGCGTTCTCCCCGCCGGCTATCACCACATTCACGAGAGCGCGACGGTCGGATCCGGACGGGAGGATTTCGAGGTTGCCGCTCGAACCGTCGCGAATTGGGGAATGCACCGCGGAGCCGGACTGGCCGTACGGACGGCAGCCCTGACCGCCGTGGCGGGTCAGGATGCGACTTTCGGACTTGGTCCGGTGACTATCCCCGTTCGGATCGTCTATGTCGTAGACGAACCCAATCGCAAGGGCTTCGCGTACGGAACCCGCGCGGGCCACCCCGAATGCGGGGAGGAATTGTTTGTCGTCCAGTTCGACGAGGCCAGCCAAGCGGTTCGTATCGAGATCGTTGCGTTCTCCAAGCCCGGAACGTGGTGGGTGCGTCTCGGCGCTCCGATCGGACGTCGAGTACAGGCGTTTGTCACGCGCCGTTACATCCGTGCCGTCCGCCAGAGCGTCGCCCGATCGCGGGTCTGACCGCTGCCGGGCGCGCTGGAAAAATGATTGGACGAGCTTCGGTTCGGGTTGATAGCTTGTGCGAGACCGTGACAACACGCCAGGAGGTGAGACCCATGAACGCAGTAACCATGTGGGTGCTCCCACTCGTGTTCACGGATCGGCGATCGACGTAGGTGTCGCCGGGAGCGCCTCGAGTAGGCAATCCCGAAAGGTAACACCATGCAATCCAATTCTCCGACCATCGAATTCACTTCCGAGACAACGTCGAACGGTGTCATCGAACGCCATTTCGTTGTAGACGACATCACCGGCGTGCTCTGGTCACCGCCATCCGGATCCGTCGGATCACCACTTCTGCTGTCCGGGCACTCCGGCGGCATGCACAAGAAGGCGCCGGGACTGGTTGCCAGCGCACTCCACAGCGTGAGCTCCCACGGGTTCACAGTCGCCGCGATCGACGCGCCCGGACACGGTGACCGGCCGCGGAACACACAGGACGAACAGTGGGTCGAGGCGATCCACCAGGCTAGGGCGGCCCACGAGCCGATCGCCCCGATCGTCGTCGAGTACAACCGATCGCTGGCGGAGCGTGCAGTGCCGGAATGGCAGGCGACCATCGACGCTCTGCAAACGCTGCCCGCCGTCGACGCCGACGCTCCGATCGGCTTCGGCGGCGTGTCGCTAGGGGTCGTGACCGGGCTCATGTTGGCCCCGGTCGAATCCAGGATCGCTGCCGTGAGCTTCGGGGGAGTTTTTGTGGACAGCTCCCTCCTCGAGGCAGCGCGAAAGCTCACGGTCCCGGTCGAGTACCGGATCCCTTGGGACGACAAGGATTACGACCGCACGTCAGGGGTCGCGTTGTTCGATGCCTTCGGCTCGACGGAGAAGACGCTGCACGCCTACTCGGGCAGGCACTATCCGGTGCCCGACTACGAGCGCGACAGTTCGGCTCGGTTCTTCGCCCGCCACCTCGGCGGGAGCGGTGGCGCTCCTGTGAGCTGACGTGAAACACGTATCGGCGTCCGTCGGCGCCGGACGCCGATACGAAGTCGACCAATATGGCGTGACCCGCCCGGACCCCGCGACGCGCTGACAATTCGCAGAACACAGGCCTAGTCGGTGAGCAGATCGTCGAACAAGTCGACACCGTACTTACGGAGTTTTTCACTAATGCAACCCCGGCCTTGGGTCCTCGCGGATCAGAGACGCAGCTGATATCCGGCGCGGAACGCGAATGAACAGAGCCGGGCAGGGCGGGTGGCAAACGCGCCACCCGCTCTGAACTCTTCATTCTTCTCCGCAGAGCCAGGCCCGAGCACCGCGAGGGCAACAGCGACGACGATCACGAAAAGACACCCCGCAGTAGTCGACCTACTCAGTGGCACGCCTACCTGCACCGCCACACCCAACCTCCCGAGGAACCGAGAGTCGCGCGCGAGAGAAATTCTTGATTACCCGATTTCGCTATGTCGCTGATTTAGTTATCGTGATCCGCGTACGAGGTTGATTCGCCCTGCAAATCTTCTCGGGCTACGACGACAGCGGAGACGGGAGTGCACAGCAAAGAGTCGTCCACGAGACAAGCACCTCGAAATAGAGAATCCTTCCTCGATGCCACCCTCGACGCGTTCCTACAATTGGGGGAGAAAATCCAAGCCGGAATCGACACCGTTCGAACTGGGACCACCCACTTTCACAGTTCCCACAGGCTATGACCACCAGAAATGTCGACGGTGAGCATTTCGTTGACATCATCAACTAAAGCAAGCGCCAGTTCCGTACGAGTCAAGGAACTTTTGTGAATACGAGTGTATCGATCGCATGCCATGCTTATTCGCCCGCGATCTTGCACATCCGGGACACTAACCACGCAGTCAACTTGCGATCCGTCCGTGACTTACCGTCGCCGATGAAATACTCATCGCAGAACATGCCGCGAAATCAATGGCACTGCTGCCGTGGACAATGCGCAACGACCTCTCCCGATTGGTGATGGATCCCGAACGATTCCTGGACGAATGCGCAGAACTGAACACCGTCGGGCGCTGCGCGGTCCTTACACCAGCGCTGACAACCGATTCGTCCTGTGCAGTGTCGCCCGATTCGTCCGCTGCAGTTTATGTCCGATTTCGTCACAGAATGGATCGCTGCCATCGGCCGCGTCCAGCGCTCTGTATTGGAACCGACTCACGCAACACACGGCCGCAACATACTAAAGCCCTTTACGTCGGGTTTTCCCTGCGCAAAAAATCCCCACGGAAACCCATTTGTCCAGTACGTATGCTCCAACCGACCTCTCCGACACCGATCATCATGTACATCTGGCCGGCAGAAACAGAGGCCACAGTTAGTGGGGGCGTGCATTTCCCGAAACACCAACAATAAGGTTTCGCCTGCTCGGCGTACTTTTCTGTTATGGCTTCTGCTCCAATCCGGCCGCTCTCATTCGTACACCACCACGCTTCTAAAGGATGCTGAGGAGGGAAGCTCCCGCTCGTCAATGCGACCGGCGAGTTCTTCTGACCGTGGCGCCCACAGGTTCGCGTGGAGATACATTGGCAAATGCGGAATCGGTGTTGGGTCCCAGCTGACACGCTCATGAACAACTCTGCCGTCCACCATCCATGTGATCCGGTCTGGCTGCCAGTCAATGCTGTACCGATGATAGGAAGCGCTGGCATCGAAGCCCAAGTCTATTGACCAGGGCGCGCCGCGGTATCCGAATCCCATCGCCGTGCCGACATCACCGGGATTGAAGAACACGTTGATCAACATGCGCCGGGGTTCCGATCCGACGAACTCGATGTCGATCTCCTGTCGCGGACTGTCCCGATGGAGAAAGAATCCGGTAACGAGTCCCGACCCTTCGGCCGCCCGTATTTCGGCCTCGAACCGTCCATAGGTGAATGGCTGAGCAGATGCGACCGCGCCGGACCTGTACGGTCGAGGCCCGTGATGTTCACGGTCGATTATTAAGTTCGTGCCTTGCTTGTTGTACATAATTCCTTGCTGAGTGAAAGCCGCCAAATTTCCCGGAAAAGTTTCAACAAGGCCGCGGAATACCGGCGACTCACCCATCATAGAGGCTTCTGCGACAATGAGACCTGCCGCCCGCGTTGGAAAACGGCTTCCCGTAGGAGTTGGCTGTCACCCGCTTGTCACGGGTAGGACCCACGGTGAATCGTCCAGAAAGTAGCTGGATCGTGGGGCTCGGACTCTAGGCATTGGTCGTTTAGGTATGCGGCCGTCCCTGAATAGGCGGAAGCTTCGCTGAGCCCCAGTTGGGAATGCCGCGACGGGTTTGTCCAAATTTAGAACATTGCAAAGATCTTCCCATGATCCGTCCCATGGCTCACCGGATGACAGAATGGCTACTCGCGACGCGGACAATTGGTTGGGATCCAAACCCGCAGGTATCGGTGCGTTGGCTTCCAAAACGACAACCAAGCGCTCATCCTTTGCAACAGCAACGGCGGTTTTGGTCGTGAGTGGAGCGTCGACTAGGGCGTCAAAGATCGCTAGCGTTTGTTCAAGTTCTTGCGCGCACATCGGTTTTTCATCACCGTCGAACACGCGTACGCGCAGCCCAAGCATCGAAAGTGCCATCGCAAGGCTTTCGTTATCCATGCCTCCCGTCCACGCTAACAATGGAGCGGTTTGTGGACTACCTGGTGACATCACGCCACTGCCGGCGTCAACTATTCCTGCCCGAGCCAGATAAGGCAGGATAGAATAGGAATTGTCGGACGCTCCGTCTTGCCTCTGCGCGATTGCGGGCGAAGAGATCGCGAGTGCGCCGAGTTCTGCGAATCGGTAGTTCATCCATAAGTCGACAGGTCCGACAACTGGCATTGCACGAAGCAGTGCAGCGGCTCCCTCGCGTGAGAGTACGTAAGCCGATAGGAACCACAGCCCACGGACCGGGCGAAAGATAATATCGCTTATGTTGTCGCGCAGCGCAGTCCCACCAGCATCGGCATACGAAAAATACACGAGCTTTGGGTCGCCTTCGACGGTAGAAAGACGAAGGGCTGCGAGCCAACACCGGTCGATGGCGTCGCCAGCGCCTGGGGTAAACCAGATGTCGTCTTCCAACACGAGTACATATTCATCACTCCCAGTCGAAATGGCTTTCCATGCCTCGATGTGCGAACGAGCGACCGCTATTTCCTGGCGAGTCATCCGAACTACTTCGTCCGCTGCGAAGGTGCTGGCCAGTCGGGGGTCAGGTTGCACATATAGCTGATCTCCGATCGTGTAGACCGCGTCCACATCGGCGGTAGCTGCGAAAGCACGGCCATCGCGCGCGTCTACTGCCGTGAGTCGCTGAGTGATCGACGTCAACGGAACGCCTTCGCCTGTGCGAAATCGGCGAAGCTCTTTCTTGACACGCCGTAGCCGTCTGGGCTGCCTGTCGAGGTTTATGACCAATATTGCTGCGATCTGGTTCGCGCGTCCGCCGAAGGCATGAATTCGACCACCGGGAATGAGAATGGACATAGAACGCCATGCTCGAAACGCGAGAATTCGTACCGGACTAGTAAACTTATTGATATTCATCGAGTACTCAGCGGCTCATGTTTCGCCAGTTGCGGGCGTCACGACGGTACGCAAGTTCCCAGCAAGGTTCTGCGGTTTCCTCCCAGTCAAATAGAAATTCAATTCCCGACGGGAGGTCGTGTATCTGGGCTTGGTTGGCATGAGCAGCCAATGCGATAGTGAGATTGCCGGGACCAGTCGTCGACTGAATCTCGGGTGCCAGATCAGTCCCCAACAGGATGTCGGTCGCACGGGCTAGAGCCCGTTCGAGGACAGGATGGCCAGCCGGGGCGGCAATAGGGTTATTGTTGACGTAGAAAATTCGACCCTCTGTCGGCAGGTGTGTATCACGGAGGTCGGAAGCGGAGGCCATACCATTAGCAAGCACGTCGTAGCATAGAGGCTGGATCTTCAGGGCGCCGTTGCGGAACACTTCCTTCCACCCGTCACCTACCAAGACGTCATCGGCATCCACATACAGACCGCCTTTGGCGAGCACGAAAGCTACGCGGAGAAAGTCACTCCGCATTGCTGGATGCCTGCACCGTTTGAATGCCGCGCGTTCCCGGGGTCCATAGTTTTCGGCGATGAACGCCTCCGCCGAAGTATCATCGAACATTTGGAATTCGAACCCCTCATCGCGCAATAAATTCCAACTTTGCAAGCACTTGCGGACATCTATTGGCGGACCCTGCGGGTCATCCCAGAACTGCACAAGTGTCTTTGGAATTTGTCCGCCTGTGCGTGAATTTTCCGATGAATCCTGCTTGCGACCGAGTTGCTGCAACATAATGTTACGTATGAAGTGGGACCGAAACTTGTCATTCTCTTCGAATCCCGTCGGATAGAAGCGCGACGCCAAATGCTCTGGCTCGGAACAGTTTTCAATGTATGCAATGTCTGATTCTATATGGCTCACGAGTTTATCCGAATCCTATCCCCTTAAGCTCAGCTGTTGGCGCCGGCTAAGTATGCGTTGTAATGTTCAGACGAACGTAGCAGGTATGCACGCCCGTCGACTATAAACCCGTCAAGTTTGTGCTCGACGGTGTAGTTGTCAAGATCTGCGAAGTTGTTAATGAATCCTTTACCGTTGTAGTTAAGAGACGTGTTGCACAAAACGCCGTACCCAGTGCGTGACTTAAAAGCGGTAAGCAGATCATAAAGGTCCGAATTAGTTTTCGGACTAACCGTCTGGAGGCGAGCTGTGCCGTTCGCATGGGTCACCGCAGGGAGAGCATCCGTAGTGGCCTGGTAGGTGAACAACATGTGTGGGCTTTGACGATCACAGCCGAAATACTGAACTGCGTCGGCCTCAAGAGAGACGGGCGCGATCGGACGAAACTGTTCGCGTTGTTTGATTTCGTTCAAACGTACCCTCGTGGCCGCTTCAAACGGTGCGGCGAGAATCGATCTATTCCCGAGCGCTCGCGGTCCAATCTCATACTTACCTCTCACCCAGCCGAGGATCAGCCCTCCGCTCAGCATGCCCGCCACCTCATCTGAGGTCACATCGCGGACGTCGTAGCGGTCGGAAGCGACGGTCGAATCCGTTTTAAACGGCAAACCTGTGTATACGTTCCACTCGACCTTGGCATTGCCGGTGAAGTGGTACTGAGCGTCGATCGCCGTACCAATAGCCGAACCGGAATCGTTGGCAACAGGTGGTACGAACACGTCGGAGAAAAGTCCGCTCTCCCTCCACTTCGTGTTCCAGTCACAGTTCAGGCCGCAGCCGCCGACTATGATAAGAGGAAGTCCTTTGCGCATATTTTCGCGGGCGAATCTATAGAAGGTATCAAAGATACGATCACTGAAAATTCCTGTGAAATTACGAAATTCAACGTCATCGGTTCCTACATTGTAGTAAGGCGAGGATGTGAGCTTTTTGTAAAGATTGAGTTGGACATGATCAGTGGTCAGGAGGAAATTCATCAGCTCCTCCTCCTCGGAGGTGGGCTTCTTTCGCTGGGAGAACGAGGCAAGTGCCATTAGTTTCCCTGCATCGGAGAATCGAGAAAATTGGGCATCCTTCGGAAAAGTTGGATCAGCAAGCCCATACACGGAAGAGTAACGATCCCCAGGCTCATTCATGACGTCGGAAATCAGTGTGATATCCAGATTCGAATCGATTTCGTAAAATGCGCCGATTGTCCCCTCCCACACTAAGACGTAACACGGTTCCCCTTGAGGAAAGGGAGACATACCGTAGCCACACAACAAGTGCGACCTTTCATGGGAAGAAGAGAAGAAAGGAATTGTCTTTCCGAGGAACTGGCGGTACTCAACGGTGATATCGTCTTTAGTGATCCCTCGATAGCCGACGTGTAGTGGAGCCCCGGTCGGACGTGCTTCCCGAGGCCACCAGCCTCCCGTGCACATGACATCAGGTACTTCCTCAAGTTGGCCGAAGGCTGCGACAAGGTCGTGTGCAGCAATCGGCGTATAACGGTAGTTCGAGTCTTTTTCCGCTTCAATCGAGGATACAAGGTGGCCGTGGCGTAGATGGGCGATGGCTCCATCATGCCCTGGGTTGTAAGAAACTATATCCATCACTTGGGTCCTTCCTGTTTCGTAAATCTACTCAGCCATGGGGTTCGTTTTAGGGGTTTTCATCCTTGACGACAGCAGCACACGAGAAAGATGCAATTGGCTCATCGCGCGTGCTATAGGTCGGTAAAGGGTATCAGTACCGGCATAAAAATCTGTACCGACTCTCGGCTTTCGAGACCTGGGCCATGATTTGATCTCAGTAACGGCGAAGGTCGACTCGGAGGCCTTGACGTGGTGGCGTGGACTTGGGTATTTTTCGTCGGACGAGGAGGACGACGGGTGCTAGGGCTCGGCAGTGCGGGCGGTGCGGCGCAGGGTCCGTCTTCGGCGTTTCTTAAAGTTGTCATGGCCGTGGAAGTCCTTGTGGAAACCGGTCAAACCGCTCAGAAGGGTTTGACGCTGCCGATCAAGATGCCAATGAACTCGATTCTTCCGACGGTGAATTGCACGTTCGAGTAACGGAATTCTCGATCGTGGATGCGGCCTGGAGTTGCCGCCTCGTTGCACGTGGATCTCAACTGGCTGGCCCGAAAGCGGAAAGAAGTACAACGCGAAGAACTTGGGGCGGTATGTCGCCGGGCCGGAAAATGTCACCATCGTGCAGTTTCGCCTGACTTATATCTACGAGGATTTCGTCAAGGGCTTGCGCTCTATCCCTAAACAGCAAAGGTCAGGTTGGTTTCGACTTCATACCGGTCCGCATGTGAGGCGTGATCGACTGCGCCCGCAAGCATGCGGGTCAGTCGGTCGTGCAGGACTTCACCGAGACCAACCGCAGAATGTCAAGGCCGCGACGACTATCACCACCTGATTCCGGTGGTGGGAGAGGAATGTTCGTAGCAGTCGGTCTCATCAAGTCGGTACTCGTATGGGCCGATATCGCACGGCGACTGCACCCGACTGGAACTCGTTGCGGTCGACGAGCTCGAGCTGGATGCGCTTGCGCAGACCGGCGAGCAACGTCGGTCCGTGTCCGGCAAGGACCGGTTGCACAACGAACTCGTACTCGTCGATCAGTCCCAGGTCTGCCAATGCCAGGGGGAGTGTTACGCCGCCAACCCACAGGCCTTCGCCGGGCTGCTCCTTGAGCCGTTGAATCACTGGCCCCAAGTCGCCTTGCACGAGTTCGGCATTCCAATCGACCCCGCTCAGCGTGTTCGACACGACGTACTTCTTCGCCCGGTCCATGGCCTGGGCGAACGGGATCTCCCACTCGTCCATCCAGTCAGGCCATGTGCCCGTTGCGGGCCGCCGCCACGCCGACTCCATCATCTCGTAGGTCACCTGGCCGAACAGCAAGGCATCGGCTCGTTCCATCTGAGCGGTCCAGTAGCGCATCGACTCCTCGTCGGGTGGGAGCCCCGCCTCGTGATGGCAGCAGCCGTCGAGTGTGACGTTGATCGAGTATCGAAGTGGTCTCATCTCGTTGTTCTCCCCTGATAGGGCGCAGAGTGACAGCACCGGACCGTACTCAGACTACTGCCGGGCCGTCGGTGTAGATCAGGTTCGGGACCTGGAGTCACGCGGGGGTCGACCGAACAGTAACCAGACGAGCGCACCGAGTACAGGCACCGCGATCACCAGTGCCGACCACCAGAATTTGCCGCCCGAGCGTTCGAAGTCAGTGCGCACGATCGCCACGAGCGCGCTAATCGTGATGAAGATCCAGGCAAGAACGAAGGCGGTGAAGGTGATGTCCATCCAAAGCGGAATGGTGGGGTTGTGGGTCGATTCGTTCATGCTTCCAAACCACTTTCGACGACTGTGCCTTGATGAAACAACACGCTCCATCGATTCTCGGTGAACCGCCAGATGGATGATCGCTCGGTAACTCGTTGCGCTTGCGCCAGCCGGTACGTCACCAGATACGTGTCAGGCGCAATCCGGCTCAGCGCTGGCCGGTCAGCCGTCCACCCGAGTTCGGCGGCGTCGTTCACCTCGCCGCGGAGGCGTCGGCGCTCAACTACCGACTGCACGTAGTCGCGGGTGTATCGAGCGCCGGAGGCTCCGATCTCCCGGAACTGCGGGTCGACGACCGCATCGAACTCGTCTCGTGACATCGCTACTCGAGTTCGGTGAAACAGAGGTTCGAACTCCATCAACTCGTCGAGGATCGGGCGAAACTCGTGTGGGGTCGTCACGACTGCTCCGAGAACTGCGCCCTCATCTCGATCCCTATCTCCGCGTGTCGCAGGAGGAAGGCCTTCTCGTCATACCCCTTGCGCCGCAACCAGAGAGTGACCTCGCTGTTGCATTTGCTTGCATTGCACGAGCGGCACGCCGGTGCGATGTTGTCGAGTGTGTAGCGCCCACCGCGGGAGATCGCCAGCACGCAGTCACGTTGCGGCGACTCGTCCGACTCGCCGCAGTACGCGCAGCCACCCCAGGCCGCTTTGAGCGCGGACCACTGCTCGACGGACAGATCGTGCTCCACCAAATCCATCCGGCGTTTCCGTTTACGCGCGTATCTTGCTTTCCGGGTCCGGTTGACGGGCATGACGCCATGCTATCGCCGTGCGGCGTTCACTCCGGGTAGCGCCGCGGGGTGAACACCTGACGGCCCGAACCGGTTTCGACGACGGTTGTCATCGACGAACCGACGATGAGCAGCGTCCGCATGTCGATCTCGGAAGGCTCGAGCTCGCCGAGGGTCACGACGCGAACTGATTCCTCGGCACCGGCAACATCGCGGCCGATGACGACGGGAGTCTCGGGGGAGCGGTGCTCGAGCACGAGGTCCTTCATGGCTTGGACCTGCCACGTCCGGGACTTCGACGCCGGGTTGTAGACCGCAAACGCCATGTCCGCGGCTGCAACTGCCGAGATACGGCGCGCGACGACATCCCACGGCTTGAGGCGATCAGACAACGAGAGCACCGCGTAGTCGTGCCCGAGGGGAGCACCGACGCGACTGGCGACAGCGTTTGCCGCCGTCATGCCGGGAAGGATGCGGACCGGCACGCCGCGCCACTGGTCTTCGGCGGCAACTTCGAGAACTGCTGCAGCCATGGCGAATACGCCGGGATCTCCCGACGAGACGACAGCTACACGGGCGCCGTTCTTCGCCAGGTCCAACGCCATCGCGGCGCGTTCCGCTTCGACGCGGTTGTCGCTGGAATGGCGACGCTGGCCCGGACGCGTCGGCACGCGATCGACGTACGGGCCGTAGCCGACGAGGTCGGTTGCCAACGAAAGCTCATGCGCCACTTCGGGTGTGGTCCAGGCGGTGTCGCCCGGCCCGAGTCCGACCACGACCACCTCGCCGCGAGACTCGGTCGCAGGTCGAGGGTTGTTCGACGGGCTCGGAACGATGGCGATCGAAAAGTACGGAACTCCGTCCGGGTCGACCTCGGCAGCGGATTCGACGCGTTGACGTGTGGTGCTCGCGCGCTCGACGTAGTGGGCCTCGCCGAGGCGACCGGAATCCTCGAGCGATTGGAGGACCGGTGGGAAGGTACGTCCGAGCTTGAGGATGGCCGCGGCGTCGGTTTCCTTGAGCCGCCTGGTCAGCTCGGCCTGCGGCAACGTTCCGGGCAGGATCGTGAGGATCTCTTCACCCTCGACCAGCGGCTTTCCGAGTGCAGCAGATGCCGCGCTGACGGAGGTGACGCCGGGAATCACTTCGGCGTCGAAGCGATCGGCCAGTCTCTTGTGCATGTGCATGTAGGAGCTGTAGAAGAGCGGATCGCCGGCGGCGAGCAACGCGACGGTTCGACCGGCCGCGAGGTGAACTGCCAGCCGTTCGGCAGCTGCTTCGTAGAACTCGTCCATCGCGCCCTGGTATCCGCCGGGATGATCAACGGTCTCGGTGGTCACGGGGTAGACGAGGTGTTCTTCGATCTGTCCTTCGCGCATGTACGGCGCTGCAACTCCGCGGGAGATGCTCTTGCCGTGCCGCGCGGAGTGGAACGCAACCACATCGGCCTCGCCGATGACGCGGGCGGCCTTGACGGTCACCAATTCGGGATCGCCGGGGCCGATACCGACACCCCAGAGCTTGCCTGCACTCATTCGACTTCGCTCGCAATCGCATTGACGACGGCGGCGGTGATCGCGCTGCCGCCGCGTCGGCCGCGGAGAACGAGATGATCGATCCCGCTGGCGTGTTCGATGAGGGCTTCCTTCGACTCGGCAGCGCCGATGAAGCCGACCGGACCTCCGACGATGGCGGCCGGACGGGGTGCGCCGGCTTCGATGAGGTTCAGGAGATGGAACAGTGCGGTGGGTGCGTTTCCGATCGCGACAACAGCGCCCTCGAGCTTGGCTCCCCACAGTTCGAGAGCAGCCGCCGAGCGAGTGTTGTCGATGGTCGACGCCAGCACGGGAACCCGCGGATCGCCGAGGGTGCAGATGACGTCGTTGCCGGCGGGCAGACGCTTGCGCGTGATGCCGGCAGCCACCATCTGGGCGTCGCAGAAAATCGGCGCGCCGTCGCGCAGAGCTGCGCGCGCAGCCGAGACGACACCGGGTGTGAAGGCGACGTCGTCGACGAGATCGACCTGGCCACTTGCATGAATCATGCGCACTACAGCTTGCGAGACATCCGCCGGGAAACGGCTCAGGTCGGCTTCGGCCCGAATGGTGGCAAAGGACTGGCGATAGATTTCCGCGCCGTCACGGATGTACTCGATCATGTGCCACACGATAGAGGCATCACCGATCGGCCGGATTCACCCGGTAACCGTCGCCCGTCGCAATCACATCCGCTACGTCCCCGCGGGGACGTCCACAACTGCGGTCGCACCCGGCCCAGTGCTGGCGCCCGACAACGGGAAGTTCTGCCTGCTCGACGGCGGTGATCGCGTCGGTGCGCACATCGGCGAGCGACTTCTCGCATCCCGGACTTCCGGTGCAGGCGGTGACCTCGAGCCACGGTGAGTTCTCGTCGAAGATCAACCCCATGGGTGCCAGCACCCGGACTACCTGCTCGGCTGCCCATTCGTCGAGGTCGAAGATATGCACCGATCGCCACGGCGTCACGACGACGGGCTTGTCGACGGCGGCGAGGAACTCGGCCAGCCGAGCGTCGAGCAGCCCGAATCGCAGGCCGCCGCCCAGAGCTACGGTCCCGTCGCGCTGCTCGAGCCAGCCGATAGTGGGCCGTGCATCCGGCGTGAGGTCCGCCGCAACGGTGGACTCGGCGCTCAGACCCAGCTGCTCGAGGGTGCGTTCGATTCCGTCCGGAACCTCGGCCAGGCGCCAGTGCTTGTCGCGAACGTCGAGGAATGATCGGGCCGCCTCGAGGAGCAATTCGACGGCGTCGTCCGCCTGGACGAGATGAGTGGTGTGGTGACCGGCGAGCACCAGTGAATGCTCGGTGGCGCTGCGCGCATGGAGTCCGAAATCGCCCCGTAGCCCGGTGATGTCTCCGCGCCCGTCGTCGAGGGTGAACAGGGTTCGCCCTGGCAGATCCGCCAATGCTTGATCTGCTTGGATCGCCGAATCGAGACGGTGGACCAGTTCACGAATGTCGGCTACGCCCCCGATACGGCCGGACAGTGGGGACGCGAGGATGTTGCGCACTCGCTCGTGCGTCGCGGACGGCAGCAGGCCGGCCGAAGCGATACGCGCCGCGAAGGCTTCGGGATCCGAGACCGAGCGCAGTTGGACGTTGCCCCTCGAGGTGAGTTCCATCTGCCCGTTGCCGAGATCGCGCGCCGCGTCGGCGAGCGTCTGCAATTGGACCGGAGTGAGGAGTCCGCCGGGTAGGCGCACGCGAGCCAGTGCGCCGTCGGCGGCGTGGTGAACTTGCAGTGCACCCGGGCACGCGTCTGGCTGTGAACGGTCCGTGGGCATGGCTCCAGGGTACGACCTGTCATGAGTGCCTTCTGCGGACCGGTAGCATCACCACCACCAGTGACGGCAGTTGAGGAAACCGGTGGAAGTCCGGTGCGGTCGCGCCACTGTGAGTGTTGCTCGAGCGGGACGTGTTTCCGCTCGGAAACACGAGTCAGACCCTCAACCGCCGTCGATGACAGATCTGTGCCACGGGGCGCGAAACCCCAGGAAGGCTTCACCCGTGATTCTTCTGCTCTCCACGTCCGACACCGATCTGCTGAGCGCCCGCGCCAGCCAGGAAGCCGGCGACGGAGTCTCCTATCGCTGGGCCAACCCCTCACGCTTGCTGGTCTCGGAGGACTTGCCGCCCTTGCTCGACGGCGTCGACCTCGTGATCGTTCGTATCCTCGGCAGCCGTCGCAGCTGGGAAGACGGCCTGGACATGGTCCTCGCCTCCGGACTCCCCGTAGTCGTTCTCGGCGGCGAGCACGCGCCGGACGCCGACCTCATGGAGTGCTCGACGGTTTCCGCCGGCGTTGCTGCCGAGGCGCACAACTACCTGGCCGAGGGTGGCGCACAGAATCTGGCACAGCTGCACCACTTCCTGTCCGACACCGTCCTGCTCACCGGCCACGGGTTCGAACCGCCGGCCCACCTGCCTTCCTGGGGCATCGCTGATTTCGCGCCCGATCTCGACTCGGCGAGCGGTCCGGTCATCGCAGTTCTGTACTACCGCGCCCAGCATTTGGCCGGAAACACCCGGTACATCCAGGCGTTGTGCGACGCGGTCGCCGAGGCCGGTGGCACCGCGCTGCCGATCTACTGTGCATCTCTGCGAACCGCAGAAGCCGAACTTCTGAGCACGCTCCGCCGCGCCGACGCCATGGTCGTGACAGTTCTCGCTGCCGGTGGCACGAAGCCCGCGACCGCGTCCGCCGGTGGCGACGACGAAGCCTGGGATGTCGCCGCACTCGCTGCGCTCGACGTCCCCATCCTGCAGGGCCTGTGCCTGACCAGTAGCCGCGCCACCTGGGACGAGAACGACGACGGACTGTCGCCTCTCGACGTCGCGACCCAGGTCGCGGTGCCGGAATTCGACGGCCGCATCATTACCGTCCCGTTCTCCTTCAAGGAAATCGACTCCGACGGACTGTCCACGTACGTCCCCGACGTCGAGCGCGCCGCCCGTGTCGCCGGGATCGCGGTCCGTCACGGCAAGCTGCGCCACATTCCCACCACCGAGCGTCGCGTTGCTCTGATGCTCTCGGCGTACCCGACCAAGCACGCCCGCATCGGCAACGCGGTCGGTCTCGATACTCCGGCGAGCGCAATCGACCTGCTCACGGAAATGCGTTCTGCCGGTTACGACCTCGGTCCGGTCGACGGCCCGGACGCAGTTCCCGGCCTGGCGGCGAAGGACGGCGACGCGCTGATCCATGCCCTGATCGCGGCCGGCGGCCAGGATCCCGACTGGCTCACTGCCGAGCAGCTCGAGGGCAATCCGATCCGCATCTCGGCAGCAAAGTACCGCGAATGGTTCGCCACCCTGCCCGAGGAACTGCGCAGCGGCGTCGAAGAGCACTGGGGCGCAGCGCCCGGAGAGCTGTACGTCGACCGCTCGCAGGATCCGGACGGCGAAATCGTCATCGCGGCACTGCGATTCAACAACATCGTGCTCATGGTCCAGCCGCCGCGGGGATTCGGTGAAAAGCCCGTCGCGATCTACCACGACCCGGATCTGCCGCCGAGCCACCACTACCTGGCGGCCTACCGCTGGATCGCTGCAACACCGGACAACGGCGGATTCGGCGCCGACGCCGTTGTGCACCTCGGCAAGCACGGCAACCTCGAATGGTTGCCGGGCAAGACGCTCGGCATGTCCAGCAACTGCGGCACCGACGCAGCCCTCGGCGACCTGCCGCTGATCTACCCCTTCCTGGTCAACGACCCGGGTGAAGGAACACAGGCAAAGCGTCGTGCCCACGCGACGCTCGTCGATCACCTGATCCCACCGATGGCCCGCGCCGAAAGCTACGGCGACATCTCCCGTCTCGAGCAACTGCTCGACGAGCACTCCAACATCTCCGCACTGGACCCGTCCAAGCTGCCGGCCATTCGCCAGCAGATCTGGACGCTGATGCGGGCAGCCAAGATGGACCACGACCTCGGCCTCGCGGAGCGTCCCGAAGAAGACGTGTTCGACGACATGCTCCTGCACGTCGACGGTTGGCTGTGTGAGATCAAGGACGTCCAGATCCGCGACGGTCTGCACATTCTCGGCCGCGCACCCGAGGGCGACGCCGAAATCGAACTGGTCCTGGCCATGCTCCGTGCCCGTCAGATGTGGGGCGGCGAACAGAGTGTCCCTGGTCTGCGCGAAGCTCTCGGGCTCAGCGAAGACGGCGACGAGTCCCGCAACCGTGTCGACGACGTCGAGGAAAATGCGCACGCTCTGGTTCGCGGCATGTACGACGCCGACTGGAACCCCGCTGCGGCAGAACAACTCAGCGACGACGAGACCGTCGTGAAGATCCTTCAGTTCGCCGCCACCGAAGTGGTTCCACGCCTCCGACAGACGAACAACGAGATCAAGCAGGTCCTGCACGCGCTCGACGGCGGCTTCATCGCCGCCGGCCCGAGTGGGTCACCGCTGCGCGGCCTGATCAACGTGCTTCCCACCGGTCGTAACTTCTACTCCGTCGATCCCAAGGCAGTTCCCTCACGACTTGCGTGGGAGACCGGTCAGGCGATGGCCGAGTCGCTCGCCGCTCGATATCTCGCCGATCACGGCGAGTACCCGCGCTCGGTGGGTCTGTCCGTGTGGGGTACCGCCGCCATGCGTACCTCCGGCGACGACATCGCCGAAGTGTTCGCGCTCCTCGGTGTTCGCCCTGTCTGGGACGAAGCAAGCCGACGCGTGGTCAACCTCGAGGTCATCGATCTCGAAGAGCTCGGCCGCCCGCGCATCGACGTCACCGTCCGCATCTCCGGATTCTTCCGTGATGCGTTCCCGCACGTGCTCGCACTGCTCGACGACGCTGTTCAGTTGGTCGCCGCATTGGACGAGGCGGACGAGCAGAACTACGTGCGCGCCCACGCGCAGGCCGACCTTGCCGAGCACGGCGATGCCAGGCGTGCGACCACCCGCATCTTCGGTTCGAAGCCCGGAACTTACGGCGCCGGCCTGCTGCAACTCATCGACTCCAAGACCTGGCGCGGTGACGACGACCTCGCCGAGGTGTACACCAATTGGGGCGGCTTCGCGTACGGCCGTGGGCTCGACGGAATCCCGGCAGCCGACGACATGCGCAGTGCATACCGTCGAATCAACGTGGCGGCCAAGAACACCGACACGCGTGAGCACGACATCGCCGATTCGGACGACTACTTCCAGTACCACGGCGGCATGGTTGCCACCGTGCGCGCGCTGACCGGAAAGTCGCCCGAGGCATATATCGGCGACAGCACTCGACCGGAATCGGTTCGCACACGCACACTTTCGGAAGAGACCGCACGTGTCTTCCGGGCGCGCGTGGTCAATCCCCGCTGGCTCGACGCGATGCGCCGTCACGGGTACAAGGGTGCCTTCGAGATGGCAGCCACGGTCGACTACCTCTTCGGGTACGACGCCACCACCAACGTGGTCGCGGACTGGATGTACGAAAAGCTCGCCGAGACCTACGTTCTGGACGAGCAGAACCAGAAGTTCATGACGCAATCCAACCCGTGGGCACTACACGGAATCGCCGAGCGGCTCCTCGAAGCCGCCGAGCGCAACATGTGGGAGCACCCCGAGCAGAAGACACTCGACGGCTTGCGTCAGGTGTACCTCGAAACCGAAGGCGAACTCGAGGGGGAGTAAACCTCGATCACCGTCAGGTCCGGGCGCTGAAGTGCTTCAGCGTCCGGACTTGATGATCTGAGCGATGTTCCGCTCCGCCAGAGCAGTGATGGTCAGTGACGGATTGACGGTGCCGGTGCTGCCCGGAATGGCAGCGCCGTCCATCACGTACAGGCCGTCGTAGCCCTTGACTCGCCCGTAGCCGTCGGTGGCCTTGCCCAGAACCGCACCGCCGAGGGGATGCGCGGTGAACGAGGAATTGACGTCCTTCGCGAACGGCAATGCCGACGGCAGCGTGGTGCCGGCGAAGGCCATCTTGTTCTGGACGGCGCGTAGTGCCTCGACGGTGGCGTCGTTGCCGTTCTTCGGCCAGTTCAGCACCACCCGATCGGAGCCGCCGTCGTAGGCGAAGTCGGCGCGCTGCGAGTCGAGGGTCATCCCCAATGTTCCGAGCATGCCGATGTTGACGGGTAGGCCGGGGACGTACCAATTTTCCAGGGAGAGTGGCATTCCCGACTCGTCGACGATGCGTGATGCCGACGGTGAGGCTTGCGCAGTGCCGTCACTGAAGCCGAACGAGCGCACCATCCCGGCGTCGCCGTTCGTTCCCCAGCCCTTACCGACGTGTTCGTTGAGGTTGGGCAGCGCGCCCGTCGCCTGGGCGCGTACCAGCAGTTCGGAGGTGCCGATCGAACCGGCGCCGAGGAACAGACGGTCACAGGTAAGAGTCTTCCGGGCCAGAACGCCACCCGTCGGATCCGTCGATTCGACGTCGACGACGTAGCGTCCATCACGTTCGCGACTGATCGCGAGCACCTGATGTCCGTAACAGACGGTGGCTCGTCCGGTGGCTTCGGCGGCAGGAATGTAGTTCTGTGTGAGGTCGAACTTCGCGCCGTTGGAGTTACCCA
This sequence comes from Rhodococcus sp. YH3-3, assembly GCF_001653035.1. Classification (NCBI taxonomy): domain Bacteria; kingdom Bacillati; phylum Actinomycetota; class Actinomycetes; order Mycobacteriales; family Nocardiaceae; genus Rhodococcus; species Rhodococcus sp. YH3-3. The sequence goes on along the minus strand of NZ_BCWH01000003.1, from coordinate 1,054,578 downwards.
TGTTGCTGTCACCGACAGTGGCCGAGGCTCGGGTTCGGCCGTCGAGTTCTGAGCGCACCACGTCCCAGTTCCAGATCCCGTCGATCCGCTGCGGATCGAATCCGGCACGACGAGCGTCCTGATCCCAACGACGCGAGTGGCCGAAATTCGGGGTTTGGTAAATGTCTTCGGGCAACGGGCTCAGACGCAGCATCTGGCGCACCTTGGGGTACCAGGTGGACGCCATCTCGTCGTAGTCGAGGGAGTTGCCGAAGACTGCGTCGAAGAATCGGCGCTCGGGCGCGATCATCACGCCGGTGAAGATGATGGAACCACCGCCGACTGCAGCGCCGCGCCATACCGAGATGTGTTCGTAGTCGGTGGCATCGAGGACGCCGCTGAAGTAGTCGCACGCCACGGGGAGTCCGGTGAGGTTGGTGAACGATGTTCGCCGGAAGACTCCGCGGCCGTCGGCCAGCATGTCGGAGGTGTGAATCTCCCGTTGCGGATCATGCGGCCACCGAAGTCCGCGTTCGAGGATGGTGATCTGGGTGCCGCTCTGCGCCAGTCTGAGGGCGGTGGCGCTTGCGCCGAATCCGGACCCGATGACGATGGCTTCGGAATGCTCCGGGGGAGTAGGAGAGGGTGCGAACAACTCGGGGACGAGCGCGCGGTAGTGATCAGCACCCATCGGGAGCGCCCGCAGTGGTGCGGGGGTGGCGTGGCTGGTCGACGTCGAGATGAGCGGTGTCGCGGCGGCAACTGCTGCCCCCGCCCCGGCGGCTTTGAAAAAGTCACGACGCTGCATGTCACGGCGCTGCATGTGTAAGTTCGACTCCCCAGTTCGACGGTTTGCCTCAGAATAACTCGAGATGGAGTTCGGGGACGAAACGGCGTGTCCGACGTCAAGAAGAACCGGATAAAACGTGCATAAGTGGCACTTCCTGGGTGGTACTGATCGGTCGCCAGATAGTCGCGGAATCTTGTCGGTGTTCAGCGAGAGGCGCTCGCACCTATCCTCGAGGAGTGAACCCCGACTTCAAGCGCGTCTCCGAGGCCAAGTACGTCCTACTCACGACCTTCCGCAAGGATGGAACTCCGGTGGCGACTCCACTCTGGGCCGCGCCGGACGGCGACAAGCTCCTGATGTGGACCGTCACCGATTCCTACAAGGTCAAGCGCATCAGGCGAAACCCGTCGGTCACCGTCGCTGCGTGTGACGCTCGGGGAAATCCCAAGGGTGAACCGGTGGCCGCCGTCGCCGAGATCCTCGACGGACCGGGCACCGATCATGCTCGCGACGCGATCGCGCGTCGCTACGGAATCCTCGGCTGGATCACCATGAAAGGCAGTCTCCTTCGCCGCGGCAAGACCGGAACGATCGGACTTGCCGTCACTGCAGCCTGACCGCGCGTCAGTTGCCGAGCAGATCGTCCAACGCTGAGTCGAAGCGCGGATACGTGAAGGGGAAGCCTTTGTCGGCCAACACTTTCGATACGGCATGACGACCCGTCAGGCCCAGGGCAGCGTCGCTGCGAAGAAGGAACGCGCCGATTCTGACCATGAAAGCGGGCGTCGGCGGCGCAGGTGGCCGGTGAAGGTGCTTGCGCAGCCCGGCCATCAGTTCTGAGTTTCGGACGGGATCCGGAGCAGTCGCGATGACCACGCCCGAGGCAGCCGAATCGGGTTCGAGTGCCCAGCGCACGATCGACAGCCAGTCCTCGATGTGAATCCAACTGGTCCACTGCCTACCCGAGGCGACGCGTCCGCCCAGTCCGAGACGCACGAGCAACAGCAATCGCTCGAGCGCCGGTGTGCCCTTCTCCAACACGACACTGGTTCGCAGGGTCACTACTCGTGACGTGTTTGCTCCCTCGACCGCTGCCTCCCAGTCCTTTGCGACGTCGGTCATCTGAGGTGGCCCGTCAGCGAGTGGGGAAGCCTCGTCGAGCCGGGTCTCTCCGGCGTCGCCGTAGATCGCGAGCGTGCTCGCCTGGATCCACACCGGAACAGGGTTCGCCAGTAGTTTCGACGCTTCGACCAGCGCGCGGGTCGGATCGACTCGGGAACTGGTGAGTAGTGCGATGTTTGCCGGTGTGGGTCGGCGATCGACCAACTCGCCGGCCAGATTGATCACCGATGCGCCGTCGAGTTCTCCCGCCCAGTCGCCCACCGTGACGCCGTCCCACTGAACCTGCCTGTGCCTGCCGGGTTTCGGTGAGCGAGTCAGGACCACGACGTCAATCCGCGGTCCGCGAGATCGTCGCTGATTCGGCGGCCGAGAGCGCCGGTGCCGCCGGCGATCACGACCTTCGTCATCACTGCGCCTGGCTGACCGAGGACATGTGGAAGTCGGGAATCCGCATGGGCGGCATGGCCGTGCGGGTGAACCAATCTTTCCACTCCCGGGGAAGCGTGATCTCGGTGCGTCCAGCCTCGGTGACCCGCCGCAGGAGATCGAGCGGACTCTCGTTGAAACGGAAGTTGTTGACGGCACCGACGATCTTGCCGTCCTCGATCAAATACACCCCGTCACGGGTGAGTCCGGTCAACAGCAGCGTCGTGGGATCGACCTCACGGATGTACCAGAGGGTTGTGAGCAGTAGACCCTTCTCGGTACCTGCGATCATGTCCTCGATCGAGGTGTCGTCACCACCGGTCAGGATGAGATTGTCGCCGGGAACTGCGACAGGTCGACCGAATTCTCGTGCAGCGTGGCGCGGGTACGCCAACGCATTGACGACGCCGTCTCGGACCCAGTCGACGGGTTCGATCTCCATACCGTTGTCGAACAGTGAGACGGATTCACTCGACGACGTCGTGATCACGAACGGCGCGGATTGCAAGCCCTCGGCGCCGGGGTCAGAGGTGAGTGTCAGTGGCAATCCGAGCTTCTCGCCGGTCCGGGTACCACCGGTGGTGGACAGTGCGGTGTGGCCCTCTTCGGCGCCGCGACCCTCCATGGTCCACATCAGATAGATCATCAGGTCCGCCACAGCAGACGGCGGAAGAATTGTCTCGTAGCGGCCGGCAGGCAGACTGACGGAGTTACCCGCCCAGTCGAGTCGAGTGGTCAACTGCGACAAGAGCTTCGGTATCGAGATATCGCTGAAATCGACGGTTCCGGATCCGACCCAGGCGCTGGCGTCGTCGCGCTTGCCGTTGATTTCCACGGAGCCGGTGGCCTGAGCCGTTCTACGTCGCACGCCCGTCGAGGTTCCGAGCCAGGTGGTGTGCAACTGGTGGTGGGCGAAGCCGAACAACTGGTCGCCGCCGTCGAAGCCCTTCGCCAGGTCGGCAGCCAACTGAGCGAAGACAGCGATGTCGGTCAGGGCGGCCGGCAGGTCCCAGTCGGTCTCTGCCGCCGACTGCGTGATCAGGTCGGACGCGTCGTCAGCCGGAGTGGCTGTGCGCGCAGCTTCTTCGCTTGCCTGTACGAGTGCGGAAATCTGCTCCGGATCGACACTGCTGGAACTGACAGTGCCCACCTTCGCGATGTCACCCTCGCGCACGATCGAGATCACCGTCCACGTCCGGGACAGCGAAACTCCGTTGGTGGTCATCGAATTGTTGGCCCACCGCAGCGACGCCTCACTCGCATCGGTCACGATCACCAACGATTCGTCTACCGTCCTCGCGGCCAATGCACGCTCGACGACCTGCTGCGGATCGATCACTGCTGAGCCTCCGAACGAGTATTGAGGATGTTGACTCCGCGGAACAGAGCGGACGGGCAGCCGTGGCTGACCGCCGCAACCTGACCGGGTTGCGCCTTGCCGCAGTTGAACGCCCCCTGCAGGCGCCAGGTCGACTCACCGCCAACGGCTTCCATCGAGCCCCAGAAATCCGTCGTCGTCGCCTGATACGCCACGTCGCGCACCTGACCGTCGAGCTTTCCGTCACGGATCTTGAAGAACCGCTGACCGGTGAACTGAAAGTTGTAGCGCTGCATGTCGATCGACCAGGACTTGTCACCGACGACGTAGATGCCGTTCTCGACTCGCGAGATCAGGTCTGCAGTCGAGGTGTCCGTAGAAGGGTCGGGGGAGAGCGAGACGTTGGCCATTCGCTGGATGGGAACGTGATGTGCGGAGTCGGCGTACGAGCAACCGTTGGAACGCGTCAGCCCCAGCCTCGGCGCGAACACACGGTCTAGTTGATACCCGACCAGTGTTCCCTCTGCCACCAGATCCCACCGTTGAGAGGCGACGCCGTCGTCGTCGAATCCGACGCTGGCCAGGCCGTGCTCTTCGTTTCGGTCGGCGGTCACGTGCATGAGTGGCGTTCCGTATTTCAGCGTTCCCAGCTTGTCCGGCGTCGCGAACGACGTACCGGCGTAGGCCGCTTCGTAGCCGATCGCGCGGTCGTATTCGGTGGCGTGTCCGATGGATTCGTGGATCGTGAGCCACAGATTGGTCGGATCGATCACGAGGTCGGTCGGACCTGCTTCGACGGTCGGTGCCTTGGTCTTCTCGGCCAGCCACTCCGGGATCTGCGCGAGCTCATCGCCCCAGTTCCATGTGCTCTCCGCCCCGAGGTACTCCCATCCGCGCCCTACCGGCGGCGCCAAGGTACGCATCGATTCGAAGCTGCCGGCCGACTTGTCGACGGCAGTGGCCTCGAACTCGGGGTGTAGACGCACCCGTTGCTGGGTGATCGACGAACCGGCCAGATCCGCGTAGAAGGTCTGCTCCTTGACCTGGAGGACACTCGCCGTGACGTGATCCACGCCGTCGGCGGCTTGAAGCCGTCCGGAGTAGTCGACCAGCAGGCCTACCTTCTCGGCCGTCGGTGTCGCGAAGGGATCTTCGAGGTACGGCGACACCCACGTCGCGTCGGCGTAGACGGGCTCGTCGGCGAGGGTGACCGGATCCCGATTGAGCGAGCGCAATGCCTTCGCGACCTCGACCGCTTGGCGTGCCAGCGCAGCAGCGACATCGGGGGACACCTCGGCGTGCGAGGCGAATCCCCACGTGCCGTCGACGATCACACGGACGGCGACCCCGATCTCGTCTCCGTCGGACACCGCCTGAACTACGCCGTCGCGCAAGCGGATCGACTGTGTGAGCACGCGGTGGACACGAACATCGGCGTGCTGGGCGCCGGCCGTTCTCGCAGCCGACAGCGCCGCATCAGCGACAGCTCGCAGCGGGAGGGCGAGGAAATCTGCATCGACATCTCGGGTGACGGTCACGCACACGACGCTAGCCGACGACCGCCGATCTCAGCCGAACTGCTGCCATCCGAGGCGAATCACCATGGCGATCACGACCACCAACAGCGTGATCCGCACGAATCCGGATCCCTTGCTCAGCGCCATCCGCGAACCGATGACCGCGCCGAGAACGTTGCACACCGCCATCGCCAAACCCAAACTCCACCAGACATGCCCGGTGACGGCGAAGTAGGCGAGCGCGCCGAAATTGGAACCGAGATTGATCACCTTCGCCATCGCTGCGCTCCGAACGAATTCGGTTCCGAGGAAGGTCGCGAAGCTGATGATGAGGAAGGTGCCGGTGCCGGGTCCGAGCAGACCGTCGTAGAGGCCGATGAGTCCGGCGGAGAGCAGCAGGACGAGGACGGTCTTGCGCTGCGTCGGACGATGGGTCGCGATCGTGGTGCCCAGCGTCGGACGCATGGTCACGAAGACGGCGACGGCGACGAGGACGACCATCACGATCGGAATGAAGTACTTCTTGTCGATCAGCGAAACGGCCGCCGCCCCGCACGCGGCCGTCACCGCAGCCAACGCGGCTGCCGGCGCCATCTGCCGCCACTCCATCGGGATTCGACGGGAGAACGTGTACACCGCAGCACTCGTCCCGGTGAATGCCGTCAATTTGTTGGTGGCCAGTGCCGCCTGAGGGGTCAATTGCGGGGCGACCAGAAAGAGTGCGGGCAACAGAATCAATCCACCGCCGCCGACGACGGCGTCGACCCAACCCGCCGCCGTCGCTGCCGTCATCAGCAGTCCCCAATCAGCAATATCCACGGCGGTGACTCTTTCACAGCTGTGACACTCTTGAGCACATGCGGAGGTTCAGCCTGTGGCTGCGAGGAAAGCCGATGATCGCGGACAGCGCGCTGGCGCTCGTGTTCTTCGCGCTCGAGGTAGTTACGTTCGTCAGTTCGCCGCGTGAGGAGCGGTGGCCTCAGCTCGTCGTCGGATTTCTGATCTGCCTTCCCGTCGTGTGGCGTCGCAAATATCCGCGTGTGTCCGCTGCGTCCATATTGTCGATGTCGTACTTCGCGACCCTGATGATGTGGGCGACTGGGGATCCGGCTGCGGAACATCCAGGCCTGCTGGCGCTCGGAGTTTCGCTCTACACACTCGTCGCCTACGTCGATCGGCGTACCGGGGCGATATTCGCGTGCTTCCTTGCCCTGGACATGACTCTCTCGTTGCTCGTCATCCGCCAAGACGTGATCCTGACGATCATCATCGCGACGCTGCTCTATGCACTGGCCTGGATCACCGCCGAGTTCTTGAGCGCGCGACGAGCCTACGACGAGGAAGTGGCCGCCAGACTCGAAGTGGCCGAATACGAACGGGACCGCCGCGCCGAGGATGCGGTGGCCACGGAAAGAACCCGAATCGCCCGCGAACTCCACGATGTCGTCGCCCACGCGGTCAGCGTGATGATCGTCCAGGCGGACGGCGCGTCGTATGCGGTCGATTCCAATCCCGCGTTGGCCAAAAAGGCGCTCGGCAACATCTCCAGCACCGGACGCGACGCCCTTGCCGAGCTTCGCCGTACCGTCTCGCTGCTGCGCACCGAGGTCAGTAGTGATGCGATGCCGCAACACGGAACTGCCGGCATCGCCAAGGTCGTCGAGATGATGCGTGCCGCCGGTCTCGGGGTGCGGCTAGAACTGACCGGCGAGCTCGACGACGTCAGTCCTTCAGTCAGCCTGGGAATTCATCGCCTGGTCCAAGAGTCACTGACCAATGTCCTCCGTCACGCCGGCGCAAATCCGAAGGCACGAGTCACCGTGCGCCGCACCGACACCGCGGTGCTGCTCGAGGTCGTCGACAACGGAACGTCGAGTTCGACCTTCTCCCACGGTTCGGGGAATGGACTGGTCGGAATGCGTGAGCGGGTGGCGGTACTGCACGGGACACTCGAGACCGGACGACGCCCCGACGGCAGTTGGCGTGTGTACGCAGAGCTGCCGCTCGAGATCCACGATTGATACCGGCTCGCCGCAATCGCATTGGCACCGACGTCTCAGGCCCGATAGGTTTACGCCGTGCCCATCACCGTGCTGCTAGTCGACGACCAGGAACTCATGCGGATGGGCCTGAACATGGTGCTCGAAGCACATGAAGACATCTCGGTTATCGGTGAGGCCGGTGACGGGGCCGCGGCGGTCGCAGCGGCGGTGGCGCTGAAGCCTGACGTCGTGTTGATGGATGTGCGGATGCCGATTGTCGACGGGGTGAAAGCGACCGAGCAGATTCTTGCCTCCGGGATCGAATCCAGGGTCCTGGTGATGACGACCTTCGACCTGGACGAACACGCTCTCGGTGCCTTGCGCGCCGGAGCCAGCGGCTTCCTTCTCAAGGACACCCCGCCCGAGGATCTCGTGTCGGCAATCCGCAGCGTGGCAGCCGGTGACGCGGTTGTTTCCCCGAAGGTGACACGTCGTCTGCTGTCGAGGTTCATCGTGGACGGTCCGGCGCCCCGGCGCGATCCGGTAGTTCTCGACGTCCTGACCGAACGCGAACGCGAAGTCCTCGGACACGTGGCCACGGGGCTGTCGAACATCGAGATCGCACAGCAGCTGTACCTGTCCGAATCGACGATCAAGTCGCACGTCGGACGCATTCTCACCAAACTCGATCTGCGTGATCGTGTGCAGGCTGTGGTGCTGGCCTACGAGACCGGACTGGTGACTCCGGGCGCGTAGGCCAGCCGTCTGTCAGGCAGCGAGCGTTTCGCTCTGCTCAAGCATCAAAAGCGCCCACTGTTGGCAGCACGATGCAGGTCTTCCCGTCTGCGTAATCGACATTGCCGAACAGAGCGGCAAACACCTTGCCGTCACCGGTGTCGACGACCTTCGAGAGCAACGGCGTATCGAGTACGGGCAACTTCTCGTCCAACGGGACGATGCCGCCCTTGAACGTGCCGACGTTGATCCAGGCAACACTCAACCCTGAGGTCTTGGGTATGCCGACGTAACCCGGGATTGCCTGGAAACGGAGATGGTCGGCCTCGACCCACGGCGGCAACGGGAAGTTCGGACCGGCCTGTGCGGAGCTGAGGGTTACGGTGACGGGTTCACCGGCCACGCCACACCCGACCGTCGGTGCGGGGTACATGAACGACTGCGGCTTGGTGACGCCGATGTCCGGGAGATCGAGGGCGGTCGTGATCTGATCAGCGCCTGCCGTGCCGATCAACTGCTGAACAGCAGCAGAGGCTTCGGGGGAGATGGCTGCGGCCTGCGCGATCAGCGCGGCAATTCCTTCGGGTACTACCGGTTCTGCGGCCGCGGTTCCCGCGCTGATCATCGCGCTGCCGGCGGTGAGTGCCACGACGGCGGCAGTGCCGGCGATGGCAGCGGGAATGCGTCGGGCGAGTGTCTTGCCGGGGAGTCGGCTCATGTCGGGCTCCTTCATTTCATGAGGCCGGGAAATGCGGCCCGAAGTGACTTGACCATGCGCAGAGTCTCAACGTCAACTTGAGGTTTAGAATCGTTAGCGGAGCGTTAGTTAACGCCAGGCAAGTCGCACGTGCGTGAGAGAAGGCCCGTGTGACTCACGGCACCCACCTGTTTTGCACCTCTGCGTCGTTGTCGGGAGAAAAACCGGCCCCTCGAGCGTTGAACGAATAGACCGTCTGAAAGGGGACGTCATGATCGCCGCCGTATTTCTCCTCTACGTGATCGTCGAGATCGCAGCCTTGGTCATCGTGGGCAACGCCATCGGTGTCGCCTGGACAGTGCTGCTGTTTCTCGCCGGATCGCTTGTCGGATTGATCCTCATGCGCTCGCAGTGGCGACGGGTCATGGACGGGTTCCGTAAGGCCACGCGGGGTGAGGGATCGCCGTCACTGGCGGTCGCCGACGGCGCCTTGGTCGCGGCGGGCTCCGCGTTGATGTTCGTACCCGGACTCGTGACTTCGGTTCTGGGCCTGCTGCTTCTGATTCCGCCGACCCGCTGGGCGCTGCGCCCGCTTGCAGTGCTCCTGGCAGGTAAGCGCGCAGCAGCATTTGCCGCCGGTGGTGACGCCTTCGCCGGAACCGTCGGCTACGCGGCGCGGATGCGCGGAAACGGCGAGGTGATCGACGGCGAGATCATCGTCGAGACACCCGAAACCACCGAGTACGTCGCCAGCAACGGCAAGGAACTCGTCCTCGAGGGTGAGATTCTGGACACGGATGCACCCACCCGTTCGCGGGGGCCGCAGTACTAACAGGCAGACTGGGTGCTCGTGACTACTCGTCTGCTGGTCAACGGCCGGATCTACAGTTCATTTGCACCTGACGCGACCTCGATCGCCATCACCGACGGCACCGTCGTGTGGGTCGGCGACGAGCGCGCCGGACGGGCGTTGCACCCCGCCGCGGAGATCGAAGATCTGGGTGGTGCGTTTGTCACTCCCGGGTTCGTCGACACCCACGTCCACATCACCGCACTGGGACTCAATCTCGTCGGCCTCGATCTCGTGGGCGCGAACTCTCTGGACGAATGTCTCTCGCGAGTACGAACATTCGCAGCCGCGAACCCCGAAACTGCCCATCCCGACGCAGTCATCTGGGGACACGGTTGGGACGACACCGAGTGGGCCGAGCAGACCCCGCCGTCGACCGCAGATCTCGACGCGGCCGCCCCTGGCCGCAAGGTGTATCTCTCGCGGATCGACGTTCACTCGGCCGCGTGCTCGAGCGCATTGCGCGACGGGATCTCCGGCCTCGCCGACACCGCTGGATACTCAGCCGAAGGCCCGTTGACGTTCGACGCACACCACCTGGCGCGCAATGCCGCTCGGAATCTGCTGACGGAAACTCAGCGCGCGTCTGCTCGTACCGCTGCGCTCGATCTCTGCGCCTCACGCGGAATCGTGGCCGTTCACGAGTGTGGGGGACCGGACATCTCGGGATTGACCGATTTCCAGGAACTGTTGGCCCACGATCACGGCGTGGAGGTTCGGGGCTACTGGGGTGAGCGTGTCGACAGCGAAGAGGATGCTCGCGCGCTCCTCGACAAAACCGGAGCAGACGGACTCGGCGGGGATCTCTTCATCGACGGCTCGCTCGGTTCGCATACCGCGTGGTTGCTCGAACCCTATGCAGACCAACCTGATTCGACGGGCAATGCCTACCTCGACGTCGACGCGATCGCCGCACACATCCGGGCCTGTACCCTCGCGGGCGTCCAGGCCGGGTTCCATGCCATCGGTGACGGCGCCGTCTCGTCGGCAGCTGCCGCGTTCCGCAGGGTCGCCGACGAACTGGGTGGCCCCAAGGTCGCCGCGTTGGGTCACCGCCTCGAGCACGCG
>NZ_BCWH01000003.1:981525-1043994 GCF_001653035.1 Rhodococcus sp. YH3-3 | reverse complement strand
CCTGGCGCGCGGGCGGAGTGCGGGACGGCGCCGCGGGAACCCTCAATCCGGGCGCACCGGCCTCCTACGTGTTGTGGGAGGCAGGCGAACTCGAAGTGAGCGCACCCGCCGACTCGGTTCAGCGATGGTCTACCGATCCGCGCTCGCGCGTACCCGCTCTGCCGAGGCTGGCGGAAGATGCGCCGATTCCGGTCTGCATCAAGTCGGTGCATCGCGGACGCGTCGTCTATCAGCGCGGCTCGTCGAGTGAGTGAGGCCGGCGCAGAGGCGTCTGTCGGTGATCGCTCCCGTGTGAGCGCTGTGCTCACCGGTTCCGCATGGCTACGTTCGCTGTACGCGGCCGCAGGTGGATTCCTGATCTTCGCAGGGTTCCCACCCCGCCCGCTGTGGTTCTTGGCGCCCGTCGGGATCGCTCTTCTGACGTGTGTGTTGACGAACTTCGGGCGCGGCGGACTGCGCCTTCGTGCCGGCTTCGGTTACGGATACTTGGCCGGTCTCGGATTTCTGGTGCCGTTGCTTCCGTGGATCGGTGTGTTCGTAGGTGCGGTCCCGTGGATCGCGTTGGCCGCGGTGGAGTCGTTGTTCATCGGACTGTTCGGGCTGCTTGCGGTTCTGGTGGCGAGGTTGCCATGGGCACCCTTGTGGATTGCTGCGACCTGGACGCTCACCGAGTGGCTTCGTTCCAGCGTTCCTTTCGGCGGATTTCCTTGGGGCAGGCTCGCATTCGGTCAATCCGAAGGGTGGCTCCTCCCTCTTGCGAGTGTCGGCGGTGCGCCGCTGCTCAGCTTCGCGGTGGCCCTGACCGGTACCGGCTTGGCAGCAGTTGCAGTCGCTGTCGCGGCCAAACGATGGGACCGAGGATTCTTCGGAGCTGTTGCCGCTGCCCTCGTGCCCGTGATCATTGCTCTCGTGGTGTCGCCGTTCTTGTCCACCATGGATTCCGGTGATCGAACGATCACCGTCGCCGCCATTCAGGGAAGCGTTCCGAGGTTGGGCTTGGACTTCAACTCGCAACGCAAGCAGGTCCTCGACAACCATGTCGCCGAAACCGTGAAACTTGCTGCCGAGGTGGACGCGGGCCGCGTCGATCAGCCTGACGTCGTGATCTGGCCGGAGAACGCCTCGGACATCGACCCCCTGCGAAACGCCGATGCCGCTGCCGACATCACCCGGGCCTCCGAAGCGATCGGAGCGCCGATTCTTGTCGGCACCGTACTCGTGAACGCCGATCGTACGACCACCAATTCGGTGATCGTGTGGGACGGCGCCAACGGTCCTCAGGAACAGCACGACAAGAAGATCATTCAGCCGTTCGGCGAATACCTGCCCTACCGAAGCTTCTTCCGGAACTTCTCCTCGTACGCCGATCGCGCGGGCAATTTCGTTCCCGGCGAGGGCAACGGCGTTGTCCATGCAGCGGGGGTACCCATCGGTGTCGCGACTTGTTACGAGGTGGCGTTCGACCGGGCGTTCCAGGAATCTGTGCGCAACGGTGCACAGTTGCTGGCGGTACCGACCAACAACGCCACTTTCGGGGACACCGAGATGACCTATCAGCAGCTGGCAATGTCGCGTGTGCGGGCAGTCGAGCACGGCCGCGCCGTCGTTGTCGCCGCAACCAGTGGTGTCAGCGCCATCATCGCTCCCGACGGTGCGGTGACTTCGCAAACCGACCTGTTCGTGCCGGCGGCCCTGGTGGCGAAGGTGCCGCTCTCGACCAGCTCCACCCTTGCCAGCCGAGTAGGTCCGGTGCCGGAGATCGTGCTCAGCATCATCGCGGTCGGCGCGATTGCCATGGCAGTGCTGGCCCGGCGCCGAGATCAGGCTGAGCACTCACCCGAGGAGACTGCGGCAATCTGAGCCGAGCATCGGATATTGGGGCTGCCGATGTTCCGAGGAGCGCCTACGCGGGTACTCGCTGTGCCACCCGTTCCTGCGTAAGGCGGCTTCTTGTGACCGAGCCTGAGAAAACCGAGCCAGACAAGTCCGAGCCCCGGGATGCAGTTCACAAAACCAGTGTCGTCGACGCGGTTCTGCAGTCACCGCTCGCCGGCCTGTCACCGTGGATCTTGCTGTCCTTGCTCTCCGGGCCGGGAAGGTTCGAGGAATCCGCGGCCGCAGCCCTCGGGTTGTCGCTGCTGATCTTGGCGGCCAGTCACCGGCGCGGCGGCACCGTGAAGCTGTTGGAGGTCTTCGACGTCGTGTTCTTCGGCGTTCTGGCGGCCATCGGCCTCCTCGCGTCGGCGAACACGATTCGGTGGTTCGAACTCTGGGGAGGCGAACTGACCAACATCGCGCTGGTGGTCTTTGCCTTCGGATCGATCCTGCTCCGCAATCCTTTCACTTTGCAGTACGCGAAAGAGTCGACGCCCGAAGAGTATTGGGCGACGCCTCTGTTTCTGCACATCAACTACGTCATTACGGCGGTGTGGGCTCTCGCCTTCACCTGGTCGGCCGTAGTGGGCCTGTTCGGAGACGCACTGCTGCACGACGGTGACAACTTCTGGACCGGATGGATTCTGCAGTTGCTCGGAACCTTCTTCGCGATCTCCTTCACCGAGTGGTACCCCGAGTATGCGCCGAACAAGGCCGCTCAGGCTCAGGGCCTCGAAACCGAACCACCGCAGTCGATTTTCAGGCTGTTCGACTTTTTGCCGGTGTTCGTAGCCGTGACCGGCATCGCGGGGTTGGTGACCGACTCCGTTTCCGTGACCGCAGGCGTCACGTTGATTCTGGTCGGCGTGTTCGGACATCTGGCGATGCGACGGTTCACCGTCGACTAGGAGCTCTCGGTGATCTCGCGCCTACGGGAACTTGGTGCACGATCGTCTCGATGACCGGCAGGTGCCGGCTGATGCACGGAATTTGTCCGTTTCTGCGATAGTCAGTGCACCTGCCGTGCAATGGAAACGAGGGAAATTGAGCGTTATTTCGAGTACTGCACACAAGCACGAGCCCCTACACGGAAGACGTCCACCAGCGGATCACCGCTTCCTCGGATTCGACACACGAGTCTTCCCACACGCCCTCGCGATCTTGGCGGTGTGGATGCTCTGGACCGTGATCGTGCCCGCCATCGATTCCGCTGTCTCCTCCGAAGATCCAACCGGCGCCGGAGACCGGATGGCCGTGACCGAAACGGTCTCCTTCGCCGTACCTGCGGGCTGGAATGTCGACAGTGGTTTCCGAACCGACCAACATGGCGCGTCCGATTCGCTCCCACGTGTGACGTTGACCGATGGCACCGTCACCGTGAGCGTCGACGCCGACACATTCAGTGGAACTGCCGACGAGCTCCTCTCCCAAACAGATGCCGTGAGTCTTGCGACGAACGGCAGTTCCGTGCTTGCGGTCTCCGGTGCGCGCCAGCCGATCAGCACCGCCGGGGGTCTGAGCGGCGTCCAGGTCAGCTTTGACACTCCGCGGTCCGCCGGATCGGTGACCACATTCGTCGTCGACGGCAAGGGAATTCGGGTACAGGTAGTCGGCCCACCCGATCAGATCGCCGCCCGCAGTCGAGAAATCACCGACATGATCGCCTCTATCGGCACACACGAGGGAGACACCAAGTGAGCACCGATCTCCTCGAAACCCGCTCCCGCGCATTCGATACGACGGCCTGGGGCGAGAAATTTCACTTCTTCCAGCCACGCAACGTCGTGTTCTGGATATACCTGTGGATGTGCGGATTCGGCCTCGTCAAAGGCTGGCAGATGTTTGCTCCCTTCGCCGGATACTTCGGGCGCGCACTCCTCGTTGCCGGCATCGTCGGCGTCATCAGCGCCGCGGTCTGGACATGGTGGTTCCGGCACATCGACCGCCACGAACGCCAACCCGTAGGACTAGTGGTCACCGGCTTCATCTGGGGCGCCACCGCAGCAACGTTCACTATCGCAGTACCCGCGAACGGAGCAGTCGGTTCGCTCTACTCGAAGATTTTCGGGCAGGTATGGGCTCAGGACTGGCATGCGGGCCTCTCTGCACCCTTCGTGGAGGAAACCGCCAAAGGCATCGGCATCGTAGTCCTCCTCGCGCTTGCACCACGCCTGGTGCGCACCGCAACCGACGGCCTGCTCCTCGGTGCTTTCATCGGCTTGGGATTTCAGACCAGCGAAGACTTTCTGTACTCGATTGCCGGCGCAACACAGGGCTTCGGCGCCCACCAAACCGACGGCCTGCTCGGTTCCATCGCCACCCGCACCTACTCCGACATCGTCTCTCATCCCCTCTTCACCGCCCTTTTCTGCGCCGGCGTGATCTATCTGATCGGCACCCCGGCCCAGCCCCGGCGGATCGGACGCGGATTGGCGTTGATCGTGGCACCCATCCTGATCCACGGCGTGTGGGATTCCATGCTCGCGATCGCCGGCGGCAGCAGTTCGCTCGTGTTCGTCATCATGATCGGCGACATCGTCTTCGCGTTCACTGCCTTGTGGATCGCGTTCGTCTGGGCGCACCCACGTGAATCCCACTTCGTCCGTGACATTCTCGCCCCGGAAATCGAGTCCGGCGTCCTGACCGACGCCGAGGTGACAGCCGCCGGCGGATGGCGACAACAACGCACTTACGCGAAAGCCGCACCCACTCGCACCGAACGTCGCCAACGACGACATATCGTTCGTGCCGCGCTGGATCTGTGCAGCGACCTAGCTGTCAGCAAGGGCGACGACAGCCCCCAGGTCGTCGAATCACGCAACGAAATCACCCGCCTCCGCCAAGGAACCGCGGCACAGAGCATCACTCGGTGACCGGGAAGTAGCGGAAGAACCGTTCAGCACCGCAAATCATTCACCCACACCCCAGTCGGCCGGGTTGCTTGCCATCGTCACTTGGCAAGCAACCCGGCCGAGTGACTGGGCTACCAGTTCACTCCGTATCGAAGTTTGGTGTACCGAAGTTTGGTGTGTCGCGGGGTGGGGGATACAGCTCACACTGGTGCACGAAGCAGCGCCGATGGTTCTCCAGCGCAAGTCCAGGATTTGCGCACTGTCGGCCCGCGAGTGCGCCTGGATGCTGAATGACGTTGCCCTGAAGTGTCTTTGAGGACCGCGAAGCATCCTGAAGTTGCCACGTCGAAGAAGGGCCGAAGTATGACGTCGACTTGTGAACGATCACTCCCCGAAGAACGAGAAAGACCGCCCGGTGTAGAACCGGACGGTCTTGATCGAAGTGCTAGTTCATGCGCCGCGACGCTTGGCCTTCAGCAAATCGAGACGCTCTTTGAGGAGCTCTTCGAGTTCCTCGACCGAACGACGCTCGAGCAGCATGTCCCAGTGGGTGCGGGGAGGCTTGACCTTCTTGGCTTCGGGAGCAGTCCCCTCCATGAGGGTGCCTTCGAGGCCGTTTCGGCACAACCAGGTGCCGGGGATCTCGGCTTCGTCCGCGAACGGGATGTCGAAGATCTCGCCGTTCTCGCACTTGTACTTGGCCATACGACGGGGCGCGAGGTCATGGTCACGGTCGGTCTCGTAGCTCACAGCTCCGAGTCGGCTACCTCGAAGTACGCGATCTGCCATGGTGGTGTCCTCTCTTCGTTCGTCACCGCTGGTGGGCGCCCTGACTTGGGGAGTAGACGCTCACACTCATCTACAACGCCACGAGCACCCGATTGGTTCCCGTGTGGCGAGAAGACGCAACCTCTCCATCTTACCGGGTACCGTGCGCGTTCATCGAAGGCGTCCGAATCTCGAGTACAGTGTCGATTCATGGCTGAGAGCACACGCGTCGGATCACCGCAGTCTGCGCGTTCGGGAAACCCGTGTGTGTGGTGTGGTCGAGAGGTCGCGGTGACCGGTGTCGGTCGTCGACGCCGGTACTGCAGCCAGTCTTGTCGACAGCGTGCGTACGAGCAGCGCAATGCCGTCAAGGGCACGTCGATCCCGGCTGACGCCGTCATCTTGACCGCAGTCGAAGCGGTCGAACTCGTGGATCGGATGTTCGAGGTCCGATGCGCTGCCGAAGATGTGGCGACAGCAGTTGCCGAGGGCGCAGAGAGTTCAGAGCTCACACAGTTGTGTGAACGGTTGACCGAGCTTGCCCGCGAAGCCGAACGTTTCCGGTAGAGCAGGTGTGGGCAACCGGTTTCTAGCCTTGCGTCGAGCACTGCAACACTGCGGTGCTCCTGACGCCTGACGACGACAAATTTTGATCCTGAGTTCGGACCTTCGGGGAGGTTCGGACTTCGAAGCGACCCTTCGTCGAGGTCGATGACCTTCGGCTGCGCTCTCGCAGGATCGCCACATGGTTTCCACTCGATATCGAGGCGGTGCGATGTTTCTCTTCAATCCCCGAGCCACACTTCCCGGCGCTGATCGTGACAACGCTGATCGTCACAACGCTGTGTGGGGGTGGTCGTGATGGATACCGACAAGAGGATCGACCCGCTCACCGGATCGCGAAGCCTGCCGGCAGGAGCGTTCCCCCTGTCTGCGGTGCAGCGCAGCATGTGGTTTGCGCAGCAACTTCACCCGACGGTCCCGTACTTCATCGCGCAGTACATCGAGTTCCACGGCGATTTGGACATGCAACTGCTCAGTCGCGCCGCGGTGGAGGCTGCCCACGAGTTCGAATCACCGTTTCTACGGTTGATGTACCCGGATGGGGAGCCCTGCCAGATCGTGGACTTCACGATCGACCCGGGCATCGACTACTTCGACTTCCGCGAGCGTGAGAACCCTCGGCAGGCTGCCTCGGAGTGGATGGACAACGATTACGCGACGACGCTCGATCTGACTCGCGATCGTCTCGTCGAGATGACAATTCTTCAAACTGGTGATCGGGATTACCTGTGGTACACCAGGATTCATCACGTCGCTCTCGACGGATACAGCGGTATGACGATCGTCAATCGGATTGCGGCGATCTACACCGCAGCCGTCGAAGGTCGAGAGCCTGCGGTGAACAAGGCGCTCGACGTCACGACGCTGTCCGAGCTCGACCAGAAGTACCGCGAATCGAGCCGATTCGAAGCCGACCGCGAGTACTGGGCCCAGCGTGTGTCGGGCGTCGAACACGGTTCGACGTTGGCCACCCGTGAGGGACCCCCGACTGCACGCAGTGAACTCGTCAGTGCCGCGATGTCGGCGAACAGCCTTGCTGCCTTGGACGAGTGGAATTCACGTTCCGGTGCAACTCCGGCCGCAGTGTTGATTTCGGCACTGGCGTGCTACCTGTCCCGCAGTACCGGCTACGACGACGTGCTGATCAACCTGCCGGTTTCCGCGAGGACGACGGCACCGCTGCAGCGGTCCGGCGGAATGCTGGTCAACGTCGCGCCGCTACACATCCACGTAAACCCGGACGAAAGTGTCGACGATCTGGTCGGGCGCGTGCAACTCGAACTTCTCGGTGCGCTTCGTCATCAGCGATGCAGCCTCGAGGACATCCGGCGTGATGCCGGTCTGACCGTCGGCGACGCGCGTCTGTCCGGCCCGATGATGAATGTGATGCTCTTCCGGCAGGAGATAACCCTCGGGCCACTGACCGGTGAGTATCACATCGTCACGTCGGGTCCGGTCGAGGATCTGCTGGTCAACGTGTACCAGAGCGGCGATCCGGCGCAGACGTTGATCGACTTTCGCGGAAACCCCAATCGCTACGGACACGACGAACTGGCCGAGCACCACCGGGCGTTCACCGAGTTGGTCGCAGAACTGACAGCAGCACCGGCCGGTACGCCGATGAACCGGATTCATCCGGCAAGTGCCGAGGCAGGGGCGCGCAGTGCACAGCGCAGGGAACTCGAGCGGTTCTGGGCGAGATACCTGGGGGACTCCGACGAGGGCTCCACACTGGACCTCGAGACACTGGGCCTCGAGCGAATCGACGCCGAATCGGAGCCCACCGGTACGAATCGGCTGAGCGTCCCACTCGATCCCGCGGTCGCCGAACTTGCGCGCACGGAAGGCGTCTCCCTCTTTGCCGTTGTCCATGCCGCATTTGCTTCGTTGCTGTCGAGATCGACCGAGCGCCGGGACGTGCTGATCGGAACGAGGACCGAGTGGGGAACCTTGCCCCTGCGCTGCGAGGTCGATCCGGCGGCGCCGTTCGACGAGTTCGTGAGTTCTCTTGCTCGAGAACGCGATACGTTGTCGATTCGATCGGCGGCAGGTGTCCCCGCACTGCCCGAGTTGCACGTCCACCTCAACGACGGCTCGCAGGAGACCACGATTGTCGGCCTCGACGTGGCGATCGACGTCCACGCAGATACCGGCGCCCTCGAGGTTGCGTACTCCACGCAGCACTACGCCGAATCCACGGTCCGAGCCTTCCTCTCGCGACTGGTGCGGATCCTTGCAGGCGCAGCAGCAGCCCCGCGAACGCCGGTCGGAGACCTCGATCTCCTCGACGACTTCGAGCGCGAGTCCCTGGTACCGGCGCGGGGAGCGACCGCGTCCTCCCCGTTGACCCTCCCCGATATTCTCCGCCGTGCCTCGGCTGTGAACCCCGATGCCCCAGCGCTCGTTTTCGGTGATCGTGAGGTGAGCTACCGGGATCTCGACGCCGAGTCGAACACACTCGCCCGTGAACTGATCAACAGGGGAGTCGGCCCCGGCACCTATGTCGCCCTTGCGCTGTCGAGGTCTCTCGAATCGGTGACCGCGACGTGGGCGGTGGCCAAGACCGGCGGTGCCTTCCTCCCGATCGATCCGCACTACCCCGAGGATCGTATTCGGCACATGCTCACCGATTCGGGAGCTGTAGTCGGAATCAGTGTGGGGGAGCACCACGGCGGGCTCGCCGATTCGGTGGATTGGCTGCTCCTCGACGAACTGGACACCTCGCACCATTCCGATGCACCGGTCGACGACGCCGAGCGGCGTACGCGCCTGAGCTACGACGATCCGGCATACCTCATCTACACGTCCGGCTCCACTGGTGTCCCCAAAGGCGTCGTGGTCAGTCACCGCGGGCTGAGCAGCTTCGCCGACGAAGAACGAGTCAGGTTCGGAGTCGAACCTGGAGACCGCACCCTGCATTTCTCGTCGCCGAGCTTCGACGCTTCGGTCCTCGAACTCCTCCTTGCCTTCGGGGGCGCGGCAACGATGGTGATCGCGCCGCCCACCGTGTACGGCGGCGACGAACTGGCACAGGTGATGCGTATCGGACGGGTCACCCACGCCTTCGTCACCCCGGCCGCGCTGGCAACAGTCGATCCCGCCGGCCTACCGGATCTACGAGTGGTCGTGACCGGCGGCGACGCATGCTCACCCGCGCTGGTGGATCAGTGGTCACACGGACGCTCGATGTTCAACGCGTACGGACCGACCGAAACCACCGTCGTCGCCACTCTGACCGGACCGCTGAGCAGCGATGTTCCCGTCACCATCGGGAAGCCGATGCGCGGAGCCGCAACCGTCCTCCTGGACTCGCGGCTTCAACCGGTGCCGATCGGTGTCGCCGGCGAGCTCTATGTGAGCGGTGTCGGTTTGGCGCGCGGGTACCACGCGCGTGCCACGATTACGGCCGAACGATTTGTTGCCGACCCCAACGGTGTTGCGGGAGAGCGCATGTACCGCACGGGTGACCTCGCGCGGTGGAACGGCGAGGGTGAGCTGGAGTACCTCGGCCGGAGCGACTTCCAGATCAAGATCCGCGGTTTCCGCGTCGAGCTCGGCGAGATCGACGACGTGCTGCGCCGCCACCCGAGCGTCGCACAGGCAGTCACCGCCGGAGTTGCGGGCCCGAGTGGGGAAACACTGTTGGCGGCGTACGTCACGGCGGCTGCGGGCACACACATCGACAACTCCGAGCTGGTCGCCCACGCGAGATCTTCGTTGGCAGCCCACATGGTTCCGGCGCGGATCGTCGTCCTCGACTCCATTCCGTTGACTCCGGCAGGAAAGATCGACAGGAAAGCGTTACCGGACATCGATTCTGTGGGCGGGTCGGCTGAATACCGTGCCCCTGAGACCTCGACCGAGAAGCGAATTTCGGCGGTGTTCTGCGATCTGCTCGGTATCACCCGGGCGGGAGCAGACGACAGTTTCTTCGACCTCGGCGGTGACTCGTTGATCGCGACCCGCGTCGTGTCGCGAGTCAACGGAGCTCTCGGAACGACGCTGAGCGTTCTCGACCTCTTCGAGGCGCCGACCGTCTCCGCTCTGGCAGCACGTGCCGACCTCGCGGACTCGCGGAACACACGTGCCCCGGCACTGACGCGTATCGATCGCCCTGACCGGATACCGGTATCTCTGGCGCAGCAACGAATGTGGCTGACCAATCAACTCGATCCGAGTTCGCCGGCGTACAACATTCCGATCGCGGTTTCGATGACCGGCGATCTCGACGTCGATGCACTGTTCACCGCGCTGCGGGACGTGATCGTTCGACACGAGATCTTGCGGACCGTTTTCCCCGAGAGTGCGCGTGGCCCCGTCCAGCACGTTCTCGGTGTGGACGAGATGTTCGATCATCTCGAGGTGGAAACGGTGCCTGCCGCAGCGACCTCGGCGCGGGCGAGTGAGCTCGCGCGAGAGGGATTCGACGTCAGCGAATCGGTGCCGATCCGCGCGACTCTGCTCGAGGTGAACGAACGCGAGCACACCTTGGTCCTCGTCGTGCACCACATTGCAGCAGACGGCCTGTCGATGGCGCCGCTGGCTCGTGACGTGATGGTGGCGTACGCCTCGCGGGCGAGCGGACGCGTGCCGGCGTGGCTGCCACTCGAAGTGCAGTACGGCGATTTCAGCGAGTGGCAACGCGGAGCGCTCGGTGAAGCGTCCGACCCGGATTCGATTCTTGCCGAGCAGTTGCGGTTCTGGTCGCACACGCTCACCGAACGCGGTGAGCTCGCGGAACTGCCGATGGATCACCCGCGGCCTGCGGGTGTCTCGCTGCGCGGTGACGATCTCGATTTCCGGATCGACTCCGCGACGTACCGCCGGGTCGGCGAGATCGCGGCGCGCAGCGACGTCAGCGTGTTCATGGTGATCCACGCCGCGCTGGCCGTCCTGCTCAGCCGAGAATCCGGAGCGAACGACATCACGATCGGCACTCCGGTGGCCGGGCGGAGCGAGCGCGCTCTCGACGACGTCGTCGGAATGTTCGTCAACACGGTGGTGCTGAGGACGGTTCTCGAGGGGGGACTCACCTTCGGTGAAGTTCTCACCCGCGTCCGCGACGTCGACGTGGCGGCCTTGCAGCACACCGAAGTGCCGTACGACGTACTCGTCGAATCCCTCGCAGACAACCAGGCGCCGCTGTTCCAGGTGATGCTGGTGATGCAGGGCGCCGCTCCCACCGAGGTCACTTTGCCCGAGCTCGAGGTCACGGTCGACGAACTGTCGACGGGCGCGGCAAAGTTCGACCTTCAGGTCATTCTCACCGACCGCGGCGACCATCTCGACGGCCAGTTGAACTACGCCAGCCAGCTTTTCGACTCGGACACCATGTCCGGCCTCGCTGATCGCTTCACGATGCTCCTCGACGCGGTAGCTGCCTACCCGGAATCCGTCGTCGGCGACGTCGATCTCACAGCTCCGGGCGAGGCGGAACTGGTCCTCGAGCGTTGGAATGCCACCGAACACGCCGTACCGATCACCACCCTCTCGGACCTGGTGGCGGAGCAGGCAGCCCGGACACCCGAGGGGGCCGCGCTGGTCTTCGGCGAGCGGACACTGACCTATGCGGAGTTCGACGCGAGGGTCGGTGAACTTGCCAGAACCCTCATCGCCCGCGGGGTCGGCCCGGACATGCGCGTCGCGGTGTCGATTCGACGGTCACCGGAACTACTCGTCGCGGTCCACGCCGTGATCCGTGCCGGTGCGGCATACGTCCCGGTGGATCCCGATCATCCCGCCGAGCGCATCGCGTACGTCTTCGACATCGCGGAACCGATCTGCGTGCTGAGCCGGCCCCAGGACCACGGCGCTCTTCCCGCGCGAGTCCCGATCGTGGACGTCGATCTCGATCGTCAGGTGTCCACGACGGCGCCGATCACCGACGCTGATCGGCTCGGACCCCTCCGCCCGGACAATGCTGCTTACGTGATCTTCACGTCCGGATCGACGGGTCGACCGAAAGGTGTTGCAGTATCACACCGTTCGATCGTCAATCGCCTGCTGTGGATGCAGGACACGTACCCCCTTCACGCGTCGGACGTGGTGCTGCACAAGACCCCGGTGACCTTCGACGTCTCGGTGTGGGAACTGTTCTGGCCCCTGCAGACCGGCGCGCAGTTGGTGATCGCGGAACCGGACGGGCACCGTGATCCCGGGTACCTGTCGGCGTTGATTGCCGAAAAAGGCGTCACGACGGCGCACTTCGTTCCGTCGATGCTCGCGGAATTCGTCGCTGCCGCGACTGCCGGGCAGTGTGCGAGCCTGCGTCGGGTGTTCTGCAGCGGTGAAGCGCTCGCGCCTACCACTGCGGAGGCGTTCACCCGTCTGAGTTCTGCGGGACTGTTCAACCTGTACGGACCCACGGAGGCTGCCGTCGACGTCAGCGCCGCCGAATTCACCCCCGACATGACCGTCACCGTTCCCATCGGTGCGCCCGTGTGGAACACCCAGCTCTATGTCCTCGACGGGCGGCTGCATCCGGTTCCGGTCGGCGTTCACGGCGAGCTGTATCTGGCGGGAGTGCAACTGGCGCGTGGATACCTCGGGCGCAGCGATCTCACCGCCGACAGGTTCGTGGCCGACCCGTACGGCCCGTCTGGCACCCGGATGTACCGAACCGGTGATGTCGTCCGGTGGCGCGCCGACGGGCTGCTCGACTATGTCGGTCGACGCGATTTCCAGGTCAAGATCCGCGGGCAGCGCATCGAACTCGCCGAGGTCGAAGCAGCATTGCTCAGGCTGCCCGGTGTCGCGCAAGCTGCTGCTCTCGTCCATCACGACGACGTGGTCGGTGACAGTTTGGTCGGCTACGTCATCGCCGACACCGGCACTTCGATCGACACGGACGGCCTACGCACCGAGTTGAGAGGTCTCCTTCCGGCCTACATGGTTCCCGCTGTGGTCATCGCCCTCGACGTGTTCCCTCTCGGTTCGACCGGCAAGCTTGATCGGAAGGCTCTGCCCGCGCCCAGCTTCGACAGCTCGCAGACGTATCTGGCGCCGCGAACACCGCTCGAAGCGCAGTTGGCGGCGATCTTCGAGGAGCTTCTGGAATCTGGGGCAGTCGGTGTTCACGACAACTTCTTCGAGATCGGCGGAAACAGCCTCGTCGCTGCACGCGCTGTGGCGCGCGTGAACGATTCGCTGTCGTTGAACTTGTCGATCAGAGAGTTGTTCGACGCGCCGACCGTTGCGCAGTTGGCGGTCGAGTGCGCCACGGCACGAGGGGGACCGGCAGTCCTTCCGCTCGAGGCATTGCCGCGGCCACAGACGATCCCGCTGTCGCTGGCACAAAAGCGCATGTGGTTCGTCAATCAATTCGACGTCGCGTCCGCGGCGTACAACGTCGCCATAGCGATCAGGCTGAGAGGCCGGTTGGACGTTGCCGTGTTGGAGGGCGCGATCACCGACGTGCTTACTCGCCACGAATCGCTGCGCACGCTGTTTCCCATGATCGAGGGAGTGCCGGCGCAGGTGATCGTCGAACCCGGTGAAGCGTTGGGCGCGCTGCCGGTTGTCGCCGCAAACGCCGAAGCGGTACTCGGGGAGATCGAACGTCTCACCTCGAGGGGCTTCGACGTCACGCAGGCTCCACCGATCAGGGCGGAACTGATCGAGGTCGACGAAGAAGATCACGTCCTGACCGTGGTCGTCCATCACATCTGCGCCGACGGATTCTCGATGGCACCGTTGGCGTTCGACGTGATGAGCGCGTACTCGGCAAGGCATCGAGGTGAGGCGCCCGACTGGTCTCCTCTTCCGGTCCAGTACGCGGACTTCGCCATCTGGCAGGAAAGGGCTCTCGGTCGGATCGACGAAGCGGACAGCACTCTTGCAGGTCAGCTCGAGTACTGGACACGTCAACTGGCGAGTGTTCCCGAACTTCTTGCGCTCCCCGCAGATCGACCGCGTCCGCGTGTGCAGGATCTCTCGGGCGGCGTCGTTCGATTCGACATCGATGCCGGCATCCACCGCCGTCTGAGCGAAACCGCGATCGAACACCGAAGCAGTATGTTCATGGCGGTACACGCCGCATACGCAGTGCTCGTGGCGAGATTGTCCGGCATGGAAGACATCACGATCGGCTCACCGATCGCCGGGCGCGGAAATGCCCTGCTGGATCCGATGGTCGGTATGTTCGTCGGCACGTTGGTCCTGCGCGCCGACGTCGACCCCGCCGCCTCGTTCACCGATCTGTTGGCCAGAGTTCGCAGCACCGACCTCGACGCCTTCGCTCACGCAGACGTCCCCTTCGAGCGCGTCGTCGATGCGCTGGCTCCGGAGCGGTCGACGTCGCATTCACCGTTGTTCCAGGTGATGCTGGAGTTCAAGAACACCACTCGGCCAGCAGTTCGTCTGACGGATTTGGACGTCGAGGTCCTCGAACTCGAATCCGCCGTCTCGAATTTCGATCTGCAACTCACGCTTGCCGAGACCTTCGACGATGACGGCCGGCCGGCCGGAATCGAGGCCGGGTTCACCTACGCGAGCGCCCTGTTCGACGAGTCGACCGTCGAAGGTTTCGCTCGATACCTGGTTCGGATTCTCGGTGCTGTCACCGAGTCACCGCACACGCCGGTCGGCGACATCGATCTCGTGAGTGATCTCGACACGATTCGCGCCGTCGCACCGGAACTTCCCGAGCAGGTTCACTTCTCGACGTTGCTCGAGCGGAAGTACGTCGACGAACCGCAGAGGGCTGCACTGATTTTCGGCGACCGCCATCTGACCTACTCCGATCTGGACCGCCGCGCCAACCGGCTTGCACGACTGTTGATCAGCCGCGGGGTCGGTCCGGAATCCGTTGTCGCCCTGGCATTACCACGCTCACTGGAATCCGTGGTCGCGATCTGGGCGGTTGCCCGGTCCGGCGCTGCATTCGTACCCGTCGACCCGGCGTATCCCGTCGACCGCGTGCACCACATGATCAACGACTCGGGAGCGGGCGTCGTTCTCACCACCGCCGAGCATGTGGGTGTCGTCCCCGACGAGGCAGACGCCGTTCTGCTCGATCAGGCAAAGACACTCGCAACCCTCGAACAGATCGGTGATCAGCGGATAGATGCCTCGGAGCTGCTGGCTGCGGTGTCCCTGGACAACCCGGCCTATGTCATCTACACCTCCGGTTCCACCGGCGTCCCCAAAGGCGTCATGGTCACTCACCGTGGGCTTTCGGCACTCGCCGAGCAGGAACGCAGTCGCTTCCGCGTCGAGTCGACCTCGCGCACGCTGCATTTCAGCTCACCGAGCTTCGACGCCTCGATTCTCGAACTCCTGATGGCTGTTGGTGCCGGGGCCACGATGGTCATCGCCCCACCGAGCATCATCGGCGGAACCGAACTGACGAGTCTGATCGCCGACCAGCACGTCACGCACGCCTTCATCACACCAGCCGCACTGGCCACGGTCGATCCGAGCGGACTGAACGAGCTGGTGTGCATCGGAACCGGCGGCGACGTCTGCCCACCCGATCTCGTCGCCGCCTGGGTCAGCGATCACCGGATCATGATCAATGCCTACGGACCAACCGAATCGACGGTCGTCGCCAGCATCACCGAGCCGATGTCCCCGACCGATCGAGTCACGATCGGTCGCCCGTCGACAGGCATCACCGCGTGGGTCCTCGACAATCGCCTACACCGCGTCCCGGTCGGAGTGACGGGAGAGCTGTACGTCAGCGGCGACGGACTCGCCCGCGGTTACCGAAACCGCGCCGGCACGACCGCCGAACGATTCGTGCCCAATCCCGCGGGCAGTGCGGGCACACGGATGTACCGAACCGGCGACCTCGCCAGGTGGAACAAGAACGGCGAACTCGAGTACCAGGGTCGAGGCGATTTCCAGGTCAAGATTCGCGGATTCCGCATCGAACTCGGCGAGATCGAGGCAGTTCTGGCTCGCTATCCCGGCGTTGCACATTCCGTGGTGACCACGCTCGAACGTGACGGAGGCGCCGCACGGATCGTCGGATACGTCGTGCCTGCCAACGACGCTCAGACTGTGGATCCCGAGGCCGTCATCGCGTTCGCGGGCTCGGCTCTGGCCCCGTACATGGTTCCTGCGGTCGTGGTCGTTCTCGACGAACTGCCGATGACTGCCAACGGAAAGCTCGACCGCCGAGCCCTGCCGGTTCCCGACTTGCGAGCAACCCAGGCACGCTCGCGGGCCGCCGAATCCGATACCGAACGCACGCTGGCCGCCTTGTTCGTCGATGTCCTCGGTGTCGAATCGGTGGGCGTCGACGACTCGTTCTTCTCGATGGGCGGCGATTCGATCATGTCGATTCAGCTCGTCGCCCGTGCCCGCGATGCCGGGCTCGTCTTCACCCCGCGTGACGTCTTCGAGGTGAAATCGGTCGCCGGTCTTGCGGTTTTGCTGGCATCGACCAAGGACGACGAACCCGAGGTGCTCGAGGAACTTCCCGGAGACGGCGTGGGCCACGTGCCGTTGATGCCGGTGGCTCAGTGGTGGCTCGACCGGCTCGGCTCCGATCTCCGAGGTCTCGATTCGTTCTCCCAAGCGACTCTTCTCAACGCGCCGCACGGGCTTCACAGTGTGGAGCAGTTGACCGCGGCTCTTCAAGTTGTTCTCGATCGTCACGACATCCTTCGCGCACGCCTCGAGCTCGACGGCGAGCGCAGGCTTGTTGTCGGCGAGCCGGGATCTGTTGCAGCCGAGAATATTTGCCGGGTGATCGAGGTAGAGGCCGAGCCGGGCACCGCGGTGTTCGACGGGGCGATCGTCGACGCACTGGGCGGTGCGCGTCGAGAACTCGACCCCGGCCGGGGCGTGATGGTGCGGGTCGTCTGGTTGTCCGGCGTGCGCAACACCGGCCGGCTGCTCCTGGTGATCCACCACCTCGCCGTCGACGGTGTCTCCTGGCGCGTCCTCGTGCCGGAACTTGCGTCGGCTTTCCACCGCATCGATGCAGGCGAGGAACCGGAGCCGTCGTACTCGGGCACGTCGGTTCGTCGTTGGTCGCATGCGCTCCGCGACATCGCGCCCGATCGAAGAGTCGAATTGCCCCGGTGGCGTTCGATACTCGAAGGTGCCGACCCGCTGATCGGAACCCGGCCGCTGGACCCGCGGCTCGACACGTTCGATTCGGTCGGCCGAGTTGTCGCCGACGTACCCGTCGAACTGTCCGACACAGTCCTGACCACGCTTCCGGCGCTTTTCGGTGGATCAGTCAACGACGGTCTCGTTGCTGCTCTCGCACTGGCACTGACGCAGTGGAGGCAGGCACAGGGCATACGAACCGACAACGTACTCATCTCGATGGAGGGCCACGGACGCGAAGCTCACGTGGTGCCCGGTGCGGACGTCCTGCACACGGTCGGCTGGTTCACCAGCGTCTTCCCGATGCGGATCGACCTCGCCGACATAGACATCGCGAACGTGTTGAGCAGCGCCCCAGAGGCAGCGGTGGTGCTCAAGCGTGTCAAGGAAGAACTCTTGGGTGTTCCGGACAGCGGCATCGGCTACGGAGTTCTGCGTTACCTCGACGAGGTGGGTCGAGCGGAACTCGAAGACCTCCGCCAACCGCAGATCTCGTTCAACTATCTGGGCCGTTTCTCCGGCACCGAAGCAGGAGAGTCACTGGGGGACTGGGCACTGGCCCGGGACGTCGATCTGGAAGCGGCAGCGCGGTCCGAGATGCCAGTGGGTTCGGTCCTGGACGTCAACGTCGTCACCACCGAGATCTCGGGCGCACCGCACATCGGTGCCACTATCGCCTATCCCACCGGCGTGCTGGCAGAGCGCGATGCTCGCGCCATCGCCGACCTCTGGGTGCAGGCGTTGCGCGCGCTGGCCACCTATGCCGAACACAGCGAACGCGGGGGACTCACCCCGTCCGACATCGACCTGATCGACCTCGACCAGGATTCCATCGACCACCTCGAGCGCGAGTTCCCGACACTGACCGACGTCTGGTCCCTCTCACCGCTGCAATCCGGACTGCTCTTCCACGCCCGCTACGCCGAACACACAGTCGACGCGTACACCGTCCAACTCGCACTCGAACTCGACGGCGTCGACGCGTCCCGGTTGCACCGTGCCGCACAGGCACTGCTCGACAGACACGAGAACCTACGCGCGGCGTTCACGACCGACACCGGTGGACGATCGGTGCAGGTGATCAACGCAGACGTTGACGTGCCGTGGACCGAGATCGACATCTCTCCGTTGGCCCCCACCGAACAAGCGACCGAGATACGCGAGCTTCTCCATGCGGATCGGGTCCGCGGCTTCGACATGGCCACTCCGCCCCTGCTGCGGTTCCTGCTTCTGCGAACCGGTGACGACGCGTATCGGTTGATCCTGACCAACCACCACATCCTCCTCGACGGATGGTCGATGCCGCTGCTGGTCCGCGACCTACTGACGCTCTACGCGACAGACAGTGATCACAGTGCCATCCCACGCGTACACCCCTACCGGGACTATCTGAGCTGGATCAGCACTCGCGACGACAGCGTGTCGATCGAGGCCTGGGGCGAAGCACTCCGCGGACTCGACGACCCGACGCTGCTCACCGGAACTCACGCCGTCGACGAGGACGGCGCTACCTCACGCTCGACGACCACAGCGCTCGGAGAACGTGAGACGGAACTTCTGCGTGGATTCGTCCGCTCCCGTGGCCTGACGACAGCCTCCTTGATCCAGGTGGCCTGGGGAATCGTGCTCGCCGAACTCCTCGGCCGCGACGACGTCGTCTTCGGTGGAACCGTCTCCGGCCGACCACCCCAGGTGTCCGGCGTCGAGTCGATGGTGGGTTTGTTCATCAACACCGTCCCCGTCCGAGTTCGCCTCGATCCAAGAGAGTCCCTGGCGGCGCTGTGCGTTCGCGTCCAAGCGGAACAGGCGCGGTTGTCCGATCACCATCATGTCGGGCTTTCGCACATCACTTCGGCTGTGGGGTCCGCTGCATCGTTCGACACGCTGACTGTGTTCGAGTCGTATCCCGTCGACCGCGGTGGACTCTCCTCCGGCACCGACATAGCCGGAATGCACGTTCTCGACGTCCACGACGCCGAGGATGCCGCGCACTATCCACTCGCGATCGTCGCCTCTGCGGCAGACGGGCGACTGCGGCTCAAATTCGAGTATTTCCCGGGAGTCCTGGGCGATCACGACATCGACGCGATCGCCGGCCGGCTGCTCCGCACCCTCGAGCTGATCACCGCGCAACCGGATCTCCCGCTGGCGAAACTGCGCCTGATGCCGGATTCGCAAGTGCAGCAATTGGTTCCCGCGCGCGGCCGGCAGGGCCGCTCGGTCAGGACACTCGATCGCATCTTTTCGGACACCGCGAGCAGATTCCCCGAACGGGTCGCACTGTCCTGTGGTGAGAGAAAGATGACCTATCGAGAGCTGGACGAGGCGTCGAACCAGTGGGCGCGCGTGCTCATCTCGGAAGGCGCCGGCCCGGACTCACGGGTGGCGATCTGTGTGGAACGCTCCTTCGAATCCGTCGCAGCGGTCTGGGCGATCACCAAGACCGGCGCCGCCTTCGTGCCGATCGATCCTCGCTACCCGAGTGACCGGATCTCGTTCATGCTCGAGGACTCGGCATCCTCGCTCGGATTGACCACGGCTGCCCACAGACCCGGCGACGGCGGTGTGACGAAGTGGCTCGAACTCGACGACCCGACGAGCATCGCTCGGCTCTCCGGAGTATCCGCGGCGCCGCTACGCGAGGACGAGCGTCGAGGAACCCCGCGGTTGGAGAACACTGCCTACCTCATCTACACCTCGGGCTCGACCGGCCGACCCAAGGGCGTCGTCGTCACGCACACCGGTCTCGAGAACTTCGCCGACGAACAGCGTCATCGCTACGGTCTCACCGAGAATTCACGCGCACTGCATTTCGCCTCTCCGAGCTTCGATGCCTCCGTTCTCGAGTACCTGCTCGCCTTCGCCGTCGGCGGCGAACTGGTCGTAGCTCCCACCACCGTCTACGGAGGAACCGAACTGGCCGACGTTCTCCGCGAGGGACATGTCACCCACGCGTTCATCACGCCTGCAGCGCTGACGTCGGTGGATCCCGAGGGAATCGACGAACTGACCACCATCACGGTGGGCGGCGAGGCGCCCTCGGCGGACCTGGTGCGCACCTGGGCGCCGGGAAGATCGTTCGTCAACGTCTACGGACCCACCGAAACCACCATCTCCTGCAACCTCAGCGACCCCATCCCGGCCGGCGAGAAGGTCTATCTCGGACCGCCGAACCGCGGATTCAGCGAGGTCGTCCTCGATCGCAGACTTCAACCGGTGTCCGTCGGAGTTCCCGGCGAACTGTATGTCGCCGGAGTCGGACTCGCGCGCGGCTATCACGGGCGCTCACCACTGACAAGCGAACGATTTGTCGCCAACCCGTACGGCGAGCCGGGGGAGCGGATGTACCGCACGGGCGACGTGGTGCGCTGGCGCAGCGACCGCACCATCGAGTACCTCGGACGCAGCGACTTCCAGGTCAAGATCCGCGGCTTCCGTATCGAACTCGGCGAGGTCGACACGGCGTTGGGTCAGCTGCCCGGCGTGGAGTACGCGGTCACGTTGGCGGTGCGCGGACCCTCCGACGAGCAGGCCTTGGCGGCATATGTCGTCTGCGACGACGAACGCCGGGTGAGCGCCGAGGACATCCGGGCGGCGGCACGGGATCTACTGCCGGCACACATGGTGCCCGCAAGCGTCGTCGTGCTCGACGAACTACCGCTGACCGGCGTCGGCAAGGTCGATCGGGCTGCTCTTCCGGCGCCTCGTTTCGACACCGATGCCGAAACACTCACTGCACCGGCCACCGAGTTGGAACGGCTGGTGGTGGGCGTTTTCGAGGACGTGCTCGGAGTGTCTCCGATCGGTATCGACACTCACTTCTTCGACGTCGGCGGAAACTCACTGACCGCGACCCGCGTCATCGCCCGCGTCAACGCACTTCTCGGCACCGACATCGGCGTTCGAGGACTGTTCGAGTCTCCGACAGTTCGGCAGCTCTCGCGTCTGGCGGAGAGCGTCGGCCGCGGAGAGAACCCCAGACCACCGTTGACTCGGCGATCCCGCCCGGACCCACTGCCCGTGTCACTGGCACAGAAGCGGATGTGGTTCCTCAACCAGTTCGACGTGACGTCCCCCGCCTACAACGTTCCCCTGGCAGTGCGCCTCGACGGCGATCTGGACTTCGCCGCATTGCAGGCCGCGGTAGCGGACGTAATGGGGCGCCACGAGAGCTTGCGGACGAAGTTCCCCTCGATCGACGGACAGCCGGTTCAGCAGGTGATGTCCAGCGACGAGGTCATGCCGATCCTGGAGCCGGAAATCGTCACTGCTGCCAGAGTGTCCGATCGAATCCTCGAGCTGGCCTCGGCAGGCTTCGACGCCTCGGCCGAAGTTCCGATCCGCTGCGCGGTCCTGCGCGTCGACGGGGACGAGCGCAGGCACGTACTCGTGATCGTCGTCCACCACATCGTCGCCGACGGGTTCTCGATGAACCCCCTCGCAGCGGACGTGGCAGCGGCTTACGCGGCCCGCAGTGCCGGCAGTGCGCCGAACTGGTCGGAACTGGCCGTGCAGTACGGCGACTTCGCTGTGTGGCAGCACGAAGTGCTCGGCTCCGAGGAAGATCCGGACTCGGCTCTGACCCGTCAGCTCGATTACTGGAAGGACCGACTCGCGGGACTGGGCGAGCCGATCGCGTTGCCGACGTCGTTCCCACGTCCGGCAAAGCCGTCCATGGTCGGCTCGGTCCACCGGTTCGCGGTATCGCCGCAGACCCATCGGGCGCTGACCGACCTGGCACGTGAGCACGGCACCACCATGTTCATGCTCATGCACGCAGCACTGGCGGTACTTGCGGCGCGCCTGGCCGGTACCGAGGACATCGCCATCGGGACACCCGTCGCCGGCCGCGGCGAGGCCGAACTCGATCACCTGGTCGGTATGTTCGTCAACACTCTCGTGCTGCGAACACAGATCACGCCCGACGCGTCGTTCGAGGACGTCCTCGCCCAGGTTCGCGAAGGCGACCTCGGCGCGTTCCAGCACACCGATTTGCCCTTCGAAAGGTTGGTCGACGCACTCGACCCGGAACGCTCGACTTCGCACACTCCGTTGTTCCAGATCCTCATCGAGTTCCGCAACAATGCACTCCCACAACTCGAATTGCCGGGGCTGTCGGTCTCGGGAGTCGAGTTCGACCTACCCGTCGCCAAGTTCGATCTGCAACTCTCGGTCACCGAGCGTTACGACGCGGATGGCGGAACGGATGGCATCGACGCCGAATTCATCTACGCCACAGACCTGTTCGACGGTGACTTGATCGATTCGTTCTCACGCAGACTGCTCACCATCCTCGAGGCGGTCTCCCGAGAGCCGTCGACTCCTACCGGTGACATCGACGTCGTGAGCGCCGACGAGCGTCGACAGATGCTGACCGAGTGGAACACTCACGCCGAACCGGCTCCAGCGGACAACATCGCGGACCGATTCTTCGAGGCTGTTGCAGCACATCCGTCGTCGACCGCGGTCAACGACAGCGACGGCGCCATGACGTACGCCGAACTGGACGGGCGCGCTAACCGCCTGGCGCGGCTCCTGATCGGCCGCGGTATCGGTCCGGAATCCGTGGTGGCTGTTGCAATGCCCAGAACCACCGATCTCGTGCTGGCCCTCGTCGCCGTCATCAAAACCGGAGCGGCATACCTGCCGGTCGACATCACCTACCCGGCCGAGCGCATGCGGTTCCTCTTCGACGACGCGCGGCCGGTATGCCTGGTCACGACCGGAGACTTCCGAAGCGACCTACCTTCGGAGATCATCGAATCCGGCATAGACGTCGTCGAACTCGGATCGCCGGAGATCGCGGTACGCCTCGATCACTCCGCGCCCCATCGCATCACCGACGCGGACCGGACGACACCACTTCTGCCCGACGCGATCGCGTACATCATCTACACGTCCGGATCCACAGGGCGCCCCAAAGGTGTCCAGGTCAGCCACCGAAACGTCCTGACTCTGATGGACAACACCGCCCCGACGTTCGGGTTCGACGACACGGACGTGTGGACGATGTTCCACTCGTACGCATTCGACTTCTCCGTCTGGGAGTTGTGGGGGCCGCTGCTACACGGCGGCCGACTGGTCGTCGTCGACTACTACACGACCAGATCACCGGACATGTTCCACGAACTGCTCCGCCGTGAGCGAGTGACGGTCCTGAACCAAACGCCCACCGCCTTCTACCAACTCGCCGAAGCCGACCGTGCGTACTCACCGAACGGCACCGGTCCCGACCTTGCACTGCGTTACGTCGTCTTCGGTGGCGAAGCGCTCGACCTCGGGCAGTTGCGCAAGTGGTACGACAGGCGGGCCGACACGGCTCCGACGTTGGTCAACATGTACGGGATCACCGAGACGACAGTGCACGTCAGTCGAATCGCACTCGACCGCAACGACAGCGAGCACGCGTCGGCGAGCATCATCGGGCGAGCAGTACCGGGATTGTCCGTCTACGTACTCGATCGGCGACTGAACTTGGTACCACCAGGTGTCGTCGGCGAAATGTACGTCGCCGGTGATCAGGTGACTCGGGGATACCTCGGAAAACCCGCATTGACTTCGGTGCGGTTCCTTCCCGATCCATTCGGTAGTTCGGGGGATCGAATGTATCGGAGCGGGGACCTGGCGAGGTGGAACGACGCGGGGCAGTTGGAGTACGTGGGCCGCAGTGATTTCCAGGTGAAGGTGCGTGGTTTCCGCATCGAACTCGGAGAGATCGAAGCCGCAATGCTCCGCTGCCCCGGCGTCGCTGCCTCGGTAGCACTTGTTCGGACAGAGGGAGCGTCACCGCGGATCGTCGGGTACGTGGTCGCCGAAACAGGCAGTACCGTCGATTCAGCGACGGTGACCGACTTCGTCGCCGCCGAACTCGCGGAGTACATGGTGCCCACCGCGATCGTCGTCCTCGAATCGCTTCCACTGACGGTCAACGGAAAGCTCGACCGACGCAGCCTCCCGGCTCCGGACTTCACCGTCACGGGACCAACCGAGGCGACGCGGGCGCCGGCCACCGCTACCGAAGCGGTCCTCGCGGACCTCTTCGCGGAGGTGCTGGGTCGGGGCAGTATCGGAGTGGACGATTCCTTCTTCGGTCTCGGCGGCGATTCGATCATGTCGATCCAACTCGTCTCACGGGCGAAGTCCGCAGGCCTCGTCTTCACTCCGCGGGACGTCTTCGAAGCGAAGACCGTGGCCGGCCTCACCAAAGTGCTCCTCATCGAATC
Source organism: Rhodococcus sp. YH3-3 (assembly GCF_001653035.1). Taxonomy (NCBI): domain Bacteria; kingdom Bacillati; phylum Actinomycetota; class Actinomycetes; order Mycobacteriales; family Nocardiaceae; genus Rhodococcus; species Rhodococcus sp. YH3-3. The sequence continues at coordinate 1,019,651 of NZ_BCWH01000003.1, read as the reverse complement.
ATCGGAAACGGCACCGGTTCTCACGGAGCTACCCGGCGGGGGAGCCGGCCCGCTACCGCTCACGCCGATCATGGAGTGGCTCGTCGAACGCAGTCGCGGTGACCTGAGCACGATCCGCAGTTACAGCCAGAGCGCGCTGATCGCACTGCCCGCGGATGTCTCCGGCCCCGCGCTGGAACGAGCATTGCAAACGATCCTCGATCGTCACGACGTGCTGCGGGCGCGCCTGGACGCCGCGACTCACCAACTCGAGATCCGCGAGCCAGGGAGCATCACCGCCCCCGACATCCTGCGCCGAACCCCCATCGTGTCCACCAGCGGCGAAGAATTCGTCGCCGCTGCGGAAACCGCGATGCAGGACGCATCCAGCCGCCTCGATCCCGAACACGGGAAGATGATCAGCGCAGTCTGGTTGGATCCCGTCAGCTCGAACGGCAACCGGGCCGAAGCCGGACGGTTGCTCCTGGTCCTTCATCACCTCGCGGTCGACGGTGTGTCCTGGCGCATGCTCGTCCCGGGCCTGGTCACTGCTTATGCCTCGGCGTTCGACGGAGAAACACCGATACTTCCGCCGGGCGGAACGTCGATACGTCGCTGGGCGACAGCGCTCGCCGAGACCGCTGCGCAGCGACGCGACGAGATCGACCTGTGGTCGAGAATGCGGACCGACGAGCCATTGCTCGGGGCACGCGGGCTCGACCCAGCCGTCGATGTCGGAGCCACCGTCGACCGCGTCAGCGTCGACGTTCCGACCTCCGTGACCGAGAACGTCATCTCGACGGTGCCTCAGCATTTCGGAGGCTCGGTGAACGACGGGCTGCTCGCTGCTCTCGCGATTGCCGTCACCGCCTGGCGTCGATCGCGCGGACAGCGCAGCGGGGACGTGCTCGTCAACCTCGAAGGGCACGGCCGCGAGGAGACCGCCGTACCGGGCGCCGACCTCTCGCGCACGGTCGGCTGGTTCACCACCTTGTTCCCCGTCCGGATCGATCTCACCGGACTCGATGTCGTCGATGCACTGGCCGGGGGATCAACCGCCGCCTCCGCCGTGAAACTCGTCAAGGAAACGCTGCTCGGCCTGCCCGACAACGGAATCGGGTTCGGCATCCTGAAGTACCTCGATCGAAACGAGGAACTTCGTGAGCTGCCCACGCCGCAGATCTCGTTCAACTACCTCGGACGATTTGCCGGCTCGGATCCCGAGCACGGCGAAGTGCCGTGGCTGCCGATCTCGGAAGTGACCCTCGACGAAGCGCACAGCGGCGAATTGGCCGCCGCGTCGGTACTCGACATCAACGCCGTCACGACCGATACCGCACACGGTCCGATTCTGCGCGCTACGTGGTCCTTCCCCCGCGGCATTCTCAGCGACGCCGAAGTCACCGAACTGGCGGAGCTCTGGGCCCGAGCACTGGGCGCACTGAGTGAATACGTGGAGGAACACTCCGAGCGCGAGCTCACGCCCACCGATCTCGATCTCGTCACCGCGGATCAACAGAGCATCGAACAGCTCGAGCGCAGATTCCCCGACCTGACCGACATCTGGTCACTGTCACCTCTGCAGTCGGGCATGCTCTTCCACGCCCAGTTCGACGAAACCGAAATCGACCCGTACATGGTGCAACTGACCCTCGAGCTCGGGGGTCGGGTGGAGGCGCCGCGCCTGCGCCGCGCCGCGCAGGCCTTGGTTGATCGTCATCCGAGCCTGCGCGCGGGATTTGTCTCCGCACCGGGAGGGCGGGCACTGCAGGTGATCCGTTCCGGTGTCGACATCGGCTGGGCCGAGATCGACCTGTCCGGGGCCGAAGACAGTGAAGTCGCGCTCGGTCAGCTGCTCGAACGCGATCGCGCTCATCGTTTCGACATGGAAACAGCCCCGTTGATCCGCTTCATGCTCGTGCGAATCGGACCGGACACAGCACGCCTCGTCGTGACGAACCACCACATCCTGCTCGACGGCTGGTCCACCCCGCTGTTGCTTCGAGACCTGCTCACTCTCTACGCAACCGACGGTGACCCCGAGATTCTGCCCCGCGTTCAGTCGTATCGCGACTATCTCTCCTGGATCTCGAAGCAAGAACCCGAGACTTCGCTACGGGCGTGGCAAGAAGCGCTACGGGGCGTCGACACGTCCACCCACCTCTCGAGTGCAGACACCGCCGCCGAAACCGTGGCAAGTGAAATCCACTCGTACTCGCTGCCGACAGAACGAACCGAGACTCTTCGAGCGTTCGCGCGAAGCCGCGGCCTGACCATGGCGACCCTGGTACAGGTGGCATGGGGAATCGTGCTCGCCGAACTTCTCGGACGCGACGACGTCGTCTTCGGCGGAACGGTCTCAGGACGCCCACCACAGGTGCCCGGCGTGGAATCGATAGTCGGCCTGTTCATCAACACGGTGCCTGTCCGAGTCCGCCTCGACGCCCGAGAAACCCTCGCCGAACTGGCCATTCGCGTCCAATCCGAGCAAGCGTCATTGCTCGACCACCACCACATCGGACTGTCGGACATCGCCGGAGCAGTCGGCGCCGCCGGTTCCTTCGACACCCTGACGGTATTCGAGTCGTATCCCGTCGACGAGACAGCCCTGACCGCCGAAACCGACATCGCGGGAATGCACGTTCTCGGCATCGACGGACGCGACTCGGCGCACTATCCGATTGCCGTGGTGGCGTCCGAAAGTGACACGCTGAATCTGAAGATGGAGTACTTGCCGACGCACTTCTCCGCCCGCGAAGTCGCCAAGATCACCGAGCGCGTGGGCATCGTCCTCGGGCAACTCGCCTCGGCACCGGATCAGCCGCTGGCCCGTCTGCAGGTTCTCACGGAGTTCGAGAGCCGTGATCTTGCGCCGGTCTTCGGCTCCCCGGGGCGCTCCGCGCGAACGCTCCCAGAGATTCTCGCCGACGTCTCTGCCACCTATCCCGACCGCATCGCGCTCTCGGCCGGCAGCCGTTCCATGACCTACGCCGAACTGGACCGGCGCTCGAACCAGTTGGCCAGAGCCATGATTCGCCGCGGCGCCGGGCCCGAGACGTCGGTTGCCATCGGCATCGAAAGGTCCGTCGAATCCGTACTCGCGGTGTGGGCGGTGGCCAAGACCGGCGCAGCGTTCGTCCCCGTCGACCCCACCTATCCGGCTGACCGAATCGAACACATGCTCAGCGACTCCGAGATGTTGTTCGGGTTGACCGTCGTCGACGCCATCGACACACTTCCACCCATCGTGTCCTGGTTGGTGCTCGGAGAAGAGGCATTCGACGACGACGTCGCCACCAGTTGCACGCTGCCGATCACCCAGGACGAACGGCGTGCACCGGTGGTCATGGACAACGCCGCCTACGTGGTCTATACCTCGGGATCCACCGGCCGACCCAAGGGAGTTGTCGTCACCCACACCGGACTCGACAGCTTCGCACTCGACCAGCAGCGTCGATTCCACGCAGATCACCACTCTCGAACCCTGCACTTCGCCACCCCCAGCTTCGACGGAGCCGTCTTCGAGTACCTGCAGGCATTCGGTGTCGGAGCCACCATGGTGATCGTCCCGACCGACATCTACGGCGGCGCCGAACTGGCAAGTCTCATCCGCCGCGAACACGTCACTCACGCGTTCGTCACCACGGCAGCACTCGCCACCGTCGACCCGGCCGGCCTGGACGAGTTCCGGCACGTCGTCGTCGGGGGAGAGACACTACCGCCGCATCTCGTCGGCCTCTGGGCTCCCGGACGAGAATTCGTCAACGCCTACGGCCCGACCGAGACAACCGTCATGGCAGACATCAGCGAACCCATGACAGTGGGCGCACCCATCACGATCGGTGGACCGATCCGCGGCGTGCACGAGATGATCCTCGATTCGCGCCTGCAACCTGTACCCGTCGGAGCTCCCGGTGAGCTGTACATCGCCGGCATCGGCCTGGCTCGCGGATACCACCGGCGTCCCGGCCTGACCAGCGAGCGATTTGTCGCCGACCCCTTCGGCAAGCCAGGCGACCGGATGTACCGCACGGGCGACATCGTCTCCTGGCGAAGCGATCACACCATCGAATACGTCGGGCGTAGCGACTTCCAGGTCAAGATTCGCGGATTCCGCATCGAGCTCGGCGAGGTCGACGCCCAGATCACCGCAATGGCGAGTGTCACGAATTGCGTGACACTCGGCGTCGACGGACCGGCCGGCGCCACAGTTCTCGCGTCCTACCTCACCGTCGAGGAAGGATCGACGCTGACCGGGGCAGAGATCACCGCGCACCTCGCCGGACGTGTTCCCTCGCACATGGTTCCGTCCAGCATCATGATCGTCGACGAGCTACCGCGCACCGCGGTCGGCAAGCTCGATCGAAAAGCGTTGCCGACGCCGGAGTTCACCGGAACCGGTGTGGAATTCCGGGCGCCCGGCACCAGCCTCGAACGTCGGATCGCCGATGCGTTCATCGACGTACTCGGCGTCGAACGGGTCGGCGTCGACGACAATTTCTTCGAGCTCGGCGGCAACTCGCTGATCGCCACTCGCGTGGTCTCGCGGCTCAACTCCGCACTGAACATCGACGTCGGGGTGCGCGTGCTGTTCGAGGCACCGACGACGGCTCAGCTCGCCGAACGGCTCTCCAGCGCTGTCACTGCCGTCGGCGCTGTGCCGCTCACTCCCATGGAGCGCAATGGCAGCGTCCCGCTCTCGTTGGCGCAGAAGCGCATGTGGTTCCTGAACCAATTCGACACACGCTCAGCCGCGTACAACATCCCACTAGCTGTTCGCCTTACCGGTGACCTCGACGTCACGGCCATGCAACAGGCCATCGCCGACGTCGTCGAGCGGCACGAAACACTGCGGACGGTGTTCCCCGCCGTCGGCGGCGATCCGATTCAGCAAGTGCTCACCGTCGACGAGGCAGTACCGCCGGTCCGTGAAATGACGTTGGGGGAGGACGAGCTCGCGGAGCGCATGCAACGACTCGCCACGACCGGCTTCGACGTGTCGGTGGACCTGCCGCTGCGCGTGGCACTGTTCCGACTCGACACCGCTGAACCCGTTCACATTCTGTTTGTCGTGGTCCATCACATCTGCGCCGACGGATCGTCGATGGCGCCGCTCGCACGCGACGTGATGACGGCCTACCTGGCGCGTACGGCAGGGACCGAGCCCACGTGGACGCCGCTCGAGGTGCAGTACGCAGACTTCACGTTGTGGCAGCATCGCGTCCTCGGATCGGAAGACGACCCGGAATCCGTCATCAGTCGCCAATTGCACTACTGGAGTGAGCAACTCGCCGGACTCGACGACGTCATCGCACTGCCCGCCGACCACCCGCGACCCGTGCAACAGACCTTCCACGGTGACCGATTCACCTTCGACATCGACGCGAACACCCACCGCGCCCTCGCGGACCTCACCAGGGCAAACGGTGTCACGATGTTCATGGCGCTGCACGGCGCGCTCGCAGTGCTGATGTCCAAGTTGTCGGGCGCCGACGAAGTCACCATCGGCACACCGATCGCCGGCCGAGGTCAGGCAGCGCTCGACCATCTCGTCGGAATGTTCGTCAACACACTGGTCCTGCGAACCAGCGTCGATCCCGACATCACGTTTGCCGACCTGTTGGAGCACGTCCGGGAAATCGACCTGGCCGCATTCCAGAACTCGGACCTGCCATTCGAACGGCTCGTCGACGTCATCAACCCAACCAGATCCACGTCGTACTCACCGTTGTTCCAGGTCGCCCTCGAACTTCAGAACAACGAACCCGCACATTTCCACCTACCCGGCCTCGACATCGACGGACTGACCGTGGAAACCAAATTCGCGAAGGAGGACCTGGAGCTGATCGTCGACGAGAAGTTCGACGAGTTCGGCATCCCGGCTGGGATGTCCGCAGCCTTCGACTTCGCAACCGATCTCTTCGAACCCGCCACCATTCGGCGGTTTGCCGACCGACTGCGCCTGATCCTGGACGCTGTCGGACGCGAACCCGCAACACGTATCGCCGACATCGGCATCCTCGGCGCCGATGAAACAGCTGCCCTGGTGCCGGCATCCGGTGCCGCCGCGACTCGAGCGCGGGTGTGGCCGGAGATCCTCGCCGAAGCAGTCTCCTCGAACCCGGATGCCCCAGCCCTCTCGAGTCGCGAGAGGTCGATGACCTACCGCGAGCTCGACGAGGAATCGACGAAGCTGGCGCGCGCGCTGTGTCGGCGCGGCGTCGGTCCCGAAGATTTTGTGGCGCTGGGTCTGCCGCGGTCCACTGCGGAGATCGTCGCGATCTGGGCGGTCACGAAAACCGGTGCAGCATTCTTGCCGGTCGACCCGAACTATCCCGACGATCGCATCAACCACATGCTCGACGATTCGCGGGCCGTACTCGGCATCACCGACGACGCTCACCGCAGTCAACTTCCCGACACGGTCGAGTGGATGGTCCTCGATGAAGCCGAGACCGTCGACGAGATCGACGCCCAGAGCGCAGCCGCGATCACCGATCGCGACCGCACGATCCCCTTGCATCACGGGCATCCCGCGTACCTGATCTACACCTCGGGTTCAACCGGGAAGCCGAAGGGCGTCATCGTCACCCACCTCGGGTTGTCAAACCTCAACGCCGAGGAACATCAGAGATTCAACGTCCAGCCCTATTCGCGGATCTCTCACCTGGCATCACCGAGCTTCGACGCCTCGGTCTTCGAACTCATGATGGCGTTCGGCAGCGGAGCGTGCCTGGTCGTCATCCCACCGACGGTCTTCGGCGGATCCGAGTTGGCCGAAATCTTTGCCGACGAACACGTCTCACACGCGTTCATCACTCCGACCGCGCTCAGCTCGATCGAAAGCTCCGCGCTACCCGAACTCCGCGTACTCGCAGTCGGTGGCGAGGCCTGCCCACCCGAACTCGTGGACATCTGGGGCCGCGACCGTCGCATGTTCAACGGATACGGACCCACCGAATCCACCATCCAGGCCAGCGTCAGTGAACCCATGCGGCCGGGCAAGGACATCAACATCGGACGACCGGCCATCGGCTTTGCCGGACTGGTCCTCGACGGGCACCTCAAGCCCGTGCCGGTGGGAGTCATCGGGGAGCTGTACGTGACCGGCCCCGGACTCGCCCGGGGATACCACAATCGTCCCGACCTCACCGCCGACCGATTTGTCGCCGATCCGTTCGGCGAACCAGGCCAGCGGATGTACCGCACGGGCGACCTGGTGCGCTGGCGCTCCGACAGCACCCTCGAATACCTGGGCCGCAGCGACTTCCAGATCAAAGTCCGCGGATTCCGCATCGAGCTCGGCGAAATCGACTCTGTCCTGATGGCACACCCATCCGTCTACTTCGCCGCCACACTCGGGCACGAAGCGCCGTCGGGGGAGACGATGATCGCCTCCTACATCCAGCCCGTGGAAGGACAGACCGTCGACGACTGGGAGCTTCGCCGCCATCTGTCTTCTCGCCTGCCCGCGCACATGGTTCCCGGCGCGATCGTCGTCGTCGACCGCATTCCGGTGACACCGGTCGGCAAGCTGGACCGCAAGGCACTGCCGACCCCGAGCTTCGAGCGACGCACGGTCCCGTACGCACCGCCGACAAACAACACCGAACGAACGGTCGTCGACATCTTCGAGACCGTGCTCGGGCACGAGCACATCGGCGTCGACGACGACTTCTTCGAACTGGGCGGAACGTCGATCGTGGCCACTCGCATCACCATCGAACTCGAGAAGCGTCTCGGGATGCGAGTGCCGTTGCAATCGCTTTTCCTGGATCCGACACCTGCCGGAGTCGCCCGGGCTGCCGACGGAATGGACGCACACTCGCCGGACGATTCGTCGGATCTTCTCGCCCCGATGATCACGCTGCGCGCCGGATCCGATCGTGCACCACTGTTCTTCGTCCATCCGGGTATCGGATTGTCCTGGGGTTACGCAGAATTCGTCAAGCATCTCGAGCTGGATCAACCCGTCTACGGTCTTCAGCTACCGTCCCTGAGCGGCGGGCCCAGCTTCGACTCGCTGACCGAACTCGCCGACGACTACGCGAATCGCATTGCAGCCGTGGCATCGACCGGCCCGATCCATCTGGCCGGCTGGTCGCTCGGCGGCGTGATCGCACACGCCGTGGCACACAGCCTCACTCGGAGCGGACGTGACGTGACTCTGTCGATACTCGACAGCTATCCGTCGTCGGATTCCGATCAGCCCGCAGAACTCTCGGTCTCCGAACTACTGGCCGGGCTCGCGATGCCGGCGGGATCCAAGACGGTCGAGACCTTCGAAGAAGCGGCGGAATTGCTGGAGCAGACCCTGGGTGCCGGAATCGGAATCGAAGCGGAGCACCTGGCACGGATCAGTCGCGGTTACTCCCACTCCGTCGAATTGACGAATCGGCACCAACCGCCTGTCCACGTTGGAGCCATCGAGTTCTTCGTAGCGGGAAGATCTACGGAGAACGGACACGATGTCGCCGAATGGCGAAGGTTTGTAGAAGGGGACATCCGAGTCACCGAAGTCGATTGCGAACACAACCAGATGATCGAACCAGGTCCGGCGGCAACCATAGCTGTACGATTGCGAGAAGTTATCGCTCAGTGGGGTGTCTGAACCAGGTTCGACATGGGTATGAGTGAAACACACAGGGTGATGGACCCCGGGTGGGTCCGGACGAGGGGAAAACGTTGAAACTGCGAACCACACGCGTGTTTACCGGATCGATGCTGACTGCCGCTGCACTGACTGCCGCACTGCTCTCCGGGGGGACTGCACAGGCCGATCCCGCATATCCGGCACCGGACCCGGACCCGTTCTATTCGCAAGCAGCGGCCGAGGGGACCGCCGGCACGCCGATCTCCGTGCGCCGGGCCCCTGACCTGATGACCTTTCCCGGCGTCGCGATCTGGCAGGTCAGTTACAGGTCCACGAACTCCGAGAACAAGCCTATTGCCGCGGTCAGCACGATCCTGGTCCCGCCGAATCAAGCACAAGACGGCCCGTTGCTCTCGTATCAGCACATCGTCAATGCACTCGGTACGGGATGTGCGCCGTCTCGCGCGCTTTACGCATCGGATCCCAACATCGTCATCCGTGAAGCGCCCATCCTCAACGTCGCGCTGCAACGTGGATGGACCATTGCCCTTCCCGACCATCTTGGACCCAACAGTGCGTACGGCGCCGCGCGCCTGGGCGGACAGATCACGCTCGACGGTATCCGCGCCGTTCAGAAAGTCCCCGAATTGCGTAGTGGCGCCAGCCCTGTAGGTATTGCCGGCTACTCCGGCGGCGGCATGGCCACCGCGTGGGCGGCCGCACTGGCCCCGAGCTACGCACCCGAGGTCAACCTTGTCGGTGTAGCCGAGGGCGGCGTCCCGATGAATCTGTCCAAGATGGCAAACGGCCTCGGACAGGATCCGCACCCGGCATTCGGCCTCGCCTTCGCCGCAGCAATGGGCCTCGAACGCGAGTATCCCGACCTACTGCCGCTGAGCAACCAACTCAACGACCTCGGACGGTCGATGCGGGCCGAACTCACCAACGCGTGCACCAACGACATCCTCAGGGTCGGTGCCGGGCGCAGTGCCTCTCAGGTGTCGACGTCGACATCCTTGCTGTCCAGCCCTGAAGTGCGAAAGGTGATGGACGACAACAGCGTCGAACTCTATCCCGGTGTGCCGACTGCCCCGGTGTTCGAATGGCACACGCCCGACGACGTTCTGATCCCCATCGATTCGGTGGTCAACACGATTTCGCGGTACTGCGCCGCCGGAGCTACGATTCAATCCCAACTGTTCCCCAGCCCGGACCACCTCACCACTGCGGTCCTCGGTCTGCCCACCGCATTCGAGTACCTACAGGACCGATTCGACGGAGTGCCGGCCCCGCGTTCGTGCTGAATGTCTCCGGAGTGACGTATCGAGCAGGCGCGGCACATGGCCAACTCGGTGTGCCCGTGGCATCGTTGATCGTATGAGCGACACGGATGACACCGGCGCGGCCGGCAATGGCGATTACAGTCTCGATCCCGACGACCAGCTTCAACCTGAAGACACTCTGATCGATCGAGGCGTCGACGACATTCTCGACGAGGGAATCTCACCACCGGAACGCCCACTGGGACTTGATGCCCACGGGTTGACCGGCAGCGAGGAATCAGCGGGGGAGACCCTCGACGAGCGCCTGGCCGAAGAAGAACCCGATCCGTACGCGTCGCTCGGAGATCCTTTGAAGGATCCCGCCGATGCCGACGAATTCGAACGGGAAGAAGAATTCCCGAACGGTGACGAAGTGGGTAACCGTCGGGTCGGGCGTCTCGTTGCCGAAGACGAGGGCAGATACGAGGACGAGGAAAGTGAACTCATTGCCGGAGACGTCGGAATCGACGGCGGCGCAGCGTCGGCAGAGGAAGCCGCGATGCATCTGATCGACGATTCAGAGGACTGAACGACCGCCTGACTGTTGTGGCTGTTGTAGCTGTTGATCGGTGAGAACGATGGAGTGGACGTGATTTCCACCCATTCTCTTGCTTTCGTACATCGCCGAATCGGCGAGGCGATGTAGATCGTGAACGCCACTTTCTGCTGCTTGTACGTCCGGCCAGGCGCCGTTGTGGATGGCTATGCCGATGCTGGTCGTCGAGATTGGTTCGCCTGTAGGGGAGTTCATGATGGGCGCGATCCGGGCCAGTAGATCGCCGACGTACGGCAACGGCATCATCTGAACGACGACGAACTCGTCACCGCCGATGCGCGCTATCGCCGCGTCCGATCTGGCCCAGTCGTGTAGTCGATAGGCCGTGCGCAGTATGACTCGGTCGCCGACGTCGTGACCGTAGGTGTCGTTGAAGTGTTTGAAATTGTCGATGTCGATCACCACCACCAGCAAAGACTGGTCGAGGCTGGATTTCGCTTGCAGTAGTTCGGAAGTCCGCCGTGCGAGTCCGCGCCGATTCAGCAGGTCCGTCAACGGATCGAGTTCTGAGCTTTGAGCGTCGTTGCTCAGGAGCGCCAGAGCAATCTGCGTGACCACCGGTATGACAGTGATGACAGGAATGGCAAAGGCAATGCGCCCCAGGACGTCTGGAAGGCCAGAAGGTACATCGGTGAACACGCCGATGCTGGCAACAACGATGACCGCCCCGGAAAACAGCAGGTGCCACAGCTGAGTTCGAAGATTGTGAAAGAAGGCTATGTACGAGCCGACGAGCCCGAAGACGAGACATCCGAGCAATCTCTGATCCGGATTCGCCTCAGCCAGCACGATCACCGCAACGGCGAAGTCCCCGGCAACGACGAAGAAATACGACCTTTCACGGGTGGTCGCTACGACAGGCAGGGCAATTCCGCCGATCATCACAAGCACTGCGACGACGACGTCCAACGGAAATCCGATGGTCTGTACCGAATGAGTGCCCAGTCGCTTCAGCAGAATCGTGATACCCAGGAGGAAAACCAATACGCCGATGCCTATCCGAGTCGGCATCAGAATTCCGTTGTCGCGCAAGAATCGCGTGAATCGGTCAAACTGGTCTGGCACTGCGAGCCAGCGATGCACGACCTTGGGTGTGTCGCTCATCGCGGCCACTGACCATGAGAAGCGGCCGGTCGAATACAACACATGCGGCGATAGTAGTCCGTGGCGATGACAATGGAACTGAACTCGCCTCCAGCCTGTCGACCATAATACGTCACAGTGACGAATTGAGGTGGGGTAGCCGGAAGTCGGTGAGACGTGTTTATCGGCATCAATCCACATCAGAGCACGTATTGGTCGTTCCTGATGTCCAGGTCGCGCGGCGTAGCCGCAGTCGCCGGCGAGGCCAGGCGGTGATCGGCAGCAATTCAGCCGGCGATCGCGGAGTCGCAATGGTCGAGTCGTGCAAGCCGGTCGCAGATCTCGGACTGAAACGCAGGAAAGCCGGCAAATGTACCGGCAGACAGACATGAGTGGGCGGAAACAAAGAAGGTTGCACGAACCAGGCGTGAGGCGGATATCGCCAGGTCGAGAATTTGCCGATAATCTACATTATGTCAAATAATGGATATTCGAACGTCCCCCGTCAGCTTGTCCGCTAGCTTTACCCACATGGATTCCGTTGCACTCGTCCTCGGTTCACCACGTGGCCGTCGCTTCTGCGCGAACGTCGGGTACGCGTGCCAGCAGAAATGTCGGAACTCGAGATTCTGCACTGTCTTGCGTATGCCGTAGATTTTGCACGCTACTGGGAGCCGCCGGACGAAGAAGATCTGATCTTCGTCCGCCCTGAGGTGATCGCGGCATTGCGCCCGATCGCCCAAACCCTTCTCGACTCGTCACACACCGCCTGGTGGGCCGAGCCTGCTGACCTTCTGAACCAGAATCTGGTTGAAAAGCGAAACCCCATTTACGGCTGGTCGGACCTACCCTTGCGGATTTACCGCACAGAAGACGGCCTCGAACAGTGGCGTGCTGAGGCACTCGACAACGAACGTCAGTTTCTGGAATACCAGATCGAAGATCCGGACCGTCACATCGGAGGCGAATGGTGGTCTATCCCGTTTGCCAACGGCACAACCGAAACAACCAGGGCCCGCGACGGTATCGGGGCCCTCGGGGTGATTCTCGAAGAAGACAGCTCCTCGAACGAGGCGCGGGTGCAGCCGGTAAGGATCTACGGCGCGCCCCGCATCTACGAGATCACCGGTCCGCAGGACTGGGCGAATCTGGTCGATACCTATCCCCTGCCAGTGCCCGCTTCACGTCGCTCCGTGTGGTACGACACGACCGGTGAATACCGTGACTGGTTCATTCCGGACTGGGTTTCGGTGTCCGCGGATTACGACGCCGTGCACCTGACCATGATGGCTTATCTGACCACGCCAGGTGTCGCGATCCCGTTGTCGGCCAACGCGGGGGCCACTGTGCTCGCCGGGTGGGATCCGGACGCCACCTTCTGGCTACGTAGCAACAACATCACCGTTGACGACGACCCGACGGGCTGACGTTCGGCTACACCGAGTTGAGCAGGTGCGGCCGAACTGCCAGCCACCGCGCGGTGTCCTCGATCCCCTGTTCCAGGGTGAATGTCGGAACCCACCCGAGTAGTCGCAACGCACGATCGTTCGATGCGTAAGCGCCGGCAGTGTCACCGGTGCGTCGGCCGGCAGCGACCACGTCGATATCTTCGCCGAGCACGTTCTCGAATGTGTGTACCAGCTCCCACACGGTCGTCCCCCGCCCGCTGCCCAGATTGACCACAGTCATGCGTGATGATTCAGCGGTGACCCGGTCGAACCTTTTCAGTGCTCGAACATGAGCGTCTGCAAGGTCCCAGACATGAACGTAATCACGCACTCCGGATCCGTCGCGCGTCGGCCAATCCGTTCCCGTAACCCTGAAAGGCGTTCCTGTCGAATATGATTCGAACAGCTTTCCGAGTGCGTGGGTCGGGCGTGCCGATGGTGTACCACTTCGCAGATCCGGATCTGCCCCGACCGGGTTGAAGTAGCGTAGAGATATCGCCGATAATTCAGTGGCCGCCGCAATGTCGTCGAGCATCGTTTCGAACTGAGCCTTGCTGTGCGCATAGGGACTCTGCGGTGCGATCCCCCAACGTTCGTCGACACACCCACCGTCGCTCGGCGCATACACCGCCGCAGAGGAACTGAACAAGAAGCGCTCACACCCGTTCCGAAGGACACTCGATACCAGCGTCAGCGACTTGGATACGTTGTTCTCGTAGTACCGCGCCGGGCTACTCACGGAATCTCCGACCACGATCAAGGCCGCACAGTGAACTGTCGCATCGATATCGGAATGATCTGCGAATACCTTGTCGAGCAGTTTCTCGTCCGCGATGTCGCCGCAGTAGAACGGGAATCTGTGCGCAAATTCGGCGCGGCCGGTCAGCAGGTTGTCGAGAATCACGACATCGATCCCGGCGTCGACGCACTTCGACGCGACGGTGCTTCCGATGAATCCCGCTCCGCCCGTGATCAGTACTTTCACGCCGCTCCCCCGGCATCTTCGACGGCAGTTTTCGCACGACGGACGAAGTGGGACACGCGTGAGCGGGCCAAGTCCCATCCACGTAGGTCGCGCCCGTCCCGGATGGAAAGCCGATCACGGTCGAGAAAGAGCGGCACCATGACCAGATCGCGGTAGAGCGAGTGCAGGCGTGGGCGATCCGCCAACCACAGCGTCCATCGCCACCACCAACGAGCCGAGATGGTCGTCATTCCGGTACTGACGCCGAAGATCGATTCCACCGCCGCCCAGTGGACGTTCACCGCCCGACGGACATCGCGTGGCAACTGGCGTCTGGAGAGCGTCACAGCGAGTTCCGGTTCGGAAGTGAGCAGGTACCCCACGTCGAAGACACTGTTCAACGACAAATCGGCTCGAATCAAGGCCCGATCGGCAAGCCGCGCGTGAGCGATGACGTGCAGCGTCACGTCGGCCATCGCAAGGCGGGATCCTTCCGCCTCCGAGCTGATTCCTCGGACCGCGGCCTCCCGGGTCAGCGCGTGACGTGCGAACCGCGGAAGCAAGTGCGAATGGATTTCGACGGAGCCATGACGGTCGTCGCGAAGGAGTGCCGGTTCCTGGTGATCGTCGTGATCGATGGAGTCGGAGTCCACTTCGTCGGGGCGGACCATTCGGTAGCCGAAATCGAGGATCGCGTCGTTGGCCGGAACGGCATGTGCAGGGTCGACGACCAAAAGGTCGATGTCCGTCATCCGTCGAGCTGCCGGGTTCGGCCAGATTTTTCGCTCGAGAAGGGCGGCACCCTTAAGTGCAACCGTCGGAAATCCGTTGCTGTGTAACAACTCTTGCAGTTCCACTCGCTGCGCGTCGAGGTCCGAGATCCTTATGGTGTTTCGGTGATGGACAAGGCTCAGCGTCAGTTCCGGACTCGATGCGGTGGCCGAGGATTCCGACAGCACTTCCGCGAAGCTCGCAGGTAGGACCGATGCGAAGCCGGCCTCGACCGCTCGGGAGGCGAGCAGCGGCAATACCTTGTGCCTTACAGCGGCGTCGATGACTCTGGGCCAATCCTGCTGCGAACACAAGCGGATGACGTCGGCCCCACACTCGGGTTTCAACATGGAAATCAGGTACCGGGTGTCACGCATGACGCCACCAGTTCCTCCACGGTGTCGGCGCCGGTGTCGCCGTGATGTCGAATCAGTCTGTAGCACGGGGCATTCGAGAGTAGAGCAGCGATGTTTCTCAGGGTCAATCCGTGATTGTCGGACCACAGTGCGGATTGCCCGGCCAGCGACTGTATCGCTTGGGATACGGGCATCGGAGCGAGTCGAGTCGGCCCCTCGTCCCATCCATCGAGGATCAGCACCAGGTCGATTCCGCGAACCGCCGAGCTGACGTTTCGTTCAGCAGGCAAGGTCGACGGGTCCAACGCCCACACCGGCGGGGCGTACGGAAGATACAGCGAATCGTGCGCTTTGATCTCCGGGAGGACGTCGAACGTACCGGCTTTGAGGTGAACCCGCCGTGGTAAGCCCACAGCTTCGGTACCACGAATGAAGACGCCTTCGTCAGCACGCAGTTGTGCACCCCGCAGGGCAAGGGCGAGCGCCAAGGTGGTCTTGCCCGCCCCGGAATGCCCGGCGATCGCCACTCTCACACCGTTGCAGTCGACCAGAGCGGCGTGCAGGCGTGTCCACTGTCGGGCGTGCGCGGCCGTCATGACATCCCGGTGCACCGTGCGGTACACGCTCTCCGCGAGCTGGAGACCGTCCAGACCGATCAGCGTTTCATGGCTGCCGCCGATGGTCGATTCGATGGTGACGTCCCAGCGACCGAATGTCGCTCGATTCCGCTGAATCCGAACTTCGACGTTGTTGTCCGCAGGCCACGGGCTGGCAATCCGATGCTCGACGACACCGACCTCGGGTATGCGGAAACCGCGCACAATCGCGTCAACCCAAAGGTAGTGCGCCCGGAATTGTGGTACGTGGTTGCCTGTCACGGAATTCTCACACCAGCAGACGAGAGGTGCTCAGCTGTCCGTACGTCTCGTTGACTACCGACTTCGCCTCGTCGTCAGGGATCTCGAGCACTTCTGCCACGGCCTCGACAATTTCGCTGACGGTCCGGCCGTCACACAGTTCCCACACCAACGTCGCGACCGGGTTGAGGTGATGGGCAACCTCGCTGGAGCTGTCGTACAGCACAACACCGTCGGTGAGATCGTTGCTCTCCACCGTCTGAGAGCGTTGCGGTCTCACACCTTCGAGTAGTTCGGTCAAGATATCTCCTTGATTCAGCGAATCCGATTTCGTTTTGGTGGTGGTCTCACAGTGCGAAGCGTCGTGAGTATTCGGATTCGATTGCGCCCGAACGAATCAGGCTGCGTGTGGAGGCGATTCCGGGCGACAGCGTCAGGCACGTGAGCGCTCCCCCGGCACTCGCATCCACCAGGTAGTCGCCCAGAGTTCGGTAGTGACCCGCCCATTGTCCGAATGCTTCGGGATCTGACTCCGGATCCGCAATCTCATCGAGAATTCGCTCGAAGGCGCGCGAATGTACGAGAACGGCGTGGACTCCACGGTTCTCAGGACTGGTGCGCAAGAGTGCCGAACCGTCGAGCAGAGCTCCGTCCCTCGATTTCGGGTCGTGTCCGAGGTGGACGACATCCCAATCGCCGTGATCCAACTCTTCGCGGGCATGGCCAAGGATCGATGCGGCGGCATCCAGCAAACTGACGTCGTCAGCAGCGATGAGGACCGAATCCCAGCCCTTCTCAGTCGCCCGAGCGAGCGCACGACGCCACGAGACGGTGAAGGCCGCGTCCTGATTCATCGCGTCCTCGAAAGCCGACACTCTTTCCACCGCTGTTACGCGCGGTAAGCGAATGAATCTATGCCAGGACGCTTTCCATCTGTCGATGTCAAGATCGAGATTCACGACGGCAACACCGAGGTCCGACTCAGAATCCTCGACAACGGGGTTGGGTTCTCCCCCTACGCGGACAGGCGACAGTGGGCGATCGAGCACAACGTCGACTGCGCCTCGCTCGAGCAGATAAGCCGCCAGTGAGAAGTCGGACGGCACGGGTCCGTTGATCCTTCGTGAGAGTTCGTCTCGCAAAGTTCCGTATGTCGCCGCGCGAACAATCAGTGCAGCTCCGACCAGATCTTCGCCGTGTGCGTGGATGACAGCCGTATCGGCCTCGGCCGGGAGGTCGTCGACGATGTTCCGTAGCTTGTACATAACCGCGGGTTCGATCACGCGAGCCTCGTCCAGAAAAACTACCGATTTCCAGGCCAACAGAATGGCCTTGTCGATTCCGGCGACGAACGCAGACGCAGTCCTCCACACATCCGGAGCGTCGTCCTGCGACGGAATGGCACGGTGAACGGTCAGTTCGATCGACTCGGCCTCCGCCAGGCATGAACGCCACGGAGCGACTCGGCGGTCGTCGCCGAGAACGATCACTCCACCAAAGGCCAACTCGGGTCTCTGGACGCTCAGCTCCGCACGGAGACGGATCTCGGGATACGAATCACCGAGGTATTCGGAGAACTGACGATGGAGTGAATCGATGTCCCAACCGACCTCACTCCAACCGAGCAGGTAATTGTGAACACGATCTTCCCAGTTTATTCGATACGGGACACCGGCCGGGCGCTCGAATCGATGGTGCCAACCAAATGTCGGAAGGCAGACGACCTTTCCGCCGTTGATCCGGAACTTCTCGTGGATGTATCCCTCTTCACCGCCGAATCCGGTGAAGTGCGAGTTCAGTCCCGGCCACGCCTCACGCCTGCAGGCAAATGAGCCGAGGCCCTGCATGACGATCTCGAAAGGCACGTCCGGGTGCTGCTTCGCGCGCGAATCAACTCCCCACGAGCCGAACATCCCGTTGCGCCACTTGGGGTCCATGTGGGTGGCCGCGATGTGCGAGGAATCCTGGGAGAGCATCGGCCCCTGGATCAGATCGTCGGTTTCCGGATTTGCATCGAAATACGCCAGCAACGCCGACAACGATCCCGGTGCCAAGATCACGTGGGAGTCGAGGACCAGGACGTACTTCCCTGTTGCCTTGCGGAACAGGACGTCCCGCACCGCAGTCGATCGAACGTCGGTGAACGGAACGTAGCGGAACCGATCGATATACCCCGCAAACGATTCGAGCATCGGCGCCGGCAACCCCTCGGGGTTGTTGTCCAACAAGACGAATTCGACTCTGTCCAGAATCTCGCGATGATGGACCAAGATCGAGTGGATCGTGAAGTACGCGCCGTCGAAATCGTCGTAGGTTGCGATCGCGACAGTCAGATCGGCCGGTTCTCCGTGCGGTGGAGTCTCCTGCACCTGAACCGACCCCGCACTCTGAAACTTCTTCAGAGCGCGGTGTAGCGCGACGTCGAACTCTGTCATCGTCGGTGTTCCCCCTCGGAACCAGTCGCGTCGTGTCGGCTACGTAGGTTCCGTGGGATTCGTCGGCTGGGTCGGAGGGGTCGGGAAGGTCGGCTCGGTGCGAGTGGTCGGCACTGTCGGTACGGTTGGCACAGTCGGGACGGTCGGCTCCGTCGGCACAGTCGGCCCGGTCGGCTTAGCCGTCGTCGTTCCACCGGAACCTGAAGAGCTACCGGTTGATCCGGAACCTGTGGAACTTCCAGACGATCCCGAACTGCCCGAGGACCCCGAACTTCCGGACGATCCGGGGTTGCCCGGCTCGTTTCCGCCCGGCTGGTTCCCTCCCGGAGTATGGCCACCGGGCTGATTCCCGCCGGGTTGTTCGCCGCCTGGTTGATTCGGATTCTGCTGGCCACGACTTGGCACTCCGGAAAGATTCGGCGTGTCACCGGCTGCAAAGGCCGGCGCCACACCACCGAGGCTGATCGACGTCACGACAGGCACAGTTACCGCCGAGGCCGCTAGAACTGTCTTGACGAACTTGCGTCGATCAACAGGAACATTCTGAAAAGCGTCGCCGCCCATAGTGTTTCTCCCATGCGTCCGAGACGAGGTCGTCCTCACTCGATGTCGGGCAAAACGCTAGCATCCTTCCGGCAACTTTACAGACTGAACCCGCCGAAATTTGGTTCTTATGCGAAGTTGAGACCGGACTGGGCCGGCAATTCGGACGGGAGTACGACAATTCCCTCCAGTACAGGGAGCACGTTTGTCCTGTTCCATCACCGTCAGCCGGCCGGCATCTCCCACGGCGCCACCGGAAGAGTGCTTCCGGTTTCGAGGTAGGACTTCAGGTTCGACAACACCGCCGACCATCCGCCGGCCACCTCCATGCGAGCCGATTCGTCCGCCAAATCGGTGTGCTTGACGGTCAGTCGCACGATCGCGCCGAAGGCTTCGATGTCGAAACTCACCCGAGAGATGTCGACGCCCGGTTCGCCGTTCGGATCAGCCCAGGTGGTGACCAACCTCGACGGAGGGTTGCTCTCGACTACGGTGCCGACTACATCGGCAATGTTCGAACCGTCGATCCGACGGTGCTCCCAGGTCGATCCCGGCTGCCAGTCGGAGACGTTGCTGTGTCCCCAATACTCTGCGGTGGCCTGTGCGTCGGTGAGCGCTTTCCAGACGTTGTCCGCCGTGCTCGCAATGTAGGTGACGTACACAAAACTGGGCTTGTCGGTCATGGCTTCCTCCGCAATTTTTTTGACGGTACTGAGCGCACGAAGGCGCGGTACCTCGAACTTGTTGATCCACCGCTCTCGAATCTCCTCGAGCGCAACGGGATTGAGATAGTGAAGCTTTGCCCTCCCCTGTCGGACCGTGCTGATCAGATTGGCGTCCTCGAGCATGGTGAGGTGTTGAGTGACAGCTTGCCGACTCATGTCGAGGCTGTCGCACAGCTCACCGAGCGACTGACCGTTGGCTACGAACAAGCGGTCCAGGAGAAGCCTTCGTGTGGGATCGGCCAGTGCTTTGAAGGCTGCATTCATCCGGTCGTTCACAACTTCACAATATGCAAGCATTTACTTGCATGTCAACGCTTGGGCGTGCCGGGTTTCGAAAGTTGGGACAGATGAGGTGTGATGTCTCTAGGCAGATGTGATCTGAATCCCGGATTACACCGTAAGAGAGGTTGGGCACATGGACTGGGCAGCAATTGGAGTGGGTGTCGGGTATGCCTCGGTGGCCCTGTCGATCCTGGTTTTCGTCGGCGGATGCATCGCACTGTTCATCTTGTCCGTCCGCCAGTAGCCGACACCTCGACAAAGTGGTGATCACCCCGGGGTCCGGCCAAGCCGATCACCTCGGGAGTGATCACCCTCGAGGCCGCTTGATCGATTCGGACACACCGGCGCGCGTCGGACTGCTCGCAGAGAAGCTCGGCCGCGGTGGGACTACCGTAGGACTGTCGCCTAGAACTCGAGGAGTACGGAATGAGCATCCAGTCGGTTGAACCGCACCGCCACCGCGTAGTGGTGATCGGTTCCGGCTTCGGAGGATTGTTCGGCACTCAGGCTCTCAAAAAAGCCGATGCCGACATCACGATGATCGCGCGTACAACCCACCATCTGTTTCAGCCGCTCCTCTATCAGGTTGCGACCGGCATCCTCTCGGTCGGTGACATCGCTCCCGCCACGAGACTGGTGCTGCGCAAGCAGAAGAACGCACAGGTACTGCTCGGTGAGGTCGAGACCATTGATCTCGAGAATCAGACCGTGACCTCGCGCCTGCTCGAACGCGTCACTGTTACGCCGTTCGACAGTCTGATCGTGGCAGCCGGTGCCGGTCAGTCGTACTTCGGCAACGACCAGTTCGCGGAGTTCGCCCCCGGAATGAAAACGATCGACGACGCCCTCGAACTGCGCGGACGAATCCTCGGGGCCTTCGAACAGGCCGAACTGTCGGACGATCCCGCCGAGCGTGCGCGCTTGCTCACCTTCGTCGTTGTCGGCGCCGGCCCCACCGGCGTGGAGTTGGCCGGGCAGATCGCCGAGCTTTCCCGTCGAACGCTGGACGGCGCGTTCCGCAAGATCGATCCTCGTGAAGCGCGCGTCGTGCTCCTCGACGGCGCCCCTGCCGTGTTGCCCGTGTACGGCGGGAAGCTCAGCCGCAAGGCTGCCGAGACGCTCGAGAAGCTCGGCGTCGAGATCCAGCTCGACGCGATGGTCACCGACGTGGACAACGACAGTCTGATCATCAAGGAGAAGGACGGCACGCTTCGCCGTATCGAGTCGCAGTGCAAGGTGTGGTCCGCCGGCGTGCAGGCCAGTCCCCTCGGCAAGCAGCTCGCTGAACAGAGCGGCGGAGAAACCGACCGCGCCGGCCGCGTCATGGTCAATCCCGACTTGTCTCTGCCCGGGCACCCCAACGTCTTTGTCATCGGCGACATGATGTCGCTCGACAAGCTGCCCGGATTGGCTCAGGTTGCCATGCAGGGTGGCAAGTACGCGGCCAAGCAGATCAAAGCGTCACTGGACGGCAAGTCCCCGTCGGAACGAGTTCCGTTCAAGTACTTCGACAAGGGCAGTATGGCAACGATCTCGCGCTTCAGCGCGGTAGCCAAGGTGGGCAAGCTCGAGATCAGCGGCTTCATCGGGTGGGTTGCCTGGCTGGCAATTCACCTCCTCTACCTCGTCGGATTCCGTTCCCGTGCCTCGACGCTGTTGTCATGGGCGGTGACGTTCTTCGGGCGTGGCCGTGCTCAGATGGCGTCCACCGAGCAGCAGGTCTTCGCGCGAAACGCGATGGGCGAATTGGAGAAGAAAAACAAGGAAGCGACGGAGTCCGGCAGCGCTTCGAATGGCGAAGCCAAGAAGGCTGCCGGCAAGCAGCAGAAGGCCGCCGGCTGATCAACACCTGAGTGACCGGCGGAGGGCGGCTGTGGAGTTCAACTCCGCAGCCGCCCTCCGTCATTCGATCGACTGCCGCGTGGTCAGTTTCCGATCTTCGCCACCTCGGTGATGTTCGCGAGGCGAACCTGTCCCTTGGAAACGAGTCGGTCGTTCTCGTCGGTGATGCGAACTTCCCAGAGTTGCTGGGTGCGTCCGCGATGAATCGGGGTGGCTTCAGCGGTGAGAGTGCCCTCCCGCGTTGCGCGCAGGAAGTCGGTGTTGTTGTTGACTCCGACCACGTGTCCTCGCTCGCCCAGCCACACGGTGCCACCGACGCTGGCGAGAGACTCCACCACCGAGCAGTACACACCCCCGTGCTGTATCCCGGCGGGCTGGTGCAGCGTGGGCTTGACGGTCCATTGCGCCCGCACGCAATCTGGGCTCAGTTCGGTGTATTCCAGGCCGATGGTGGCGTCGAAGCCCGTTCCGAGCCGTTTCATCATCTCTGCGGTCTCAGCAGTGTCGACCATGCCATCTCCATCTGTGATTCTCTGGCGCCGGTGTGGCTGCCACTCCCTACCTGATTACACGAGAGGTAACTCGAGCTTGGAATCAGGTCTGGAAAAAGAACCGGCGGGTTTCACATCATTCGATGTGAAACCCGCCGTGGGAAGGACCGGGAGTCTCTGCAGCCCTCAGGACTCCGGCGCGGTCCGGCAGTTTCGTCACTCTCGCGGGGTGTAGCTCTCCGCGCGGTGTTCCACAATCATAGGCAAGGCTGACCTAATTTAGCAAGACCTTCGTCGAACTGGTTCCAACGAGGACGTAGCGAGACCTTGCGGCGTGCACGCACGGGCAGTCCGGCGGCGACAAAAGCGTCCAGCAGCCCCTGCCCGCGGCGCTGAGCGGCTGATTCGCCCCCGCCGGCCAAGATGGGGACATATGCCGCTGCGCCCAGGATCGACTCCCCTACCAAGCCCCAGAATCTGAACTGGTCGACGGGCGCACACCTGGAGACGGCGTCGTAGATCGCCCGTAGCGAGGTCAGGCAACGGTGCGCGGTCCAGACGAGGAGCGCTTCTTCGCACGGCATGTCGACGACGCCGTCACTGCCGGACTCCCGTCCGTTCGGCGCAACGCGCAGAGTTTCGTCGATCACCCCGGCCCAGTCGATACCGCCGTCGCTGTCCATGTGGATGAACAGGTTCTCGAGCCCTGGATCCCAAGCGGCACCTTCGGAGACGATCGATGCGGCAACCCTGCCGACCACAGCGTGAATCAGTGATGTTGCGACCTGTATCGCCGCAGCTTCGGCACTGTCGAGATCCTGGAGCGAGCGGGCG
The DNA here is from genome assembly GCF_001653035.1 of Rhodococcus sp. YH3-3. Taxonomy (NCBI): domain Bacteria; kingdom Bacillati; phylum Actinomycetota; class Actinomycetes; order Mycobacteriales; family Nocardiaceae; genus Rhodococcus; species Rhodococcus sp. YH3-3. The sequence goes on along the minus strand of NZ_BCWH01000003.1, from coordinate 996,570 downwards.
AACATCTGATGCACCCTCTCCCCGCACAAGCCTTCACTCAACTGCCACCAACGCCGTTTGCCTTCACCTGACATGGCGGCAACCGCGTAGACGCGCGGGTAGTCAGGGTTGAGTGCTCGTAGGCGAACGCTGGTGCGGCTCAATGCGTTCGACCGGAGTTCGAATTCACGAACATCCGCATGCTGGGTGGTCAAGGTGATTGTCACCGTGCACTCCAATCGGCCGAAGTTGTCTTGTGGTTCTTAATGTAGGTTAGCCTCACCATAATTCAAGAGTAAAGAACTGTGACGCTGGGCACCGCATATTCACAGGAACTTGCCCCGCAGGGAGCACACCCACATAGGGTTCCGTAACCTAAGATGCGAATTCCCTGCGCACAAAGACCAGGAGCTCGAACCGCCAGTGACGATGATCAAACCGCTCGGGAACGGACATCCCCGAGGACCCAGCGAGACGTACGGACGGCGCATAGTGCCGCGCGGCCCGGCTCCTGTCCGAATGCGTGTTCTAGCTGGGATTTTCGACGCGGGGGTGTTCCTGCTTCCGTTGCTCGTCGGCTGGTACGTCGTTCAGTCGCTCCGAGACGAGAACGGTGGCGGCGAAGCCGACCGCGCAGTATTCGGTGGGACGGCAATAGCCATTGCCGTTGGTCTCCTCGTGTGGAACCTGGGATTCCGCGAAGGTGCCACAGGCCGGACCTCGGGAAAGGGATGGGTAGGTCTGGTCACGCGTGACGCGAAGACAAAGCAGCCCATCGGTGTTCGCCGAGCTCTGCGCAGGCCGTTCGATCGAACCGGTATCGAGGTGGTCCGTGAAAGCACGGCGCGCGAAGAAGGGTTCGAGGAACTCGCGCGCGACAACAGCGTCGGGGCAACTCGTCGACGCCGGCTGATCGGTCTCGCGGTGCTCACGGTTCTTCTCGCGCTCGTCATGCTCGCGAGCATCGCGGTGGGCGCACGTCCGCTGACGTTTGCCGAGATCTTCCACGCCATCTTCAGTTCGGACGGCACCCAGACGGACATCATCGTGCGAACGTTGCGCGCTCCGCGGACCATCCTGGGTCTTGTCGTCGGCATCGCACTCGGTATCGCCGGCGCCCTGATTCAGGGACACACCCGTAACCCGTTGGCAGATGCCGGATTACTCGGCCTCAACGCCGGCGCGGCTTTCTTCGTAGTCATGGCGATCTATCTCTTCGGTTTCACCGCCCCGAGTCAGTACCTCTGGTTCGCGTTTGCAGGATCGTTCGTCGCCAGCATCGTCGTCTTCGGCTTGTCCTCCATCGGAAACGGCGGCGCAAGTCCTCTGAGTCTGGCTCTGGCGGGCGCGGCCGTCGCGTTCTTCCTGCAAGCCATGACCAACGCCGTGATAATCCTCGACCAGACGAGCCTGGACGCCTATCGTTTCTGGGTAGTCGGGTCGGTGTCCGGTCGCGGGTTCGACGTTCTCTGGCAGGTCCTCCCCTTCCTGATACTCGGTTTGGTCATCGCCCTGGCGAGTACGCCTGGTCTCAATGTCCTCAGCCTGGGTGAAGACGTCGCAAAAGCGTTGGGAACGAACATCGCGTTCAGTCGCACCCTCGGCATCATCGCGATCACCCTGCTGACCGGCGCCGCGACCGCAGCGTGTGGACCTATCGCGTTCATCGGATTGGTGGTCCCCCACGTGGCTCGGGCCATCACCGGACCCGACTACCGCTGGCTGGTCCCGTACGCGGGCTTACTCGGTGCGGTCATGCTGATCACCGCGGACATCATCGGTCGCGTAGTCGTGCGCCCCGGCGAGTTGCAGGTCGGAATCATCCTGGCCCTCTTCGGCGCCCCGTTCTTCATCGCTCTCGTACGCCGCAGGAAGTTGGCAAGTCTGTGACGCTCAAGCAAGAACTCCGGGTACTCCCCCGGACCGTCCCCTCACGTAAGTCGATTCGTATCGGTGGATTCTCACTGGTCTACCGTCCACTCGCGGTGTCGGTGTGCATTGCGCTCGCGGTCGCACTCTTCCTTCTGCTCTGCATCAACATCGGACGCGGCGACTATCCGATCTCGATCCCCGATGTCATTTCCGTCCTGCTCGGTAATGGAAGCAAGACACAGAACCTGATCGTCTTCGACCTCCGACTTCCTCGATCGCTCACCGCACTCTTCATCGGTATGGCACTCGGCATTGCCGGTGCGGTCACCCAGACGATCGCTCGCAACGCCCTCGCCAGCCCCGACATCCTCGGAATCACGGCCGGATCGAGCGCAGCCGCGGTTGCTCTCATCGTGCTCGGCGGTGGCGGGTCGTTCGTGGGACTGCTTGCCACACTGGGGATTCCGTTGGCTGCACTGTGTGGCGGTCTGCTGACAGCTGTGGTGATCTACGCCCTGGCATGGCGAAAAGGCGTCGAGGGATTCCGCCTCATCCTGATCGGCATCGGCATCAACGCCATGCTCGTGGCAGCGACGGGATGGCTTCTCATCTCGGCGGACATCAACGATGCTTCTCGCGCACAGGTGTGGCTCAACGGTTCACTCAACGGTGCCACCTGGAATCAGATGTGGCCGGTCGCCATCGCCGTCGCAGTAGTCGGCGGCTACGCGGTGATCGCATCGTTCACCATGGGAGCACTGCGGTTGGGCGACGACAACGCAACCTCACTCGGTGTTCGCTTGCAATCCTCCCAGGCCAAGCTGTTGCTTTCCGCCGTGGCGCTGGCCGCCATCGCAACCGCCGCAGCAGGTCCGGTCGGCTTTGTCGCCCTGGCTGCGCCACAGGTCGCCATGCGTCTGGTGCGCTCTGCCGGCCCGCCCATCGTGGCGTCCGCGCTGACCGGTGCTGTACTGGTGGTCGGCAGCGACGTCATCGCTCGAACAATTCTGCCTGTGGAACTCCCCGTCGGAATCGTGACTTCCGCACTGGGTGGTCCGTTCCTGCTCTACCTGTTGGTTCGTAACAATCGGAAGGTCACAGCATGACCACCATCGCCCAGTCCACCGATACTCCTTCGCGTCTCGTCGCCAAGAACCTGACGCTCGGGTACGGGGACCGCATCATCGTCGACGGACTCGATCTCGAGATCCCTACCGGCGTGATCACGACGGTCATCGGCCCCAACGGTTGCGGCAAGTCGACGCTCCTGCGTGCGCTCGGTCGTCTGCTCAAGCCCAAGGGCGGATCGGTTGTCCTGGACGGCAAGGCGATCAGTTCGATGAAGACCAAGGAAGTCGCACGGGTGCTCGGAATGCTCCCCCAGACTCCAGTTGCGCCCGAAGGACTCACCGTCGCCGATCTGGTCTCACGTGGGCGCCACCCGCACCAGTCGTGGATCAGGCAGTGGTCCGCGGACGACGAGGGCGAGGTCGCCGAAGCGCTGGAGCTGACCGGTGTCTCGGATCTCGCCGATCGACCCGTCGATCAATTGTCCGGCGGTCAGCGCCAGCGAGCCTGGATCTCGATGGCTCTCGCCCAGGGAACCGACATTCTGCTTCTCGACGAACCGACTACCTATCTGGACCTCGCGCACTCGATGGAAGTCCTCGACCTGGTGGATCAACTCCACGAGGAAATGGGGCGCACCGTGGTGATGGTGCTGCACGACCTCAATCTCGCGGTCAGATACAGCGATCATCTGATCGTGATGCGCGACGGCGCCGTCGTCGCTTCTGGTGTCCCCAAGGACATCATTTCCGCGGAACTTCTGCTCGAGGTGTTCGGTCTCGAAGCTGCGGTCATCGACGATCCCGTCTCGGATCGGCCGCTGATCGTTCCGATCGGCACCCGGCACGTGTTCGGCGCCGTCGGCGGGCCGGCAAAGCCTGCGTGACGATCGCGAATCAGCGACCCAGAATCGTCCGAACAAGTTTGAATCCCTGACCGATCGTCACGGTCGGCAGGTACGCCCGTCCGACCGCGTTCCCGATGCTCGGCAACGCGGCTGGATCGGCGAAAGTCATGTGCATCGGCACGTACCGAGGCTGGAACTTCGATTTGAAGGCCAACAGCGAACGAAATCCGTACACCGGTTCCAGGGTGCGACCGAGTAGGTCGAGCACGCTGTCCATCATCGCCGAGAAAGTCGTGGCCTCCGGTTCGTTCGCATTCCTCTCGGAGTCACCGGCGATTGTTGCCAACGGTGCACCGGACAGACTGAGGAACTCGACGCCCTCCTCCTCCAATTTCAGTGCAGCGGAGGCGATGAGGAACTCCATCGCGGGACGGAATCCTTCGGAGCGTCGCCTCATGAAGTCGAGTGTCCACCCGACGACTTTGCCGTCGCGGTACACCGGTAGCCACGACGTGACACCGTGCACGGTGCGATCCTCGTCGACGGCGATCAGGCACCGCACTTGTTCGTCGTCGACCTCGTCGAGTCCGCCGAGGGTGAATCCCATCTCGGGCATCCCCTTGTCCGCCACCCATTCCTCCGAGATCGCAACTATCTGATCCTTGATCGCGAGAGGTGCATGAGGGAAGGAAATCCACTCGGCCGTGATCCCGGACTTCTTCGCCCGGTTCAGTGCTGTTCGCACATCCTGGAACCGCTTTCCTGTGAACGCGACCTGTCCGAGGTCGAGCACGGTTTCCTCGGCGACCTGCAGGCCACTCCAGCCCATGGAATCAGTGATGCTTCGGGCGTCGTCGGTCACTGAATAGAAGCAGGGAATCCAACCGTTCGACGAAGCGAACTCGGCAAACTCCTCGATCGCCGTGCGCATGCGATCTGGAGGACCGACCGGATCACCGGTTGTGAGAGCAACACCGGCGATGACGCGATACGCGACGTAACTCGAACCGTCCGCGCTGAACCAGTATGTGTTTCCCTTCCACGTCGTCATCCAGGACAACGGGCTGCCGGTACCGGCGATCAACATGGATCGCGCTCGTTCGGCGGCTTTGGGATCGGCGGTCTTGACCGGCTTGAGGAAACTCACGAACACCAACACGGCGGCGACGCCCCAGAACACGACGCCGGTCCACTCGAAGAGCAACGTCGACTCGATGTCCACGGGAAGCAGACGCGGATCGATCAACTGCAGGTACACGGGCGGTACAAGGCGCTGAGGGAAGTCCGCGAGCAACATCGTTACAGTGGGCTCGCGATCGAACCCGTGCCTGGCGAGCATTCCGCCGCCGACGTAGATCACGGCGAGGACCGCGAGCAAGGTCACGATCGCAGCACCGAGACGTCGGTATGTCTTGGCCGGGGCCGCGACGTCGAAGTATCGACGTGTCGCGATCAGCAGGATCAGTACGAAGAGCGGTGTCAGGAACGGCACCAGAGTTCGGTACACGTTCGGATCGCTGATTCCGTAGAACAAGCTGTCACTGTCGACGGCGTCGACGAACCTGATGACGAAGTTCCCGATCGAGAGGACGAGTAGGACTACCTGAGCACACACTGTCGCAATCCAGGCGAATCTGCGGCCACGACGGAGCCCGTCACTCAACACGAGAACGAAGATCGACGGCATCAGCGAGAGCAGAGTCGGGCCGATACCGGAGAGTCTGAGCTCGAGGAGTCCTCGTCGGCAGTCCGGATCCGACGACGACTCCTCGCACAGTTCTCGAACCTCGGCGACAGTCCAGGGAACTCCGCGGAAGAGGTCACGGAGGACCGCGAGTGGGCCGACCGCCTGCGGGGACAGCGCGGCGATCATCGGGCCGATCGCACTCGCCGCGACGACGATGGCGACCAGGACGCGACCCTCTCGCTGTGTCCCGGCGATGCGCTCACCGCGCGCCGATCGTCCGACGATCCACTGACCGATCACCAAACCCACCACAGCGGCAAAGAATCGGATGACGTCTTGCAGCTGACCACTGAACAAGGCCAAAGTGATCGTCAACGCCAAAGTTCCGACGCGAATGCGACGGCGCCACAGGGTGCCCATGTTCGAGCTGGCGGCCATCGCAGCGCCGACGATCCATGCACTGGCTCCGACCGCGGAGCCCACGTGGAGGCGGAATCCCCAACTGGAATCGAACACCTTCGCAAACGACGCCCAGCCGAGCCCGAGCAGGACTCCCAAGATTTGAGTGCTTGCGCCGGCGATCGCAAGCTTGATCGTTCCCATTCGGCGTTCGAGGGGTGCGGCGACTGCGATCAGGAGCACGGTCGCGCCGAGGTACCCGAGCAGGTTTCCTGCCCACAGCACGGACGTGAGCGGAGTCCAGATGCGGCCGTGCTGGATCGAGCCCATTCCGGCACCGATCGTGTGCTCGAGATCGCGGGACGGTCCGTGAACGAGGCTGCCGGTTGCGGCACCCACGATCCACATGGTGAGAAGTAGAACGACCGTCAACGGTGCGTCGCGAATGCCGAAACGGATGATGCCGGCAGCTTTCTGCGTGACTACCCGCGCCCGTGATGTCGATTCTTCGGTGCCCGGCGAACTGTCGATCGTCATCTACGTGCGGCTACTTTCTGCGGATCGACTGTTGGCTTGCAATTATCGGGCATCGTCATTGTCGGGACTTTCGTCGTCTCACACCACCGTAACCGTCACGCAGATCACTATGGCCAATACCACACCCCCACCGAAGTGGTTACTACTACCAGTAGTACGTATTTCGTCGTGGAAGTCCGTAGAATCGAAGAATGGCAGGTCTAGGTGAACTCGAACGCGCGGTGATGGATCATTTGTGGTCCACATCGGAACCGCAAACTGTGCGACAGGTGCATGAAGCACTCGCGACGCATCGCGAATTGGCGTACACGACGGTAATGACCGTTCTGCAGCGCCTGGCGAAGAAGCATCTGGTGATTCAGCAGCGTGACGATCGCGCACATCGCTATCTTCCCGTCAATAAGCGCGAAGAACTGGTCGCGAGTCTGATGGTCGACGCGCTGGCCCAGGCTCCGGAGTCCGGCGGTCGCGCTGCGGCGCTCGTCCACTTCGTGGGACAGGTCAATGCTGACGAAGCCGATGCTCTCCGCGAGGCGCTCGCTGCCCTCGAGGTGCGCGAGTCCGCGAAAAAGGCTGCGCAGCCCGGAATTTCTAGGCCGAACTGATTTCGTCGTGCATGATGTGTAGGACATGAACGCCACTACTGCACTGGTTTTCGGACTGCTTGCCTTGTTGCTGGCCGGTCCGGTTCCCGCACTCCTGAGCCGCTCCACGTGGCCTTACCGCGCTCCACGCGCGGCGTTGGTTCTGTGGCAAGCCGTCGCAATTGCTGCGGTGCTGTCGGCATTCAGCTCGGGCCTGGCCATTGCCAGCCAGCTGCTCGTTCCCGGCACTGACGGTAGGCCGACGACGGCCCCGACCGCCGAAATCGATGCACTCGGGCTCCCGCTGTGGATTCTGTACGTGGTTGTTTTTGCCCTGACGCTTCTGATCGGCGCGAAGCTGATCTTCTCGATCATCCAGGTCGCTGTGAGAACCCGACGTCGCCGTGCACGTCACCGCGTGTTGGTGGACCTTCTCGACGACTGCGCCATGCCCGCGTCGGTGGAACGCACACCCGATCTGCGGGTACTGGACGTCGACGAACCGATCGCATACTGCCTGCCAGGTCTGCGTCAACGCGTGGTTCTCAGTCAAGGCACTCTGCAGAACCTCGATCATGCCGAGGTCAAAGCCATCCTGACGCACGAGCGTTCCCACCTGCGAGCTCGTCACGATCTGGTCCTCGAGGCTTTCACTGCCGTCAACCACGCGTTCCCCCGTTTCGTTCGTAGCAAGTCGGCCCTGGGATCGGTGCAGCTACTGGTGGAGTTGCTCGCCGACGATTCAGCCGTGCGGGCTACCGGTCCCACTCCCCTCGCGCGGGCGCTTGTCGCGTGTGCCGGATCGACGGCACCCCGCGGGGCAATGGCAGCGGGCGGGCCGTCGACGCTCATCCGAGTGCAACGCCTCTCGGCCGACGACGCAGATCCCCGCATCGCAGTTTTTGCGTATCTCGGGGCGGTCGCGATTCTCGTTGTTCCCACGGTTGCGGTGGCTGTGCCCTGGCTCACCGAACTTCGACTGCTTTTCAACGCATACTGAGTCTTGACCTGCGTAACCCCGTGTAGTAGTGCAGGTCACAGGCGGGGCTACCTGACTTCGGTGTCCCCGGTGGCGTAGAGTGGATCACGGCCACCATCGTGGTCCGTCAACATATAACGGCACACAGCCCAATTCCCCGCAGTATGCGTTCGGATTGCCAGGTGACATGTGCCCTGGCTCGTCCCTTTGCGAACTGTGTCGTGTATTTCAGCATGGCTTCTTCCGCTCCGCGACGTGCCCGTAGTCCGGAGAGGTTTCCGCGTGACCAACGCTGTCCAAATGTCGTCTTCCGAGAACATCGAAGACCCCACCGTCAACACCCCCGCTGCCGAAGAAGCAGTCGCCACCGAGCCGGGTATCACCTTCGCCGAGATCGGCCTGCCCGAGCAGCTTGTTGCCGCATTGGCGCGCAACTCCATCACCGTCCCGTCCCCCATCCAGGCGCAGTCCATCCCGGACGCGCTCGCCGGAACCAACGTTCTCGGCCGCGCACAGACCGGATCGGGCAAGACCCTCGCCTTCGGCCTGCCGATGCTGACCCGCCTCTCACGCCACGAAGATCGCCCGGCCGCCAAGCGTCCCCGCGCACTCGTGCTCGTCCCCACCCGTGAGCTTGCTTTCCAGGTGGTCGACTCCCTCAACTCCTACGCCGGCGCACTCGGACTCACGGTTCGTCCCGCTGTCGGTGGAACGCCGTTCGCCAAGCAGGTCGATCAGCTCCGACGCGGCGTAGACGTCCTCGTCGCAACGCCGGGTCGTCTCGGCGACCACCTGCGTCAGGGCACCTGCATCCTCGACTCGGTGGAAATCACCGCACTCGACGAAGCCGATCAGATGGCAGACATGGGCTTCCTGCCCGAGGTTCGCTCGATCCTCGGTGAGACCCCCGCAGACGGACAGCGTCTGCTGTTCTCGGCAACCCTCGACCGTGAGGTCCAGTCGCTGGTTCGTCAGTTCCTGGCCAACCACGTCACCCACTCCACCGAAGACGGCCGCGCAAGCGTCGACACGATGGAGCACTACGTTCTCCTCGTCGATCGTGGACAGAAGGATTCCGTTCTCGCCGAGATCGGTGCCCGCGACGGACGCACCATCATGTTCGCCCGCACCAAGCTCGGTTGCGAGGGAATCACCGACCGCCTCCGCGCAGTCGGCATCGCTGCCGAGTCGCTTCACGGCGGCAAGGCACAGAACCAGCGCACCCGCGTCCTCGAGCGTTTCAAGAACGGCCGCACCCCGGTCCTCGTCGCAACGGACGTCGCAGCACGCGGCATCCACGTCGACGGCATCGACCTCGTCGTTCACGTCGATCCCCCGGCCGACCACAAGGACTACCTGCACCGTGCTGGTCGTACCGCTCGCGCCGGCGAGAAGGGCACCGTTGTCGCCATCGTGCTGCCGAACCAGAAGCGTCAGTTCAAGCGTCTGACCGGTATGGCCGGCGTCAATGCCGCAGCCGTTGCCGTCACCCCGGGTTCTGCTGAACTTGCTCGCATCACCGGCGCCAAGAAGCCGACCGGAGAACCGTTGCGCGAGAGCTCTTCTCGTGGCGAGCGTTCCTTCGGTGATCGTGGTGGAAGCCGCGGCGGATACCAGGGCAACCGCTCGTCCGGTGGATACCAGGGCAACCGCTCTTCGGGTGGCTACCAGGGCAACCGCGACGGCGAGAGCCGCGGCGGATACCAGGGTGATCGCTCCAGTGGTGGTTACCAGGGCAACCGCGACAGCCGCCCCTCGACCGGATACCAAGGAAACCGCTCTTCGGGTGGCTACCAGGGCAACCGCGACGGCGAGAGCCGCGGCGGATACCAGGGCAACCGTTCGTCCGGTGGTGGATACCAGGGTGATCGCTCCAGCGGTGGTTACCAGGGCAACCGTGACAGCCGTCCGTCCTACGGAGACCGCGACAGCCGCCCGTCGACGGGTTACCAGGGCAACCGCTCGTCGGGCGGATACCAGGGAAGCCGTGACGGCGAGAGCCGCGGCGGATACCAGGGCAACCGTTCGTCCGGTGGTGGATACCAGGGCAACCGCGACAACAACCGCTCGTACGGCGATCGCGACAGCCGCCCCTCGACCGGCTACCAGGGCAACCGCTCCTCCGGTGGATACCAGGGAAACCGCGAAGGCGGCGACAACCGTGCAGCCTCGACCAGCGGTGGCGGCTTCCGCAGCCGCACCGACCGTCGTAGCTATGACGGATTCGACGGCCCGAAGCGCGATCAGCGGTAATACCTGCGCTGAGCTGCGGCTCGACAACTGAACACTGAGAACCTTCCGGCTGTGCCGGAAGCTGTATCGAGACGGATGCAGGTCACTGCAATTAAAGTGATCTGCATCCGTGTTTTGTATGCACGGTCTGATGTTCACGCGCGTCGCGGCCGCACCGTTTTCGGCTGCGCACAGCGCAGGATTTCACAGCCGCGGACCGAGAGGGAAAGCTGTAAGCATGTCAACCACTAGCACCGAATCACCCCGAGCTCAGATCGGCGTCACCGGCCTGGCCGTCATGGGTTCGAATATTGCCCGCAATTTCGCCCGCCACGGTCACACCGTTGCCCTGCACAACCGCAGCATCGCGAAGACCGATGCCCTGATCGCCGAGCATGGTTCCGAGGGCGATTTCGTGCGCACCGAGACCGTCGAGGAGTTTGTTGCCGCACTTCAGAAGCCGCGACGCGTCCTGATCATGGTCAAGGCCGGCGCCCCGACCGATGCTGTCATCGAAGAGCTCGCAAACGCCATGGAGCCCGGCGACATCATCATCGACGGTGGCAACTCGCTCTACACCGACACGATCCGTCGTGAAGCGGCGATCCGCGCCCGCGGACTGCACTTCGTCGGCGCCGGTATCTCCGGTGGCGAAGAAGGCGCACTCAACGGTCCGTCGATCATGCCGGGCGGCCCGAAGGAGTCCTACGAGGCTCTCGGCCCGCTTCTCGAGTCCATCTCCGCTCACGTCGACGGCACCCCGTGCTGCACGCACATCGGCCCCGACGGCAGCGGTCACTTCGTCAAGATGGTGCACAACGGCATCGAGTACGCCGACATGCAGCTCATCGGCGAGGCGTACAACCTCTTCCGCGACGCTCTGGGCTACGACGCCGGTCAGGTTGCCGACGTCTTCACCGAGTGGAACAAGGGCACCCTCGAGTCCTACCTGATCGAGATCACCGCCGAGGTGCTCCGCCAGGTCGACGCCGAGACGGGCAAGCCTTTGGTCGACGTCATCGTCGACGCTGCCGAGCAGAAGGGCACGGGCCGCTGGACGGTCAAGTCCGCTCTGGATCTGGGCGTGCCGGTCACCGGTATCGCCGAGGCCGTATTCGCTCGCGCACTGTCCGGTAGCCGCAATCAGCGCGCCGCAGCTCAGGCGCAGGGTCTGGCTGCCGGCTCTCTCGGCGACAAGCCTGCTGACGCCGAGCAGTTCGCCGCCGACATCCAGGCCGCGCTGTACGCGTCGAAGATCGTGGCGTACGCGCAGGGCTTCGATCAGATCGCTGCCGGCAGCGCCGAGTACGACTGGAACCTCAAGCCTGCCGACCTGGCGACGATCTGGCGCGGTGGCTGCATCATCCGTGCGCAGTTCCTCAACCGCATCAAGGACGCGTTCGACGCCGATCCGAGCCTGCCGAGCTTGATTCTGGCGCCGTACTTCCGCGAGGCCATCGAGGCAGGCATCGACAGCTGGCGCCGCGTGGTCGCCACCGCGACGATGCTCGGCATTCCGGTACCTGCGTTCGCGTCCTCGCTGTCGTACTACGACGGTCTCCGCGCGGAGCGTCTGCCGGCCGCCCTGACTCAGGGTCAGCGCGACTTCTTCGGCGCGCACACCTACGAGCGCATCGACAAGCCGGGCAAGTTCCACACACTGTGGAGCGGTGACCGCAGCGAAATCGAGGCCTGATTCACAGCGGGTATCGGTAGATGCGGTCATCTGCGTCTACCGATACCCGGTAGCCTGGACAAATGCAGGAATCGACGATCGACTCGCCCACCTCGACCGAAGGGCGTTCGTTCGTCGACCTCGGAATCCCCGCCGTGATGGTGCACGCGTTGCGCCGAAGCGGCATCGATGCCCCCTTCCCCATTCAGTCGGCAACCATCCCCGATGTTCTTGCCGGTCGGGATGTACTCGGGCGCGGTGCGACGGGTTCCGGAAAGACTCTGGCCTTCGGGCTTCCGATGCTGGTGCGCCTCAAGGGTGGGGCGAGCAAGCGGAATCGTCCGCGCGGTTTGGTGCTCGCTCCCACCCGTGAGCTGGCGATCCAGATCCACAAGGCACTCGACGACGCCGCTACCGAGATCGGTTTGCGTGTGGCAAATGCGGTCGGGGGCGTTCCGATCAAGCGTCAGGCCGACATCCTTGCCCGCGGCGTCGATCTGCTGATCGCGACCCCCGGGCGCTTGCTCGACCTACTCGAGCAGAAGTCGGTGATTCTCGACGACGTCGTGATCACGACCATCGACGAAGCCGACCACATGGCGGACATGGGCTTCATCGACGAGGTTGCGAAGATTCTCGACACGACTCCGAAAGACGGTCAGCGTCTTCTCTTCTCAGCGACACTCGACGGCAAGGTCGACGATCTGGTCGCGGGTTACCTGCGCAATCCGGCGTCGCACTCGACTGCTCCCCCGGTTGCGACCGTCTCGACCATGGAACATCATCTGCTCTTCGTCGACCGCGACGACAAGAGATCCGTTGTCGCACATATCGCTTCGCGTGCGGGGCGGACCATCATGTTCGTCAAGACCAAGCACGGTGTGGATCGTCTTGCGCAGCAACTGCATTTGATCGGCGTCTCGGCCGGGGCTCTGCACGGCGGCAAGACGCAGAACAATCGGACCAAGACCCTCGCGTCGTTCTCCGACGGGACAACACCGGTCCTGGTCGCCACCGATGTCGCCGCGCGCGGAATCCATGTCGACGACGTGACGCTCGTCGTTCACGTCGATCCCCCGGCCGAGGCGAAGGACTACCTGCACCGGGCCGGCCGGACGGCACGCGCCGGCGAATCGGGCGTCGTCGTCACCATCGTCACCGACGAAGAACGTGATTCGGTCGAGAAGTTGACCAAGCAGGCAGGCATCAAGGTTCACGGTGTGCGGGTTCGTCCTGACGATCTTGAACTCACGCGCATCACCGGTGCGATGGAGCCGACGGGAATTCCGGTCGAGGCTCCCGATACGACGGTTGCCGTCAAGCACACCGCCAAGCGTGGCCGTCAGGAACACGACACTGCAGGCCGGACCGCTGCCGGAGGCCGGATGAAGAAGGACGGCGACAAGCGCGCCGCCTCCTCGCGGCGCGTCACCGATCCGAAGAGTGTGAAGAAGATCCGTGCGGACGGCACTCCGGTCCCGACCCGTTCGGAGCGTCTGGCGTCCAAGGGCTTGACCCCGCGTCGCGGCGCACCCGGCGCAGGAAAGCCGTCTGCCGGAAATCGGGCGGGCAAGCGCGCACACTGAGGGAATGGGTGATCTTCCACTGATCTCGGTTCTCTGCGCACTTCTCGCTGCACTGCTCTTCGCGTGCGCTTCGGTCGCTCAGCAACGGGCGGCGTCCGCGGTTCCCGAGGGCGAGGCGTTGGTGGCGTCGTTGATTCGCAGTCCTCGGTGGTGGGCCGGGCTGATCGGTGACGGCGGCGGGTACGTCATGCAGGCCGTTGCACTGTCGTTGGGTTCGGTGTTGGTGGTGCAGCCGCTGATCGTGACCTCGTTGCTGTTCGCGCTGCCTCTCTCGGCCAAATTCTCGGGAATCCGCATCACCCGTTCCGCGTGGTCACTGGCGATCATGCTCGCGATTTCCTTGGCGATCTTCCTCGTCGTCGGCGATCCCACCGAGGGAGACAGCAATGCTCCATGGTCGGATTGGGCTGTGCCCCTGACGATTACGGTCGCAGTGGCCGTGGCCGCAACTGTCGGCGGCTTGTCCAAACTCGACGGCGGCTGGCGCGCACTGCTTCTCGGCTCTGCGGCAGGCATCTTCTACGGCGTCGCCGTCGCATTCACCAAGTACGTCACCGACCTACTCGGCCACGGCGTCGTCGGGGTGATTTCGGCATGGCAGACGTGGGCGCTGATCGCCTCGGGCGCAATCGGGGTCTACCTGCAACAGCGCGCGTTCCAGGTCGGGCCGCTGTCGGCGTCGCTACCCGCCCTGACGATCGGCGAGCCGATCGCGGCCATCTTCCTGGGGATGACAGTGCTCGACGAACGCCTCCGCGTCGACGGTCCCGGAATTGCTCTCATCGGGTGCGCCGTCGCCGTCATGATCATGACCACGATCGCCCTTTCCCGCTCACAAGCGCGCGATACCGAGGGCGCTACGGCGGAATCGACGGTAGGCTCGTGAAACGTGCAGTTCCTCGAAGGGCAACGCCCCCCATACGACCTGACCTACGACGACGTCTTCCTCGTCCCTAACCGGACCGAGGTCACCTCTCGGTTCGACGTCGATCTCAATTCTTCCGACGGATCCGGAACGACCATTCCCGTCGTGGTCGCCAATATGACCGCAGTCGCCGGCCGCCGCATGGCGGAGACTGTCGCCCGCCGCGGCGGACTGGTCATCATTCCGCAGGACGTCCCCACCGAAGCTGTCGCCGAGACCGTGGCGTTCGTCAAGAGCCGCCACCTCGTCGCCGATACGCCGGTCACGCTTAGTCCGGACGACGCCGTCTCCGATGCGCTGGCGCTGCTTCCCAAGCGTGCTCACGGCGCGGTCGTGGTGGTCGAGGACGGTAAGCCTCTCGGTGTCGTCACGGAGGCTGCCTGCGCGGATGTCGATCGGTTCACTCGCCTACGTACCGTCGCGATCACCGACTTCGTCACGGCCCCGGTCACCGCCACACCGCGTGAGGTCTTCGAACTGCTCGAAACCAAGCACGATCCGCTGGCGGTCATCGTCAACGAAGACGGGACTCTTGCCGGCGTCCTCACCCGCACCGGCGCGATCCGTGCCGGCATCTACGACCCCGCAGTCGACGCGCGCGGCGCACTCCGGGTCGCTGCGGCGGTCGGTGTGAACGGTGACGTGGGCGCCAAGGCCAAGGCACTCGTCGACGCC
>NZ_BCWH01000003.1:953971-981252 GCF_001653035.1 Rhodococcus sp. YH3-3 | reverse complement strand
TCGCCGGCACATACGAGTCCCCCGGCGATCTCAAAGTCGATCAGGCGGGCAACGCGTACAAGGAGAGCTTCGGTATGGCCTCCAAGCGCGCTGTTGCCGCTCGCACAGCCACCGAAACGGCTTTCGATCGCGCCCGTAAGGGATTGTTCGAGGAAGGCATCTCCAGTTCGCGGATGCGTCTCGATCCCGAGCGCCCTGGAGTCGAGGACCTGATCGATCAGATCTGTTCCGGCGTGCGCAGTACCTGCACGTACGCGGGTGCGCGCTCTCTCGAGGAGCTGCACGAGAAGGCCGTTCTGGGCGTGCAGTCCGCCGCCGGATTTGCCGAAGGACGGCCGCTTCCGTCTGGTTGGTGAACCACGTTCTGTGACTGTCGGCGGGTGCTCGGGTCCCTACTCCCGGGCACCCGCCGGTATCATTGGATCCGTAAACAGAAAACAAAACTCGGTCGGGTGCCCTTCGGCGACCCGACCGAGCCCGCTACAGCCGAGAACTACTCGGCTCTGACGAAAGGAACCCGGTGCCCGAGGCACCCACACACTTACCCGGCGCTACACCCGTCGTTTTATCCGAGGAATCTTCTGATTCCGCCGGTTCGGAGGGCTCCTCTAGCGAGCCGGGAGACAAACCCGGCGGCCCCCGTGCACATCTCAGGTGGCGATGACACATGGACATCGTTTTCACCATTCTCAGCCTGGTCGGCTTCATCGCGCTGACTGCAGGCACCGCCCTCTTCGTGGCGGCCGAATTCTCACTGACCGCGCTCGAACGCAGCACCGTCGACGAAGCTGCTCGTGGCGGCGACCGACGCTCGCGGCAGGTTCAACACGCGCACAAGACTCTTTCGTTCCAGCTCTCCGGCGCTCAGCTGGGCATCACGATCACAACCCTGATCACCGGTTACCTGGCCGAGCCGGTCCTGGCACGGTTCATCACACCGGTCACGAAGGCCGTCGGGCTCAGTGAATCCGCTGCCTCGACAACGTCTTTGATCCTGGCGCTCGTGATCGCGACCTCGTTCTCCATGATCTTCGGTGAGCTCGTACCGAAGAACCTCGCAATCTCCAAGCCGATGCCCACCGCCCGCGCGACTGCGGGCCTGCAAGCAGGGTTCTCGCTGATCTTCCGGTGGGCCATCAACGGCCTCAACGGAACCGCCAACTGGATCGTGCGACGCCTGGGCATCGAACCCGCGGAGGAATTGCGCTCCGCGCGATCACCGCAGGAACTCGGGTCCCTCGTGCGGACGTCCGCGCAGCGCGGGTCCATCGACAAGGGCACGGCGATGCTCGTCGACCGTTCACTGCAGTTCGGTGACCGCACGGCAGAAGAGCTGATGACTCCGCGAGTGAAGATCGAATCGCTGGAACTCTCGGACACCGTCGCAGACCTGATCGTGACGGCGTCGCGGACCGGCTATTCGCGCTTCCCGGTCGTTCGCGGCGATCTCGACGACACGGTCGGCGTCGTACACATCAAGCACGCGTTCACCGTTCCGGCCGAACGTCGGCGCACGACGCGCGTCGACAGTCTGGCTCAACGTGTTCCCGTCGTGCCGTCGAGCCTGGACGGAGACACCGTCATGGAGCGAATCCGCTCCGACGGTATGCAGGTTGCGCTCGTCGTCGACGAGTACGGCGGAACTGCCGGCATCGTCACGATGGAAGACCTCATCGAGGAAATCGTCGGCGATGTGCGCGACGAACACGACGAACCCGAACTCGACGTGCAGCGCGTCGGCGACGGATGGTCGTGCTCCGGTCTCCTGCGCATCGACGAGGTCACTTCGGCTACCGGGTACACCGCTCCCGAAGGCGACTACGACACGCTCGGTGGGTTGGTGCTCACCGAACTGGGCCGCATCCCCGACGAGGGTGACGAGGTGGAATTGCCCGACGTCGACTCGTCCGGTGATTCGCGCGGAAAGTGGATTGCACGAGTGACCGGCATGGACGGCCGCCGTATCGACCGGGTGACTATCACGCCGGTCCCCGCTTACGTCGAACCCGAATCCGCAGACGACAGCAAGAAGGAGTCCGACGATGAATAACCTCTTCGGTGTACTCCTCACCGTCGTGCTGCTCGCCGGCAATGCATTCTTCGTCGGTGCGGAGTTCGCACTGATCTCCGCACGACGTGACCGCCTCGAAGCACTGGTCGCGCAAGGCAAGAAGCGGGCGCTCACAGTCATCAAGGCCGGTGAGAACCTCTCGCTCATGCTTGCGGCGGCTCAGCTGGGCATCACGATCTGCTCGATCCTCCTCGGTAAGGTCGCCGAGCCCGCCATTGCGCACCTCCTCGAGGTGCCGATGGAAGCCGTCGGCCTGCCCGACGGATTGCTGCACCCGATCTCGTTTGCCATCGCGCTGTCGCTCGTCGTCGTGCTGCACATCCTGCTCGGCGAGATGGTGCCCAAGAACATCGCGTTGGCCGGCCCCGAGAAGACGGCCATGCTGCTCGTTCCCGTGCATCTGGCGTTCATCAAGATCGCTCGCCCGATCATCGCGTTCTACAACCTGTGCGCGAACGGAGTGCTCAAGCTCCTGCGCGTCGAACCCAAGGACGAACTCGACGTCACGGTCTCGGCGGTGGAGTTGTCCGCGATGATCGGTGAATCGCGATCCGAAGGTCTGATCGACGCCGAAGAACACCGGCGGTTGAAGCAGGCACTCGAATCGACCGATCGGACCGTCTCCGAGGTCCTGATCACTCTCGACAAGGTGCGGACCATTCCCCTCACACCGTCGGGAACAACACTGGGTGAGATCGAGCGTGCGGTCATCGAGACCGGATACTCGCGTTACCCGGTGCGAGCGAGCGACGGATCGCTGGCTGGGTACGTGCACCTCAAGGACGTGCTCGACGAGGTGCTCGACGAGGCCGCTGGACCGGACACCGTCGTTCCGACGTCGGATATCCGGCCGCTGCCCATCGTTCCGCTCAGCACACCGCTGGCCGAAGCGTTGGCCGGCCTTCGTCGGGCCAGCTCGCACCTCGGCGCTGTCACGGACGCTGACGGAGTGGTGATCGGTATCGTCGCGCTCGAGGATCTCCTCGAGGAGTACGTCGGAACGGTCCGCGACGGCACGCATCGCGGCACGGATGCTGTTCCCGGACAAAGAAACAGCTGATCGATGACACGTTCGGTGCATTCACTCGCACTCGCGCAGAGCGAGTGGACGGCTCGGCGGGCACTTCACCTCGAGGAGGGGGAGAAGCTCGTCGAGCCGCACCGAGCGCGTCGTAGCGCCGGTATCTCTCACCCGGTGCACGACTTCCTCTTCACGTACTACAACTTCAAACCCGCCCAACTGCGCCGCTGGCACCCCGGGTACGGAGTCGCGCTCGAGAACGCCGCCGAATACGCAGCCTTCTCCGGCTACCGCGTCGACGAGTCGGGTACCGCGACGGTCGAGGCCTCAGTGCTGGAGCGTCGGCGTCACACAGTCGAATTCGTGTGGAATCTGTTGAATCAGACGTCTGCGCGGCCCGCTGTGCTGGGTTGCTTCGGCCTCCACGAATGGGCGATGGTCTATCGCGGCGGCGAGGACGCAATCCGTCATCAGTCGGTGCCGCTGCGACTCGGGTTCGCCGGTACCGACGCGGTCGTCGAATCCCTGCCACTCAAATGCACGCACTACGACGCGTTCCGGTTCTTCACACCGGACGCGGCCCCCAAGAACTCGCTCCCGCTTGCACGCGAAACTCAGATCGATCACGAACAGCCGGGCTGCCTGCACGCCGGTATGGATCTGTACAAGTGGAGCTTCAAGTTGTTGCCACTCGTCGATTCCGACCTGGTGATGCGGTGCTTCGAACACGCGCTCCTGGCCCGTGAACTCGACATGCGCGCGAGCCCATACGACCTTGCCGAGTACGGGTACTCCCCCATTCGTATCGAAACTCCCGCGGGCCGCGCCGAATACGTGCGTCAGCAACAACAGTTGGCGGATCGTGCTGCGCCGCTCCGCGATACGCTGGCAGAAAAGTGCCGGGAGCTTCTCGGCCACTGAACTGCCGAAAGGCGTCGCATGGATCACGGGTACGGGTTCTATCTCGACGAATACCAGCGTGACGTCGGGGTGCACACCGACGACCGACGCGGGCACATCGAATGCCCGGACTCGGCGGGTTTCCTTGCGGCGCACTTGCCGGTGTTCGACCTCGCTGCGGGCTCGGTAGCGGCGTTCGCCTCGGCGATTCATCGGTCAACCCGCCCGGGCGACGGACACTGGACCCTCGATCCCGAGCGCATCGCCGCGTCCTTCTCGAGCGATCGACTGTTCCGGATCGGCGGCGAGCCGATCAACGGGTTCTCCGAGCACTCGGGGTTCTTTGCCGCCCGCGACGGTTGGGTCCGCACGCACGGCAACTATCCGCACCATCGCGACCGCCTGCTCGCCGTCCTCGCGCTCGATCATGGATCACCCAAAGATGCAGTGGCGCAACGGATATCCGAACTCAGCGCCATCGAGATCGAGCAGCAGGCCGCCGAGATCGGAGCCATCGCGGTCCGTGTTCGTACCGAGACCGAGTGGCGCCTGAGTGAGCAGTGCGCAGCTGCGAGGTCTGCGCCTCTGGTATCCATCCGAGCACGCGACGAGGGAAAACCCCGCACGCATCCGACGCGCCCACGCGTTCTCGACCTGACCCGCGTCATCGCCGGTCCGGTCGCGACGCGTGCCCTGGCGTTGGTCGGCGCTGACGTTCTGCGGATCGATCCCCCGGCGATCCCCGAGATCGGATGGCAGCACCTCGACAGTGGACAGGGCAAGCGGTCGGCGCTTCTCGACCTGAAGTCCTCGGCCGGAGCGGCAGCGTTCCGAGAACTCCTCGAAACCGCAGACGTACTGGTCACCGGCTACCGGCCGGGTGCACTCGAAGCGCTCATCGGGCAGGATCTTCCCGCCCACCTGATTCACGGGCGCGTCAGCGCATGGGGATGGGAAGGTCCGTGGGCGAATCGCCGTGGCTTCGACAGCATCGTGCAGGCCGCGTCCGGCATTTCGTTCCTCGAGGGTGGTGAGAACCCTGGCGCACTTCCGGCGCAGGCACTCGACCACTCGACCGGATACTTCTTGGCAGCGGGGATCCTCGACGCGTTGACACTGCGCTCGCACGACGGCCGTGGCCGCGACGTCGACGTGTCGCTGGCCAGCACCGGCGCTCGTCTTCTCGACGCACCCGGCCGAACCGTCCATCCCGGTCTACCGACCGCTCCCGGCCTGAATGTTGTTGTCAACCATGCCGACGTGACCACCGCACGACCCGCGCTGGCAGAGTTCGAGGACTACCCCGAACCGGCGCATCCGTGGGGATCGGATCGCGCGGAGTGGGCACACTGAGGGACCGGCACATTCAGGGCAAGATGGACCTGTGAAGTCACATACCTACACACTCGACCTTCAGTGGACGGGCGATCTGGGAACCGGAACGTCCAGCACGCAGGGATATTCGCGCAATCATGCAATATCCGCGGTCGGAAAGCCGGAACTTCTCGGCAGCTCCGATCCCTCGTTCCGCGGTGACGCGCAGCGATGGAACCCCGAGGAACTGCTCGTTGCCTCCCTCGCCCAGTGCCACATGCTCTGGTACCTCGGTCTGGCAGCTGCCGCTGGGGTCGTCGTTCTCGACTACAGCGATCAGCCGGTCGGCAGCATGATCGAGGAATCCGATGGCGGCGGCCAGTTCATCGAGGTGACGTTGAATCCGACGGTGTTGGTCGCGGAGGCGTCGATGGTCGAGAAGGCCCAGGAGCTTCACGGCCCCGCACACACGAAGTGCTTCATCGCTCGGTCGGTGAACTTCCCCGTCCTGCATTCCCCGACGATCCTGGTGGCCACCGATGAGTGACATGCACAAGCTCATCGTCGACGTCGACACCGGTATCGACGACTCGTTGGCGCTTCTCTATCTCCTTGCCAGCCCCGAAGCCGAGATACTGGGGATTGCGAGCACCGCCGGCAACGTTCCGGTGGAACAGGTCGCGGCCAACAACTTGAACTGGCTTGCGCTCTGCGGCGCCCCGGACATCGAGGTTGCACTCGGCGCCCGCGAGCCATTGGTCATACCGTTGCGCACCACCGAGGAGACTCACGGTCCGCAAGGAATCGGCCATGCGGTCCTCCCCGATTCGGGTCGCAAGCGCTCGGTCCGAACCGCCACCGACCTCTGGGTGGATCTCGTCCGGGAGTACCCCGGACAACTCACCGGGCTGGTGACGGGGCCGCTCACCAACCTGGCCTTGGCGATCAGACGTGAACCCGATCTGCCGTCTCTGCTGAAGCGACTGGTAGTGATGGGTGGGTCGTTCAACTATCCGGGCAACACGACGCCGACCGCGGAGTGGAACGTCTCGGTCGATCCGCACGCCGCCAAGGAGGTGTTCGACGCGTTCTCCGTCGTACCCGCGCACCGGCGCCCGATCATCTGCGGCCTCAACGTCACCGAATCCATCGAGATGTTCCCCGAACATGTGCGTCGGCTCGCCGAAGCTGCCGGGAGCACCCCGGAAGAGATCATCTCGCCTGACGACGGTCCCGACGTCCGCAGTTCCGCGTCCAACAGCGTGATCAGGCATATGTCCGACGCAATCCGGTTCTACATGGAATTCCATCGTGAATACGACCAGGGATTTCTTGCTCACATGCATGATCCCTTCGCTGCTGCCGTCGCGCTCGATCCGAGCCTGGCGACGCTGAAACCGGCAACGGTAGATGTCGAAACCGAGAGTCCACTGCTGATCGGAACGACGGTTGCGGACTGGGTCGGGCACTGGAAGCGTGAGCCCAACGCGGATATCGCGGTCAGCACCGATCCGGCGGAATTCTTCGATCGACTTGTCCACCGAGTGGGAAATTACGCCCGCGTCGTGGGTTGACCGAGCCGGGCACCGGCTATGCTCGCATGGACAGAACACCAACGAACGAGAACAAAGGACCTGACGTGCAGATTTCCAGCCACGATGCCTCCCCGGCATTTGCGCTCGGATTGATGGCGTTCTGGCCCACTCGTCGTAGCGCATGCTTCGATCAGGCGTGTTGCTGAGCGGCGATTCTCGCTGCCTGCACCCCTGACTTTGTCGCTTCTTCGCTCGGAGTCTGTCTTCTCATGTTCAACCTTCTTTTGTTCACCCTTGTCGGCGTCGGCGCCCAGCTCGTCGACGGCGCCCTCGGTATGGCCTTCGGTGTCACCGCAACCACTCTGTTGATGATCGGTGGCCTCGGTCCGGCTCAGGCCAGCGCCGCTGTTCACCTGGCCGAGGTCGGCACCACCCTCGCTTCGGGTGTGTCGCATTGGAAGTTCAAGAACATCGACTGGAAGCTCGTCGCCAAGCTCGGTGTGCCCGGCGCAGTCGGTGCATTCATCGGCGCAACTGTGCTCTCGGGTCTGTCCACCGAAGCGGCAGTCCCCATCACGGCGACGATCCTGCTGGCCATCGGTATCTATGTGGCACTACGCTTTTCGGTCCGCCCACCGGCCGTCGCGGACGCTCGTACCACCCCGCACACTGCACGTTTCCTGTCCCCACTCGGCCTGTTCGGTGGTTTCATCGATGCATCCGGCGGTGGTGGTTGGGGTCCGATCACCACCAGCACGCTGCTCTCACGAGGAAAGACCGCGCCGCGCACCGTGATCGGCTCGGTCAGCGCCTCGGAGTTTCTGGTCGCGTCAGCCGCGTCGCTGGGATTCCTTGTCGGATTGGGACGTGAGTCGGCGGGAAACCTCCTCGTTGTCGCCGGTCTCGCGCTCGGCGGTGTCATCGCAGCTCCGTTCGCGGCGTGGCTGGTCAGCCGCGTACCTGCAACCTTGCTCGGAACGGCGGTGGGCGGCGTCATCGTGTTGACCAACGCACAGAAGCTGTTCAAATCCTTCGACATCACCGGGGCGGTCACAGTGGCCGGTTACCTGACCATTCTCGGCGCGTGGGCAGCGCTGCTGTTCTACGCGTGGAAGCGGTCCACTCTCACCCCGGCCGAGGCAGAAGGCGATTTCACGGGAGTCGAACTCGCTGTCGAGACCGAACTCACCGAGCCTGCAGTCAAACGCGAACGATAGCTCGTCACAGAAGAAATCCCGGGTATCCGCGCTCGGATACCCGGGATTTTGTTCTTTCCGCGCTAGTTGCTTCCGTCGAACGCGTCGAGAATTCGCCCCGCCGCCAACGCTGCCGTCAGCGAACCGTCACGCACGCTCTGCTCGACGTCGGCCCGGATCGCACGCACCCGATCGTTGCTCGAGAGCCTGCGTAGCAGCTGATCGTTGACCATCGTCCAGGTCCAATCGACCTGTTGCTTGCGACGCTTCTCCTCGAACTGTCCCGCTTCGGTGAGCACCTCACGGTGTTTGGTGACAGTTCCCCAGAACTCGTCCAGCCCGACACCTTCGAGACCGCTCATCGTGATGACGGGCGGCTTCCAGATGGCGTCGTGCGGGTAGATCAGGCGAAGCGCACCCGCCAATTCACGGGCAGCGCCCTTTGCCTCGCGCTCATGCTTGCCATCGGCCTTGTTGACCGCCACCAGATCTGCGAGCTCGAGGACACCCTTCTTGATGCCCTGGAGCTGATCACCGGTACGAGCGAGGGTCAGGAACGTGAAGCAGTCCACCATGTTGGCAACAGTGACTTCGGACTGGCCGACACCCACCGTTTCCACCAGGATGACGTCGAAACCGGCAGCTTCGAGAAGCACGATGGTCTCGCGGGTTGCCTTGGCAACACCACCGAGCGTGCCGGACGTCGGTGACGGCCGGATGTACGCATTCGGTTCGACGGTGAGCCGAGCCATGCGTGTCTTGTCACCGAGAATCGAGCCGCCGGTGCGGGTGGACGACGGATCGACCGCCAACACCGCAACCCGATGTCCCTTGCTCAGCAAGTACATTCCGAGCGCGTCGATGAAGGTCGACTTGCCGACGCCGGGAACTCCGGTGATGCCGATCCGGTGCGCTCCCCCGGCCTCCGGCAGCAACTTCAGTAGAAGTTGCTGCGCGAGGGCCCGGTGGTCGTCGCGAGTGGACTCGACGAGGGTGATCGCCCGAGCGAGGCCGGCACGCTGATTTCCGCGCACCGCCTCGGCGAGGGAATCAATGTCGATGGGCTGACGTGCCATCTTCAGTGACCCCCTTCTCAGCTGTTGTCGTGACCCAGTTGGGCGGAGAGCTTCTCCAACAATCCGCTGGCAGCGTCGGCGATGACGGTGCCGGGCGGGAAGATGGCAGCAGCGCCGGCCTCGTAGAGTTCGTCGAAGTCACCGGGCGGAATGACGCCGCCGACGACGATCATGATGTCGGGACGACCGGCCGCAGCCAAAGCCTCCCGCAGCGCCGGCACCAAGGTGAGGTGACCGGCTGCCAACGACGACACACCGACTACGTGGACGTCGTTGTCGGCCGCCTGATTGGCGACCTCTTCGGGGGTCTGGAACAGCGGTCCGACGTCGACGTCGAATCCGATGTCCGCGAAGGCGGTGGAGATGACCTTCTGGCCACGGTCGTGACCGTCCTGGCCCATCTTCGCGACGAGGATGCGGGGACGACGTCCCTCGTCCTCGGCGAACTTCTCGACCAGTTCCATCGCCTTGCTGATGTTGCTCACCGTTCCTGCCTCGTCGCGGTACACACCACTGATGGTGCGGATCTCGGCCTGGTGGCGTCCGTACACCTTTTCGAGGGCGTCGGAAATCTCGCCGACGGTAGCCATCGCGCGGGCGGCGACGACAGCGAGGGCGAGGAGGTTGTTCTCCATGCCGCCTTCGGTGGATGCGGCAGCGCGAGTGAGGTTCGCCAGTGCGGCCTCGACGGCTTCCGGATCACGTTCCGCGCGAAGGCGAACCAACTTCTCGAGCTGTTCCTTGCGGACCTTGGAGTTCTCGACCTTGAGAACTTCGATGGTGTCGACCTCGTCGGGAACGTACTTGTTGACGCCGACGAGCGGCTGCCGACCGGAGTCGATGCGTGCCTGGGTGCGGGCGGCAGCTTCCTCGATGCGCAGCTTCGGGATGCCTTCGTTGATGGCCTGAGCCATTCCGCCGGCTTCCTCGACCTCTTCGATGTGCTTACGAGCCCGGTTGGCGAGTTCGTTGGTGAGCCACTCGACGTAGTACGAGCCACCCCACGGGTCGATGGGACGCACTGTGCCGGATTCCTGCTGCAGCAGCAACTGGGTGTTACGGGCGATGCGGGCGGAGAAGTCCGTCGGCAATGCGATCGCTTCGTCGAGTGCGTTGGTGTGCAAGGACTGGGTGTGGCCCTGGGTGGCAGCCATGGCTTCGACGCAGGTACGCGGCACGTTGTTGAAGACGTCCTGCGCGGTCAGGGACCAGCCGGAGGTCTGCGAGTGGGTACGCAGCGAGAGCGACTTCGCGCTCTTGGGGTCGAACTTGGCGACAAGCTCGGCCCACAGGAGGCGTCCGGCGCGGAGCTTGGCGACCTCCATGAAGAAGTTCATGCCGATGGCCCAGAAGAAGGACAGGCGAGGTGCGAACTTGTCGATGTCCATACCGGCGTCGAGGCCGGCGCGGATGTACTCGACGCCGTCGGCGAGGGTGTACGCCAGTTCCAGATCGGCCGTCGCTCCGGCTTCCTGGATGTGGTAGCCCGAGATGGAGATGGAGTTGTACTTCGGCATTTCCGCGCTGGAATACGCGAAGATGTCGGAGATGATCCGCATCGAGGGCTTCGGCGGATAGATGTAGGTGTTACGAACCATGAACTCTTTGAGGATGTCGTTCTGGATCGTTCCGGCCAGCTTGTCCGGAGTGACACCTTGCTCGCCTGCCGCAGCGACGTACAGCGCGAGAATCGGCAGCACGGCGCCGTTCATCGTCATCGAGACCGAGACCTGCGAGAGGTCGATTCCGTCGAAGAGCTGACGCATGTCGAGGATGGAATCGATTGCGACACCGGCCATTCCGACGTCACCGGCAACGCGAGGATGATCGGAGTCGTAGCCGCGGTGTGTGGCGAGGTCGAAGGCGACCGAGAGACCCTTCTGACCGGCCGCGAGGTTACGACGGTAGAACGCATTCGACTCCGCGGCAGTGGAGAATCCGGCGTACTGGCGAATGGTCCACGGCTGGTTCACGTACATGGTCGGGTACGGACCACGCAGGAACGGCGCTGCGCCCGGGAAGCTGTCGAGCGGGTAACCCGACTCGGCGGCGGCCGTGCGGTCCGCACCGGTGTACACCGGCTTGACGTCGATGCCTTCGGGGGTGGACCAGACAACCTGCTCGGCGGCGTAGTTGTTGGCGTTGGCGCCCTCTTCGATGAGCGCCTGGGCCTGCTCGACCGACGGCGGTGTGGGTGCCGGAGACTGCGGGTCCTCGAGTGGGACCTCGGCGAAACTGCCGATCACGTGCTTGACCTCTCGTGTCGTCACTTGAAGCTTCCCGTCTCGATGAAGTCGAGCAGTTCGGTCAGAGCCGATACTGCGTCGATGCGGGCGGTGAGGAATCCGTCCGGGCGAGAATCGCCGGTCGCGTCGGCGACTGCCTTCTCCGGTCCTGCGAGCAGCACCTTGGTGATGCCGGCGGCGCGAAGTTCGGCGACGGCCGCTGCGGCGCTCTCGCCGTAGCGCTTGTCCGTGCCGCACAGCACGGCGACGGTCGGGCGCCGCCGGCGGCGAGGAACGCGTCCGAACGGTCACGAAGCGCTTCGAATGCAGCTGCGTAGCGGGCGACGGACTGGCCGGGCTCGACGGCTTCGGCGGACAGCGGCGTTTCGCCGAGGTTCGGGAACTCGTTGACACCGGTGACCGTGGTCTTGCGGTGTGCGATGTCGGAGTCGCGCTTGGCCTTGGTAGCGGCGATGCGACCGGAGACGATTCCCGCTTCGAGTGCCGCCAGATATCCGCCGGCTGCTTCGATTTCCTGGAAGAACTCCCACGCGGTGGCGGCGATCTGCTGTGTCAGGTCCTCGACGTACCAAGACCCGGCCGACGGATCGAGGACACGGCCCAGGTGCGACTCCTCGAGCAGGAGCAGCTGTGTGTTGCGCGCGATGCGCGAGGAGAAGGACTTGCTGACACCGAGGGTGCCGTCGGCCAGGGCGACGTCGAACGGAAGAACAGTCACTGCATCTGCTCCGCCGACGCCGGCGCCGAATGCAGCGAGGGTCGTGCGCAGCATGTTCACCCAGGGATCACGCTGAGCCATCATCGCGGCGGAGGTGACTGCGTGCTGCGGCGCTCCACCAAAATCGGAAGCTCCGCAGACCTGGGCGATGCGTGCCCACACGAGACGTGCGGCGCGGAACTTCGCGATGGTCTGGAACTGATCGTCGGTTGCCGCGTAGCGGAAAGCCAACTGCGACAACGCAGCACCGATGGTCAGGCCGCTCTGGGCGGTGAGTGCACGGAGGTACTCGAGGCCGGCGGCGATTGCGGCTCCGAGTTCTTCGGCGTCGCCGGCACCCGCGTTGTGAAAGGCCGTGCCGTCCACGGTGATCGCGTGCACGGTTTCCGCACGAGCGGCGGCGAGGGCGGCCAACTCGACTGCGCCTGCAAATTCGACGTCGGCTGCGCCGGAGAACGAACTGGTCAGCGGTGCTGCACCGAGGTGAACTCGGATACTGCTGCGATCGCTGACACCGTCGCCGGCTTCGCTGCGTGCATCGAGGAGAGAGAAGAGTGCTCGGGCTGCATCGTTTGTCGCTGCGCCTGCATCGAGCGTGAGCGGTGCGAGGTCGAGAAGCACGCCCTCGAGCGCAGCGGCGAGGTCGGTGACCGGAACGCCGTCGGCGCCCACCTTCAACCAGAGTGCGCTGACTCCGTTTTCGAGGGCGTCCAGGATGGCGCGATTGGTCTCGGCCGCCGAAGCGGTTCCGAAAGCAGCGGAAACCAACCAACCGGCATTGACATCACGGTGAGCGTCGACGCCACGCACGTACGGAAACGTGCCCGGCAAGCTCTGCTCGGGACGCTCGTCGCGTGGGCTGTAGAGCGGTGCGACAGTGACACCGTCGTAGGTGACGGTTTCGAGCAGTTTCTGTGGCTCGGGGCCCAGTTCTGCCGCATCGACTCTGCGGGACTTGGCGAGCACACCGGCTACGGAGCGCTGCCACTCCGCGTACGCCTGCTCGACAGCCTCGGCTTCTGAAGCTAATGACACTGTGTCCGCTCCCTCTCATTTTTTGCGTGAGCGCTTTACCGATAATCGGATTTGTTCGTTAGTTCTGTGATGCTAACCCGCGGTTGAGCCCAGATATCGTGAGGATCACGTCATGTTCTTCACAGGGCTGTTCGTGGCCACTTTCCGACCGGCCGGGCGACGTGCGGATTCGGTCGTTCGTGCACGTGTAACCGGCCCTTACCTAGCGATTGTTCAGCATGTTTGCGGGTTACCCGCGAGTTCGTTTCACTGGCCGGGACTGCAGGTGAAGGCCACTCCGAAAGCCTAGTGGTTTTCGTCACAGCGCCGTTTCATTGTCGCCTGGAGCACGTCGCTTTCCCGCCCCCGTGGCGATGTTCGACTCACGATTGCGGGTCGGCAGTCGGCCCGGTTCACCGTTCGCAGGTAGCCTTGTGACCTGTGATGGGACGCCTGCTGGACCGAAGATTGATCGCAATAGTCCTGGTAGTGCTCGCTTTGTTCCTCGCAGCCCTCCTCGCCCCACATCCCACGGTGTCCCAGGTGCGAGAGTGGGCGGACTCGGTTGGCCCGGCGTTTCCCCTCGTGTTCTTCCTGGTTCATTCGATAGTCACCGTCGCGCCGTTCCCGCGCACCGTCTTCACGCTCAGCGCGGGGGTTCTTTTCGGCTCGGTGACCGGCATCGCTCTTACCGTGGCGGCAACGACTGTGAGCGCCGTTCTGGCCCTCTACCTGGTCCGCGCCATCGGCCGCGACGTCGTGTGGCAACGGATTTCGAGTCCGACGATCCGGCGGGTGGACGAGCGGATCGAAAAGCGGGGGTGGCTGGCCGTCGGCTCTCTGCGCTTGATCGCGTTTGTCCCCTTCTCGGTGGTGAACTACTGCTGCGGCATTTCGTCGATCCGGATCGTGCCCTACATCCTTGCCACCGTCGTCGGCATCTTGCCCGGCACTGTTGGGATTGTCGTTCTGGGCGATGCGCTCTCCGGCGAAGCCGATCCTCGTCTCCTGATTCTGTCCGGGATCTGCATTGCGATCGGCATCGCCGGTCTGGTGTTCGACGCTCGCCGTCAGCCTTCACCGGGCGAAACCATCGTTGACAACGGTCAACCTCAAGAGGTTGATTTGATTGAGTCAACCCAAAACGATTGACTATTGAAAGTCAACTATCTAGCATTGACTAATGTTCGTACTGACAGTGGATCAGCGAGGTAGCCGACGCGATGTCGACCGCGTCGGGGACATCATCGACGACATGGCCGATTGCAGGCTCCTGCGGCCGTTCGAGCGCACAGCGGGCGACGAGATTCAAGCGGTGACCGACGATCCGGCGCTACTCGTCCTCGTCGCACTCGAGCTGATTCGGCGCGAGCACTGGAGTGTCGGGATCGGGATCGGTCCCGTCGAGCAGCCTCTCCCACGGCAGACCCGGGCCGGACGCGGACCGGCATTCGAAGCTGCTCGGATCGCCGTCGAGCGAGCCAAGCGAGCTCCGGCCAGAATTGCCGTCGAACAGGCGCCGGCGGATAGCTCACGCGACGAACTCGCCGCAGATGTCGATGCCACGTTCACCTTGCTCGGAACGATCGTCACGAGACAGACGAAGGACGGACGCGAAGCCATCGCCCTGATGGACAGCGGACTCACTCAGGTCAGCGCAGCGGCCCACCTCGGAATCACCAAACAGGCCATGTCCAAGCGACTCCTGACAGCCGGGTGGCACGCAGAACTCGCCGGGCGCAGACTCGCAGAACGACTTTTGGTCAGACTCCAGCCCTAGACTGCTCACGCTCGCACCGGTACAAACTCGTCGACACAGCAGGGGGCTCGAATACATGGTCGTTCTGGCGTTGATCGCGCTCGCCGTCGCCGCCGCGGCACCAGCAGTTGCAGCGGCACTGGGACCGCTCAGTCGTGGTCGACTCGAAGTCCCCGAATGGGCGTCGTCCGTGGTGGCTCTTCCGGCGCTGGGTGTTGCCGCACTGGCATCGACCCGAACGACCCCGGTCACCGGTTTCGCTCTCGGGGCGACGCTTGTCCTGTGCGTACTTGCCGCCGCCACGGCCGGTGCACCGTTGGTACTTGCCACCTTCAAGATCGCTCGTCGCCAACCGGACGGGAGCCCGGCACCGGACGCCGGACCTCTTCGCGGCGGACGTGTGATCGGCATCCTCGAACGGCTCGCGGTGGCGGCGTCGATTCTTGCAACCTGGCCGGAGGGGATCGCGATCGTCTTGGCAGTCAAGGGGCTCGCACGGTACCCGGAACTTCGTGAACCGCACGCGTCCGAGCAGTTCATCATGGGAACCTTCGTCAGTGTCCGGGCCCCCCGACCCGATCAACGTTCGCTACGAGAGGCGCCTACCGGCGCTGGCCGCCCTCCGGCGGCTGATCCTGGTAGGGGTACTTCTGCTGGAATTCTTCGCGTTCGGACGGCAGCGGTAGCTGACCGGGCCAAGGATTTTCACTCTGCGGCGGCAGCGCGGGATCTACGAATCCGGGCTGCTCGGGCGCACTTTCACGGAGGTGCCTGACCGCAGCTGCCGGATCTTCGACGGGAGTACGTGCAGCAACTTCAGCAGCACGGACTGCTTCTGCGATAGCCGGATCGGATTTGGTCTCGAACCACTCCGCCACCTCGGCTGAATCGTCCTCAGGATTGGGAAGATTCTCTTCGGCGGCCGGCGGCTCGTACCGGAAAACGCCATCCTGCCCTTGCGCGCCAAGCGTTTTGGCAAATCCCTTCAGCGCGTCACCGAAGTCGCTGGGTACGAGCCACACCTTGTTCGCATCGCCTTGCGCCATCTGCGGCAACGTCTGAAGATACTGGTATGCAAGCAATTCCGGAGTCGGCTTACCGGACTTGATGGCAGCAAAAACCTTCTCGATGGCCTTGGCCTCGCCTTGAGCCTGCAAGTACTTGGCCGCGCGGTCACCTTGAGCACGAAGGATCTGGGACTGACGCTCACCCTCGGCGTTCAGGATCGAGGCCTGCTTGTTTCCCTCGGCAGAAAGAATCTGGCTCTGCTTGGCACCCTCGGCGGTCTTGATAGCGGATTCGCGGTGACCTTCAGCCGTCAGAATCATCGCGCGCTTCTCGCGGTCCGCCTTCATCTGCTTTTCCATCGACTCCTGGATCGAGGGCGGCGGATCGATGCTCTTGAGCTCGACGCGGGCCACTCGCAGGCCCCAGCGACCGGTCGCCTCGTCGAGGACACCACGAAGCTGACCGTTGATGGAATCACGCGAGGTAAGCGTCTCTTCGAGGGTCATTCCGCCGACGACGTTTCGCAGCGTCGTGGTTGTCAACTGCTCGACGGCAGCGATGTAGTTGCTGATCTCGTACACCGCAGCTTGCGGATTGGTGACCTGGAAGTACACCACCGTGTCGATTGACAGTGTCAGGTTGTCCTGGGTGATCACCGGTTGCGGTGGGAAGGAGACCACCCGCTCACGAAGATCCACCTTGGCGCGCACACGATCGGCGAACGGGATCAAGAACGTGAGCTGCCCGGACACCGTCTTCGAATACCTACCGAGCCGCTCGATCACCGCGGCTTCTGCCTGCGGTACCAGTGCTACCGACTTCGCGACCACCAAGATCACGAATAGCACCAACACACCGAGCACTATGAGTGCTGCCATTAAGGTCCCCTCCAGACGACTGCTGTTGCGCCGTTGATTTCCATCACCGTCACCTTGGTGCCCGGCGGGTACACCTCGGTGGTGTCGTACGGCCTGGCAGTCCACACCTCGCCGTCCAACTTGACCTGCCCGGAATGCTCGCCCACTTCTTCCAGAACCAGAGCGTGCTTACCTTCGAGTGCCTGTATTCCGGTCGGGGTCGGCGGCGGACTACCGAAGCGACGCAACATGATCGGTCGCACGCCCAGGACGAGGGCGGCGGAGAACACTCCGAACATGACGGCGTCGACCCACACCGGGAAGTCGGTGACAGCACTGACACCGGCAGTAGCGAGCGCCCCACCGGCGAGCATCAGCAGGAAGAAATCCCCCACCAGCGCTTCGGCCCCGGCGAGCACCAGTGCTCCGATCAGCCAAATAAGTGCAGCCACAACACCATCTAACCAGAATGTGTGACCCAGGCCGCCGCTACGTCAGTTCGGCTCGGTAACGAAATCGACAAGTTGTTCGACGGCACCGATCAAGGGAGCTTCCAGATCGCGGAAGCTCTCGACCGAGTTGTAGACCCGCCGCCAGCCCTCCTGAGGTGTCCCCCAGCCCAGTTCGCGGCAGATTCCCGTCTTCCAATCCTCGCCGCATGGAATCTTCGGCCAGGAGGCGATTCCGACAGATTTGGGACGAACGGCCTCCCACACGTCGATGTACGGATGTCCGGTCACCAACACGTTCGGTCCGAGGCCCTGAGTCAGTTGGGTTTCCTTGGAACCGGTGACCAGGTGGTCGACGAGGACACCGACACGGCGGCCGGGGCCCGGCCCGAATTCGGCAAGCCGCTCCCCCAGATTGTCGAGCCCTTCGAGATGTTCGACGACAACACCTTCGACGCGAAGGTCATGGCCCCACACCCGCTCGACGAGGGCAGCATCGTGTACTCCCTCCACCCAGATCCGGCTGGGCAGTGCCGTGCGTGCACGTAAGCCTTCGACTCGCGTCGAACCCGAAGCCGACCGTGCGGGTTTGGTGGACGCGGGCTTGGGGGCCGGGCGTACGAGGGTGACCGGAGAGCCGTCGATGAGGAAGGCCGCCTCGCGCATCGCGAACAACCGCGTCCGGGAGCGCCCGTCCTCGAGTCGCACGAAATCGCCGTCGTACGTGCGCTCGAAACCGACTACCGCACCGCAGAATCCTGTCGCCGCATCCTCGACGACAAGATCACGTTCGGCCGCCACTTCAGGCGTCACGCGCTTCTGTTTGCGGGTATGACCCGCAAAAATGTCACCGTATCCGTTGCCACCGCTCACGCCGGATCACGCTAGGTCACAACGCCGGGGCCGCGCATGTCGCCACGCCGAACTAAACTTCACGGTCATGAGTTCTCCCAGCGCAACCCTCACCGTGTGGGCAGCGTCATGGCTCGCCGGCGACGCTGCGCCGGACGACGTCATCGACGCCCTTGCCGCGTGGGCACCGATGCACCTGATCGGCGCCGCCGATGCGGAAACCGCGGTCCGCCACGATCTCGAGTGGCCGGGAGTCACGGCTTCCGGTGTG
Source organism: Rhodococcus sp. YH3-3 (assembly GCF_001653035.1). NCBI lineage: Bacteria > Bacillati > Actinomycetota > Actinomycetes > Mycobacteriales > Nocardiaceae > Rhodococcus > Rhodococcus sp. YH3-3. The sequence goes on along the minus strand of NZ_BCWH01000003.1, from coordinate 962,965 downwards.
CCCACCCTGCTCAGAATCGCGCGCTCGGAGGCTGCCGAGGTCCGCCTGGTCCTTCCCACGGCCGGTGATGTACGTGGTCTGCCCACCGGGACCGAGTTCGCGCGCGCTGCGATCGCAACGGGTGAAGGGATACAGATCGGCGCCGTCGGCAAGCCCGGAGTCGGACTCGTGCCGTCGAAGGAAGGCCCGGACGTCCTGCGATGGACGGTCTTCTCCATTCCCACTGTGGCGGGCAGCGCCGAATCGATCGGACTCCGCGAAGCCGAATACGAACTGCGCCAAGCTGTTCGGGACGCAGCCGAGGTGCTCGGCGGGCTTCCGGCCGTAGCCACCGGAATGCCTGGAAACGACGCTCGTACGCTGGTCGCCGAAGCCCTGCAGGCACAGGCCGGACACCGCTGGCCGTCGACACTGTCACCTCGCCATCTACAGGTGATCGACACAGCCGACAACGTGGCAGCCATTCTCACCGTGGCTGCGTCGGTATCGACCAACCAGGCCCCGAGCGTGTCCACTGCGCAGAGGCGTGACGACCTGCTGCGACGACTGTGGGACGTTGTTCGCACTGCCCGTGTCGCGTCGGCGAACAGCGTGTCGATCAGAGCTTGAGCACGAAGTTCCGGCGTTTCTCGGCAAACCCGTTGCGGTCACCGAACATGTCGATCTTCATCTCTTCGAGCTCACGCTCCTCGTAGGGCTCCACCGGATCACGTTCCAGTCGAAGACGTTTGCGCTCCAGCATCGATTCCAGCCGATCTCCTTCGAGCAAGTCGGTGGCGACCTCGCGCAACCACGCCTCGAACAGATCCGGCCGCCTGGGGCCGATCGCGTCGACAAGTCCGATGTCCAAGGCTCGACGGATGCCTATCGCACTGCACTCGGCCAGCAGACTGCGGGCCTGCTGCTCGCCGACCCGAGCCGGAAGTGTGTACGTGTGCAGTTCCGAGCCGAACAGGCCCATCGTGGCGTAATGAGGATTGAGAACCACACCGTCCCTGGCCACGACTACGTCGGCTCCAAGCGGGAGCATGACCCCGCCGGCACCGGCGTTGCCTGTGAATGCCGCCACCACAACCTGTTCCGTACAGGTGACGATCGCTTTCGCGATCTCGTTGATGGCTTTGATGTTGGCCCACGCTTCTCCGGCTTGATCCGACGCGGCCTCGATGACGTTGAGGTGGATACCGTTGCTGAATCTGTCGTAGTCACCCGTCAGGACAAGGATCTTGGTGTCCTGCGCGATCGCCCAGCGGAGCCTGGAGGCCAGTCGCGCGCATTGCTTCGTACTCATCGCACCGTTGTAGAAGCGGAACGAGATATATCCGATTTCGCCGTCGCGGTGATAGTCGGTCTCGGGGTAACGACTCTCCCAGACCTGTGGAACGAACACGTCCGGACGTACGACCGCGGTCGACGGAAGTTTGACATTGCCGGCGCCGACGAGCCGCGCATGTCCGATCCAAACGGAGCCCGCACCGGTGGCAACACGTATTGCCTGGTGGAAGTACTCGACGATGGTGCCGGGCGCTGCATCGACGTGGGTATCGAGGTGAGCGTCGTAGACGTAGACCCGGTCGAGCCCCAACTGAACGGCGACGCCGGGAAACCCGTCGGCGGCGTTGACGGCGCGGACGATGCTCGACGCGTCTTCCTCCCAGCTGAAAACGCGATCGGCCTGTTTCATGCTCGGCCGCGATCGGGTCGAAGCCACGGGCCGCGCAACTCGATCCGATGGAATCGGCTGGAAGTCAGGAGTACGGAAATGTTCGACGACCTCTCCAATGCACTCCATCGCCGCGTCGGTGACTTCCTCGTTGTATACCGAGGATTTGGTTGCCCCGTTCCGGAGTTCGAACGTCCGCCACGCCCACACCGGCCCGGCATCGAGTTCCTCAGCGGCCTGCAATGCCGTGACACCCCAGATCGGTTCGCCATCCGTTATCGCCCAGTCCAGCGACGACGGCCCGCGATCTCCGGGCGGGCCGGGATGGATGATGATCGTTGTCCACCGCTGCCAAACAGATTCCGGGACATAGGCTTTCAAGAACGGGCAGATGACGAGGTCAAAATCTCCCGAAGAAGTCGCGGCCAGCACTGCGTCCGCGTCGGCGACGACGGCTGTACGGACTTGGTGTCCCGCCTCGCGAAGAACAAGACCGGCCCGCTGCGAGAGACCGTTGTCGGAGGTGACGAGAAGAAGCACGCTCAACGGTGGCGCGAAGGTCGTACGTGGGCGTGAGCGCCGGAACAGCGCCGCCGTCGCCGCTCGCAGACGGCCCCTGCCCGATACACCTTCACGTAGCTTAGCCGTTGCTACATCGCTGGAAATAGCCACAGAAGTCGTGAGCGCGGCCGATTTGGGCATCGGTCGTACTTCGGGGGTCGAAACCATGAATTCCTGCTCGCATGCTCGGGTATCTGCAGCGCAGACCAGACTCCCCCCAGAGCAGGACCGACGCACCGATAGATTGATTGAGGTATTTAGGGACTTTATACCTACCGTCGGTTTGTTTCAATAGCTATTTTCAAGCAAACCGTTTGATCGATCAACCCACAGTCTTGTGATTGATCGCGATATGGCGGTCGATGCGAATATGTTCATCCAGCGTCGGGTAGCGCAAACCGGTGTCCTGGCTGTACCCCTGACGGCGCAACCAATCCAGGACGTCGCCCCAGAACCAGATCCCCCCGGCAACCGAGTTGTACGGAATCGGGAAAGGCGTAGCCGCCTGCCGGACCCCTCGCACCCACTGCCCGACAGCTTGCCGCGTCACCCCCGCACGGTCGGCAATGTCCTGACGTGACACCAGATCGGGATGTGTCCGCTGGGGACGCACGCCTGCAGCCACCAACTGGTCCACCACGGTGATAGCCGTTGTCGCCGCTCGCATACCTTCCGAGGTGAGCGTCAGCAGCTGCAGCCCGCGTCGGTCCTCGACCCTTCCGCCCAAGCTCTCTTCGATCGCCTGCTCTTGCGAGACTGTCAGCATCTGAACGATGAATGTGAATTCGTAACGGTGATAGAGGTCTTCGGCCACGCAATGAACATAGCCGTAAGCTGCACTGTTTCCACATGGACACACCCGGATCCCGCCCCCGCACGCACAATGGGCAGATGATCGACGTGGACGACAGCCAGTTCGAGGACATGGTCAAGCGGGCGCTCGACAGCCTGCCACCGAAATTGGGTGCGGAGATGGCCAATGTCGCAGTGACCGTTCAACTCGAAGGTGGACGACCGGGGCTACTCGGGCTGTATCAGGGCATCCCACTGACCAAGAGAACCACCACGTACGCCGGCGTCCTTCCCGATCGCATCACGATCTACCGCAGGGCCATCTGTGCGATCTGCAGCACCGAAGACGAGGTGATCGAGCAAGTTCGCCGAACAGTGATCCACGAAATCGGCCACCACTTCGGGATCGGAGATCCCCGGTTGCGTGAACTCGGATGGTGACAACCGACTCATCTACAAGTCGGAAATCAGCTAGAGGTTGATAATCGGCGAATTGTCATGTCAGCTGTACCAAGCCCGCAACAATTGAACACTTACAGGAGTTCGCATGGTCAATTTGATCCAGATCGCCCCGAAGAATGCCCCGACGTTCGCGATGAGCCGACAGAAGGCCGCAGAACTGCTGGGCATCTCGGTCGACAGCGTCGCGTTTCTCCTCAAGTCTCGCTATCTCCCGGATCTGGACGCCGGTCGGTTGATCAAGATGGCCAACCAGCCCTGGTTGTACTCGGACGGCGACTTTCCCGTCCTTCAGCAGGGCGCATCCGAACTTGCCCCCAAGAAGATGCTGCCCGCACGTAAGTACATCGGCGAGAGCGCAATTCACTCCGATGCCGAATGCGTGGAGGCCAACCAGGGGCAGTGGGCGGGATTCAACGTCGACCATGTGCTCGGCGCCCGCTTCCTGCCTGTGACGCTGCGCAAGTTTCCGGTGTCGGTGCTGCAGATCCACGACGTCAACGACGACGACGAAGAACGCGTCTCGTTTGTCGCGACCCTCGCCGGGCGAGTCCGCGAACTGGGCGCGCCCGAACTCAACTACATCGACCCGTCACTGAGCCCCGAGGATCGACAGATCGTCGAGACGCTTCTCACCTCGCGCAGCACGTCCACCGTTCCCGGACCCTGCGGAAAGCTCAAGCATCCGAACACCTGAGCGTCGGACGGTCAGCGGGGACGCTGAACGGCCGCGCAGCAATTGACTGCACACGAGAGACCGTTGGTGGTCGAGCCGAGCAGCGGCTCGACCCCCAGTCGCAGTGGCTGCTCGGCCTCGGCCAGTTCCCGAACGAGCGTGGGCACCAGCTGCGCGAAACGCTGATCGCGGCCGGGCGTTGCTGCCCGAACGAAATCCATCCCGAGTTCGGCTGCCTTGTCCTTGGCCTCGGTGTCCAGGTCCCACACCACTTCGAGGTGATCGGAGACGAAACCGACGGGGCACACGATCACGGCGCGAACATCCTTGGCGGACAACGTATCCAGGTGATCACAGATGTCGGGGTCCAGCCACGGAACCTGCGGCGGGCCTGATCGCGACTGCCACACCAGATCGAAATCCTCGACGCCGACGGCCTCGGCAACCAACTTCGCGGCCTCGGCGACCTGTCGACTGTAGAGGTTTCCGCCCTCTGCCGGCGGCCCTGCATTGCGGTCTGCGGCACTCGGTACCGAATGCGCGGTGAACACCAGGCGCGCAGTATCGCGAGTCGCTTCGGGCAACTCTGCGCGGGCCGCGCGCACACCGTCGGCGAACGCGCCGACGACCAGCGGATGGTCGTAGTACTGGCGAAGTTTTGTCAGCGTCGGTGCGCCGTCACCGACCGCCTCACGGGCACGGGCGATGTCCTCGTGGTACTGCCGACATCCGGAGTAACCACCCCACGCCGACGTGGCGAACACGGCGGCGTTGCGGACACCGTCCTCGCGCATCTTGGCAACGGTGTCTTCGACCATCGGGTGCCAGTTGCGGTTGCCGAAGTACACGGGCAAATCCACGCCGGCTGCTGCCAGCTCACCTTCGACCCGTTCGATCAGGTCTCGGTTGAGCGCGTTGATGGGCGAAACTCCACCGAAATGCATGTAGTGCTCGACGACAGCGTCGAGCCGCTCCGGTGGCACTCCCCTACCGCGCGTGACGTTTTCGAGGAACGGCCGTACGTCTTCGGGTTTTTCGGGACCGCCGAACGACAAAACGAGAAGAGCATCGAACTGCATGTCCATACTTACGGTCATGAGTTCAATCTTGCGCGATGCCGTTCGGCGGGAGTCACCCGGGTACTCACCTGCGTAGTAGAAGGGGTGCTACTAGCCGACCATCGCGTGGAAGCCGCCGTCGACGTAGATGATCGACGCGGTCGTGCCGGGCAACCAATCCGAGAGAACGGTGCAGACCGTTTTGGCGACCGGCTCGCGATCGTCGACGTCCCAGCCGATGGGCGCAGCACCGTCCCATGCGGTGTTCAGCTTGTCCAACTCCGCGCCCGGACCGGTGCTGTCACCGGCAATGGCCTTGGCGGCCAAGGTCTTGATCGGGCCGGAGGACACCAGGTTCGAGCGGATGCCGCGGACGCCGACCTCTTTGGCCACGTACCGATTGACGGCCTCGAGGGTCGCCTTGGAGACACCCATCCAGTTGTAGAACGGCATCGCGCGCGCCGGATCGAAGTCCATACCGACGATGGACGCGTTGTCGTTGAGCACCGGCAGCAAGGCCTTGGCCAGTGCGCTGTACGAGTAGGCGGACACCTCGAGTGCGACCGCCACGTCTTCCCACGGCGCGTCCATGAACGGGCTTCCCAGGCAGGAGCGGGGAGCGAAGCCGATCGAGTGGACGACGCCGTCGATACCCTCGGGAGCCAGCTCGCGCACACGCTCGGCGAGAGATGCGAGATCCTCCGAGCTCTGGACGTTGAGCGAGATTGCCGGCGGCACGGGCTGCGGCAGTCGCTGGGCGATGCGATCGATGAGGCGCAGACGATCGAATCCGGTGATCAGTACCTTCGCGCCCTGCTCCTGCGCGACCTTGGCCACGTGGAACGCGATCGACGAATCGGTGATGATGCCGGTGACAAGAATGGTCTTACCCTCGAGCAAGCCGCCCATGAGATGTCCTCCTGATTTCAGACGTACGAGAAAGGTGTGTGTGCGAAAAGCGGGTCAGTGCCCCATGCCGAGTCCACCGTCGACGGGGATGACCGCACCCGAGACGTAGGCCGAATCGTCGGAGGCGAGGAAACTGACAACTGCTGCAACATCTTCCGGCTTTCCGGTCCGCTGCAACGGGATGAACTCGGTGGCCTTGTCCTTGACGTCGTCGCCCAGTGCTGCCGTCATGTCGGTCTCGATGAACCCGGGAGCGACGACGTTGGCGGTGATCGAACGTGAGCCGAGTTCCCTTGTCAGGGAACGAGCGATACCGACGATGCCTGCTTTGGACGCGGCGTAGTTGACCTGGCCGGCTTGACCTGCCAGACCCACCACAGAGCCGAGGAAGATGAACCGTCCGAAACGCGCGCGCAGCATCGACCGGGTCGCACGCTTCGAGAGGCGGAACGTACCGGTGAGGTTCGCGTCGACGACGCTCGTGAACTGCTCTTCGCTCATTCGCATGATCAGTGTGTCGTCGGTGACGCCGGCATTGGCGACGATGACCTCGACCGGCCCCTGGTGCGCTTCGACCTCTTTGAATGCACGGTCGATCGACTCGGTGTCGGTGACGTCGCACACGACGCCGAACAACCCTTCGGGGACACCGGAACCGCGGTGCGTGACGGCTACCTTGTGGCCGTCTGCGGCGAGCCGCTGAGCGACGGCCAAGCCGATTCCGCGGTTACCGCCGGTGACGAGCACCGAGCGCGGTGTGGTGACGGTCCGTTCGGAAACCACTGTCGTGGGAGGGGTAGACATGGCGATCAACCTATCAATTCTCTGCGGGCCGCGTACCAGCGGTATTTGGACAATTCGGAACTGCTCTCGATCAGGGCAGACGCTGCCTGCGTACCAGGGCAATCGTCAGACCAGCGGTCGCGAACACGACGCCGAGAACCAACCACGGTCGACTCGCATCGCCTCGTGTCGTCTCGAAACCGATCTGCTCTTCGAGCGTGTCGTACACCTGGCGCAGTTCTTCGAGGCTCGATGCCGTGAAGAAACTTCCGCCGGAAAGGTTGGCGATCTCCTTCAATGACGCGTCGTCGACCGGGACGGGGATTCGGTCTCCTTCGATCTCGACTCGCCCGTATGTCGTTCCGAAGGAAATGGTCGAGATCGGAACGCCCTTGTCCTTGGCCTGACGGGCAGCGGTGAATCCGCCCCGCGGATCGTCCGAGTTTTCGGGAACGGTCTGCTTACCGTCGGACAGCAACACGATGCGCGCCGGTGGCGCCTGATCGCTGCCGCCGAGAACAGCCGACAGCGTGTCGATCGACTGCAACGAGGTGAAGATCGCTTCGCCCGTCGCCGTTCGCTCACTGAGCTTGAGGTTGTCGATGGCGACCTTCGTCGCGTCACGATTCGTGGTGGGCGACACCAGAACCGAAGCCGTTCCGGCAAATGCGACCAACCCGAGGTTGATGCCGGGAGTCAGACCGTCGGCGAACGACTTCGCAGCTTCCTGCGCTGCTGCCAATCGCGTCGGCTCGACGTCGGTGGCCTGCATCGACAGCGACACGTCGATCACGAGGATCACCGTGGCGCGGTTTCGCGGGACCTTCTTGTCTGCCGTCGGACCGGCAAGGGCGACGGTGAAGAACACCAACGCGACGACCATCAGAATCGCTGGAATATGACGCCACCGCCCGGGCCGCGAAGGCGCGACCTTCTCCAGTAGCGCGAAGTTCGTGAACCGAAGTGTGTGCTTGGCCCGCTGCTCCTGCACGAGTACGTAACCGACCACCAACGCGGCGATGACAGCGAGGAACAGCAGCCACCACGGTGCGGTGAATTGAGAAAGACTCACGAACGAACGCCCCCAGTTCCGGCGCCGGCACCATAACTGTGTCGGCGTGCCGAGATGAATCTCACGACGTCGGCAATCCAGTCCCGATCGGTGTGCAGGGACATGAGCGGTGCGCCGCAACGACGTAGAGCTTGCCTGACCTCGACGCGGTGCTCGGCGGCGACTCTGGCGAAGTCGGCGCGCAATTGCGGCGTCGTGGTGAATTCTCTGGTCCGGCCGGACTCGGGATCGTGGAGCACCACGTCACCCACGTCGGGCAGTTCGAGGTCTCGCGGATCGACCACTTCCACACCGAGCACGTCGTGCCGTCCTGAAATGGCGCGCAGCGAGCGTTCCCAGTCGATCGGTCCGAGGAAGTCGCTGATGACCACCGCGAGTCCGCGTCGACGCTGTGGGCGTCTGAGCGCTTCGATCGCGCCGACCAGATCACCGCGTACCCCGTCCGGCGCGTGCGGAGTCGTCGCGATCTTGCGGAGCATCGCCTGTGCGTGAATTCGCCCACCGCGGGCCGGAATTCGAGTTGTCTGTGCGCCGGTCGAGATGATGGCGCCGACGCGGTTACCGCCCGAACTGGTCAGGTGAGTGATGGCCGCGGCTGCGGCGACGACCAGGTCGCGCTTCTCGCATCCGGCGGTCCCGAAGTCGAGACTTGCGGACAAGTCGATGACGAGCCACGTCTCGAGCTCACGATCTGCGACCGACTGACGCACGTGTGGGTGCGTCGTCCGTGCGGTGACGGACCAGTCCATCTGCCGCACGTCGTCGCCCGGCTGATACTCGCGGGCATCTCCCGGCTCCGAACCCGGACCGGGAATCAGGCCGAGATGATCGCCGTGCAGCACACCGTCGAGGCGGCGGCGAACCGTCAGCTCGAGGGTGCGCAGCGCAGCGGTGAGTTTGGGGTCGCTGAGCTCGCCGGATCGGAACGACGGCGGAGAACCGGTGGATCCGGCGGGTGTCGCCTGGCCACCGTCGCGGCCTTCGGTCACTGCGGGCGACTCATCGTCTCAGCGGTCGCGAT
>NZ_BCWH01000003.1:876077-953804 GCF_001653035.1 Rhodococcus sp. YH3-3 | reverse complement strand
CACCTCGATGACGTCCTGCGGCACTACGTAGTCGCGCCCGCGGACGAGAGCGAGAGCTCGCGACGCGGCGATGATGCCGAGCGTCGCGCGGGGTGAGGCGCCGTACGCGATCCAGCCGGCGACGTCCTCGAGTCCGACCTCACGCGGCGTACGCGTGGCGGCGATGACCCGGACAACGTAATCGACGAGCGCGTGGTGAACGAAGACGTTGCTGGCGACGCGTTGGAGCCTGACCAACTCCTCCGGACCGAGGATCTGGTGCGGCTCCGGGGCCGCGACGCCCATCCGGTAGACGATTTCGCGTTCTTCCTCCACTGTCGGGTAATCGACGAGGATCTTGAACAGGAAGCGGTCGCGCTGCGCTTCGGGGAGCGGGTAGACGCCCTCGTTCTCGATGGGGTTCTGCGTCGCCATCACCAGGAACGGATCGGGCATGTGGTACCGCTTGCCACCGATCGAGACGTGGCGTTCTGCCATCACCTCGAGGAGCGCGGACTGCACCTTGGCCGGGGCACGGTTGATCTCGTCGGCCAACACGAAGTTGGCGACGACGGGTCCGAGTTCGGTGTCGAACTCCTCGCGTCCCTGACGGTAGATGCGCGTGCCGATCAGGTCGGTGGGCACCAGGTCCGGGGTGAACTGGACGCGGGAGAACGAACCGCCGACGACCTTCGCGAAAGTCTCGACGGCCAGCGTCTTGGCGACACCGGGTACGCCTTCGAGGAGGACGTGCCCCTTGGCGAGAAGTCCGACGAGAATGCGCTCGACAAGCCGGTCCTGCCCGACGATGACTCGCTTGACCTCGTAAATCGCTCGTTCCAAGGTCTGAACGTCGGCTGCCAGGGAAGGTGCTGCTCCGTCCGCACTTCCACTCGCCTTGCTTACGTCGACCGTTCCGACCGAAGCTTCACGTGAGGTCACCAAGAATCCATCGCTTTCACCTAGAAAAGTACCGACAGTAACGTGTTCCCCGTCAACTATTCCAGGTAGTTGCGCTCGATGCCGTAACACCACGTCGGGAACTTGATACTTCCCTGACAATGCGGGTGTCAGCGGCATTTCCTCTGACGGTCAGGACACCAGTCGGACGGCGTACGGCGTCATTCCGCCCCACCGAACCGGTGAGACCATGACACTCGAACCGGATTGTGGTGCCTCGAGCATCTGACCGTTACCGAGGTAGAGCGCCACGTGTTGGCTGGCGTTGGGGCCGTAGAAGATCATGTCGCCGCGCTTCATCTCCGAAGACGGAACCTGAGTGCCTGCGGTGTACTGATAGCCGGTGTAGTGCGGCAGCGAGATCCCGATGCCGGCAAAGGCATAAATCATCAAGCCGGAGCAGTCGAACCCGACCTTGTTGAAGTCGCCGTAACTGTCAGCGACGCCGCCGTCACGGATGCCTCGCGTCGGTCCGTTCTCGTCGCCGCCGCCCCAGGCATACTGCACGCCTAGCTGAGACATTCCGCGGTCGATGACGGATTCGATTGCAGCGCTTCCGGTAACGGAAGGCTTCGGAGTGGTGGGTTTCGGCGTCGTCGGCTTCGGGGTGGTGGGCTTGGGCGTCGTGACCGTTTCCTCGTCGGTGCCGGTCTCTTCGTCCGTGCCTGTTTCCTCGTCGGTCCCTGTTTCTTCGTCAGTCCAGGTGTCGTCGTCGTCCGGGATGACGGTCGGAGTCGGGTCTTCGACCGCGGTGTGCGGACGCTGGGCCGCTGCCAGTGCGGCAGCTCGATCCTTGGCTGCCTGGTCGGCTGCGGCACGGGCGGCGGCCTGAGCGGCCGCTTCCTTGGCAGCGGCTTCGAGAGCCTTCTGATGAGCTTCCTCGGCACGGCGCTGTTCGTCCCAGGTCGCGTATGCCTGGCGTTGACCCTGCAAGCCGGCGACGGCGTTGCGGGCGGCGTCGAGCTGAGCCTGGGCAGAGTTGCGCTCGGCTTCGATCGCGGCCTTCTTGGCTACCTGCTGATCGAGAGCGTTGCGCGCGATCTGAATCGCTTGCTCCGCCAGATCCTTCAGCTGCGCGGCGACCTCGGCGGCGGCATCGGCCTGCTGCTTGGCCTGGCGGGTCGCGGAATCCTTGTTCGCCTGCTCGGTACGTGCTCGCTGGAGACCGTCGAGCACTGCACTCTGCGTATTGGCGAGAAGCTTGAGGACCTGCGCGCGGTCGAGAACGTCGCCAGGACCCTTGGCGTCGAGGAACGACGAGATCGACGCAGTATTGGTGCCCTTGACGTAGCTCGAGCGTGCGTACTTGTCGAAGTCCGTCTGAGCGACCTCGATCTGCGTCGACGCGTCCTTCAGAGCTTGTTTCGTGACTCCGACGGCCTGCGCTGCGGAGTCTGCGGCGCCGCGAGCGTTCTGCAGATCCACGAGAGTCTTGTTGACGTCTTCACGCTTGATCGCAACTTCGTTGTCGAGTGCCGACAACTGTTCGTTTGCCGATGCGACTTGATTGATGAGCGCGCTGACGGTGCCGACGCTCGACGAGACCTGCGAATCTGCCGCGGCGATATCCGAGTCACTCGGATTCGGCGGCGGTGGCGGTACGGCCGAGGACATGGCCGGCGTCCCGACGATCAGGGATCCGACGACGCCGAATCCGATGACCAGTTGCGCCAGGCGCATCGATTTACGGGAAGGACCACGACGGGACTCGCCGCCACGTGTTACTTGCCTCACAAATAACTCTCCCTCGCGTGTAACGCCACGGCCCGCTGGGTCGCCGATCCGTGCGGGGAGGGAATGCGCAGACCAAGCACCGGTCGCCCACAGCCCGAGAGCTGCTCGTCGACCTGGACGTGCCGTACGAACGCCACCGTCGACACCTCGAGAACGAGGCAACCGACAAGTACGCGTCGAACAACATCAGCCTGTCTGCGACACTTCTTCCCCAAAAAGTGCCAGTTGTACCGTACGACACTCAAGCGTTCTTTGGAAACTTTAGCCACAAATAACACAAACGGTATTTGAGCTGGTCGAATGGCATGCAGACACCAAAAAGGGCAGGTACTCACCGCAAACAGCGGTGAGTACCTGTTTTCGACGAGTTACTGAAAATCTCGCAAAAGGACCAAGGTCAGACGGAATCGGCCCGGTGGTCGGATGGTGCTGGTGTTTCCGAAGTCGAGGCGATATGTCTGGTTTGCGCGTTTTCTGGCTCTCGTCGCCACTTGACGGCAAAGGTAATTCCGGCAATAACCGCCACCACTGCGATGACAAGGACCGTGTAAAGCGTCCACGGCGGACCTGGCGCCACGATCTCGTGCGAGAAGCGGTCCGCGGTCACGCTTGCGCTTTCGCCGAAAGATCGGTCCTGTGCAGTTTCGAGCTGCACTCGACTGATCGAATCGCTGTAGCTACCCATCCAGTCAGGGCTCAAAACGAGAACCGTTCCGCCTTCTGTTTTGCCGACCGTCGTGGCCAGGTCTCGAAGATCGGACGGCCGGCCCGGATTTGCGTCGACTACTACGACGCTCAAGTCGACACCACGTTCACGAGCGTCGGTCACCACCGCGGTCAGCCCCGCAACATCATCCGCGGGGGCGGAGACGCCGTCCGTCGAAATGTCCGCGAGCACGTCGTCGAGATCGACGTCCGACGGAACAGCGACGTGCAACGGGGACTTCACGTGCACAGGCGCAAAAGCGTGATTTGTAGGAGCAGACATCTCTCATCCGGGTGCTGTTCGGATTCCGTCCACCGCTGAGATGCGGGGAGTTCTTCCGAGGTCGTTTTTCGGCGGCCGACCCGCGACGGGCCTGCATGCACCCTACTTCAGGTCGACTGCCACCAGGCGTCACACACAACCGCCGCGCGTGCCGCCCGAGCGGTAGCTGTGGGTGCGGTCACCCAGCCAAGCCTGCGTTGCGCAGGCCCGCAGTCTGCATGAAGATTGTTTCGGTCAACTTGCCCTGAATTCTCACAGGACAAGCGTACTGTTAGACTTGGACCAAGAGGTACCACCGGTCAGGACAGGTTCTACTGCAGCTCCGATGTTCGGACAGTTCTCACGCGAACTGTGCGATTGGCGTGAGCTACGGAGAATCTTCCCGGCCGAAGTACCTCGCTTCAGCTGCCGACACAGCCCCGTCGGTAGCGACCCTCATAGACGAGTGGAGCAGACGTGAGCACCAGTATCGATTCATTCGGAGCCAAGGGAACCCTCGAGGTCGGTGAGAACTCTTACGAGATCTTCCGCCTCTCGGCCGTCCCCGGCACCGAGAAATTGCCCTATTCCTTGAAGGTTCTCGCCGAGAACCTTCTCCGCACCGAAGACGGCGCCAACATCACCGCGGATCACATCCGCGCAATCGCAAGCTGGGATCCCTCAGCCGAGCCGAGCATCGAAATCCAGTTCACGCCTGCCCGCGTGATCATGCAGGACTTCACCGGCGTTCCTTGCATCGTCGACCTCGCCACCATGCGTGAGGCCGTCACCACCCTCGGCGGCGACCCGAACAAGGTCAACCCGCTCTCCCCCGCCGACATGGTCATCGACCACTCGGTCATCCTCGACGTCTTCGGCCAGGCCGACGCACTCGAGCGCAACGTCGACCTCGAATACGAGCGCAACGGCGAGCGTTACCAGTTCCTCCGTTGGGGCCAGGGCGCATTCGACGACTTCAAGGTCGTCCCCCCGGGAATGGGCATCGTTCACCAGGTCAACATCGAGTACCTGGCACCCACCGTCATGTCGCGTAACGGACAGGCATACCCCGACACCTGTGTCGGCACCGACTCGCACACCACGATGGTCAACGGCCTCGGCGTGCTCGGCTGGGGCGTCGGCGGCATCGAGGCCGAGGCAGCAATGCTCGGCCAGCCCGTCTCCATGCTGATCCCCCGCGTCGTCGGATTCAAGCTCTCCGGTGAGATCAAGCCCGGCGTCACCGCAACCGACGTCGTGCTCACCGCCACCGAGATGCTCCGTAAGCACGGCGTCGTCGGCAAGTTCGTCGAGTTCTACGGCAACGGTGTTGCCGAGGTTCCGCTCGCGAACCGCGCGACGCTGGGCAACATGAGCCCCGAATTCGGTTCCACCGCAGCGATCTTCCCGATCGATGCCGAGACCATCGAATACCTGCGCCTCACCGGCCGCAGCGACGAGCAGCTCGCTCTCGTCGAGGCGTACGCCAAGGAACAGGGCCTGTGGCACAACCCCGACAAGGAACCCGTCTTCTCGGAGTACATCGAGCTGGATCTGGGAACCGTTGTTCCCTCGATCGCCGGCCCGAAGCGCCCGCAGGACCGAATCCTGTTGTCGGAGTCCAAGACTGCGTTCCGCAAGGACATCCACAACTACGTGGAAGAGAACCACCCGACCGAGCACACCCAGCTCGACGAGGCCGTCGAAGAGTCCTTCCCGGCTTCCGATCCCGCGGTTCTGTCGTTTGCCGACGACGGAGCGGTCGACGTTCTCTCTGCTGCCAACGGTGCAGAAGGCCGTCCGAGCAAGCCGGTCGTCGTCAAGTCCGACGCCGGTGAGTTCGTTCTCGACCACGGCGCCGTCGTCGTTGCAGGTATCACCTCCTGCACCAACACGTCCAACCCGTCGGTCATGCTCGGTGCTGCACTGCTCGCACGCAACGCCGTCGAGAAGGGCCTCGCCACCAAGCCGTGGGTCAAGACCAACATGGCTCCCGGTTCGCAGGTCGTCACCGATTACTACGAGAAGGCCGGCCTGTGGCCGTACCTCGAGAAGCTCGGTTACTACCTCGGCGGTTACGGCTGCACCACGTGCATCGGTAACACCGGACCGCTGCCCGAGGCAGTCTCGAAGGCCATCAACGACAACGACCTCTCGGTCACCGCGGTGCTCTCGGGTAACCGTAACTTCGAGGGACGTATCTCCCCCGACGTCAAGATGAACTACCTGGCTTCCCCGCCGCTCGTGATTGCCTACGGCCTCGCCGGAACCATGGACTTCGACTTCGAGACCGATTCGCTCGGTAACGACACCGACGGAAACCCCGTCTACCTCAAGGACATCTGGCCGTCCACGCAGGAAATCGAAGAGACGATCAAGTCCTCGATCGACCAGGACATGTTCCGCAAGTCGTACGCAACCATCTTTGCGGGCGACAGCCGCTGGCAGAACCTCGAAACCCCGAAGGGTGACACCTTCGAGTGGGACGAGAACTCCACCTACGTGCGGAAGCCACCTTACTTCGACGGCATGACGATGGATCCGGCTCCGGTCAAGGACATCAAGGGCGCTCGCGTCCTCGCACTGCTCGGCGACTCGGTCACCACCGACCACATCAGCCCGGCAGGTCCGATCAAGGTCGGCACCCCCGCTGCGCAGTACCTCGACTCCCATGGCGTCGAGCGTGCGGATTACAACTCGCTCGGCTCGCGTCGCGGTAACCACGAGGTCATGATTCGCGGAACGTTCGCGAACATCCGTCTGCGCAACCAGCTCCTCGACGACGTCTCGGGTGGTTACACCCGCGACTTCACGCAGGAAGGCGCACCGCAGGCATTCATCTACGACGCGTCGCAGAACTACCAGGCAGCCGGCATCCCGCTGGTCGTCCTGGGCGGCAAGGAGTACGGCTCCGGATCCTCGCGTGACTGGGCCGCCAAGGGCACGAGCCTGCTCGGCGTCAAGGCCGTCATCACCGAGTCGTTCGAGCGCATCCACCGCTCCAACCTGATCGGCATGGGCGTTGTCCCGCTGCAGTTCCCGGTCGGCGAGTCCGCAGGTTCGCTCAAGCTCGACGGCACCGAGACCTTCGACATCGAAGGTGTCGAGAAGCTCAACGAGGGCGTCACCCCGAAGACCATGAAGGTCACGGCGACGCGCGAGAACGGCGAGAAGGTCGTGTTCGACGCAGTCGTACGCATCGATACCCCCGGCGAAGCGGATTACTACCGCAACGGCGGCATCCTGCAGTACGTGCTTCGCAACATGATCCGGGGCTAGTAGGCACTACGTGCCTGTGAGCACTTTCGGCCCCTGACGGGTCACAAAGCGCTCACGACCACTTTCGCCGGAAGGCGAACCAGGTTTCATCGGTGGTCGTGAGCGCTTTGTGCACTGAGTCGACATTCAGCGCCTACGGCCGAAAGTGTTCACAGGCAACCCGACAAAGGAGGGATGCCCGTGCCCAAGGTCAGTGAAGACCATCTCGCGGCACGGCGCAGTCAGATCCTTGACGGCGCCCGCCGCTGCTTTGCGGAATACGGCTACGACGGCGCCACAGTTCGCCGTCTCGAAGAAGTCACCGGTTTGTCCCGCGGAGCGATCTTCCATCACTTCAAGGACAAGGACGGCCTGTTCCTCGCTCTCGCAAGCGAGGATGCGAGCCGGATGGCAGATGTCGTCGCCGAAGAGGGCCTCGTCCAGGTCATGCGGGACATGCTCGCGCAGCCCGACCAATTCGATTGGCTGGGAACGCGACTGGAGATAGCGCGTCGACTGCGCAACGACGCCGATTTCCGCGAGAAGTGGTCGCAGCGCTCCGTAGAACTGACGGAAGCGACCAGTGCGCGTCTCGCCAGACAGAAATCGGCAGGCAGACTCCGTGACGACGTCCCCACCGAAATTCTGATCGGGTATCTGGATCTGGTGATGGACGGCCTGGTCGCGAGAATCGCCTCCGGCCACGGCGTCGACAACCTGTCAGCGGTTCTCGATCTGGTCGAGGAATCGGTGCGGCGGAGAGATTGAGGGGCTTCGCCCCTGTGCGCCTTTTTGGTAGTTCCCACTACCAAAAAGGCGCACAGGGGGTTAGGCGAGCTGGATCAGCTCGAGGTATTCCTGCGACCAGTGGTCCTCGTTGCCGTCGGGCAGGAGGATGACTCGCTCAGGGTTGAGTGCCTCGGCAGCACCCGGATCGTGGGTGACCAGGACGACGGCACCGGTGTAGCTGCGGAGCGCATCGAGCACCTGCTCGCGCGAGATCGGGTCCAGGTTGTTGGTGGGCTCGTCGAGAAGCAGAACGTTGGCAGCCGAAGACACCAGACCGGCCAGAGCCAAACGCGTC
The DNA here is from genome assembly GCF_001653035.1 of Rhodococcus sp. YH3-3. Classification (NCBI taxonomy): domain Bacteria; kingdom Bacillati; phylum Actinomycetota; class Actinomycetes; order Mycobacteriales; family Nocardiaceae; genus Rhodococcus; species Rhodococcus sp. YH3-3. The sequence goes on along the minus strand of NZ_BCWH01000003.1, from coordinate 945,822 downwards.
TTCTCACCACCCGAGAGCGTTCCGGCCGGCTGTTCGAGCTGCGGGCCGGTGAACATGAAGGCACCGAGCAGCGAACGCAGTTCCTGCTCCCCTGTGTCCGGCGCGGCGTGGCGGATGTTCTCCCACACGGACGCGTCGTCGTCGAGGGTGTCGTGCTCCTGAGCGAAGTAGCCGACCTTGAGTCCGTGACCGGCGATCAGCTCACCAGCGTCCGCTTTCTCCGCGCCCGCGAGGATGCGGAGCAGTGTGGTCTTACCTGCACCGTTGAGTCCGAGGATCACCACACGAGACCCACGATCGATCGCGAGATCGACACCGGTGAAGATCTCGAGCGAGCCGTACACCTTGGTGAGGTTCTTGCCCATCAGCGGAGTCTTGCCACAAGCGGCGGGTTCGGGGAAACGAATCCGCGCAACCTTGTCCGAGACACGTTCGGCATCGAGGTTCGCCATCAATTTGTCGGCTCGCTTGGCCATGTTCTGAGCCGCGACGGCCTTGGTTGCCTTTGCGCCCATCTTGGCGGCCTGAATCCGCAGCGCACCGGCCTTCTTCTCGGCGTTGGCGCGCTCGCGGCGACGACGCTGCTCGTCCGTGGCACGAGCGTCGAGGTACTTCTTCCAGTTCATGTTGTAGACGTCGGCCTCACCGCGGACGGCGTCGAGGAACCACACGCGGTTGACGACGTCGTTGAGCAGGTCGACGTCGTGGCTGATGACCACCAGTCCACCCTCGTGGTTCTGGAGGAAGCCACGCAGCCAGGTGATGGAGTCGGCGTCGAGGTGGTTGGTGGGCTCGTCGAGCAGCAGAGTCGTGTCCGAGCGGGCACCGCTGCCGTCGGAGGCGGCGAAGAGGATGCGCGCCAATTCGACGCGACGACGCTGACCGCCGGACAGCGTGCTGAGCGGCTGCCCGAGAATGCGGTCTTCGAGACCGAGGCTGCTGGTGATGCGTGCAGCTTCACTCTCGGCTTCGTATCCGCCGAGGGCCGAGAACCGATCCTCGAGCTGACCGTACTTCTTGACCGCGCGGTCCTGCGATTCCTGATCGAGCACCTCGCCCATCAGAATCTGCTGCTTCTCCATCTCGCGGAGCATCGTGTCGAGGCCACGTGCGGAGAGAACCCGGTCCTTGGCGAGGACGCTCAGGTCGCCCTCTTTGGGGTCCTGCGGGAGGTATCCGAGTTCACCGGTACGTACGACGCTTCCGGCATATGCCTCACCTTCGCCGGCGAGGATGCGCAGTGTGGTCGTCTTTCCGGCTCCGTTACGTCCGACGAGTCCGATCCGGTCGCCCGGCTGGATGCGCAACGAAGGCCCGGGAGCCGTGAGAAGGGTGCGGACACCGGCACGAACTTCGAGGTCAGTGGCGGTAATCAAGCAAACTCCTCAGGAAAAACGACGAATACGGGTAAACAATGCCTGACTACAGACACAAGAACTATCGATTTTACCGTGACCTGACGGTCGTTCCGACCAGCAGCGTGTGAGTCCGCTAACGTTCGGGACATGACTAGCGAAAACAGCACTCGTCCTCGCGACCTCGAAGGCCGTGCCGCCATCGTCACCGGCGCAAGTCGCGGAATCGGCAAAGCTGTCGCCGCCGAACTCCTCGCTCGCGGTGCCGACGTCTTGATCACAGCCCGCGAGCCGGAGCCTCTCGAGGCCGCCGCATCCGAGCTGTCCGCTCTGGGGCACGGCGGAAAGGTCGTCGCATTCGCGGGCAACGCAGCCGATGCCGAAGCCCGCTCCGGTGCCGTCGACCGCGCCGTGTCCGAATTCGGTTCACTCGACATTCTGGTCAACAACACCGGAATCAACCCCGTCTTCGGTTCGCTCATGGAAGCGGACCTCGACGCCGTGCGCAAGATCTTCGACGTGAATGTGGTTGCCGCCCTCGGTTACGTCCAGCAAGCACATCGGGCATGGATGGGCGAACACGGTGGAGCCGTCGTGAACCTGGCAAGTGTGGCCGGGATCCGGTCGACGGGCGTCATCGCGGCGTACGGCGCGTCGAAGGCTGCGCTCATCCGCCTGACGGAAGAACTGGCCTGGCAACTGGGACCGAGGATTCGTGTCAACGCCGTAGCTCCCGGGATCGTCAAGACGCAGTTCGCGGCAGCCCTGGTCGCTGCCGGCGAGGACAAGGCGTCGGCGGGCTACCCGATGAAGCGGCTCGGCACCCCCGAGGACGTTGCCGGTCTGGTCGGCTTCCTCGTCTCCGACGCGGCGGCGTGGATCACGGGCGAAACGGTCCGGGTCGACGGCGGTCTGCTCGCAACGGGATCGATGTAGTGCGCCGGTCGTGAGCACAGACAACTCTTCCGCCGACGTGGTGATCGTCGGTGGCGGCCCGGCCGGGCGGGCACTCGCCACCCGCTGTATCGCCCGGCAACTCACCGTCGTCGTTGTCGATCCGCATCCCCATCGGGTGTGGACGCCGACCTATTCGGCGTGGGCTGACGAGCTGCCGTCGTGGCTGCCGGTCGATGTGATCGCAAGCCGGATCGAACGCCCGAGCGTGTGGACCCGCAGACAGAAAACGCTTGATCGCACATATTGCGTATTGAATACATCTTTACTGCAATCATTTCTCTCGGGCACATCCGTACAGTTCAGAGCCTTGCGTGCTCAAACACTGTCACCTACCGCCGTCCTGTGCGTGGACGGATCGCAGCTGACAGGATCCGTCGTCATCGACGCCCGGGGTACCGAACTGACGGTGACAACCGCCCAGCAGACCGCCTTCGGAGTGATCGTCGACCGCGCTCTGGCCGATCCGATTCTGGGTGGTGGCGAAGCCTGGTTCATGGACTGGCGAACAGACAACGGCGCCTCCGACGCCGACACTCCGTCGTTTCTCTATGCGGTCCCACTCGATGACGAGCGAGTTCTCCTCGAGGAGACCTGCCTCGTCGGCCGGCCGGCGTTGGGGCTCCGCGAACTCGAAGCGCGTCTGCGCACCCGGCTTCACAATCGGGGCTGCGAAGTCCCCGACGACGCACCGGTCGAGCGAGTCCGTTTTGCAGTCGAAGGCCCGAAGGAGTCGTTCCCCGACGGTGTCCTCCGGTTCGGCGGGCGAGGCGGTCTGATGCATCCGGGAACCGGATACAGCGTTGCCTCGTCACTCGCCGAGGCAGACGCTGTCGCCAAAGCAATCGCCGACGGTGGAGATCCCAACGCGGCGCTCTGGCCGCGGTCGGCCAAGGCGGTGTCTGCCCTTCGCCGCGTTGGCCTGAACGCACTTCTCACCCTCGGCTCGGGAGAGGTCGCGACATTCTTCGACACGTTCTTCGATCTACCGGTCGAGGCTCAGCGGTCCTACCTGTCCGATCGGCGGGACGCGTCCGCGACGGCGAAGGTGATGGCAACCCTGTTCCGATCGTCACCGTGGCACGTCCGAAAGACGTTGATGCGCGCGCCGTTTCTGAGGTGAGCACTCCGGACCGACTACTGCGCTCCCATCGAGCCGGCGATCATCGGCCAGGAATTGTGTAGGTCGTCCTGCCAGTAGCCCCACGAGTGGGTTCCGGTCGGCTTGAAGTCGAAGGTCGCGGGGATGCCCAGTGCGTTCAGTCGGTCCGCCAAGCCGTGCGTGCACCCGTTGACCGCGGATTCGATGATGCCGCCGACGACGATCTGATTCAGGAGCGCTCCGGGATTTCCGTTCACATCGGGTGCCTGAAGGTTGTCGTGCGGACCTGGCAGCCCGGATCCGGTGGAAACGTACAGTGCGGTCCCCCGCAACTTCTCCGCGTTCACGACCGGATCGTTCTCGCGCCACCCCGGACCGTCGAACGGTCCCCACATGTTTGTCGGATCAGCGCCACCCCGCGCGCCGACCACCAACCGCACATAGTCCTGACCCGGCTGGGTGGAAGTCTCCGCGCACCCGCTGTAGGCCCCGACACTCCGATAAAGCCCTGGTGCCGAGATCGCGAGATTGAGTACCGACGTCGCCGTCATCGAAATCGCCGCGATGGAGTTGACCCCGTTGGTACCGAACTGCGCATCGATGACGGGTGGCAGTTCGCGAGTGAGGAACGTCTGCCACTTGTTGCGCCCGAGTACGGGATCGTCTTTCTGCCAGTTGGTGTAGTAGCTGAACGCACCTTCCAGCGGCGTCACGACGTTGACGTTCTTGTCGGCGAAGAAGTCCAGGACATCGGTCCGTCCTTCCCACGTTGCACTGTCCTCGCCACCACCGGCGCCGTTGAGCAGATACAACGTGGGCCGTGGGGCGCTCGTGTCGGCGGGGAGGATCACCTCGAGTGGAATGTCGCGGCCCATCGCATCGGAGTGGACGCTGATGGTTACGGTGCGTGCCGGATCTGCGTTCGCGGGCCAAGGCGCAAACAGCAGTGGAACCAGTGAAATCGCCAGCGCCGCGGTGACGCGTCGACGGTAGGTTCGGATTCTCATCGGAGCGTCTCCCCAGGTGTGCGAGTCGGGTTCTCGAAGCGGATACCCGCTCGATACGCCCCGAACCGACCCATCCACACGCAACGGTTCGGGATCAACCGTGATCGTTTGCCTCGCGCAAACGGCCGGCGGCGACCATCATGGGAGGCATGCGCTCGATTTGGAAAGGCTCGATAGCCTTCGGTCTGGTCAACGTCCCGGTCAAGGTGTACTCGGCGACCGAGGACCACGACATCCGATTTCACCAGGTCCATGCAAAAGACGGTGGCCGCATCAAGTACAACCGTGTGTGTTCCGAGTGCGGAAACACGGTTCAGTTCGCGGACATCGACAAGGCGTACGACTCGGAAGACGGATCGCGCGTCATCTTGAGCGACGAGGACTTCAACAAACTCCCGGCTGCGGAGAAGCACGAGATTCCGGTGCTGGAATTCGTGCCGAACGATCAGATCGATCCGATCTTGTTCGAGAAGAGTTACTTCCTCGAACCCGATTCGGCGTCGCCGAAGGCGTACGTCCTGCTTTCGACTGTGCTCACCGAGAGTGATCGAACGGCACTGGTGCATTTCACGCTGCGACAGAAGACGCGCCTGGCCGCGATGCGCGCTCGCGACGGTGTTCTGGTGATCCAGACCTTGCTGTGGCCCGACGAAGTTCGTGCAGCAGAGTTCCCTTCCCTCGACGACGCGGAGAAGCCGAAGGCCAAGGAACTGAAGATGGCGCAGACGCTCGTCGAGAGCATGGCGGGCGATTTCGATCCGACCGAGTTCACCGACGACTACCAGCTCCAACTGCGGCAGTTGCTCGACGAGATGATCGAGAACGGCGGCAAGAAGGTCATCCCCGCCGCCGAGGTCGACCAAGAGGGCACCGATGCGGAGGTGGTCGACCTGGTTGCCGCACTGCAGCGCAGTGTGGACGAAGCGAAGTCGAACGCCTCCAAGGCCGGCTCGTCGAAGTCGACCACACCGAGGAAGAAACGAGCCTGAGTCAGCCGCGCACGTCTTGGACCTCGATCAGAGCGTCCAACTCAGCGTCGACGTCCGGGGCCGCGTGACGACCCGTTCCGACCGCAAGGTTGATCACGGGTCCGATCGCCTCCAGACCTGCCTCGGTGAACATTTCGGCGTGTGACGTGGGCACCGGACGGTCGATGATCACCCCGGAGACGAACGGTCGCCACGCCGACGCGGTTCGCAGCGGGTCGAAGGTGTCGGCGTGTGCCGAGAAGAACAGCAGATCGCCCACGAACTTGCCCGGGCGGTATCGGTGAGCCAGTTCGGCGCCGGCGGAGTATTCCTCGAACAGTCGCTCGATCCGATCGCTCGAGACCAAAGGGTGATCGCCGATGGCTTCGCGCAAGAGTGCTTCGGCGTCCTCGGGTGTCAGATCACGCACGCCGGTGTCCGGGACCGAGATCCCCAACCCGCCGATCAGTTCGGCGAGAGAAGGCTGCGCGCCCGCCATCGTCGGGTCTTCGAGAACGAAGCTGTCGAGCAGAATCAGGTCGGCGACGCTCTCACCCGCGGCTTGCAACTGCACCGCCGCCGCGTGAGCGATCAATCCGCCGATCGACCACCCCAGCAGGTGATACGGACCGTGCGGCTGAACTCCGCGAATTTCCTCGACGTACCGCGCCGCGAAGTCCTCGATCAGCTCCGCCCGAAATTCGGAGTCCGTCAGGACCGGCGACTGCAGGCCGTAGAGCGGCCGGCTGGAGTCGACGTAGCGATCGAGCGCTCCGTAGCACCAGGCCAATCCGATGGCCGGATGGATGCAGAACAGTGGCTCGGCGCGGCCTTCCGGACGTAGTGGCAGGACTACCGCAAGTGCGGAGGTATCCGCGTCACTTGTCACAACTGTTGCCTCGAGTTCGAAGAGTCTGCGCGCCAATGCCTCCGGAGTCGGGTCGGAGAATATCCACGCGACGGGGACGGTCATGCTGGTGCGTTCTTTGATGGCAGCGACCAAACGCGTTGCCATGAGTGAGTTGCCGCCGAGTTCGAAGAAACTCGAATCGGCGTACGTGTCTACGTCGGCCAGATCGAGTACCTCTGCGAAAGCAGCGCAGATCGCGATCTCGTCGCTGCCTTCCGGACTGCGTCCACTCGGCGACTCCCAGTTGGGAGCAGGCAGAGCGCTGCGATCGAGCTTGCCCGCCGGTGTGGTCGGGACTGCGCCGATCACGACAACAGCGGACGGGATCATGTGCGCAGGCAGCGATATACCTGCGTGACGGCGTAGCGCGGCGGCGTCGAAGTCCGCATGTGCCGGGACGACGTACGCGACGATCCGAGCGTCGATGCCCTCCCCGACGACGACGCTGACAGCCGAATGCACGGAGGCTTCCGCTGCCAGCACCGCGTCGATTTCTCCGAGTTCGATTCGGAACCCTCGGATCTTGACCTGGTGGTCTGCGCGTCCGAGGTAGATCAGTGCCCCTGAGCGATCTTCGCGCACAAGATCCCCGGTGCGGTACATCCGAGCGCCTTCGGGTCCATGCGGGTCGGCGACGAAGCGCGCGGCTGTGAGTGCGGGGTTGCCGAGGTACCCGCGGGCGAGACCGTCGCCGCTGACGTAGAGCTCACCGACGACCTGGCCGGGAACCGAGTGCAGTCGGGAATCGAGAATCATCGCGTCCACGCCGCGGATCGGGCCGCCGATCGTCACGGGCTCCCCCGCGACCAGCGAATCACTGATGGTGACGGCGACGGTGGCCTCGGTCGGGCCGTACGCGTTGAACATTCGGCGCCCCGGTGCCCACCGAGATACGAGGTCGGCGGAACAGGCGTCGCCGCCGACGACGACGGCTTCGAGATGGTCGAGCCCGGCGGGATCGACAGTCGCCAAGGCGGCTGGAGTCACGAAAGCATGGGTGATCGTCTGCTCGTCGAGCAGTTCGTGCAATTCGACACCGCCGAGAACTGTCGGCGGCGCTATCACCATCGTTGCGCCGGCGCCGAAAGCCAGAAGGAGCTCGAGAACCGACGCGTCGAAGCTCGTCGAGGCGAAGCTCAGAGCGCGAGAGTGCGCGGTGACGCCGAAACGCTCCCGCTGTTCGTCGGCAAACGCTGCCAGTCCCGCGTGAGTGACCAACACGCCCTTGGGTTTTCCTGTCGAGCCCGAGGTGTAGATCAAGTAGGCCGGGTTGTCGAACTCGAGTGGCGCGTCCGGCAGTGTCTCGGAATGGACTGCCTCGATTTCGGTGGTGAATTCGATCGCATCCAACTCGATCCACGATGTGACGCCCGGAAGGTCGGCCGCATACTCGCCCCTGGTGATACCGAGTACCGCTCCACTGTCGGTGAGCATGTGCTCGATCCGCTCGGCGGGGTACGCCGGATCCACGGGAAGAAACACTCCGCCGACTTTCGCTACGGCCCAGAGCGCGATCACATAGTCGGCCGACCTCGGAAGCGCCAGTGCCACAATCATTTCCGGCGCTATTCCGCGAGCGATCAACGCAAACGCCATAGCGTCGGAGCGTCGGTCGAGTTCGCCGTACGTGAGCGTGACGGATGTGGCGACGTCGACGATTGCCGGGGCGTGCGGATCGGCAGCGCCGCGAAGCAGCAACTCCGGCAGGGTCAAAGCATCGCCGGCCGGACGTCCGGGCAACGCACGCAGGCGACGTCCCGCAAGATCCACGTCACCGACGACGGCGGAGGGCTGGGCAGTCAGTGTCTCGACGATCGTTTCCAGCATCACTGCAAACGACTCCGCCGTATCGGTGTCGAAGAGATCCTTCGCGTAGGTGAGGGAGGCCTCGTAGCCGCCGCCTTCCTCCGTGGTCTGTTCGACAACGGTGAACTGCAGGTCGTACTTGGCGATGTCCGGTGTGATCTCGTGGGCACGAACGGCAAGTCCAGGCAGGTCCCACGTCGTCGGGTGGGCGCCGTGGAACGAGATCATCGTCTGGAACACCGGATGACGGTCGGTGCTCCGGGTCGGCGCCACCACGTCCACGACCTGCTCGAACGGAATGTCCGCGTGGGCGAAGGCGTCGAGATCGACGGAGCGGACAGTACGCAGAACGTCGACGAACGTCGACCCGGGGTCGACCGTCGTGCGCAGTCCCACCGTGCCCACGAACATTCCCACGAGGTCGTCGAGAACTCGGTGTCCTCGCCCGGCGACCGGAGATCCGATCACGATGTCGGTGCTTCGACTCAGCCTGGACAGCAGGACGGCATAGGCAGCGTGCAGCACCATGAACGGCGTCGCCGCATTGGCTCCGGCAACCGCCTCGACCGCGATCCGGGTGTGCGCCGGAAGCGAGACCGCGGTGTGGGCACCGCTCAACGACTGGGTGAGCGGACGCGCTCGATCGCTCGGAAGGTCGATCAATTCAGGTGCGCCCCGCAACGTCTCCCGCCAGTACGACGCCTGTGCCCCGAGCACGCTCTCGGATTCGTTCACCGAGCCCAGCGCTTCCCGCTGCCAGATGGCGAAGTCCGCGTAGTGCACTTCGAGCGGGGTGAACTCGGGAGCGTGTCCCGAACTTCTCGCGACGTAGGCGGTGAGCACGTCCTTCATCAACGGCGCGATCGACCATCCGTCCGCCGCGATGTGGTGGATCACGATGACAAGTGTGTGGTGCTGCGGCGTCGATTCGAGCAGGAGCGCGCGAACGGGAGCTTGGGTCGTGATGTCGAATCCACGCGACGCGAATTCTCTGGCGAGCTCTGCCGGTTCACGGGTGTCCGCATTTCCGTACTCGAGCGAGGTGAATGCATCCTGGATCACCTGGTGCGGGCCGGAGTCGGAGTCGGGGAACACCGTGCGCAGGATTTCGTGTCTTTCGATCACGTCGAGGACAGCAGCTTCGAGGGCCGGGACGTCGAGTGCACCGTCGAGGGAGATCGCAGCAGGGACGTTGTACGCGGGTGAGCCGGGATCCATCTGGTTGAGGAACCAGATGCGTGCTTGCGCGTAGGACAGCGGAATTCGCTCGGGGCGGTCTACGGCGGTGATCGGTGGTAGCGCCTTCGCCCCGGCGGATGTGTCGAGCGCGGTGGCAAGTTCCCGAATTTCGGGGTGCTCGAACAGCATTCGGACAGGTACCTGCCTGCCCAACGACTCGCCGAGTCGCTGGGCCAGTCTGGTGGCGAGCAGTGAGTTGCCACCGAGTTCGAAGAAACTGTCCGACGCACTGATCTGTTCGATACCCAGCAGTTCCGCCACGACGCCGGCAACCTGGAGTTCGGTCGCGGTCGTCAGCGGCTCGACACTTCGCTCGGACGAACGCAGTGTCGGCGCCGGCAATGCCGATCGGTCGAGCTTCCCGACGGGGGTCAGCGGTACGTGATCGATCGGGGTGATCGCCGACGGCACCATGAAGGCGGGCAGTGAGCGGCGCGCATGGTTCAGCAACTCGTCCATCTCGACCGCATCGGCACCGAGCACTACGTACGACGCCAACATCGTCTCACCGGAAGCTGCGTCGACGCCCACGGTGACCGCGAACTCGACGCCGCGGTAAGTGCTGAGGACGGAGTCGATCTCGCCCAGTTCGATGCGGAATCCGCGCACTTTCACCTGGTGATCGGAGCGTCCGACGTATTCGATCGTCTCGAGCGGCGTCCACCGAACCAAGTCACCGGTCCGGTACATGCGGGTGCCGGCCGGGCCGAACGGCGCTGCCACGAATCGCGTCGCCGTCAAGGCGGGTTGGTCGAGGTAGCCGCGGGCAAGTCCCAGGCCGGCGATGTAGAGCTCACCGGTGACCCCGACGGGTACCGGCTGAGCCGAGCCGTCGAGAATTACCGCGGACACGCCGCGGACGGGCCCGCCGATGGTCACGGTCTCCCCCACGCTCAAGGCATCACTGATGCAGACCATGACGGTGGTTTCCGTCGGCCCGTAGCCGTTGAACAATCGGCGACCCGGTGCCCACTTACGGACCAGTTCGGGTGAGCATGCCTCGCCACCGACAACGATCGACTGCAAGACGTCCAGCCCGGTGGGATCGACCGAGGCCAGCGCTGCCGGTGTGATGAACGCGTGGGTCACCTGGTGATCGGTGACCAATTCGGCGAGGTCCTGGCCGCCGTAGACGTCGGGAGAGGCGATCACCATCGTCGCGCCTTCACCGACTGCGAGCAGCAGTTCGAGGATGGATGCGTCGAAGCTCGGTGAGGAGAAGTGCAGCGTCCGCGACTGCGCCGAGATGCCGTAACGCGCCGTCTGCTCGGCCGCCAATGCGCTCAGGCCACGGTGAGTGACGCTGACACCCTTGGGCTTTCCTGTCGATCCGGAGGTGTAGATGATGTAGGCGAGGTTGTCGATTCGAATCGGCGCGGCCGGAACCGGCTGCCCGACACCGTCGCCGTGGATGTCGTCCATTGTCATCCACGGAACCGGGCGGGGCAGTGATTCGATCACCGCTTCCGTCGTCACTCCGCGAGTGGCTCCGGAGTCGGTGAGCATGTGCAGAATGCGATCGGCGGGGTATCGCGGATCGACCGGAACAAACGCGGCGCCGGTCAAGGAAACGCCCCACAAGGCGACGATAGAGTCGATCGAGCGCGGAATCGCGATCGCCACAATGTCTTCGGCACCGATCCCTTCCGTGGTCAGACGGCGGGCAAGCGCCGATGCACGGGCGAAGAGATCTCGGTAGAGCACGGTGGTGTCACCGGATCGAAGGGCCACCGAATCGCCTGAACGGGTGGCGGTCCGCGTCAATATTTCGGCCAAGGTGCGCGAACTGGTCCACGCCGGACCTCGTACCGGCATCAGCGACGCCCGCTCGAGGGTGCTGAGGAAATCTAGGTCGTCGATCGCGGCGTCCGGATCTGCGGCGACGGCGCGGGCCACCGACTGCACACGCGCAGCGATCGTTTCCGCGGTGGCAATGTCGAAGAGCGCCTCGGCGAACCTGAGCGACCCGGTGATCTCGGTCTTCTCGGAATCGCCTGCCAGCAGGGTGAACTCGAGGTCGAACTTCGCGACGGACGGTTCGAGTGCTTGCGCTTCGAGATGCGCGTCGTGGACCGTGACCTGCGGCGAGACCACATTCTGGTGGTACGACAGCATGACCTGAAACAGGGGGTGTCGCGTAGTGGACCGGTCGAGATCGAGGGCGTCGACCAGCACCTCGAAGGGCAGCTCGGGGTGCGCGAAGGCGGCAAGGTCGCGTTCACGGACGACCTCGAGCAGGGAGGTGAACGGCGCTCGGTGATCGACCGGCGTGCGAAGCGGTACCGAATTGACGAACATCCCGATCAGGGAATCCAGCTCGGGTCGCCCGCGGCCTGCCACCGGGGTGCCGACCACCACGTCGTCGGTTGCACCGAGACGCGCGAGAACAACCGCCAGGATCGCGTGTACGACCATGAACTGCGTCGAGCCACTGCGCCTCGCCAAGGCGGCGAGACGCTCCCCGGTCGCCGCGTCGATGACGATCGGCACCGATCCGACGGCGGTCGTGGAGACAGATCCGCGTGGGCGATCGACCGGTAGCAGTACCTCGTCCGGGGCACCAGCCATGGCAGTGGTCCAGAAGGTCAGTTCGCGGGCAACCAGAGACTCCTGGTCGCCGACCTGTCCGAGCGAGTCCTGCTGCCATACCGCGTAGTCGGCGTACTGCACGTCGAGCGTTGTGAAAACCGGGGCGTCTCCGACGACGCGTGCGGAGTACGCCGCGACGAAATCTGCCGCAAAGGGAGTCAGGGACCAGCCGTCGAAGGCGATGTGATGGATGACGACGACCAGTACGTGAGCGCCGGCGTCCTCGCGCACCAGCATGGCCCGAATCGGCAGATCCGAACCGAGATCGAACCCACGCGCCGCGAACTCCGTCGTCGCCGCGTCGACACCTTCGGATCCGCAGTAGCGCTCGACGGAGAACTGCACGTCGGAGAGCGCTCGGATGACCTGGCTCGGGCCGTCGGCGCTGTCGACGTAGATCGTTCGAAGCACCTCATGGCGTGCAATGACGTCCGCAAGCGCCTCCTCGAGTGCATCGCCGTGGATGTCTCCGGTGATGCGGATCGCGAACGGAATGTTGTAGACCGCGGACTGGGGGTCGAAGCGATTGACGAACCACAGGCGCTGTTGCGCGGCGGAGAGCGGTAGGCGGTCCGGCCGAGCACCGGCGCTCAGGGCAGGTCGATCGTCTGATGCTTCGGCGCTCGCCGCCAGACGTGCAGCGAGCGCTTCGACGGTCGGTGCTTCGAAGATCGAGCGCACGTCCACGGTGAGTCCCGTCGCTGCGCTCAACCGCGCGGACACCTGCGTCGCGACGAGCGAGTTGCCCCCGAGATCGAAGAAGCTGTCTCCAGCTCGGACCTCGGGTACGTCGAGCAGTGAAGCAAAAACGTCGGCAACGGTTCGTTCGAGTCCGGCCTCGGGTTCACGGCCCGTTCCGAGGATTTCGCGCGGTATCGGCGTCGGCAACGCTCTGCGATCGAGTTTGCCGACCGGAGTCAACGGAATGGCGTCGATCGGGGTGATCGACGACGGAATCATGTACCGCGGCAGCGTGTCGGCGAGTCCCACGAACAGCGACTCGATATCAGCGTCGCCGCTCAGCAACACGTACGACGCCAGAGTGGTACCCGCGGCGGATTCGACGGGAATCGTCGTGGCGAACTGGACGAGAGGGGAATCCATCAGAGCAGCGTCGATCTCGCCGAGTTCGATGCGGAACCCGCGGATCTTGAGCTGATGATCGCTGCGGCCCACGTAGCGAAGGGTCAGGTCCTTGGTCCAGCGGACCAGGTCACCGGTTCGGTACATCCGGGCACCGGGCGTCGAGTACGGATGCGCGACAAACCGATCCGACGTCAGCGCGGGACGAAGGTGGTAACCACGTGCAAGGCCCGGCCCACCGATGTACAGCTCGCCGACGCCGCCGATCGGGACCGGTTGCAGCCGAGAGTCGAGCACCACGGCGTCGATTCCGCGGATGGGACCGCCGATGGTGATCGGCTCCCCCGGTGAGAGTGGGTCACTGATGGCAACCATGACAGTGGTTTCGGTCGGACCGTATCCATTGTGCAGTCTGCGCCCGTTGCCCCAGCTCGAGACCAATTCCGGCGTGCACACGTCGCCGCCGACGACTACGCATTCCAGTGCCGTCACGCCCGCCGGATCGACGGTCGCCAGCGCAGCCGGAGTGATGAAGGCATGAGTGACCTCGTGGCTTCGGAGGAACTCGCTCAACGCCTCCCCTCCGTAGATGTCGGGAGGGGCGATCACCATCGTCGCGCCGGTCGAACCGGCGAGCAGTAGCTCGAGTACGGCGCCGTCGAAGCTCGGTGACGCAAAATGCAGAGTTCGCGACCCAGCGGTGATCCGGTACCGATCCTGTTGTTCGCGAGCAAGATTGGCCAAACCCGCGTGAGTGACGACGGTGCCCTTCGGCACTCCGGTCGAGCCGGACGTGTAGATGACGTACGCGGCCGACGCCGCAGTGATCGACGCTGTTCTGTCAGCGTCGTCGATGGCAGCGTCGGAGTAGGCGGCACATTCTGCAACCGTGTCCGCGTCGCCGAGGTCGATCCAGACTGCGACGTTCCCACCGGCTGCCGGACCGGCCGCAACCTCGGCGGACCGAATTCCGATCCGCACACCCGAATCCGCGAGCATGTGCGCAACTCGATCTGCGGGATAACGGGGATCGACCGGGACGAAAACGCCACCGGCTTTGGTGACCGACCAGACTGCGAGCACGGAGTCGGCCGATCGGGCAACTGCCAGTGCGACCGGTGTCTCGGGGCCGACGCCCAGATCCATGAGGTATCGAGCGATCCGATTCGATCGACGCTCCAGCTCCCCGTACGAGAGTGAGCGCTCGGAGTCTTCGAGGGCGATCGCGTCGGGATACTTCCTCGCGGTGTCTCCGAGGATCTGCGCCAGCGTCGATTCGCCCACCGAAGCCACACCGCGTCGCGGCAACGTCGCGGCACTCTCCCGCGATCCGAGTACACGAAGGTCACCAACCGATGCAGTCGGTTCCGACACTGCCGATTCCACGAGGGTTACGAAGTTTCGCGCCAAGGCTTCGACGGTCGCGTTGTCGAACAGGTCGGTGGAATAGGTGAACGTGGCATCGATTCCTGCTGCGGCCCCGGACTCGTGACGTTCGGTAACGGTGAGCTCGAGGTCGAACTTGGTCAGCCCCGTCTCGACTGCCCGCGCCGTCATCGACACCCCGGCCAGTTCGGCTGTGTGAGCGGTGGTTATCCGCGAGGTGATGGCAGCTTGAAAGACCGGATGGTGCGCATGCGAGCGGTCCAGTTCGAGCGCGTCCACGACGACGTCGAAAGGCACGTCCGCATTGTCGAAGGCATCCACGTCGACGGCCCTGACCTGCGACAGGTGTGCGGCGAACGTTGCGTCCCGATCGACGACGGTCCGCAAGGCCAGAGTGTTGACGAACATGCCGACGAGCAGATCGAGAGATCTGTCCCCTCGTCCGGCCACCGGTGTTCCGATGACGATGTCGTCCGTGCCGCTGTACCTGGCCAGAAGCAGGGCGAAGCACGCGTGCAGGGCGATGAACGGCGTGGCGTCGTGATCGGCGGCAAGTACAACGAGCTTCTGATGCGTGGAAGCGCCGATTCTGATATCGACTCCGGCTCCGCGCATGGTCGGGTCGAGTGCGCGCGGACGGTCCGTCGGCAGGTGGAGCTGCTCGGGCGCTCCCGCCAGCTGCTGCTTCCAGAACGCGATCTGTGAGTGGGCAAGTGAATCGGTGGATGACGCGTCGCCGAGGTGTTCTCGGTGCCAGAGCGTGTAGTCGGCGTACTGCACCGGAAGGGGTGCCCACTGCGGGCTGTTGCCGCCGACGCGGGCGGCGTAGGCGCCGGTGAGATCAGCAGCCAACGGCGCGAGCGACCAACCGTCGGCCACCATGTGGTGCAGAACCACTACGAGGACAGCTTCCTCGTCATCGCCTTCCTTCTCGGCGGCGACAGTGATCATCAGGTAGCGCACCGGACGTTCGCGGACCAGATCGAAACCGGCCGAAGAGAATTCGAAGATCACTCTCTCGAGGCTTCCGCGTTCCACGTCGATCGACTCGAGCCCTGCGATCCCCTCGCCCAGGCCCAGAACCTTCTGCGTCGCGTTGTCCCCGATCTGAGGAAACACGGTGCGTAGTGACTCGTGACGTGTCACGACGTCCACGATCGCGGCACTGAGTGCGTCGGGATCGACGGCGCCGCGCAACGACACCGCCAGTGGAATGTTGTACGCACCTGATTCCGGTGCCACGCGGTTCAGGAACCACAGTCGCTGCTGCGCGGGAGCGAGAGGCAGTTCAGGCGGCCGGGCCACGACCTGAATACCGTCGGCGTCCGGGGTCTGTGCCGCACGCTCGATCGTCGCCGCGATCCCGGACACCGTGGGATGGTCGAAGAGTGCACGCAGCGGCATTTTAACCCCGGTGGCTTCGGTCAAGCGCGCTACCGCCGTCGTCGCTACCAGCGAGTTTCCGCCCAGATGGAAGAAATTATCGTCGAGTCCGAGCGGTCCACTACTCAGGATGTCAGCCAGAACCGCCGCAACCTTGCCCTCGGTCGGGGTCGTCGGGGGTCGGAAGACCTTGGTGGAGGCCAGGATAGGCGAAGGCAGCGCACGCCGGTCCAGTTTTCCGTTGGTGGTCAACGGAATCGAATCGAGGACCATGAAGGCATCGGGAACCATGTAGGTCGGGAGGGTTTCGGCGGCGTGAGCTCGGAGGGCTTCGGCGTCCACGACGTCGGAAGCGGTCACATAGGTCACGAGAGCGCCGCCCGCCGGCGTCGGAGCCACAACCGTCACGGCGTCGTCGATTCCCGGCGCGCTGAGGATGACGGAGTCGATTTCGCCGAGTTCGATCCGGAATCCGCGGATCTTGACCTGCGCGTCGCCGCGTCCGAGGTACTCGAGTTGTCCGGGCGCAATCCATCGTGCGCGGTCGCCGGACCGGTACAACCGTCGTCCGCCGGCATTGAACGGATCGGCGACGAACCGGCCCGCGGTGAGGTCTGGACGGCCCAGATAGCCACGGGCGAGTTGACCGCCCGCGACATAGATCTCCCCCGCGATCCCCACCGGGACCGGGGAGAGATGCTCGTCGAGCAGGTACACACGAAGTCCGTCGATCGCGTCACCGATCCGGCTGCCGGTCAGCGCACTCGCGCTCGCCCGGTCGAGTTCGAGATGGGTGACGTGCACCGTCGTCTCGGTGATGCCGTACATGTTGACGAGTGCAGGCGCGGATTCCGTGTGACTTTCGTACCCCGGGTGATTGTCGTACCAGCGCCCGAGTCGACGCAGGTCCAAGGCTTCGCCACCGAAGATCACGTACCGGAGCCGGGTCTCCGAATCGGCCCGAAGGTCGGCTTCGATGTACTGGTAGAAGGCCGAGGGCGTCTGATTGAGCACGGTGACGCCTTCTGCGGCGACCAGCGCCCGGAAGGCGTCAGGGTCGCGTGATACCTCGTGATCGACCAGGACCAGCGTTCCGCCGTGGAGCAGCGCGCCCCACAGTTCCCACACCGAGAAGTCGAAGGCGAACGAGTGGAACATCGTCCACACGTCGTTGCCGTCGAATCCGAATTCGACGTGCGTGTTCTCGAACAATCGCACCACAGTGGCGTGGGTGACGGAGACACCTTTGGGTCGGCCCGTCGACCCCGAGGTGTAGATCACGTACGCCAGATTGTCGGCTCCGTGTCCGCGCGAGCGCTCATCGGTTTCCAGACTCTCACCGGAGTATTCGTCGGATTCGACGCCGACGACCACCACGTCAGAGTTCGGGAAGGCGGAGTTCGGGAAAGTGGAATCGGAGATGACGCACACCGGTTGCGCATCCTCGACCACGTATGCCAAACGCTCGGCGGGGTGTGCACGATCGAGTGGGAGGTATCCGCCGCCGGCCTTCACTACCGCGACAGCGGCAACGATCATGTCCACGGATTTCGGCAGCATGATTCCGACCAACGACTCGGATTGCACGCCATGATCGACGAGCTTGCGCGCCAACTGATTCGATCGTCGATCGAGTTCGCGGTACGACACGCGCTCGCTGCCCGCGACCACGGCGATCGCTTCCGGGGTCGCCCGAATGCGGTCGGAAAGGATCTCGGAGAGCGTTCGGACCGGGGTAATCGGCAGAACGGGCGGCACCAGCGCCTGGCGCGCCTCCGGGCGCAGTAGATCCACTGAGCCGAGCGCCGAGTGCGGAGTACCGACCATCGCGGTCAAGATTCGTAGATAACGGTCGGCGAGGTCCTCGGCTTGCTCTTTCGTGCCGAGCCAATCCAGAACACCGGAGATCGGCTGATCGAAATCGGCATGCTCACCAGTCGGAATCGCCAGGGAGACAAACAGTTCCGGCACGGTGGCCAGATCCGATCCGATAGGCGCACCGACCATGAGCCCCGGAAATCTCGGGTGAGCATCCAGCGGCTCCTCGAAACAGACCATCGCCCGGAACAACGGGCCCGTCTCGACCCAGCGGCCGTCACCGAGTGCGGCGGTCACCGAAGACAGAAGAATGTCTGCGTGTTCGAGAGCTTCGATTGCGACGGTGTCCACCGCACCGACCAGGTCGGTGAGCGTCATGGTGTTCGACACCGTCGAGCGAAGCACCAACTGGTTGGCGAACATCGAGACGAAATCGTCCGGATTGGAGGCGCCGTACCCTCGGACCGAGACGCCGATCGACACCTCGTCGGCCGAACCGACGCGGCGCAGCAGTCCGGCCATCGCAGACTGGAACAGCACGAACAGACTCGTGTTCATCGTCGTCGCCATCGTCTCGAGGCTCCGGCAGAGGCCTGCCTCGATCTCGAGGGGCGTGGACGTTCGACCGGATCCGGCGACGACCGGCAAACCCAGTTCCTCGGCGGGGTTCGACAAGGTCGCAGACCAGTACTCGACGTTGCGGGCGTGTTGAACTTCGGCGATCCATTTGCCCGCGGCGTCGGGGTCGATATCCATCAATCGAGTTCCCGATTCCGCAGCGCAGAACAAGTCGAGGAACTCGAGGAAACGCCGGTGGTGACGCGAGATGTCCTCGTTGGTGTACAGGTCTGGATTCGCGGCGAAGTCGATCTGGATCTCTTCGGCTGCGGAAGTCTGATAGACGTTGACGGAGAGGTCTTCGATCGGCCCGGTCGAGATCACGTTCAGTTCGCCGTGCGCGTCCCCGAGAGTGATTCCGGAATGGAACAGCATGAGGTTGATCAACGGCCCGTGGAAGCCTCGTCCGTCGGCGATGCTGTGATCACCGGCGTTGAGGTCGCGTCGTAGGTCCTCGTGGCGGTATTTCTGATGACGCAGTGCGCCGGTGAGTTCGATCTTCACCTCGTGCAGCAAGTCCCCGACCGCGAAATGCGGATCGACGCTCGCACGTATCGGGACGACGTTCGACATCATTCCGCCGGACCTGCGAGCAGCTTTTGTCGTCCGCCCCGAGACCGGCAGGCTGAGGACCACGTCGCGGGTCCCGGTGGCCCGGGCGAGGTAAGCCGCCAGAGCACCGATCACCACTGACGACGTCGTCACATCGTGGGCGGCGGCCAGCCGTTCGAGGGAGCTCCGCAGTTCCGTAGGTACCGTCGCCGACCGTAGGCGAGACCATGCCTGCGACGGAGCAGTCGAGGACGCGAGCGAGGTTCCGCCCGGTTTGTCGGCCATCTTGGTGTTCCAGTAGTCGCGATCGCGCTCCCACCGCGTGGAGCCCAGATAGTCGGCCTCTGCCTTCACCAACGATTGGAGGGGGGCAGTTACCGCTGGGGGAACTGGCAGATCGCGCACCACAGCGGTGTAGATCTCGGCTGTGCGGTTCATCATCGACATCGCGCCGAAACCGTCGAGCGCCACATGATGAATACGGCTGTACCAGTAGTAATGGTCGTCGCGAAGCACCAGGACTGCCAGCCTGACCAGGCGATCGGTGAACGGATCGATGGCAGCAGTGTGCTCTCTGCGCATCCATTCCTGCGCTGCAGATTCCGGATCCGATTCGGCGCGAAGATCGACCACGTCGAGGGAGTCGTCCATGTCGAGATCGAGCCACTGACGCGCAACCCCGTCCACCTCGACCAGGCGCAGATATCCGGAGCCGATCTCACGACCGGTCTGTTTGCTGGCAGCGGTCAGCAGCTCGATGTCGAGTGGGCCGTCCACGTCCACGTACTGAGCGATGCTGACGGGAATCTCGGGTCGAAGCTGTTGTGCGACAAGCAGGGAAAGTTGCGCGGCAGAAAGAGGGAAGGTGAGTTCGTCGTCCGGACGAGCTGCGGAAACGATTCCTCGGTCGGGACTGCCATCCACACGAATCTCCCTCTTACAACTTGATCATGATGCAAACAGGTTTATGCGTCCGCTGGACGCTTCGAACTGATCGGGGCACTTCGAAAATGAGACGAATACTTTGGAAAGCTCGGGTGGAAACTGGCAAATCGCCCGCCGGAGATCACATCGTGACAATCAGCTGCGATGTTACCGATCAGTCAGCTTCCAGCAAATATTCATCAAACAACCATTTGGGACTATTGTCCTGAATATCATGGCTAAAACGGCCCTATATAACAAACCGAAGCGCCGGTACCCGACGAACGGGCACCGACGCTCCGGTGAAATGTATTCAGTTGATCGTGCCGAGGTTGCTTGTCAGACCGTGAAGCCGAGTGCGCGCAGTTGCTCGCGTCCGTCTTCGGTGATCTTGTCCGGTCCCCACGGCGGCAACCACACCCAGTTGATCTTCATGTCGGTACACAGATCGCTACGCACAAGTGCGCCGCGCGCCTGGTCCTCGATCACGTCGGTCAACGGGCACGCCGCCGACGTCAAAGTCATGTCGATAGTGACGACACCGTCGTCTTCGAAGAGTCCGTAGACCAAGCCGAGATCGACGACGTTGATTCCCAGTTCGGGATCGACGACGTCGCGCATCGCTTCTTCGAGTTCGTCGAGTCGCTCAGGCGACGGGACAGTGCCACTGCCCTGTGCGCCACCGAATTCCGCAGTGGAATCGGGATTCGGATTCACCGGAGCGCCGACCTCGGCGTCCTGCACTGGTTGTGTCTCGGTCATGATCCCTGTCCTTCAGTCGTGTCGACCAATTCACTGCTGCTGTCCGCCGTCGTCACAGCACTGCCGTCGACAATCTGGACTACAGCATCCTTGAATGCCATCCATCCGAGCAAGGCGCACTTCACGCGTGCCGGATACTTCGAGACTCCGACGAACGCGATACCGTCGCCGAGAACGTCCTCGTCCCCCTCGACGGTGCCCCGACTGCTCACCATCTCGTTGAACGCCGTCACCGTCTTCAGTGCGTCGGTGACCTGCATCCCGATGACGAGGTCGTTGAGCACCGACGTCGACGCCTGGCTGATCGAACAACCCTGACCGTCGTACGAGACGTCGGAGACCGTTCCGTCCTCGGATATCTGGACGCGCAACGTCACCTCGTCGCCACACGTCGGGTTGACGTGGTGCACCTCGGCGCCGAACGGCTCACGGAGTCCGCGGCCGTGCGGATGTTTGTAGTGATCGAGGATCACTTCCTGATACATCTGCTCCATGCGCATGATTCAGTTCAACTCCCCTGCGACACCGAAAAATTCCTGCGCACGCTTGATCGCGGCAACGAGAACATCAATTTCCGCGGTGGTGTTGTAGAGCGCAAACGACGCACGGGCCGTCGCAGCGACACCGAACTTACGATGCAGCGGCCACGCACAATGGTGTCCGACGCGAATCGCGACGCCCTCGTCGTCGAGGATCTGTCCGAGGTCGTGGGCGTGAATACCGTCCACGACAAAGGAAATCGCTCCGCCGCGGTTCTCGGACGTCTGCGGTCCGATGATGCGCAGACCTTCGATCGCCGACAACTTTTCGAGAGCAGCCTCCACCAACACGTGCTCGTGCGCGGCGACTGCGTCCATCCCGAAGGTGTTCAGGTAATCCACGGCAGCGCCCAACCCGACCACCTGTGAGGTCATCGGTACGCCGGCTTCGAAACGCTGAGGCGGTGGCGCGTAGGTGCTGACCTCCATGGTGACCGTCTCGATCATCGAGCCACCGGTGATGAACGGAGGCATCGCTGCCAGCAGTTCACGACGGCCGTAGAGAACTCCGACCCCCGAAGGGCCGAGCATCTTGTGACCGGAGAACGCCGCGTAGTCCACTCCCAGTTCGTGGAAGTCGACCGCCATGTGAGGCACCGACTGGCACGCGTCGAGCACGACGAGTGCACCGACGGCGCGTGCTCGTCGCACCAATTCCTCGACCGGTGCGATCGCGCCGGTCACGTTGGACTGGTGGGTGAACGAAACGACCTTCACCGCGTCCGTCAGCTCCAGCGAATCAAGATCGATCCGGCCGTCGTCGGTGACGCCGTACCACTTGAGCGTCGCACCGGTTCGGCGCGCAAGTTCCTGCCAGGGAACGAGGTTGGCGTGGTGTTCGAGTTCGGTGATGACGATTTCGTCGCCAGGACCGACATGGCGGTCGAAGCGATCGTCACCGAGAACGTAGGTCACCAGATTGAGAGCCTCGGTGGCGTTCTTGGTGAACACCAACTCGTCCGAATCCGCACCCACGAAGGAAGCGATGGTGGCGCGAGCATTCTCGTACGCGTCAGTCGCCTCTTCTGCGAGCTGATGAGCACCCCGGTGTACTGCCGCGTTACACGTGGTCAGGAAGTCCCGTTCGGCATCGAGAACCTGGACCGGACGCTGTGAGGTAGCGCCGGAATCCAAGTACACCAAAGGTTTTCCGTCGCGCACGGTTCGCGCCAGGATCGGGAAGTCGGCCCGAACCGCTGTGACGTCGAGCTCGCGCACCGAGGTGGTCATCGTGATTACGCTCCCTGGGTAGCTGCGGTGTCCGCGGTGAAACGAACGTAGCCGTTGGTCTCGAGCTCGTCGGCCAGCTCCGGTCCACCGGACTCGACGATGCGGCCACCGACGAACACGTGAACGAAGTCGGGGTTGATGTAGCGCAGAATGCGCGTGTAGTGCGTGATCAGCAGAACGCCGCCGTTCTCGCGCTCCTTGTAGCGGTTGACGCCTTCGGAGACGGTGCGCAGAGCGTCGACGTCGAGGCCGGAGTCGGTCTCGTCGAGGATCGCGATCTTCGGCTTGAGCATGCCCAACTGCAGGATCTCGTGGCGCTTCTTCTCGCCACCGGAGAAGCCTTCGTTGACCGAGCGCTCGATGAACGAGGGATCGATCTCGAGCTCGCTGAGGGCTTCCTTGACTTCCTTGACCCAGTGGCGCAGCTTGGGAGCCTCGCCTCGCACGGCCGTAGCGGCGGTGCGCAGGAAGTTGGACATGGAAACGCCGGGAACCTCGACGGGGTACTGCATGGCCAGGAAGAGACCGGCACGTGCACGCTCGTCGACGCTCATTGCGAGGACGTCTTCACCGTTGAGGGTGATGGAGCCGGACGTGACCTGGTACTTGGGGTGACCGGCGATGGCGTACGACAGAGTCGACTTGCCGGAGCCGTTGGGGCCCATGATCGCGTGGGTCTCCCCGGAGCGGACCGTCAGGTCGACGCCCTTGAGGATCTGGATGGGCTCGGCGTTGGCATCGGAGTTGGCGACCTCGACGTGCAGGTCACGAACCTCGAGGACCGAGGTGGTGGTGTTGTCACTGGTAGACATGAAATTCCTTCAAGATGAGGCGGGCGAGCGTAGCGACGGGGTGGTGTCGCAGGCGGGGCGGTCAGGAGCCGACGGCTGCGAGTTCGGCTTCGACTGCGGCTTCGAGGCGATCGCGCACCTCGGGAACAGCGATCTTGTTGATGATTTCGTGGAAGAACCCACGTACGACCAGACGACGAGCCTGATCCTCCGGGATACCACGAGCACGCAGGTAGAACAGCTGCTCGTCGTCGAAACGTCCCGTTGCACTTGCGTGGCCGGCCCCGACGATCTCACCGGTTTCGATTTCGAGGTTCGGAACCGAGTCGGCGCGGGCGCCGTCGGTCAGCACCAGGTTGCGGTTGAGCTCGAACGTGTCGGTGCCCTCCGCTGCGGCGCGGATGAGAACGTCGCCGATCCACACGGTGTGCGCGTCGGGCTTGCCGGATCCGGGATCTCCCTGAAGCGCACCCTTGTAGACCACGTTGGACTTGCAGTTGGGCTGCGAATGGTCCACCAGCAGACGCTGTTCCAGATGCTGGCCGGCGTCGGCGAAGTACAGGCCGAGCAGTTCGGCGTCGCCGCCCGGTCCGTCGTACTTGACGGTGGCGGACAGGCGAACCAGATCGCCGCCCAGGCTGATCGAGGTGTATCGAAGCACTGCGTCGCGGTTCAGGCGAGCGTGGTGTGACGTCACGTGAACTGCGTCGTCCGCCCAGTCCTGGATGGCCACCACGGTCAGCTGCGAACTGTCACCGAGAACGAATTCGATGTTCTCCGCGAAGGTTCCGCTGCCGCGCTGGTCGATCACGAACGTCGCCTTGGCGAACTGCGCCAGACGAATCTGGGTGTGTCCGTAGGCGACGTTGTCGACTCCGGGGCCGGTCATGGTGACCACAACGGGCTTCTCGACCTCGACCTCGGCACCAACCGAGATGACCGTTGCCGTCTCGAAGCTCGAATACGCCTGCGCTGCAATGCGATCAGCGGGGACGCCGGCTTTGCCCAGACGTGCGTCGTCACGCCCGACGGTCTCGACGGTGATGTCGCTTCCGCCGTCGACCTCGACGGTGACCTGTCCGTTGGCGACGGCGCTGCCGTCGTGCAATCCCCGGAGGCGACGCAGCGGGGTGAACCGCCAGATCTCGTCACGTCCGCCGGGAACCTCGAAAGCATTGACGTCGAACGAGGAGAACTGCTCACCCTTGTTCGTGATGGGTGAGCCGGTGGCTGCACCCTTTACAGGAGCGGTCGGGTTCTCCCCGGCAACAGCTCCGATGACTCCGGTCTCTGGCGTGGTCACTAACCCACAGCCCCTTCCATCTGAAGTTCGATAAGGCGGTTGAGCTCGAGCGCGTACTCCATCGGGAGTTCCTTCGCGATGGGCTCGACGAATCCACGCACGATGGTGGCCATCGCCTCGTCCTCGGTCAGTCCGCGGCTCATCAGGTAGAAGAGCTGATCGTCACTGACCTTCGAAACGGTGGCCTCGTGACCCATGGTGACGTCGTCCTCGCGGATGTCGACGTATGGGTAGGTGTCGCTTCGGCTGATCTGGTCGACGAGCAGAGCGTCACACTTGACGGTCGACTTGGAGCCGTGGGCACCCTTGTTGACCTGCACCAGACCGCGGTACGACGCACGTCCACCGCCGCGGGCGACAGACTTGCTGATGATGGTCGAGGACGTGTGCGGCGCGAGGTGGAGCATCTTGGCGCCGGTGTCCTGGTGCTGGCCCTCGCCGGAGAACGCAACGGAGAGAACCTCACCGCGGGCGTACTCGCCCATCAGCCACACGGCCGGGTACTTCATGGTGACCTTGGAGCCGATGTTGCCGTCGACCCACTCCATGGATCCGCCGGCCTCGACCTTGGTGCGCTTGGTCACCAGGTTGTAGACGTTGTTGGACCAGTTCTGGATGGTCGTGTAGCGGCAGTGGCCGCCCTTCTTCACGATGATCTCGACGACGGCCGAGTGCAGTGAATCGGACTTGTAGATCGGCGCGGTGCAACCCTCGACATAGTGCACGGAGGCATCTTCGTCGACGATGATCAGGGTGCGCTCGAACTGACCCATGTTCTCGGTGTTGATGCGGAAGTACGCCTGCAACGGGATGTCCACGTGGACTCCCGGCGGAACGTAGATGAACGAGCCACCGGACCACACGGCGGTGTTCAGCGCGGAGAACTTGTTGTCGCCGGCCGGGATGACCGATCCGAAGTACTCCTTGAACAGCTCCGGGTGCTGCTTGAGACCGGTGTCCGTGTCGAGGAAGATGACGCCCTGCTCCTCGAGGTCCTCACGGATCGAGTGGTAGACGACCTCGGACTCGTACTGAGCTGCGACGCCGGCAACGAGGCGCTGCTTCTCCGCCTCGGGGATGCCGAGCTTGTCGTACGTGTTCTTGATGTCCTCGGGCAGGTCTTCCCACGACTCGGCCTGCTTCTCGCTGGACCGGACGAAGTACTTGATGTTGTCGAAGTGAATACCTTCGAGGTCGCTGCCCCAGTTCGGCATCGGCTTCTTGTCGAAGGTGCGCAGCGCCTTGAGGCGGATGTCGAGCATCCACTCGGGCTCGCTCTTCTTGGCGGAGATGTCCCGCACGACAGCCTCGGACAACCCGCGCTGCGCGCTGGCTCCGGCTTCGTCGGAATCGGACCAGCCGTAGCCGTAATGACCGAGGGACGCGATGGTCTCTTCCTGCGTGAGCGGCTCGGTGCCTGCTGCCGCAGTGGTAGTCGCCTGGTCTGATGTGACGGTCATGCGAGCTCCTTCCGGAGTCTTGTTTCTTGACGGCTGCTCGGGTTCAGCGAGGGCTGGTCGCTGTGGTCGAGCAGTTCTGACTTTGAAGAACTAGCTGAAAAATCTCTATTCGAACGCTGCACGGTGGCAACGCTCTGTAGAACAATCTGGTCCGGTCATCTACTCCCGGTGGACACGAGGGGCACGTGCGTCGTGCAGGCGCAGTCACCGTTTGCGATGGTCGCCAGACGCTGAACATGAGTCCCGAGCAATTGCCGGAATGCTTGCTGCTCTGCCTCGCACAGTTCCGGAAACTCTTCTGCCACATGGGAAACCGGGCAATGGTGTTGGCAGATCTGCACGCCGTTGCCGACCGGCCGGGTCGACGCTGCGAACCCCACCGCATTGAAGGCTTCGGCGATTGCGTCCGCTGTCGCCTCGACGTTGTCGACATCTGTCGGATCAGCCGGTTCGACGTCTCCGACGATCGCCTGGACCCGACGCTTGGCGAACTCCTCGATTGCCGCGTCTCCGCCGATTTCACGGAGTTGCCGCATCGCGGCTCCCGCCAGATCGTCGTAGGTGTGGCCGAGGCGGCCGCGACCGGTCGCGGTGATCTGGAACTGCTTGGCGGGACGACCTCGTCCACGCTGACGCAGCGACGACGCCGAAGCAGTTCGGGCTTCGCCGGACTCGATCAACGCATCCAAGTGACGTCGGACACCTGCGGCACTCAAACCGAGGCGCGTGCCGATTTCGGAGGCGGTAATGGGGCCTTCTTCGAGTAGCAGCTTGACCACTGCCGCCCGCGTCTGACCTTCGACGCTCACTGTCACCGGATTTGCGGCAGCACTCGGCGAGGCCGCTACAGTGGGCTGACCTGCAACTTCCTTGCTTCGTGGGTCTGACGCATTTCTTTTCACAACACAAGTGTGACGGAATTCTTTTCGCAGGTCTACTAAGGGCAACCTGCATTACATTCGGGAATATCCGGACAACGTACGTTGTTTGTGCTTGTCTGTCCGGCTGGATGGAGCCGCTACGCTGCCTGGTGTGCCGCAGACCCCCGAGAAGACGACGGCCGCGCGATCGGCGCGCGCGATCCTGCTGGAAAAACCCAAGGCACTCGCGCTTTCCACAATCGGCGTTCGACCTTTCGGATCCGCTCCCCGGCAGAGTATGGCCGCGGTGCTGCACGGCGACGAGGACGAGCGCCCTGGCCTGAACGCGAAGGAAACCGCACAACTGCGAGGGATTCGCCGATTCGGCGCAACCGGCGCGGTCTTGATGGCAGTCGGAGCGCTCGGCGCCGGCGCACAACCCGTCCTGCAGAATCCGACCGCAGGACTTCGAGTCCTCAGCCTTCCCGGACGTATGCCGACGGTCTCACTCACCATGACGATGACCGGAACCGTGCTCGTCGTTCTGGCCTGGCTGATGATGGGCCGATTTGCAGTCGGGGACATACGCAGCCGTTCCGGCGCACCGCGGCGCATGACCCGTTCCCAGTTGGACCGCACACTCCTGCTGTGGATCCTGCCGCTCTCGGTCGCACCGCCGATGTTCAGCCGCGACGTCTACTCGTATCTGGCTCAAAGCGAAATCGCGGCCCGTGGACTCGATCCGTACGCCATCGGCCCCAAGGCGGCACTGGGCGTCGACCACGTTCTCACCCGCACGGTTCCGACGATCTGGCGCGACACCCCGGCTCCGTACGGTCCGTTCTTCCTGTGGCTGGGACGCGGGATCAGCTCACTGACCGGCGACAACATCGTGGCCGGAATCTTCTTGCACCGCTTGCTCGCATTGGCCGGCGTCGCGCTCATCGTGTGGGCGATACCGCGACTGGCCAAGCGATGCGGTGTCTCTGCCGTCAGTTCGCTCTGGCTCGGTGCCGCGAACCCGCTGTTGCTCTTCCACTTGGTGGCCGGCATCCACAACGAAGCGCTCATGCTCGGGTTGATGCTCGCCGGAATCGAGATCGCCCTCCGCGCAGTCGAAGGGTCCGGGCCCATCCGTGGGCGAGCGCTGTTCTATCTCGTTGCGGGATCAGGTTTGATCGCGTTGTCGTCGACCGTCAAAATTCCGTCCTTGCTTGCGCTGGGATTTGTCGGCATGGCCTTGGCTCGGCGTTGGGGTGGAACCTGGAAAGCCCTGGCGGGAGCCGCGATTCTCCTGGGCATCGTTGCCGCTGTCGTCACGTTTGTCATCAGCGTGGCCAGTGGGCTCGGTATGGGTTGGATCAACACCCTCGACACCGCCACGGCAGTCCGGAGTTGGATGTCCATCCCGACGCTCCTGGGCGTCGGCACGGGATTGGCAGGCGTACTGCTCGGACTCGGCGATCACACGACGGCGATCCTCACGATCACGCGGCCCATCGCAACTCTCGTCGCCATGCTCGTCACCGCACGGATGATGATCTCGGTCTACATGGGCCGCATCCATCCGGTCGGCGGACTCGGCATCGCGCTCGGCGCGATCGTTCTCCTGTTCCCCGTCGTTCAGCCGTGGTACCTGCTGTGGGCGATCCTTCCGTTGGCGGCGTGGGCCACCGCGCCGATTTTCCGCATCCCTGCCGTCGTCTTCACCTCGATCGTCAGCGTCATGTTGATGTCCAACGGCGCCGAATACCTTCCGTTCATGATCGTGCAGGCCGTCATCGCGACCATCCTCACCGCCGGAACGCTCATCGTCTTCACCCGCAATTCACTCCCCTGGCGTAGCGACAAGCCAGTAGCGGAGATCACGAAAGGCGGACCGGTAGACGAAGACAACTCGGCGGGGGCTTACGCTGATTCCCCGTGACCTCGAGAGCCTCCAGATCGTCGACGCCGGCGGTACAGATCCAGGGTGTCGTCAAGTCCTTCGACGGTGTTCGAGCCGTCGACGGTATCGATCTCACTGTCGAGACGGCCCAGGTCGTTGCCCTGCTCGGCCCCAACGGAGCCGGTAAGACGACCACCGTCGAAATGTGCGAAGGTTTTGTCACCCCCGATGCCGGCACGGTTCGAGTGCTCGGTCTCGACCCCATCGCCGACTCCGGTGAAGTCCGCTCGCGAATCGGCGTCATGCTGCAGGGCGGCGGCGCGTACCCCGGGTCCAAGGCCGGGGAAATGCTCGACCTCGTGGCCGCATACTCGGCCGACCCGCTCGATCCTGCCTGGCTCCTTTCCAAACTCGGCCTCACCGATGCGCGCAAGACCCCGTACCGCCGCCTCTCCGGAGGCCAGCAGCAACGACTGTCACTGGCGTGCGCGCTGGTCGGCCGTCCCGAATTGGTATTTCTGGACGAACCCACCGCCGGCCTCGACGCTCAGGCACGTCTACTCGTGTGGGAACTCATCGACGCTCTGCGACGCGACGGCGTGAGCGTCCTGCTCACCACACACCTCATGGACGAGGCCGAAGCGCTCGCCGACGAACTGGTCATCATCGACCACGGCAAGATCGTCGCGTCGGGAACGCCGGCGGAGGTCACCAGCAAGGGCGCCGAAGGACAACTCCGTCTGACGACGGTTCCCGGTTTGAGCCTCGATTCGCTGGCCGGTTCACTCGCCGGGTTCCGCATCGAGGAATCCAACCCCGGCACCTATGTCGTCGAAGGTGCAATCGATCCGGCAACCGTGGCGACTGTCGCAACGTGGTGTGCCGATCAGGACGTGCTGATCAACGACATTCGCGTCGATCAACGGAGTCTGGAAGACGTCTTCCTCGAATTGACGGGCCGGGAACTGAGGGGATGACGGAGATCAAGGTCATGAACGAAACAGCGTCGAACGGCCAGAGCAGTCCCATCAGCGTTGCCAGAGACCGACGGCTCGCCGAGAACCGCTTCGAGCCACGCACCTTCTCGCCGGATCCCCGCCCCAATTCGGCGGCCAAGATGCTGGCGGCGCAGACCAAACTGGAGCTGACTCTTCTGCTCCGCAACGGTGAGCAATTGCTGCTCACCATGTTCATCCCGATCACCCTGCTCATCGGACTGTGTCTACTCCCGATCGGCGATTTGGGCGATTCTCGGGTCGATACCGTGCTCCCTGGTGTCATGATGGTTGCCGTGATGTCGACGGCGTTCACCGGACAGGCCATCGCCGTCGGATTCGACCGCCGATACGGCGCGCTCAAGCGACTCGGTGCAACGCCGCTACCGCGGTGGGGAATCATCGCAGGCAAGAGCGCTGCCGTCATCATCGTCGTGGCTCTGCAGTCACTCTTGCTCGGCGCTATCGGTTTGGCGTTGGGATGGCGTCCGTCGTTCGTCGAACTTGTACTCGGTGCAGTGGTCATTGCCATCGGTACTGTCACATTTGCAGCGCTTGGCCTACTGCTCGGCGGTACTTTGCGAGCAGAGATCGTTCTCGCGCTCGCCAACATCCTGTGGTTCATCATGGTGGGCATCGGCAGTGTGGTCTTCGCCAGCGGCGAACTTCCGACCGCCGTCCACACGCTGGTCCGCATTGTTCCGTCCGGCGCTCTCGCACACGCACTCGAAGCGGCCCTCGACACCTCGATGGACTGGTTTTCGATTCTCGTACTACTCATCTGGGCCGCAGTGGCCGGAGTCTGCGCAGCAAGGTGGTTCAAGTTCACGTGAGTACACGACGGACAGCTCAGATCGTCGGCTGTGTGGCCGCAACAGTCATGTTGTGTGCCGGACCCGCAACGGCGACCCCTTCGGTGTCCGGTCCACTCGCACCTGCAAATCCGTACCTCGGTCCCGTCGGTACTTCCACCATGCACGGTGACGCGGGCTCGTCCGACGTCACTCCGCTGCCCGGTCCAGGAACCGGCCCCCACGAGGTGACCGCTTTCCCGATGATGGCCGCCTGCCCGACGGTCCTCCAGGGTTCCGACGGCATGGTCGTCTCGCTCTGCACGACGATGATCGGCCAGATCCCGACCATCCATTTGATCGATCCGAAGGCCGACGCCACGCCGTTGGGTAGATCCGTAGCACAACTGCCGCTCGCGAAGGGCAGTCTGCTCGGCGGCGTCTACGCCTACCTCGACAACGAGAACCGTCTCGTAGCCGTCGACGGAAACCGTCAACTGGTCCGCATTTCCCATGCGCAGAATCCGGACGGCAGTTGGCGGCTGGAACTCGCGGATGTCATCGATCTCAGTGGTGCGGTTGCCGCCGACGACAACGTCACCGGCCTCGCTCCGGACTGGGAAGGCAATGTCTGGTTCGCCACCGGGCACGGCACCGTCGGGTATGTCGGCGCGGATCGAATCGCGCACAGCATTGCGCTCCCCGAAGGTGAACAGGTGCAGAACAGCATCTCCACCTCCCCGACGGGCACTGCCGTCGCAACGACCCACGCGCTCTACCAACTGAAGCGAAATGGCGACGAGGTCGTCATCGACTGGCGTCAGCCGTACGACCGCGGGCCGGCCCGTAATCCGGGTCAGCTCAGCTGGGGAACCGGATCGACGCCGACATACTTCGGCCCGTCGACGGGCAGCGATTTCTTGACCATCGTCGACAACGCCCACCCGACAGTGAGCTTGCATGTCTATCGCGCTGACACGGGCGCCGAGGTGTGCACGCAGCCGGTGTTGTCCGCTGCCAGCCAGGACGGCTCACCGAGCGGCAGCGAGAACTCCCCCGTCGGCATCGGTCATTCCGTCTACGTCGCCGGCACTTACGGATACCCGTACCCCACGACTCCTGAAGGTGCCGGTCCAGCGGTCCCCGCCACGGCACCCTTCAACGGCGGAATGACCCGCGTCGACATCGATCCGGTCGGTTGCCATGTCGTGTGGGACAACACGATTCGCAGCTCCGCGGTACCCCACCTCTCGACGGCTGACGGCTCGATCTACACCGTGACACGAGACGGTGCTCCGAACACCTCTCCGCTGGACGGTTACTCCTTCGCGGTGATCGACTCGAAGGACGGGTCGCAGATCGGTTCGACTCCGCTGCCGTCGACGATCCTCAACGACACCCTTCAGATGTCTGCACTCATCACCGAGTCGGGCGAGTACTTCCAGGGAACGATCTCGGGAATCGTGCGAGTTCGCGCGAACTGACGCGAGCTGCCCCCACGGCTGCGCAGTTCTGGTCTCGACGAGTCGGGGCAGGCGCGGAGCGAGCTGGCCCCAACGACACTGTGTAGTTGATGGGGAACTACGATCGTTGGCGTGGTGAATCGTGTGTATGCCGGATTTTTACGCTTGGTGGATCGACTACCTCTCCCCTCGCTGAAAACGCAGAAGATCATCGCGTTCATCGTGATCCTGACGCAGGGCGGCATCGCTGTCACCGGCGCGGTGGTGCGCGTGACGGACTCGGGACTCGGTTGCCCGACGTGGCCGCAGTGCTTCCCCGGTAGCTTCGTCCCGGTCGGCCACGGACAGGTCGCGGTGATTCACCAAGCCGTCGAGTTCGGCAACCGCCTGCTGACCTTCCTGGTCGTCATCGTCGCCGCTGCGATCGTGCTTGCGGTGACTCGCGCTCGCCGACGCAAAGAGGTGCTTGTCTACGCCTGGATGATGCCGCTCGGCACTGTCGTTCAGGCAGTGATCGGCGGTATCACCGTCCTCACAGGCTTGCTGTGGTGGACGGTCGCCATTCACCTGGTTGCGTCGATGCTGATGGTCTGGGTTGCCACGGTGATGTACGCGAAGATCGCGGAACCCGACGAAGCAACAACTCTGGTCGTGATGCCGAAGCCGCTGCGCTGGCTTACCGCGCTGTCAGGTGTCGCGCTCGCCGGCGTTTTGGTCGCTGGAACTCTCGTAACGGGCGCAGGCCCGCACGCCGGCGACAAGGGACTGGACCGGACGGTGCCTCGCCTGGAGATCGAGATCGTGACGCTCGTCCATCTGCACTCACAGCTTCTGGTCGGATATCTCGCGCTGGTCGTGGGTCTGACCTTCGGCCTGTATGCGGTCGGGACATCCGCAGCCGTGAAGATCCGTCTGAAGGTCCTGCTGGGACTGATCCTCGCGCAGTCGCTCATCGGTGTCGTGCAGTACTTCACCGATGTGCCGGAAGTTCTGGTGATCATGCACGTCGCCGGTGCGGGACTGTGCACGGCTGCGACCGCAGCAGTTTGGGCTGCGGGTAAGACCCGCCAGTACACGCCGACCAATTCGCCGATACCAGCTGTCTGACGCTTCAAGACACGTGTGGGGCGTAGGAACACCAAAAGGTGTTCCTACGCCCCACACGTCATTTCAGGATTCGTTGCGAGCTTTCGGGAACCGAGTCTGGTTGGCGACCCAACCGGCCATCTTCTTGAAATGGCCTTCCTGCGGGGTGACGATGCTCGTCAGTTCGCGCTCCCACTCGGCGACGGTGACGTTGTCGAAGGACGCGACGACCGCGTTTGCCGTGGCGAGGTCCTCGACGACCTGATCACCGAGGATGCCGTCGGCACCTACGAGGGTGATGCGAACGCCGGCCAGGCCGACCGGCTGGATGACGGCGCTGGCGGAGCCGCCGTGCTCGGCGACGAACTTGGTGATGGCGTTCACCGTGGACTTCGGCAGTTCCGGCGCGGACGGGGTGGCGTCCGACTTCTCGGTATCGGTGCTCATGACTCGACAATACTGGTCGGTAGCCCGGAAGCGACACCAGGCATGGACTGAGCGTCGGCCGCCTCGGGTGTAGAACAGAAACCATGCGAGCCATCTACGTGACCGAGACCGGCGGACCAGAGGTTCTGACTCTGACCGAACAACCCGAACCGACACCGGGCCCAGGCGATCTACTCGTCAAGACCGAAGCGATCGGCATCAATTTCATCGACACGTACTTCCGAATGGGCCAGTACAAGCGTCCGCTCCCCTACATTCCCGGCGACGAGGGCAGCGGTGTCGTCGAAGCTGTCGGTTCCGAGGTCAACGAATTCGCCGTGGGCGACCGGGTCGCGTGGGCCGCTGCCACTGGCAGCTATGCCGAGAAGGTGGCTGTTCCCGCCGCAGTCGCCGTGAAAGTGCCTGACGGTGTCCCTGCATCGGCCGCAGCGTCGGCGCTCCTGCAGGGGATGACGGCGCACTACCTCGCGAAGTCGACGTATCCGATCCAGAGCGGCGACACCGTGCTCGTGCACGCAGGCGCGGGCGGCGTCGGGTTGATCCTGACGCAGATGGCCGTCAGCCTCGGGGCGAAGGTCATCACGACTGTGTCATCGGATGCAAAGGAAGGACTCTCGCGCGGCGCCGGTGCCTCGGAGGTTCTGCGGTACGACGAGGACATCGCAGCGCGAGTCCGGGAGTTGACCGGCGGCGAAGGAGTAGCGGCGGCATACGACGGCGTCGGCGCGACAACTTTTGATTCGAGCTTGGCTTCCGTGCGCATCCGCGGCACGGTCGCTTTGTTCGGTGCGGCCAGTGGACCGGTTCCGCCTGTCGATCCGCAGCGGCTCAATTCGTCGGGTTCGCTGTTCCTGACGCGTCCGACGCTCGCGCATCACATTCGCACTCGAGAGGAACTGACCTGGCGTGCCGGCGATGTCTTCGACGCCATTGCGGCCGGGAAGCTCGATATTCGTGTCGGCGCCGATTATCCCCTCGCCGACGCGGCAACAGCCCATCGGGATCTGGAAGGTAGAGCAACGACCGGGTCGATCGTTCTGATCCCCTAGCGAAGTGCTGTGCGCCTTTATTAACCGCCCGCGGTTAATAAAGGCGCACAGCAGAATCAGCTGAGCATGTCGCTGATCGTCTGGAGTCCGAGAACCGAGTCGACAGCGAGGCCGACGAACACGATCGCAAGATAGTTGTTGGACTGCAGGAACAAGCGTAGCGGTTTGACCTGAGCACCACCGCGAACGCTGCGGTACAGCTGATGAGCCATGAGCAGGAACCACGCACCGGCGACGATGGTGATGGCGGCGTAGATGACGCCCGACGCGGGGACGAGGACAAGCGTCGTGACGACCATTGCCCAGCTGTAGAACAGAATCTGCTTGGTGACGTGCTCTTCGGTGGCGATCACCGGAAGCATGGGAACACCGGCAGCTTTGTAGTCCTCTTTGTATCGCATCGCCAGCGCCCAGGTGTGCGGCGGCGTCCAGAAGAAGATGATCAGGAACAGCACGACGGGCTGCCAGCTCAACGAACCGGTGACAGCGGCCCAGCCCACGAGGACGGGCATACATCCGGCTGCGCCACCCCAGATGACGTTCTGCCAGGTACGACGCTTGAGAACCATCGTGTAGATGAGGACGTAAAACGCGATCGTGATCACGACGAGGATGCCGGCCAAGAGGTTGGCTCGCCACCACAGCCACAGGAACGACGCGAGTCCGAGAAGGAGCCCGAAGACGAGCGCGTTGCGCGTCGGCACCGCCTCGCGGGCCAGCGGACGCTTCGCCGTGCGCTTCATGACCTTGTCGATGTCGGCGTCGACGACGCAGTTGAGCGAGTTCGCACTCGCCGCGCCCATCCAGCCACCGAAGAGGGTGCTGAGGATCAGAACGATGTCGACTGTTCCGCGATCGGCCAGCAGCATTGCCGGAATGGTTGCCACCAACAGCAATTCGATCACTCGCGGCTTCGTGAGCGCGATATAAGCCAGAACCTTGCCCGTTGCGCGACCCCACACCGTATCGGTATTGGTCGCCCGCGGGGCGGCACCTGGGCTGCCGAAGCCATGTCCGCTCGGCTGTTGCCCTGTCCGCACGTTCTCTCCTTGCACCACGCGTTACCGCACTAACTCTTCACGACACACTGCTGACACTGTTCTCTACTACGAACGATGGTAGACCGCAGCCATTGAGGAACCGAATCGACCCGGACAGCCAGGACCATTAGGCTGGGTTACGCAGTGGAGGGACACCCCACCCTCACAATCCACGTACACCATGTCAGGAGACATCTGCCAGTGTCGATCACAGACGAGATCCACGTCCTCACGCAACCCGTCCACCCCTCGGACTGGACCGACCTGGACACCAAGGCTGTCGATACCGCCCGCGTGCTCGCCGCCGACGCGGTTCAGAAGGTCGGCAACGGCCATCCCGGAACTGCAATGAGCTTGGCGCCGTTGGCATACACCCTCTTCCAGCGCGTCATGCGCCACGATCCTTCGGATGCAGAATGGGTCGGCCGTGACCGCTTCGTTCTCTCCTGTGGCCATTCATCCTTGACGCTGTACACCCAGCTCTACCTGTCGGGCTACGGTCTCGAGCTCGCTGACCTCGAAGCTCTCCGCACGTGGGGCGCACTGACCCCCGGCCACCCCGAGGTCGGCCACACCGTCGGCGTCGAGATGACCACCGGTCCGCTGGGCCAGGGCCTTGCGTCCGCAGTCGGTATGGCGATGGCTGCGCGTCGTGAGCGTGGGTTGTTCGATCCGGAGACCCCGGTCGGCTCCTCCCCCTTCGACCATCACATCTACGTGATCGCGTCCGACGGTGACATCGAAGAAGGCGTTACGTCCGAGGCCTCGTCTCTCGCCGGTGTCCAGGAACTGGGCAACCTCATCGTCTTCTACGACGACAACAAGATCTCCATCGAGCACGACACCACCATCGCTCTCGGCGAAGACGTCGGAAAGCGATACGAGGCATACGGCTGGCACGTTCAGCACGTCGAAGGTGGCGAGAACGTCTCCGGCATCCTCGACGCGGTTGCCGCGGCCAAGGCCGTCGTCGATCGTCCGTCCATCATCTTGCTCCGCACCATCATCGGTTTTCCGGCTCCGAAGAAGATGAACACCGGCGACGTCCACGGCTCCGCTCTCGGTGCCGACGAAGTTGCAGCGGTCAAGGAAGCCCTCGGCTTCGATCCGGCCAAGTCCTTCGACGTCGACGCCGACGCTCTGGCTCACGCCCGTGAGGTCGTCTCCCGCGGCGCCGACGCACGCAAGGCATGGCAGGTCGAGTTCGACGCGTGGGCTGCACGTGAGACCGAGCGCAAGGAACTCTTCGACCGCCTGTTCGCCGGTGAGTTCCCCGCCGGCTGGGCCGACGCTCTCCCGACCTACGAGGCCGACGCCAAGGGCGTTGCGACTCGCAAGGCCTCCGGTTCGGCACTCAACGCGCTCGGACCGATCCTGCCCGAGCTGTGGGGCGGCTCCGCCGACCTCGCCGGCAGCAACAACACCACCATCAAGGGCGCAGATTCGTTCGGCCCGTTCTCCATCTCCACCAACGACTGGAATGCGCAGCCTTACGGCCGCACGCTCCACTTCGGCATCCGCGAGCACGCGATGGGCTCGATCCTCAACGGCATCGCGCTTCACGGACCCACCCGCCCGTACGGCGGAACCTTCATGGTCTTCTCCGACTACATGCGTCCGGCGGTTCGCCTGGCCGCACTGATGAAGACTGCCGTCACCTACGTCTGGACCCACGACTCCATCGGTCTCGGCGAAGACGGCCCGACCCACCAGCCGGTCGAGCACCTCGCTGCTCTTCGTGCGATCCCGAACCTCGCCGTCGTCCGCCCGGGTGACGCCAACGAGACCTCGTTCGCATGGCAGGCAGCACTCGAGAACAAGACGGGCCCGACGGCTCTGGCACTCACTCGCCAGGACATCCCGGTTCTCGAAGGCACCAAGGAGAAGGCTGCCGAGGGTGTCAAGCGCGGCGCTTACGTCCTCGTCGACGCAGCCAACGGTTCGCCCGAGGTCATCTTGCTGGCGACCGGTTCCGAACTGCATCTGGCCACCGAGGCTCGCGAAACCCTCGAAGCTCAGGGCGTCGCAACCCGCGTCGTTTCCGTGCCGTGCCTCGATTGGTTCCTCGAGCAGGATCAGGCGTACCGCGACGAGGTCATTCCGCCCGCCGTGCGCGCGCGTGTGTCCGTCGAAGCCGGCATCGCGATGCCGTGGTGGCGCATCCTCGGCGACGCCGGTCAGGCCGTCTCGCTCGAGCACTACGGCGCTTCCGCCGATTACAAGACCTTGTTCCGGGAGTTCGGCATCACTGCCGACGCGACTGTCGAAGCCGCGCAGCGCTCCCTCGCAGCTGTGAAGGGATGATCTCGATGACACAGAACGTGAATACCGAAAAGCTCTCCGCTGCAGGCGTTTCCATCTGGCTCGACGACCTCTCGCGGGATCGCATCCAGTCCGGCAACCTGCAGAACCTCATCGACACGAAGTCGATCGTGGGTGTCACGACCAACCCGTCGATCTTCCAGGCGGCACTGTCCAAGGGATCGGCGTACGACGCTCAGGTCCGTGAGCTCGCACAGCGCGGCGCCGATGTCGACGCCACCATCACCGCGGTGACCACCGACGACGTGCGTGCTGCGTGCGACATCCTGGCTCCGCAGTTCGAGGCGTCGAACGGCGTCGACGGCCGCGTGTCCA
Organism: Rhodococcus sp. YH3-3; assembly: GCF_001653035.1. Classification (NCBI taxonomy): domain Bacteria; kingdom Bacillati; phylum Actinomycetota; class Actinomycetes; order Mycobacteriales; family Nocardiaceae; genus Rhodococcus; species Rhodococcus sp. YH3-3. The sequence continues at coordinate 907,787 of NZ_BCWH01000003.1, read as the reverse complement.
TCGAAGTCGATCCTCGCCTGGCACACGACACCGACGCCACCGTCGCGCAGGCGATCGAGCTGCACAAGATCGTCGATCGTCCGAACGTCCTGATCAAGATCCCCGCGACGCTGGCAGGCATTCCCGCCATCGCCAAGGTGATCGGTGAGGGCATCAGCGTCAACGTCACCTTGATCTTCTCGGTCGAGCGCTACGAGGCAGTCATGGGCGCATACCTGGAAGGTCTGGACACCGCCAAGGCTGCCGGCCGCGACATCTCGTCCATCGAGTCGGTCGCCTCGTTCTTCGTCTCCCGCGTGGATTCCGAGATCGACAACCGCCTCACGGCAATCGGCACGCCGGAAGCCCTCGAGCTTCGTGGCAAGGCTGCACTCGCAAACGCGCGTCTGGCGTACAACGCGTACCAGCAGATCTTCGAGGTGCAGCCGCGCTTCCAGGCTCTTCTGTCCGACGGCGCCAAGGCTCAGCGCCCGCTGTGGGCGTCGACCGGCGTGAAGAACCCGGATTACCCCGACACTCTCTACGTCACCGAGTTGGTTGCGCCGAACACGGTCAACACCATGCCGGAGAAGACGCTCGACGCTCTCGCCGACCACGGCGAGATCACCGGCGACACGATCTCGGGCACCGCTCAGGAGTCACAGGCGGTCTTCGATCAGCTCGCTGCAGTCGGCATCGATCTTGCGGACGTGTTCAAGGTCCTCGAGACAGAGGGCGTCGACAAGTTCGAGGTGTCCTGGAACGAGTTGCTCGACGCAACCGCCGAGCAGCTCCGCGCAGCAACCCAGAAGAGCTGAGCCTGTGAGCGATTCCGCGGCGGCATCAGATTGGGTGAATCCCCTTCGGGACAGCACCGACAAACGGCTTCCGCACATTGCGGGGCCCTGCGCCCTGGTGATTTTCGGTGTTACCGGCGACCTTGCCAGGCGCAAGCTCATGCCCGCCATCTACGACCTCGCCAACCGTGGACTGTTGCCGCCCGGATTCGCTCTGGTCGGGTTCGCCCGGCGTGACTGGACGGACGAGGACTTCACGAACGTCGTCCTCGAAGCAGTCAAGGACGGCGCTCGCACCAAGTTCCGTCAGGACGTCTGGGAGAGGCTCGCCGAAGGTATCCGGTTCGTGGAGGGCAGTTTCGACGAGGCCGAGGCCTTCCAGAACCTGTCCGACACGTTGGCCACGCTCGACAACGAACGTGGTATCGGCGGCAATCACGGTTTCTACCTTGCGATTCCGCCCAACGCGTTTCCTCAGGTGCTCGAGCAACTGTCGGCGTCGGGCCTCGCGCAGGCCGAGGACGGTCAGTGGCGACGAGTCGTCATCGAGAAGCCGTTCGGCCACGACCTCGAGAGCGCTCGCGAACTGAACGCCGTCGTCAACAAGGTGTTCCCCGAGGACACGGTCTTCCGTATCGACCACTACCTCGGTAAGGAAACCGTCCAGAACATTCTGGCTCTGCGCTTCGCGAACCAGTTGTTCGATCCGATCTGGAACGCGCACTACGTCGACCACGTTCAGATCACGATGGCCGAGGACATCGGCCTCGGTGGACGCGCGGGGTACTACGACGGCATCGGCGCGGCCCGTGACGTGATCCAGAACCACCTGCTGCAGTTGCTCGCGTTCACGGCGATGGAAGAACCCATCAGCTTCGAGCCGCTCAATCTGCAGGCGGAGAAGATCAAGGTCCTCTCGGCTACTCGCCTTGCCGAGCCCCTCGACGAGACCACCGCCCGCGGCCAGTACGCGGGCGGCTGGCAGGGTGGGCTGCCGGTGGTCGGGCTCCTCGAAGAAGACGGCTTCGCAGCGGACTCCATCACGGAGACCTTTGCCGCCATCACCCTCGAGGTCGACACCCGCCGCTGGGCGGGTGTGCCGTTCTACCTGCGCACGGGCAAACGACTCGGACGCCGTGTCACCGAGATCGCGGTGGTGTTCAAACGTGCACCGCACCTACCGTTCGACAAGACGATGACCGAAGACCTCGGCCAGAACGCTCTGGTCATCCGCGTGCAGCCCGACGAGGGCGTCACCATGCGGTTCGGCTCGAAGGTTCCCGGATCGAGCATGGAAGTCCGTGACGTCAACATGGACTTCTCGTACGGCCAGGCTTTCACCGAGTCGTCTCCGGAGGCGTACGAGCGGCTCATTCTCGACGTGTTGCTCGGCGAGCCGTCTCTGTTCCCGGTGAATGCCGAAGTCGAATTGTCTTGGGAGATCCTCGATCCCGTCCTCGAGCACTGGGCTGCCGGCGGTAAGCCGGAACCCTACGAGGCCGGAACGTGGGGACCACCGTCTGCGGACGAAATGATGCAACGCACCGGACGCGAATGGAGGCGACCCTAGTGATTCTCGATTTGCCGTCCACCACCACGGTCCAGGTCAGCAAGAAACTGGTCGAGGTACGTAAGACCGGCGGCGCTGTCACCTTGGGACGAGTGTTGACGCTCGTCGTCTGCACCAGGGACACCGGGAATGCCGAGGAAGCCATCGAGGCCGCCAACGAAGCAAGCCGCGAGCACCCATGCCGCGTCATCGTGCTTCTGCGTGGCGACGAGCAGAGTGAGCCCAGGCTCGATGCTCAGATCCGTGTCGGCGGGGACGCCGGCGCCTCGGAGGTTGTCGTGTTGCGTCTCTACGGTCCGCTTGCGGATCACGAGAGCAGCGTCGTCATCCCGTTCCTGCTCCCCGATACACCGGTAGTCGCGTGGTGGCCCCTCGAGGCACCCGAGATTCCGGCCAAGGATCCCGTCGGGAAGCTCGCGATACGGCGCATCACCGATGCCACCGGCGCCCCCGATCCGACCGCCACCATCAAGGGGCGACTCGCGTCGTACACCGCCGGCGATACCGATCTCGCCTGGAGTCGCGTCACCTACTGGCGCGCGCTCCTCGCGTCGGCTCTCGATCAGCCGCCGCACGAGAAGATCACCTCAGCGGTGGTCTCCGGTCTCAAAACCGAACCGGCACTGGATATTCTCGCCGGTTGGTTGGCGGCCAAGATCGACGGTCCGGTCATTCGACGTACGGGTGAGCTGACGGTCGAGTTGAAGCTCGAGACCCGCAGTATCTCCATCAGTCGTCCGCAGGAGGGCACGACCGCTACGTTGATCCGCACCGGTCAGCCTGACGCGCTGGTTTCTCTGGGTCGTCGAGAGACACGCGATTGCCTCGCCGAGGAATTGCGTCGGCTCGATCCGGACGAGATCTACGAAGAAGCTCTGGCCGGATTGGAGAAGGTGACCTATGAGTGATGTTGTCGTGGAGAAGTTTTCCGACGCCGGCCAACTTGTCGACGCTGCCGCCGCACGCCTGGTCACGACCATCGTCGATGCCCAGAAGGCTCGCGGGTTTGCGTCCATCGTGCTGACTGGCGGTGGAACCGGCATCGCACTTCTCGAGAAGTTGCGTGAAGCTCCCGGCGACATCGACTGGTCGCAGATCGATCTGTACTGGGGCGACGAACGGTTCCTGCCGTCCGGCGATCCCGAGCGGAACGAAGTGCAAGCACGTGAGGCGCTTCTCGATCATGTGCCGGTCGATCCCGACAGGGTACATGCGATGGCCGCATCCGACGGTATCTACGACGGTGATCCACACGGGGCGGCGACGGCGTACGAACAACTGCTGGGCGCTCAGGCACACGGGAATCAGGTTCCGACGTTCGACGTGCACCTGCTCGGTATGGGCGGCGAAGGACACGTCAACTCGTTGTTCCCGCATACCGACGCTGTTCGCGAAGAAGCGCGTTTCGTAGTCGCGGTGACGGACTCCCCCAAGCCGCCACCGGTGCGGATCACCCTCACGTTGCCTGCTGTTCGGCGAGCCAAAGAGGTCTGGCTGCTCGTCTCGGGTGCTGCAAAGGCCGAGGCCGTTGCCAAAGCCGTCGGAGGTGCTTCGGCCGACGACTGGCCGTCCGCCGGCGCCACCGGTTTGGTTGCGACACGTTGGTTCCTCGATTCGGACGCTGCCTCGCAGCTTCCCTGATCTGATTTCACAGATCTGATTTCACACCGGTCGGGAATCGTCTTCGGGCGATTCCCGGCTTGGTGGTACGTCGACGACTTCCTCACCGTGGCGACTTTCGACTACCCGCCGAGTCCGGATCCGATGCGAATTTCCTTTTGACGGAACGGAACTCAATCCCGAGATCCCGTTTCTCCAACCAGCACTGCGCCCCACACAACGATCCATCTCTCCCCTACCTCCTTCATCCGAGTGATTACTACCTTGGACGCCGCGAAGTAAGGTTCGGTTCCGCAGATCGCGTTCACTCTTGAACGAAGCAATCCAGGCGAGAACAATCGAACAATGTCGTGGACACCGAATCCGGACGCACTTCGCGGGCGAGTGGCTGTAGTTGCCGGGGCGACGAGGGGCGCCGGACGCGGAATCGCCGCGGCCTTGGGCGAGGCCGGTGCAACCGTCATCTGCACTGGCCGGAGCACATCTGCCGGAATTCTTCAGTCGGACTATCCGCGCGGAGAGACCATCGAAGAGACGGCAGAGTTGGTCACCGAACTGGGCGGCGTCGGCGTGCCGATTGCCGTCGATCATCTCAAGAGCAAACAAGTGGCTGATCTCGCCGAACGCTTGCGAATCGACTATCACCACATCGACATCTTGGTCAACGACATCTGGGGCGCGGAATTACTCAAGGGTGGGCCGGCGGAGTGGAACACGCCGGTATGGGAACACGATCTGGACAAGGGGTTTCACATCTTGCGTCTGGCGATCGACACCCACATCACCACGTCGCACCACCTCCTGCCGCTCATGACTGATCGGCCAGGCGGACTGGTCGCCGAAATAACCGATGGCACTACCGAATACAACGCATCGAACTATCGCATCTCGGTGTTCTACGACTTGGCCAAGGTGTCCGTGAACAGGCTCGCATTTTCGCAAGGCCACGAACTTGCCCCGTTCGGCTGTACTGCCGTCGCCATCACTCCCGGGTTCCTGCGATCGGAGATGATGCTCGAGAATTTTGGTGTCGGCGAATCGAGTTGGCGTGACGCTTTGTTGCCGGAGCGGGATGGTCCGACTGCGCCCGCGGATTTCGCACGCTCCGAGTCACCAAGATTCATCGGACGTGCGATCGCGGCCATCGCCGCCGATCCGAATCGGAAGCGATGGAATCAGCGATCGGTCAGTTCAGGCGATCTCGGAACGGAATACGGGTTCACCGACACCGACGGCAGCCGACCGGACTTTTGGCGAGCCAACTGAATCCGACTGTGATTAAGATCCGTTCATGGCCGAATTCGCGACGATCGACCAATACATTGCGTCGTTTCCCGCCGACGAGCAACGAGTCCTCGAGAGCATCCGCGAGACGATCCACAACACCGTCCCCGGCCTCGATGAAACCATCAGCTATCAGATGCCGACCATGACGGTGAACGGAAAGAACCTGATTCACTTCGCAGGCTGGAAAAACCACATCTCGATGTACCCGCTCCCGGCGGGTGACGCCGAGTTCGAGAAGTCCGTCGACCCTTACCGGGCTGCGAAATCAACGGTGAAGTTCCCGCTGAACAAACCGATCCCTCTCGATCTCGTGGCTCGGATCGTCGAATTGCTCGCGCAGCGCCACTAACATCCGTTCTCGTCGGAGCCTTGTGAGAACGTATGGCCGTGCAGAGACAACCCATCCGCCGCATCAAGGCTGGGCCATCGTCGGGCGCCGACGTAGGCAGCTGGCCGATGACGGTACCCGCTGTTGCGCAGATCGTTCAGGACGGTCTCGAACTTCCACCGGGTGTCACCATTCTGGTCGGCGAAAACGGAGCGGGAAAGTCGACCGTCATCGAAATTCTTGCCGCCGTTCTCGGTCTCAATGCCGAAGGCGGGTCGACCAATACGCGGCATCAGACTCGATCGAGTGAACCGGGCGGCCTCGACCTTGTGGTCGAGCGGAGTCCCGGCGCATCGAAGTGGGCGTACTACCTCCGAGACGAAACCCTGCACGGTTTGTACACGTACTTGGAGGACAACCCCAATCCCAAGCGACCTGAACCGCTTTACCATCACCTCTCCCACGGTGAGGCGCTGCTCGAGATCCTGTCGTCGAGGACCTCCGACGGCGGCTTCTATCTCATCGACGAACCCGATGCCGCACTCTCCTTCCAGGGGACCCTGACACTGGCGGCGCTGCTCGGCGAGCTGGTGGAATCCGGCGCGCAGGCGGTGATCGCGACGCACTCGCCGATCATCGCGGCGCTGCCGAACGCCAACCTGCTCGAGATCGGAGAATGGGGAATCCGAGCCTCGAGCTGGGAGGACCTCGATCTGGTGTCGAACTGGCAGCGGTTCCTTCACGACCCGCACACGTACCTGCGCCATCTGATCTAACCTGGAACTCCACCCCAGGAGGCCTCCATGGCATACGACAAAGCGCTGGCTGAGCGTATCCGCGATGCGCTCTCGGGCGAGGACGACGTCGAGGAAGTAAAGATGTTCGGTGGGCTGAGCTTCATGGTGAACGGGAAGCTGGCCGCCAGTGCGAACTCACACGGCAACATCATGGTTCGGTGTGACCCCGATCGAGTCGACGAGCTTCTGACGCACAAGGGTGCAAGCTGGCCCGAGATGCGGGGTAAGCCGATGAGCAAGGGATGGATCGTCGTCGACCGAACCGGGACGAGTTCGAACGTCGAATTCAACGCGTGGATCAAGGAAGCTCTGGACTTCGTTCACTGACAGCTGGGGTGCGTTGCCGAAGATATCTGACGAGACTGGTGTGGCCGCGGGCTCTCGCGTCGGTGAGAGACTAAACCGTGCCCGATCGACCTGAGATTGTCTGTATCTGCGGCTCTGCGGCTCTGCGCGATTCGCTGAAGAGATGCGGGAGGCGAACCGCGACCTGACGTTCGCGGGCGTGATCGTCGTCGCGCCGGTTGAAGCAGACGAGGCGGTCTCTGTCGAGCAGAAGATCCTGCTCGACGCGCTCCACCTGCGCAAGATCGACCTCGCCGATCGGGTTCTGGTCGTCAACCCTCGCGGATACATCGGTGAGTCCACGCGCCGAGAGATCGCGTACGCGCGCGCCGCCGGCAAACCAGTGTCGTTCACGACGCCGTTTGAACAGTAAGCGCCTCGTCGGTGCGGGCTGCAACGAATATTCTCACGCCGAGTTGCTCGAGCCCTAGCGCCGGTTCGATCTATTTCGCTCGATTCGGCAAAAGTGAACTGGGCGGCCCTTAGACTCCGGAAAAGCATTGGATTGGGCGGCTCGACGCCGCGGAGGAAAGGTGGTCCGTCCCGTGACGTTCACACCCAATCAGCCGGATCACCAACGCGCCTTCGGGTTTCAGCTGCCGTCGACCCGCGCAATTCCCTCCCTCATGCCCGACCGTTTCGGACCTAGCCTCATCGGATCGCTCTGGGCGTGCGCCGGGATCGTCGCCGGAAGCCTCGGCCCGTGGACGTCATCCTCCGCGCTGGACCACAGTGGTATCGACGAATGCGGAGTGATCACTCTCGTCCTCGCTCTCTGCGCGGTGACCGCGCTGATCACCCTCATGGTTCGAGACGTCACGCCCGAGATCAAGAATCACTGCACCGGCCCTTTGGTCGGAATCGCGGTCTTGATCGTTGCCGTCGGAAACGCCGCGTCCATCGTGCGACGTAGTACCGAGTTCGCAGGGCACACTGCCGGACCGTCCATCGGGTGGGGACTGTGGGTGGTCATCGTGTCCGCAGTGATCCTGTGCATCACGTCGTCGACCGTCGCGCACATGATCAGGTTTCAGGCAGCAATGATCACAAGGTCTTGATCAGACCGCCATCGATCACGAAATCCGCGCCTGTCACGTTCCCCGCACGATCGCTGGCGAGAAACAACACCAGGTCGGCAACCTCTTCGGGGAAGGTGAACCGCCCAGTCTCGGCTCCGGCCGCGGCGCTTTCGACGATGTCGTCGGCGGCTGATCCACTCGCCTTCGCCAGCGTCGAGGCCACTCCGTGCTTGCCGAGCCACAACTCCGTTTGTACCGGGCCGGGGCTGACGGTATTGACGCGGATCCCCTGCCCGCCCAGTTCTTTCGACAACGACTTCGAGAAGTTGGTCAACGCCGCTTTGGCGGCGCTGTAGTCGATCACCGTGGGGTCAGGTAAGAATGCGTTGACCGAACTGATCGTCACGATGCTCCCGCCTCCTCGGCGGATCAACTCCGGCAGCGCAGCGCGAACAGTGCGTACAGCCGACAAGAACGTCAGATTGAACGACGCCGCCCACTCTTCGTCTGTGATGGCCGCGAAACCGCTCGTTCTCGGGGTGACGGCCCCGACGTTGTTGACCAGGATGTCGACGCCGCCCCTCACTGCTGCAACCTCGAGCAGTCGGGTTGATCCTTCGACACTCGCGAGGTCGACGCCGACAAAGGTGACGGCGCCGCCGGACTGCAGCGATTCGAGTTCCGGCGAGAGCGTCCGCGAGCCCGCGACGACGTGGACTCCCTCGGCCACCAACGCCCGCGTGACAGCCAGTCCGATACCTTTTCCCGCGCCGGTAACGACGGCAGTTCGTCCGTCCAATTGCAGATCCACTGCGGTCCCCGTTCGGTCCGGTGCGCAGCGTTGGGTGTGCGTGCGACAGCTCTAGAGTCGCCGCACGCACACCCTGGTAAACCTGCAGAACCAGCCGCTGTTACCTAGCCACTGTTACGAAGCGCAGTGGCCAGGCCGTTCATCGTCAGCTGGATACCCCGACGCACCTGATCGCTCTCGTCGCCGGAACGGTACCGACGGATCAGCTCGACCTGTAGATGGTTGAGAGGTTCGAGGTACGGGAACCGGTTGTGGACCGAACGCTCGAGGCCCGAGTTGTCGGCAAAGAGGTTCTCGTTGCCCGTGATTGCCTTGTACATGCGAATTGTGCGTTCGTGCTCGTCGGTGATCATTCCGAAGACTCGATCGCGCAGTTCGGCGTCGGGCACGAGGTCCGCGTACCGGGCCGCCAAACCGAGATCCGACTTCGACATCACCATGGCCATGTTCGAGAGCACGGTTCGGAAGAACGGCCACTTCTCGTACAGGGCCGTCAACGTGGCAAGCCGAGTGTCGTCTCCGTCGATCCATCGTTCGAACGCGGCGCCGGTTCCGTACCAACCCGGAAGCATCACGCGAGACTGACTCCACGAGAGCACCCAGGGAATCGCTCGCAGGTCGGAGATCGCCTTGGTCTGCTTGCGAGAGGCCGGACGAGAGCCGATGTTGAGTGCCCCGATCTCGGCGACCGGTGTCGACGCTTCGAAGTACTGCACGAATCCTGGTGTGTCGTGCACCAATTCGCTGTACGCGGTGCGGGCGAGGGCCGCGAGCTCGTCCAGTACCGCGTAGGCAGCGTCGGCATCGCTGCCGAGTCCTTCGACGTCGAGCAACGTCGACTCGATGGTCGCGGCGATGAGTGTTTCGAGGTTGCGATGCGCCAGACGCGGTTCGGCGTACTTGGCCGCAATCACCTCACCCTGCTCGGTGATTCGCAGAGAACCCGCGACTGCACCGGGAGGCTGAGCCAGAATCGCTTCGTAACTCGGTCCGCCGCCACGTCCGACGGTTCCGCCGCGGCCGTGGAAGAGCCTCAACCTGATTCCGCTCTTACGCGCGGCATCGACGAGGTCGAGTTCGGCACGGTACAGCGCCCAGTTGGCTGCCAGGTACCCGCCGTCCTTGTTCGAGTCGGAGTACCCGAGCATCACTTCTTGACTGTCACCACGGGAACGGACGATCGCACGATAGATCGGGATGTCGAGCGTCGCCAGCAATGTGTCGGCGCCGCCCTGCAGATCCTCGATCGTCTCGAACAACGGCACGATGCCGATCGGGCACGAGGGCTCGCTACCGACGCCCGGATCGAGCACCCCGACCTCTTTGAGCAGCACTGCAGCCTCGAGCATGTCACTGACCGAGGTACACATGCTGATGATGTAGTTGGGTACCGCACCCGCTCCGAGAACCCGCACTGCCTTGGCACCGGCCGCCATGATGGCCAGTTCCTTGGTGGTCAATTCGCTGAACTCGGCGTCCGGCGAAGTCAGTGGTCGCCGCGTCGTCAACTCGGCCGACAGCAATTCGACTCGATCGGCTTCCGGCAAGGACGCGTAGTCCGGGTGAACTCCGGCCCACGCCAGAAGTTCTGCGACGACGCTTTCGTGTACCTCGGAGTTCTGCCGCATGTCCAGACCGGACAGGTGAAAGCCGAACACCTCCACCGCTTCTCGGAGCCGATCGAGTCGATCGTCGGCGATGGTCTCGTCACCGAAACGACGCAACGAGGTGTCGATGATTCCGAGATCCCGCTGCAACTGTGCCGGGTCGGTGTACGCCACGAGTCCGTCGTCGGAGCCGTGGGCGGGCAACTCCCCCAGTACCGTCAGTGCTGTGGCGCTCAAGCGCCCGCGGATACCGCGAATCGCGCGACGGTACGGCTCGTCGGCCCTGAAGGCAGAATCGTCGCCGGAGGTAGACGCCAGCAGATCGAGTTCGGGCGTGACGGACACCAGCCGCGCCGACATCGAAAGTTCACGCTCGAGATGTTCGAGTTCCTCAAGGTGATGCTCGAGAGCAGTCGCCGCAGCGCGCGACGTGGCGCGCTGGACAATTTCGCCGGTCACGTACGGATTGCCGTCTCGGTCACCGCCGATCCACGAACCCGGCCTCAGGATCGGTTCCGGCAGAAGCCCGGCGTCCGGCCAACGCGTGCGCAGAGCTTTGCGAACCTCGGCGTTGATCTTCGGAATCACCTCGAACAACGCTGCGTCGTAGTAGCGCAGGCCTACCTCGATTTCATCCTGGATACGGAGGCGGCTGAGCCGGATCAGTGCCGTCTGCCACAGGGTCAGGATCTGACGGCGCAATTGCAGATCGACATCAGCGGTTTCTGCGACGCTCAGCGCCGTGCGCTCGCGGTATCGCATCAACTCGGTGATCCGACTCTGCGTCTCGAACACCGTACGGCGTCGAGTCTCCGTCGGGTGAGCGGTGATGACGGGTGAGACCAGGGCGCCCCGCAGCGCTTCTTCGACGGTGGCCGAATCGATATCGGCTGCATCAAGTTTGGTGTACGTGGCCGCGAGAGTGCTGTCGCGGGGCGGTTCCCCCGCATTGACGTGGATGGCCCGTCGACGCTCGCGATGGATGTCCTCGGCCAGGTTGGCGAGCAGTGCGAAGTGACTGAACGCCCGGATGACGGGAATGGCGTCGTCCGTACTGATTTCGGCGAACAGCGACACCAGTTCGGCGCGATCGATCTCCGAACGACGGACTCGGAACGACTCGACACGGGCTCGCTCGACCAGATCGAACACATTGTCGCCGGCTTGCTCTCGCACTATTTGTCCGAGTATTCCGCCGAGAAGCCGGATGTCTTCGCGCAGCGGCTCGGTGGCCTCTCGCGGTGTTTCTCGATGCGACGCGGTTTCAGTCATCACACAATTATCGACCGAAACAAAGAACCCCGCTCGATAGGCGGGGTTCCGTGTCTGAAATTCGTGTGTGAAAAACTACCGGCTGTAAGTCATGAGCCGAGAATCAGGCGAACTTGATCTCCAGGCCGATGCCGACGATCGAAATGAGCCAGATCAACGCGGTGAAGACCGTCAACCGGTCGAGGTTCTTCTCGACAACAGTCGATCCGGACAGGCTGGACTGGACACCGCCACCGAACAGACTCGACAAACCGCCGCCCTTACCGCGATGCAGGAGCACCAAGGCGATGAGGAGCAAGCTGGTGATGACCAGCAGGATATCCAGGAACAGTTTCATGTCTGTCTACGTCCACCAATCCAATAGGGACAACTACAACCGATAACACCATACAGGCGCGCGCAGATAGCCTGACCACATACCCGCCTCGCACATGACTTTGCACCCGGCCAGGCACGATTCTTGGTCAGTGGCATCGATCACACTGTCGAGATACCGATTCAGTAGTTTTTCAGTTGACGCGACTCTACCTCCGAAAGGCCGGCTCCATGCTTTCCGACACTGCCCTGCCCAACACTGCCCTGCCCGACACACCCCTGCCTGACACACCGCGTCTGGCTTCGATTCACAACTTCCGCGACGTGGCCGGCCCCGGGTACGTCACGACCAGCGGACAGGCGATGAGCCGCGGAGTCTTCTACCGTGCAAACGTACTGACGCCCTCGCCCGAGGATCTTGCAATCGTGGAATCGCTGGGGCTGACCGCCGTCTATGACGTGCGCTCCGAAACCGAGGCGAACGAAACTCCCGACATCGTGCCGGCGCCGGCGATGTACGCCCACATTCCCATCCTGTCCGGAAACATCCACGCCGAAGCGATGGCTCTCCGAACAGCGGACGCTGCAACAGCTTTCATGCAGAACATCAATCGCAGCTTTGTCGCAGACCCCGTCACTCGGAACGGATTTTCGCAGTTGTTCGCCGCCCTGGCGACCACCGAGGGGCCGCAACTCTTCCACTGCACGGCGGGCAAGGACCGAACAGGTTGGGCGGCAGCACTACTGCAGACACTCGCTGGTGTACCGCGCGAAACGATCACGGCGGACTACCTGCTCACGAACACGTACTCGGCCGAGTACATCGATGCAACAGTCGCGAAGATCGCCGCTGCCACAGATGCAGACAAGGGCGAGGTGATCCGGTTGCTGCTTTCCGTCGACGCGAGTTACCTGGGCGCTGCCTTCGAGCAGGTCGAGCACCACTACCGGACCGTCGAGAACTATCTGACCGCCGGGTTGGAGCTTGCTCCCGAACTCGTCGGCGCTCTGGAAACCAAACTGGTGAGCTGACTCGCGAACAAAAAACTGCGGGTGTGTGACCTACTCGGTCACACACCCGCAGTCTTAGTCTCGAGCAGTTTCAGCTCACTACCCGATCATCACGGGAGTGGACCGCCTGCAGCGATCGCAGACAGTGTCGCGAACTCGTCAGCCTTGAGTGACGCGCCGCCGACAAGAGCGCCGTCGACGTCGGTCTGGCCGACGATCTCTCCGACGTTCTTCGAGCTGACGCTACCGCCGTACAGAACGCGAACGCCGGCCGCGACCTCGGCGTCGGCAAGTTCGGCCACTGTTGCTCGTACCGCAGCACACACTTCCTGTGCATCGGCGGCAGAAGCGACACGGCCGGTGCCGATGGCCCAGACAGGTTCGTACGCAATGACGATCTTGGAGATCTCCTCCGCGCTCAGGCCCGCCAACGAACCCTTGAGCTGGTCGACGTTGTAGGCGACATGCTCGCCCGCTTCGCGGATCTCGAGGCCTTCGCCGATGCACACGATCGGCGTGAGGCCGTTCTTGAGAGCAGCCTTCGTCTTCGCGAGGACGGTCTCGTTGGTCTCACCGTGAAGGGTGCGACGCTCGGAGTGACCGACCACGACGAAGGTGCAACCGAGCTTGGCCAGCATGGAGCCGCTGATCTCGCCCGTGAACGCACCCGAGTCATGAGCCGAGACATCTTGCGCGCCGTACGTGAGGAGGAGCTTGTCGCCCTCGATCAGCGTCTGGACGCTTCGGATGTCTGTGAACGGCGGGATGACCGTGACGTCCACTTTGTCGAAGTACTTCGCAGGCAAGGAGAAAGCGATCTTCTGCACCAGGGCGATAGCCTCGAGGTGGTTCAGATTCATCTTCCAGTTGCCGGCGATCAACGGCTTACGTGCCATGTCGGATCAGCCTTCCAGTACTGCGATGCCAGGCAGCTCTTTGCCCTCGAGGTACTCGAGGGAAGCGCCACCACCGGTGGAAATGTGCGAGAAGCCCTCGTCCGGGATACCGAGCTGACGAACGGCTGCTGCGGAGTCGCCGCCGCCGACGACGCTGAAGGCGCCCTTCTCGGTTGCCTCCACGATTGCCTCGGCGACACCGCGGGTGCCTGCCTCGAACTTCGGGAACTCGAACACGCCCATCGGGCCGTTCCAGAACACCGTCTTGGCGCCGGTCAGGATCGCGGCAAAGCGCTTGACCGACTCCGGTCCGATGTCCAGACCCATCCAGCCGTCGGGAATCTTGTCGAACGGAACGATCTTCGACTCGGCATCGGCCGAGAAGGAGTCCGCGACGACAACATCCTGAGGGATGTGGATGACGTCGGCGTACCGGTCGAGGAGATCCTTGCAGGTCTCGATCATGGACTCTTCACACAGCGAATTGCCCACGGACACACCCTGAGCCGCGAGGAACGTGTAGAACATTCCGCCGCCGATCACCAGAGTGTCGACCTTCGGCGCCAGTGCCTCGATGACGGCCAGCTTGTCCGAGACCTTGGAGCCACCGAGCACCACCGCGTACGGACGCGCTGCGTCCTGAGTGAGCTTGGCGAGCACCTCGACCTCGGCGCCGACCAGGTATCCGGCGTAATGCGGGAGCAGCTTCGCGACGTCGAAGACCGACGCCTGCTTACGGTGAACAACACCGAATCCGTCGGAGACGAATGCGCCGTCGTCACCGACCAGCTCGACGAGAGCCTTGGCGAGCTTGACCCGCTCGGCTTCGTCCTTGCTGGTCTCGCGAGGGTCGAAACGGATGTTCTCGAGCATCAGGACGTCACCGTCGGTGAGTCCTTCGGAACGAGCCAGCGCGTCCTGTCCCACGACGTCACCGGCGAGTTGCACGTTGCGACCGAGGATTTCGGCCAACTTCGCGGCAACCGGTGCGAGGGAGAACTTGGGATCGGGCTGACCGTCGGGGCGCCCGAGGTGCGCGGTCACGATGACCTTCGCTCCACCCTCGGCAAGTGCCCGCAGGGTGGGAGCGGACGCGACGATGCGACCCGGGTCCGTGATTTCTCCGCCATCCAACGGGACGTTGAGGTCGGAACGCACCAGTACGGTGCGCCCTTCGACCCCAGCGTCCAGCAGATCCTTCAGCGTCTGAACTGCCACTGTTATCGAAACTCCGCTCAGAGAGACTTGGCGACGAGGCCGATGAGGTCGGCGAGGCGGTTGGAGTAGCCCCACTCGTTGTCGTACCAGGAGACGATCTTGACCTGGTCGTCGATGACCTTCGTCAGACCCGAGTCGAAGATCGACGAGTGCGGGTCGGTGACGATGTCCGAGGAGACGATCGGTGCGTCGGTGTACTTCAGGATGCCCTTGAGGGGTCCTTCGGCAGCAGCCTTCATCGCAGCGTTGATCTCGTCGGCGGTGGCCGACTTCTTCAGGTTCGCGGTGAGGTCGGTGACCGAGCCCGTGGGGATCGGCACGCGCAGTGCGTAGCCGTCGAGCTTGCCGAGCAGCTGCGGGAGAACCAGGCCGATTGCCTTGGCTGCACCGGTACCGGTGGGAACGATGTTGAGGGCAGCTGCGCGGGCGCGACGGAGGTCTGCGTGCGGAGCGTCCTGCAGGTTCTGATCCTGGGTGTACGCGTGGATCGTGGTCATCAGACCCTTGACGATGCCGAACTCGTCGTCGAGAACCTTGGCGATGGGGCCGAGGCAGTTGGTGGTGCACGACGCGTTGGAGATGATGTTCTGGCTGCCGTCGTACTTGTCGTCGTTGACGCCCATCACGATGGTGATGTCTTCACCCTTGGCCGGAGCCGAGATGATGACCTTCTTGGCGCCGGCTTCGAGGTGTCCCTTGGCCTTTGCGGCGTCGGTGAAGATGCCGGTGGACTCGACGACGACGTCGACGCCCAGCTCGCCCCAGGGAAGTTCGTTCAACGGGCCACGGTGTGCGAGGGCCTTGATGCGCTGATCGCCGACGACGATCGTGTCGTCACCGTCGAGCGACACGTCGTACGGCAAACGGCCGAGGATGGAGTCGTACTTCAGCAGGTGAGCGAGCGTCGCGTTGTCAGTCAGGTCGTTGACTGCCACGATCTCGATATCGGTGGTTCCGAGCGCCTTCTGCGCATCCACCGCCCTGAAGAAGTTACGTCCGATACGGCCGAAACCGTTTACGCCAACCCGGACAGTCACAATTCGCTCCTTTGACCATGATTCTGGTGTGCAACTTGACCCACGCATACTCCGAATCCGTGTGTGCACGACGCGGACGTGGGGTTCATCGGTCGATGTGACTCATACCCTAATGCGCGTGGCCCGAACGTGCGCAGCCCACCCTGACGGAGGGCAGGTCACCCCTCTTCGAGTAGCTCCACATTCACTGCGGATTCGGTGTCGGGTATGCCCGTTTCCTTGGCCTTGCGATCAGCCATGGACAGCAGGCGACGGATACGTCCGGCAACGGCGTCCTTGGTCATCGGCGGGTCGGCCAACTGGCCGAGTTCTTCGAGGGACGCCTGCCGATGCTCGACGCGCAGTGCACCCGCCGCCGCGAGGTGATCGGGCACGTCCTCACCGAGGATCTCCAACGCACGCTCGACGCGCGCAGCAGCCGCAACGGCAGCGCGAGCAGAGCGTCGCAGGTTTGCGTCGTCGAAATTGGCGAGACGATTGGCGGTGGCGCGGACCTCGCGTCGCATCCGCCTCTCCTCCCACACCAGACGTGTGTCCTGGCCCGGGCAGCTCACTTCGAGCGCCGACGAACGGCCGGGTTCGGTCAGGGAACCGTGCGCGAGGAACGCACCGCGCCACGCTGCTTCGGCGTCGCCGACACTTCCGCCGACGACTTGCGCAGGCAAGCCGCGAACCGGGCGCCCGCGAAGATCGAGCAGTCCCGTCTGGCGCGCGAGGGCCTCACCCTCCTTCGCTACACGCACGATGTAACGAGCGGATTTTCGAAGCCCGCCCGCGCTGAGTACGTGCACGTCGGCACTGTAGGTGAACAGGTCGAATATCTCCCGGCGCAGACGTCGCGCCGTGGAGCCCAGATCCACCTCTGCTTCGACGACCACCCGGCCGCCGACGATGTGGAGCCCACCGGCAAAGCGCAGCAACGCGGAGACCTCTGCCTTGCGGCAGCTGACCTGAGTCACCACTAACCGGCTCAGTTCGTCCTTGACCTCCGCTGTCATTGCCACGAAGCGTTCTCCCTCTGTTCTTCGGATTGCTGTTCTTGCAGGGAAGACTGTGTCGAATCCCCTACTGCCGCACTGCTCGACAGTTCAGCCAGTACATCGGCCAGTTTTGCCGGATCGTGTACATGCGCTGCGCCCGGTGAGGTGTCCGCGACATCCGCGTACCTGACTTCGGCTGAAAATTGATCCGCCGCACGCTGCAGATGTTCACGTTCACGCCCGGCCGGTACCGACGCCGAGTCGACCACCACGTAGTCGACCCGGAAATCGGGCACGTGTTGGGAGAGTACGTGCAGGTGACGCTCTGCGGAGAATCCGGCGGTCTCCCCCGGCTCGGGTGCGAGATTGAGCACCAGCACCTTTCGAGCGTTCGTCGACGACAGTGATTCGACGAGTTCGGGTACCAGGACGTGTGGGATCACGCTCGAGAACCACGATCCCGGGCCGAGAACCACGAGATCGGCACGATCGATCGCAGTCACGGCATCGGGGCACGCGGGCGGATTGGACGGGAGCAGTCTCACACGCCGAACCTTGCCCGGGGTGGTCGCGACGGCAACCTGTCCACGAATGCAGCGGCTGACGCGGGGGTCCTCTTCGAGTCCCTGAACGTCGGCTTCGATCTCGAGCGCGATCGGCGACATCGGCAGCACACGGCCACGGATTCGCAGCAGTCGCGCCATCTCGTCGAGCGCGACGACCGGATCGCCGAGCACCTCGGTCAGTCCGGCCAGGATGAGATTGCCCACCGAGTGCCCGGCAAGTGCGCCGACACCGCCGAAGCGATGCTGAATGGTCCGAGTCCAGTCGACTATCTCGGGTTCGTCCGACGCGAGAGCTGCCAGCGCCATCCGGAGGTCTCCAGGCGGGATGACGCCGAGTTCGGCGCGCAGCCGGCCCGACGAACCACCGTCGTCGGCGACCGTGACCACGGCGGTGACGTCGACCGTCAAGCGTCTGACGGCCTGGAGCGTGGCGAACAATCCGTGCCCGCCGCCGAGCGCGACGATGGCCGGCCCCTCGGTTGTCTCCCGCGAGCGATGTGTCGGTTCACTCATTCGCGCCCCAGATCCCGGTGCACGATGCTGACCGAGATGTCGTCCTCGGAACCCAAACGCCTCGCGAGAGCTTCGGACATGGCCACGCTTCGGTGCTTACCGCCGGTGCACCCGACCGCAATTGTCATGTAGCGCTTTCCTTCTCGTCGATATCCGGCGATCGTCAAATCCACCAGATGTCGGTAGGTGTCGAGATAGTCTTCCGCGCCCTCGCGGGACAACACGTAGTCGCGGACGTCGGCATCCTGACCGGTGTGCGGGCGAAGTTCAGGGATCCAGTGGGGATTGGGCAGGAAACGAACGTCACAGACGAGATCGGCGTCCATCGGCAGGCCGTACTTGAATCCGAACGACTGGACCGTCACCTTCATCGTGCGGTTGGCATCGTTCCCGAACGCCGTTTCGATCTTCTGACGCAGCTGATGCGCCTTCAGCGCCGACGTGTCGATGACCAGATCGGCGGCCGCCTTCACCACGGCCAACTGCCGACGCTCGGCTGCGATCCCTTCGGACAACGTGCCGTCGATGCCGTCGTTCTGCAACGGATGACTGCGGCGCACCTGTTCGAACCGTCGGATCAACACGTCGTCCGACGCTTCGAGGTACAGCACCCGAGTATGGATCGGTTCCGCCTCGAGTTCGGTGAGCACCCACCCGAGATCGCCGGTGAAGAGTCGACTCCGCACGTCGATCACGACGGCGAGACGATCGACCGGCGGGTCGGAGGTCAGGCTCAGACCGACCATTCGGGAAATGAGCTCAGGTGGCAAATTGTCCGCGACATACCAGCCGAGGTCTTCGAGCACCTTGGCAGCGGTACTCAAACCTGCTCCGGACAATCCCGTCACCAGCAGGAAATCCATCGTTCGACTGTCTTTGGCGCTGTCGGTAGTCACTGTGCACTCGGCCCCGTCGTCGGCATGGACAATTCTCGCGACTCGGAGCCTTCGTCACCGCTACCGGATTCGGCGCTGGGCGCGTCAGCAGACGTAACAGACGATTCGGATTCCGTGTCCAGCTCATCATCCCCTACCGCGGCTGGCAGCGCTCGAGCTTCAGCACCCGCGTCGGCTGCAGCCGAATCCGTGCCGAGTGCGGCCAGAACTGCTGTGGCGGTGGTCTCACCGATACCGGGGACCTGCATGATCTCCTCGACCGTTGCCGTTTTCAGCTTCGCCACGGAACCGAAGTGAGCCACCAGAGCGGTTCGACGAGTTTCACCGAGCCCCTTGACCGAATCCAGAGCCGAAGCCGTCATCCGCCTCGAGCGTTTGCTGCGATGGAACGTGATCGCGAAGCGGTGGGCTTCGTCTCGGATGCGCTGCAGTAGGTACAACGACTCGCTCGTCCGAGGGAGGATGACCGGATCTTCTTCCCCCGGTACCCATACCTCTTCGAGTCTTTTGGCCAACCCGACTACCGCGACGTCGGTCACCCCCAGTTCGTCGAGGACCGCCGCTGCCGCCGTGACCTGAGGGGCGCCGCCGTCCACGACAAACAGATTGGGCGGATACGCGAACCGCCGAGGCCGGCCCGTCGCCGGGTCGATCGCCGCTTCGGGAGCCAGATCACCACCGTCCGAGTCCATGGTCGACGCCGACGCCGCGAGGACGCCCAGGTCGCGGTTGTGGCGCAGGAACCGCCGACGCGTGATCTCCGCGATACTCGCGACGTCGTCGGAATGACCGTCGCCGGCAGCTTCCTTGATCGCGTAATGGCGGTAGTCCGACTTACGCGGGAGCCCGTCCTCGAACACGACCAGTGACGCCACGACGTCGGTTCCCTGGACGTGACTGATGTCGATGCATTCGATTCGTAGCGGAGCCGAGTCCAGGTCCAGTGCTTCCTGGATGCCCTGCAGCGCCGCGGAACGCGAAGTGAAATCGCCGGCGCGCTTGAGCTTGTGCTGCGCCAGAGCCTCTTTCGCGTTTCGCTGGACTGTTTCGGCGAGGTCTTTCTTGTCGCCGCGTTGCGGAACCCGCAGTTGCACTTGCGATCCCCGAAGCTTGCTCAGCCACGCCTGGATCTCGGTCGCGTTTGCCGGCAGAACCGGCACCAGAACTTCCTTGGGAACTGCGCTGATCCCGGCCTCGGAACCCGCTCCCGGGTCGAGGGCCGCCTGCTCACCGTAGAACTGGGTGAGGAACTGCTCGACCAGGATCGGCAGGTCGGACTCGGCGTCGAGTGCGGCCCAGTCGATGGCGTCGCCTGCCTTCTCCACGACCCATCCACGCTGACCCCGCACGCGTCCGCCCCGCACGTGGAACACCTGAACGGCGGCTTCGAGATCATCGGTGGCAAAGGCGACGAGATCGGCGTCGGTGCCGTCACCGAGTACGACGGCCTGCTTCTCGAGCGCCTTGCGCAAAGCCCCGATATCGTCACGCAGACGGGCTGCGGTCTCGAAGTCGAGATCCTCGGAAGCCTGCTGCATGCGCTTTTCGAGATCTTTGACCAACTTGTCCGTGCGGCCGGCGAGGAAGTCGCAGAAATCTTCGACGATCTGACGATGCTCCTCGGCGCTGACTCGCCCGACGCAGGGCGCCGAGCACTTGTCGATGTAGCCGAGCAGACACGGACGACCGATCTGGTTGTGCCGTTTGAAGACTCCGGACGAGCACGTTCGTGCGGGAAAGACTCGTAGCAGCAGATCGAGAGTTTCGCGGATCGCCCAGGCATGGGAGTAGGGACCGAAGTACCGGACACCCTTGCGCCGCGGACCGCGGTAGACGAACAAGCGCGGGAACTCTTCGTTGAGCGTCACGGCGAGAACCGGATACGTCTTGTCGTCGCGGTACCGGACGTTGAACCGCGGATCGAATTCCTTGATCCAGTTGTACTCGAGCTGAAGCGCTTCGACTTCGGTACTGACGACGGTCCACTCGACGCTGCCGGCGGTGGTCACCATCTGCCGAGTACGGGGATGAAGTGTCGTGACGTCCGCGAAGTACGAGTTCAAACGTGAACGGAGGCTTTTCGCCTTTCCGACGTAAATGACCCGACCATGCGGATCGCGAAATTTGTAGACGCCCGGCGCAGCCGGAATGGTTCCGGTAGCGGGGCGGTAAGTCGAGGGATCCGGCACGGTTTCAGGTTAGTCGCCGCCACCGACCGACTCGGAAACGCGCAGGATGCGGGCACCGAACCGGTCGGAAGACGTCAGTTGCTCTTGTGCGCGACCGGTGCGTAGCGGTCGGCCAGTTCGCGGAACTTACCGACCGTGTCGACGGCGTACTCGCGGTCATTGGACTGGATCGCCATCACTGCCATGTACTCGTCGTCGGGCAATTCGATGCGTGCCCAGGCGGCACCGTCGGGGAACGAGAGTCCCTCGAACAGATCCCAGTCGACGATCTTCTCGCCCAGGATGTTTCGTACGGCAATACCCTGCTTGCCCACCTTGACCCGGGGCCGCGTCAACATCAGCACACCGAGAGCCAGAATGGTGCCGATGCCTGCCATCGCGATCTGGTCCGCGGCACGGAAGTACACGCCGGTGGACCCCTGGCGAAGCAGGAGTGCCAGAGTGACGTGAACGATCACCAGGAGGACGGCAACTCCGATCGCGTATCGCGTCGACTTACGCGGTGACGCAATCAGTTCCCAGTTCTCGTTGTCGCCGGGTGTACTCATCGAAACGAATCCTCGGTCCATGGTGCTCGGAGATGGCGCAGGGTCACTGCGGTGTCCAGTGCGGCGGCGCAGGCCTGTGCGCCCTTGTCCTCGACGCTACCCGGCAGACCCGAACGGTCAAGAGCCTGCTGCTCGGTGTCGGTGGTCAGGACACCGTTCCCCACGGGGGTGCTTTCGTCGAGCGAGACGCGTGTGAGGCCCGCGGTGACCGCATCGCACACGTACTCGAAGTGCGGCGTGCCGCCGCGGATGACAACACCGAGAGCGACGACGGCGTCGTGCGTGCGCGCCAATGCCTGCGCAACGACCGGCAGTTCGATCGCGCCGGCGACACGGACCAGTGTCACGTCCTTGATCTGTGCTTCCTGCGCGACGCGCTGCGCGCCGGCGATCAGGGCCTCGGAGATCGTCGCGTGCCACTGCCCGGCAACGATCGCCAGCTTCAGATCCTTGGCCTCGGCGATCGCGAGCTGCGGCTGACCTTCGCCGCTCACAGTGCGGTTCCCGGCTGTGCGGTGTTCTGGTTCGCCTCGTACTCGTCCAGTCCGATCAGATCGTGCCCCATCCGATCGCGCTTGGTGCGCAGGTAGGTGAGGTTCTCCGCATTCGCGCGCAGCGGCATCGGAACACGATCGGTGATCTGCAGGCCGTAGCCGTCCAGACCCACACGCTTGGCCGGGTTGTTGGTCAGCAGACGCATCGACGAGATCCCCAGATCGACGAGGATCTGGGCACCGATGCCGTAGTCACGGGCGTCCGCCGGTAGGCCGAGTTCGAGATTGGCGTCGACGGTGTCGGAACCGGCGTCCTGGAGCTGGTAGGCCTGCAGCTTGTGCATGAGGCCGATGCCACGACCCTCGTGTCCGCGCATGTACAGAACAACGCCGCGGCCTTCCTGGGCGACCATGTCCAGTGCGGCGTCGAGCTGCGGGCCGCAATCGCACCGCAGCGAACCGAAGACGTCGCCGGTGAGGCACTCGGAGTGAACGCGGACGAGTACGTCGCTACCGTCGCCGTCGGGGCCTGCGATGTCGCCGCGCACCAGCGCAACGTGCTCGACCTCGTCGTAGATGCTCGTGTAGCCGACAGCGGTGAACTCACCGTGGCGGGTGGGGATGCGGGCCTCGGCGATACGCAGCACGTGCTTCTCGTGCTTGCGACGCCACGCGATGAGGTCGGCGATCGAGATCAGAGCAAGGTTGTGTTCGTCGGCGAAGACTCGCAACTCGTCGGTCTGAGCCATCGCGCCTTCGTCCTTCTGGCTGACGATTTCGCAGATGACGCCGGCAGGACGCAGGTCCGCCATGCGGGCGAGGTCGACTGCAGCTTCCGTGTGGCCAGGACGACGCAGTACTCCGCCTTCCTTCGCGCGGAGCGGAACGACGTGACCGGGGCGAGTGAAATCGTTGGCACCGGATTCGGGGTTGGCGAGCAGACGCATCGTCGCAGCGCGGTCCGACGCCGAGATGCCGGTACCGATTCCCTCACGGGCGTCGACGGTGACGGTGTACGCCGTGCCGTGCTTGTCCTGGTTGGTGGCGTACATCGGGGGCAGGCCCAGCCGATCGCAATCGTCACCGTCGAGCGGCACGCACAGGTAGCCGGATGTGTACCGGACCATGAACGCCACCAGTTCCGGGGTGGCTTTCTCGGCGGCGAAGATGAGGTCGCCCTCGTTCTCGCGATCCTCGTCGTCCACGACGACAACAGCTTTACCTGCAGCGATATCTGCTACTGCGCGCTCGATACTGTCGAACCTGGTCACGTGCTCGCACTCCAAAGTCTTGACTTTTCACATCATCGAATACAACAAGTGCATCCGACGGATGCACTGACAACCCTACGACCAATCGGACGGGTCCGATCAGCCTGGTCCTACCGACCGGCAGAGTGAAGCCGCTCGACGTACTTCGCGATCACGTCCACCTCGAGGTTGACCGGCGTACCGACCACAGCGGTTCCGAGCGTCGTCAACTCGAGCGTTGTCGGGATCAGCGAGATCTCGAAGTACTCGAACCCGCGGTCTCCGCCCAGCGCGGAGACCGTCAGCGAGACTCCGTCGACGGTGATCGAACCCTTCTCCACGACGTAACGGGAAATGGAGTCGGGCAGTGCGATCCGCACTACCTCCCAGTTCTCGGACGGCGAGCGGGAAATGACGTGGCCTGTTCCATCGACATGCCCTTGAACCAGGTGGCCGCCGAGTCGGCTGTTCAGCGCCGCGGCACGCTCGAGGTTGACGCGAGAGCCGACATCCAATTTCGCCAGGCTCGAGCGGTTCAGGGTTTCCTGCATGACATCTGCGGTGAACGAACCGTCGGCAAGCACGTCGACCACCGTCAGGCACACTCCGTTGACCGCGATTGAATCACCGTGGCCGGCGTCGGAGGTGACCAGTGGCCCGCGCACCGTGAAACGTGCAGCATCGACCAGTTCTTCCTTGGCGACAATTTCGCCGAGTTCTTCCACAATTCCTGTGAACACGCGCCCTACTCCTCGTTCCCCGGAGCAGAACTCTCCGGAACCAGACTCAACAAAATATCGGGGCCGATCGTTACCGCGGACTCCAAACGGAATCGGTGGGCGTCGGTGATGGTGTGCACTCCGGCATCGACGAGCGCGGAGGCGCCCGCGCCGAGCAGGATCGGAGCGATGTATGCCTCTATGACGTCGACATATCCGGCGGCAAGGAATGCTCCGGCCAGACGGGGCCCACCCTCGAGAAGTACGTCCGTGTACTCCCCCAACGCCTCGACTACTTCGTCGATGTTGTCGGTGTTGAGCACCAGAGTCGGTGCGGTGTCGTCGAGAATGCTTGCCGTCGAGGGTATTTCACGCTTTCCGACGACGACGCGAACGGGCTGGTGCGCCGCGAGCTCACCGGTGGGCTGACGTGCGGTCAGCCACGGATCGTCGGCAAACACGGTGCCGGTACCGACCACGATCGCATCGATCTGCGCTCGCTGCGCATGCACGCGCGCCCTCGCCTGCGGACCGGTGATCCACTGACTCGTTCCGTCCTCGGCGGCGCTGCGTCCGTCCAGACTGGCCGCGTACTTCCACGTGATGTGCGGGCGACCGGTGCGCTGTTTGTGCAGCCAGGCCCGCAGTGGACCAGCTTCCACCTCGGGTGCTCGCAGTCCGTGATTGCACGGTTCCAGTGTCACCACGGCCGTACCGCCACGTGCCGCATCGCCGGCCTCGTCGAGAGCTACAACCTCGGCGTGCGGTCCACCGGGCGGTTGCGTCATACCGACGCCCGCGATGGTTCCGTCGGCAGCGAGGATGACCGCGCCGACCGGTGGGTTGGGGCTGGTGAATCCGCGCGCGGAATCAGCTGCGGCCAGCGCGATCTGCATCGCGGCGTCGAGATCAGCCGTCGACGCCTGTCCACCCTTTGCCATCGAGCGGCTCAGACCGACAGCGTCAGGTGCGGCGACGCCGAGGCGGCCTGCGCGCGCAGCTTGCGCACCGCCTCACCGGGATCACTCGCTCCGTACACCGCCGAACCGGCGACGAAGCAGTCGATCCCTGCTTCAGCGGCCTGCTCGATCGTGGAAGCGTTGATGCCGCCGTCGATTTCGACAAGGAGCGTCAGCTCACCCGAGTCGACGAGCTTTCGAACTGCGCGTGCCTTGTCGAGCACCTGAGGCATGAAGGACTGACCACCGAATCCGGGTTCGACGCTCATGATCAAGAGGGTGTCGAAGTCCTCGAGGATTTCCAGGTAGTCGTCGATCGGGGTTCCAGGCTTGATGCTCAGCCCCGCCTTGGCACCAGCTGCACGAATATCGCGGGCAACCGAACGCGGATCGTCGGTGGCCTCGGCGTGAAACGTGACGTTGTACGCACCGGCCTCGGCGTACGGCGGCGCCCAGCGCTCCGGATTCTCGATCATGAGATGGCAGTCGAGCGGAATATCCGTCGCCTTCAGCAGACTCTCGACCACCGGCAGACCCAGCGTGAGATTGGGAACGAAATGCGCGTCCATCACGTCGACGTGAAGCCAGTCGGAGCCGGACACGGCAGTCGCTTCATCAGCGAGTCGAGCAAAATCTGCGGACAGAATGGACGGTGCAATCATCGGGGAAGCCACGACGCCGAGTTTAGCTGTGTCTCATTGCCGACCGTGCATGCACATCGGAGCCGGTGCAATCAGATCAGTTCTTGACGACGGTGTGGAGCTTTCGCACCTTGGCCGGTGCCTTGATCCGCCACGCGTCTTCGAGCATCTCACCCAACTGCACCTCGTCGATCAGTTCGAGGTGCACCAGGATCGAGCCGTGCCCGTGATAGTGATCGGTGGTGAAGAAAGCCGACTCGCCACTGGCGAGTAGCGCCTCCTTCTCGTCCAGACCGCACATCACGACCAAAGCGCCCTCCGCTTCGGTGCGGAGCCGTGCAAAAGTCTTACCTGCCACCTTGAGTGCCGGGGTGTTGTACGAGGTCGACTCTTCCACGGAGGGAAGAGCCGAACCCAGTACTACAACCTGTTCCCACGTAACCATGTAGGCACCATACGACTACCGATGCCCAGAAGTCATCCGATCAGGCCAGCGGCTTGCGCAAAGCGGCCATGAACATAGCGTCCGTGCCGTGTCGATGCGGCCACAACTGAACCGACGATCCGTCTCCGACGTCCGGGACACCTGGCACCAATTCCTTGGTGTCGAGTTCCACGACGCCGTGACGTCGCACTGCATCGGCGACCACTGCCAGCGTTTCCGACAAGTGCGGCGAGCACGTGGAGTACAGCACCACTCCGCCGGGGCGAACCAGTTCGATTGCGGCAGCGAGCAATTCGCGCTGCAACTTCACGAGCGGAGCCACATCGGACGGCTGGCGACGCCAACGTGCCTCCGGGCGCCGACGCAGCGCACCCAACCCGGTGCAGGGAGCGTCGACGAGGATGCGGTCGTATCCGGGTTCGAGCCCGGATTCGCGGCCGTCCGCCACGTGTACGTCGACGGGAAGTTCGCGAGTGGTCTTGCGGATCAGTTCGGCGCGATGTTCGACGGGCTCGACGGCGTCGAGTCGCCCGCCTTCGATACCGGCGAGAGCGCCGAGAAGCGCTGCCTTACCGCCCGGACCTGCGCAGAGATCGAGCCAGCGTCCGGAGTCTTCACCTTCGAGAGGAGCAATGCTGAGGGCGCGGGCCACCAGCTGACTGCCCTCGTCCTGCACGCCCGCCAAGCCTTGGCGGACCGCCTCGAGCTGTCCGGGGTCACCGCCGTCGAGATGCACGGCGTACGGCGAGTACGGCCCGATCTCGCCGCCGGTCACCAGTGCTAGCTCCTCGGCGGAGATCTCGCCGGGGCGGGCGACGAGGTGTACTGCAGGGCGGGCGTCGTCGGCGATCAGGACGTCTTCGAGTTCACCGGCAGCAGCGCCGAGCGAGTCGGCAAATACCTGCGCGATCCACAGGGGGTGAGCGTGCTCGAAGGCGAGCCGGCCGACCGGGTCCTTCGGGGCCAGCAGCTCGACCCACTCCTCCTGGGTGCGTTCGGAAACACGGCGCAGGACCGCATTGACGAATCCTGCTCGGCCCTGGCCGTTTTCGGCGCGGACCAGATCGACCGAGGTTGCGACGGCAGCGTGCGGTGCGACACGAGTGCGCAGCAATTGGTACGAGCCGAGTCGGAGTACATCGAGCAGCGTTCCGTCGATCTCTTCGATCGGCCGACCCGCTGCATGGGCGATCACCGCATCCAGCAGTCCCTGAGCACGTGCCGCGCCGTACGCCAGTTCGGTTGCCAGCGCAGCGTCGCGTGCGTCGAGTTTGCGGTCACGCAGGAGCCCTGGCAGAACCAGGTTCGCGTACGCGTCACGCTCACGGACCGCGCGCAGGACGTCACGCGCCGCCAGACGCGGTTGATCGAGCCCGGCGGTTGCCGGATCAGGCCGCTTGGCCTGCTTCGGCTTGGTGTTCTTGGCGCCGCCGCCGTTCTTGGCTCCGGGACCCTGTGTCCGCCGTGCCGGTCGTCGTGATTCGGTCACTGTGCTCGTACCTCCGCGTCGAGTCGGGCACCGCGTGCCCAGTCCCCTGCCGACATCAATTTCTTGCCCGGGGGCTGAATCTGCCCGAGTCGCACCGCGGTGGTCGCGGTACCGATGTACAGACCATCCTTGCGTACCGAGATCTCACCGACTGCCAGGGTCTCGTCCGTAACGGTGACCGGGCCGACCTTGACTCGAAGATCACCGATCATCGTCCAGGCCCCGGGTGCGGGTGTGACGGCTCGGATGTGCCGGTCCACCGTGCGAGCGGGCAGTTCCCATCGCACGCGGGCCGCGTCCACCGTCACCTTGGGGGCGTACGAGACGCCGTCGTCAGACTGCGGAACCGCGTTGATCTCTCCGGCCTCCAGGCCGTCGAGTACCGATTCGAGCAGGGCAGCGCCGTTTTCCGCCAGACGCCCGAGCAGGTCGCCTGCCGTATCGGTGTCGCGAATCCGCTCGGTCATCACTCCGTACACGGGGCCGGTATCCATGCCGGCTTCCAAACGGAACGCGCTCGCACCCGTCACCTCGTCACCGGCACTGATCGCGGCCTGCACCGGCGCGGCGCCGCGCCACGCGGGAAGCAACGAGAAATGCAGATTGACCCAACCGTATTTCGGAATGTCGAGGACGTTCTGTGGCAACAGGTTTCCGTAGGCGACGACGGGTGCACAGTCCGGTTCGAGGCGGGCGAGTTCGGCCGCGAAGTCGGGATCGGACGCCTTGGCCGGCGTCAGCACCGGGATGCCGTGCTCGTCGGCAAGCAGACCGATCGGCGATCGGGTGACTTTTCGACCGCGGCCCGCCACAGCGTCCGGACGCGTGACGACAGCTACCACTTCGTGGTTGGCGGATTCGATGAGCCGACGCAGTGAAGGAACCGCGGGTTCGGGTGTTCCGGCGAACACGACGCGCATGTCAGCTCTCCCGTTTCGTTGGGCTCTTCGGACTCTGATCAGCCGATCGGCCTGTCGAACGCGGTGGACTGCAACTCACGAAAATGCTCCCGGATGTGTCGGTGGGTGGAACTGTCAGTCTAAGGACTGCGAGAGCTACGACCTACCTCGCGCCACACCGAACCACTTTCTCAGCAATTTCTTTGATCAGAACCCTGCACATTCACCGGTCCTCGGTATTGACTGTTTCTGTCGTCGCCACTCGGCGGAGGCTGATACGGGATACACCGATCACACGGAGGAACTTAGATGGCAGGCATCGACAGTAAGTTCGACAAGGCCTACGCAGGAAAGTCCGTCGAAGAATTGGCGGACGCCCCGGTCGCGGCACTCAACGGCGTAAGCGATTCGGACGCAGAACATTTGAAGGCAGCGTTCAACATCAAGACCGTCCGCGACCTCGGAACGAACAAGTTCTTCCTGTGGGCGCAGGCCACTGCCAAGCTCGCCGAGTAAACATCCCGACCCACGTGATCTCGGTGCTCACGAGTTAGCAGCTCACGAAGTTGCAGCTCACGAAGTTGCAGCTCACGAATTTGCGTCGATGACCACTTGCGGAATATCCGTGCCGAGCGGCACCACGCTGCACGAAGCGTGCCGCTCGGCATCGGGGTCGAGGACCGTCCGGATGACGTCGATCACGTATGGGTCGTACGGCATGCGGAAATGGCCGGTCAGGTTCGACGGGCACAGATCCTGGAGGACGATGTTTTCTGCACCGGCATCGCGGAGCGCGATGTTCGAGGACGGCTGGATCATCTCGTCGACAGTGGACCCGATGGTCGTGTAGCGCACTCCGGGAACGGTGTCGCCTCCGGCGTTGAGGGCGTTCAACATATCCGACCCTTGCATCTGCTCGCGGACAGCTCGCGAAAAGACGTCTTCGACAAAGTCTTCTCCGCCGGGGATCGCACGGACAATGGGAACCAACCCGAACATCACCCCACCGTAGGTCGGCGAAGCCAAACCGACCCAATGATCGACGTAGGCGTCGCCGCCCATCTTGTTGACGTAGTACCGCGTCACCGTCGCGCCTTGGGAGTAGCCGATCACGTCGACCTTGTCCGCTCCGGTCGCGGTCAGCACCTGATCGACGAAAGAACCGAACGCGGTGGCACTACCGACTATGTCGCCGACGCCGTAGGTCTCGTGTGCGACGTCCCCGTCTACTTCTTTGATCGCACCGCCGTAATTGAGGGCGAAGACGCAGTAGCCGTCAGCTGCCAGTGCCGGCGACAGGGCCGCCCAATCCGCGTACGCCTCGGTGTCGGTTCCGTGGGCGAGTACAACCGGTCGGGGATGCGTGGCGGAAGGCTCACAGCCGAAATCGTTCGATCCGGCAGGTGCGGATGCTGGATGAGCATGCGCATATGCCGTAGCAACGGAACGGGTCGCCTGACCCGGACCGACGTCGAGAGGAACGTCCATCGCGTCGGCACTCGCAGACGGAAGCGTCGGTGCGGCACCCGATATAGCCGGCGGTGCTCCGATCAGCAGCGCCACTGCTACCGAAAATGTCAGTCCCACAGACCGTTTGACGCCAGACATTGTTCCTGCTCCTGCTCTGATCCTACGAGGGAGCTGACCGTAACACCAGAAACTTCGAGGCGCATACCCTACCGAACAGTAGGTATCCGACGTTTCAATTGCCGCCTTCATCGGCGTCATCACCGGCAAGCACTCGGTAGAGCGATTTGCGCGCCTCGACAAGCACGTCGGCTGCGGCCTTGACCTGCGCTGGTGTGCCTACAGCAGCCACTTGACCGGCCGCGCCCATCAGCTGGCCGATCAGTTCTCGAAGGTCCTGCTCCGGCTCCCCTACGCTGAGACGAACGTCATCCCACGGCGCCCCGAGATCGGCGCGATGTTCCTCGACGTACGCGACGCCTTCTTCTGTCAGCTTGGCGGTCTTGCGGCCGGCAACCTTTTCGATGATCACCAGTCCTTCGTCCTCGAGTTGGGACAGCGCGGGATAAATGGAGCCCGGACTCGGCTTCCAGACGCCGCCGCTGCGCTCGACGATCTGCTGAATCAATTCGTAGCCGTGCATCGGCTCTTCCGCGATCAACAGCAGAATCGCAGCGCGCACATCTCCTCGACGACCTCGTCCGCCACGTCCTCGCCCGCGACCGAACTGAGCGCCCGGACCGAAGCCGGGGCCGGGTCCGCCGTCTGGACCGAAACGCCCCCGCCGGTGGCCTCTGCGTGGCATGTCACCGAAGCCCGGCCGCTCGTGCGGTCGACCGCGTCGTCCACCGTCTCGATCGCCGGGACCATCGCCCGACGCGCCGTCGTCCGTCGGGACCCACATCACAAATGGTGGCCGTTGCTCACGGCCGAAACCGCCGAAGAAACCGCGCCGGCCGAACATCCCCTCGTTCGGGAAACTTGCATCCATCGTCGAACCTCCATCACTATCGTTGATAGTTCGACGATATATCGTCATATCGGGTAGCGCAAGGATTCCTCCGACAACTCGAAACTCAGCCGATGCGGCGTGGGTCGATCTGAATGCGGACCGGACCCGAAGACTTCCGCGCACTGCGCGCGGCCCTCGCATGTGCCAGAGCGTCCGCAAGGCCGCGACCGTCCTTGCGTGGAACGCGGACCAGCATTCGCTCCGGCGCGACACCGCTCTCGTCCTCACCGGAATACGGAAGCCTCTCCCCCGCAGGCAGTTCCACTGGTCCGAGCAGTACAGCACTTGCCGGCAGATCAGCTGAATCCACCAACTCCGCAATTGCCGCGGATCCACCATCGATCGCAGCCATGTGAACGGCCGGAGGAAAGCCGACCTCGTCTCGCTCCTCGAATTGAGACTGTGCGTGCCCCACTGGATCCCATCGGACCAACGCCTGCACCGTCGGGATACCCGAGTCTGCGACAACCACAACTTCACCGCCTTCGGACAGCGGAATCACCATGGCAGCAGCCGACATCCAGCGTCTGAGTGTTTCCTCGGCGGCGCGAAGATCGGGCCGGCCGAGCAGTGCCCAGCCGTCGAGCAAGAGCGCGGCGCCGTAGCCGCCGGTCATCACCGGCTCCGCACCCACTGTCGAGACCACCAACGCGGGCCCGTGTGGCAGTTCCTTGACCACATCACTGCCCCCGGACAGAACAACTTTCACACCGGGAAACGCCCGCCCGAGTTCT
>NZ_BCWH01000003.1:724778-876067 GCF_001653035.1 Rhodococcus sp. YH3-3 | reverse complement strand
TCCCGGCGCCGTCGGGACCTGCCGCAGCGGGAAGAGCCAGTGGGCCGTTGCACCGACGGCACCGTGCCGGGGCACGGCACTTTCCGCAGGCCAGGGTCGGTACGTACCCCCGCCGAGGCACCTGCACCAGGACTCCGTTGCCCTCACCCAGAGCGCGCCGGGCGGCCGCGAATGCAATAGCGGGCAAACGAGCCGCTCTGGCTCCCGGATCGCGGGCCAAGGCTTGATCGCTGTCGGCAAGCGCGGTGATCTTGGGTGCGTGGGCACGAACGACGTCCCGCGTAGCGACCAGATCGTGCGCCCATCCCGAGTCGACGAGTACCTGCGCTTCTGCCGTACGGGAGAACCCACCGATCACGACGGCGCACCCGGCGACGTAGCCACGCAGGACGGCAACTTCGCGGGCATGTGGATACGGCGACCGCGGCTCGGACAAGTTGTCGTCGCCGTCGTCCCAGACGACGACAAGACCGGTCTCGGGCGTCGGCGCAAAAACAGCACTCCGTGTGCCGACGACGATCCGGGCGGTCCCGCGCAGTGCAGCGAGCCACCTCCGATATCGCATGGCCGGCCCCAGGCCCGCGGACAGACCTACCACCGCATCCGCTCCGGAGAGTTCGGTACAAGCGGCGACGACGCGGTCCAGGTCGCGTTGATCGGGCACAACCAGGATCGCGGATTTACCACTTGCCGCTACGGCCCCGGCCAGTTCGGCCAGGCGCAGTGGCCAGTTTTCACCAGGCAACGCCTGCCAGACCGCACGCGGGCTTTTCGACTCGCGAATGGCGGACAGGAAGGCGTCACCGAATCTGTAGAGATGCCAACCATTTTCGATCGCTTCAGGAGCGGACGGTGACTCGGCGGGCTCCCACGGTTCCGCCTCGACCTTCGCGTGGCGCGGCGGTACCGCCAAACGGAGAACATCGGCGCGGGTTCCGGCATAACGCTCCGCCACACGATCGACGACTTGCGCGATTTCGGCCGTCAAGACCCGCTCGGACGAGATGACGCGTTCGAGCCAGCCGAACTTCCCCTGATGGTCACTGGTCGCCTCGCGCGAGACGATGAAACCGTCCACCAGACGACCAGCGAAGCGGATGCGCACCCGGACTCCGGGCTGCGCATCCGCTTCGAGTTCACGAGGAACGAGGTAGTCGAATTCACGGTCGAGGTGAGCGAGCGGGAGCATCGGCAGCACCCGGGCGACCGGATCGACTTCTGCCGCTACTCTTTCCGCGCCCACCCGCGCCCCGTCTGTACGTCAGTGATCAGAGACCAGCTGCGCTACGCAGCTTGTCGGCGCGATCGGTGCTCTCCCACGGGAGGTCGATGTCGGTGCGACCGAAGTGACCGTATGCCGCCGTCTGCGCGTAGATCGGGCGCAGCAGGTCGAGGTCGCGGATGATCGCTCCCGGACGCAGGTCGAAGATCTCGGTGATCGCCTTCTGGATCCGTGCCGGATCGGTCTTCTCGGTGCCGAAGGTTTCAACGAAGAGTCCGACCGGAGCTGCCTTGCCGATGGCGTAGGCGACCTGAACCTCGATGCGGTCGGCCAGACCTGCGGCAACAGCGTTCTTGGCCACCCAGCGCATGGCGTAGGCAGCGCTGCGGTCGACCTTTGACGGGTCCTTGCCGGAGAACGCGCCGCCACCGTGGCGAGCCATTCCGCCGTAGGTGTCGACGATGATCTTGCGGCCGGTCAAACCGGCGTCACCCATCGGGCCACCGAGGACGAACTTGCCCGTCGGGTTCACCAACAGACGAACATCGGAGGTGTCGAGATCGGTGAGGTTGACGTCGGTCAGCACCGAGTGAAGCACCTTCTCGCGAAGATCGGGCGTCAACAGGTTGTCGAGGTCGATGTCAGCGGCATGCTGGGTGGAGATGACCACGGTGTCGAGACGGACAGCCTTGTCACCGTCGTACTCGATGGTGACCTGGGTCTTGCCGTCCGGGCGCAGGTACGGCAGCACGCCGGACTTACGGACCTCGGTCAACCGGCGAGAGAGACGATGAGCCAGCGCGATGGGCAGCGGCATCAGTTCCGGCGTGTCGGTGGTGGCGTAGCCGAACATCAGGCCCTGGTCGCCCGCACCCTGACGGTCGATCTCGTCGTCGCTGATTCCGTCGACGCGAGCCTCGTGCGAGTGATCGACACCCTGCGCGATCTCGGGCGACTGGGCGCCGATCGCGACGTTGACGCCGCACGAATTTCCGTCGAAGCCCTTTGCGGAGCTGTCGTAGCCGATTTCGAGGACCGTGTCGCGCACGATCTTCGGAATGTCCGCGTACGCAGTGGTCGTGACCTCACCGGCTACGTGAACCTGGCCGGTGGTGACCAGTGTCTCGACGGCCACGCGGGCGCGCGGGTCCTGGGTGAGCAGCGCGTCGAGGATCGAGTCGCTGATCGCGTCACAGATCTTGTCCGGGTGCCCCTCGGTGACGGACTCGCTGGTGAATAGCCGACTGCCGGACTTGCTCACAGATCTCCCTCTCGACGACTGAGTTCTTGACTACAGCTTATTGAAGTATCCGAATCACCGTTCGGTGACCGTTTTGTCATGCTTTGTTAGCTGGGGGCTGAGCCGACGATAACGGTTGGACCGCCTGCGCAACACCCTTGTACTCACCCGATTATCGTGGGGTAACTCTCACCACCGGGCGCGTGTCGCTACTCGGGAAAGAGCTTGACCAGGGCGTCGAGTACTCGACTGGCCATCAAAGCCTTGGATCCGTGTTCGAGAGCGGACTCCGAGCCGTCGGAACCGAGCAGCCAACCGTCGTTGTGATCGACCTCGAACGCCTTGCCCTCGCCGACCGCATTGACCACGAGGAGATCGCAACCTTTGCGGGCAAGCTTGGAGCGGGCATAGGTGAGAACGTCACCATGGGCGTCACCGGTCTCAGCGGCGAATCCGACGATCACCGTTCGAGCATCCAAGTCGCCGTCACGACGCGCTTCGACGAGACCGGCGAGGATGTCGGCATTTCTGGTGAGGCTGATCGAGTCGGGTTCGTTTGCGCCCTTCTTGATCTTGCTGCCTTCG
The DNA here is from genome assembly GCF_001653035.1 of Rhodococcus sp. YH3-3. NCBI lineage: Bacteria > Bacillati > Actinomycetota > Actinomycetes > Mycobacteriales > Nocardiaceae > Rhodococcus > Rhodococcus sp. YH3-3. The sequence continues at coordinate 873,020 of NZ_BCWH01000003.1, read as the reverse complement.
ACGGTGGTGGGGCGGAAGTCCGCGACAGCCGCAGCCATGACGACTCCGTCGTGTCCCGGTGCGTGCTTTTCCACTGCCAACCGGAGATCTTCGGCCGTCTTGATGTGCACGACGTCGACAGCGGCGGGGTCGGCGAGATCAGCCGTGTACCCGGCGATCAGTGTCACGTGCGCGCCGCGTTGCGCGGCAAGACGGGCGAGCGCGTAGCCCTGCTTGCCCGAGCTGCGATTACCGAGAAAGCGCACGGGATCGAGCGGCTCGCGAGTACCGCCGGCGGTGACCAGAATGCGGCGACCCTCCAGGTCGCGCGGCAACGCGTCCGAGCGCTCGAGGAGCAACGATGCCAACCCGACGATCTCGTCGGGTTCGGGAAGTCGACCGGCTCCGGTGTCTTTCCCGGTCAAACGCCCGGAGGCAGGTTCGATCACGTGGACGCCGCGCGAACGCAGTGTCGCCACGTTCGAGACCGTTGCGGGGTGCTCCCACATCTCGGTGTGCATTGCTGGGGCGAAGACGACCGGACAGCGCGCGGTCAACAAAGTGGCCGTCAACAGGTCGTCTGCGCGACCCATGACCGCTCGCGCCATCAGATCAGCGGTTGCCGGCGCGATGACGACCAGATCGGCTTCCTGTCCGAGACGGACATGCGGAACCTGCGGGACGTCGTTGAAGACGCCGGTGTGAACCGGGTTGCCGGAGAGTGCTTCGAACGTCGCGCGCCCGACGAACTCCAGAGCGGATTCGGTCGGAATCACGCGGACGTGATGACCGCTCTCGGTGAAGCTGCGGATGATCGAGCACGCCTTGTACGCGGCGATACCCCCACCGACACCGACGACAATGCGCTTACGTATCGATGTGGGCGCGTCGGACACTCCCCCGACACCCGAACGAGGTTCGGGTGCGGCAGATGTGGTGCTCACTCGCCTTCGGTGTGCTCGAGGAGATCAGCGTGGATTTCACGCAACGCGATGGACAGCGGCTTTTCCTGCAGACCGGGCTCGACCAGAGGTCCGACGTATTCGAGGATGCCGTCACCGAGCTGGTTGTAGTAGTCGTTGATCTGGCGCGCGCGCTTGGCTGAGTAGATGACCAGGGCGTACTTGGAAGAGGTGCGTTCGAGCAACTCGTCGATCGGCGGGTTGGTGATGCCGAGCGGGGTGTCGTAGGCAGGCAGAGCGCCCTGACCTGCTGCGGACGCGGCTGAAGTGCTGCTCACTCTTGTGTCTCCTGAATTAGATCTTCATTGAAGAACTAGTTTTATCGATCCGGATATCTGAGAAACGGGGTGGAAATCGGTTCCCGAAGGGTGCGGAATCAGTTCCCAACCAACAAGGATACCAACTCATCGCAAGCACGGCTTACATCCTCGTTCACGATGACCGTGTCGAACTCGTCCTGTGCGGCCAATTCCACTCGGGCCGTCTCGAGTCGGCGCGCCACGACGTCTTCCGTTTCGGTTCCACGTCCGGTCAGCCGTTGCACCAGAACGTCCCAGCTCGGTGGAGCCATGAACACCAACAGAGCCTCGGGCATCGCCTTGCGGACAGCTCGTGCTCCGGCGAGATCGACCTCGACGAGAACGGGCTTTCCAGCTTCGAGCGCTTCTTCGACCGGAGCTGCGGGGGTGCCGGAGCGCTGCAGGCCGCCGTGGATTTCCGCCCATTCGAGAAGTTCACCGGAGTCGATCATCCGTTGAAATTCTTCACGGGAGGTGAATCGGTAGTCCTTGCCGTCCACTTCACCTGGACGGGGATCGCGAGTGGTCGCCGAAACACTGAAAACGAGTTCAGGCAACCGAGTTCTCAGCTCGCGAACGACGCTGGACTTACCGACAGCCGAAGGGCCGGCCAGTACAACCAGCCGACCCCTCCGCACTGCGGTCTTGCTCTCTGACACTGTTGCGTCAGCAATCATCAGACACTGCCGCGTCAGCAATCATCACTTGTCGGCTCAGGCCTCGAAGTCGAACTTGGTGAGCAGAGCCTTGCGCTGCCGATCACCGAGGCCACGAAGGCGACGGGTCGGTGCAATCTCCAGCTCGGTCATGATCTCCTGAGCCTTGACCTTGCCCACCTTGGGCAGCGCCTCGAGCAGTGCCGAAACCTTCATCTTGCCCAAGATTTCGTTGTCTTCGGCGTCCTTGAGGACCTGCTTGAGGTCGGTGCCGCCACGCTTCAGGCGCTCCTTGAGCTCAGCCCTGGCCTTGCGGGCAGCAGCTGCCTTCTCCAAAGCAGCAGCGCGCTGCTCATCAGTCAACTGGGGAAGGGCCACGGTTCCTCCGTCTCGTCGTGTGCAAATTTTGTCTATTCCGCTGATAACCAGCAGCGATAGCGACCGTACTCACGCCTGGCGCGAATTGCTAACCCACCCCCCGCGGTCCGATGCAGATCGCGGTGGGTTATGCGCGTCGAATCGATGTCACGGATCGTCACCGTTTTCGGCTGGATCGAGACGAATTCGACGCCACACGAACGTGCGTACAGTACCGAAATAGACTGTAACACAATGTATTTCGACCCATAGCGTGCGACACCCCCGTGCGAGTGTGCGAAATCGTTACCTGCGGGAATGAACGTGGTCGCCGACACATCCAAAATTTTCGAGCATTTTCGGCGCCTATGCGCGTGTCGCGGCCCGTTTTCAGGTCTGCAGCGACGATTTCGGATCGCCGGCGTCGACCGTCTCGGGTTCGATGCGACTCACGTCGGGGGCGGCCAGAGCGAGCACTACCGCGAGGCTCGCCCAGAGCAATGAATTCTCCAGCACGAAGCCGACTACCGGGATATCCGTGTCCGCGCCGACTCGAGGAAGCCGAAACAGCACTACGACAGCGGTGAGACCGATCGCGATCCAGGACCACACAGGGACCGATCGAGTGCCCTCCCCCACGCCCGACTTGATCGGAACGAGGAGTACACCGACCGCCGGCACCAACCACACGAAGTGGTGCGTCCAGGCAATGGGAGTCACGATTGCCGCCAGCAGAGCCACCACCGTGAAACCGGCGAGATCGCCCCGCAGGCGCTGAGCGCGCCGCGTCGCGACAATTCCGAGGACACCCAACACCGCACAGGCGACGAGCCAGGCCGGACCCACCAGGCCCTCGGGAAGTAGCCGCAAGGCCATTCCACGCACGGACTGGTTACCGAACACGGACGGGTCACCGACGGCGACGCGCCCCGAGAGTGAGGCGATGTCGCCGAAGTAGTCGATCGTCTGGCGCGGGAGAACCGCAAAGCCCAGAGCCGTGGCGCCGAGGAAGCCGGCGAGGCCGCCCGCAACTGCTTTCCAGCGCCCGGTGATCACGTAGTAACCGATGTAGACGAGTGGCACCAGTTTGACCGCGCCGGCGATCCCCACCAGCACACCCTCGGGAATCCACCGTGGTCGAGCCAGCACGTCGATCAAGCACAGGAGAGTCAGAAACAACCCGACCTGGCCGTACCCGAGGTGATCGGAGATCGGCGATGCCGCCGTCCACAGGACCAGGAAACCCACGTAGACGACGACTGGCCGCTTACGTGTGAACGGGACTTCGCGATAGCTGAGCACGATGATCGCGGCCAGCATCAGGAGGCTGACGAAACTCCATCCCCACTGGACCGCACCCCAGGAACCCAGGGCGACTGGAACGGCGACGAGCGCAGCGAAGGGCGGATACGTGAACGGCAGTCTCGCGTTGAACGACTCGTCGTACAGGTTCGAGCCGTCGAGGACGGCCTGACCCGCCGTCCGGTACACGGCGAGATCGTCGCCGTGTACGCCGGTGACGGATTGGAACCCGGTGGCCAGCAGCGCGCACGCCGCGACGAGAAGTCCGATCTGCCACCAACGATTCACCGACGGACGGTACCACCGGGTTCCACCGCTCGAACGAGCCTCGAGGTCACTCACGGATCAGTTCGCCAATGCGGCTTCGATCTCGTCTCGGTCACGCATTGCTGCCTCCCGAAGTGCCGATACCGAAGGACCATGCTTGAGCACCCCACGGGAAGTGTTCGGCAGCAGGAGCTCGGTCGATCCCGCGAAGATGTCTGCGAGATCCGCTGCCGTCGCACCCTGAGCGCCGAGTCCCGGAGCGAGAATCGGGCCGTTGAACTGCGACAGGTCCAGACCGTGGTCCCGAGTTGCACCGACCACCAGTCCGACGGTGTCACGGCCGTCGCCGTTCGCATCGACCGCAGCGTCGACGATCGACTGAGCCACGCTCACACCGTCAGTCGACGACTGTTGAAGTACGCCGCCTTCCGGATTGGAGGTTCGTGCCAGGACGAAGATCCCGCGGGCGTTCTGCCGTGCCAGTTCGAGTGTCGGAGTCAGCGCCCCGAATCCCAGGTACGGCGAAACGGTGACCGAGTCGGAGGCCAACGGCGAATCACCCAACCAGGCTTGCGCGTACGCGTCCATCGTCGAACCGATGTCACCGCGCTTGGCATCCGCGACGACCAGAGTTCCCGCATCACGAAGAACCGAGATGGTCCGCTCCAACACGGCGAAGCCGGCGCTGCCGTAAGCCTCGAAGAACGCGACCTGAGGTTTGACCAGTCCGACCTCACCGGTGAAGGCCTCGACGCAGATCTCGGCGAAAGTCTCGAGACCTTCGGCCGTACGCGGCAGTCCCCACGCGTCGAGAAGCGCGGGATGCGGGTCGATACCGACGCACAGCCGCCCCCGGTCCGCGATCGCGGACCGGAGACGCTGCCCCCAACTGTGACTCACGACTGCTGTGCCGGCTGACGAAGACCTGCGTGCAATTCCTGCAGGGAGTGAACTCCGATGTCGCCGCGAATGGCTGCTTCGATGCCCTGCACGGCAGCCGAGGCGCCCTGCACCGTCGTGATGCACGGGATGTTCGACGCAACCGCTGCGCTTCGGATCTCGTAGCCGTCGACACGCGGGCCGTTGTTGCCGTACGGCGTGTTGATGACCATGGCGACCTCGCCGCTGCGGATCTGGTCGACGATGGTCTCGGCACCGGCCGGAACATCTTCACCCGACTGCTTGTACACCTGCTTGCACTCGATACCGTTGCGCCGCAAAACATCTGCGGTTCCTTCGGTGGCAAGAATGGTGAATCCGAGGTCTGCCAGGCGCTTGACCGGGAAGATCAGCGAACGCTTGTCCTTGTTGGCGACCGAGACGAACACCGCGCCCGTGGTGGGCAACGAACCGTAGGCGGCAGTCTGCGACTTGGCAAAAGCCGTACCGAAGTCGAAGTCGATTCCCATGACTTCACCGGTGGACTTCATTTCCGGGCTGAGCAAGGTATCCACGCCGGTACCGTCGGCGCGGCGGAAGCGGTTGAACGGCAACACAGCTTCCTTGACCGCGATCGGTGCACCGGCCGGGGTGTTTCCGCCGTCGCCCTTCGCCGGCAGAATGCCGCTCGCACGCAGTTCCGCGATGGATTCGCCGAGCATGACGCGGGCGCATGCCTTGGCCAGCTGGACGGCCGTCGCCTTGGACACGAACGGAACCGTGCGGCTGGCGCGGGGATTTGCTTCCAGCACGTAAAGGATGTCGTCCTTGAGGGCGTACTGGACGTTGAGCAGGCCCTTGACGCCGATGCCCTTCGCGAGAGCCTCGGTGGAGCGGCGGACGTTCTCGAGATCCGCCCGGCCCAGAGTGATGGGCGGGAGCGCACACGCCGAGTCACCGGAGTGAATGCCGGCTTCCTCGATGTGCTCCATGACGCCGCCGAGGTACACCTCGGTGCCGTCACACAGAGCGTCGACGTCGATCTCGACCGCGTCTTCGAGGAAGCGGTCGACCAGGACCGGACGATCGTCGGAGATCTCCGTGGCGCGCGAGATGTAGTCGGCGAGGGAAGCCTCGTCGTAGACGATCTCCATGCCGCGACCACCGAGCACGTACGACGGACGCACCAGCACCGGGTAGCCGATACCTGCCGCGATCTCGCGGGCGCCGTCGAACGTGGTGGCGGTACCGAACTTCGGTGCAGGCAGACCGGCTTCGGTCAGTACGCGGCCGAATTCGCCGCGGTCCTCCGCCAGGTCGATGGCTGCGGGGCTGGTTCCCACGATGGGGACGCCGGCAGCTTCGAGACGCTTCGCCAGTCCGAGCGGGGTCTGGCCGCCGAGCTGGACGATGACGCCGGCAACGGTGCCCGACTGCGCCTCCGCGCGGTAGACCTCGAAGACGTCCTCGAACGTCAGCGGCTCGAAGTACAGGCGATCAGCGGTGTCGTAGTCCGTGGAGACGGTCTCGGGGTTGCAGTTGACCATGACGGTCTCGTACCCGGCCTCGGACAGCGTCTGCGCCGCGTGGACACACGAGTAGTCGAACTCGATACCCTGACCGATGCGGTTGGGGCCGGATCCGAGGATCAGAACCTTGGGTCGCTCGGTCTGCGGAGCAACTTCGGACTCGGCCTCGGGATCGAGCTCGTAGGTCGAGTAGTGGTACGGCGTCTTGGCCTCGAACTCTGCGGCGCAGGTGTCGACGGTCTTGTAGACGGGGCGCACGCCCAGCTGATCACGCAGAGCGCGAACGGCGTCCTCACCTGCGTGAGTGTCACCACCGAGTTCGGGGCGCAGAGCCGCGATCTGGCGGTCCGAGATGCCGTGGTACTTGGCCTGACGCAGGGAATCCTCGTCGAAAGACTCTGCAGCGCGCAGCTTTTCACCGAGCTCGTGAATCTGCTGGAACTGGTCGAGGAACCACGGATCGATCTTGGTGGCGTCGAAGAGCTGCTCGACAGTTGCGCCGAGCGCGAATGCCTTCTCGATGCCGTACATGCGGCCGTCCTGCGGAACGCTCAGATCGGCGAGCAGTGCATCCAGGCTCTCCGTCTCGATGTCGGCGCCGGTCCAGTAACCCGCACGCTTGGTCTCGAGCGAACGCATGACCTTGCCGAAAGCCTCGGTGAAGTTGCGGCCGATGCTCATGGCCTCGCCCACCGACTTCATCGTGGTGGTCAGAGTTCCGTCGGCACCGGGGAACTTCTCGAAAGCGAACCGCGGAGCCTTGACGACGACGTAGTCGAGCGTCGGCTCGAAGCAAGCCGGGGTTTCCTTGGTGATGTCGTTGACGATCTCGTCGAGCGTGTAGCCGATGGCAAGCTTGGCCGCCATCTTCGCGATCGGGTAACCGGTCGCCTTCGACGCCAGAGCCGACGAGCGGGAGACACGCGGGTTCATCTCGATGACGACCAGGCGGCCGTCCTTCGGGTCCATCGCGAACTGGATGTTGCAGCCGCCGGTGTCGACGCCCACCTCACGCAGAATGTCGATGGAAAGGTCGCGCATCGCCTGGTACTCGCGGTCGGTCAGCGTCATCGCCGGGGCGACGGTGACCGAGTCTCCGGTGTGGACACCGACCGGGTCGACGTTTTCGATGGAGCAGACGATCACGACGTTGTCGCGACTGTCACGCATGAGCTCGAGTTCGTATTCCTTCCAACCGAGGATGGATTCCTCGATCAGGACGTTCGCCGTCGGCGACGCGGCCAGACCGCCACCGGCGATGCGGTTGAGATCGTCGACGTCGTACGCCATGCCGGAACCGAGGCCGCCCATGGTGAAGGACGGACGCACGACAACCGGGTAACCGAGTTCGGCGACCGTGGCGTGTACTTCGTCCATCGTGTAGCAAACTGCGGACTTCGCGGATTCGCCACCGACCTTGGCGACGATGTCCTTGAACTTCTGGCGATCCTCGCCGCGCTGGATGGCGTCGAAGTCTGCGCCGATCAGTTCGACGTCGTACTTCTCGAGGATGCCCTGCTCGTGCAGCGCCACTGCGGCGTTGAGCGCAGTCTGACCGCCGAGCGTCGCGAGGACGGCGTCGATCTTGTTGCCCTGCAAGGCTTCCTTGGCGATGACCTTCTCGAGGAACTCGGCCGTGATCGGCTCGACGTACGTGGCATCGGCGAACTCGGGGTCCGTCATGATGGTGGCCGGGTTGGAGTTGACCAGGCTGACGCGCAGGCCCTCCTCCTGGAGGACGCGGCAGGCCTGGGTGCCCGAGTAGTCGAACTCGCAGGCCTGACCGATGACGATCGGACCGGAGCCGATTACCAGGATGTGCTTGAGATCTGTACGGCGTGGCATTAGTTCTTGACTCCGGTTTCTTTCCGTGCGGAGAGCAGGCTGGTGAAGCGGTCGAAGAGGTACGCGGCGTCGTGCGGGCCGGCTGCCGCCTCGGGGTGGTACTGCACCGAGAAGGCCGAATCGTCCAGCAGGCGAACACCTTCGACGGCTCCGTCGTTGGCGCAGGTGTGGCTGACCACCGCGCGGCCGAACGGGGTGTCGAATTCCTGACCGGCTTCGCCTTCAAGCGCGAAGCCGTGGTTCTGAGCGGTGATCGCGATGCGACCGGTCTGATGCTCGATCACCGGGATGTTGATTCCGCGGTGGCCGAACTTCATCTTGTAGGTGCTCAGGCCCAGGGCGCGGCCCAGGATCTGGTTGCCGAAGCAGATACCGAACAGCGGCAAGCCCTGTCCGATGACCTCTTTCGTGAGGTGGACTGCGCCGTCGGCGGTGGCTGGGTCACCGGGACCGTTGGAGAGGAACACTCCGTCGGCCTTCAGGTCGAGGATCTGTTCGAGACTCGCGTTGGACGGCAACACGTGGACGCGAATACCGCGCTCGGCGAACATGCGCGGGGTGTTGGTCTTGATACCGAGGTCGATGGCGGCAACCGTGTACAGCGCCTCCCCGCCCTTCGGCTCGACGACGTAGCCGCTGGTGGTGCTGACCTCACCGGCAAGATCGGCGCCGAGCATGGTCGGCTGATCCTGAACCCGTCGGACCAGTTCGTCATCGGCGGCGATGGCTTCACCGGAAAAAATTCCGGCCTTCATCGAACCGCGAGTACGCAGGTGGCGAACCAGGGCACGAGTGTCGATCCCGGCGATTCCGACGATGCCCTGCTCTTCGAGCTTGGCCTGCAGCGAACCGGTTGCACGCCAGCTCGAGGTGACGCGCGAGGGGTCACGAACGACGTACCCGGCAACCCAGATCTTGGCGCCGGCACGCTCGCCGGTCGGTCCGACCGACTCGTCGTCTTCGTCGTTCCAGCCGGTGTTGCCGATCTGCGGTGCGGTGGAGACGACGATCTGGCGGTGGTAGCTGGGATCGGTGAGCGTTTCCTGGTAGCCGGTCATTCCGGTGCTGAACACCGCTTCGCCCAGGGTCTGTCCAACCGCACCGAAGGTGGTTCCGCGGAACACCCGTCCGTCTTCGAGGACCAGTACTGCGGGGCTGTTGTCAAAGCCGCTCATGCGTTCTTTCCGTTCTGCTCGATGTCGCCAGAGCTTGCGTCTTCGTTGTCATTCGTCTTGTTCGAAGCGGTCTTGTTCGAAGCAGTCACCGGCTTGACCCAGTCCGGATAAACCGTCTTGTCGTCACCGCGCACGCCCGTGTCGATCTCGGTTCCGCTCGGCAATTCCCAGCGAATCACCAGGACGCCGTCCTTGCTCATGACCTTGCCGGCAAGACCGTTCTCCGTGCGGATCGCGCGGATCGACTTCTCCGGAATCCAGATCGCCGACGCGCCGTCACGCTCGACCAGAATTCCGCCGCTGTAGCGGCTGATCTCGCAGGTGGCGCGGAAACCGAGGTCGCCGACGGCGATACGGTCCTGCCAACTGGGTGCGATGGTGCTGCCGACGTACAGGCCGGTGGTCGGCAGGACGAGCAGTTCACCCAGGGTTGCCGGTACCGTCGGCAGTTCGCCGATCTTGTCTTTCTGGCGTCGAGCGCGTCCACGCCAGCCGACGTACATCAGGCCGATCATCGCGACCCAGAAGATCGCCAGACCGATGATCCACAGTGCTCTGTCCATGACGCGCTACTCCTCGCTACTCCGCAGCCGCACATTCCCGTCGTGTGCGGTGATGCGGCCACGTAACAGTGTGGTCGTGACCCGAGCGGGCAATGTCATCGACTCGTACGGAGTGTTATGCGCGACACTCGCCAGGTCGGGACCGTGGACCGTCCACTCGGCCGACGGATCGACCAATGTCAGGTTCGCGGGCTCCCCCACCTCGATGGGACGGCCCTGATCGTCGAGGCCCACGATTGCCGCGGGGCGCTCGCTCATGACCCGGGCAACACCGCGCCAGTCCAACAGGCCGGGCTGGACCATCGTCTGCACGATGATCGAGAGTGCGGTCTCGAGGCCGAGCATTCCAGGGCGAGCGGCTGCGAACTCGCAGCACTTGTCCTGCTCGGCGTGCGGAGCATGGTCGGTCGCGACGCAGTCGATGATTCCCTCGGCCAGACCCTTGCGCAGCGCGGCAACATCACTGGCCTCACGCAAGGGCGGGTTGACCTTGTTGATCGCGTCGTACGTCTCGAGCCGTGAATCGTCGAGGAGCAGGTGATGCGGGGTGACCTCGGCGGTGATCGAAATCCCTTGGCTGCGAGCCCACTTCACGAGTTCGACGGTTCCGGCGGTGGAGGCGTGGCAGATGTGAACGCGGGCGCCGGCGTCACGCGCGAGCAGTGCGTCGCGGGCCACGATCGATTCTTCGGCTGCGCGCGGCCATCCGGCCAGGCCGAGACGCGCGGCCGTGGGGCCCTCGTGGGCGACCGCACCGACGGTCAAGCGCGGCTCTTCCGCGTGCTGGGCGATCAGGACGCCCAGTGAGCTGGAGTATTCGAGCGCGCGACGCATGATCAGTGGGTCGTAGACGCAGTGGCCGTCGTCGGAGAACATCTTGACCTTGCCGACGCCTGCGGCCATGGTCGCCATCTCGGCGAGTTGCTTGCCTTCCAGGCCTGCTGTGACTGCGCCGACGGGGTGGACGTCGACGAGGCCGACTTCCTGCCCGCGTCGCCAGACGTGATCGGTGATGACCACCGAATCGGCGACGGGACTCGTGTTGGCCATCGCGAAGACCGCGGTGTATCCACCCAGAGCCGCTGCCGAGCTTCCGGTTTCGATGGTCTCGGTGTCTTCGCGGCCGGGCTCACGCAGATGTGTGTGCAGGTCCACGAAGCCGGGAAGCAGGATCTGCCCGCCGGCATCGATCACCTCGGATGCCGTGGCCGGATCGAGGTCCACGCCGATCTCGAGGATCGTGCCGTCGCCGACGAGTACGTCGGTGGGCTCACCTTCTCCGTAGATCAGGACTCCGCGGAGCAGGACACTCACGGGTGATTCTCCGTTCTCGTTTCTGGTCACAGCGCACCGTCCTCCGACCCGACCAGCAGTCGGAACAAGACAGCCATGCGCATGTGTACGCCGTTGGTAACCTGTTGCAGTACAGCAGTTTTGGAGGAATCGGCAACGGCGGATGCAATCTCCATGCCGCGCAGCATCGGGCCGGGGTGCAGGACCACCGCGTGATCGGCCAGCATCGCCAGCCGCTTCTCGGACAGGCCGTAGTTGATCGAGTACTCGCGCTGCGACGGGAAGAAGCCACCGTTCATGCGTTCGGCCTGAACCCGCAGCATCAGCACCGCGTCGAGTCCGGGCAGTTCCGCGTCGAGCGAATGCGAGACCGTGACCGGCCACGTGTGCGCACCGACCGGCAGCAGTGTCGGCGGCGCAACAAGAACAACCTCGGCACCGAGCATCGAGAGCAGCAGTGCGTTGGAGCGGGCGACACGGCTGTGCAGGATGTCGCCGACGATGGCGATCCGCTTGCCCTCGATGTCGCCGAGACGCTGGCGAAGGGTCAAAGCGTCGAGAAGCGCCTGAGTGGGGTGCTCGTGCGTGCCGTCACCTGCGTTGATGACTGCCGGGCCACCGTCGTCGGCCGCTCCGGTCCACTTTGCGATCTGGTGGGCGGCGCCCGAAGCCGGGTGGCGCACGATGAGTGCGTCGGCACCGGCCGCGCGCAGGGTCATCGCGGTATCGCGCAGGGATTCACCTTTGGACACCGAGGAACTGGATGCGCTGACATTGATGACGTCGGCACTCATCCATTTGCCTGCCACCTCGAAAGACACCCGGGTGCGCGTCGAGTTCTCGAAGAACACCGTCATGACCGTGCGTCCGCGCAGCGTCGGGAGCTTGCGTACCTCTCGTCCCAGAAGTGCCTGCTCGAACCGTTCTGCCTCGTCGAGAAGTTCTACCGCGGACTCACGATCGAGGTCCGCGATGGAAAGTAGGTGCTTCACGCGCTCTTACCCCCGGAGATGACTACCGCTTCCCTGCCGTCGTGCTCCTGGAGGAGAACCTTGACGTCCTCGGACCTCGCGGTCGGGACGTTCTTGCCGACGTAGTCGGCGCGCAGCGGGAGTTCGCGGTGACCACGATCCACGAGCACTGCGAGTTGGACCGCGCGGGGGCGGCCCAGATCGCGCAACGCGTCAAGTGCCGAGCGCACGGTGCGACCGGAGAAGAGGACGTCGTCCACGAGAACGACCAGCGCATTGTCGACGCCACCTTCGGGGACGGACGTGCGCTCGAGCGGGCGGTGCGGCTTGTTCCGGAGATCGTCGCGGTAGAGGGTGATGTCGAGAGATCCGATGGGAAGACGCACACCGGAGAATTCTTCGATCTTGGCGCGCAGTCGCGTGGCGAGGGTGGTTCCACGCGTCGGGATCCCGATCAGGACCACACGAGGGGCAGTTCCCTCGGGTCCGTCGAGTGCGGTCTTCTCGATGATCTCGTGAGCGATCCGCGCGATGGTCCGGCCCACATCCTGGGCGGACAACAATTCGCGGGTTTCGCTACCTGCCTCGGCACCGACCGGCGCCTTCGAGTTACCTGGACCTGCAAGATCGGATGGGCGAGACCCTTCGGGCACGCTCATGCAGCGACCTCCTTCTCCGCCTCACTGGACGGATCGTTAAAGGATGTCTGACGGTCCCCACCCTATCAGCCGACAGACCTGATCCCGCCGTGCGAGCAGCGACTCCGACCGGTTGTGTGCAGACACACAACGCGCTCGGTGACACTCGCACGGCGGTGGTGGAACAAAACTTGCTACTCGGTACCCGAATCCGATTCCTGCGCGCGCTGGGAGGTCGCGGCCGCAGCCGATCGAACCTGCGGCGCAACGAGAACGACCTGGCCGAGGATTCCGTTGACGAATCCCGGAGAGTCGTCCGTCGAGAGCTGCTTCGCGAGTTCGACGGCCTCGTCCACGGCGACAACCGGCGGAACGTCCGTCGCGTGGAAGAGCTCCCACACGGCGATACGCAGAATCGCACGGTCGACGGCGGGCAGACGCTCGAGCGTCCAGTCCTGCAGATGCGAGGAGATGACCTGATCGATCCGGTCCAGATTCTCCGCAACGCCGGACACCAACGTGACGGTGTAGGCCGCGACGGGTGCTACCGCGTCGTCCTTGACGGACAGATCGGAACGCTCCGACGCCAGTGCGACCGGATCGAGGTCACGTGCCTCGGCTTCGAAGAGGAAGTCGACGGCACGCTTGCGCGCCTTGTGGCGTGCACCGAGTTTCTTATGTGTGCCGGACACTCAGGAATTCACACGCCCGAGGTAGTTGCCGTCACGAGAATCGACCTTGAGCTTGTCACCGGTGTTGATGAAGAGCGGGACGTTGATCTCGGCACCGGTCTCGAGGGTCGCAGGCTTGGTGCCGCCGGTGGAGCGGTCGCCCTGCAGGCCCGGATCGGTGTGCTTGACGACGAGCTCGACGGTGACCGGAAGCTCGACGAAGAGGGGAACGTCTTCGTGGGTCGCGACCTGGACTGCCATGTTCTCGAGCAGGAAACGCGACTGGTCGCCGACGGTGGATTCGCTGATCGACACCTGGTCGTAGGTGTCGCCGTCCATGAAGATGTAGTCGCTGCCGTCGTGGTACAGGTACGTCATGTCACGACGGTCGACCGTTGCGGTCTCGACCTTCACACCGGCGTTGAACGTCTTGTCCACTACCTTGCCCGAGAGCACGTTCTTGAGCTTGGTGCGCACGAAGGCAGGGCCCTTGCCGGGCTTGACGTGCTGGAACTCGATGATCGTCCACAGCTGGCCTTCGATCTGCAGAACCAGACCATTCTTGAAATCACTGGTGGAAGCCACTTGCTTCGCGTCTCCTAGGGGTCGGGAAACCGTCTCAGACGACGGTAAGGTCTTTTGCGGTCAGTGTGAGCAGCTCTGGCCCCTGCTCACGAACAACGAGCGTGTCCTCGATCCGTACACCTCCGCGCCCGGAGAAGTACACGCCCGGCTCGACGGTCACCGCCGCGCCGGAAAGAAGTGTACCGGTGCCGAGCTTGCCGATCCCCGGTGCTTCGTGGATTTCGAGCCCCACACCGTGGCCGAGGCCGTGCAGGAACAACTCGCCGTAGCCTGCATCGTCGATCACCGCACGGGCGACGGCGTCGACTGCCGCACATTCGACACCCGGCGCGAGCGCGTCGCAACCGGCAGCTTGCGAACGCGCGACGAGCTCGTAAATCTCCCGTTGCCAATCGGAAACGGACTCGAGCACGTAGGTCCGTGTCATGTCCGAGTGGTACCCACCGACCTGGGCGCCGAAGTCGAGTTTCACGAAGTCACCCGACGCCAGGATCGCGTCGGTCGGTCGGTGATGCGGAATCGCCGAGTTGGCGCCGGCCGCCACGATCGTCTCGAAGGAAATACCGTCCGCCCCGTTGTCGAGCATCAGATTTTCCAGCTCGCGGCCGACCTCTCGTTCCGTTCGGCCAGGTCGCAGACCGCCGCGAGCGATCAACTGCGCCAACGCGACATCGGCTGCGGTGCACGCGGCTCGCAACAACTCCACCTCGTACTCGTCCTTGACCATGCGCAATTGTTCGACGAGTCCACTCACCGGTTCGAACCGGATCTTCGGCGCTGCTTCGGTCCAAGCCCGATGTTCGGCGAACGTCGCCACATGTGACTCGAACGCGAGAACGGGCGCCGTGGACTTCTCGATCAAGTGCGCAGCACTCGAACGGGCGATTTCGGCCCGAAGGTCCGGCACCTGCTCTGACACCTGCGTCACGTAGCGGCCGTCGGTGCAGATCACCGTCTCACGCTCGTCGGACGCTGAATCGGATGCACTGACGACGAGCGCCGCATTGGAACCGGTGAAACCGGTGAGGTATCTGATGTTGAGGAGATCTGTGACGAGAATCGCGTCGAGTTCGCGCTCCGAGAGGAGGCGTCTGAGGGATTCACGGCGTGTTCTGAAGTCGACCGGCATCCCTCGAACCTACCGCCCGCGCAGACCTGCCGATCAACTCGAAACTCGCGGTTACAGCAATAAGTGTGGGTTAGGCCACAAGGTGTAATGGGTTCTAGTTAGGCTGTACCCATGAATGCGTGGTTGGTACGTGGCCTCGGCATGGCCCTGATACATGTTGTGTTTCGTGCGTTGCTCGGTGCAGCGATCGCACAGTGGCCACTTCAGGGGTCCACCCTGCGCTGGCTGTCCCTGTTGATCGTCATCGTCTTCGCCGCGATCTGGGGTGGTATCGACGGCATTCGTGACCGCCGGAACTTCCCCGAACCCGAGGACGGCGCCGATCTGACCATGCTGTGGCTCAAGGCCGCATTGGTCGGCGGGTTCGTCTCCGGCGCTGCCAGCTGGGCACTCAGCCTCGTCCCCTCCCTCGAACTGACCCAGCAGGGCTTGTTCTTCGAGGTGACCTCCGGTGCGGCGTTCACGATCCTTCTCATCTTCGTCCCCGCCATGATCGCCATCACTGTCGGACGCTTCTTCGTCAGCCGTGAACAGCGCAAGAACGGAACAGCTCCGCAGACCCCGTCCCACGAGCGTCACCACGAACCGGTGCCCGTCAGCGAGGGCTACGACTCCCCCACCGAGCAGCACGCATACAGCGGAGCCGCCATGTCCGTCGAGGAATCCGACGCCGATACCGCGGTCTTCCCGGCGATCGATCTGGGCAAGCGCGAGCAGTAACGCCCGCCGTCCACACAACCGAATGCGGCCCCGAGGATATTCTCCTCGGGGCCGCATTCGTGTGACTGTTTTTTCGACTTGCCTCGTTCAGCCTCGCTCGGCGAGGAACCTGATCGCCAGCGGATACGCGGCGACGCCGAGTCCGACGATCACTCCGGTCGCAATCGGACTCAGGTAGGAGTGGTGCCGAAACTCTTCTCGCGCATGAACGTTCGAGATGTGTACCTCGACGAGACCTGCGGTCAGTTCGGCGCATGCATCTCGCAGGACCACCGACGTGTGCGTCAAGCCACCGGCATTGAGGATCACCGGTTCCCCCGCGTCCGCCGCGTCGTGGATCCAACCGAGCAGATCGCCTTCGTGATCGCTCTGACGGACGATCACCTCGACACCGAGCTCCTTGCCTGCCGCGACGCACAATTCGATCAGATCGTCGTGTGTGGTCGCGCCGTAGACCTCGGGCTGACGCTTACCCAGACGCCCCAGATTGGGTCCGTTGACGACGTTGATCCTCACAGCAGGACCGTTCCGCCGGCCGGCCGCGCATCGCGGGCAATCGCGGAGTACGCCGCAACCAGCAGACTCGGATCCGGCCCCTCGAGGCGACCCGGCTTGGCCAGTCCGTCGAGGACCACGAAACGCAGCAGCCCGGCACGGTTCTTCTTGTCGGTCTGCATTCCCTTCATCAGATCGCCGAACGCATCACCGTCGTACGACGTCGGCAGCCCGACGAGATCGAGGATCGACTTGTGACGATCCGCGGTGGCGTCGTCGAGTCGGCCCGCGAGCCGTCCGAGTTCGGCAGCGAAGACCAGGCCGACGGAGACAGCGGCACCGTGGCGCCACTTGTAGCGCTCACGACGTTCGATCGCGTGGCCGAGGGTGTGGCCGTAGTTGAGGATTTCGCGCAGATCCGACTCGCGCAGATCCGCGGCCACGACCTTGGCCTTGACCTCTACGGAGCGCCGAATCAACTCGGGCAGAACAGTTCCCGACGGATCGAGAGCTGCCTTGGGATCGGCTTCGATGAGATCCAGGATCACCGGGTCGGCGATGAATCCGGTCTTGATGACCTCGGCCATGCCGGCAACGATCTCGTTGTGCGGCACAGTCTCGAGCGTCGCGAGATCGATGAACACCGCTCCCGGTTCGTGGAACGAACCGACGAGGTTCTTGCCCGCTTCGGTGTTGATACCGGTCTTGCCGCCCACTGCTGCGTCGACCATCGCGAGCAAGGTGGTGGGGACGTGAACTACCTTGACACCGCGCATCCACGTAGCCGCGACGAAGCCGGTGAGGTCGGTCGCCGCTCCCCCGCCCAAACTCATGATCGCGTCGCTGCGAGTCAGGCCGATCCGGCCGAGCACGTCCCAGCAGAAGCCCGCCACAGCAAGATCCTTGCCGTCCTCGGCATCGGGGATCTCGATACGGTGGGCGTCGATTCCCTTCTCCGCCAACGCAGCCCGTACGGCCTCCGCGGTCTCTGCCAGCGGCGGCTGATGGAAGATCGCGACAGTGCGCGCGCCGTCGAACTCGGCAACGAGATCACCGAGCAGGCCGCGGCCGATCACGACCGGGTAAGGACTTGCGGTCTTCACCTCTACACGTACGGGTTCGGTCACTGCTCCACTACTCCGCTCCGGTTGTTCATTTGTCTTGAAGTTTCGACACCAGTTGCCCGACGACACGCGCCGGACTTCGGCCGTCGGTCCGAATCCGAATCGTGGCCGAACGCCGGTACAGCGGACGACGACGCCTCATCAACTCCTGGTACTTGACCTTGGGATCTCCGCCGGCCAGCAGCGGGCGATGATTGTTCGCCCCAGTGCGGCGAAGCCCTTCGGCGACACTGATCTCGAGGTAGATGACCGTGTGCCCCTGGAGCAGTTCGCGCGTGCGATCGGAGAGGATCGCACCACCGCCGAGCGAGACGATTCCGTCGGTGGCCTGCAACGCTTCGCGAACCACCGATTCCTCGATCTCACGAAACCGAGGCTCTCCGTCATGGGTGAAGATCTCCGGGATCGTCCTACCCGTGGTCCGTTCGATCTCGGCGTCGGTATCGACCAATTCGAGTTCGAGTGCCTGCGCGAGACGTCGACCGATGGTCGATTTGCCGGCACCGGGCGGACCGATGAGTACAGCCTTCGGCTTCATCGATACGTGAGTCCTATCGAGGCGGTCGGGCTGCGATGCCCTCGGCGTAACGACGGTAGTTGGCAGTGGTTTCAGCAATGGAATCACCACCGAACTTTTCGAGTGCAGCCTGAGCCACGACGAGCGCGACCATCGACTCGGCGACGACGCCGGCGGCCGGAACCGCGCACACGTCGCTGCGCTGGTGGATGGCAACCGCTTCCTCGCCGCTCTCCATGTCGACCGTCGCCAGAGCGCGCGGAACCGTCGAGATCGGCTTCATCGCGGCGCGAACTCGAAGAGCCTCACCATTGGTCATGCCACCTTCGATTCCGCCTGCGCGGTTCGTGGAGCGCACGATGCCGTCCGGGCCCGGGCGGATTTCGTCGTGAGCTTCGCTGCCACGACGTCGCGCGGTCTCGAAGCCGTCACCGACCTCAACGCCCTTGATGGCCTGAATTCCCATGAGAGCAGCAGCAAGTCGTGAATCGAGACGCTCGGCGCCGCTGACGAAGGTGCCGAGTCCGACCGGCAGGCCGTGGATGACGACCTCCACGACGCCACCGAGGGTGTCGCCGTCCTTCTTCGCCGATTCGATTTCGGCGATCATCGACTCTTCTGCAGCCTTGTCGAATGCGCGGACCGGGCTCGCATCGATCGCGTCGAGATCCTTGCCCGCCGGCACGGGGCCGACGTACGGCTCGGAAGCACCGATGGAAATAACGTGTGAAACGACCTCGGCACCGAATACCTGACGCAGGAAGGACCGTGCGACGGTTCCAGCGGCTACGCGGGCCGCGGTCTCGCGAGCGCTGGCGCGCTCGAGGACGGGACGCGCGTCGTTGAAGCCGTACTTGAGCATGCCGCTGTAATCGGCGTGTCCGGGACGCGGGCGCGTCAACGGGGCATTGCGAGCCTGATCGGCGAGCAGGTCCGGGTCGACCGGGTCGGCGGACATGATGGTTTCCCACTTGGGCCACTCGGTGTTGCCGATCTCGATGGCCACGGGGCCACCGAGCGTAAATCCGTGGCGGACACCGCCGATGATGGTGACCTTGTCGGCCTCGAACTTCATCCGTGCGCCACGGCCGTAACCGAGTCGACGACGGGCAAGTTCGGACGAGATGGCCTCAGAGGTCACTTCGACCCCCGCGACCATGCCCTCGAGCATCGCGACGAGGGCGGGACCATGGGATTCTCCGGCAGTTATCCAACGCAGCACGCCGACCATCTTTCCACGTCGCAGACCTCAGTTGTCACAGTGGTCCTCCCGGTGAACACAGATGGCCCACACGCACGAGGCGTGTGGGCCATCTCAGAGGTACCTGTGGGTCTAGAACAGGCGGAATCCTCCACCGTTTGCGTTGATGTCAGCCAAACCGATGTTGATGTCCGCCGAGTTGTCGGGAGCGTGGAACGGCGGCGGAAGCGGCTCGAAGCAGTACGGCGGGTAGCCGTTGCTGATCAAGCCCACCAGGCGGTCACCGACGACGAGCGGTCCACCGGAATCACCGGGAATCGAGCACGTGTGCTCGACGATCTCACCGTAGACGGAGTCGTAACCCCAGGTGATACCGCACGTGTTGCCGGTCGAACGGCCTTCCTTGCACACGATCGTGCCCGGGGCCGGCGGGGCGCCGATTCCGTTGATCGTCGTGCCGCCGACGGTACGCAGCGGAGCTACCTTGGCGTCGTCGAGATCGATCACGGCGATGTCCGAGACCGGACTCGAGTAAGAGAACCGACCGATGGGTCCGGCCTCGGGCAGGTACTCGGCGAACACCCGGTCCCCGACAACTCCGCAGTGTCCGGCGGTGAGTGCCACGAGAGAACCGGCGTTGTCGTAGCCGACCGCGGTCAACGTGCATGCTGCAACTCGGTCAGGATCGGAGTGATCCACGTCCGGCAGCAGGATTCCTGAGCCCCCGCCCAGTGCCACCGATGAAGGTGCAGGCGCGGCGCCGGCGACGCCCGCTCCTGCAGCCACAGCCGCCAAACAGGCTGCCGCAGCGACGAAAAGCCTTGTGCGCATAGGTTCCCCCGATAATCGAGTGCGAAACGAGATTCGTTTTGTCCCATTTCCGAAACCTCAGTGAACGTCAGGATGTGGACATTCGGCAAGTCCGACTCGCCGCATACTGGGACCGCGCGCTGGCAATACCCGCATTTATGAAACCGACGGTTACGTCTTTCCTGCAGTTCACCGTCCGTCGTTGAACGGTCAATAACGCCAGACTTCTCGCGGATGTTGCACTCGTCACGTCAGCCAGGCAAACACAATCGAACCGCAGGCTGCCAGGCACATCGAGGGTCCGTGCGCAATGGGCGAATTATGGGCTACCGGCCCTTGTCTTCGCAGTTCCAGCGCGGTGCCCAGCGTTGCGGTGAGCACCGACGCAGACACCAACGACCACAGCCAGGCGTCCGCTCCCACCAATCCGGTCACGGCGCCCAGAGGAAGCGAGAGCTTCACATCGCCGACGCCCATGGAACCAGGCGACATCACGTGCGCCAGGAGGTGGATTCCGGCGAGCAGTGCCGACCCCACCACCGCCACCCACACCGTTCCCGACACCGTCGCGTAGACCATCACGACGGCGTAGCCCGGCAGCGTGAAACTGTTGGGCAGCCGACGCACAGCCAGGTCGACAGTCGAGATCGCGACGCACCACCACACCACGGCGAGACCGGAAAATAACTGCACCACCGAGGTATTCAGCGCACCGACGACAACCCAGCCTGTTGCGACGGCGCACTGCGGCACACAACAGAAAGTCACGACTGGTCGATAACCGTGTCGCCGCAACCAATTGTCGACGATCGCCCGAGCACCGAAGCCAGCGACTACCCCCGAGCCTGCCAAGACCATCAACGTCCACATGGTTTCGAGCTTGGCGTCTGCCGTTCGCCAGCGGCAGACTACGAATCGTCTTGTGGACTACCTCGACACTGTGAACAGACCTAAGCGATAGCGGCTGCCATCGCCTCTCGCGGAGCGGGCTTGCCCGTGAACTGCTCTACCTGCCCGAAGGCCTGATTGAGCAACATCTCGAGGCCACCGATCACCGTGCCATCGGCCGCCTCGACAACCGAAGCAAGTGGCGTCGGCCAGGGGTTGTAGATCGCGTCGAGGACAAATCGCGCCTTCCCCAATTGCTGGGCAAAGGGCGCTGCCGCTTCCGCGGGAACGGTACTGACCAAGACCGAGGATTCGGCGCAGATCCCGCCTAGCCGTGCGTCGTCGAAGGCGACCAGATCAATGTCCAACCCGACAGCACCGCCGCATTCGATGGCACCGGATGCGCGCCCCGGATCACGCGCGACCACGGTGACCGTCCGAACTCCCATGTCGGCCAACGCGACCAATGCCGGCCGCGCGGTGCCGCCCGCGCCGACAACTACCGCCGAAGTGCCGCTGAGATCGCCGACACCGCCGGCGATCAACGCACCGCTGACTCCGTCGACGTCCGTGCAGTCGGCACGCCAACCGCCGTCGATGCGAACCAGGGTGTTGGCCGAGCCGATGGTCACCGCTCGCGGTGTGCGTTCGGTGGCATATTCGAGTGCTGCGATCTTGCCCGGCATCGTCACCGAGAGACCGATCCATTCGGGGCCGAGTGAGTCGACGAGGGCAGGCAACTGCTCGCCGGTGCATTCGATCCGCTCGTAGGTCCAATCGCTCAGCCCCAAAGCCGCGTACGCCGCAAGATGCAGCAACGGGGACTTCGAGTGAGCGATCGGGCTTCCGAGAACTGCCGCCTTACGTGGCGTCGCGAGCGAAGTCGCGGTACTACCGTCCACTGTCGAGAATCCCACTTTGCTGTGCCAGTTCGATGTTGGCCAAATGCTCCTCGTAGCTCTTGGTGAAGAGCGTCTGGCCTTCCTTGTTGATCGTGACGAAGTACAACCAGTCACCGGCCGCCGGCGATTCCACGGCCTTCAGCGCGTCGATGCTCGGCGAAGCGATGGGCGTTGCAGGCAGACCCGGCATTGCGTACGTGTTCCACGGCGTGACGCGCTCACGGTCGGCATCCGTGGTTGCGACCTCGGTGGTGTCGAGTGAGTAGTTGACCGTGGAGTCGAACTGCAGAGGCTGATCGACTGCGAGTCGGTTGACGATCACCCGCGCGACCTTGGCCATGTCTGCGGGCAACGCCTCACGCTCGACCAGCGACGCTGCCACCAACAACTGGTACGGAGACATTCCGACCCCGCTGCCGGCTGTCAGAATTCCCGTGGCCTCGTACTTGGCGGCGCTACCCTCGACCAACGACCGCAGGATCTCGGTGGGCGTCGCAGTGGGATCGAAATCCCAACTGCTGGCGGCGATCAGGCCTTCGAGCTGACGGTCCTTGTCCGGCACGCTCTTGACCGACGACATCGCCCATTCGGGCACGCCGAGCGAAGCCAGATCGGAAGATGCTCCCGCAGTGTTCAATTCGTCTGTCGAGACACATTTCTGAGCGGAAACCGGGCCGACACAACTCGCCTCGGAAATGAGGTTGTAGATGCCCTTCTTGAGCGAGCCGGTCTGCGCGTCCGAACTGTCGTGCAGCTGACGCCCTTCGGCGATGACAACACTGCCGACTCGGGAGTCCGGGGCAACCAAGGTGTCGAGTGCGCTCGCGGCGCTACTCTGCACCGGCACCTGGTAGAAGCCGGGTTGCACCTTCTGGATCTCAGACGGATTGGCGATCGCCGCGTTGTAGAAAGCAGCGGAACTCGCGACGACGTTCTTCGCCTCGAGCGTCGCACCGATCTCCGATGCGGTTTCTCCACTGTTGATCTGGATGACCACGGGTGCGCCGCCGGGGCCGGCAAAATCCTCCGCGGTCTTGTTGCGATCCATGTACCAGAGAGCGCCGTATGCACCGACACCGAGGACTGCGATCACCAACACCAGCAGGGCGAGAACGCCGACCTTCTTGCCACGCTTGGCGCGCTTGTTGCGCGCTTCGCGTTGCTTGCGTGCCTCGGCTCGCGACATGTGCGGCGGATCGATGTTCTGCGGCAGTGCACGCATGACCATGGTCTCGTCGTTGTCGAAGTCGAACGAACTGGTGGGCCGGCTTCCGCCGCCCTCATCCCACCGCGCGTTCACAGATCGCCCTCCAGTGCAGCGTCCTTCGACGACTCCCCTGGTTTCACAGCTCTACTCCGCTCGTCCAGCCAGCCTTGCAGGATTTCCACCGCCGCAGCCTGATCGATCATCGGTCGCTGGCCGCGTGCCTTGACTCCACTTTCGCGGAGATTGCGCGCAGCCGTGACGGTCGTCAGTCGTTCGTCGGACAGTCTCACCGGGATCGGTTCGACGGCCCGCTGCAGTCGTTTGGCGAATGCAGTCGCGATACCGGCGGCTTTACCTTGCTCACCGCGCAGCGTCTGTGGCAGTCCGACGATAACCTCAACGGCCTCGTATTCGGACACGATGGCGATAATGCGCCGGATATCCGGCGCGTCGGGCCCACGCTCCTTCGAGCGTGGAACCGTTTCCACCGGTGTCGCGAGGATGCCGTCGGGGTCGCTGGACGCGACGCCGATGCGAACACTGCCCACGTCGATGGCGATGCGCCGCCCGCGACCAGGGTCGTCGATGCCGGGGCGATCGGGACCCTGCTGCGTAGCCACCACCGTCAGCTGCCGCCCGCCAGCTCTCCGACTCTGTCCCGGATCGCATCGAGCGCCGCCGGGATTCCTGCGGAGTCCGAACCCGAACCCTGGGCCATGTCGGGTTTTCCGCCGCCGCGGCCACCGATCTTGGGACCGAACGACGCGACCAGCTCGCCGGCCTTCACACCGAGACCTTGAGCTGCCTTGCTCGAGGCGACCACGAACGGAACCTTGCCGTCGACGTCACCGAGCAGAGCTACGACGGCAGGTTCGGAGCCGAGGCGACCCTTGATGTCCGTGACGAGGCTGCGCAGGTCGTTTCCGCCGACTCCGGCGGGAGCAGGCTCGGCGATGACGAGGACACTGCCGATGCGCTTGGCCTTGGCGACGTACTCGCCTGCCGACGCCAGCACAGCCTTGGCCTTGGTCTGCTCGAGTTCCTTCTCGGCCACCTTGAGTCGCTCGACGAGCGCCTCGACGCGGGCGGGCACCTCTTCCGAAGGAACCTTCAGCGAGGAGGAGAGTCCGGCCAGGAGCGCGCGTTCCTTGGCGAGGTAGCGGTAGGAGTCCAAACCGACGTACGCCTCGACGCGTCGGATTCCGGAGCCGACCGACTGCTCACCGAGCAGCGTGACCTGACCGATCTGTGCGGAGCTTCCGACGTGAGTGCCACCGCACAGTTCCATCGAGAACGGGCCGCCGATTTCGACGACACGAACCTCGTCGCCGTAGTTCTCACCGAAGAGTGCCATCGCACCCATCGCCTTGGCCTTGTCGAGATCCGTGACAAATGTGTTGACCGCGTAGTTCGACGCCACGGCTTCGTTGGTAAGTGCCTCGATGTCCTGCTTCTGGGAGTCGGACAGCGCGCCCTGCCACGAGAAGTCGAAGCGGAGGTAACCCGGCTTGTTGAGCGAGCCTGCCTGCACCGCGTTGGGGCCGAGCACCTGACGCAGTGCAGCGTGCACCATGTGGGTGCCGGAGTGCCCCTGGGTTGCACCCTTGCGCCACTCGGCGTCGACGTGCGCGAGTACGACGTCGCCCTCGGTGATCTCACCCTTCTGCACCGTCACCTTGTGCGTCCAGACCTTCTTGGCGATCTTCTGTACGTCGTTGACCTTGGCTTCGAGGCCCGGCGCGGTGAGCGAACCGATGTCGGCGATCTGTCCACCGGACTCTGCGTAGAGCGGGCTTCGGTCGAGGATGACCTCGACGTCCTGACCGGCCTTCGCTACCGGGACACGGACGCCGTCGACGATCAGTGCGAGGACGTGAGCCTCGGAGACGAGTTCGTCGAAACCGGTGAACTCGGTGGCGCCTCGGTCGAGCAGTTCCTTGTAGACCGTGAGGTCGGCGTGGGCGTGCTTACGAGCCTGAGCGTCGTCCTTGGCGCGCTTGCGCTGCTCGGCCATGAGCGTGCGGAAGCCGTCCTCGTCCACGGTGAGACCGGCCTCGGACGCCATCTCGAGCGTGAGGTCGATCGGGAAGCCGTAGGTGTCGTGCAGTGCAAACGCCTGATCGCCGGCGATGACCGACTTTCCGGACGACTTGACCGTCTCGGCAGCATTCTCGAACAGAGCAGAACCCGAAGCCAGCGTCTTGAGGAACGCGGTCTCCTCGCCGACGGCAACGTTCTCGATGCGCGTGAAGTCGGTTTCCAGAACCGGGTACGACGGCGCCATCGTGTCGCGGACGACGATCATGAACTCGCGCATGGTGGGCTGCTCGCTGCCGAGCAGTTTGGCCGAACGCACGATGCGACGCAGCAACCGGCGCAGGACGTAGCCGCGGCCGTAGTTGCCGGGGTTCACACCGTCGGCGATCAACATCGCTGCGGTGCGTGCGTGGTCGGCGATGACGCGGAAACGGACGTCTGAAGTGTGGTCGGTCCCGTAGACACTGCCGGTCAGTTCGGCGGCCTTGTCGATGACGGGGCGGAGAAGATCTGTCTCGTAGACGTTTTCGACGCCCTGCAGGAGGAACGCAACGCGCTCGACGCCCATGCCGGTGTCGATGTTCTTCTTCGGCAACGGTCCGAGGATCGGGTAGTCGCCCTTGTTGGTGCCCTCGCCGCGCTCGTTCTGCATGAACACGAGGTTCCAGATCTCGATGTAGCGATCCTCGTCGGCTTCGGGGCCACCCTCGACGCCGTATTCGGCGCCGCGGTCGTAGAAGATCTCCGAGCAGGGGCCGCACGGCCCGGGAATGCCCATGGACCAGTAGTTGTCCTTCATGCCGCGGCGCTGGATGCGCTCTTCGGGCACTCCTACCTCGTCGCGCCAGATCGAGAACGCTTCGTCGTCGTCGAGGTAGACGGTGGCCCACAGGCGCGTGGGATCGATGCCGTATCCGCCGTCCTCGACCGAACCTGTCAGCAACTGCCAGGCGTGGGAGATGGCTTCCTTCTTGAAGTAGTCACCGAAGGAGAAGTTGCCCGCCATCTGGAAGAAGGTGTTGTGGCGGGTGGTGATGCCGACCTCTTCGATGTCCAGGGTGCGGACGCACTTCTGCACGGACGTCGCCCGTGAGTAGGACGGCGTCTGCTGCCCGAGGAAGAACGGCACGAACGGAACCATGCCCGCGTTGACGAACAGAAGGTTCGGGTCGTCGAGAATCAGCGAGGCGCTGGGCACCTCGGTGTGGCCGGCCTTGACGAAGTGGTCGAGGAATCGCCTGCGGATCTCGTGGGTTTGCACTAACCGGTCCTTACCTTCAAGAGCGTCGAGCTATGGGTGTCCAGACTAACGCGTCGGCCGGTGGAACCTGGCAGGCGTCAGCCACGAACTATTCGGCGAAGTTTGCTCACCCGATCGGCGATCTCCCGCTCGTTGCCGTGCGCGGTGGGCTGGTAATAGTCGACACCCACCAGATCGTCCGGTGGATACTGTTGCCGCAGAACACCATCACGTGTGTCGTGCGGGTACTTGTATCCGACTGCGTTGCCCAATTGCTCGGCGCCCTTGTAGTGCCCGTCACGCAGGTGCGGCGGTACCAGTCCGGATTTTCCGGCGGCCACGTCGGCCATGGCCGCGCCGAGTGCGGCGATGACCGCACCCGATTTGGGAGCCGTCGCCAGATGAATGGTGGCCTGTGCCAGCGCCAGACGAGCCTCCGGCATACCGATCAGCTGCACTGCCTGCGCCGCGGCGGTGGCAGTCTGCAGCGCCATCGGATCAGCCATGCCGATGTCTTCGCTGGCGTGAACCACCAGACGCCGTGCGATGAAGCGAGGGTCTTCGCCCGCGGTCAGCATCCGTGCGAGGTAGTGCAGGGCGGCGTCGACGTCTGATCCACGAATGCTCTTGATGAATGCACTGATGACGTCGTAGTGCTGATCTCCGGCACGGTCGTACCGAACCGCGGCCTTGTCGACACTGGCCTCGACGGTCGCGAGGTCGAGCACCACCGGGCCCGAAGCGTCACCGGCCGTGTCCGTCGCCGGCCGCCAGACGAACGAGGTGTTCCATCGCGTCGTCGTCGATCGTGATCGCTCCGCCGAACCCGCGTTCGTCGGCGACAGCGCGCTCGAGCAGTTCCTGGACATCCGCAGCGGTGAGCGATTGCAGTTGCAGGACCAACGAGCGCGACAACAGAGCGGAGACGACCGAGAACGACGGGTTCTCGGTGGTCGCGCCGACCAAGAGCACGATGCGGTTCTCGACCGCGGCGAGCAAGGCGTCCTGCTGGGTCTTGGAGAAGCGATGAACTTCGTCGATGAACAAGACGGTTTGTTCGCCGTTCAGCAGGCGGCGGCGCGCGAGTTCGATGACACCGCGGACTTCTTTGACTCCGGCGGACAGAGCCGACAGAGCCTCGAACCGGCGGCCGGTAGCACCCGAGATCAACGATGCGAGCGTGGTCTTGCCGGTGCCGGGAGGTCCGTACAGAAGTACCGATGCGGCGCCGGACCCCTCGACCATTCTGCGGAGTGGCGCGCCGGGCCCGAGTAAGTGCTGTTGGCCGACAACTTCACCAAGAGTGAGCGGACGCATGCGGACAGCCAGAGGAGCACCGGGCGGCACCGAGGACAGGGCGCGCTCGGCTACAGACACGACATCTGGTTCGTCGACGATCGCGGATTCCTCCGGAGTTGCCTCGAACAGGCCGTCTTCCGCCACCACGCCGTCTTTCGCCCCCACACTGTCTTCCGCTTGCCAATCGCTCACGAATCGACGCTACTAGAGACCACCGACGCCCGACACAATCCGCTGTTCCGCCAGCCCTCACCCAGTCGTGAATCCGCATTGGATAGCGTTGTCGCCATGAGCACCTCCGAGATCGCCACCGTCCTCGCGTGGCACGATGCACTCAACTCCCAAGACGTCGACACTCTGCTGCAGTTGTCGAGTGACGACATCGAGGTAGGCGGCCCCAAGGGCGCGAGCCAGGGACTCGCTGCCCTGCGCGAGTGGGCCACCAACGCCGGCATCACGCTCGTCCCCGGAAAGATGTACGTCCACCACGGCGTGGTCGTCGTCGAACAGACCGCAACGTGGGCGGCCGAACCGGACAAGTCCGCGACCCTGGCCTCTGCTTTCCGAGTCGTGGCCGACCAGGTGACGTCGACGTTCCGGCATCCCGATCTGGCGTCAGCGCTCGCGGCGACGGACCTGTCCGAGAACGATCTGGTCTCCGACAACTGAGCGGACTCGACCGAGAAAGGGCGCTCGTGCTTCGTGCACGGGCGCCCTTCTGTGTGTGATCGGTCAGCTGAACTCGGTCCGCAGCGCCGCCACGACGTCGCGGGCGTGTGCCTCGACGTCGTCGTTGCCGGCGAGCTGAGCCGAGCGTGCGAGCCTGGCCCAGCGTCCGACCAGTGCGTCGGCGCGTGGAATCGAGAGATAATGTTCGCGGACGGCGGCGATACGCGAATGATCCTCGGGCAGGTACAGATAGGTACTGAGCCAGACCCAGATGAGTTGGGCCTCGACGATCCTGCGCCCCAATTCGGCCTCGTCGGCCAGGGCGGGCCACATCCCCACTACCTCGGCCCGCCAGGCATCGACCATCGCCGACGCCCGCTCTTCGGTCAGGTCGATGTTGCACAGGCAGCCGGGAAAAGACACCAACGCGTAGGTGATGTCGAGGAGGGCGTCGCGGTAGCCACCCCACTCGTAGTCGAGGAACTGCACGCCGTCGTCGTTGACGATGATGTTGTCGGGGCACAAGTCCGACGGACTGAAGGCACGGAACCGACCGCCACTGAACAGTGTCTGCGCGTGCTGAACCTGCTCGAGAATGTCCGAACTCACATCGATCCCGAGACTTTCCACCAACATCGCGGGAACACCGGTCACTGCGCGTCCCACCTGATCCGCAACTTCATCGGAGCAATGGGCAACCTCGGCTCGACGCAGCAGTGCGGTGAAGTCGTCCTCCCGGCCGACGGTCGCGGCGTGCATGCGTCCCATTGCCTGAGCCATGGCCATCAACGTGTAAGTGACGGTGTCCGGGTCGGAGTCTTCGAGTCGGACGCTGATTGCGGTGGCGTCGCCGAGATCACTCAGGATCAGGAGGCGAGCATCGAGGTCGGACGCCAACAGTTCGGCGCCGGGGCGTGCGTCCTTGGCAAGCGCGTTGGCGAACTGATACGACACCGCTTCACGAAGGAATGCGGTCTCGACGTCGAAGTCACCTTCGGACGCGGCCGGGAGCGCAATCGCTGTTTTGGTAGCTCCCTGGAAGTTGTCGCGGACCTGCTTGATCACCAAAGTTCGGGGCAGGGAGAACGGGTTCTCGGCGACACGAACGCGCAGCACGACGGTGCGGCCACTCCCCCCGAGATCTACGGGATCCACCAGGGTTACGGGTGCCCCTGTGCGGCGTGTCAGCAACTGCTCAGCAGCTGCGACGACTTCGGAAACGGGGTCTGCCAGTAATGCGGTCATCACCGACCAACTTACCCGTTAGTGACTCCGATCATGCCCAGCTCGTCCGCTCGCAGCGGAGAATTCAAGGCCTCACAGCAACAGAAATTGCCGACTACCTGCGGCGATGACAAAAGTCCCCAATCGCCACACCGGCACACAGTTCTCTCGAGAATTTTGCTGTCGGTGAGCAGAACTCCGAACCGGCGACGTCATGGAGTTTTGTCCTCGTCGACAAATCGAGAAATGCCTTTCAACGCTGCTTCGAATTCCTCGTCGGCCCGGGTTCTGAGCCAGAGAACAAGCACGCAGGCAGTGACGATCCCAAGCAGGTTGACAGCCAGTTGCAGAGACGACAACCCGGCGATCCGCCATTCTCCGTTTGCTGCCGCAACCACCGCGAAACCGGCGGCAGGAACCGTGGTGACAGAGATGAACACCCCGACAGTGAGACTGTTTGTGCCGGTGTTTTCGGATTTCCTGACCGTTAACGCATGGAGACGAGAGAATGCTGGTGCCGGGAGTTCCCAGTGTTCCTGACCCGCACTCCGATCGACGATCGTATGTCTTTCCTTGGATTTGTCGGTTCCTGGGAACCCCCGGTGAGGCGCTACGCCTCACCGTCGGGGTGACCTGAGGAGAGCCTGCACCACCAGGTGCTCATCACTGTCTTGTCCGCCGGTTCGGTCGATGCGCGGCGCCGCCTTGCTCATCGGTCAACGGAGAGGAAAGCGACATGACAAGGATGCCTGACAAAGCCGATCTCGATCAAGACCGGGAAGTGTTCGCCGGAGTCGATACCCACAAAGAACTGCACGTCGCCGCGGTGATCGATACCGACGACAACGTCCTCGGAACTCGCAGTTTTCCGACCACCCGAAACGGGTATCGAACCATGCTGACCTGGATCGGCGAGTACGGCAATCTGATCCGGATCGGTATTGAGGGCACTGGCTCCTACGGAGCTGGGCTGACCCGCCACCTCGCGAAAGCCGGCGTGACGGTACTCGAGGTGGACCGCCCCGATCGCTCGGACCGCCGCCGTAAGGGCAAAAACGACGACCTCGATGCCATTAACGCAGCGCGTGCAGCCAAAACCAACCGGCGCACCACCACCCCGAAATCGAAAGACGGTGCCGTCGAGTCACTTCGTGTGTTGAGGGTGACCCGAGCCCATTCGGTACGAGAGCGGCGCAGTGCGCTGCAACTATTGCGGATGACGATCATCTCCGCTCCCGACGAGCTGCGCGAGCAGGTCCGCGATCTGACGCGGATGCAGCTGATACGCCTCCTCGCCGCGTGGCGGCCGGATGTCTCGAACGCTACCGATCCTGTGACCGCCTACCGGGTTTCGCTGAAATCCCTGGCTCGCCGCTATCTCGAATTGACCGACGAGATCGCCGATCTCGACGAACTGATCAACCCGATCGTGAAAGCCCTCGCACCTCAACTACTCGAGCGCGTCGGAATCGGTATCGAAGTCGCCGGACAAATGCTTGTCACCGCCGGCGACAATTCCGATCGAATGAAATCCGAAGCCGCGTTCGCGATGCTATGCGGTGTCGCGCCGCTACCCGCATCTTCTGGCATGACCCAACGCCACCGCCTCAATCGCGGCGGTGACCGCCAAGCCAACCGAGCCTTGCATCTGGCCGTCATCGGCCGCATTCGACTCGACCCGAAAACCCAGGCCTACGTAGAGAAGAAAACCAGCGAAGGCCACTCGAAACTGGAAACCATTCGGTGCCTGAAACGCTACCTGGCTCGCGAGGTCTACTACCTCCTCAACCCTGGACCGCAGACCATCACCCCGAACACCCGACACCATCGAAAAGCAGCTTGACTCTCAGGAGAGCATCCAAGGCAGCGGACTTCGACGAGACGAGTGCCAGCATCCCAGCCGCACCGGCAAGAAGCGCGACGACAAACGAAATGGGCCCGACCTTGTATACGAAATCGACCTCGTGGAGTGACTCGAGACTGACGACGTCCATCCATCCGAAGAACTTCACCACGAACGTTGCGGCAAGCGTCACGCCCATCGCGATGGGGAATCCGACGGCAAGCGCGAGAATCGAACGTCGACGCAACCGTCGATCTCGCCGTACGAGTGCGACTGCCAAAGCAGCCAGCGGACCGAACTCCGGACCGACGACCATGGCGCCGACGATCGTGATCTGAGAGTCGGTGACGACGCCGATCGCGGCCAGCAGACACGCAATGGTCAGGAACGCGACGAACAATCCGTTGAGAGTCGACTCTTCGCGAGTGCGGGACAGCAATTCCTCCCACACGACGGAATCCGCGGGATCACCAGGCACGTCACGCTCGGCTTTGCGCGCCGACGCCGACAACACCGTCTCGACCGGTACGAGCGTCATTCCGCCGTCCTCGGCGACGCCGAGTTCGTTCAGGGCATCGACGACGTCGTTTGCCGCCTCACGGGCGACGTCGGCCTCCACCATGTCGCCGGCAGGATGAACCGCGACATCGCGCATCACGACGATGTGTGTCGCGCCCCGCTGCGACGCGAGCGCACCGAGAACTTGCTCGGTGCGCTCGGTCGGGCAGATCACCCGCAAATGCAGCATGGCGATCCGGTGTCGGCTCTACTTGGCTTCGCCGGTGTCGCCTTCGGACTTCTTGTCCTCTGACTTCTTCTCGGGCTTCGCGTCGATACCCGATTCCTTGCGCTGCTGAGCCGAGATCGGTGCCGGAGCATCCGTCAGCGGGTCGACGCCGCCGCCGGATTTCGGGAACGCGATGACCTCACGGATGGAATCCATGCCGGCGAGGAGCGCGGTGATGCGGTCCCAGCCGAATGCGATTCCGCCGTGCGGCGGCGCACCGAAGGCGAAGGCGTCGAGGAGGAAGCCGAACTGCTCCTGCGCCTCTTCCTCGGAGATACCCATCACCTTGAACACTCGTTCCTGAATGTCCTTGCGGTGGATACGAATACTGCCGCCGCCGATCTCGTTGCCGTTGCAGACGATGTCGTAGGCGTAGGCGAGAGCGGAATCCGGATCGGTGTCGAACGTGTCGAAGAACTCCGGCTTCGGCGACGTGAACGCGTGGTGCACGGCGGTCCACGCGGAGTGGCCGAGAGCGACGTCACCGGATGCAGTGGCGTCGGCGGTCGGCTCGAACATCGGAGCGTCGACGATCCACACGAACGCCCACGCGTCAGGATCGATGAGGTCCTTCTTGCGGGCGATCTCACCACGGGCAGCGCCGAGGAGGGCGCGCATCGGCTTCGTTGCACCAGCTGCGAAGAAGACGCAGTCTCCCGGCTGAGCTCCGACGTGAGCCGCCAGGCCCTCACGCTCGGCGTCGGTCAGGTTCTTGGCAACAGGTCCACCGAGAGTGCCGTCTTCACCGACCAACACGTACGCCAGACCCTTGGCCCCACGCTGCTTGGCCCATTCCTGCCAGGCGTCGAGTTGCTTGCGCGGCTGGCTTGCACCACCGGGCATCACTACGGCGCCGACGTACTCCGCTTGGAACACGCGGAACGTCGTGTCCTTGAAGAAGTCCATGCACTCGACGAGTTCGATGTCGAAACGCAGGTCCGGCTTGTCGCTGCCGTAACGACGCATTGCCTCGGTGTAGGTCATGCGGTCGATCGGCGTCTTGATCTCGTGGCCGACGAGCTTCCAGAGCGCCGTCAGGATTTCCTCGGCGAGCAGGATGATGTCGTCCTGGTTGACGAAAGCCATCTCGATGTCGAGCTGAGTGAACTCGGGCTGGCGATCGGCGCGGAAATCCTCGTCGCGGTAGCAACGTGCGATCTGGTAGTAGCGCTCGATGCCGCCGACCATGAGGAGCTGCTTGAACAGCTGCGGGCTCTGCGGCAGTGCGTAGAAGCTACCGGGCTGAAGGCGCGACGGCACCAGGAAGTCACGGGCACCCTCGGGCGTCGAGCGCGTGAGCGTCGGAGTCTCGACCTCGACGAACTCGTGATGCGCGAGAACGCCGCGCGCTGCAGCACTTACCTTGGAGCGCAAGCGAATTGCGGAGCCGGGGCCTTCACGACGCAGGTCGAGGTAGCGGTACTTGAGGCGCGCTTCTTCGCCGACCTGATCGTCGAGCTGGAACGGCAGCGGTGCGCTTTCGTTGAGAACCTCGAGTTCAGTGGCGTTGACCTCGATTGCTCCGGTGGGGATCTCGAAGTTCTGGTTGCCCTCGGGGCGAACCTCGACCGTTCCGGTCACGCGAACGCAGTATTCCGCGCGCAGACGGTGCGCCTGCTCGGCCACGTCACCTGCCCGGAAAACTACCTGCGCAACTCCGGATGCATCACGGAGATCAATGAAGATCACTCCGCCGTGATCACGACGCCTGGCTACCCAACCGGTGAGCGTTACGGTCTGCTCTGCCTGCTCGGGTCGCAATGAACCGGCGAGATGTGTGCGCAGCACGGGATTCCTTTCGAACTACTTCCAATAACCGACGACCGACTACTTTGCCTGCGATCCTACGGAGCGAACTGCACAGAGCGGAAACGCGGACCCGCATCGCATGCGAAGCTATCTCCAGAAGTGACGGCAAGCACTTGTTCACGACAGCAGAAAGCGGACATAGATGACCTTCAACGAGGGGGCCCGCGGCGAAGCGGGACGCGTTCAGGTTCAAGGCGGCGGGGGTGGCGGTGGCCGCGGCGGCAAAATCGCGATCGGCGGTGGCGCGGGCGGCATTATCGTTCTGATCCTGGCGCTGTTGTTC
This sequence comes from Rhodococcus sp. YH3-3, assembly GCF_001653035.1. NCBI lineage: Bacteria > Bacillati > Actinomycetota > Actinomycetes > Mycobacteriales > Nocardiaceae > Rhodococcus > Rhodococcus sp. YH3-3. The sequence goes on along the minus strand of NZ_BCWH01000003.1, from coordinate 838,865 downwards.
GGCGGTGACCCCGGCTCACTCCTGGGTACGTCTACCGAGACTTCGAGTTCAGCGACCGGACTGTCGTCGGTCGACGAGTGCACCGGCGCTCAGGCAAACGCCGATGTGAACTGCCGCGTCACACTGACCGTCGGAAGCCTCGACGACGTTTGGGAACAGCAGTTGGTCAAGCAGACCGGCACGGCGTACGTGCGACCCGAAGTCATTCTGTTCAGCGGTTCGGTCAACACCGGTTGCGGCCAGGCGTCTAGTGACGTCGGTCCGTTCTACTGCCCGGCCGACCAGACTGCGTACTTCGACACGAGTTTCTTCCAACTACTCGTCGACCGTTTCGGTTCCAGCGCCGGACCGCTCGCACAGGAGTACGTGGTCGCGCACGAGTTCGGACATCACATCCAGAATCAGCTCGGCGACATCGGCCGCGCGCAGGCCGACCCGCAGGGTGAGCAGTCGGGTGCGGTTCGCACCGAACTCCAGGCCGATTGCTACGCAGGCGTCTGGGCACATTTTGCGGACACGATTCCCGATCAGGCGACCGGTCAACCGTTCCTGAAGCCCTTGTCAAAAGACGACATTCGCGACGCGTTGTCCGCCGCCTCGTCGGTGGGCGACGACCGTATCCAAAAGTCCACGACCGGTCGGGTCAACCCTGAAGGTTGGACACACGGCTCCTCCGCACAGCGTCAGGCGTGGTTCATGACCGGATACCAGACCGGCCAGATTTCGTCGTGTGACACGTACTCGGCGCGGGATCTGAACAACCCGCCCGACCTCAAGCGATAGCGAATCTCCGAAACCATCCCACCGACAATTTTTTCTGTCTTGACAGATTTAGTTGTCGGTGGGATGGTTTTCTCATGTTGGACGTAGCAGTCATCGATCGCCCCGGAGCTGCCGAGGCGTCGCTCGATCCGATTCGGCAACGGATTCTGGCCGAATTGGCGGTGCCGGGATCGGCATCCTCGCTGGCGCCCCGGATCGGGCTGACACGCCAGAAGGTGAACTACCACCTGCGCACTCTCGAAGTCCACGGACTTGTCGAGCTCGTCGAGGAACGCAAGCGAGGCAACATGACCGAGCGAATCATGCAGGCCAGTGCCGCGTCGTACGTCATCTCCCCCGCTGCAATGTCGGCGCTCGCGCCGGACCCGGGCCGGTTCCCGGATCAACTCTCGGCGCGCTGGCTCGTCAGCCTCGCAGCGCGGATCGTCCGAGAGGTCGGCGAACTGATCGCCGGCGCAACTGCGGCCGGAAAACCGTTGGCGTCCTTTGCCATCGACAGCGACATCACCTTTGCCACGGCGGCCGACCGTGCCGCCTTCGCCGGCGAACTCGGCGAGTCGATCAACTCACTCGTCGCCAAGTATCACAACGGCAATTCCGAAGGCGGACGCAAACACCGCCTCGTTGTCGCCCTGCATCCCAGCCTCACCACACCCCAAACCATCACAACCCAAGCGATCGACGCGCCCGAAACGGAGAAGTAGCAATGTCCGAGAAATTCGAAATCCGCCGCGAGGTGGTCGTCCCAGGAACCCCCGAGCAGATCTGGGCCGCCATCTCGGCCGAAACGGCCGGCTGGATGTTCCCCTCCCCTCTCGAGATCCCCGCCGACGGCAGCCGCCCGGACAGCCCGATCATCGCCACGTGGGAGCCACCCCGCGAACTCGCCATCCACATGCAAGGCCCCGACGGCTGGTTCAACAACCTCGAATACGTCGTCGAGGCCCGCGACGAGAGCACCGCCGTTGTCCGCTACGTCCACGCCGGAGTGTTTGCCGAGGACTGGGACAACCAGTACGACGGCGCGAGCAAGCACACGGACTTCTACCTGCACAGTCTCGGCCAGTACGTGCGGTACTTCGCCGGCAGGCCCACCACCTATGTCTCGGCTGAAGGCCCGGAATCCTCTTCCGCGCCGCAAGCGATGGGAACGCTTCGCAGCGCCCTCGGAATCACCTCGGGCGCCGCTGTCGGTGACTCCGCGTCGGTGGAAGTCCCCGGAATCGGAACCGTCGACGCGATTGTCGACTACATCAACGACTGGTTCATCGGCTTGCGCACCCAGGACGCATTGCTGCGGTTCTACGGCCGAAATGCTTTCGGCGGCACCGTCGACGCGGCCCATCACCTCTTCGCAGAGGGTGCTGACGGTGGATCAGCAACGGCAGCGTGGCAGGGCTGGCTCGACGGCGTGTTCGCCTGAGTCGTCACACTCCCCGCTCTGCTGACACGCGACCGTCGTCGATCGCGGTCAGCAGAGCGGCATGATCGCGTGCATTGCGCTTGGCGTAGGCAGCCGCGAACTCCCCGATCGCGAAATCGAATTCGGTTCCGTCACCGAGATATTCGGCGATCGCTATCCGATCGGACGAGCGAGCGTGTGCGTAGGCAAGGACCCTGGCGCACAGGCGCCCGTAGAGTTCCAGCCCCTGCGGCACCATCTCTTCGATGACTGCCGACCCTTTACCGTCACGCAGTTGACGAATGTAGAAATCGTGCTCACCCTCGTCGAGCCCCGGCCCTCGTTCCCAGCCGAGAAAGATGTCGCTTGTCGCTTGCATCAAGCGTTGCCCGTTGACGACGCGTTCCCCTTCGTTCTTGAAGGTCGGACCATCGACGTAGCCGGACAATACCGAGGGTTGCGCTTCCTTGACCTGCAGGATCAACGGATCGTCGTCGTCGACTCCTTTCATGAGGATCATCCATGCGCGTGTTCCGACGCTCCCGACACCGACAACCTTCCGCGCAATGTGCGTCATCTCGAAGCTTTCGAGCAACACCCGACGGTCCCACTGCAGCGTGCTCCGATACGACCGAACGCGCTGACGTAGCAACTCCTCGATCTGCGTGAGATCGGTCCCTGCGAACAACTCGTTTGCGGGCACGATCAGCGGCGGATCACTGATGAATTGCCGCCGGCCGTCGACGATTTCGGTGAACTTGCCTGCCGCCTGCACACTGTCGCGGCGACGAGCCTTGTCCAGCGTCGCTTGTGTGCGAGCAAGCATGCGCTTCTTCAGGTCGATCTGGAGAGCCTCGAGCCCGTCCTCGGGTGCGATGTGCGAGTACCAGACTGCAAGATTTCCCAATCCTGCCTGGGTGATCATGGTTTCCCGATACTCGGCCGCGCATCCGCGAACGATCTTCTTCCGCTCCTTGCCCGAAAATCCGTTGTCCTTTGCGGCGATCACCAAACTTGCGGCCAGTCGTTTCACGTCCCATTCGAACGGTCCCGGGTACGTTTCGTCGAAGTCGTTGATGTCGAACGCGAGCTTTCGCTCGGGCGTCGCATAGATACCGAAGTTGCTCAGGTGCGCGTCGCCGCAGAGTTGGCTGGCAAGACCCGAATCCGGACTGTGTGACAAATCGTCGGCCATCACCAGAGCAGCGCCGCGGAAGAACGAGAACCGCGATGCCGACATCCGCCCGTATCGGATGGGCACCAGGTCCTGTACCCGCGACTTCGCCTGCAATTCGAGCAGTGATATCGGATCACGGTCACTCTCTGCCAGATCCGCGAGCGCGGCCAATGGCGTATCTCTACGCGCCTGACGGCCGCGCGCCCGCCTTTCGTCGACCGTGAGATGCTCGGTACGCACTGCTGTCATCTGCCCGACCTTTCACTCGCAACGGCTATCGCTACGAACTCGACGCGTCGGGCGTCGTGCGGCCTCCTGATCCGCGCGCTGCGCGTACCAGGAGTTCCGGACTTGACACCAACGCCTTGCGCCACGGAAGTACCCCGTCGATCTCAATCTGAATCGACAGGCTCAGCACGGTCCTAATAAGAACGATCATGCCCAGAACTGCGGCGTCTGTCAGCGACGGCGACGACGTCACCGTCTTCACCAGATCAGCGGCGACAAGGATCTCGAGGCCGAGAAGGATGACCGCGCCCATGGTCTCGCGCAGAGTACGAAACGCCGAACTACCGTCCCGCGTTCGACTCCATGCGCGCCCCGCGATCACGAATGCGAACACGAACCCGAGAACCATGGCGACAACACCGAGTACCTCGAACCATTCGGTGACCAGCTCGAAGAACCTGATTTTGTCCATGGTCATGATTCTCGAGGTAATGCACCGATAAGTCGAGGTGACACGACGGCGTCAGCTGAAGATCCGCTCGATGTCGTCGAGTCGCAGCTCGGTCGCGCGGGGAGAATAGCCCGAGCCCCACAGGCTGTCGTCGACGTAATGGACGTTCCCCGAGCGGACAGCGGGAAGACGCTCCCAGAGCGGGTTCATCGCCAACTGCGCGCGGACGTCCTGCTGGTCCTGGAATGCGCCCACGATGATCACGTCGCTGGTCACCTGATCGAGTTGCTCCGCTGTGAGTGTGCGCGTGAACTCCTCCGATGTAGCTCGTTCGCCGGGGAAACCGAGGGCGTCGAGAAGAGCGTCGACCTGGTTGTAGACGACACCGTTCTCGCCGGTGCGGAGGAGGGTCACCGACGGCAACGAACCGAGGGCGGAGAGTCGATCCTTGATTGTGAGGAGGCGCTCTTCCGTTCTCGCGTTCAATTCCGCAGCAGCGTCTTCGCGTCGGACCGCGACGCCCGTCGAGGTGACCAACTTCTTCATCTCGGCCCACGTGAGGTACCCGTTGAAGCCGGCGAATACTGGAACACCGGTCGCGGAGAGTTCGTCGTAGGACTTTGCCGCATAAGCATTTCCGGCGGTCAGGAGCATGACGATCAGATCCGGCGACGCGCCGATGATCGCTTCCTTGTTCCACGTCCCCGCCGTGCCGAGGTTCGGGATGTTCGCAGCCTCCGGCATCGTACGCAACACCGCGTCACCGCTCACACCCTCGAGACCGAAGAAGCCGCCGACGATCTTCTCCGGCGGCACACCGAGGTCGAGCACCGTCGCCATGGCGCTGACATGGGCGATGACCATTCGCTGCGGGTCCGACGGAATCTCGACACTGCCCGTCTCATCCTGCACTGTGACGAGACCACTTGGCGCCGAGCCGTTTTCGTCGCTGCTGCACGCTGCAAGCAAGGTCGCGGCCGCGGCACCGAGCCCGGCGCCGAGGAAACCCCTGCGCGTCAGCGCATCGACGATGCGTTTCCACTGCTCGTCTGTATCGAGTGCGGTGTTATCGAGTGCGGGCGCCAGGCAGATCGAGTTCGGCACAGTTCGGTCCATTCGTTCGAGCGGTCGAGAATCACCTCGATTGTGGCTATCGAACCGTCGAAACTGAACAGGATTTCGAGCCGACAACTATCGCTGTCCGGTCACACCTTCTTGACGACGCTCGACTTCAATTGCATCGGTCCGATGCCGTCGACCTTGCAGTCGATGTCGTGGTCACCAACACCCTGAACAAGGCGGATGTTGCGAACTTTCGTACCTGACTTGATGCCGGTCGGACTGCCCTTCACCTTGAGCGTCTTGACGACCGTCACCGTGTCGCCGTCCGCAAGAATGTTGCCTACGGCATCTTTCACCACACCCAGGTCCTCGCCGGCACTATCGGTCGGCGCCCACTCGTGCGCGCAGGACGGGCAGACCATCAACGCGCCCATCTCGTAGGTGTATTCGCCGGCGCATTCAGGGCAAGGGGGCAAGGTGTCTTCCACGCGGTTCATCCTATCCACCAGGCACCCGATCCCCATTTTTGCATTTCATGAGGCATTCTTGGGCGAAATATTGCATTCGATGAAACTTTGCACTCTGTGCAATTATGGATGAAATGGGAACCGAAACTCTCGGATTGCGCGAACGAAAACGAATTGCGACGAGGCAGCTGATCGAGCACACCGCCGTCGAACTCGTTCTCGACCTGGGCTATGACGAAGTGACCGTCGAGAAAATCTGCGAAGCCTGCAATCTGTCGACCCGCACGTTCTTCAACTACTTCCCCACCAAGGACGCAGCGATCGGTGGGCTCATGCTCGTCGTGCCAAGTGAGACGACCATGCTCACGCTCATCGGCGAGCACCCGGACGATCCGCTGCGCGGCGCCCTCGCGGTATTCGAGGCGGCGATGCAAATCGTCGACGAGCGACCCGATCTGCTCGCGCATCGACGCGAATTGTTCGAGCGTCATCCCACGCTGTTGCAACAACATCTGGCCACCTTCCACGATCTTGAAGACACGCTCACCCGGATCCTCACGCGGGAGTTGTCGAACAGAACCGAGTATCGCCGCCTGCACTCGGACACAGCCGCTGCCGACGAAGCCACAGCAACGGTCATCACCGCAGGCGCCGCGATGCGTTACGTCTTCCGAAAATGGCAGAACAGTGAACGGGCAAGCCCCAGAACAGATTTGCTCGATCCGGCACTACTCCTGATGGCTCGAATACTGAGGTCCGAGAGCTGATCCACACTCTCGCACCCGCCGTCACTCAACTAAGGAACTACATGTCCACTCGAGAAGCTGCGACCGTCGAGCCCGACGGCACGCATACCGACACCGAGGCCTCGCCGGACAAACGGTCGATCATCCTCGTTTTTGTCGGGCTGATGATCACGATGCTTCTGGCTTCGCTCGACCAGATGATCTTCAGTACCGCGTTGCCCACCATCGTGGGCGAATTGAACGGCGTCAACCACATGGTCTGGGTGACGACGGCATACATCCTCGCCTCGACCGTCATGATGCCGGTGTACGGAAAACTCGGTGACCTGATCGGCCGCAAGGGCCTCTTCATCGGCGCCATCAGCATTTTCATCGTCGGTTCGGTGATCGGCGGTCTGTCCCACGACATGACCACACTCATCGCTGGTCGAGCCGTGCAGGGACTCGGCGGCGGCGGATTGATCCTGCTGTCCCAGGCGATCATCGCCGACGTCGTCCCCGCCAGGCAACGCGGCCGGTACATGGGTGCGATGGGCGGGGTGTTCGCACTGGCTTCGGTTGCCGGTCCCCTACTCGGCGGCTGGTTCACCGAGGGCATCGGTTGGCGTTGGGCCTTCTGGATCAACATCCCCCTAGGCCTACTCGCCATCGCGAGCGCGATGGCATTTCTGCACCTGCGGAAGCCGAACCTCGGCAAGCCTCGCATCGACTATCTGGGCATGGTTCTCGTCGCGACGGCAGCGACGTGTCTGATCCTGTTCACGACCTGGGGCGGAAACACCTACGCCTGGGGATCGGCCGTCATCATCGGGTTGATCGTCGGCTGCGTCGTGACGGCAGTGGCTTTTGTCTTCGTCGAAAAGCGTGCCGACGAACCGGTGATTCCGATGCACCTGTTCGCTCAGCGCAACTTCGTGTTGACCACCGTCGCCGGCCTGATCATCGGAATCGCCATGTTCGGTGCGCTCGCCTACCTGCCGACCTACATCCAAATGGTGACCGGCAAGAACGCCACCGAAGCTGGATTGATGATGATTCCCATGATGGCGGGCCTGCTCGTCGCCTCCATCGGGTCCGGCCAGCTGGTCAGCAAGACCGGCCGCTACAAGATCTTCCCCATCGTCGGAACATCCATCGTCGCTGTTGCTCTGGTCCTGCTCTCACGTCTGACGCCGTCGACCTCACTGCTGGTCTTCGGTTGCTACATCGCACTCATGGGTATCGGACTCGGCCTCGTCATGCAGATCTTGATCTTGATCGTGCAGAACACCTTCCCCGCGGCCGAAGTGGGAACGGCCACCGCGTCGAACAACTTCTTCCGCCAGATCGGTGCGTCGTTGGGCAGCGCGATCGTGGGCAGCCTGTTCGCCTCGCGTCTGACCAATCTCCTGGCCGAGCGACTCCCGGCGAATGGCGGCGCGGTCGGTGGTGACGAGAACTCCTTGACCCCGGGAATCCTCTGGAAGTTGCCGAGCCAGGTTCGCGAGATCATCGTCGGTGCATACAACGACGCGCTGGCGCCGATCTTCCTGTACCTCGTCCCCTTGGTCATCGCGGCGGTTGTCCTGTTGCTCTTCGTCAAGGAGAAGCCCCTCGCGACGACGATCGATCGCTCGGCGCCCCCGCTCGAGTAATTGACTATCGTGGCGTGATGTCGCACGCACCGAATACGCCCAGACGCACTCTCGCTGTTCTGGGCGTATTCGGCGTTGTGGTGGTCGTAGTTGTCGCCGGCGCACTGTGGTGGTTCGCGCGCGGCGACGACGCTCTTGCCGGCGAGAATCTCGATTCGTTCCCGGCCGTCGACCACAGCATTCTCAGCGCTCAGCAGAGTGCGCTACTGGGCGTCCTCGAGCAGGAGTGGGAGTCAGGGAGTCCCGGCACCAAATACGCCGAGGGTGTCGAAGAATCGTGGTGTGCCGATTTCGTGAGCTGGTCGATGAACCAGATCGGCACGCCGTTCTCGAACCCCAACTCAGGGTCGTGGCGCATCCCCGGGGTGTACACGCTGCAGGAGTATTACGAGTCCGTCGACGCGTTTGTCCCCTACGGTCGGGACTACCAACCCAAGGTCGGCGACACGATCCTGTACGGCGACTCGAGCCCCTTCGGCCAACACGTCAACGTCGTTCTGGTCAACGACGGCGGCACTCTGACGACCGTCGGCGGCAACGAGAACAACAAGGTCATGCTCCATCGCATCGTCCCGTCGGAAGTCCCGGGGATCGTCGGGTTCGGCGTCATCTGAGCCCGAGCCCCACCGTCGTTGCTTGATGGTTCTTGCGATGTGCAGAGGTGAGGCTACAGATTCGGGGTTGCCGTTGGATGGGACTTGCTATCAACCAATATTCGGATAATTCGGTGTTTCCGTCATTGACAGATATTAGACATCTGTGAAGAAGTTTCCCTGCCAACTAGATTCGTATCCAGCTGTCCCCCACCCAGAACAGGAATTCGATGCGCCCTGGTGAGCTCACCACTCTCGAGCAGATACAACTCATGGCCCGCGCGGCTGCTGCGCAGGCCATGAGTGCTCCGTCGATGCTCCGACTGCGGCTCGGCCGCTACCCCACTCGCACACCCGAGCTGCGCAAACGCCCACTCCCCGACACCAAGCTGTGCAGCGAAGCGCTCGATCACGCCAGAGGAACCCTCTCCCCCGCGGTCTTGAACCACAGCCTGCGCTGCTGGATCTGGGCCGACGCCTTCGCGCAGATCGATGCGATCGAGTACGACCCCGAAGATCTCTTCACTGCGTGCGCCCTTCACGATGTCGGACTGGGCGCAGAAGGATCGGCCGAGCACGGGTGTTTCACCTACATCAGTGCCGCAGACGCAGAAGAACTCGCGACCCGAGTGGGAACTTCGGAGGGGTCCCTACAGCGAATCGGCGAAGCGATCCGTCTGCACATGGATCTGACCGTCGACCGCGGCGCGGGCGCTGACGCCTATCTACTGCATGCCGCAGCGCATTTCGACGTTGCCGGTCGGCGTGCGCCCGAAATTCCGCGAGCAACTGTTGATGCAACAATCGCGGAGTACCCGCGAACAGGGTTCACCGACGAGTTCACGCAGTCGATGCGGCGCGAGGTCCAGCTCCGTCCGCACTCTCGCGCGGCGACGCTCTGGAGATCGGGCATGGCACTGCCGCTCCGAACCAATCCCCTGGATTGGAAGAGCCGCAAGCTACGTCCAGTCCTCGAGCACCGCGGTTCGTGATCCTCCGACGTTCCCGGTATTCACCACGCCCACGGGTTCGATCAACATCACCTCCGCTTCCTCTTCGGCGATGGGACAATGCTCGACTCCGCGAGGTACAACGAACAATTCACCGGGCCCCAGCGAAACATCTCCGTCGCGCAGTTGGATTCGGATCTGCCCCTTTGTCACCAGAAACATTTCGTCGGTGTCGGTGTGGGAGTGCCAGACGAATTCACCTTTGATCTTGACGATCTTGATCTCGTAGTCATTGAGGCCCGCAATCTTCTTGGGCGACCAGTGCTCGGTGAACTGACCGAACTTCTCGCGGAGCGATACCGCTGTTGCCGAACTGTTCATGTTGTTCCTCCCTCGGGCGCGCCACCACTGCGATGACGACCCCGCCACTCTTCGTCACCCGAGGCAGCTGCGTCTTGTACGTTTCTGACATGGATCCCCGCGGCGCACAGATCACCGCGTGGGCACCGGGCCTCGCGGGAATCACCGAGGTCTTCCATGCCGATTTCGTCGGACACGCCTATCCCAAACACACGCACGATCAGTGGTCCCTGATGCTCGTCGACCGCGGCACGATTGCATACGACCTCGATCATCGCGCTCATGGCGCAGCACCAGAGATCGTGACTCTGTTGCCGCCAGGCATCGCACACGACGGAGTTCCGGTCACCGAGGCCGGATTTCGTCAACGAATCCTCTACCTCGACACGTCAGTTCTCGGCGAGGTCCTCATAGGCCCGGCGGTGGACAGCCCCGAGATTCGAGACCCTCTGCTGCGCCATCGCATCGATCAACTGCACTCTGCACTCGGCCCGGACGGCGAATCACTCGAGGCCGAAAGTCGCCTGGGGTTCCTCGCTGAAAGATTGAACGAGATCCTCACACCGGCCACAGGTCGATCCCTTCACACGCCGACCGTTGACGAACGCGTTGCCGATCAACTTCGGGACCTGCTCGATGCGCGACTCACAACGGGAATCACGATGCGGGAAGCGTCGAACATCCTGCAGCGGAAGCCCACGTATCTGATCAAGAACTTCGCGAAGCATTTCGGGCTTCCGCCTCACAAGTACGTGACGGGACGTCGAATCGATCTGGCGCGACGCGCAATCCTCGCCGGGCGCGAATTGGCGGACGTGGCCGTCGACGTCGGATTCCACGATCAATCCCACCTGTCGCGGCACTTCGTCAAGCATGTCGGGGCGCCGCCCGGCAAATACTCACTGAACGTGGCCAGTGGAGCGCGCTAGTCGCAGCACCTGGCACCGGTTTCGTCGAGCAGACACTGACTCCGATCAGCTGGAGTCTGTGTCCACTGAATGAAAACGGTGTCAGGTCCCAACGATCAAGCAGCCGTCTCGAGGTCGACCAGGAGGAAGTCCTCGCGCCGCGGCCCGTATTCACGATCGGTCAGCTGATACGAGCGCAACGCACGAGGTGCACGGGCCAACTCGTAGAACCGCTCGGAGCCAGGCACGAATTGCCTCGTAGCCCAACCCCAGTTCGGGCCGTGCGGAAACTTCGGGTCGGGCAGCATGTCGGACTCCATCGACATGAGCCGCAGGCGCCGAACTATCCCGGTCGTGGCGGCATCTGCGCCGAAGTCTATCCACGCCTGACGCGCGTTTGGGTCGTCACGAGGAGTTCCGGCAAGTAGGTGCAAAGCGCCCGCGGCTTCGATCCGAGAAGGCAACGGTGGTTCGGCGTCGAACATGAATTGCAGTGCAGCGACGCGAGCGATCGCCGGCTGGACCGGCTCCCGAATGCCTGACCCGTCGCGAGGCAGTCTCCACATCAATGGTTTCGAACTCGTGCGCACTTCCGCCGTCAAGACCCACGCCGGCTCGACTACCGCCCACCTGCTCGGGCTGTCGACATTCCAGGAGAGTCCCCACCGGACGGTCTCCCCCAATTCGGGAGGGACAAACCACCGAAGACGCAGACCGTCGATGACTACCGGCGTGATCATCGTGTCGAGGTTCGCCGACGCACCGACCATTCGACCGGCTCCACCGCATCGTCCAGCCCGAGAACCACGCGAGCTGCATTGCGCCCTTGATCGAACAGGGACTGGCGAACCGTCGTCAGGCCGGCGTCCGATGCGGCTGTTGTGTCGTCCCATCCGACGACTGCGACATCGTCGGGCAGCGCGAGGCCGAGTTCACGGATCGCGTCCAGAACCCCCAGAGCCAGTTCGTCACTCATCGCCAAGATGACATCGGGCCTTCGGCTCTCGGGAACGTCGAGCAGGGACCGAGCCATCCGCGCACCCTCGCTCCGCTCGTTGACAGTGACGACCCCTACCCGCACCGAGGGCCAATCGAGGCCCGCGTCGCGGACGGCGCGCTCGTAGCCCTCGAGCCGATGGCGGGACACCGGAAAGAACGCTTCACCTGGATCCACGTCCATCCGAATCTCGGACCGACGCTCACGATCCCACGGAAGGCTGATCACCGCGGGCCGCTGCGCCCCCGACAACCCGACTGCCGCGATCGCGACGGCGCCGGCAACATCGTCCATCCCGACGAGATCCACACCCTCGTGCAACGGACCACCCTGGATGCATGCGGGTTTTCCGGTGCCGACAATCGCGTCGAGGATGGGATCGTCGAAGACGGTGGTCCAGACGACAAAACCGTCTACTGCCGCCTCGCGAACTCTGTCGACGTCTCCCGGTTTCCCCGAGTTCGGCAGCATCATCAGCCCGGCGTTCGCATCCAGGCACGCTTCGGCGACTCCCGAGAGGAATCGCCGAGCTACTGCGTCTTCGAAGGCGTACGTCAGCTTCTCGCTGAAGACGACCGCGATGTTGTTGAATTTCCCGCTCCGCAAGGACTGCGCCGCCCGGTTCGGGCCCGCGTACTCGAGCTCTTCGGCGGCGGCGAACACCTTGGCCCGCGTTGATTCAGACACGCGCTCGGGCTGCGCGAAGGAGTACGACACCGACATCACCGACACGCCTGCGGCCTTGGCGACGTCGGCCATCGTCGGACGACTCGAACGCTGCGCACGTATGGCCATGAGCATCAGCATAGCGAGTGAAAAATATCCATTGCGCAGGCGTGTATCGATACATGTATCGTTACACAACATGAGTGCTCGACTGCCGAAGGCAACCACGCTACGGCTGATGACACTGGCCGGAGCAGCCTTCGCCTACGTGACGGCCGAAATGCTCCCCGTCGGACTGCTCAGCGAAGTCTCAACGGACCTCGACGTCACCGAAGGGCGTGTCGGCCTACTGCTGACCTTCTACGCATACGGTGTCGCGGTCTTGACGCTTCCGCTGATCGGAGCGGTCAAAACCTGGCCGCGACGACGCGTCGTCGTTCTGACGGTGGCCACCCTCGCGGTGTCGCAACTGGTCGCAGCATTGGCCGTCAACTATCCGATGCTGGTGATCGGACGATTGCTCTGCGCTGCGACGCACGGAGTGTTCTGGGCTGTCGTTGCACCGGTCGCAGCCACCCTCGTTCCGCGCGGACAACAGGGCAAGGCCATCGCGATGGTGTATGCCGGAACGTCTCTCGCTTTTGTTCTCGGAGGGCCACTGTCTTCGGCGATCGGCCAGTCCTGGGGTTGGCGGACCGCATCGGCGGCAATCGGTGTGGTGGCAGTGGTCATTGCTTTCTCACTGCATCGTGCGTTGCCCGAAATGCCGGTCGATCAACACCATCGGAGTAAGCGAGACAAACCGAAGCCGACACCGGCGATGAAACGGGCACTCGCCGTCATCTGCGCGGCAACGCTGTTTGCCGCCCTTGGGCAATTCGCTTCGTACACGTTCTTCACACTTCTGGTGGAGGAAAGCCTCGGCTCGTCCGGTGGCATCCGTACCGCGATGCTTCTGGTCTACGGCGCCGCCGGCGCCGTCGGAGTGTGGGTCGCCGGCAAGTACTACGACCGCCGACCGCGTCTCTTCACGCTCATCTCGATCGCGACAGTGGCAGGCGCGCTGGCCATGTTCTGGCTCTTGGCGCCGTCGATGGGAGCGTTCGCAGTTGTCGCCACGATCTTGTGGGGTGCGGCGTTCACCACCGTTCCGATCTGCCTCCAGTCCTCGGTTCTGCGCGCCGTTCCGATCGGGACCGACCGTGCCTCGGCCATCTACGTCGTCGTGTTCCAGATCGCGATTGCAACGGGCGCTCTGCTCGGTGCGGCCGTCGTCGACAGTGGCGGGCTCTCACATCTGGCGGGCATCGGGGTCGCTCTGATGATCGCTTCGTTGGCGATAGTCGGGTTCGGCCGACGCGCGTTTCCCCAGGAACCGGAACGGTCTACTCACTCCCCCACCGACGCGCCGGCCGGACTCTCGTCGTAGATCAGGGTGTATCGCCAGAACAGTCGTCTCCTGATCCGGCTACCTGGCAAATACAACGCGGCCGCGCGTCGGACGTCAGCCATCGACTCACCCGGTTCCGCGGTGGGAGCTGTCATCGCCTTCAGTGGCTCGGAGGCAACCCGTCGATGCTTGACGACGCCGACGACGGGATTGCACACGGTCGCCAACACCGACAGGAGTGCGTCGGTGGCTGTGGTCGATCGATAACACCCGACCACGACGAGCCGCCCGCCCGGTTCGAGCAGGCTACTCAGCTGCTTCATCGATTCTTCGAGTGGAAGATGATGCAACGCTGCGACGACTGTGATCGCGTCGTACTTCGCCTCGGATGCAAAGTCCTCGATCCGCTGCGCGTCGATGATCACGTTCTCGTCGTCGACAAACCTTGCGCGCACGGCGGCCGAGGTTGTCAGGTCGGGTTCCACACCGACCACCACGTCGAACCGCCGACGCAAGAGGTCGATCAGATTGCCGGTCCCGCTCCCCACGTCGAGAGCGCGACCGGACCTGACCCCGCGCAGATTACGTAGAACCCACCGGCCGTAGTGATCGTTGTGACTCCACGGATGGCGTCGATTGAAACCGTCCAAGCGAGCAATCACACCCATACCCGACGGTATCAATCCGAGCCCGCGCACCGGCCGTCACAACCGCGGGTCGACCGGCTCCGATTCGAGAGCCAGCACCGCGAACACGGCCTGGTGCGCTCGCCACAAAGGTTCACGGTCGACGAGCCTGGATACCGCCTCCATGCCGAGCGCGTACTCGCGCAGCGCCATCGACTGCTTGTGTCCGAGGTTGCGGTTACGCAATCTCGCAAGCGTCGACGGTTCGAGGTAGTCGGCACCGTAGATCAATCGCAGGTACTCCCGGCCGCGGACCTTGATCCCCGGCTGAACCTTCGCGTTGTACCCCCGCGGTCCGTGAATCTGATTCGCCAGCGGTTTGACGACCATCCCCTCACCACCGTCGCCGGTGAGCGACTCCCACCACTTCGTCGCTTCGAACACCGAGTCCTCGGAACCGAGATCGACCACCAGGCGACGTGTAGTGGTAAATCGACTCGGGTCGGCCGCGGCCAGGCGGTCCGAAATACCGAGGTGCCATTCGTGATCCCGTTCCCCGTACGACAGGCCCTCGGCCGCCAGAATCTGGAACGGCGCGATGGTGACGCCGTCCAGTCCGTTCGTCGGCCACACGTACCGTCGGTACGCCTCGCCGAAGCGCTCGATACTGGCGGCCCGAACAGTTGTCTGTTCGAACATCTCCGCCACGTCCAGGCCCCGCGACCCGGCCCGCGCCAGCACGGCCTCGCGAGCTGTGAGGTCTGATCGCCCGGCCGCCGCGACCGACGCGTACTGCGAGCGCAGCAGACCTTCCGCTTTGACGTTCCACGGCAACAGTTCGCAGTCGAGGAGCAGCCAGTCGGTGCCCAGCTCTTCCCACAACCCAGCGGAGGTGACTGCGGCGGCGATGTCGTCGATCAACTGCTGAGTCAGGTCGTCGTCGAAGAACTGGCGGCCGGTGCGGGTGTGCACCATCCCGGTGAGCGCATCCGGTGCGTCGAAGCGGGACTGAGCAACCGATCGATCACGGCACACGAGCACCACTGCCCGCGAACCCATGTGCTTCTCTTCGCAGATCACTGTTCCGATTCCGCCGGCCCGGTATGCGTCGAACGCGGTCGACGGGTGTTCCAGATAGTCATCGGATTGGGCGCTCGCGCAGGGCGCCATGGTCGGCGGTAGGTACCGCAGCCATTGCGGCGCGACCGCGAATCGGCTCATCACTTCCAAGGCGCCGGCAGCGTTGTCGGTGCGAACGGACACTCGACCGCGCAGTTCGGTGTCGACGCCGGTCGTTTCGAGGACGTCGGCGAGATCGAGCACATCCGGATCACGAGTCGGCGGTGCCAGCGGTACCACCGGCTCGTACCAAACCTGCTCCGCCGGAACCGACACGATCTCTCGTTCCGGGTATCGAAGGGCGGTGAGGGATCCACCGAAGACGCACCCGGTGTCGAGGCACGCGGTGTTGTTGATCCATTCCACCTCGTGCACCGGCGTGTGACCGTAGAGGACCATCGCTGATCCTCGGTAGTCCTGCGCCCACGGGTATCGAACGGGTAAGCCGAATTCGTCCGTCTCACCGGTAGTTTCACCGTAGAGCGCAAAGCTCCGGACTCGACCGGATGCCCTGTTGTGGTAGTCCTCCTTGAGACCGGCGTGCGCGACAACGAGTTTGCCGTCGTCCAGGACGAGGTGCGCGACGAGGCCGTCACAGAAGTCGACGACGCTTTCGCGGAACTCCGCCGACTCGGTGGCCATCTGCTCGAGGGTCTCGGCGAGTCCGTGACTCGGCGTGACCTTCTTGCCGCGCAGCGCCTTGACGAGTTTGTTCTCGTGGTTACCCGGAACCGCTATCGCGTGTCCCGCCGCGACCATCCCCATGACCAGACGCAGCACACCGACCGAATCCGGACCTCGATCCACGTAGTCACCGAGGAAGACGGCAGTTCGCCCGACCGGCGGCACCGCATCGACAGCTCTGCCATCCGTCCCGAAGTCGATGGTGTAGCCGAGTTTCACGAGGAGCGTCTCGAGCTCGCTTCGACATCCGTGGATGTCACCGATGACGTCGAACGGACCACGCTCGACACGCAGATCGCTGCGGAGCGGGTGGCGCAAGAATGTGGCTTCGGAAACCGCGTCCTCACCTCTGAGTATGTGAACCGAACGGAAACCTTCCTTGCCCAACCCGCGAAGCGAGCGAGTCAGCTGTTGGTGCTGGCGGCGAATGACGTCGCGTCCGAACGTCCGATCAGAGCGTGCGTCGTTGCGCGCAGAACAGACCGATTCCGGAATATCGAGCACGACTGCCACCGGCAGTATGTCGTGCTCGCGAGCCAACGCAACGAGTCGCTTGCGCGCGGCGGGCTGGACGTTGGTCGCGTCGACCACCGTGAGGCGTCCGCGTCGCAAACGCTTGGCCGCGACGAACTCCAGCACTTCGAAAGCATCGGACGTCGACTCCTGTGAGTTCGGATCATCACTGACCCACCCTCTGAATGTGTCACTCGAGAGAGTTTCGAACTCACTGAAGTGACGCGCCGCAAAGGTCGACTTTCCCGAGCCACTGACGCCGATGAGTACTACCAGGGCGAGATCTGGAATCTCGTACACCGTCATGACGTTCGTGCCTCCTTCGTGAAGATTGCCATCTGTGTCGGCCCGCCAAGGACCGGATCAATTGCTCCGACAAATTCGAACTCCACGCAATAGCCGTGGACTCGGGCCGTTTCGGATGCCCAGTCGCGGAATTGGGTTCGGGAGAACTCGAACCTGTGATCGGGGTGCCTGAACTCTCCCGCGGCCAACGCCGGATACAGCACGTTGTAGTCGGCATTCGGAGTAGTCAGCAGCACATACTGCGGTGCTGCGTCCACGAAGACCGATCTGACCAGCGCCGGCAGGCGCGCCGTGTCGACGTGCTCGACCACCTCCATCAGCACGGCTGCGTCGAAGCCTTTCAAGCGTGCGTCGCGGTACGTCGCGGACGACTGCATCAAAGACACACGTTCACGTTGGGCGTCGGACATTTCGGAGAACTTCAATCTGCGTTGCGCCCGTGTCAGTTCGCGCGCGCTCACATCGACGCCGACAAGTTTGTCGAATTGAGCGTGCGGCATCAGCACCTCGATCAGTTTGCCTTCGCCGCAACCGATGTCGACAATCGTTCTGACGTGCAGTCGCTGAAGCGTCGCCAAAACTGCGTCGACGCGAAGCCGTGCCAGCGGCGGATCCGGTCGCGGTACTTCGATCTGCGCCTCGGCTTGTTCGGGAATCAGTCGATCGACCACCGATTCGACCAGGTCGCGGCGACGCGCCAGGTAGCGGGACATGATCAGCGCGGAATCCGGATGCGACGCCAACCACTCTCCAGCGACGCGGATCAACTTGTCTGCCTCGTCGGATCCCACCCAGTAGTGCTTCACGTCGTCGAGGACCGGCAACAGCACGTAGAGGTGCCGAAGGGCACTCTGCACCGTGTGTTCCCCGGTGAGCGTCAACGACACGAAGTCGGAGTTTCCCCACGTCGGCAGGTGCGGATCAAGCTGCACCGGTATCGCGGTCACATCCCAGCCCAGCGGCTCGAACAACCGACGAGGCAATTCCGCATCGCCGCCGCACGGAACCACCGGAATCGAGACGGTCAACGCGAGTTCGGTTCCGACGAGTTCCGGGTGCGACTTGCACGTTCCCGTCAACGCGGTGCGAAACAGCTTCGACAGAGCAACCGAGAGTATGGACGACGCCGCATACGGCCGATCGTTGACATACTCACCCAGCGAAAAGTTGTCGCCACTCTTGCCGCGTCGATACCTACTCTGCACAAGTTCGATGGGGTCGACGTCCACAATCACTGCCACCGTGGTCTTTTCGGCCGAGGCCTCCGGGTACAGAACCGTGGCGGTGCCGATCGCCAAGTCGAAGCTTTGCACGCGGTCGGGATGTTTGTGCAGCAGGTAGCTCAACGCGGTCGCATCAGGAGTCTGCGGGGTCGGGGTGGACGTCAGTGTGAGTAGCACCAGGCGAATGTAGCCCGGCAAACGTCCGGGGCGCCTCCGATTTACGCGCCCGCGGCCGTCAGAACAAAGTGAGAGCTGCTCCCGCACCCACCAGTTCCCGGGGCGCCTCACGCGGCTCACTGCCAGCTGCGCTGACGTCTCGATGCTCCGAACGACCACCCAACCCATGGCGCTCGACCAGTGGCTCGACACGGCTTGCGAGCCAACGCTTGTATTCGGGAGTGACATACGCGCCCCGCCCGTACAGCTCGCGGTAGCGACGGATGAGCGCCGGATGTTCCTGAGCAAGCCAATTCATGAACCAACCCCGAGTACTCCCCCGCAGGTGCATCGGGAAGACCGTCACACTCGTCGCACCGGCTTCGGACAGTGCCTCGAACAGCCCGTCGAGATGACTGGTGGAGTCGGTGAGGAACGGAATGACCGGCGCCACCATGACATTGCACGAGAAT
This sequence comes from Rhodococcus sp. YH3-3, assembly GCF_001653035.1. NCBI lineage: Bacteria > Bacillati > Actinomycetota > Actinomycetes > Mycobacteriales > Nocardiaceae > Rhodococcus > Rhodococcus sp. YH3-3. Next base: position 819,951 of record NZ_BCWH01000003.1, on the reverse strand, counting down.
CCCGCGTCGGTGATGGCGCGGATCATCTCGAGACGCGCCCGCGGCGACGGGGTACCAGGCTCGATCTGCTTCTGAAGTGCAGCGTCGTTGATCGCCAACGACACACCGATTCCGACGTCGACCTGCGCTGCCGCCATTTTCAACAGCGGCAGGTCCCGTCGGAGCAGAGTTCCCTTCGTCAGGATCGAGAAGGGAGTTCCGGATTCGGTCAACGCGCGAATAATGCCGGGCATCAAGCGGTATCGGCCCTCGGCTCGCTGATAGGGATCGGTGTTGGTACCCAGTGCCACCGCCTCCCGTTTCCAGGACTTTCGCGCCAACTCTTTGCGGAGCACCGCGGCAATGTTCGTCTTCACGACCACTTGGGAATCGAAATCCGCGCCGGCGTCGAGGTCGAGATACTCGTGACTCGGTCTCGCGAAACAATATCGGCATGCGTGCGAGCAACCACGAAAAGCGTTGACGGTGAAGCTGAACGGCAACGTCGACTCTTCGGGCATCTTGTTGAGCGCGCTCTTGCAGAGCACCTCGTGAAACGTGATTCCCTCGAACTCGGGAGTCTGCACGGAGCGAACCAACCCGGCTCGTTCGAGTCCGGGTAGCGCTCCGTCATCTGCATCCAATGCCTGACCCGACCACCTCATGGCCCCAAGTCGAACACTTGTTCTAAGGTATGTCAAGATGGAGCGAATACCTGACCGTGCCTCACCACGGCCGGGAAGTTGTTGGCAGAATTCGGTGCATGTCGAACAGAATCAATATTTCGTCCGGTTCCGAATGGGAACCCAAGATCGGTTACTCCCGTGCCGTGCGCATCGGTAACCAGATCGCAGTCTCCGGCACCACCGCTCCTGGTGAGACCCTCACAGATCAGACCCGCGCAGCGCTCGAAACTATCAAGGCAGCACTTGCCGAGGCCGGCGCCTCGCTCGACGACGTCATCCGCACTCGCATGTACCTGCGCGACATGACGCAGTGGGAGCAGGCCGCTCTCGCGCACGGTGAAGTGTTCGGCGAGATTCGTCCCGCCACGACGATCCTCGAGGTCAGCTCGCTGATCGACCCCGCTCTGCTCATCGAGATCGAGGCCGACGCGGTTCTCAGCTGATCGCCAATCCGGACATTTGTGAAATGGGCGCCTAGTCTGAGCCGATGAAACCGATGCGGCTGTATCCGTTGACGCTCGCGCTCGGCATCACCGCCGCTTTCCTCTCGCCCGGTTCTGCACTCGCAGAACCGGGCGAGAGTCTTTCGACGGCTTGCGGCAGCCAGTTGAGCAATGCCGAGGTGGGCCGGATTGCCGAACTCAGCGACGTCACGACCCTGAACGGTGCCGGACTGCCTCGGCTCGAGACCGCTGTCGAACGTCATCGTGAGATCACGTCGATCCTCGTCTCACACCACGATTGGCGAGGCTTGTTCTCCATCGGCCTCGACGCTGTCGAACACGAGGCGGTGATGCCGCTGCAGCGAGACCCTGCGGCCTTCGCCGATGACGAGTGGGCCCATTCCGTCAGCTTCGAATTGCTGCGCAGGTACCTGGTGAACGTCCATGCGGAGTTCACCGGTACTCCCACCGATCCGGCGTGGAGCAACTACTTCGCCCTGACACGTCAGTGCGACGCCAGTCCAGCACGGGTCGCCATGGCCGGCTACAACGCGCATCTCACCGTCGACCTCGCTCACGCCGTCGCCACGTCCGGAACCACTGCGGAGGATGTCCCCGATTTTTACAAGATCGTCGATTCCATTGCCGTCAAGGGTGGTTCGATCGTGACCCTCACCAAGGCCGAGTACGACGCCGATCTGGGGCCGCTCTGGCGGTTCTACTTCGTCGGCGAAGGACTCGACCGATTGGCCGGAAACTCGCAGCCCTCGGAACTGCTGCTCCGCGCCGCCGACAGCGGATACAACACCATCACGCTGGCCAACGGATTCGCCCTCCAGAATCCGCAGACACGTCCGGGCGCAGAACAGGAGATCGACGCACTCTGGCGTACTACAGATTCCGCTCTCGACGTACTCTCGCGACTCGGTGGTCTCTGACATCTCACCCTCCGCTGCCTGAACCGGACACACCTGCGACAATGACCCCATGACGGGGCACTCGACGGGGCAAGGCATGCAGAGTCCCGCCATGCGCCGGGTGCGAGACCTGTTGCGCGGGCCCGCAATTGTCTGCGATGGCCGAGCAACCATCCGCGAGGCCGCGAAGTTGATGACCGACGCGGGCCGCCGCGCTGTTGTGATCCCGACGGAGACAACCGGTTTCGGAATCTTCACCGAAGGTGACCTACGTGCTCGTGTGGTAGTTGGTGGTATCGACAGCAATCAGCCGGTATCAACGGTGATGACGCCGTCAGCAGTGACAGTCGATCCGGATCGATTGGGCGCCGACGCCGTGACCGACATGCTCGAGTACGGATTGCGCCATCTCCCGGTCGTGACCGAGGCAGGCGCACTGATGGGTGTGCTCGAACTCAGCGACCTCCTGACTTCGGCCACCAATCAGGGTTTCGAACTGCGCGCAGCGCTCGCCACAGCACAGGATGACGCCCACCTCGTCGAAACAGCCCGCGCGGTCCCTGTTCTGGTGACGGAATTGGTGGCGTCACGGGTCTCTCCGCTCGACATCGGCGCGACGCTGGCCGTGCTGATCGACGTGACGGTCAGGCGAGCCATCGAATTGGTGGTGGGCGGAGACGAGCGACCGGATTTCGCGTGGCTGTCGCTCGGCAGCGTCGCCAGGCGTGAAGCGCTCCCCTCTTCGGATATCGACAGTGCGCTGGTGTGGGGCGGCGAATCTCATCACGAGGGAGCCGACGCCGCGAAGACCATCCACGACATCCTCGATCTCTGCGGGTTCCCTCGCGACACCAAGAACGCCGTCGCGACCCAGGCCAGGTTTGCTCGGACGCTCCCACAATGGCGCACTGCGCTGCGGAAATGGGTATCCAATCCGTACCAGGACCAGGCCCTGGTCATGTTGTCGATGCTGGCGGATGCCCGCGTCGTCGCGGGCGATCCGGCGTTGGATCCTCGCCCTGCGGCGTTGGATCAACTGCGACTGCACCCGGCCGTCATGCGACTGCTCCTTCGCGAAGCCGTCGGAGGCAAGGCAAAGCTCCATTCGTTCAAGGACGTGATGACGCGTCGGACCGGAACCGTCGACCTCAAAGCCAGCGCCGTCCAACCGATCGTGAACATCGCTCGTTGGGCGGGGATTTCCGTGGGCGCCCGCACGAGTTCGACACTCGAACGCCTCAAGGCTGCAGCGGGAAGCGGTTTCCTACTCGACGACGACGCCCAGGTACTGATCGAATCTTTCGAGGTGTTGCAGCAGATTCGTGTCCGCCACCAGACCGATCAGTTCGCGGCAGGTCGGCCACCGACCGACGAAGTGGTGATCTCCGAACTCACTCCGCTCTCGCGGAGCTTGCTGAGCAATGCAGTGCGCGAGGTCGCAGGTGTGCAACGACGACTCGAATATGCCGCGTCCGCGTCGGCGCTACCCGACATCGACCCGTGAATCGCACTGCGCTCGAACAGGTTCTGGCGGCGGAGCGCCTCGAAGGCTGGGATCCGAGCGATGAACAGATCGCGGAACTCGAGGCCGTGATGATCGGGATGCTTTCTCGGCGTGAGTATTTCGAGCAGGAATTGGCGCGAGCCGTCGGCCTCTCGTCTGCGATTCCCCCGCGGATCCGCTGGCGACGATCAGCGCCGTACGTCTATCGCGGTACATCGGTTCTCGAGAACAATTTCGACGTACGAGATCCCGCCGCACTGCAATCACTCGAGTTCGCGGCGACCGCGCTTCGCCTGGGTGAGGCGCATCTCGGCAGCGACCTCGTACAGCACACGCGAGACACAGCCGAACTTCTCCTGCTTCACCAGCACGTTTTCCAAGATCTGTACCAGTGGGCCGGCCACATCAGAACCGTCGACATCAGGAAAGGTGCGGCAACGTTTGCTCCGGTCTCGGCGATTCGGAACTACCTGTCCGAGGTGGAAGAGATCATCGCCGCCGTCGATTGGGTAGCGCTCGATCACGGCGCTGCGTCGTTCGCGCTCGCATCGGTGTACTCGACGCTCAATCATGCCCACCCGTTTCGGGAAGGAAACGGGCGAACCGGAACCCTCTTCCTGCACCGACTCGCCGCGGACACCCGGTATCAGCTCGACTTGTCGCGGGTGAGCAGAACCGAGTGGGTATCCGCGTCGAGGGATTCTGCGCCTTTCCGGCCCACCGGAACCCCGTCGCCTCGCCCGTTCATCGATCTGTTCAATCGCGCGCTGACTCGCTGACGCAAACATCTGCTGCCCGTTCCAGGCGGACTGAACACCGTTACTGCTGAGTGAGCACCGCTTCCGACACTCTGGAAGCGGTGCTCACTCGAGGAAAAGGGTGCTCACTCGACCATCAACCGGGCAGCGCGAACTCCCCTGCGGCGGACCAGCGCTGACGCTCGGCCCCGAACGCGACGGACTGCATCGCACGGAACTCCTCGATCGAGCGCGAGTTCGACGCGAGGAACTCCTGATGCTCGGCCAGCGAGAAGCTGCCGTCCTCGATCTCGACGCCCCCGCCGCGGCCGGCGGCGGTGTCCGCGCGCAGATCCATCAACTCTTCCGGCTCGACGGGGTACCAGGAGATCCGGTCGAAGAATCGCAGCAACCACGGAGTGCCCTCCTCGAACGGCCCGGACTTCGCGGGGTGGCGGTGATTCCACACCTGCGTCGTACGTCCGACGAACTGGTACCCGCCCGGGCCTTCCATGCCGTAGATGCAGAGGTACGCCCCACCGATCCCGACGGCGTTTTCGGGGGTCCAGGTGCGGGCGGGGTTGTACTTGGTCGTGACCAGACGATGACGCGGATCGAGCGGCGTCGCGACCGGCGCTCCGAGGTAGACGTCACCGAGTCCGAGCACCATGTATTCGGCGCCGAAGACGGTGTCGAACACGTCGTTCACGGATTCGAGACCGTTCATCCGGCGGATGAACTCGATGTTCCACGGGCACCACGGCGCGTCGGCGCGAACCCCGTGCATGTACCGCTGGATCGCTTCGCGCGTAGCCGGGTCGTCCCACGACAGTGGCATCCGCACAGTGCGACTGGGCACAACGAGTTCGTTGGCCGCCGGCAAGGTGTCCTCCGCCTCGGCGAGCATTCCCATCAGCTTGCCGACGGGCAGCACGTCCGGGTCGACGCGGACCTGCAGGCTGCGGATTCCCGGGGTGAGATCGAGTAGTCCGGCCGGCTTCTCGGCGTCGAGTCGCTGATGCAGTGCATGAGCACGCGCACGTAACGCCAGGTCGAGATTCATGTCGCCGTATTCGACCAACACGTTGTCATCGCCTGAGCGCCGGTACGTGACCGCGGTGTCGCCGTCACGGCGGGCTATGACGCCGTCGTCGCCGTCACCACCGGAGGAATGAACAACCGAATTGGACGCTCGACGCGATACTCCGAGGTCACGCCGGGAGGCTGCCCGTTCGGCGCGGACCGGCACGAAGCGAATCTTGTTCCCGGGAGCCAACTGTCCGAGCTTCCAGCGATCAGCGGACACCACTGTGATCGGGCAGACGAAGCCGCCGAGGCTCGGTCCGTCGGGTCCGAGGAGGATGGGCGTGTCGCCGGTGAAGTCGAGTGCACCGATCGAATACGCGTTGTCGTGGATGTTCGAAGGGTGAAGTCCGGCTTCGCCGCCGGTGGTTCTGGCCCAGTCTGGTTTCGGACCTATCAACCGGACACCGGTGCGGTCGGAGTTGAAGTGGACCTCGTACTCGGTCGCGTACAGCGTGTCGATGTCGGAGCGGGTGAAGAACTCCGGCGCCCCGTGCGGGCCCTCGGTCACCGCAAGTTCCCAGCACGTGTGTATCGCCGGAACATGCTCGGCGGGAACAGCTCCCGCGACCCCGGTCGCCTGTCCGAGTTTGAGAACGTCTCCTGCCCGCAGAGTCCTACCTTCGTGTCCCCCGAACCTGCCCAGGGTGAAGGTCGACGCACTGCCGAGATAGTCGTCGGTCTCGATTCCGCCCTGTACGAGTACGTAGATGCGCAGGCCCGGGCCGCTGACCGTTCCGACGTCGAGCACCGATCCAGCGGGGACGAAAACTGGTCGCCACTGACCGTGTACGACGCCGTCGACGGTCACCGACACCGGGGCACCTGTGATGCAGACCGTGGTGTCTTCGTCGAACGTCATGGCAGGTCCGGCCATCGCGCATTCGATGCCGGGGGCGCCTTCGGGGTTTCCGAGTGCGGTGTTTCCCAACCGAAACGACAGGTCGTCCATCGGGCCCGATGGTGGGACTCCGATCTGCCAGTATCCGACGCGTCCTGGATAGTCCTGAACCGTCGTCAGCATTCCGGGACGCACGATGGTCAGTTTTGCGTTCATTCGTCTGCTCCCGGCCGTGTGACGATCATGCGGACGGCCGTGGGATCGAAGCCGTTGCACGGGTTGTTGATCTGCGGGCAGTTGGACACGAGGACGAGCACGTCACGTTCGGCACGCAACGCGAGCCGCTTGCCTGGTGCCGACAGTCCGTCGACGATTCCGAGTGTGCCGTCGGGGTCGACCGGGACGTTCATGAAGAAGTTGATGTTGGACACCAGGTCCCGCTTACCGAGCCCCCATTTTGCGCCCTCGACGAGGAAGTTCTCGACGCACGCGTGCTGATGCTTGGTGTGGTGGCCGTATCGCAGGGTGTTCGATTCCTGTGAGCACGCGCCGCCGACGGTGTCGTGGTTTCCGACCTCGTCTGCGACCAGGGTCATGAGTGGAGTTCCGTCGTCACTGCGGAGCACGGAGCCTGTGGACAGAAACAGGTTCTTCTGGGCTGTGACCGTCGCTGCTGCCGAGTACCGAACGCTGTGATCGTCACCAGCGTAGACGAGGGTGTCGACGGCTTGATTTCCGTGTAGATCGACGATGGTCAGAACGTCACCGGCACGGACAACTGCGGACCACGGCCCGAATGCGTCAGCAATCTCGTCGAGGATCACCGTTCCGGGAACGAGGGCGGGGACATCCAAGGTGGTGGTCATGCGATCTCCTCCAGGTTCGAAGCCGTCCAGGCATCTTCGGTATTGAGCACTGCGCGTTGGTATTCCGGCCCGAGATCGTCAAGGCTGCCGAGTTCGTCGGCGGCCTTCCACGCGAGCACTTCGAGGGACGTGGTGGGAAACTGCGGCGCCGGATCGAGTGGGTGCGCGGTGTTGGCGATCATCACGATGACGGGCAGGTGAATCAGAAGGTCGACCGTTGCGCCTGAGCCGGCGGACCCCGTACTGGTGAGAGCGCCGTCCGCCTCGACGCGGACACCATGGAAGAAGGACAACGGCGGCGCTATGTCCTGCGGCCCGAGTCCGTTCTTCGCGGCAGCGACGGTGAACAGTTCACGACCGGCGGGTGAGGCACTGTGCAGCGAACCCTGCCCGTACTTCGCCTCGTTGGTGGCGCGTGACGTCGTTCCGCAGAACGCGTCGTGGTGACCCGACGTGTCTGCGACCACGGTCGCAAGTACTCGCCCCTGATCGGAGAGCAACGGGTGCCCGACGCCGAGATAGGCCTGCCATGGCACCTTGACGGTATCGGCGACGTTGAGACGCTCCCAGGGGGCGTCGGCGCGATAGAGCAAGATGTTTGCGCAGGCGCTGCCAGCGATGTCGCGAAGTCGCAATCGGGTTCCACGTGCGAGAACCTTGGTCGTGTACCGCCCACCCGGCACGGTCTCAGCCCAGGTCAGACGTTCGGGCGCGACGTCTTCGGGTGGGTTCGGCCAACGCGTTGCCGGCAATACGGGCATGGAATCGGTGATCGTTCCAGCTTGGGACCGGGCATGCTCGCGCGCTCCGGCGGTGGTCTGAGTACTCATGGTCAGGCTCCGATCGTGACGGGATTCGGGGTGGCGCGGCCACGTGGGAAGCAAGCGACTCCCAGCCCCACGACCAGCGCTACCGTGATGGGCGCGGCCCACTGCAGAATGGGGTACTCCCCGGTGGGGTTGAAGATCTCGGCTCGTGGCCAGGACAGGTTGATCACCATCAGCGCGCCGTACACAACCGCGGCGATGTTGACCGGAACTCCCCAGATGCCCAGGGAGAAAAGCTTTTTGCCTTCGGCGTCGAACTTGGGGCCGACTGCCGTGCGAGGCCATCCCTTGAGACGCTGAACCAGCAGCGGCACGGTCACCATGAGGTAGGCCAAGTAGATCAAGATGATGCATACGCTGGACAGGGTTGCAAAAATTGCCGAGTTGCCCACGTTGACGGCCAGGACGGCAATGCAGACCAGACCGATGAGGACGGACGGCGCGATAGGTGTTCCGGTGCGGGGGTTGACCTTTGCCAGTACCTGCGAGGCAGGAAGCCGCCCGTCGCGGGCCATCGAGAACATCAGCCGTGAAGCAGCAGTCTGAATGGCCAAGGTGCACACGAACACTGCGATCGAGACGTCGATCAACAAGACCGTGCCCCACGGCGAACTGAGAATCGATGTCAGTACGTACGGCAAACCTTCCGTGGCCAGGCGTCCGTCGGTGAGTGAGGGCGCTGCCATCAACGCGCCGAGGATCATCAAGCCGCCGCCGAGCGCGGAAGCGGACAGTGCAAGCCGGATCGTACGAGGTGCGACGCGTCGGGGGTTGCGGGTCTCCTCGGCCAGTTCGCCTGCCGAACCGAAGCCGACCATGACGTAAGCAGCCATCAGTCCGGACATGATCCACGCCCAGGCGTATCCGGGCTGACCGCCGGCACTGCCGGTGTCGAAGACGACGTCCGGTCCGCGCTGAGCGTGGGTGAAGAACATCCCGATCACCGCGATGACACCGACGATTTCGCAGGTCACGCCGATGTTGTTGATACGCGACATCCAATTGACGCCGATGCAGTTGATGAAGGTGGTCAGAACCAGAAGTACCGATCCGAGCAGCACGGCGTTGGCGGCACCACTCGATGAGGTGAGTGCGCTGTCCTCGCCGATGATCTGGAACCCGCTCCACACATTGGGGAGCACGACCTGCAAGGCGATCGCGGCGGCCGATGCAGTGACGATCTGAGCGAGAATCATGAACCAACCGGCGAACCAGCCGACGATCTCACCACCCATCCGCCGCGACCACTGGTAGATGGCACCCGAAATCGGATATCTGGCAGCAAGTTCCGCGAAGTTGAGAGCGACCATGAACTGACCGATGAAGACGACCGGCCACGTCCAGAAGAATGCCGGACCCGCGAAACCGAAACCGAGGCCGAACAATTGGAAGATCGTGGTGAGGATGGAGACGAAGGAGAAGCCCGCGGCGAAAGACGCGAACTTTCCCAGCGATCGATGCAGCTGCTGCTCGTAGCCGAACTCCGCGAGGTCACCGTCGTCGTGAGGCGAAGAGGCGAGTGCGGATGCGGTGGTGGGCTGCGCAGCCGGGGTGGTTGCACTCAACGGCGTACTCCTTCGGCGAAGCGATTCAGAGGCGAATAACTGTCGATTGATAGTTTTCGCGAAATCCACTCGCCGCAGGTGACGCCCGCGTATACGATTCGCCTGATTCTGTAACAGGCTCGTTGAGTACGTTTCGAGCACGTGACCGAATGCTCACAGCGGCGGCCATCCCGCACGTAAGGCCGCAGCCTGCCACTATGGAAGGCGTGACCAACGCCGGCCCCGGACGACCCCGCCTGACCGCTCGCCGACGCCCGGGTGGCACTGCCCGGGCGGAGATCTTGGATGCAGCCGCTGAACTGTTCACCACCCGAGGCTTCGCCGCGACGTCCACACGCCACATCGCCGAAGCAGTCGGAATGCGTCAGGCGTCGCTGTACAACCATTTCGCCACCAAGGACGACATTCTGGTTGCACTTCTCGCCGACACCGTGACGCCGGCGCTCGACTTCGCGGAGAATCTCAGGCCACTCGACACCGCACCCGAGGTCAAGCTGTACGCACTTTCGTACATCGACGCGGCACAACTGATCACCGGACGGTGGAACCTCGGCGTCCTTTATCTCTTACCGGAACTGAGAAGTGACAGGTTCATGTCGTTCCGAGCCGATCGCGATCGGCTTCGCGAGCAATACCGGGCACTCGCCCAGGATGTGCTCGACGCGATTGACGATCCATCATCAACGCACCTGGCCGAGCTTCCGTTTCGCCTGGTAGAAAGTGTGATCAGCGCGCGAGCCGACGCGCTCGAAGGCACCCCGATTCCCGACGCCGCTGTCATCGCCGGGTCGGCGCTGCACATTCTTGGGTGGCGCCAGGATCTTGACCCCATCCATACGGAAGCGGCAACGATCATTGCGAACGCAGAAACGCCGAAACTGTCCGGGGCTGCATCAGCTCCGGACAATTTCGACGCATTGAGGACCTAAACGGCCACGAGACTAGACCGAGAGGGACTGTCCCGGGAAGATCAGGTTGATGTTCGGAACCTGGCTGGCGAGGTTCTCGAGCGAGATGCCGTGTGCAGCAGCGATCTTCGACAGGGTGTCGCCTGCCTTGACCACGTAGTTGCCGCTTCCGGTGCTTGCTGCCGGAGCCGACTCGACGGAAGCCTCAGCGGTGACGGGGGCGGCTGCGGCCTCGTAGTTGCCTGCGGTGGTGCCGGTGGTCAGGTACTGACCGCAGACGGGCCATGCGCCGACGCCCTGGCCTGCGAGAACGTTCTCGGCGACACGGATCTGCTCGGCCTGGCTGGCGTTGGCAGCGTTGCCCGATCCACCGAATGCGTTCCAGGTGCTCTGCGTGAACTGCAGACCACCGTAGAAGCCGTTTCCGGTGTTGGCGGCCCAGTTACCGGAGGACTCGCAGTTTGCGACTCCGGACCAGTCGTGGCCGGCTGCCGAAGCGGTGCCGGTGCTCATGGCGAGCGGGATCGCGACGACTGCGCCTGCGGTTGCAACTGCGCCGAGGGCGCGCTTGAAGGTGATGCTGGTCATTGGGTAAATCCTCTCCGCTACCGCGGACGAGGTCGGCCCGGACGCTTTCACGTCTCGTCGATCGACTCGTCTGTTTCACTCCTGCCCCGCGAAGGTTTCGGGAGTACCGGACCCGCGGGGCAGAAGCACGCAGTTGCGGGTCGGTGTTTGCCCGGTAGTTTCGGGCTGTCAACGACCGTAGGTGATGGTCACGGATTGGTCACGGGGCAGTTTTCCGGCACTGCTGTACCAGACTCAGTCGAAACTCGAGCAATAACCACAGGTCAACTAATTGATTCGAGCTTCAACCATACCGATCGTTATCCGTCCGTTATGTGGCAACCGTCACGGTGATTTTGTGACCCACCACACCGAAACAGGCCGTGTCGGACCGCCAACGAGGATCCTGGGGATGTTAAGAGATTCCTGGCAACGGGAAAAACCAACCGCCCCAATCATTATGGAGAATGGACTGGTGATCATCGCAGTAGAAGGACCCAGCGCCGCCGGCAAGACCACCTGGTGCCGAACCCAACTCGGTGGCGAATCCGCGGCGGAGAGATTCGTCGCCGAGTATCAGCCCACCGGGTTCGAGCCGGACGGTACGGATCTCGACCTTCAGGCAAGTTACTGGACAACGGTCAATTCGAAGCGATGGTCGCAAGCGGAAGATCTCGAAGCGAGAACCGGTATCGCGCTCTGCGACAGCGACCCGCTGAAACTGCACTACAGCTGGTGTCTCGCTGCGGTGGGCGCAGCACCTCGGGAGCGATTCGAGTACGAGCTCGCGGCAGTCGAGACAGCTTTCGAGCACCTCGAACTGGGTTTCGCGGATCTGACCGTCATCTCGATACCGTCACCGGAGCAGCTTCTACTTCAGCGCGAAGGCGACCCCAGCCGCCGCCGACGGCATTTCGAGCTTCACGCGGCGCTCGCCGAGCCCCTCACCCACTGGTACTCGGCGGTGAACAGGGTAGATCCAGGTCGCGTTGTGTGGCGCTTTCCGACACAGCTCGATATTTCGCGCTGTCCCCCGCCTCGATCGGATCGCAGCGATCCGGGCCTCCTTCGCGCGATGATCAACGAGCTGCCGCCTCTCCCCAGGTAGGGAGTGGCTGCTCGATCTCAGCGCGCTCGTTCGACCCTGGCCTCGTCCCACACCGGCGACTCGCTCTCGTACACGTTCCCATCCGATCCGAAGACGAGGAACCTGTCGAACCCGCGCGCGAACCAGCGATCGTGCGTGACCGAGATGACCGTGCCGGCAAACTGAGCAATGCCTTGCTCGAGCGCGTCAGCCGAATGAAGGTCGAGGTTGTCGGTCGGTTCGTCGAGCAACAACATCGTGGCGCCGGAGAGCTCGAGGAGCAGGATCTGCAATCGTGCCTGCTGACCGCCGGACAGGTCGTCGTACTTCTGTTCCGCAGCCTGGGACAATCCGTAACGGTCCAGCGCGCGGCTCGCCGCTTCGCGTCCCATTCCGCTGCGGTGTTCGTCGCCCATGTGCAGGATCTCGAGCAGCGTGTTTCCGGTCAGATCGGGTCTGGAGTGTGTCTGCGCAAACAATCCGGGACGTACCCGAGCACCCAGCGTCGCAGTACCCCCGTGCTCGACCGGCGCGATGTCGAGCGCCTCGACAGGCAGATGCTCGCTCCCCGGATCGGTCCCCCCACCCGCCAAGAGCCGAAGGAAATGCGACTTTCCGGATCCATTGGAGCCCAGCACGGCAACCCGATCTCCGTACCAGATCTCGGTGTCGAAAGGCTTCATCAATCCGGTCAGCTCGAGATCTTGACATACCAACGCGCGCTTGGCGGTTCGCCCGCCCGCCAGCCGAACCGTCACCTTCTGCTGAAGTGGAATCGCTTCGGGTGGCCCTGCCTCCTCGAACTTCGCCAACCTGGTTTGCGAGGCGTGATAACGCGCAGCGACGCCGTCGTTGAACTTGGCCTTTTCACGCAATCGCAGAACCAGGGCACGCAGTTTCGCGTGCTCCTCGTCCCAGCGTCGGCGCAGTTCTTCGAATCGAGCGTTGCGATCCTCGCGGGCTTGGTGGTAGCTGGCCAGCCCAGCACCGTGGGTCCACGACGTTGCGCCGCTGATTCCGGGCTCGAGCGTCACGATGTGGGTGGCCGCGTTGGCGATCAGTTCGCGGTCGTGGCTGACGAACAAAACCACTTTCGACGATTCCGAGATCGTCTTTTCCAGCCATCGCTTGCCCGGAACATCGAGGTAGTTGTCCGGCTCGTCCAGCAGGAGTGCGTCGTCGGGCCCAGCGAACAGTGCTTCGAGAACCAACCGTTTCTGCTCGCCACCACTGAGGGAGTTGGCCGCGCGCCACTTCGCACGGTCATAGGGAACACCGAGAGCCGCGGTAGTGACCTTGTCCCAGAAGTCTTCGGTCTCGTAGCCGCCCACGTCGGCCCAATCGGCCAGCGCATGCGAATACTTCATTTGAGTTGATTCCTCGTCGCGCTCGATCATCGCGTTTTCTGCCGTATCGAGCGCCAGTGCTGCGTCCCGGATCCGTGCCGGCGAGACGGACAACAGAAGATCGCGCACGGTGGACTCGTCGCGAACCTGGCCGACGAATTGCCGCATCACGCCCAGTGTTCCGGATCGAGTGACAGCGCCCTCGTCGGCGACGACGTCTCCGGCGATAATGCGGAGCAACGTCGTCTTACCAGTCCCGTTGGGGCCTATCAGTGCAGTTTTTGCACCGTTGCCGACCCGAAAGCTGACACCGCTGAGCAGTTGCCGACCATCAGGGAGAAAGTAGTCGACGTCGGCGATGTTGAGGTGGGTCACGCTGTCAAGAGAACCCTACCCACGGCGATCTGCCAAACCATTATTCCTGCCTTCGGTCTCGAGCTCACTACCGTCGTGGGATCGTCCGACCGCATCGAGCGCCGCCAGATATCCGAAAACCATTGCGGGACCGATAGTTGCACCTGGACCGGCATAGGTATGACCCATCACCGGTGAGCTGGTGTTACCTGCTGCATAGAGCCCGTCGATGACCGAACCGTCGGCGCGCAACGCTCGCGCGCGAGCGTCCGTGTTGATGCCGCCTTTGGTCCCCAGGTCTCCAGGCACCATCTTCGCGGCATAGAACGGACCCTTCGTGAGTTCTCCGAGGCTGGGGTTGGGCTTGTTGGTGCAGTCGCCGTAGTAGTGGTCGTATCTGCTTGTCCCACGGCCGAAGTCGCGATCGACTCCGTCGCGCGCGTGACTGTTGAATCGTGTGATGGTCGCGGACAGCGCATCGCCCGGCACTCCGATCTCGGCAGCGAGTTCGGCAATCGATCCAGCTCGCACGATCGCACCCGATTCGATCCATGACCGAGGTATGGGCCTGCGCGCCGGAACCCCCGCGAACAGGTAACGGTCACGGTACGTCTGATCGAAGATCAGCCAAGCCGGGATGTTCTCAGCGGGTCCTTCACCTCGGCCGTACTTTCCGCCGAACATGGCGTGTGCCGCTTCGACATAGGGAAGTGACTCGTTCATGAAGCGCTGACCGCTGGCGTTGACCATGAGGCTGCGAGGCAACGAGCGTTCCGCCAAGGCGAACCACGGGCCTTTGGGCAGTGGAATCGACGGGGCCCACCACGCGTCGTCCATGTACGAAATTGCGGCGTCGACGCGTAGAGCTGCACGGATGCCATCCCCGGTATTGGTCGGTGCCCCGAGAGTCCACTGCGCGCTACTCGGCCGTCGCTGGTACTCGCCTCGCATGTCGTCGTTGTTGTCGAACCCGCCACACGCGAGGATGACACCGCATCGAGCGTGCATGGTGGTCTGCACTCCCCCGGACTCGAGTCGCACACCCACGACACGATCACTGTCGGTCACCAAATCCACAAGCCTCGTCCCGAGCTCCACCGTCACTCCGGCGTCCCGAACTCCGAGCATCAGTTCGGCCATGAGCGCCGGCCCGAGCCCGATCAGCTTCTTCTTCCGAGCTCTTGCGGCCAGGGATCTCATTCCTACCCGAAGCATCCGCACCGGACCCCGCCAATGCCGGATCCCCGTGCTCAGCCAACGGTAATCAGATTGTTGGACAACCATGTTGAGCGGAACCTTCATGTACGGCGGATGAAGTGTCGCAAGATCGTCGCCCAGAGCTCGCGCGTCGAACGGGCGCGGCTCGCACGAGCGGCCGCTTGCACGTCCGCCAGGTGCCTCGGGAAAGTAGTCGGAGTAACCCTTCACCCATTCGAGCTCGAGTGCAGAGTGACGAATCAGGAAATCGAGGGCTTCCGGACCTCGATCGAGATACGTGTCGATTCGGTCGCTGTCTGCATCCTCTCCGACAATGCTCTTCAGATATGTTCGCGCAGAGTCGATATCATCTGTCGGTGCCTCGCGGCGAAGTATCGAGTTTCCCGGAATCCACACGCCGCCCCCGGACCGGGACGACGAACCGCCCCAGTATTCGGACTTCTCCACGAGTATCGTCGAGAGTCCGTTGCGGGCTGCGGTGATGGCTGCAGACATGCCGGCAGCCCCCGATCCGACAACAACGACATCCACTACGGGCACATCTACTACGGGCGGCACGGCGCCCTGAGGGTTCTCGTTCATCACTGGTCACGACCTTTCGTGTCATCTTCGTCCTGCGTGTGCCACCGGGATCCTCGAACAGCGTCGAGCGCCCCCTCGACGCACACGGGAAGTGATGCCCCGCGCTTGTGAGGGTTACGTATCCATTGCCGATAACCGAACTCCGCCGCCGCCAACATCAAATGAACGAGAAGTCCTGGGCGGCTGTCGTTTTCCGGATCGAGTTGCATACGTTGCGCCACCAACTCGACCAACCGATCACGATGCTCGGGCGCGATCAGAGCGACACGATCCATCAGGTGCGGCGCGGTACGGAACGCCGATCGCCACTGATCGATCTCCGCGGACTCGAAAGCATTGGAACGCTCGAGGATTGCCCGTGATATCGCAAGATCAGCCGACTCGGTCGGTGGGCGATCCTCGAGCAACGTCACGATTCCGGCACCGCCCTGCCTGACCGGATCCAACAGCAGATCCTCCTTGTTACGAACGTGCCGAAAGTACGTACTCGCCGACACCCCCGCTGCCGCCGCAATCTGCTCGGTGGTCACGTCCTCGAAACCGTCACGCGCGAACAGATCGAATGCCGCACGTTGAATGTCTGCTCGCACCTGCAACCGCTGTCTCTCCCGTAGTGACATCAGCAACGTCCTCCCGCCTCGGCCGAGATCCGGCCGTTCTCGATAATGCGAGTCTCACCTATTGTGACAGTCACTGTCAATATCCAATTCTCTGTCAGATATCAGCAGACCCGGGCATTTCGTTGACAGGGCATTCGATGCCACGACAAGCTTCGAAGATGAAACGATGGGGACCGAATCGAGACGTTTCTCCAAGAATTTGTCGATGCGGGGCTTCAAGGCGCGGTCACCGAAGCGTATTTCGGTGGTCCACTCTGGCGCATGACCCTGCTCGCCCGTTTCGACGACCGAGCCCTCGGCCCCGACGGCGCCGTCATCTATCGAAATCGAACAGTGCTTCTCGTTCGGACCAAGTGGGAAAGATCATCGAGCAAGAGGACTACTACGAGGACACCGCCAGAATCGGTGACTTCGACAGGCGGCTCCGCGAAATCGAAGCCGGACGAGCCTGTGGCACAGTCGTGGAATGACAGACGTCAGGATTGACCGCCACCGAATGCTGTCGGCGTTCCTGTCTTCCCAGAACGATGTCGAACTGGCCCGACTGGTCGACACCGTTCAAATCTCGAGTGCCGGCGTAGGTGGCGCCGCAGGAGTGATCAGGGTCTATGACAACAGGCTCAACGGCGTTCCGGTATTCACCAAACGCATCCCACTGAGCGTGCGGGAAATCGCCGAGGTGGGCTCTACTTCCAACCATTTCGATCTGCCGACGTTCTGCCAGTACGGCATTGGTGGCCCAAGCTTCAACGCCTGGCGAGAACTGGCCGCGAACATCGTGGTCACCGATGCCGTTCTGGCCGGCGAAACACAGTCGTTCCCAATGCTTTACCACTGGCGGATACTTCCCGGACGTTCGCCCGTTGCGGCCGAACACGCCGACATCGATTCCGTTCACACCGCCGGCGCCAGCCGTGAAGTGCGGACCCGTCTCGAAGCGCTTGCCGCTGCGCCGTGCAGCCTCGTACTGTTCTGCGAGTACATCGAACACCCGATCTCGAATTGGCTGGAAGACAACCCGTCCGCCAAAGCTGCCGAAGTCGAGCGACAGTTTTCGGAGATCGTGGCATTCTTGCGCGATCGACAGTTGCTGCACATGGACGGACATTTCGGCAACATGCGCACCGACATGGAGCGGATCTATCTCACCGACTTCGGACTGGCCACATCCCCACACTTCGACCTGTCGACTGCCGAGCACGACTTCGTCCGGCGCCACGCCACTCATGACGCCGACTACGCCGCCATGCTTCTGGTCAACTGGCTGGTGACCGAGGTCTGCGGGGTACCGAGGCCGACGAGCGGCGGACCAGTCGCCCGCAACCAGTACGTACGACGATGCGCCACAGGTCATATTCCAGGTGATGTGACACCAGAGGTGGCCGCGATCGTGACACGGCACGCGCCCGTCGCTGCGAGGATGAACGACTTCTACTGGCGATTGTTCGACGGCGACTTCGATGCGCCCTACCCGCATGCCGCGCCAGTTCCGACTTCCGGTCGAGCACAGGGTTTTCCCTGAACTGCCGTATTCACATCTCAGGGTTCATGTCATCCTCGGGACCGATGTGCTGGTCAGTGCCGGTAGGGCACAGTTCTCCTCATGATTGAACTGAGGGGATTGACCAAGGTTTACGGACCGACGAAAGCGGTGGACGATTTGTCGTTCACGGTCAAGCCGGGCATCGTGACGGGCTTTCTGGGCCCGAACGGTGCTGGTAAGTCGACTACGATGCGGATGATCCTGGGTTTGGATCAGCCGCCGTGGGGTGCGGCGTTGATCGAGGGCAAGCCGTACCGGGAGCTCAAGACGCCGTTGCGGACGGTGGGTGCGTTGTTGGATGCGAAGTGGGTGCACCCCAATCGCAGTGCGCGTGCGCATCTGCAGTGGATGGCTGCTTCGAACGGGATCCCGAAGTCCCGGGTCGACGAGGTGCTCGGGTTGGTCGGGTTGTCCGAGGTGGCGGGCAAGAAGGCCGGCGGGTTCTCGTTGGGAATGTCGCAGCGTCTCGGATTGGCGGGGGGGGTGTTTGGGGGGGCGGAGGGGGTGGTGTTTGGCTCGATCCGGAGGGCATCGTCTGGATTCGTAAGTTCATGCAGCGGTTGGCGGCCGAGGGCCGCACGGTGCTCGTGTCGAGTCACCTCCTGTCGGAGATGGCGCTCACGGCGGAGCAGTTGGTGGTGATCGGTCGGGGTCGGTTGATTTCGGATTCGACGGTCGCGGAGTTCGTGGATCGTTCGTCGGAGTCGACGGTGCGCGTGCGCAGCCCACAATTGGACGCTCTCCATGCCGCATTGACTGCCCAGGGACTGACTGTCCGCGAGGAACATTCAGGATCGGAGCCGGTGTTGGTGGTCGTGGATTCGACCACCGATGTGATCGGTGGTTTGGCTGGTTCGCAGGGAATCGTGTTGCACGAGTTGGCTTCTGTGCAGGGATCGCTCGAGGATGCGTTCATGAAGTTGACCGGGGACGATGTCCAGTACCACGCATCCGGTATCGATCCGGGCGCCGGAGCCCACCACGCAAACACACAGCACGCTATGGGAGGTGCACTGTAATGGCTGTTCTCAGTGCTGAACGTATCAAGATCACCACGACCAAGTCGCCGCTGTGGTGCACGATCACAATCATCGTCCTAGGGTTGGGCGTCGCCTGGATGATCGGGCGTTCGTCGAGTTCGAGCATTCAGGCGTACAACGACGAAGCCGCATCAGGAACTCCTGATTTCGAGAAATTCCTCCCCACGTTCAACGACGCGGGGCTAGGAGTATCCGGATTCGGCGTCATGGTCCTGATGATCATGGCAGCGCTCGCGATCACCAGCGAGTACCGCTTCGGCATCATCCGTACCACCTTCCAGGCCATCCCGAGTCGGGCTTCGGTTCTGATCGCCAAAGCCGGCCTGATCGGGGCTTTCGGCGCGGTGCTGTCCTTCGTTCTCATGCTCGGCGCGGTATTCATCACCAAAGCTGCGGCAGGCTCTGAAGGCTCCACCAATCTGGCACTGGACAACGCCGACGCCTGGCGCGCCGTTTACGGCGTACCGATCTTCGCGTTCCTCTGCGTTGCCCTTGCCATCGCCGTCGGAGCACTCCTTCGTCAGTCCGCCGGCGCCATTGCACTACTGCTGCTGTGGCCACTGCTCATCGAGAGCCTGTTCGGCATGTTCGGATCCTTCGGCAGAAACGTCACACCGTTCCTCCCGTTCGCCAACGCCGACCACTTCCTCTCTTCGGGTTCGAGCACCAATTTCCATTGGGGCCCTTGGGGAAGCTTGTTCTACTTCGCAGCGTTTGTGCTGGTGATATTCGGAATCAGCATCGCCGTCGTCAACAAGCGCGACGCCTGACGAGTCGCAAACCGACCAAGACCAAAACTGGCCGCACCGGAGCCCTTCCGGTGCGGCCAGTTTCGCGTTGACAGAACCCGCAGCGCTTGTCGATCACGCCAAGGAACAGGGCACCCGCGGGTTCGCGTCACTCTGCCCCGCGGACGCGGCACCTCGAAATAAGACCTGGTCGAGTTCCTGGCAGACTGACCTTACGCGTCAGCGTTCCAGTTGCGCGGCAAGCTCTTTCATCCAATCGAGGAATGCCTGCGGGCCGTCGAACTGGACGCCGTCGACAGCAGCCACTTCCGGTGCGATGTCGTCGCCCTTGACCACCAACGCTTCTCCACCCGAGGCAAGGACAGCGGCAAAGGCCGGTAGGTCACCCCGGTCGTCGCCCGCGTACGCGACGACGTCGACCCCTGCGGCCGCGATCGCGCGAAGGAGGCCTGTCCCCTTGTCCTCCTCAACTGGTGGGCGCAATTCCTCGACCAACTTGCCGGGCTCACGCCGCAACCCGGTCCGGCTCGCGATTTCTGTCGTCGCTGCTTCCACCAGACGCTGCGCGACCGCACGATCCGCGGCCCGACGCCAATGCACGGCCACCGCAAGGCCTTTGCTCTCGACATGGATGCCAGGAACTGCCGGAGAGTCGAACAAGCGTCGCAATTCGGCTTCTGCTTCGGCGACAGCATCACTGAACGCCGCGACGGCCGGAAGCACGTGGATGCCGTCGTCCGTCCAGGTCTCGACGCCGTAGGAACCCATGAGCACAACGGAATTCAAGCTGAGTCGCTCTCGCAAGAACGACACAGGCCGTCCCGAGAGCAAGCCGACAACACCGAGATGCTCGGCCAGGGTCGCAAGCACGTCTTCCGCGCCGGGCAGTAGCGCACTCGCCGACGGATCGTCGACGATGGGTGCAAGCACGCCGTCGAAATCCATCACCAGTCCACAGCGAGCTGGATCGGACGTGAGTCGGAGGATGACGTCCGAAGCGGTTCGCATGGTTCGAGTGTGCCAAATCGATCGCACTCGCAATACCAACACCGGAGCCGAATGTAATCTCTGCCACTTCGTCCAGGTTGTCCGGAACCGCTGGCGAACTCGCGTTCTCTCCCTGCAAGGGCGGACTGTGGTCCGATACAGTTCTCACGACGCTTACCAACTGGGGGGTAATGATGAGCGAATTGACTGTCGCCACAGACGGCATCCGAAAGTACGGCTCGACGTCGACCGAAGCGGCAGGACGCATCGCGCAGGCCGCCGCCGTCGATCTGGGTGCAAACATCGCAGCAGTCGCACCGGCCGTGGGCCCCGTCGGGATCGAATTTCTCGAAGCATTCGCGCGCGCTCAGGCCACACACACCAAAGATGTTGCAGCACTCGCCACGTTCTACGCCGGCAACGCCGCGACGGCCGGTGCAGCCGCGCAGGCCTACGACACCACAGATCATGCAATCGCAACAGATCTGACCGCTGCGGCCGGATCGACGGGCGCGACCGCGTGAGCACCGAAGACGACTCGACGACCGTCATCGAATTCCCTCACGGTGGCGCTCCTGCCCCGGTACTGCCGAACAATGTGGTCGAATCGATGCTCGCCGGCATACCGGTACCGGCACTCCTCGGAATCGAAGATCTGTTCGCGCCCTTGATCGAACTCGGGAAGAGTCTCGGCACAGGCACTTTTGCGGGCATCGATCCCGTCGGCATCTTCGATCAGGCGTCCACTCTCATCGACCACGCCATGGGACTTTCCCGAAGCGCGGTCGCCGAGGTAGGCCAGACCTGGAACAGCACCGGCAGTGACGCCGCGACCGAACTGTCGCGATCCGCCCAGAACAGCGGCGCAGAATTGAGCGAACGCGGAACCGCGATATCGAAAACTGCTGCCGCCGCCGCGGAATCGGTGCAGCGAGGCAACGCGAATCTCGCGGCAATCGCGCAGTCCTTCGCCACCACGGTTGCAGCTGCCGCGCCCATCGCGTGGACACCACCAGGACAGGCGATGTTGCTTGCCTCGGCAGCTGAACACATGCAGGCAGCCGTCGCGGCGGTGACTCGGACGCGTGGGGAGATGCTCGGGCACACCGCAGCCATGAACGCCCTTGCCGGACCGATCCCCGTGCCGACCCCACCGACCAGTGAGGCACTCTCCAACCTGGTCACTGCGGAGGCAATCAACAACGCCGCCCGTCAGATCGCCCAACCTCTTTCTGCCTCAACCGATGCCGGTGATGCGCCGTACTCCACCCACCCGGACTCCACTCAGCCAGGCACAGAGGCTGTTCGAACTTCGGCTGCACGGGCCGGCGCCGGGCTTCCGACCGGCGTCGACAAGCTGTGGGGCGCAGGCAATCCGTCGACGTCACTCGCAGCCGGCGCGTCGCCGTCACCCAGTGCGACGGCAAGTTCAGGCGGAGCATGGGTGAGCGGAAGCGGTGGCACTACCGGCGGAATGGTGAGGGGTGCAGCGGGAGTTGCTGCAGTTCAACCGGTTCCGGTAACACCGCCCGGCCTGGGTGCACCATCGTCGGCAGTCGGCAGTAGCGGCATGTCGCCGGGCGGTGGACCCCGCGGATCTCGGGACGACGAGTCGTCACGCACTACCCCGAGGTATCTCGTCACTGTCGGCGACGAGAATTCGATGGTCGACGATCTGCCGATGGTGTCGCCGCCCGTGCTCGGGGCTGACGATCCCGATCAGTACCTGTTCCGAGATCTCTGATCAAGACAAACCTCAGACGAAGCCCAACTCCCGCACCGCCGCACGCTCCTGCTCCAGTTCGCTGACGGACAGGTCGATCCGTTCGCGTGAGAAGTCGTCGATCGCGAGGTCGGGAACGATAGCGAACTCGCCATCGGCACAGGTCACCGGGAAGGAAGAGATCAATCCTTCGGGCACTCCGTAGGAACCGTCCGAACAGACGGCCATGGATACCCAGTCGTCCTCGGCGGTACCGATCACCCAGTCGCGGACGTGGTCGATCGACGCGCTGGCCGCACTCGCCGCAGAGGACGATCCCCGCGCAGCGATGATGGCGGTGCCTCGCACCTGCACAGTCGGGATGAAATCGTTCTCCACCCAGTCGCGGTCGTCGATCACCGCGAGTGCAGGCTCACCTGCGACAGTCGCGTGGGACAGGTCCGGGTACTGCGTCGCCGAATGGTTTCCCCAGACGGACACCTTGCGCACCGACGACGCACGAACCCCGGTCTTCTTCACGACCTGCGCGATCGCTCGGTTGTGGTCGAGACGTGTCAGCGCACTGAACCGAGTATCGGGTACATCCGGTGCATTGTTCATCGCGATCAGCGCGTTGGTGTTGGCCGGATTTCCCACGACCAGCACCTTGACGTCCGAGGCTGCGTTGTTGTTGATCGCCTTCCCGTGCGCTGTGAAAATCGCGCCGTTCGCACTCAGCAAGTCGGCACGCTCCATCCCCTTGCTCCGCGGACGTGCGCCGACCAGCATCCCGACGTTCGCGCCGGAGAAGGCGACATCGGGATCGTCGGTGATGTCGATGGAGCTCAGCAACGGAAATGCGCCGTCTTCGAGTTCCATCGCAACGCCTTCGGCAGCGGACACGGCGGCAGGAATCTCGAGCAGTCGAAGTTTGATCGGGACGTCAGCGCCGAGCATCTCCCCCGCAGCTATGCGGAAAAGCATTCCGTATGCGATCTGACCCGACGCTCCGGTTACCGTGACGGTTACGGGCGCAATACTCATTGCCGACTCCTCACCTGCCGTTTTCACGACTGTCCGTTCTACAACGCTGTAAGAACGGTTTCCACGCTAGTCGAGTAAACCGGCCACTTCGTGGTCTGTCAGTGTGGTTCTCGGCACTCGTCCCTCCGCCGTCACGAGTTCGACGGCGCGGTAGAGCGGACGCTCGGCGAGTCCGGCGCCGCGGGCTTCGGCACGCAACTGTTCGATCAGCACCGAGGACAACGCGGCAGCCGGTACCAACTCGCTGGCCGCCAGCGCGTCCGCGAGCTTGCGGAGTGCAAGGATCTCCAACTCGCGCCCACCCCCCGCGGTATACAGCGCGAGCGGGATCCGCACGGTGGACCGTCCGTCGCCGAGCGTCAAGCTGACTTCGCTGATCCGGCCGGATCTCACCGTCAATGCCGCCGTGAGTACCTCGGCCACGTCGACGACGTTGGTTCGAAAACCAGCTTGCGCACGAACTCTGTTGCCGTACAACGTGATGTGCCGGCGCAGCGTCATCAGGATCGCCAGTGACGTCGGCACCGCGATGACGGCGCCGACGATCACTCCAACGGTCGCCGTCGAGAACACACTGACGATCAACCCGACGACCACGCCGAACACCACGACAACAACGGCGAATTTCTTCAGCCGCGGCGCGATCAACGCCACGGGAACCAGATCGAGCGAAACCGGTTCGGCCTCAGTGCTCAACGAGTTCCCCGAGCTTGTCGACAACCTGGTCGAGCGCCACTGTCTCCTGCTCACCTGTTGCCAACTGTTTGACAACGACAACGCCCTCTTCGAGTTCACGCTCGCCGAGAACCAAAGCGATCGCGGCACCCGAACGATCAGCTGCCTTCATCGAGCCCTTCACGCCACGGTTTCCGTACGCCAGGTCGACGCGAATCCCATTGGCACGCAACTGATGTGCGATCTTCACCAGTGCAGCCTTCGCCTCGGCACCCATCGGTACACAGAAGACGTCGACACGCGCCGGTGGCGCAACGGACTTGCCCTCGGCCTCGAGCGCGAGAACCGTGCGGTCGACGCCGATTCCGAACCCGATGCCCGAGAGCGGCTGTCCACCCAGCTGTTCCATCAGACCGTCGTAACGACCACCACCACCGATTCCGGACTGCGCACCCAGTCCGTCGTGCACGAATTCGAAGGTTGTCTTGGTGTAGTAGTCGAGGCCGCGGACCATGCGCGGGTTGACGACGTACGGAACGCCCAATGCGTCCAGGTGCGCTAGCACCTCGTCGAAGTGCGCCTTGCAGCTCTCGGACAGGTGATCGAGCATGAGCGGTGCGCCGGCCGTCATCTCGCGTACATCTGGGCGCTTGTCGTCGAGCACGCGGAGCGGGTTGATCTCGGCGCGTCGACGCGTGTCCTCGTCGAGTGGGAGTGCAAAGAGAAACTCCTGCAGCAGTTCGCGATACTGCGGCCGGCAGGTGTCGTCACCGAGAGAGGTGATTTCGAGGCGGAAGCCGTCGAGCCCCAACGACCGGAATCCGGCGTCGGCGATCGCGATGACCTCAGCGTCGAGCGCGGGGTCGTCGATCCCGATGGCTTCGACGCCGACCTGCTGCAACTGGCGGTAGCGACCGGCCTGCGGGCGCTCGTAGCGGAAGAACGGGCCCGCGTAGCTGACCTTGACCGGCAACTGTCCACGATCGAGGCTGTGCTCGATGACCGCACGCATGACTCCGGCGGTTCCCTCGGGACGCAACGTCACCGAACGGTCACCGCGGTCGGCGAATGTGTACATCTCTTTGCTGACGACGTCGGTCGACTCACCGACACCGCGAGCGAACAGGCCGGTGTCCTCGAAGATCGGCAATTCGATGTGGCCGTATCCGGCCAACCTCGCGGCGCGCGTCAAACCGTCACGAACGGCGACGAATTCGGCTGACTGCGGCGGAACGTAGTCCGGAATGCCCTTGGGTGCAGAGAAGGTGCTGGCTTTACTCACGAGAGGTACTTTTCCTTATTCTTGTGCGCTGAGTCCAACGAGAAACGGATTCGAGCTTCGCTCGGCGCCGATCGAACTGTTGCCGCCGTGCCCGGGCAGGACCACTGTCTCGTCACCGAGTACCAATAGCTTGCGGGCGATCGAAGCGAGCAACTGCTCGTGATTTCCGCCGGGCAGGTCGCTGCGCCCGATGGAACCCTGGAACAGGGTGTCACCGGTGAACGCCAAATCCACGGGCCCGCTCTCGGTATTCGCCTGGGTGCGGAACACCACCGATCCCTGCGTGTGCCCGGGTGTGTGGTCCACGACGAACGTCATTCCGGCCTCGGTGATCTTGTCTCCGTCGGCCAGTTCGATCACCTCGTCCGGCTCCACGAACGTCATGCCTTGAATGAATTCCTTCATCGTCGGGCCGATCCCCCGTGCCGGATCGCTGAGCATGTAGCGATCCTCGGGATGGATGTACGCGGGTACGGAATACCGCTCACAGACCTCGCGGGCCGACCACACGTGATCGAGATGACCGTGCGTCAGGAGGACCGCCGTGACCGACATGTCCTTGGAGTCCAGATATTCGAAGAGCGGCTCAGCTGCATCCTGACCCGGATCTACGACTACGCACTCGCACGCGTCGTCCTGAGCGAGTATGTAGCAGTTGGTTTGGAACATCCCGGCCGGAAAACCAGTGACGAGCACGGGGGCAACTCCTCTTCGAAGGGTGGAAACGAACAACACGCTGTCGGTTACAGCCTAAGCTGCTGCCCCGCCAGTAAGTTCTCAGGTTGCAATGGGAGACTCTGACGACGAGTAGAGCCGCTTGCCGAAGCCGACCCCCCAGGGTGTTGCTCGGCCGGCCGACCACGATCCACCCGCGATACGGAGGACTACAGCAGTGCCGAGTAACGAGCAACGCCGCGAGGCGGCGAAACGCAAGCTCGAGCGTCAGCTCGAACGTCGCGCAGAACGTGCCCGCAAGCGCAAGCAGATGACGATAGCCGGAACTGCGCTCGGCGTGGTCGTCGTAGTCGGCGTCGTCGGTGGACTCATCTGGCTGAGCAATCGCAGTGACGACGACGCGAACACCACCAACACTGCTGCCGACGACTCGAGCCTCACGCCACAGACCGCGGGTGCAATGCCGGCCGGTCTGTCGACGCCACTGGCCGACACGGTCTCCTGCTCGTATCCAGCCGACGGCGCTACCGCGTCCAAGGCCAACAACCCTCCTCGTACCGACGGGA
Source organism: Rhodococcus sp. YH3-3 (assembly GCF_001653035.1). Taxonomy (NCBI): domain Bacteria; kingdom Bacillati; phylum Actinomycetota; class Actinomycetes; order Mycobacteriales; family Nocardiaceae; genus Rhodococcus; species Rhodococcus sp. YH3-3. The sequence goes on along the minus strand of NZ_BCWH01000003.1, from coordinate 793,558 downwards.
TTCCCACCACCGCGCCGGACGCGACGCCGAGCATCAGCGTCGAGACCTCGCAGGGAAACATCGGGCTCACACTCGACGGAACGAAGTCTCCGTGCACGGTCAACAGCTTCGTGAGCTTGGCGCAGCAGGACTACTTCAACGACACCACCTGCCACCGCATGACGACGAGCCCCTCGCTCCAGGTGCTGCAGTGCGGTGACCCGTCGGGCACCGGCACCGGCGGACCGGGCTACGGCTTCGACAACGAATTCCCCACCACGGCGTATTCCACCACCGACCCGGCAGCGCAGGAGCCCGTCACCTACGCGCGCGGCACGGTTGCGATGGCCAACACCGGGGCACCCGGTAGCAACGGCAGCCAGTTCTTCCTCGTCTACGGCGACTCACAACTCCCCCCGCAGTACACGGTTTTCGGCACGATCGACGAAACCGGGCTCGCCACTTTGGACAAGGTCGCGGCCGGCGGATCGACGCCAGAGGGTGACGGCAAGCCGAATCTGACCACCGACATCAAGACAGTAAGGCTCGACTGATGCGACGTAATCCTGTGATGCGCTTTCCTGTAGTCATTGCCGCCGCAAGCACCGCGGCGCTGCTTCTGGCTGGTTGTTCCAGTGATTCCGGTAGCTCGGACTCGCCGTCCAGCACCTCCAAGGCGAAGACGACAACGGCTGCCATGCCGCCGCTCGACATGTCACAGTTCGACGCACTCCCGCCTGTCCCGACTCCGGCCTCGGCGACCGTCGACTGCTCGTACCCGAGCGCGGCGGGTGCAGCAAAAACCGTCAATCCGCCGAACTCCACGGGTGTGTCCACCGAGGGAACCGTCAACGTCGCGCTCACGACTACGGCCGGCCCGATCGGGATGGAACTGAACCGGGCGGAAGCCCCCTGCACGGTCAACAGCATCGTGAGCTTGACCGAGCAGAAGTACTTCGACGACACCCCGTGCCATCGACTCGTCACCACACCCGGTCTACAGATCCTGCAGTGCGGCGATCCCTCGGGCAAGGGCACGGGCGGACCAGGCTATGGCTTCGACAACGAGTACCCGACCACTGCCTACCCGGCTAACGATCCGGCACTCTCCTTGCCTGCCGTCTACCCCCGCGGCACGCTGGCAATGGCCAACTCGGGTAAACCGGGCAGCAACGGCAGTCAGTTCTTCCTCGTCTACGAGGATTCGGTCTTGCCGCCCAACTACACGGTCTTCGGAAAGATCGACGACGCCGGCCTGGCGACGATCGAGAAGATCGCGGCCGACGGCGACGACGGTGGCATGGGAGCAACCGGCGGCGGTGCACCCAACACCCCGATCACCATCGAGACTGCAATAGTCGCCTGACCCCCTGTGCGCCTTTATTAACCGCCCGCGGTTAATAAAGGCGCACAGCAGTTTACGAGGCAGAGGTCACGCGGTAGACGTCGTAGACGCCTTCCACGTTACGAACCACGTTGAGAACATGACCCAAGTGCTTCGGGTCGCCCATCTCGAAGGTGAACTTGCTGATCGCCACGCGGTCGCCGGACGTGGTGACCGAGGCCGACAGGATGTTCACCTTCTCGTCGGCCAACGCCTTGGTGACGTCGGAAAGCAACCGATGACGATCGAGCGCCTCGATCTGGATCGCGACCAGGAACACCGACGTCGCTGACGGTGCCCATTCGACGTCGATGATTCGCTCGGACTGATCGTGGAGCGAGTTGGCGTTGGTGCAGTCGGTACGGTGCACGCTGACCGCCCCACCACGCGTGACGAAGCCCAGAATCGAATCGCCCGGAACCGGCGTGCAACACTTCGCAAGTTTTGCCACCGTGCCGGGTGCTCCGGGAACCAGAATTCCGGAGTCACCCGTACTGCGGGTGCGCACCGGCATGGTCGACGGCGTCGAACGCTCGGCCAGTTCCTCCTCGACGGCGCCGACGCCGCCCAGATGAGCAACCAGTCGCTGCACGACGTGGTGCGCCGACACCTGACTCTCGCCTACGGCCGTGTACAACGCCGAGACGTCGGGATAGCGAAGTTCGTGCGCGATCGTGCTCATCGATTCGGCATTCATCAACCGCTGCAACGGAAGTCCCACACGGCGGACTTCCTTCGCGATCTGATCCTTGCCGGACTCGAGCGCCTCCTCGCGGCGTTCCTTCGCGAACCACTGACGGATCTTCGCCTTGGCACGCGGCGAGACGACAAACGTCTGCCAATCACGGCTCGGCCCGGCGGTGGCAGCCTTCGACGTGAAGACCTCCACCACTTCGCCGTTTTCGAGAGTTCGTTCCAGCGCGACCAGTCGGCCGTTGACCCTGGCACCGATGCATCGGTGCCCGACCTCGGTGTGCACCGCATACGCGAAATCGACGGGGGTCGATCCGGCAGGCAACGTGATGACGTCGCCCTTCGGCGTGAAGACGAAGATCTCCTTGACCGCGAGGTCGTAACGCAACGATTCGAGGAACTCCCCCGGATCGGCCGCTTCACGTTGCCAGTCGAGTAGCTGACGCATCCACGCCATGTCGTCGACCTCGGCGATGTCGCCCGCGTGCTTGCCCTTGGTCTCCTTGTACCGCCAGTGCGCGGCGATACCGAACTCGGCGGTCCGGTGCATGTCCTGGGTCCGGATCTGGACCTCCAGGGGCTTACCTTCCGGTCCCACGACGGTGGTGTGCAGTGACTGGTAGACGCCGTAGCGCGGCTGTGCGATGTAGTCCTTGAAGCGTCCGGCCATCGGCTGCCACAGTGAGTGGACAACGCCGACCGCGGCGTAACAGTCACGCACCTCTTCGCACAGAATGCGCACGCCGACCAGATCGTGGATGTCGTCGAAATCGCGGCCCTTGACGATCATCTTCTGGTAGATCGACCAGTAATGCTTGGGCCGGCCTTCTACGATGGCATTGATCCGCGAGGCGGACAGAGTCGAGTTGATCTCGGCGCGAACCTTGGCCAGATAAGTGTCTCGAGAGGGCGCGCGATCGGCGACCAGTCGAACGATCTCGTCGTACTTCTTCGGGTGCAGGATAGCGAACGAGAGGTCCTCGAGTTCCCACTTGACGGTCGCCATTCCAAGTCGATGTGCAAGTGGCGCAATGACTTCGAGAGTCTCTCGCGCCTTACGTGCTTGCTTTTCGGGCGGCAGGAATCGCATCGTGCGCATGTTGTGCAGACGATCCGCAACCTTGATCACGAGCACGCGCGGGTCCCGCGCCATCGCGATGATCATCTTGCGGATGGTTTCGCCCTCGGCCGCGGTGCCCAGAACGACCTTGTCGAGTTTGGTGACGCCGTCGACGAGGTGAGCAACCTCGTCACCGAAGTCCTTGGTCAACTCTTCGAGTGAGTACCCGGTGTCCTCGACGGTGTCGTGCAGAAGGGCTGCGACGAGGGTGGTGGTGTCCATACCCAACTCGGCCACAATGCTTGCGACGGCCAACGGATGCGTGATGTACGGATCGCCGGACTTGCGCCGCTGGCTCGAATGTCTGTCCTCGGCGACGTCGTACGCACGCTGGAGCAGCGCGAGGTCGGCCTTCGGATACAGCTCACGGTGGAGGCTGACCAACGGCTCGAGCACCGGGCGGATGGTGGCGTTGCGCTGACCGGTGATGCGCCGAGCAAGCCGAGCGCGCACCCTACGGGAGGCGGAAGCGGGCACGGCCAGATTCTGCCCACCCCGATTGCCGGTAGTTTGCGCAGATCCCGAATCGTCGGGCACCGCGGACTTCGATGGTGTCGTCTCCGGAGCCGGAACTGCACCCGTCTCCTGCGACACTGCACCCGAGTTCTGTGATCGATCAAGATTCGACGTCATGTCGCCACCTCCTACCACCGAGTTGGTTGAGGCAACCGCCCTGCATCGGGTAATTGCCCTGGAGGTCTAACTCGACCCCCAGGAGACAACTTTAATACTCAGACCTTCACCAGTGATGTCAGTGGGTACTTCAAGAAGCGATCTCGACCGCGCAGTTCCTCGATCTCGAGCACCACTGCGACGCCGACGACGTTCGCTCCACCCAACTCGACCAACTGTACAGCCGCCTCGAGTGTCCCTCCGGTAGCCAGAACGTCGTCGATCACCAGAACATTCCGCCCCGTGAGATCGAAGCCGTTTGCGGGAATCTCGAGAGTCGAGGATCCGTACTCGAGGCTGTACGAACGAGAGAGCACCGGCGGCGGCAGTTTGCCGACCTTCCGCACGGCAACGACTCCCGCACCCATCTTCGCGGCCGCACCGGCACCGAGCAGGAATCCACGAGCATCGACGGCGGCGATCGTGTCGGCGTCCGGAGCACAGGCGACAAGGGCATCGAGCACGGCCCCGAACCCCTCGGCGTCGGCGAACACCGGAGTCAGATCGGCGAACCGAACACCGGGACCGGGAAAGTTGTCCGCCCAGCGGGTCAGCCGAACAACGGCGTCCCCGGCAGCCCGGTGGATTGCGATCAATTCTTCAGTCGTGTGCAAGGCAACACCATTCGAGACGCTCATCTGCGTAGTACCCATCTGTCCATGTTCCAGCCGGTAGCGGCCCGAGTCGGATTGACCAACACTGCCGACATGCCTGGAGCTACAGCGACAGTTCGTAGTTGATTGAACAGTGGAATCGTAGGCACCTGGGTCCACAGGATGTTCTCCGCCTCCACCGAGAGTCCCAATTGCGCACTCGTGCTCGCATCCACGTTCAACTGATCGATGATCTGATCGATCCTGGCATTTCCGTACGTACCGAGGTTTGCGCCGTTGCCCGATCGCAGCGCTCCACGCGCGTCGATCATGCTCGCTGTTCCGCCTGCGCCGACTTTGCCTGCCATGCCGGAAAGCACGGCGTCGACTCCCCCAGTCTGCAGACTCGCAGGATCGAAGCTGTCGCTACTTGCGTCCTCGACCGTGATTCCCGCCGGAGCACACGCGGCTTTCGCTTCGGAGACGATCTGCGCCCGCACCGGGTCCGGTGCGAGGTACCCGACCCGGACGGTCAACTGGTCGAGGTCGGCTTCCGACAACGACGTCTTCGCAGCCTCGATGTCGGCATTGGCGTACCGATCACCGTCGACCGCAGCGGCGTCGCTGTAAACGAGTGAATCCGGCGCCATCAGTCGCGAATCGACCACGCCGGAACCCAGACCCGCCTGCGGCGCATTCTCCGTCTGCCCGAACTTCTCGAACAGGGTCGTCCGCGGAACACAATGCGCGAACGCTCGACGGGCGGCTTCGTCGCCCAGCGAACCAGAGGTCGCGAGAACGAACTGCTCGATCGACCGCGACGGAATCTGTTGGACGTCGAACCCGGACGGAGTACCGAGTTCGCCAGCCGAGCCGGAAGCGACGTCGACTACCTCGATCGAGTTCTTGTCGAGATCCTCGGTCAGATTCACACCACGTGGCCAGACGACGATGCGATCGGTCGCCGGCTTGTTGCCCCACCACCGCTCGTTCGCGACCAGCACCAGGCCGTCGTCGGCACTGTACGAGTCGATTCGATACGGACCAGCGGAGGGCAGTACGGAGGTGTCCACCTGACCTGGAGTCAGGTTCCACCCGGTGTTCCAGAAGTCCGCGATCTTCGACAACGCTTCGGTGTCACCGGCATTCACCGCGCTCACCACGTCGCCCACTCCGGCGCGCTGCGTCACGATGTGTGAAGGCATCAGCGCAGTCGCACCGAACAACGACCGCCAATCGGTGAACGATCGCCCGGGTTTGAAGAACACCGTCGCGTCCTTCGCCCCGCTCTGGCAGTCGATCCGGTCGATGTCCGCGTATCCGAGATTGTTCGCCGTGTCGAACATGGGCTTCACGGCACCATCGACGTCTTCGGTGAACTTGCCACTCGACGCCGCCCAGGTGAGGACGAGATCGTCACAGGACATCGGAATCCCGTCGGAGTACACGGACGCCGGATTGAGCTTGTACGAGACCGTGAGCACGTCACCGGGCAACTCCGACGCCGTTCCGATGTCGGTGTCGGAGACGGGTGCTCCGGCCGGGCCGGTGAACGTGAAGCCGGGAAGCACCCGGCCGAACGCGGCCATCGCCCCGGACACCGATCCAGCTGTCGTGTTGGCGTTGTACGTGGAGATGGAGTTGTCGATGGCATATCCGATGGACGGAACCTGCTCGGCGCTTTCCGAGCAGGCCGCCAACGAACCCGCAGCCACAACGGTGGCCGCAACGAACGTCATCGATCGAACCAGTGTGCGTGTTCTTGGGAGCATGTTCAGTGCCCCTTCTTGTTTCGCTTTCCGGTCGGCCGCGCACCCGGCTGCGGAGCAACCGGCGCACGGCGTGCAACTGGTGCGCCGACGGCTACCGTCTGCGTACCCTTCTCGGCCAGCGTAGCCCGGCGCGAGAGCACCTTACGAGTGTGCGCGGCAACGGGTCCCCAGCGTTCCTTCATCGACACCAGGAGCGGCGTCGCGAAGAAAATCGAGGAGTACGCACCCACGATGATGCCGACGAGCTGAACGAGCGCAAGGTCCTTGAGTGTGCCGACGCCGAGCATCCAGACCGCGACAACCATCAGAGCGATCACCGGGAGCACGCTGATGACGGTCGTGTTGATCGATCGCATCAAGGTCTGATTCACCGCGAGGTTGGCCTGCTCGCCGTACGTCCGGCGCGTCAGATGCAGAACACCGCGGGTGTTCTCTTCGACCTTGTCGAACACCACCACGGTGTCGTACAGCGAGAAACCGAGAATGGTGAGCAAACCGATCACCGTCGCGGGCGTCACCTCGAAACCGACGAGCGAGTAGACGCCGGCAGTGACGATGATGTCGAAGAACAACGCAACGATCGCAGCTACCGCCATGTCTCGCTCGAAGCGGATGGCGATGTAGATACTCACGATCACCAGGAACACAATCAGCGCGATCAGCGCCTTCTTGGTGATCTGGCCACCCCAGGTTTCACTCACGTCCGCAAAACTGATGGCTTGCGCCGACGGGTTCCCGTTCTTGTCCTTGGGCTGGAACTCGTCGAAGAGAGCCGACTGAAGATCGTTGATCTGCGTCGCGTTCAACGTCTCCGACCGGATCTGCACGGTTGCGCTGGCACCCGAGCCGACTGTCTGCACGCTGACCGGTTCGAACCCGAGTGTGTCGGAGTAGACGGTTTCCACCGCCGACGTCTCGACTCCGCCCTCGGCCGGGAACTGAATGCGTGATCCGCCTTCGAAATCGATACCGAAGGTGAAGCCGCGCAGAATGATGCTCAGCAGCGCAATGGCGACCAGAGCGCCGGTCAGTCCGTAGTAGAAGCGACGCTTGCCGACGACCTCGAACGCACCCGTTCCGGTGTACAACCGCGAGAGCCAGCTGTGCTTGGGCATCGCGCCCTGATCGACGCCTGAGTCGGTGATCTCCGACCGGGCCGCCGCATCGGCGGACTCGGCGGCGGAACTGTTGGTGGACCCCACCGGGGAGTTGTTGGACTCGCTCATGCTCGTGTCTCCTTAGCCGACGCAGCGGCGGCAACCTTACGTTCGCGGGCAACCTCTTGCACTGCGCCGAGACCGTTGACGCTGGGCTTGGACCAGAACGCCGAACGGGACGCCATGCTGACCAGTGGCCACGTCACGAGGAACACGACAATCACGTCGAGAATGGTCGTCAGACCCAAGGTGAAGGCGAAGCCGCGCACCTGTCCGACCGCAAGCACGTACAGAACTGCGGCGGCGATGAAGCTCACCGCGTTGCCGGAAAGAATTGTTCGGCGTGCTCTTGCCCAACCGCGTGGCACCGCCGAGCGGAAGCTACGGCCCTCACGCATTTCGTCCTTGATGCGTTCGAAGAACACGACGAACGAGTCGGCGGTCATACCGATACCGATGATCAGACCAGCCATGCCGGCCAAGTCGAGCGTGAAGCCGATGTATCTGCCGAGCAGAACCATGATCGCGTAGACCATGACTCCGGAGAGAATCAGCGACAACGCCGTCAGGACGCCTAGCATGCGGTAGTAGACGAGGCAGTACAGCAGAACGAGAACGAGACCGACCGCGCCGGCGATCAATGCCGCCTGCAGTGAGGCCAGGCCGAGCGTGGCCGAGACCGTCTCGGCCTCAGAGGCTGCGAACGAGAGCGGAAGCGAACCGTACTTCAGTGTGTTGGCAAGTTCTTTGGCACTCTCGGCAGTGAAACTGCCCGTGATCGAGGTGGCGCTACCCGCAGGCGTTGCACCTTGAATCGTGGGAGCGCTGACGACCTTCGAGTCGAGCGTGAACGCTGCCTGCTTGCCGATGTTGGCTGAGGTGAACTCGGCCCAGGTGTTGCTGCCGGTCGTCTTGAACGAGAGGCTGATCTCATGGCGCGACTGCTGCGAGTTGAAGACCGAAGACGCGTCGGCAATCTCCTGTCCGTCGATGATCGAAGGACCGAGGAGATAGATGTTCAGTCCGTCTTGCGAGCAGGCGACCAGCGGCAGGGTCGGGTCGTCGTTTCCACGGAGCGGATCCGCGACGGAGCAGTCGAGGTTCGCCACTGCTTGCTGCTGCACTGTCGGATCGCTGCTCTGCCGGAGGGCGCGCGCTGCGGCGATTTCCGCTGCTGCTGCGTCGCCTTCGTCGGTGCCGTCGCTCGGAGCGTCCCCGGTGGGGGCCGGAGTCGTTGTCTGCGGCGCGGGCGTTGCCTCGGGAGTAGTCGGGTCCTGAGCCAGGAACGGACGGTTCTGCGGCGTCTGCGTCCCGTCAGCGGGTGCTTCGGGGGCCGGTGCATCAGTGGCCGGAGTTTCGGCCGCCGGCGCCTCAGGCGTAGCTGTCCGATTCGCGTCACGGGTGGCGACGTCGATCGAACCCGTCACCGGGCGGATGTACAGACGAGCGGTCTGGCCGAGCGAGCGAGCCTGCGCACTGTCGTCGCCGGGAACGGTGATGACGAGGTTGTCACCGTCGACAACGACCTCGGAACCGGAAACGCCGAGACCGTTGACGCGGGTCTCGATGATTTCCTGAGCCTGCTTGAGACTGTCCTGACTGGGAGCGCTGCCGTCCGGGGTACGAGCGGTCAACGTGACGCGCGTTCCACCCTGCAGGTCGATGCCGAGTTTCGGCGTGGCCGACTTGTCTCCAGTGAAGAACACCAGGGCATACAGTGCCACTACCAGGACCCCGAAAAGGGCCAGGTAGCGGACCGGATGCACCGTTCCGGTGGAAGGTGCCACGATCTTTAAGTCTCCTCGGTAGGTGCAGAGCTTCAGTAAGTGCACGGCTCGGGTGGTCGACGACCACCCGAGCTGCGGCGTTCGAACTGCAACGATTGATCAACGGGGTGAACTGAGCTGCTGGTGTAAGAGCGGACAAACCGATCTGGACGTGTGTCCGAGTTCACAACTCTAGAACACGTACCAGTTCGACGAAGTCAGGACTCCTTGGTGAGCCGGATTTCGGTGTCGGCAGCAGACTCTTCGATCTCGGAAATCGAGTCGTCGTCGTACTCGTCGGTCTCGGTCGTCTCGACGACGCGCTCACGGATGACCAAACGCGACCAGGTGGTGATGACACCGTCCGCGATCTCGAGGTCCACGGTGTCGTCGTCCAGGGAAGCGATCGTGGCGTAGAGCCCGGCCGTGGTCTGCACCCGATCGCCGACCTGCAGCGAGTCCTGCATCTCGGAAGTCGCGGCCAAGGCCTTCTTCTGCTTGCGCATGCCCAGGAACATGGGCACCAGCAGTGCGAGGATCAAGAGGGGGAAAAGCAAACTCGACATGTGTTGATCAACCTCGGTTGTGTTGCACGTTTTACGCCGCGATGGTCCCGGATGGACCTACGCAATACACCAGTGTGCCATTAGTTGCTGAGGATTCCTGACAGATCGGCCGTTCAAGTAGGCCTTTCCAGTCGAAATTCACTCGCCGTTCGGATCGAACAACGTGGCCTGCGGTTCGTTGACACGAACCTCGATACCGCCCGCTGCGGCATCCGGCGGCGGTGTCATTCCGAGTTGAGTCCAAGCAGCGGCGGTAGCCACACGTCCTCGCGGCGTCCGGGCGATCATTCCGGCCCGGACCAGGAACGGCTCGCACACTTCTTCCACCGTCGACGGTTCCTCGCCGACGGCCACCGCAAGCGTCGACACGCCGACGGGCCCGCCGCCGAACGAACGCACCAAAGCACTCAGTACCGAACGGTCGAGACGGTCCAAGCCCAACTGGTCCACGTCGTAGACGGCCAAGGCCGCCTGAGCGACGTCCATGGTGACGATTCCGTCGGCGCGCACCTCGGCGAAGTCGCGAACCCGGCGCAGCAATCGGTTCGCGATACGCGGTGTCCCCCGCGAGCGTCGTGCGATTTCGGCACCGGCATCGACTTCGAGATCGACGCCCAGAATTCCGGCCGAACGCATCAGAATCTGTTGCAGCTCTTCGGGTTCGTAGAAATCCATGTGAGCGGTGAACCCGAAGCGGTCGCGCAACGGACCGGTCAGCGCACCCGACCGCGTAGTCGCACCGACCAGCGTGAACGGTGCAACCTCCAGAGGAATCGACGTGGCGCCCGGCCCCTTACCGACGACGACGTCGACACGGAAGTCTTCCATGGCCAGGTACAACATCTCCTCGGCCGGACGAGCGATTCGGTGAATCTCGTCGATGAACAACACGTCGCCCTCGACGAGGTTGCTCAGCATCGCAGCCAGGTCTCCGGCGCGTTCGAGCGCCGGTCCGGACGTCAACCGCAGAGAAGAGCCCAACTCCCCCGCGATGATCATCGCCATCGACGTCTTGCCGAGCCCGGGGGGACCGGACATCAGGATGTGATCAGGCGTGCTGCCACGAAGTTTTGCTCCGGTGAGCACGAGCTGCAGTTGTTCGCGAACACGAGGTTGACCGATGAAGTCGTCGAGACTCTTGGGGCGCAGACTCGCTTCGACATCACCGTCTCCCGCCACCAATTCGGCAGAGACCTGCGACTCGTCGTCGAAATCGTCGATCGGGTCGAAGTTCATCGAGTCTTACCGAGCAGCGACAGAGCGGAACGCAGTGCGACCGACGTGGTGGCCTCGGGCGATTCCGCCAGAACCGAATCCGTGGCCTGCTCAGCCTGCTTGATCGGGAAGCCCAGACCTTCGAGAGCCTCGACGATCTGATCACGGATCGAGCTGCCGACGACGACGCCGGACGCCGCGCCGGCCGTCGTCGCGACGGCGTCGACCTTGTCACGCAGTTCGACAACCATGCGCTCGGCGCCGCGTTTTCCGATACCGGGCACCCTCGTCAACGCCGTCAGGTTGCCTTCCGAGAGCGCCCGCCGCAGCGCGTCCGGTTCGAGAACTGCGAGAGTTGCCATCGCCAGGCGCGGTCCGACTCCGGAAACCGTCTGCAGGAGGCTGAACAGGTCCTTCGACTCGGTATCGGAAAAACCGTACAGCGTCATCGAGTCTTCGCGAACGATCATCGTCGTGAACAGTCGCGCTTCGCTTCCCCGGTGCAGCGCACCGAGAGTCACCGGGGTGGCATTGACCCGATAGCCGACACCTGACGCTTCGATGACCGCGTGATCGAGCGCAATATCGAGTACCTCGCCGCGTACCGACGCGATCATCGTGAACCTGCCTTCTTCGTCTCGGCCAATTTTGCCTGATACTTACGCATTTGTTCAGCGGCCATCGCCTCGGCGCGGGCCATCCGCTCGATCATCGGTGCTCGCCAGCAGTGACAGATCGCCAGCGCCAGAGCGTCGGCAGCGTCAGCCGGTTTCGGCGCCGTCTTCAAATTCAGAATTCGCGTCACCATCGCGGTGACCTGCGCCTTGTCGGCGTTACCGCTGCCGGTGACGGCGGCCTTCACCTCGCTGGGCGTGTGGAAACACACCGGAATGCCGCGTCTGGCGGCAGCGAGCGCGACAACTCCGCCTGCTTGCGCTGTCCCCATCGCGGTACTGACGTTGTGCTGCGCGAACACGCGCTCGATCGCGACCACCTCCGGCTTGTACTGCTCGATCCACAGTTCAGCCGCATCGGAGATCCGCAGAAGCCGAGAACCAAGGTCCATCTCGGCCGGAGTCCGCACCACGTCGACCGCAATGGGGCGCACTTTCCTGCCGTTGCTCCCGTCGACCACTCCCAACCCGCAGCGAGTCAAGCCTGGGTCCACTCCGAGCACGCGCACTTGTCACACCTCTCCATACCGAACAGCTGTTCGATAGCTTAGCGGTGCGCGGGACTACTACCCCGCATCAACACGCAACCCGGCCCGGACGCGGACGTCAGGGCCGGGTTGAGTTGAAAAACAATCAGTCTTCGAGAGCCGCGAGAACCTCGTCGGACAGATCGATGTTGGTGTAGACGTTCTGCACGTCGTCAGAATCTTCGAGCGCGTCGACGAGCTTGAAGATCTTGCGTGCGCCGTCGACATCCAAGGGAACCTCGACGGAAGCGCGGAAATCGGCTTCAGCGGAGTCGTAGTCGATGCCGGCTTCCTGAAGGGCCGAACGTACGGCAACCAGATCCTGTGGCTCACTGACGATTTCGAAGGTTTCACCGAGATCGGTGACTTCCTCGGCACCGGCGTCGAGCACAGCCATCAGGACGTCGTCCTCCGACTGGCCGTTCTTCTCGAGCGTGACGACACCCTTGCGAGCAAACAGGTAGGAGACGGAACCCGGGTCAGCGAGGTTGCCACCGTTACGGGTCATCGCGGTGCGAACTTCACCGGCTGCGCGGTTGCGGTTGTCGGTGAGGCACTCGATCAGAACGGCGACGCCGTTGGGTCCATAGCCCTCGTACATGATGGTCTGCCAGTCTGCGCCGCCCGCTTCTTCACCGGCGCCGCGCTTGCGCGCACGCTCGATGTTGTCATTGGGAACAGACGTCTTCTTCGCCTTCTGGATGGCGTCGTACAAGGTGGGGTTGCCCGTGGGATCGCCACCGCCGGTTCGTGCCGCCACCTCGATGTTCTTGATCAGCTTCGCGAAGGATTTGCCACGACGTGCGTCGATCACAGCCTTCTTGTGCTTGGTGGTGGCCCATTTTGAGTGGCCGCTCATGCGATTCAAGCCCCTTTCCTGCTGCGTTGCGCACGCCGAATGCGCGTCTTTCAGCTCTGCCGATGTTACCCGTCCCACGTCACAACTCGCTGCATCCCCCGACACGAATTAGTCAAACCGCGCATTGTTTGCATAGAATGCAAACATGTTGGTCCGAATAGATCACGCCTCCACAACTCCACTAGCGGAGCAGATTGCAGCCGGGGTTCGTGGCTCGGTCATCCGCGGTGAGATCGGACCAGGTGACCGCCTGCCGTCCGCTCGCGCTCTCGCCGAGTCGATCGACGTCAATCTCCACACGGTTCTTCGTGCGTACGCAACACTCCGCGACGAAGGCCTGATCGACCTCCGACGCGGACGTGGCGCCGTCATTCGCGCCGAGTTCGACTCGGGAAGGACAGCTCTCAACGAATCTGCGCGCGAGTTCGTACGGCAGGCCCGAAATCTCGGACTCGACACTGCGCACATGCTCGACCTCATCAAGGAGACCAGCACACAATGACGACCAGCAAGATCCGACTCTGGACAGCAGCTTCGCTGACTCTGATCCCGACCCTGATCCTGGTTCTCGCACGCTTCGCGTGGGGTGACCGCCTACCCGAGACCGTCGCGAGCCATTGGTCCGGATCGACCCCGGACGGCTTCAGCACCACGACGACGTTTTTCGCCATCGCGCTGGTGATTTCTCTGGTGGCTGTCGTTTGCGCCTGTGTCGTCGCGGCCCGTTCGAGCGACAACGCGCCCTTGTTTCTCGCCGTAACCTCGATCTCGAGTGCGACACTGGCGACGATCTGGATTCTGAGCGTCGCCCTGACGATCGACGCCGGGTCGCCGGAAGCCGCGCGTATCGGCTGGTGGATTCTTGCGCCGATCGCGGCGGTACTCGTAGGAGTTCTGGCATACGCGCTGCCTGACCAGCAACGAAGCGGCCCGGAGTCGCCACTGCCGACCCCGACGCTCGACACTCCGCTGACGGCCTCCGAACGTGCAGTGTGGGTCGGGCAGGTCCGCAGCGTCTGGCCGTGGATCGTTACCGCCGGCCTCGTAGTTCTCGTGATCGCGACTGCCGCGTACTCGGATTGGTGGGTTGCCGTGATCCTGGGTGTGTCCACCCTCGCCGTCACAGCATTCGCGTCGGTCACCGTGCGCGTCGACCGTCACGGTGTCGGCATCAGTTCCTGGGGCGTTCAATGGAAGAAGATCCCCATCTCGAAGGTGAAGTCCGCATCAGTCGACGCGATACGTCCGGCCGAATGGGGCGGATGGGGTTACCGAATGACACCGCGCGGAACAGCCGTCACTCTCCGCTCGGGTGAGGCCATCGTGGTCACTCTCGAGAACGGACGACTGTTCGCCGTGACCGTCGATCACCCGGAAGACGGTGTGAAGCTGATCAATTCGTTGGTTCAGGCTGGTTGATTCACGAACAACGTCAATTCACGAACAACGTCAACTCACGAACAACACGGCAGCGGCATTGCCGGCGAGGTAGAAACCGGCAATGCCGAATATCCAACCCATTGCGCTGTCGCCGTAGCGAGACATCAGCGAGTCCACTCGGCGCAGCGGCTTGTCGAGGCGGTTGCCGGCCACGACCCGCCCGCACAACAGAAGCACTGCGGGCATGGCCATGATCAGGCAGTATCCGGCAAGTATCGACGCAGACGTGACTGCGGGCAGCCCAGCAGCGGTGATCATCGCGATCGCCGCCAAGTAGGGCAACATCGTCACCAATTCGGCGGTTCCGGCAGCAATCGCCAGAAGTACAACACTTCTCGCGGAACTGGCCGAGCCGAGCACCCGCTCTCGCCAAACATGGGTTCGATCGGCCTGACCGGATGTGCGTCTCTTCTCGGAATCGAATCGAAAGCTCCACGCGAACAACGCGATACCGAGAATCAACTGCGCAACGCGGGCGGCGGGGGTGTCGAGTAGCGGGGCGACGACAGGCATGCCTGCCCGTGCCGTCGTCCAGACGACCACCCCGACAACAAAATAGAACGTCGTGATGACCACCAGATATGTCAGCAGCCTGCGAACCTGCGGTCGTCCCGGCATCAACAACATCCAGACCGGGACGACCAAGGTTCCGATGCTCGTACTGTCCAGCAGGGCGAGCCCGCCCAGCGTGGTGAGCAGGACGAGTTCCACGTCAGTCGTTTCGGCGCTCGGGTATCGCTGTCTCCCTCGTTCGGACTGCATTCACGATGTCGAAGGCACCGATGATCGCGAGGATCACGCCGAGTGGTCCGCCGCGAAACCAGAAGAACTCGGCGTCACGCGCGAACAGCCACAGACAGCCGCCACCGACGACCAAGAGAATGCCGATCATCAACTCGAAGCGAATTTTCATACGTCGAGCCTGTCTTCTCTATCGAATCCGCACATCAGCCATCGGAACAACGCCGACCTCATCATTTGGTATGACAAGTCAGGCGCCCCGATGTGCTCTGATAAGTCTGTGGTGACCAGAAGTCGGAGTGTCGGCAAGTGGAACGATCCGCTCATCGCCTTCGGCCTGTTCGCGATCGGGGTACTCCTCTACCTGGTCGGCCTGTACCAAATGTGGACCGATGTCGGAGGTGTCGCCGACGTTCCCGCCGGGGTTCGGATCGGGATGCTGGCTCTGCTGTGTGCGATCGACTCGTTCCGGCGGGTGCATCCGGCAACAGCCTTGGCGGCGGGGGCCGTCATCGTCGCGGTCGACGCCGCCCTGGGACCCACCCTGCCGATGTGGCTGGTCCTCTCGGATCTCACCTACGCCGCAGTTCTGTACGGGACGGCGCGGTTGGGCCGAGTGGTCTGTTCTCTGACCGCAGTGACGGTTGCCGCGCTCACCGCCCTCGTCTACCTGTCCACCCAGGACGTCCGCGCTGCGGCTGGGGCGGGCGTCGTGACCGCTCTGTTCTTCGGTACACCGGTGTGGTGGGCACTGGTCATCCGTCGACAAGTCGAACTGACCGAGGCCGAACGCGAGCGTTCCAGAGTCCACGAAGCACTCGCCGCTCTGGACCGCGAGGCCGCGGTCGCTCACGAACGCGCGACCATGGCGCGCGATCTGCACGACGTGATCGCAAGCCACCTCTCCGCCATCGCCATCCACTCGGAGGCGGCACTGTCCACCTCAGCTCTCTCCGGTGAACGGGGCGAACCAGACGACGGCTTGCGGGAGATGATCGGGGCGATCAGATCGAGCAGTCTCGCGGGCCTTTCCGAGATGCGCTCGATGATCGAACTGCTCCACGCCGGGGACGACGAGACCCCGGACCCGCGTTCCTCTCCGCCGCGGCTGACCGAGTTGCCCGTCGTCCTGGACGCAGTTCGGGCAGCCGGCGGCACTGTGCACGTTGCGATCGACGTCGATGCTGCCAACCTGCCGAGCGTGGTCGATCACACGGCGTATCGGATCACCCAAGAAGCCTTGACCAACGCACTCAAGCATGCGCCTGGCGCGCCAATCTCGATGTCGATCTCTCTCCAGCACAATGCATTACAGATCGAGATCCGAAACCCCGTCGGTCGCGACACATCCAATTTTCGGGCGGGAACGCACGGACTTGCAAACATGCGTCACCGCGCCGAACTGCTGGGCGGTTCACTCGACGCACTTCCGGTCGACGGAGAATGGACGGTATGCGCACAGATACCGGTCCCCGCGCCGAACGGAACGGATCGGTGATCACCGTCGCCCTGGTCGACGACCACGCCGCGATCCGGTCGGGACTCGCGATGATCCTGCGGCAGCACGACGACATCGATGTCGTCGCAGAAGCCGGTGACGGAGCGTCGGCGATCACCGTCACCCGCACGCATCAACCCGACATCGTACTCATGGACGTCCGGATGCCAGGCACCGACGGCATCGAGGCGACGCGTCAGATCATCGGGACGACCCGCAGCCGGGTTCTGGTGTTGACCACCTTCGACCTCGACGAATACGTCTTCGCGGCCCTGCGCGCCGGTGCTTCGGGATTCCTGCTCAAGACTGCGACCGCGGACGAGCTGACCAGCGCTATCCGCAACGTCGCGGCCGGAGATGCAGTGCTCGCTCCGCGCGCGGCGCGTGTCCTGATCGGCGAGTTCGTGCAGCGCGCACCCAAACCCACCGAACCGCTGGGATTGAGCGAGCTCACCGACCGTGAACGCGAGGTCCTCGCGCTGTTGGGGACGGGTATGTCCAACGCCGAACTGTCGCGTGAACTCGGAGTCGGTGCTCCGACGGTGAAGTCGCACGTGTCGCGAGTTCTGTCGAAGTTGCACCTCACCTCACGCGTCCAGGCGGCGATCCTTGCCCGCGAACTGGAGCTGTAGGTTCGGCCGAGGCTGACTACTCCAGTTATCCGCGAACCAGATCGACGAACATCTCGTGCACTCGACGGTCCCCGGTAACCTCGGGATGGAAAGAAGTGGCGATCACCGAGCCCTGCCGAACCGCGACGATCCGGCCTGCGGCCTCCCCCGCGGCGGCGGGAACCTGCGCAAGGACCTCAACGCCCGGCCCAACTCGCTCCACCCACGGCGCGCGGATGAAGACGGCGCGAATGGGATCACCGATGATGCCCTCGAACTCCAGGTCGGACTCGAAAGAATCGACCTGCCGACCGAAAGCGTTGCGGCGCACCGTCATGTCGATGGCGCCGAGATGCTCGGCGTCCGGCCGGGTGTCTAGTACCTCGCTGGCGAGCAGAATCATGCCCGCACACGATCCGTAGGCCGGCAGCCCGCCGCGGAGTCGCTCACGAAGCGGTTCCAGCAGCTCGAATACCTGCAGAAGCCGGCTCATCGTGGTGGATTCGCCACCGGGGATCACGATGCCGTCGACCTTGTCGAGTTCCTCCGGGCGCCGGATACCCACCGCATCCGCTCCCGAATCATCGAGTGCGGCAAGGTGTTCGCGAACATCACCTTGGAGGGCGAGTACACCGATCAACGGACGCGTCATCACACAGTTCCTGTCTTGTTCTCACGGCTGTTCTTGCTCTCATGGCTGTCGGGTTCGCGTTCGAGACGCGTCAAACCCTCCTGAACCACCGCTGCCACCATGTTGCCATCGCGATCGTAGATACGCCCCTGAGTGAGCGCGCGACCAAAACCTGCCGACGGCGACGTCTGGTCGTAGAGCAACCACTCGTCGGCCCGGAACGGACGCAGGAACCACATCGCGTGATCGAGCGAAGCAGTCTGCGTCTTCACGCCGCGGTGCGGGACTTTGGAAGTTCCGAGCAGGGTCATGTCACTGAGGTACGCGAGGGTGCAGATGTGCAGCAGCGGACGATCCGGCAGAGCCTCGCGGTAGCGCATCCACACGCGTTGTTGCGCGGCGAGATCCGGCGCTGACGCGCTCTGCTCAGCGGGCACAATTCTGATGTCCCAGTTCTTCCACTCCTGATAGAACTGCGATTCAGCCAACTTCGGAACGGTCTGCGCATCCGGCAAGTCCTCCGGCGCCGGAACGGAGGGCATCCGGTCCTGGTGCTCGATACCTTCGTCGTCGACGTGGAACGAGGCCGACATCGTGAAGATCGTCTTGCCGTCCTGAACTGCATTCACCCGGCGGGTGCAGAACGAGCGCCCGTCGCGGATGCGGTCCACCAGGTAGACCGTCGGAATCTTCGGATTGCCCGGGCGCAGGAAATATCCGTGCAACGAGTGCACGTGGTAGCTCTCGTCAACGGTGCTCACGGCAGAAACCAACGACTGCCCGGCAACCTGCCCGCCGAACGTCCGTTGAAGTGCGGTGGGATGGACCGCACCACGGAAGATGTCCTTCTCCAGGTGTTCGAGCGCGAGGATCTCCTCGATACCAACCATGAGTCCTCCGAAAACATAGACCGCCGCACTGGGCGCGATGACGGTTCACAATATCGCCTCGGCGAGCGGGCACGGCACCATGGTGGGCGTGAGTACATTCATCCCGTCCAGTCCCCTCGCCTTGGCCGAGCAGATTGCAACGCTTAGCGGATCGTTTCCGTCGGTGGCGGTAGTAGCGATCGACGGACCTGATTGTGCACAGCCGTCTCGGCTCGCGGAACTGGTCGGCACCGCCGTCGAGTCGCGCAACAGGCCGAGTGCTGTTGTGTCACTGCACGACTACGTGCGGCCGGCTTCGCTGCGATACGAGTTCGGCCACGAGGATGCGCTGAGTTACCGCACTATCTGGTTCGACTATCCGGCACTCGATCGTGAAGTGATCACCGCAGCCCGCACAAAACGGGCGTTCTTGCCGAAACTCTGGGACGAACCCACCGATCGATCGGCTCGGTCGACCCGTATCCCCGTCCATGAGCGCGCGGTCATCGTGATCGCCGGTCCGATGTTGCTCGGGCGCGGGCTGGAGTTCGACGTCAGCGTCCGCCTGGACATGAGCGAACCTGCCATGCGGCGGCACACACCGGAGGCAGATCTGTGGACCGTCGAGGCACTCCTCGAACACCGATCAGAAGTGTCCGAGGAGGTCGATTTCGAGGTCAGATACGACCATCCGGCCCGGCCTGCGGTGCGGTCTCGCCAGTGAAGGTCTCACTGCCATTGATCTCACGTCGGCCGACCTCACTTCGGGCGATACAGCCTGGTCAGACCCTCCTGGACGACTGCAGCAACCATATTTCCTCGGCTGTCGAAGATTCGTCCCTGCGTCAGGGCGCGACCGAAGCCCGCTGACGGCGACGTCTGGTCGTACAACAGCCACTCGTCGGCGCGGAACGGCCGCAGGAACCACATGGCGTGATCGAGCGAAGCGCTTTGCATGGCGACGTCCATGTGGGGGCCGCGGGAAGATCCGAGCAGCGTCATGTCGCTCATGTAGGCAAGCGTGCACACGTGAAATACCGGGTCGTCCGGGAGTGCCTCGCGGGAACGGAACCACACTTGCTGCTGCGCGGCAGCGCCCGGACGTTTGTCGATGTCGGCCTTCGGCACCATTCGAAGGTCCCAATCGGACCACTCACGCGCCAGCCACGCAGTCTCGGGATCCTCCGAATCCTGGGCGATGGCCAAGGTCTCGGGGTCAGGAACGGGTGGCATCTCATCCTGGTGCTCGATGCCTTCGTCTTGGACGTGGAAGGACGCCGACATCGTGAAAATGGCTTGCCCGTCTTGAATTCCGGTGACCAAGCGGGTCGCGAACGATCGACCGTCCCGAACACGATCAACCAGAAAAACCGTCGGCTCCATCGGATTTCCCGGACGCAGGAAATATCCGTGCAACGAATGAACCGAGTAGGCCGGATCGACCGTGCGTACCGCCGACACCAATGCCTGTCCGGCGACCTGGCCGCCGAAAGTGCGGGTCAGGGTGGTCTCCGCGATGATTCCTCGAAAGATGTCCCGCTCGAGGCGTTCCAACTCCAGAATTTCTTCGATCCTCGCCATCGATGCTCCACATCTTCCCGTGTACCGACGTCTACCGACCTTCACACAATGCCTGACGCACCCCCGGCCACCAAAGTGGGCATCCGAAAACACTGAGCGACGGGGCGCATCGACTCAGAATGGCGGTGGATCGTCTCCGCCGTCGAAGGTCCTCCTCCGGGCCTTCTTCTTCATTCGGAGGTGCATTCGTAACCGCTGCCGCCGGCGTTCACCCCGCACACGAGCGGCTTTGTTTTCCAGACGTGTGCGCCGACGCCGACCACCCTCGGGCAGTACAGGCTCGAGCATTCCCGCCAGCAGACCTGACGGCCTCGTTCGGTAGCAATGTCCGGTCGGCGAGGTCAGCATGACACTCCGGTCCGGGTTCGAGATATGCAACCACTGACCGGAATGCTTGAGGCGGTGATGGTTTCGACAATACGCACTCAGATTCGACGCCACGGTCTTTCCACCACAAGTGGGATCGCGATGATCAAAGGGCTCAGTGTGATCAAGATCTGAATTCCATGCAGCGACATCGCAGTGCAACCACTGGCAGCTTCCTGCGATCACCCGCACCCAGGTGTCGAGGACAGCGCCGGGGCGGTAGACCGACGCCGAAGGAACAACGGGCGGAGGTACTGGCTCGCCCTCACCGGAAGACTCGAGCGCGGCATCGGCTGGTACCTTCACCTTCCGAATCAGCGCACCCGCGGCGATGTCACGCGCATGCTCTGCACTGATCACTCCATAACCGTCGAGGTGAGCGGGTTCGTCTGCACCTGGTGCGTCACCGCCCTGAAGCGTTGATTCCAGCATGACCACGTGAACCAACGGCCGACGCACCACCACAATCCCGCTTCGATCTTGTGGGCACTCGTCCCGGCCGCAATCGCACGGCAGAATCGTCGACCCGGATACCAACGCTCCCAATGCGTCAGCTCGTCGTTGCTCGTACTTACGGGAATCGTGTCGACACACCGACATTGCCAACTCCCGCAACCGACGGTCGAAAGCCCGTGCTTCCTCCGCCGGAATACTCCCCAATATCCGCGCCATTCCGTCCTCGGCAGCGCTCACACCCACGAACCGATCAGCCAG
The DNA here is from genome assembly GCF_001653035.1 of Rhodococcus sp. YH3-3. NCBI lineage: Bacteria > Bacillati > Actinomycetota > Actinomycetes > Mycobacteriales > Nocardiaceae > Rhodococcus > Rhodococcus sp. YH3-3. The sequence goes on along the minus strand of NZ_BCWH01000003.1, from coordinate 772,130 downwards.
GGCGCGGCGTCGACGTTCGCGTATCCCCTCGGGATCCACCACGGCGACGATCCGGTCGATAGCCGCTGTCAATCGGCGACCCGTCAAGCCGGTACCGCCAGGCATCGGTGGCGCCGAGATCTTCTCGAGGAGTTGCCGTTCCACCTCGTCGATCAAATCGTCGGCTACGTTGGCCGTAGCGGAGTCGATCAATCCGACTCGATACAGATCCAGTTCTCCGCGCGCCATGGCGGCACGCGTGCGATGGAGGCGAGTCTTGAGAGAAAAGCCGAGACCGATCAACTTTCCCGCTGCGGCACGGCCCATGGTCAATGCCGCGCCGAGCTCGGCCTCAGCCAGTTCGTGAGCGGTAGACGACCAAGCACCGTTATCAGTGTGGTCAGCGCTGCGACGCTCGAAAAACTCGGCAATGGCAGCCAGTTTCCGTTCCACGAGCATCGATTCGCGCGCATGCAGATCGGCGATGAGATCGATGAGGGCGCAGTCGGATTCAGCACCGGACAGCTGCGCTGCGGTACCCGAACTTCCTACTCCGTCATCGAACATTCCTCAACATTATTCGAATATACGTTCGATATCCATGATTTCCAGGAATCAGTCCGAACAATCCTGATTGACCGAAAATTGTTGCGGAGCAACCTTTGCGGCCACTCGTGTTCCGGCAACGGATTCCCCTACTGAACCAGGGCGTTGATAATGCGGGCAGCTTCGGCCGGGTAGATAGGGCGGTCGGACCCACCACTCAATACCCAGTGGACTGGACTACCTTCGTCTAGGACTCGGAGTTGCACGTCGAGCGGAAACGCATCGATGTCAGCCGAGTCGACTCCAAAGACATGGACAATCTCATGCCCAGGTCGCCCCTCGAACTCGAAGATGTTCTCTACGACCTCGAGCAACTCGACGCTTCCCAACGTGACGCCGAGTTCCTCCGCGAACTCGCGCCGCAGCGCTGCCTCGGCCGTCTCACCGAACTCGATACCGCCACCGATCAATCGATGAAAGTTCTCCCCCGTGACAGAGTCCGTGCCGTCGATTATGAGTATGTGACCGGAACGGACAGGTATCCCCAGTGAGATGTTACGAATTGACGACATACGACACAGTTTAGGTGGCCAACTCGAACACCATTTTGAATCCGACGACGGCGAATATCACCAAAAGTGATGGGGTGGGCGCAAATACGACTTGGACTTGCCGAGACTCCCGATGACAGACTCGAACACCATTCCCGGACAAAAGAACCCATTGAGGAACCGATGAACGACGCAAGTACCTGGACCGCACGACTCGCAGCACTCGACCTGACCCTCCCGCCGGTCGCTACCCCGGCAGGCTCCTACCTCCCCGCTGTTCAGACGGGGGCATACGTCTACACGTCGGGACAATTGCCGCTCGTCGACGGCACTACGACGTGCATCGGCAAGTTGGGCGAAGGTGTCTCCGTCGAAGACGCCGCCCAGGCGGCGCGGTTGTGCACACTCAACGGACTCGCGGCCGTCGATGCCTTGGTCGGGCTCGATCGCATCGTTCGCGTCGTCAAGGTTGTTGGATTTGTTGCTTCCGGATCCGGATTCTCGCAGCAACCCCAGGTGATCAACGGCGCCTCCGACCTGCTGGCCGAGATCTTCGGCACGGCAGGACAACACGCACGCTCCGCGATCGGCGTCGCCGAACTACCCCGAAACAGTGCCGTCGAGGTCGAGTTCGTGTTCGAGGTATCGGACAGCATCTGATCGGTCTGCCACACCCCGAAGGGGCGGCGGTTGCCAACGCAACCGCCGCCCCTTCGTCTGTGAGGACTTTCAGGCACTGAGCCCGGTCGTCGAACCTGCTGTCACCAACCGCGCTCTGCGAGGCGGTGTCCGACGGGCAGGTCGTCGACGTTGATACCGACCATTGCCTCGCCGAGTCCGCGCGAGACCTTGGCGAGCACGTCCGGGTCGTCGTAGAACGTGGTGGCCTTGACGATGGCCTCGGCGCGCTGCTTCGGGTTGCCGGACTTGAAGATGCCCGATCCGACGAACACGCCCTCGGCGCCGAGCTGCATCATCATGGCAGCGTCTGCCGGGGTGGCGATGCCGCCGGCGGTGAACATGGTGACCGGCAGCTTGCCGGCCTTGGCGACCTCGACGACCAGTTCGTACGGGGCCTGCAGTTCCTTGGCGGCTACGTACAGTTCGTCCTCGCTCAGCGAGGTCAACCGGCGGATCTCGCCGCGGATGGTGCGCATATGGGTGGTGGCGTTGGAGACGTCTCCGGTGCCTGCTTCACCCTTCGAGCGGATCATGGCCGCGCCTTCGTTGATGCGACGGAGCGCTTCGCCGAGGTTGGTGGCGCCACAGACGAAGGGAGCGGTGAACTTCCACTTGTCGATGTGGTTGGCGTAGTCGGCCGGGGTCAGGACCTCGGACTCGTCGATGTAGTCGACGCCGAGGCTCTGCAGGATCTGCGCTTCGACGAAGTGACCGATGCGTGCCTTGGCCATGACGGGGATGCTGACGGTGGAGATGATGCTGTCGATCATGTCCGGGTCGCTCATGCGCGAGACGCCGCCCTGTGCGCGAATGTCTGCGGGGACCCGCTCGAGTGCCATGACGGCGACGGCGCCTGCGTCTTCGGCGATCTTGGCCTGCTCAGCGGTGACCACGTCCATGATCACACCGCCCTTGAGCATTTCAGCCATGCCGCGCTTGACGCGGGCGGTGCCGATGGCGGTGGTGGGGGCAGAGTCGGGGGTGCTCACAGCAAACTCCTGCAGTAGTGGCGTGACGAAAGAAACGAGGCACGGCGAACACACGAGTTCATTCGCTCGGAGGCCTCTGGCCAGAACTCTAGGACTAACCGGCCTTCGATTCCGTATCCAATTTGCCATTGCTGGCCTTAAACTGCCCGCGAGCACTGAACGACCGAAAGATCAGCGGATGGAACGCACTTCCGGATCCTCGGTACCGTCCGCGATCGTCGCCGCTTCCACCAGGAGGTTTGCCAGATCCAACGGGTAGACCGGCTCACCGGACTTGGCCAATTGGCGGATCTCGTCGGCGCTGCACCAGCGATGGCCGGTGATGGCACGCTGCTCCAATTCCGTGTGGCCTTGGAAGACCGGCTCGAAGCCGTGAGTGCGCGTAGCGAAGAACAGCTCTTCCGAACGGATCAGCTCACCGTCGAACGGGAAGATCGCCACCCGACGCCAGAGCGGACCTCGCAGATTCTCCGGATCCACGACGAATCCGGTCTCCTCCTCGATCTCACGAACGGCAGCCGCTCGCAGATGTTCGCCGCGTTCGAGCCCGCCGCCGACGGTGAACCAGAAGTAAGTGTTCGGGATCTTGGGATCGTGCCCGCGCAACAGCAGCACCCGATCTTCCTCGTCCAGCATCACCACGCGGGCAGAGGTCCGTGACGTATCCACGGTGATGCCCTCGGGCACCGCCGCCGCGGTCGTGCGCTCCGATATCTCGAAGTACTGAGGTAGCGGTGCCGTTCCCCCGAGGTGCAGCCAGCGAACAAGTCGACGCGTACGCAACGCGAGAGTGTCGCGCACCGCGTCGTTGTGGAACCGCCGAGCGATCAGGACCCTCGCCTCGGCATCGGCCAACTCGGCCACCAGTTGAGGTCGCAGCGACGTCGTGCCGTAGGCAGCGAGAGCATTGGACAGCCGGTTCTCGGCAAGCTCGCGATCCTGACGATCCGCACGTTCGGCGGCGTCCGCCAAGGTGACGAATCTGCGGGCGTCGTCGGCGCTCATGTCCACAGCCGCCGCGCGGACAACCGCGGCACGACGGGACAGAGCCGCATCGAGCGCCAACCACGACTGATCCGAACGCACATGCAGTCGATCGAGTCGGTTCGCCGTCCCGTACGCCCACAGTCCGACGACCAGGACGACGGCAGCGACGAGCCCGAGAATGAAGATTGTCAGAGCGGAGAAGGTCATGAACCCACCACGCGTACGCCGGTGCCGCCAACCGTGACGGTCTCGTAGACACGCAGGATCTGTTCGGCCACCACCGGCCAGTCGTATTCGGCAACAACACTTGTCGCGGTGTTGACCAGCGCGCGTCGTCGATCCGGGTCACCGAGAACGGAATCGATTGCCTCTGCCAAGGCATCGGAGTTCCCGATGGGGACCAGCAAGCCGGCCTGACCGTCGCGAAGAACACGGCGAAAAGCGTCCAACTCACTGGCCACGACGGCAGTGCCAGCCGCCATGGCCTCGACCAGCACGATCCCGAAGCTCTCACCGCCGAGATTGGGCGCGCAGTAGACGTCCGCACTGCGAAGCGCCGACGCTTTCTCCTCGTCACTGACCTGCCCGAGCAGGCGGAGATGCTTGAAGTACTTGCCCGCCTCTTTGCGGAGTTTCTCCTCGTCGCCGCGTCCGACCACGATCACTTCGAGATCCGGGTGACGCTCGACCAACTCCGGCAGTGCGCCGAGGAGGACGGCCATCCCCTTGCGCGGTTCGTCGTAGCGACCGAGGAACAGAATGGTTCCACCTTCGCGCGGGTAGCCGGGCAACAGATCGGCCTCGGCAAACGCTGCGACATCGACACCGTTGGGAATTTCGACCGCGTCGGATCCGAGGGACTCGACCTGCCAACGACGCGCCAACTCCGAGACTGCGATCCGGCCACTGATCTTCTCGAGATACGGAGCCAAGACACCCTGAAAAGTGCTCAGCACCAACGACTTCGTGGTCGACGTGTGGAAGGTGGCGACGATCGGGCCTTCCGCGATACGCAACGCGAGCATGGACAGACTCGGCGCATTGGGTTCGTGGATATGTAGAACGTCGAAGTCACCTTCCGCGATGAACTTGCGGAGGCGGTTGTTCGCCGTCGGGCCGAAAGACAACCGTGCAACAGAACCGTTGTAGGGAATCGCGACGGCTTTACCTGCGGAAACCACAAAATCCGGCAACTCGTCGTCATCGGACGACGGCGCAAGCACACTCACTTTGTGACCACGTTCGATCAGCACCTCTGCCAGATCCACCACGTGCGCCTGCACACCACCGGGGACGTCGAAGGAGTACGGGCAGATCATGCCGATCTTCATTCACCCTCCATGCGGGCGAGCCGCGATTCGGAGAGGTCGGAGCGCCACAGCGGCTGAAGCATGTGCCAGTCAGCGGGGTGCGCTGCGATGTTGACCGCGAAACGGTCGGCAAGTGCCTGCGTGGCCGGGCCGACTCCGCCGGATACGTCGATCGGCGGGTCGATCTTGAAACCCCAACCGTCGGGAGTGAACCAGCAGTGGACCGGAAGTAGCGGCGCGCCGGTATCGATCGCGAGCTTCGCCGGGCCGGCGGGCATGCGAGTGGGTTCTCCGAAGAAGGTGACGGGCACACCCTTCTTCGCCAGATCGCGCTCCCCCAGCAAGCACACGATCTTGTTCTCGCGCAGATGCTTGGACAGTTCGACGAACGGAGGATGCTCCCCGCCGCTGAGCGGAAAGATCTCGAAACCGAGACTCTCGCGGTATTCGACAAACCGTTCGTACAGGGATTCGGGCTTAAGCCGCTCGGCAACGGAGGTCAACCCACCCCATTGCTGAACACACCACACGCCGGCCATGTCCCAATTACCGCTGTGGGGCAGCGCCAATACCGCGCCATGACCTGCTGCCATTGCTTTTTCCAGATGTTCCTGGCCCTCGACCAGCGCATGCAACGCCTTACCTGTCGCGACCAGGTCCATCGACGGTAGACGGAATGCCTCACGCCAGTACCGGGCGTACGAGCGCATAGAATCCTTGATCAACTGATCCGGAACTTCCTCCGGCGTCGTGCCCAGAACTCTCGCGAGGTTCTTCCTGAGTTGTTCGGGTCCGCCCTTGCGTACCGCGAAATCCGCTCCGGCGTCGAACAGCTTGACCGCCACCGATTCCGGCAGGCTTCGCACCAGACGCCAACCCGCGGCGTATCCCAGGTCGGTTGCACGCTCGGCAAAGCTCATTTCTCTGCCTCGCCGTCCGTGTTCGGCGCACCTTCGACCGTCGATGCGGCCGGGGCGATCGGCAGAAGTTCCCGGGCGCCAGGGGAATTGCGCACCGCGAGCACTCGCTGGAAGACCGTCACGATGCTTCCGGCGGCAAGTACCCACATCGCGATGTGGATTGCCCACGGAAGACCCATACCCGTCAGGCCGGATCCGACCAACACGATGATCAATCGGTCCGGGCGCTCGATCCACCCGCCGTCCGCAGTCAGCCCGCTCGCCTCCGCACGCGCCTTCGCGTACGAGATGACCTGCGAGGTGACGAGGCAGATGAGCGTCGCGACGAGCAGCCACTTGCTGTTCTCGTGGTAGACCGCCCACCAGGCCAGGCCGGCAAAAATCGCGCCGTCGGCGACGCGGTCGCAGGTCGCGTCCAATACCGCCCCGTACCGCGTTCCGCCGCCGCGAGCACGAGCCATTGCGCCGTCGAGCATGTCGAACATGACGAAGAACCAGATGAACATGGTTCCCCAGAACAGATGTCCGGACGGAAACAGCGTCACCGCACCGGCGACGCTTGCCACCGTGCCGATCACCGTCACCGAGTCCGGCGTCAGACCGGTCTTGACCAGCGCCTTCCCCATAGGTGCCGTCACCTTGGACACCGATGCGCGCCCGAAGAAGCTCAACACCGCAGGAACCCTCCCCGTCGTGAGTTCCGGTTCGGAACTCGTTGCAGCAATGCATCCTGCCATGAAGCCGGATGCGTCAACCTATTGTTGCCAGGCACCGGCGAGTAGTCCCCTGGTCTCCCGCAGCAATTGCGGCATCACCTTGACCCCACCGAGCACGGTGATGAAGTTGGCGTCGCCGCCCCAACGTGGCACTACGTGTTGGTGAAGGTGCTCAGACAGCGAACCGCCCGCAGCGGCACCGAGATTCAGGCCGACGTTGAATCCGTGAGGATTCGACACGCTCTTGATCACCCGCAACGCCTGCTGGGTGAACGCCATCAACTCGGCGCTCTCCTCCGGCGTCAGGTCTTCGAGTGCCGCGACCTTGCGGTACGGAACCACCATCAGGTGCCCCGGGTTGTACGGATACAGGTTCAGAACCGCATAGACATGCTCACCGCGGGCAACGATCAGTCCTTCTTCGTCCGACATCTTCGGAATGTCGATGAACGGTTCACCCGTCGTGCCCGGCGTGTTGGGCGCCTCGGTGATGTACGACATCCGATGCGGCGACCAAATGCGCTGCAAATGGTCAGGGTCACCGACGCCGTGGTCGATCAGCGAACCCGGACCGTCGTCACCGGGGGCGCTCACTGCGCCACGCTTGGCTGCACCAGTTCGGCTGTCGGCGAGGCGTTCTCGCGGCGGCCGATCCACTCGGTGATGATCCGGACGGCGTCGTCGACGGGAATGCCGTTGATCTGCGTGCCGTCACGGAAACGGAAGCTGACCGCGCCGGCCTCCACGTCACGCTCGCCCGCGAGGAGCATGAACGGGACCTTCTGCGTGGTGTGGTTACGGATCTTCTTCTGCATACGGTCGTCACTGAAGTCGACCTCGGCGCGCACACCGGCAGCCTTGAGCTTCTTCGTGACGTCGAACAGGTGATCGGCGAACGCCTCGGCCACCGGGATTCCGACAACCTGCACCGGTGCCAGCCACGCTGGGAAAGCGCCGGCGTAGTGCTCGGTCAGCACACCGAAGAACCGTTCGATCGAGCCGAACAGCGCGCGATGGATCATGACCGGACGAGTCTTGACGCCGTCGTTGCCGGTGTATTCGAGCTCGAACCGCTCGGGCAGGTTGAAGTCGAGCTGGATGGTCGACATCTGCCAGGTGCGGCCGAGGGCGTCCTTGACCTGAACGGAAATCTTGGGACCGTAGAAGGCGGCTCCGCCCGGATCCGGCACCAGCGTCAGGCCGGAAGCTTCGCCGACCTCGGCGAGCGTTGCGGTCGCCTCTTCCCAGACGTCGTCGCTACCGACGAACTTGTCCGGGTTTTTGGTGGACAGTTCGAGGTAGAAGTCGTCGAGGCCGTAGTCCTTGAGCAGGTTCAGAACGAACTGCAGGGTGGTGGTCAGCTCGTCGCGCATCTGCTCACGGGTGCAGTAGATGTGAGCGTCGTCCTGGGTCATGCCGCGCACGCGGGTCAGGCCGTGGATGACGCCGGACTTCTCGTAGCGGTAGACCGAGCCGAATTCGAAGAGCCGCAACGGCAATTCACGGTACGAGCGTCCGCGAGCACGGAAGATCAGGTTGTGCATCGGGCAGTTCATCGGCTTGAGGTAGTAGTCCTGGCCCGGCTTGCGCACGGTGCCGTCCTCGTTCAGTTCCTCGTCGACGTGCATCGCCGGGAACATGCCGTCGCGGTACCAGTCGAGGTGACCGGAAACCTCGTACAGATGCCCCTTGGTGATGTGCGGAGTGTTGACGAACTCGTAGCCCGCCTCGATGTGACGGCTGCGCGAGTAGTTCTCCATCTCGGTGCGGATGATGCCGCCCTTGGGATGAAACACCGGCAGACCCGAACCGAGCTCGTCGGGGAAGCTGAAGAGGTCCAGTTCGGTACCGAGCTTGCGGTGATCACGACGCTCGGCCTCGGCGAGCAGTTCGAGGTATTCGTCCTGAGCCTCGGTGGACTCCCACGCGGTGCCGTAGACACGCTGAAGATCGGCGTTGTCCTGGTTGCCACGCCAGTAGGCGGCGGAGCTTCGGGTCAACTTGAAGGCCGGGATGTGCTTGGTGGTCGGAATGTGCGGGCCGCGGCACAGATCGGACCAGATCTTGTCGCCGGTACGAGGATCGAGATTGTCGTAGATGGTCAGCTCGTTGCCGCCCACCTCCATGATCTCGGGATCGTCGATACCGGACTTGTCGTCGATCAATTCGAGCTTGAAGGGCTCGTCGGCCAACTCGACCCGAGCGTCCTCGATCGAATCGACCACTCGACGCGAAAAGCGCTGTGATCCCTTGATGATCTGCTTCATACGCTTTTCGAGCTTGGCCAGATCTTCCGGAGTGAACGGGCGGTCCACCGCGAAGTCGTAGTAGAAGCCGTCCTTGATCGGCGGACCGATGCCGAGCTTCGCGTCGGGGAATTCTTTCTGAACCGCCTGCGCGAGGACGTGGGCCGCGGAGTGCCGGATGACGCTGCGGCCGTCCTCGGTGGATGCTGCCACCGGCTCGACGTCGACATCGACCTCAGGTGTCCACGACAGATCCTTGAGCGTTCCCTCGCCATCGCGGACAACGACGATCACGTCGGGCCCCTTCGTGGGGTATCCGGCTTCGCGCACTGCAGTCCCGGCGGTCGTCCCCGCGGGCACCCGAAGTGGGGCGGCTGAGTGCTCTGGCGCGGGACTGGTCACGGCGATGTGCTCCTAAAGGTATTGCGACAAGTTAGACAGGCGTCGTACCCACTGCGAGCACGCGCACGATCATGTTATCGGCCCTACCGACATGGTGAGACAACCGAGTGAAGGAAACCGGGCCGCGTTCAACTCACAGCGGCGACTCGAGCCACGAGTAGTCCAGGCCCACCCATGTCCCGATCAGGCCGAAAGTGCCGAGCACCCACAAAGTCGCCAAGACGATCACTGTGGTGAACAGAACGCCCAACCCTTTGACGAACAGCGACTGCTTGCCGAACCATTCCATGAACCGGTCGTATCGAGCCTTCGCGAAATGAAGGAGTCGATGTGCCCACGCGAACTCCGACGCCAGGATGCCGAGGCCGGCGAAAACGATGAGCCAACCGGGCCCGGGGTACGGAATAGCCACGATGCCGGCGGCGAACACGATCGTGCCCACGACTCCGACGCCGATGCGGTACGCAAGATTGAGGGTGGGCCGCGCGGCGATTCCCGCGCGCCACCGCTCCCAGCGGGACTCTGCGTCCTGGAAGACGGACAGGTCTGAATCGTCGACGGAAGAATCGACCTTTTCGGTACTCAAAGCAGTCACCTTTTCGGTCGCGAAATGTCTCTTCGACCAGGCTACCGAAATCGTCGCCCGGCGACCTGCGACGACGGTCTGCATCCCGAAATAACCGTGCCCTCGAACAGCTGTGCTCTCGAACGACTGAAGGCGTCCCCGATGATCGGGAACGCCTTCAGTGTTTTTCTGTGGTCCCGGCTGGGATCGAACCAGCGACCTTCCGCGTGTGAAGCGGACGCTCTCCCACTGAGCCACGGGACCGTAAGTCATACGAACGCATGCGCTCGAACGAGTTGGAACATTAACACGGCTGCGCGATGAATACGAATCACCAGGTTGGCATTCGTTTTGCATCCAGGCCGCTCCGAAATCTACGAATTCGAACTGATTTCAGACCGTATTCATCGCCAAGACGGACAGTTGCAACGCGCGCGACGGGCCGATTCGACTCCGAACACGCCACTGAGCTGGGGATTTGTGTGTATCCGACACGGTCGGCTAATGTTTCCAACGCACCGAGGAGAGCGAGCAGCTCCCCAAGCAACACGGTGCGATGCGGACGTGGCGCAGCTGGTAGCGCACAACCTTGCCAAGGTTGGGGTCGCGGGTTCGAATCCCGTCGTCCGCTCGAGAGGTGTGACTCAACCTTTTACGGTGGAGTGGCCGAGTGGTGAGGCAACGGCCTGCAAAGCCGTGCACACGGGTTCGATTCCCGTCTCCACCTCGCGCGATTAGCTCAGCGGGAGAGCGCTTCCCTGACACGGAAGAGGTCACTGGTTCAATCCCAGTATCGCGCACCACGTCAGGCCCTAGGGCCTGATGGTCAAGACCTGCTTGCAGGTCTGATAAGTTAGAAAAGTACTGAGTTCCGGTAACGGAGTTCATTGCTCATGCGGACGTGGCGCAGCTGGTAGCGCACAACCTTGCCAAGGTTGGGGTCGCGGGTTCGAATCCCGTTGTCCGCTCCATTTTTCTCCAGAACCCGCGCGATTAGCTCAGCGGGAGAGCGCTTCCCTGACACGGAAGAGGTCACTGGTTCAATCCCAGTATCGCGCACCATTTGAGAATGCAAGAAGCCGGAACCTCAGGGTTCCGGCTTTTTGCGTTCGAGCGCCGAACACACGGGCCGCAGTACTGACGCAAGCCCCTCGGGAATCCACGTCAGTACTGCGGTTGATGTAGCTGATCAGATTGTTGTAACTGCTCAGTGAGAGAAGCGGTTCGCTGCCGAAGTCATCGCGCGCAGCGAGGACTCCGTCGACGACTCCGCAATACCCATCGCCCAGCTCCGACGGCCGTCGCACTCGGTGAAGATGAACGTCGCAGTGCGGTGGCCGATCTGGTGCTGATGGAAAGACAGGATCTCGAGCGAGATTCCCGCGTCGTGCAGCATCGACGTCATGGCCGAGATCGCGCCGGTCGAGGTGGCGGACGCTTTCTGGATACGCTCCCCCAGACCGAGAGTCGCTTCGAAGGTCCAACGACCCGGCGCAATCTTCTCGGAGGACCACGCACCCAGACGGATCGGGCCGCTCATGGCCGCATACGTGGACTCGAACTCGGTCCACGACATCGCTGAGCATTCGGCACGCAAGCCGGCGGGCAGAGATTTGCCGTGACGCGCCGCGAAGGGATCAGCAGCAGAAGAAGAATCAGAAGCGAAAGCGAAGTTGTAAGTCATGATCGTGGTCTTCCTGGAATGAAGTGGAGGACCAACTGGTAGCAAGACGACCCGCAGCGAGGGGTCGGTCCGATTCAGACCCCGCTACGGCGGCTTACTACGAGAATTCGCTTCATGAGAGACGAGGCTAGGCGGCCCGGTTCGAGAATGCAACCCAGACCGCCTCCGCACAGGTCAGACCTGAGCCGCTTTGTGCTCGGCGATGAGGGCGCGATACCACTCGAACGAGGTCTTCGGAGTGCGCTTCTGGGTGTCGAAATCGACGTGCACCAGGCCGAATCGCTCTTTGTATCCCGCAGCCCATTCGAAGTTGTCGAGAAGTGACCACACAAAATAACCGCGGACGTCGACACCGTCGTCCATTGCCGATCGGAGGGCGCGAAGGTGCGCATCGTGGTAGTCGATTTGTGCTTCGTCGTCGACGACGCCTGCGGCATCCGGGGCGTCGTGGAATGAACATCCGCTTTCGGTGATGTAGATCGGCGGCAGTGCGTCACCGAAGCGGGCGTGGAACGTCCGCAAGATCTCGCCCAGCCCCTCGGGAACGATCGGCCAACCGAAATCGGTTGTGGGATAACCGGTAATCGCGACAGGGGCAAAGGGCAGGCCCGGGGGCAGGTCGACTTCGAGCACACCTTCGGTCCCCTGGCCTTCCACCGGAGCAGCAATCATCGTCGGCTCGTAGTAGTTGATCCCGTACCAGTCGAGCGGCGCCCCGATGATTTTCAAGTCCTCGTCGACAGGACCGCTGAGCAGCTGAGCGAATTCGTCGGCCGGGTACTTCCCGACCAGAACCGGGTCGGCGAACATCCAATTGACGACGTGGTCGTAGATGTCGGCAGCCATCACGTCTTCCGGCGAATCCGAAGCGGCACGCACCGGAGCATGGTTCGAGGCGATTCCGATGTTCGTGCATCCGGTTGCCCGAAGCGCTTCGACAGCGAGGCCATGCCCGAGCAGCTGGTGATGTGCGGCTTGGAAAGCCTCGAACCCCAAGGCCAGTCCGGGGGCGTGAACTCCGAGGGCATGCCCGTAAAGCGTGTGCACAACTGGTTCGTTGAGCGGCATCCACATTCCGACCCGATCCGACAGCCGCTCGCCGACGACCTGCGCATACTCCCCCAGCCGATACGAGGTGTCGCGGTTCATCCAGCCGCCCTGCTCCTGCAAGGCAAGGGGCAGATCCCAGTGAAAGAGCGTGACAGCGGCAGTAATTCCCGCCGAACACAGTCGGTCGATCAGGCGGTCGTAGAAGTCGAGCCCCTTCGCATTCACTGCCCCCGTTCCGGTGGGCAGAATGCGCGACCACGACAGAGACAGCCGATAAGCGTCGAGCCCGAGCTGATTCATCAGCTCGATGTCCGACTCCCAGCGGTGATAATGATCGGCAGCGACCGTCCCGGTGTCGCCCCCGACGACAACACCGGGACGGTCACAGAACTCGTCCCAGATCGACGGTCCGCGACCGTCTTCGGCCACAGCTCCTTCGATTTGATAGGCCGCAGTGGCGGTTCCCCAGACGAAGGAAGTCGGAAATTCTGGTGTCGGCTGCCGAGTCATGTCGGTCAGTTAATCAAAGAACCGTGCAAAACACGCAGCTTTGTTGGACACTCGACCAGTATCAAGATCCAGTACCGTTCGGCCTAACCGAACGAACGAGACAAAGGCCCTGCTTGATGACGGATAACACCCGCACCCTGACGAGGGCTCGGATCGCCACTTCGGTGGCCTTCGGACTTCAAGGATTTCTGCTCGCCGCCATTCTGACGCAGCTGCCGCAGTACAAGGACTTGTTCGAGCTGAGCGAGACACTGGTTGTGGTTGCGGTTGTCACCGTGTCCGTCATCGCCGGGCTCGGCAGCGTGCTCGCCGAGATGCTGGCCGTGAGAACGTCGAGCAAGATGACCCTGCGAACTGGGCTCGCCGTCATCGCAGTCTTCGGCGGGGCAACCGGAATTGCGCCCAACGCAGCGATGTTCTTCGCCTTCCTGGCGATCTACGGCATCGGACTCGGCATGGTCGACGCGGCCGCCAACATGCAGGCAGTCTCGATCCAACACGCCAAGGGCCGCTTCATCCTCTCCTCGTTCCATGCTTCCTGGAGCGTCGGAGCGATTGTCGGCGCCCTGTTCATCTCTGCTACCGCAGGCCTCGACATTTCGATCCGCGTCACGCAGGTGATCGCGGGAGTTGTTGTCGGACTGATGCTTCTGGCCTTCGGCCCGCAACTGCTCGATCGGTCCGAGTCTCCGGTTGCCGAGGCAAACATCACGAGCACCGCGAAATTCGCGGTACCCACCCGCGCCTTCGTCCTCCTCGGCGTCGCGATGGCATTGTTCTACGCGGTCGACTTCAGCGTCGGAAACTGGTCGACTCTGTACGTCAAGGACGAACTGCTCGCCGACGCCGGGACCGCTGCCCTTTCCGTGGCGGCGTATCAGATCGCGGCACTTGTCGCACGACTGACCGGGGACTACTGGGTCGGGAAATTCGGTGAGACCACCGTCGTGCGGATCGGCTCTCTCATCGGCGTAGTCGGTATGACAGTTGTCGTCCTCGCGCAATCTCCCGCCGTTGCCATCGCCGGGTTCCTCATCGTCGGGCTCGGGGTACCGGTGATCGCTCCGATCTGCTTCAGCGCTGCCGGCAGGATGGCTCCCCCGGATCAGGTCGATGCGGTGATCGCACGCATCAACCTCTTCAACTACGTCGGCACAGTCGTCGGCGGCGGCATCGTCGGCGCGGTCGCTGCCTTCAGTGACCTTCGAATCGGGTTCCTGATTCCGCTGGCGTTCTGCGCGATCTTGATAGCTCTTGCTCCCGCGTTCGCACCGAAACGAGCCACAACTCCGGTCGCCGAGAACGCCGCTTGAGCATTGCGCCCGAGGAAAGTGGTGTACTTGATCGACCGAATTGTGTGCGCGAGAGGCAGAAACTGACGTGACGATCACCGTTGACCGGGCCGGGATCTGGGATTCCGAAGCAATCGCCGACGTGGCAGCGGTGACATTTCCACTGGCGTGTCCGCCGGACGCATCCGACGACGACATCAGTGCCTTCATCGACAACGTTCTCTCCGTCGACAAGTTCTCCGAGTACCTGACCGATCCGACGCGAACCGTTCTCAAGGTCATTCGCGACGGTTCGATCGTCGGCTACGCGATGCTTGTCGACGACGAGCCCGCCGACCCGGACGTCAAAGCTGCTGTGACACTTCGCCCGACAACAGAACTCAGCAAGTTGTACGTGCTTCCGGGTAACCACGGAACCGGCGCGGCAGCATCCTTGATGGACGCGGTTGTCGACCACGCACGACGCAGCGGAAGTGCCGGGATCTGGCTGGGCGTCAATCAGGAGAACCTGCGCGCCCAGAAGTTCTACGCAAAGCACGGTTTCACACAGGTCGGCACGAAGACTTTCCTCGTGGGCGCACAACTCCACCACGATTTCGTGATGGAGCGCCCCGTCAGCTGACAGGCGTGCAGACTAGCCGGCCGCGACCTCGAAACGAGAAAGTGCGAGCAGGCGCGAGGTCGCGCGCAAGTACTTCTTCTTGTACCCACCGGCGAGCATCTCGGGGGTGAAGATCTCGTCGAGGCGTGCGCCGGAAACGGTGACCGGGATGCTCGCGTCGTACAGGCGGTCGGCGAGAACCACGATGCGCAGTGCAACGGACTGATCCGTTGCCGGGTGGACACCGTCGATGAACACGGCCTTCACACCCTCGACCAGCTTGTTGTACCGCGACGGGTGCAGGGTGCTGAGGTGCTTGCACAGCTCGTCGAAGTTGTCGAGCGTGGCGCCGTCGATGGCGTCGGCCCGAGAGACCAACTCCTCCGAGGAGATGGGCTCGGGTGCGGGCGGGAGATCGCGGTGACGGTAGTCGGGGCCGTCGACGCGAATCGTCTCGAAGATCGAGCCGAGCTTCTTGATCTCGCGCAGGAAGTCCTGGGCGGCGAAGCGACCCTCCCCGAGCTGGCCGGGAAGCGTGTTCGACGTCGCGACGATGGACACGCCGCGCGCGGAAAGCTCCGAAAGGAGGCGGGATACGAGCATGGTGTCGCCCGGATCGTCGAGCTCGAACTCGTCGATGCAGAGAACGCTGTGGTCGGCGAGCGCTTCGACCGCCTTGTTGAAGCCGAGAGCGCCGACGACGTGCGTCAGCTCGACGAAGGTTCCGAAAGCCTTCGGCGACGGAACGCTGTGGAAGATCGACGCCAGCAAGTGAGTCTTACCGACACCGAACCCGCCGTCGAGGTACAGGCCGGCGCCGGTCGCCTGGGTCTTCTTGCCGAACAGTCCGCGGCGTCCACCACTACGGATCTTGGTGACGCGCTTGGAGAATTCCTCGGCCTTGGCGACAGCAGCTGCCTGGCTCGGTTCCTTCGGATCAGGAATGTAGGACGCAAAACTCACCTCGTCGAACATTGCGGGAGGCACCATTTGAGCTACCAGTTGATCGGCGGGTACCACCGGGCTGCGATCGACAAGACGTTCATGCATCCGTCAAGGGTATCTACGTGATGTGATCTCTCATGTGCACCGTATGGATATTGCGACCTACTTCACACCAGGCCACGACGACGAACTCCGCGGCTTGTACGCCTATCCGGAGAACCTCTCGCAACCCTGGATGCGCGTGAACTTCGTTTCCAGCATCGACGGGTGCGTCGCCGTCGACGGAGTGAGCGGTGGACTGGGCACACCGGCAGACAAGTCGGTATTCGGGATCTTGCGCGAACTTTGTGACGTCGTCGTGGTCGGCGCAGGCACAGCGCGAGCCGAGAACTACGGGGGTGTGCAGGTCTCGGACGAAGCCCGGGCGCGTCGCACTGCCGACGGTCTCGCTCCGGTCCCACCGATCCTCGTCGTCTCGGCGCACGCGTCGATCGACCCCGAAAGCCGACTCCTTCGCGATACCGAAGTTCCACCGATCCTTGTTGTCGGTCGCGACGCGGACTCCGCGGCAATTTCGGCGCTGAGATCTGCCGGAGCGCAGGTGGAGGTGACGGACTCACCGAACGTCACCAGCGGCGACATCGACAGGGCCTTGTCGGCTCGCAAGCTCCGTCGCGTGCTGTGCGAGGGCGGACCGTCACTTTTCGGGCAGTTGATCGAGGACAATGCCGTCGACGAACTCTGCATCACCACGTCACCTCAACTGGTGGGGAGCAAAGTCGGCCGAATCTCACTCTCCCCCAACGCAATGCCCACAGCCATGCGTCCCGCGCACATTCTCGGTGATACGGACGGCACGATCCTCACTCGATGGGTTCGTCAGCAGCCACGTCGGTGAACCTGGCACTCTGGTCGGCATGCGCAGAGTTGCTTTGATGGCCGTCGTCCTCGCGACGTGTTGTGCGTGCGGCGCCGGTCCGTCGCTTCGGCCCGCCGTCGCGGTCGAAGGCCGCACCGACGGCAGCCCTGCCCAGAGCGAGGGACCGTCGCCCGATGCGCCGCCGGTTGACCCTGGCGTCCCGACCGATGACATACCGTGGCGAGACTGCACCGGCACGTCACTCGCCGACCAGGCTCTCGCGGCGTCGAGCGCCGGCGTCATTCTCGAATGCGCGGAATTCAATGCCCCCATCGACGTGACCGGCGCCATCGACGGCAACTTCACTGCCGGCTTGACCCGCGCTCGGACCTCGTCGACGCCTGCCGACGCGTATCCGATCGTGTTCACATCGGGCACCGATCGTTCGTCGGGAAACTCTCTGGCCATGCTCGCCGCATCCGGCTTGAACACGGTTCTCGCCGAACATCCCGTGGTTGCCCTCGATCGACGCGGAATCGACAGGTCCACCGCAATCGACTGCATGACGCCGGAAATTCGGCGCGGCCTTCACGATCTGGGCCAGTTCGACGCGGATTCCACCGGTGACGCCGCCGATGCGGTCGCGGCCCTCGGTCACGACGCCACCATTGCATGCACCGACTACCTCGACCCTCAAGAACTGAAGTTCGGCGCCGACTCCGCAGCCGAGGACATCGACGCTCTACGTACTCGGTGGGGCGTCGAGACCATCGCTCTGTGGTCGGCAGGGTCCGGCTCGGACATCGCGCTGAGCTATGCGGCGGCCCACCCGAACAACCTCGCGAGGTTGATCCTCGATTCTCCCGCTCCGGTGGCCACCGACGCCGCCACCGAGGCAGAGAGTCGCGTGCAGGGCGAGGAAGCCGCGTTGACCGCGTTCGCTCAGCGATGTGTGGCGCTGGGGTGCTCGCTCGGACCTGATCCGAAGAAATCGGTCACGGACTTGATGGAGCGCGCTCGAGCCGATGAATTCCAGCCGCTGTCCGCCGCTGCGGTGTCGAACGCGATTTCGGCCAGCCTGTGGACTGCCGGAACCAACCGTGAGCAGGAGACCCGCTCACTGTCCGACGCTCTGTCCGCGCTCGGTACCGGCAACGCTTCGCCGATTCGAGAGCGCGCCGCCCGGGCGGAGAACGAGGTGGACGGCGACGGCCAGTTCATCGGACGGTGCACCGACGGCATGCAATGGCCGGGCATCGGGCGTGCGCGCGAGCTTGCGGACACCTGGGGCACCAACTATCCGGTGTTCGGGCGAGAAGCCGCGCTCGGGTTGCTGGCGTGCGCCAGCTGGCCGTCGACCGCCAACTCCCCCCTGCCGAATCAGTTGAAGCCCCCAGTCCTCGTGCTGAGCGGTCAGGGTGACCCGGCCGTCGGGAACTCCGGACTCTCGACCGTCACCGGCGTCGTGACCAATGCAGGATCGCGCTTCGCAACTCTGGACTGGCAAGGTGCGGGTCACCCCGCGGCACAATCCACCTGCGCTCAACAGGCGATGCGCCTCTACCTCAGCGACGCCTCCCTGCCCAGTAACGGAAGCGTGTGCCCAGCCTGACTCGGGCGCTCGTCCACCACGACCGAAAAGGGGTGCATCCCCCGATCACACCCTGCTCCGGTGTACCGTGCCGAAGTGTTCCTTCGACAGCTCGAGCCGCGTACCGGGCGGACAACCCAACAAGTCGTCAACTTCGTTTTGTGGCCGATCGCCGTGATGACAGTGCTCAATCGTGTCATCGTCACAGCAGTCAACGGCGCCATCACCGATGACTTCCGACCGGTCTACAACGCCGCGCTGGCGTTCTGGAACGGGCGCGACGTCTACACCGCAGATTTCAACTCCGTAGACCCCCATTACCTGTACCCACCATCGGGTTCCTTGTTGATGGCCCCCCTGGCGATCCTCGATCCCGAGCGCTCACGGTGGCTGTTCATCGGTGTCAATGCCGTCGCCATTCTCGTGGCTCTCTACCTGCTGTTGCGCTTGTTCGACCTGACGATCAGTTCCATCGCGGCGCCGATTCTGGTGCTCGGCGCGTTCATGTCGGAGACGGTCACCAACACGTTGGTGTTCACCAACATCAACGGCCTCGTCCTGCTCGGCGAAGTTGCCTTCCTTCTGTTGCTGATGCGCAAGAAGGATCTGTGGGCCGGCGCCGCGATCGGTCTCACCATCGCAGTGAAACCCACTCTCGCGCCGCTGCTCCTGCTGCCACTCGTTCGCGGTCAGTGGAAGGTGTTCGTCACCGCCCTGGGCATCCCGTTCATTCTCACGGTCGTGGCATGGCCGCTGGCGTCGGATCCGATGGACTTCGTCCGCCGCACCGTGCCGTACCTGCTCGAATCTCGTGACTACTTCAACAGTTCGATTGTCGGAAACGGCGCTTACTTCGGTCTGCCCGAATGGTTGATCCTGCTCTTGCGCGTCGTGTTAGCCGCCATGGTCGTCGTCTCTCTGTGGCTTCTGTACCGCTACTACCGCAACGACGAACTCTTCTTCCTCACCACCGCGACCGGTGTGATCATGACCGCGTCGTTCCTGCTGCCCTCGCTCGGCCAGATGTACTACTCGATGATGCTGCTCCCGCTCCTGATGTCCGTGGTACTCAAGAACTCGGTCATGCGGAACTGGCCGGCGTGGCTCGCCGTCTACGGCTTCATGACGTTCGACAGCTGGTGGTCGAACCGCTGGCCGACCTTCGGCCGGGCGGCCGAATACACCAAGAGCACCCTCGGCTGGAGCCTTCTGCTGATCGTGATCTTCTGTGTCCTCGGATACCGGTATCTGGTCGCGCGTCGAGAGGGCCGTTTGGATCGGGGAATCGATCCCGCGTACCTCCTCGATCCCCCACTCGATGCCGTCTCACCTGCCCACGAAGCCGAAACGGCGACAAAGCATTAGCGTGGAGGCATGAGTTCTTCACACGATGGCATCGACAGCACACCTGAGGTCACGTACACCGAGAGCGAGTGGCGCGAAAAACTGACGCCGGAGGAGTTCGCCGTCCTGCGCCAAGCCGGCACCGAACGCCCCTTCGTCGGCGAGTACACCGACACCACCACGGAAGGTGTCTACTCCTGCCGGGCCTGCGGAGCCGAACTGTTCCGCAGCACCGAGAAGTTCGAATCGCACTGCGGGTGGCCGTCCTTCTTCGATCCGGCGGATTCGGATGCCGTGATCCTGAAGGAAGACAGCTCACTCGGGATGCGCCGCGTCGAGGTCATCTGCAAGAAGTGCCACAGCCACCTCGGTCACGTCTTCGAGGGTGAGGGGTACCCGACGCCGACCGATCAGCGGTACTGCATCAACTCGATCTCGCTGGTTCTCAAGCCCGCTCAGTAGCCAGGTCGTGGGCTACCCCGTGTCACTGGTAGCCCACGATTCGAGACTTTCCACTCAGAAGTCCCAGTTCAGCGCAGTCGGGCTCAGACCAGCCGCATTCAGGTCCTCGTTTCGAGCGACAAGTCCGTCTTTGACGGAACCGATCCCGCCACCGATCGCGCCGGAAGTGATGTCCGTCAACGCGGCGTCGCCGCCCGTGACCTCCTTCGTCACGATCGCAGCGGACGCTCCCGAGACCGCGTCGTCGAAGGCACCTCGCGCGATCTCCTGCAACCTCGAACCGGTCGGAAGCGGGTTCGGGTCAGGGCCGACACGATCCGGCGTCGTCTTCAACCCTCCGTTCGCAAGTCCCTTGATGAAACCGTCGCGCCCCTCGGTCACGACCTTGCCACCGTCGATCGACTGGCGATGATCCATCGTCATCTGCCCGAGTTGAATGGCGAGGCCGGAGAAGACGGCAGCGGCAGCTTCCACTGCCGCAGCCTCGATCACTCGTATCAACAATTGCTGCAACAACATTCGGACCGTGAGTGTTGTTGCGACCTCAGCCGCCACGACCCCGGCGGTACTGACACCCAGTGTCGGGACAGCAGCCGCCACCATGGCGGCAATCTCGAGCGCCAGTGCGCCCAGCGCCGCGAGGATCGACAGTTTGGTGTACTCGATGTCCGTGCCGGTATCGGTGCATGACTGACCCAGTTCGGCCGCGGCAGAGGACAACCGCTCGAAGACCTCCGCAACTCCCCCGGCCTCGGACCAATACCGAGACAACGAGTCGCCGGCTCGACCGTCGATCGATGCCAGTACTGCCTGCAATCCGTAACCACCGGCAGCGGCCGAAGCCTCGATCCGATCAGCCGCGCCTGACCAGGCATCACCCAACCTCCACAGTGCCGTTTCGTCTCCTTGCGGCCAGTCACTGCCCACCGCGACCGACGCAACCGCCTGTAACCAGCCGGGAATCTCGAGTCCCATCAGAGCCCACCCGCCATGTCGTCGGCAAGCGAGGTGTCGATCGATTCGAAACGATCGGTGATCTCGATCAGCGTGGCGGTCAATTCGCGCAGCGCGCCCGCGACCAGCGTCATCCCACCGACTGCTGACTCAGCACCGGGAACATATGCGCCTGAGAATGCGGATCCGAACTGGTCAGTGCCCCAGCAACCCTCTTCGGCGGCGACCACTGCGTCGAGAGCGCTCCGCGCCTCGTCGAGATCGGCAGCGACCACCGCGAAGGCTGGTGCAGCACTTTTCATCGCGGCCACATTCACGCCCAGTTCAGACATTGCCGGAGCTCCTCAGAACGGTGCGGTCCCAGTTCTCGTCGCAGGAAGCCGGTGTGGAGCTCGGACGAGGTTCGAGAATCTCGCGCAATCCGAGCACGCCCGGAACCAGGTCCGGCAAGTCGATTCCGGCCGCCTCCGTGAGCGGCTTCGTCATCTCGGCAACCTGTCGGCGTATGTCTTCTGCCGCAGACGCGGCCGTAGCCAGGATCAGATTCCCCAACGCTGCCGGCGAATGCTTGGCGTAAGAACTCCCCGAGAGATCGACTCCCACCACCGCCCCCGAGGCGTCGACGACGATTTCCACGCTGCCGTCACTCGAACGCGCGCTCGCCGTCGCTCGAGCGATCCTCTCCTGCAAGTCCACCAGCGATCGAGTCCGCTCCAACAGAACGTGCTGCATCGAATCGATCTGGGCCCGAAGTACTTCGACTTGCCCCCGCATCGAACCAACATCCGCTGCACTCACGATGGCCCCCACCTTCGATAGATCGTGACACCTGATTCAGGCGCTCACGAGGTTCGACGCGAGAGGTGGCCGATCGGTTCCGTCAGCGTGAACGAAGCACGGGCGGATCGAACGCCTTGACCGGCGGCAGGGCCCCGTCGAATTTCTCGATCTGCACCAGAACGTGCTGGCCGGTGCACCCGTGCGAGAGTGACGACGTACCGATGTCCGGTGTCAGAACGTTGGGATTGCCGTGCACGCACAGAGAGTCGGGATCGGCAGGATCGAGCGGGTCGTACCAGGCACCGGTGGAAAGTTGGACGACGTCGCTCCGCAAGTCCGAGTCGACGATCACACCAGCAAGGCACGCTCCGCGATCGTTGAACACCCGCACCACGTCTCCTGCCGAGACGCCGCGCGCGGCCGCTGCATCGGGGTGCATACGAATCGGCTCGCGTCCCTGAATCTTCGACGCCTGGCTCGCAGCGCCGTGATCGAGTTGGCTGTGCAGACGCGTCTTGGGCTGATTGGCGATCAAGTGAAGCGGGAATTGCGAGGCTCGCGGTCCACCCAGCCACTCGTCGGGCTCGTACCAGCGCGGATGGCCGGCGCAGTCGTCGTAGCCGAAGGACTCGATGGTCTCGGAGAAGATCTCGATCTTCCCACTCGGAGTCGAGAGCGGATATTTCTCGGGATTCTCACGGAAGTCACCGAAGAGCACGAGGTTGTCTTCGGTTCGCATCCGGTAGTGCCCTTCTGCCCAGAAGTCCTCGAACGTCGGTGTGTTGCCGCCGTCTGCATCGACGAACGGCCGCCATTGACCGTAGAGATGCTCGATCCACTCCTGTGAGGATCGCCCCTCGGTGAACTGTTCCCCGAATCCGAGCGCAGAAGCGAGAGCGGCAAACGTGTCGTAGTCGTCACGCGAGTTCTCGAAAGGTGGAACGACCTGCTGCATCGCGACCAGAAGCGGGTCGTTTCGAGTGCAGCTCAGGTCATTTCGTTCGAGCGAGGTGGTCGACGGGACAACGATGTCGGCGTTGCGGGCCATCGGCGTCCAGTACGGATCGTGAACGACGATCGTGTCCGGACGCGCAAATGCCCGTCGCAGCCTCGGGAGATCCTGATGGTGGTGAAACGGATTGCCACCGGCCCAATAGACCAACCGGATGTCGGGATAGGTCAAGCGCCGGCCGTCGTAATCGAACTCCTCCCCGGGCGAAAGCAGCAGGTCGGAAATCGCGGCTACCGGAATGAAATCCGACACCGGATTCACACCTTGCGAGAAGGTCGGCAAGGGATACGGCACCGGAGCCAGACCCGGCTCGTTCATCGAACCGTAGCCGTGCCCGAAACCTCCACCCGGAAGCCCGAATTGGCCGAGCATCGCTGCGAGTGTCACGCCCATCCACGGTGCCTGTTCACCGTGTTTGATGCGTTGCAACGACCACGTGACGGTCACCAGCGTCCGGCCAGACGCCATTCTCCGAGCCAGGTCGGTGATGAACTCCGCCGACACACCGGAGATCTTCTGCGCCCACCGCGGATCCTTCGGTACACCGTCGGAACGTCCGAGCAGGTAGTCCTCGAAGCGTTCGTAACCGACGCAGAAACGGCCCAGGAAATCGCGATCGTGCAGGTCCTCCGACGCCAGGACAAACGCCAGGGCAAGCATGATTGCAACGTCGGTTCCCGGAACGGGTGCGATCCACTCGCAGTCACCCTCGACGTCGTCACGCAACGGACTGAAGGAGACGATCTTTCCGCCGCGGGCACGAAACGCGTCGAGCGCCCCGCGCGTCGGATGATCGCTCGTACCACCGGCATTGACTCCGGTGTTCTTGATCGGCACTCCTCCGAACGAGACGAGGAGATCGGAGTGCTTCGCGATGACGTCCCACGACGTGGAGCGCGCGAACAACTTCCAGTGCGTTCCGACCACACGCGGCATGATGACGCCGGTGGCACCGAGCGAGTAGCTGTGAACTGACTTGGTGTATCCACCCAGCTGATTCAGAAATCGGTGAACTTGGCTCTGCGCGTGATGGAATCGGCCGGCGCTGGCCCAGCCGTACGAGCCGCCGAAGATCGCGTTGTTTCCGTGCGCGTCGACCACGCGACGCAGTTCACGCGAGAGGAGTTCGGTCAGTTCGTCCCAGGAGACCGAGACGAATTCGTCGGCTCCACGTCGGTCGCTGGGACCCGGCCCGTTCTCGAGCCAACCCCGACGCACCGCCGGGCCCGAAACACGAGCCCGACTGCGCACCGAACCGGCGAGGTTCCCGAGCATCGGCGAAGGATTCGCATCACCCTCGTACGGATGCACGGCGGTCACCTCGCCGGCGACCGATTCGGCGGTGAACATTCCCCAATGGGACATGTGTTGACGACGCCGGTTCGGTGCAGTTGTCACAGAAACTACTTTCGAAGCAGATCAGGGAAGGGAAAGGACCAGCTTCTCGATGTCCACGCGCGGGCCGGTGAAGAACGGCACCTCTTCGCGAACGTGCAAGCGAGCTTCGGTGGCACGTAGATCGCGCATCAGATCGACGATACGAATGAGCTCGGGTGCTTCGAACGCGAGAATCCACTCGTAGTCCCCCAGGGCGAAGGCCGGGACCGTGTTGGCGCGAACGTCCTTGTACGAACGAGCAGCCATACCGTGATCGGCGAGCATCTTGCGACGCTCCTCGTCGGGGAGCAGGTACCACTCGTACGAGCGGACGAACGGGTAGACGCAGATGTAGTCGCCCGGATCCTCACCCGCGATGAACGAGGGCACGTGGCTCTTGTTGAACTCCGCGGGGCGGTGCACCGCCGAGTTGCTCCAGATGGGAGCACTGGCCTGTCCGAGGACGGTGGTGCGACGGAAATCCGCGTACGCGGCCTGCAGTTCCTCGATGGTGGCCGCGTGGGTCCAGATCATGAAGTCCGCGTCGGCGCGCAGGCCGGCGACGTCGTAGATCCCGCGAACCACGACGCCCTTGTCTTCGAGACCCTCGAAGAACAAGCGGGCGTCCTTGACCGCAGCTTCCCGATCATCGCCCAGCACACCGGGTTCCACCTGGAACACGGAGAACATGAGGTAACGGATTTCAGAGTTCAGTTTGTCGAAATCAAGGCGTGCCATGGGTCTATCGTGCCACTCGCTCGAATATCCGTGTAGCCGCCGTCGTGCCGACTGCGACACACGCCGGAACCCCGACGCCGTGCAGCCACGACCCGGCCAGGGCGAGGCCGTCGAACTGCGTCATCCCGGACTCGATTTCAGCCACGATTTCCGTGTGACCTGGGGCGTATTGGGGAAGACCTCCGTGCCACCGCTGTACGAAGGTCGCGCCTGGCTCCTCGGTGATTCCGGTCACGGTCTCGAGATCGGCGCGCGCGAAGTCGATCAACTCACCATCCGGCCGGTCGACGATCTCCGATGCACCGAATCGACCGAACGACACCCGAACGAGGTGCTCACCGCGATCAGCGAGGTGTGTCCACTTTCGGCTCGACAGCGTGAACGCCTTGGCGGTCAGGTCGGCGTCGGTGGCTACCAGGATCCCTGAATTCTGCGGAAGTTCGACCTGCCCGGACAACCGGAGCGCCACCACCGCGGACGACGCCAGTTCGATCCGAGCGACGGTACTCGCAACATCCGCATCGACTCCGGCCAACAGCGCCGCCGCGCGCGGCGCCGGGACGGCCAGAATCACCGCGTCGACGCTTCCGAGCGGATCGACGTTCCAACCAGCCCCGTCGCTGCGCAACCCAGAAGCCTCGCCACGGACGAAGGTCGCGTCGGCGGCCTGCTGCAGCGCATCGAGCAGGATGCCGTACCCGTCTCTGAGCGCTCCGAACACCGGCCCCGGTGCAGGCGTCGGCAATGCGGCTGCGACTGCATCCGTGAGGCTCCGAGAGCCCGCATCGAGGGCCGCAGCGAGTGTCGGCAAAGCTGCACGCACGCCGATGGTCTCCGCCAGCCCCGAGTACACCCCACCGAGAAGCGGATCCACCGATCGGCTGACCACCTGATCACCGAATCGCTGCGAAACCAGTTCGGCAACACTGCAATCGGAACCGCGGGTCCACTCCAGCGGGACGCCGGCCTCGGCCGCTATGCGCGCCAGGGTCTGCTCGTCGACAAGATCTCGAACCGACTCCGCCGAAGCCGGGATTCCCATCAGGGTTCCGGTCGGCAACCGATTCAGTGAGCCCTGAGACCAGATCAACGGACTCAGGCCCGCGGGGTAGACGATCTGATCGGTCAGTCCCAGCTCGGCGAGAAGCGCAGGAACTTCCGGCCGACGGGCGATGAAAGCCTCGGCACCGATGTCGATCGGGCCACCGCCCAGATCAATCGTTCGCAGCTTCCCGCCCAGCCGCGGTGAGTCGTCGACGATCGTGATGTCCGCTTCGGAGCCCAGACTGCGCCGAAGCCGGTACGCGGCAACCAGACCGGAGATTCCGCCTCCGATCACCGCGACCGACGGCCGAGTCGTTGTCACAGCGAGTGCACCAGCTCCACCGCCGAGGTGATCGCCGTGGGATCGGTGTCGGGAAGAACTCCGTGGCCGAGGTTGAAGATGTGGCCGATGGCACCGGCCTCGATCGCGCGGTCCCCTTCGGCGGCGATCCGGCGCACCTCACGATCGATCACCTCGGGGCCCGCGAACAGTACGGCGGGATCGAGATTGCCCTGCAGCGCCTTACCCGGACCGACACGACCAGCCGCGACGTCGAGCGGAATCCGCCAGTCGACACCCACGACGTCGGCGCCTGCCTCCCCCATCGCGCCGAGAAGTTCACCGGTGCCGACACCGAAGTGGATACGCGGGACGCCGGCAGCGGCAACCTCGGCGAACACTCGCTCGGAATGCGGGAGAACAAATTCCCGGTAATCGGCCAGCGAGAGCGCGCCGGCCCACGAGTCGAACAGCTGGACCGCGTCGACGCCCGCCTTGAGCTGCGCCTGCAGGAAGCAGATCGTGGTGTCGGCCAAACTTCCGAGCAACGCGTGCCAGGTCTTCGGATCGGAGTGCATGAGCGCTTTGGTCTTCTCGTGGTTCCGGCTCGGACCACCCTCGACCAGATACGACGCCAGAGTGAACGGCGCTCCGGCAAAGCCGATCAGCGGCGTGGAGCCCAACTCGGTAGTGAGAAGCCGAACGGCCTGCGCGATTGCGCCTACCTCTTCGGGGACCAGTCGCGGAAGTGCTGCAACGTCGGCGATGGAGCGAATCGGATTGGCGACCACCGGTCCGACGCCGGCAACGATGTCGAGATCGATTCCCGCGGCTTTGAGTGGAACGACGATGTCCGAGAACAGGATTGCCGCGTCCACGTCGTGACGGCGCACCGGCTGCATCGTGATCTCACAGACCAGCGCCGGATCGAAACAAGATTCCAACATGCCGATCCCGGCGCGGATCTCGCGGTACTCCGGCAACGAACGCCCGGCCTGACGCATGAACCACACCGGCCGTCGACTCGGAGTGCGTCCGGTCGCCGCGGCAAGCAACGGTGCGTCGGGCAAGACTCGCCGAGCGCTGTATTCCGCCGACCCGGTAATGCCTGAATTCATGTTGTCCAACCCGCTCATCAGTCCTCGCGCTCTCCGCCAACGTGTGTCTTCGATCGACTCAATGCTGCCACGTCCCACACTCGGGATCGGACACCCGAGCGGTTCGTGAGCGGCCACACACCCGAGCCACACTCGGTCGGCGCGCCTCCACCTCCCCGCCCGCATCCCCGACTAA
Organism: Rhodococcus sp. YH3-3; assembly: GCF_001653035.1. Classification (NCBI taxonomy): domain Bacteria; kingdom Bacillati; phylum Actinomycetota; class Actinomycetes; order Mycobacteriales; family Nocardiaceae; genus Rhodococcus; species Rhodococcus sp. YH3-3. Next base: position 744,422 of record NZ_BCWH01000003.1, on the reverse strand, counting down.
CGTCCTGACCTGTGACGACATCCGGATCGACAGCCGACCCGGCCGAGTTCCGTGCCGCCGTGGAGGCGATGACCGCTGCGCGGGTTCGGCCCGAGATAGAGGTCGGTCCCATCCGCCCGCCGCAGCGCCTCGCTCCGTACAGCCACGCGGTGGGGGCCGAGGTTCTCCACCCGGACTCCGACGTCGTGGCCGAGCAGTCCGAAGGTGACGCTTTCGGCCGCCTGATCCTGTTGTTCGATCCGGACGGCGACGAGGCGTGGAACGGCACCATGCGGTTGGTGGCGTACATCCAGGCCGATCTCGACGAAGCCGTCGCCGCGGATCCACTACTTCCCGAAGTAGCCTGGAGTTGGCTGGTGGACGCTTTGGAGGCCGGACCGGAACCTTTTGTGGCCCTGGGCGGTACGGTCACAGCTACAACTTCCGTGCGGTACGGCGACATCGCCGGGCCTCCGCGAGCCCATCAACTGGAGTTGCGAGCGTCCTGGACTGCAACTTCGTCCGAATTGGCTCACCACGTCGAGGCTTTCTGCGAGGTTCTCGCGTACGCGGCGGGGCTTCCGCCTGCCGGGATAACCACGCTGTCGCGGCAGAACGACTGACTCTGTCACTCGTTTGAGCATTCCCCCGGAAAAATACTAGAACCTGTTCTAGAATGAGTCATGCAACGTCTCAGCGGACTCGACGCGACCTTCCTCTACTTGGAAACACCGACCCAGCTATTGCACGTTTGTGGACTTGTCCTGCTCGACCCCACGACCATCCCGGGCGGCTACGACTACCGGAAGCTGCTTCGCGAGTTGGACTCGCGAATGGCCACCATGCCGACCTTCCGGCGCAAACTCAAAGATTCCCGTCTCAATCTCGACTACCCCGTGTGGGTCGACGATCACGATTTCGACATCGAGCGGCACTGCCATCGGACCGCGGTACCTGCTCCCGGCACACACGCGGAACTGGCAGAGCTCGCCGGACACATCGCGAGCCAACCGCTGGATCGTTCCCGACCGCTGTGGGAGATGTGGGTCATCGAGGGACTTGCCGACGGACAGATCGCCGTCATGTCGAAGATCCATCACAGCGCTGCCGACGGTGTCACCGGCGCGAACATCCTGGCTCAGCTGTGCAGTCTCGAACCGGATTCACCGGCGCTCGTGGATCCCACAGCACAGGGTGCGGGCGACGCGGGAACGCTGGACATCGCGATCGGCGGACTCATGGCCGTCATCGCCCGGCCCGCAAGAATTGCCCGTCTGGTCCCGGGCGGAATCGCCATGCTCCCGAAGTGGGTGACGCGTGCGCGAAAGGGTGAAGCGATGCCTGCTCCGTTCACCGCGCCGCGGACCTCGTTCAACGGCGCGATCACCGGTCACCGCAACGTCGCGTTCAGCCAACTCGATCTCGCGAAGGTCAAAGCCGTCAAGGACCGTCACGGCGTCAAGGTCAACGACGTGGTTCTCGCGCTCTGCGCCGGGGCACTGCGTAAGTACCTGGAGGACCGGGACGAACTGCCGGAGGACTCCCTCGTCGCCATGGTGCCGGTGTCGGTCCACGGCAAATCCGATCGTCCGGGCACGAACCAGATCTCGGGCATGTTCACGCAACTCGGCACCCAGATCGCCGATCCGGTCGAACGCCTGCACGCAATCAGCGATTACAACGCCACCTCGAAGAACCACAACGAGGCTCTGGGCGCGAACATGCTCCAGGACTGGTCGCAGTTCGCTTCGCCGGCGGTGTTCGGCGCCGCCATGCGCGTGTACTCGTCGCTCAAACTCGCCGAGCGTCACCCCGTCGTGTCCAACCTGGTCGTGTCGAATGTGCCTGGACCGCCGGTGCCGCTCTACTTCCTCGGTGCCCAGATCAAGGGAATGTTCCCGCTCGGCCCGATCTTTCACGGAGCAGGTCTCAACGTGACGGTGATGTCTCTCGACGGAAAACTCGACGTCGGCATCGTCAGTTGCTCCGATCTGGCCCCCGAATTGGACCAGCTCGCGCAAGGTTTCGGAGCCGCACTCGACGAACTGTTCGACGCTGAGGTGACAACCCCGGCCCCGACTGCGACGTAGAGTCAGTGACCATGTCCGAAGTCACCGATGATGCAACCGAGCCCACCTCCGACGTAGTTCCGCTGCTCGTTCCGCGTGACGGAGTTCCGGACGTCATCACCACTGCCGCCGGTGTCGCCGACGCCGCGGCCGCGCTGGCCTCCGGCCACGGCCCGCTCGCCGTGGACGCCGAGCGCGCATCCGGATTCCGCTATTCGGCACGGGCGTACCTGATCCAGCTTCGACGCGAAGGAGCAGGATCGTTCCTGCTCGACCCGATTCCGACAGCGCAAGACCTGCAGCCGTTGGCCGAGGTGATCAACCCGTTGCAATGGGTGCTGCACTCTGCCGATCAGGATCTCCCCGGCCTCGCCGAACTGGGCCTGACGCCGGCCGAGCTGTTCGACACCGAACTGGCCGGACGACTGGCCGGGTTCGAGCGAGTCGGACTCGCCGCGATCGTGGAACGAACCCTGCGAGTGGAACTTCGCAAGGGTCACGGGGCTGCGGACTGGTCGACACGTCCGCTGCCGGACGCCTGGTTGAACTACGCCGCCCTCGACGTCGAAGTGCTTCTCGAACTGCGCGACGCAATGGAAGCCGAACTCGAATCCCAAGGCAAGCTCGAGTGGGCGAAGGAAGAGTTCGAGTACATCCGTCTGGCCGGCCCGCCCAAGCCCAAACCGGACCGCTGGCGTCGTACGTCGCACATCACCTCACTCAAGACCACCCGTCAGTTGGCGGCAGTACGGGCGCTGTGGCAGGCGCGCGAGGATCTCGCACGCAAGCGCGACGTGTCCCCGAGTCGGGTTCTTCCTGACTCCGCGATCATCGATGCCGCTCTCAAAGATCCTCGGTCGTTGGACGCGCTCCGCTCGCTTCCCGTCTTCGGCGGACCACGTCAACGCCGTTATTCGCGTATCTGGATGGATGCACTGGAAGCCGCGCGCAAGCTCCCCGACAGCGAGCTTCCGCCGAAAACCCCGCCCATCGTCGGGCCGCCCGCTGCCGGTCGCTGGGCCCGCCAGGATCCAGCGGCGGCTGATCGGTTGACCGCGGCGCGCGCAGCACTGTCGGACCTGAGCAAAGAGGTTTCGGTGCCCGTGGAGAATCTGCTCCAACCCGACCTGGTCAGGCGCCTGTGCTGGGACTGGAAACTGGAACCCGACTCGGACATCGCCGAAGTCGAGACTGCGATCGAGACCAAGCTCACTTCCGGTGGCGCACGTGGCTGGCAACGCACTTTGACCGTTCCCGTCCTCGCCGAGGCACTGAACTCCGTGGTCCCGGCCGAGCCCGAAGTGGAAGAGCCGGAATCCTGACCTGACCCCGGTGTGAGGTTGGAGCAATTCGGCACGTTAAGTTACCGGTCAGTAATGGGCAGTAGTACGCTCGATACGAGGCCGGACGCCTGGCCGTGATCGCCGAACCAACGTCTCACCGCCCTTCGGTGCGGTGGGCAGCTCCATCAGGAGGAATTCGCGTGGCTCCATCCACAAACAACCAACGCAACGTCGTCTTCGTCGACGGCATTCGCACCCCGTTCGGCAAGGCCGGCCCGAAAGGCATGTACGCCGACACGCGCGCAGACGATCTCGTCGTCAAGGCGATTCGTGAGCTGCTTCGCCGCAACCCGCAGCTCGATCCCGCACGGATCGACGAAGTTGCCGTTGCAGCCACCACGCAGACCGGCGACCAGGGCCTGACCATCGGCCGCACCGCTGCGATCCTCGCCGGTCTCCCCGAAACCGTTCCAGGATTCGCCATCGACCGCATGTGTGCCGGCGCGATGACCGCCGTCACCACGACCGCGTCGGGCATCGGCTTCGGCCAGTACGACGTCGTGATCGCCGGTGGCGTCGAGCACATGGGTCACCACCCGATGGGTGAGGGCGCAGACCCCAACCCGCGTTTCCTCGCCGACCGCCTGGTCGACCCGAGCGCCCTCGTGATGGGTAACACCGCCGAGAACCTGCACGACCGGTTCCCGACCATCACCAAGGACCGCACGGACGCCTACGCCGTCAACAGCCAGAACAAGTACGACGCTGCCAAGAAGGCCGGCTTCATCGCCGACACCCTGGTCCCCGTCGCCACCCGCAGTTCCGCGGGCTGGGGTCTGGCCACCGAAGACGAGCCGCCGCGCCCCGGAACCACCGTCGAAGATCTCGCGAAGCTCAAGACGCCGTTCCGCCCGGCCGGACGCATCACCGCCGGTAACGCAGCCGGACTCAACGACGGTGCCACCGCAGCACTGCTCGCCGGTGAGGACACCGCAGCCGAGCTCGGCCTGCCGGTCGGCATGCGCATGGTGGGCTTCGCCTACCAGGGCGTCGACCCCGCGGTCATGGGCATCGGCCCGGTTCCCGCCACCGAGAAGCTGCTGGCACGCACCGGCCTCAAGATCGAGGACATCGGACTCTTCGAGATCAACGAGGCGTTCGCCGTTCAGGTCCTCGCGTTCCTCGAGCACTACGGAATCGCCGACGACGACCCGCGCGTCAACCAGTGGGGCGGCGCCATCGCGTGTGGCCACCCCCTCGCTTCCTCGGGCGTTCGCCTGATGACGCAGCTCTCCCGCCAGTTCGCGACGCGTCCCGACGTGCGCTACGGCTTGACCACCATGTGCATCGGCCTCGGCATGGGCGGCACCGTCATCTGGGAGAACCCGAACCACGCTGACTACCAGGCAGGAGTTAACTAAATGTCTGATATTGCAACAGCATTCGCCGACGAGGTCGTGACGAACGCCTACACGAAGATCATCTCGGTCCCCGGCATCGAGGGCCCTTTTGCACTGATCACCCTCGACAACGGCTTCGACCACACCAAGCCGTCGTCCTTCGGTCCCGGCGGACTCGCAGCATTCGACGCCGCCCTCGACGAAGCCTTTGCCGCCAACCCGGTTGCCATCGCCGTCACCGGCAAGCCGTTCATCTTTGCCGCCGGCGCGGATCTCAAGGGTGTTCCCGCGATCACCTCTCGTGAGCAGGGACTCGAGCTGGGCCGCTTGGGTCACAAGGTGTTCCGACGCCTGCGTGAGTCGTCCGTTCCCACGTTCGCCTTCATCAACGGTGTCGCTCTGGGCGGCGGCCTCGAGGTCGGACTGCACAGCCACTACCGCACGGTTGCCGCCAATGCGGGCGCACTGGGTCTTCCGGAAGCATTCCTCGGTCTGGTCCCCGGTTGGGGCGGAACGCAGTTGCTCCCCAACCTCGTCGGCCCGTCGAACGCCGTCACCGTGGTGATCGAGAACTCGCTGAACCAGAACAAGGTGCTCTCCCCCAAGAAGGCACTCGAACTCGGCGTCGTCGACGTCGTTCTCGATTCCGCCGACTTCATCGAGCAGTCCCTCGCCTGGGCGTCGCAGGTCCTCGCCGGCACAGTGACCCCCGCTCGCCCCGAGATCGATCGTGGCCAGGGCTGGGACGACGCGATCGCTCGTGCGAAGGCGATCGTCGACGGCAAGACCAAGGGCAACGCTCCCGGCGCCGTCAAGGCCGTCGAGCTGCTCGAACTGGCTCGCAGTACCGACATCACCGATGCCGCTTCGCTCGACAAGGGCTTCGCGGCCGAGGACGAGGCTCTTGCCGATCTCCTCCTGACCGACGAACTCCGTGCAGGTCTGTACGCCTTCGATCTGGTGAACAAGCGCGCCAAGCGCCCCGCCGGAGCACCCGACCGCTCGCTCGCCCGCAAGGTCAGCGGCGTCGGCATCGTCGGTGCCGGTCTCATGGCCAGCCAGCTCGCGCTGCTCTTCGTCCGCCAGCTCAAGGTGCCGGTCATCCTGACCGACATCGACCAGGAGCGCATCGACAAGGGTGTCGGTTACGTCCACACCGAAATCGAGAAGCTCCAGGGCAAGGGACGCCTGTCCCCCGACGCTGCGAATCGCCTCAAGGCGCTCGTCTCCGGTTCCCTCGACAAGGCCGCGTTCGCCAAGACCGACTTCGTCATCGAAGCCGTCTTCGAGAACATGGACGTCAAGAAGAATGTCTTCGCGGAACTCGAGCAGTTCATCGCTCCCGAAACCATCCTCGCCACCAACACGTCTTCACTCTCCATCACGGAGATGGCGTCCGGCCTCGAGCATCCCGAGCGTGTGGTCGGCTTCCACTTCTTCAACCCGGTTGCCGTTCTTCCCCTCCTCGAGATCATCAAGGGCAGCAAGACCGACGATGCCACTCTCGCAACGGCTTTCGCCACCGCGAAATCCCTGAAGAAGTCCGCCGTCCTCTGCGGCGACAAGGCAGGCTTCGTCTTCAACCGCCTCGTCACCCGCACCTTGGGTGAGGTCATGTCCGCCGTCGACGAAGGCACCCCCTTCGACGTCGCGGACAATGCCATCGCCGAACTCGGCATGCCCATGTCGCCGTTCACCTTGCTGGCCCTCGTCGGACCCGCAGTGGCTCTGCACACCGGTGAGACCCTGCAGGAGTCGTACCCGGACCGGTTCAAGAGCTCACCTGGACTCGAAGCACTCGTCGAGGCTCGCAAGCCCGGCGTGTGGACCTGGGGCGAGAACGGTCAGGCCGTCGATCCCGAGGTCGCCGCACTGTGGCCGCAGGGTGACAAGGTGTCCACTTCGGAAGAGGTCCTCGAGCGCACACGTCGTGCGTTTGCCGAAGAAATTCAGATCATGCTCGACGAGGGCGTCGTAGCGGCAGCCGAGGACATCGACCTCTGCCTGCTGCTCGGCGGCGGGTTCGGATTCTGGAACGGCGGCATCACGCCGTACCTGGACCGGACCGGTACCTCCGAGGCTGTCAACGGCAAGCGCTTCCTCGCGCCTGGTGTTGCCAGCGTCTGAGTCAGTCGATCGACCCGTCACGGACGGCGTGCCTTCGGGTACGCCGTCCGTGGCGTTTGCGCAGGTTCAGAATAGGGTTCCCACATCGTCTTTCACGATGTTCTCGAGCGCACGCTCCGCGACGGCGGCGATAGTCATCGACGGATTGCACGCAGCGGAGTTTCCCGGCAGCAGAGCGCCGTCGAGCACGTACAACCCCCGCTGGCCCAGAACCCGACCATCAAGATCGCACACCGAGTTCATGCAGGCACCGCCGAGGGGATGCCAGGTGGACGGCAGTAACGCGTTGGTGTCGGTGAGCAGTCCTCCTGCCGCGATCTGCTGGGCCGCAGGTCCGATGTGGCCTTGCTGGATCGCAGAGTCGCCATCCCTCGGCCAACGGAGCACCGCCTCGCCTCTCGCCGAGTCGTACACGAACCGACCTCGGTCGCTGCTGACCCCGAATCCGACCATCACCGTGCTGTGAGCGTCGAACGCCACCGGCGGGAACGACGCCTGAATGACGGTGAACGCGTTATGCGGGTCGTCCCAGTTCCGGCTGCCGTAGACGACCGGCCCGCCCTGCGTCGCGCCGAAATTCTCCGCGAGATCCGACCAGATGTAGATCCGATCGGCATTGGTCCCCCACCCCGCGCCGAGTTCGTCGGGCAGATCCGTGATCCGCCCCGTTGCCGCGGCGCGGACCAGGAGTTTGGTGGTGTTCATGCTGCCGGCAGCCATCACGAGCGCATCCGTCGTCAAAATCTTGTTCTCGAGAATGTTGCCGGAAATGTCGGTCCGGTCCACGTACACACGCCACCGTCCGTCGGCCGCCCGCTCGACATCGGTGACCTGGTGCAGAGTCTCCACATTCACCAATCCAGTCGCTTCCGCTGCCGCAATGTAGGTGACATCCACCGAATGTTTGCCCCCGTTGTTGACACCGAGCGCGCCGTCACCGTTGGTGTAAGACGGCTTCATCTCACCCCGCAGTTCGGCCAACGCGTAGTTCCAGTCGATCGGCATCGGAATCTTCGACACGGGTAGACCGGAACGCGTTGCGTTACGCGCGAATACACGTGCCGCCTCGTAGTTCGGGCTGGAAATCAGTTCGTCGGGTGCAGTTTCCACTTGCAACATCCGCGCCACCCGCGGGTAATGGACGCGGTCCATTCGTGCGTAATCGAGCTCCTCCGGAAAGTGCGTGTTGAAGACCGCTTCTTCCGGTTGCAGCGTCATCCCTTGGTACACAAGCGATCCGCCGCCCACACCGGCTGCGCAGATCGCGGTCATGTTCTCACCGGTCACCGTCTCCAACAAACCCGCGTACGGCTCGAAGATCGCCGGCCTGCCGAACAGAGTCGGGTTGGACTGATGCCAGAGGATACGCTTGTCCGGACTGGCGGGATGCGGAAAAGTTTCGGCATTCGGCCCGGTCTGCCACCGAATCCCTCTCTCCAGCAGGGTGACCGGAACCCCGGCCTCGGCCAAGCGAAGTGCCGTCACCCCTCCGCCGAACCCCGAACCGATAACCACGACACGGTGCACTTCACGTGTCAGCGGAATCCCTGTTGCAGCCTTGGCAGTGCGTGGCGCCATCATCGCGACTCCCACGGCGGCCGTACCGGCCAAGAACGATCTACGTTTCACTCCGGACATGACTGGTGCTCCCTCGAAGAATGTCGCCAGAGAATTCCGGGCACGCCAAAACTAGACACTCTGACGCTCGAGTGTCAAGGTTTCGGCGGAGCAGGCGAGGAACTACGAGGTCGACCGGATTGCGGGCCCGAGCCACCTCGAGAGAAAGGCCCGCAAGGAGTCATCGGAATGGACGAGGTCACTGTCGAATGCAACAACCGAAAGCCCCAGTCGCACGGCAATTTCCACTATCTCATCCAACTCCGCCTCCGTGGCGAGGCCACGTTCGACCATAGGGGCGAGCATCTGACCAGCGAAAGGTATTGCTCGACTCATCATTTCGAGATCGAAGACAGGGTTTCCCCGCTCGGCGAGGAGCAGAGTCGCGAGCACCGGGTGAGCACGCACGGCAGTTCGCGCGGCAACGATGAATTCGACGACGTAGTCGCACGCCGTGTCGACCGACTCCACCTGTGCCGTGATCTCCCCGAGAACCTCGACAGCGAGACCGCCCATCGCCTGGGAGACGACCTCTTCACGTGTACCGAAAATCGAGTACACCGTCTGGCGCGAGACACCGGCCGCGGTGGCAACTGCGGCAATGTTCACAGCCTCGAATCCGCCACCTTCGATCAGTCCGAGGGCGGCGCCGAGAATCTTCTGCTGAGATCGCACGAGGAAAGTATCGCCCACCGAAACGGCGCCCTGAGAAACGCGGTCCAGATCCGACCCCCACCTGCATAAACGGCACAATCGGTTTCGTTTGGCTGCCGAAATTCGGTAGGTTAGGCTGCCCTTCATGAAAACTTCTCTTCGGGGCTTCACTGCCCTCGGTGCGGCTGCAATCGCGGTCACCGCACTTGTCTCGTGCTCCTCGGATTCAGGCACATCCACGACATCCCAAGGTACGGACGGATTCCCCGTCAGCATCGAGAACACCTTCGGCACCACGACCATCGACTCGAAGCCCGAGCGCCTCGTCACCCTCGGATGGAACGCGCAGGACATCCTGTACGCACTCGATCTGACTCCGGTCGGACAGCCCAAGTACACCTACGGTGCGGACGACAACGGCGTCATGCCCTGGGCCCAGGACTACTTCGACGCGGACAAGACAACGCTCTTCGACATGCCGGCCAGCGGAGAACCGCCGATCGAGTCCATCGCGTCGTTGACCCCCGACGTCATCCTGGCGCCGTACGAGGGCTTCGAGGAATCCGTCTACAACCAACTGAGCAAGATCGCACCGACGGCCGCTTATCCCGGCGCAGCGTGGCAGACGTCCTGGCAGGACCAGACCCGCATCGTCGGCAAGGCAGTCGGCAAGAGCGAAGAGGCCGAGAAGCTCGTCGACGGCCTCGACGCGACTCTCGCCGATACCGCCGCAGCCCACCCGGAGTTCGCCGGAAAGACATTGGCAGTGGTCAACTTCGACACCGATTCGAGCAACATCAACGTCTATCTGCCCACCGACCCGCGGGTCCAGGTGCTGACGGAACTCGGATTCGTCAACGCGCCGGGCGTCGAGAAGCTCGCCGCGGACAATGCAGGTGGATCGTTCTTCAAGACGATCTCCTACGAGAACATCGCCGACATCGACGCCGACGTGATCGTCGGCTTCACCGACGGCTCCGGTGATCCGTCCGGCATACCCGCAGTCGGTGGACTCGACGCGGTCAAACGCGGATCCACCGCATTCCTCAGCGACACCCGCGTCATCGGCGGACTGAGCAACGTCAACGTCCTGAGCACGCCGTGGGTCCTCGGCCAGATCACACCGACGTTGAGTGAAGCCGCAAAGCGCGCCTCCGCCTAGAAACGAGATTTTCCCGACGCCCTCTCCGGCGTGATCCGTATCGAACGGCTCGCCGGAGAGGCGGGTGACCCGGAAATTCATGGCGAAGAATCTCGCGGACATCGCAGCAAAAGCCGAGAGTCTCGCGGGTAAGTAAACCGCCCTCACCTGCACCGACATTATTGTTTGCATAATGACTGCAATCAATACCTTGTCTCTGCGTCCGGTTGTTTCGACCTGGGAATGGACTCAGCTGGGTAACGGCGCGTGAGTCCCCGCCAAATCTGCCCCGGTGGGCGTAGCGTGCAGAGTGCTCGCGGATGGATCGGCGCATCGGGGTGTCGACCGTAGGGCCTTTTGAGGGGGCAGGAATGGCATTCAGCGGAACCGCCTCCGGCGGTGGATCCGGCGCTACTCGCGCCGACGTCGGACATGCAGTGCTCTTCGCCGGCGCCGCCGCGCTCGGCGGTTTTCTGTTCGGATACGACACCGCCGTCATCAACGGGGCGGTCGGTGCGATCCGAGACAAGTACGACATCGGCGCCTCGGGCACCGGGCTCACGGTCTCACTGACTCTGCTCGGCGCAGCACTCGGCGCCTGGATCGCAGGCACACTCGCCGACCGACTCGGCCGCATCCGCGTCATGCAGATAGCCGCGGTGTTGTTCATCATCGGCGCCGTAGGCTCCGCAATTCCGTTCAGCGTCTACGACCTCACGTTCTGGCGCGTGGTCGGCGGCCTGGCAGTGGGTTTCGCGTCAGTCATCGCCCCGGCCTACATCGCGGAGATCTCCCCCGCCGCGATTCGCGGACGTCTCGGCTCGATGTACCAACTGGCTATCGTTCTCGGAATCGCCGTGTCGCAGTTGGTCAACTACGCCCTCCAGGCCGCGGCCGGTGGTGATCGCAATCAGATCGCAGGCCTCGAAGCCTGGCAGTGGATGCTGATGCTCGAGGCGGTTCCCGCAGTCCTGTACCTGATCATGACAACCACGATTCCCGAATCTCCACGGTTCCTCGTGGCGCAGGGCAAGGACGATCGTGCTCGCAAGATCATCTCCGATCTCGAAGGTGGAGATCACGACGCCGTCACCGAACGCATGAACGAGATCCGCGAATCTCTGACGGAGAAGCAAGCCAAGACCACAGTCCGCCAACTCTTCTCGAAGCGGCTCGGGGTCTCCCATCTGGTGTGGGTCGGTATTGCACTCGCCGCATTGCAGCAGTTGGTCGGCATCAACGTGATCTTCTACTACTCGAGCACCCTCTGGCAGGCGGTCGGATTCGGCGCTGACCGGTCCCTGCTGATCAGCGTCGTGAGCGCCTTGGTCAACATCGTCGGTACGTTCGTCGCCATCGCCGTCATCGACCGGGTCGGTCGAAAGCCGTTGTTGCTGGTCGGTTCCGCCGGTATGGCCATCTCACTGGGCACCGCAGCGTTCTGTTTCCATTCGGCAACAGTGACCAAGAACGAGATCGGCGAATCCGTGGCCACGCTGGCCGGAGCCAATGCCACTATCGCTCTTATCGGGGCGAACGCATTCGTGTTCTTCTTCGCCTTGTCCTGGGGCCCGGTCGTCTGGGTGTTGATCTCCGAAATGTTCCCCAACCGCGTGCGTGCTGCAGCAGTCGGAATTGCGACCGCCACCAACTGGGTCGCGAACTTCCTGGTGTCCTGGACGTTCCCGGCACTGGCCGATTGGAATCTGTCGTACACCTACGCCGGCTACGCCGTCATGGCAGCGTTGTCACTGTTTGTCGTCCTGCGATTCGTGAAGGAAACGCGAGGCAGCACACTCGAATCCGTCCAGTAGCGAACTCTCACGATTTCACCGAAAGCGGTGGCCCTCGGATTGATCCGTGGGCCACCGCTTTTCGAGATCGTAGTGAAGATTATCGTGAGACGAGCCGTCAGCCTTGCGCGACTTCACCTTGAGCCGACGCCGAGGACGCGTCTTCCTGGACGTGGACGCCGACGCTGCCCATACCCGCCACCCAGCCGGTGATCTTGCGGGAGAGGTCCTGAGCCGTGAGTCCGAGTTCCTTGTGGATGGCCTCGCGGCTGGCGTGATCGAGGAACTGCTGGGGAACGCCCATGTCGCGGCACGACGTGTGCACTCCGGCTGCCCGCATCGCGGCCGAGACCGTCGAACCGATGCCGCCGTGCAGACCACCGTCTTCGATGGTGACCACGAGGGCGTACTTGTCCGCCATCTTCACCAGCGAATCCGCGACCGGCAGAACCCACCGCGGATCGACGACGGCAACCGAGATGCCCTGCTTGTCGAGCCGCTCGGCAATCTCGAGTGCCAGGGATGCAAACGGGCCCACCGCGACGAGGAGCACGTCGCCGCGCTCACCCTCGCTGGACTTGAGAACGTCGACCATTCCGTCGAGTCGCTTCACGGCCGGAATCGCTTCGGGTACAGCGCCCTTCGGGAAACGAACGACGGTTGGGCCGTCGTCGACGAGAAGTGCCTCGTCCAGCTCTTCCCGCAGCGTGTCTGCGTCACGCGGTGCCGCGACGCGGATCCCGGGGATGATTCCGAGCAGCGAAAGATCCCAGACCCCGTTATGGCTGGCACCATCGACTCCGGTGACCCCGGCGCGGTCGAGCACGACTGTCACCGGCTGCTTGAGCAGAGCGACGTCCATCAACAACTGGTCGAAAGCCCGATTGAGGAAGGTCGAGTAGATAGCAACGACGGGGTGAAGTCCGCCAAGTGCAAGACCGGCGGCCGAGGTCATCGCATGCTGCTCGGCGATACCGACGTCGAAGATCCGATCGGGGAACTTCTCACCGAAGGCCGCGAGGCCGGTGGGCCCGGCCATCGCCGCGGTGATGGCGACGATGTCCTCACGACGCGAAGCCTGCTCGATCAACGCGGCCGAGAAGACCGACGTCCAGTCCGGCGCGGACGACTTGGTGCCGCGACCGGTGACGGGATCGATGACACCGGTGGCATGCATCTGGTCGGCCACGTCGTTCTCGGCGTGTGCGTAACCGTTGCCCTTACGAGTGACGGCATGCACGATGACCGGTCCGCCGTAGGCCTTCGCCCGGCGCAATGCCGATTCCATGGCGGCTTCGTCGTGTCCGTCCACCGGTCCGAGGTATTTGATACCGAGATCGGTGAACATGACCTGAGGGCTGACCGCGTCTTTGAGACCCGCCTTCATTCCGTGCAGGACGGAGTACGCGGTGCGCCCCACCCAGGGCAGTCTCTTGACCATGCGTCGGCCACTGTCGAGGGCGCGCTCGTAACTCGGTGCGGTTCGCAGTGCCGAAAGATGGTCGGCGAGTCCGCCGATGGTCGGTGCGTACGAGCGGCCGTTGTCGTTGACGACGATCACCACCGAACGGTCCTTGCCTGCTGCGATGTTGTTGAGAGCTTCCCAACACATTCCGCCGGTCAGCGCGCCGTCACCGACGACGGCAACTACGTGGCGATTCTGACCCGTCAGCGCGAAGGCCTTCGCGAGGCCGTCGGCATAGGACAGCGCGGCGGAAGCGTGAGAGGACTCGACCCAGTCGTGTTCGCTCTCGGCGCGGCACGGATACCCGGACAGTCCGCCCTGCTTACGCAGAGTGTCGAACTGATCCTGACGACCGGTGAGGATCTTGTGTACGTAGGCCTGATGGCCCGTGTCGAAGATGATCGCGTCCTGCGGCGAGTCGAAAATTCGGTGCAGTGCGAGGGTCAACTCCACGACGCCCAAGTTGGGCCCGAGGTGACCACCGGTCGCAGCGACCTTCAGCACGAGGAACTCACGAATCTCGTCGGCCAACTCCGTCATCTCGGCGTGGCTCAACTGACGTAGATCGTCAGGACCCTGAATGCGGGCAAGAACACCCAACGAGATCGCTCCCTCCGTGCTTCACAGCTGCACCGGTGCGCGCCGCGGCTGTCTTCGCGACAGTGCTGCCAGTCTACGGAGCGTTCCGGCGAACCGACACGCGGACTCGGCCCGATTCCGGTGTGACTTCGCGTAACAGCGAAATCCCGCGGATCGCTCGTGATCGCAATCACAGACAAATGGGATCCGTCGCGATCGACTCGGCAACTCTTCTTCCACAAAACGACCGCCATGTCAGCTTAAGGTCGACGTATGGGAACTGTGGTCGACGACCTGATAACGCGAGTGTTCGACGAAGTCCGATCACTCGAAGAAGGCGAGTTGGCCGACTACATCCCCGAACTCGCGGCGGTCGCCCCCGATTCGTTCGGAATCTGCATCGCCACCGTAGACGGTTACGTCTACGAGATCGGTGACTCGCGAATCCCGTTCACCATTCAGTCGATCTCGAAGCCCTTCACCTACGCCTTGGCTCTCGCCGATCGAGGAAGCGAGGCGGTTGCCGCGAAAATCGACGTCGAACCATCCGGCGAGCCGTTCAACGAAATCAGCCTCGACCCGCTCACCGAACGGCCACGAAACCCCATGATCAATGCCGGGGCGATCACCGCTGCATCACTGGTTGCCGGACCGAATCCCGAGGCCCGCTTCGAGCGCATCCGCTCGGCGTACTCGCGATACGCAGGCCGCGAGCTGACCTTCAACGAAGCCGTCTACACCTCCGAGGCCCGCACCGGTCACCGCAACCGTGCGATCGGCCACATGCTGCGATCCTTCGACGTCATCACCGGCAATCCCGACGAGGCCGTCGACCTGTACTTCCGTCAGTGTTCGATCGACGTGACCTGCCGTGATCTGAGTCTGATGGCTGCGACGATGGCGAACAACGGCGTCAATCCGCTCACCCACGAGCGTGCGCTGGCACCCGCAGGCGTCGAACAGGTCCTCAGTGTCATGGCAACCTGCGGGATGTACGACGGCGCCGGCAAGTGGCTGGTAGAGGTCGGATTGCCGGCCAAGAGCGGTGTCGGCGGCGGAGTGCTGGCGGTTCTGCCGGGCCAGATCGGCATCGCCGTGTACTCCCCCAGGCTCGACGTTCACGGCAACAGTGTTCGCGGAGTTGCTTCTGCCCGGGCACTGTCGAAGGAACTCGAACTGCACTTCCTCCACGTGACGCGGGCGTCACGCTCGTCGATCCGGGCCAGATACAGCGTCATCGAAGCACCGTCGCGAGTACGACGCACCCCGACCGAACAAGCCGTGCTCGACGACGTCGGCAAGCGCAGCCGGGTCTACGAACTGCACGGCGATCTCCTCTTCACCGGTGCCGAATCGGCGGTCCGCGAAATCGGCTCGGTGGACGAGGGCCTCGAAGTTGTCGTCATCGACGTCCGCCGCGTCGACGACGCCAGCGACGTCGCGGTGCGCATGATCACTGCGCTGCAGGTTCAGCTGGCCGAGCAGGCTTGTGCTGTGGCCGTCGTCGATCCGCAAGGACTGCTGGGACAACGAAGTTCGAGCATCGACCCCGCCAGAAGAAGTGGTCGGGTTTTTGCGGATCTCGATTCCGCCATGCAGTGGTGCGAAGACACGCTGCTTGCGGTGCATTGTGAGGCCGATCGGCAGGCGTCGACGATCTCGATCGAGGACCACCCAGTTCTCGATGCTCTGTCCGCGGCACAGATCGAGGGATTCTCGGCAGAGTTGGAGACGCGAACCTATGCCCGCGGCGAGAAGATCGCCCGCCGAGGTGAATCGGCGTCTGGCTTCTACCTGATTCTCAGTGGCCAGGTCAGCACCATGTTCACCGACGCGCACGGGGTCGAGCACCGCATCACGACGCTCTCCGCCGGAATGACGTTCGGCGAGATGACGATGTTCCTCGACACTCCGTTCCTCAACGACATCCGCGCCGATTCCACGGTCACCGTGGCCGTGCTGACTCCGGAGCGATATGCAGAACTGACCGCACAGGCACCCGAGTTGAAACTTGCGCTTCTCGAACGACTGGCGGCGGGCGCCTACGAGCAATTGGACCTGATGTTGCGGAGTGTCATATCCGCCGGACGAATCGGATAGGAACCACACGTGCCCACCACCGCCTTCACCTCGGAGCCGTCCACTGTCACGGTGACCGGAACCGCCACTGCAACAGCTGTTCCCGACATCGTGCGATTGACGATCGGAGTATCGGTGACACAGACGGCCGTTTCCGACGCGTTCGACGCCGTCGCGCGTCTGTCCACTGCGCTGACCGAGACCCTGCACGCGCGCGGTGTGCGCGGAGCGGACCTCACCACCGCCGGGCTGAGCGTCCATCCGCAGACTCAGTGGAGCGACGGAGGCCGCCAGGAGACAACAGGATTCACGGCATCGACAACTTTCCGAGTCGTACTGCGAGAGCTGGAGCCGGAAGCGGCGAACTCCCCCGCTGCCGTCATCGCGGCATGTGTATCGGTGGGTGGCGACGCGATTCGGCTCGACGGACTGGAGTTCGATCTCGACGACCGCAGCGATCTGGCGACAAGAGCACGCGAATTGGCCTGGACGGCAGCCGAATCGAAGGCCAGACAGTTCGCAGACCTGGCAGACAAAGATCTGGTCGAAGTCCTCGAGGTGCTCGAGGACTTCGACCAGATAGTGCCGATGCGCGGACGTGTCGCGGCCATGAAAGCGGATTCGGCCCCGATAGCCGTCGAACGCGGAGAGATCGAAGAATCGATCTCGGTCCGCGTTCGATGGGCTATGGCGTGACAACAGCAGTTCAGAAGACGCTGCCGGCAGTAGACCAGCCGGGCATGCGGATCAGCGAGTGAGGTTCTTCTCTTCGCGCTCTTCTTCGTACTTCTGCTCGGCGTCGGGGGTTGCCATGTCGATGGTGGTGCGCAACGGACGGTTCGGGATGAAGATGACCGACACGAGCGTGACCACGGCGACGACGGCTGCGACCAGGAAGATCCGTCCTGTTGCGTCGCCGTAGGCGAACCGAACGATCTGCGAGACGAAGTCAGGCATATTGCTCAGGTCGAGGCCGTCCTGGAGGCTCTTGCCAGCTACTGCCTGCTGCTCGGGCGGCAAGGTGGAGACCGAATCGACTGTCAGTGTCTTGACGCGGGTCGCAAGAATCGAACCGAGCACCGACACGCCGATCGCGCCGCCGAAGGTGCGGAAGAACGCCACGATACTGCTGGCCGCGCCGATGTTCTCGACGCTGACCGTGTTCTGCACGGCGAGAACGATGTTCTGCATCAGCATGCCGGTACCGAGACCCACGATGGCGATGAAGATTCCGATTGTCCACAGGCTGGTTGCGTGGTCGATCGTCGACAGCAGCCCGAAACCGACCAGCAGCAGAACTGCGCCGGCGACGATGAAGGGCTTCCACTGACCGAACTTGGTGATCAGCTGGCCCGAGCCGACCGAGGCGACGAGCATGCCTGCGACCATCGGAATGGTGAGCAATCCGGCTTCGGTGGGATCGAATCCGCGTGCGGTCTGGAAGTACTGCGTCAGGAACGTCGTCGCGCCGAAGAGGCCGACACCAACTGCGATCGAGGCGATGATCGCGAGAGCCGTGGTGCGCTCGGTGATGATCTTGATCGGCAGGATCGGATCCTTGACCTTGGATTCGACGAACATCGTCAGGCCGAGCAGGGCCAGACCACCGATGACGAAGAAGGCCGACTCCTTCGAGAACCAGGCGTAGTAGTCGTCCTGACCGGCAAACGAAACCCAGATCAGCAGGACGCTGACACCGGCGGTGAGCAAGGTGGCGCCCATCCAGTCGATGGAGACGTTGTCCTTCTTCACGGTCTCGACGTGCAGTGTGCGCTGAAGCAGGAACAATGCGATGACTGCCAGCGGAACACATACGTAGAAGCACCAGCGCCAGCCGGCAGTGTCCACGAGGACGCCGCCGAGGATCGGTCCACCGGACATCGAGACGGCCATGGCCGCACCCATGTATCCGGAATAGCGACCGCGATCTCGCGGCGGGATGATCGTGCCGATGATGGCTACGACGAGAGCGGTCAGACCGCCCATACCGATGCCCTGGATGACACGCGCACCGAGCAGCAACGGAACGTTGTGCGCCGCGCCGGCGATGACCGAGCCGATCACGAAGATGACGATCGCGGTCTGGACCAGGACCTTCTTGTTGTAGAGGTCGGCAAGCTTGCCCCAGATCGGCGTCGACGCCGCGGTGGCGAGCAACGCTGTCGTGATGATCCAGGCGTACTGCGTCTGAGTTCCGTGCAGTTCACCGATGATCGTGGGAAGCGCTGTGGAAACGATGGTGCTACTGAGCAGCGCGGTGAACAGCGCTGCGATGAGTCCGGTGAGTGCTTCGAGAATTTCGCGGTGAGTCATCGCGCCCGCTTCGCGAGCCGATCCGTCACCTCCGGTACTTGCCCGGGTTTCTCCTACTGTTGCTGCCATGTGCCTTATCTCCCAATACTTTCTACGCCCGTGTGCGGAACTGCCGGTGAGGCCTGCCGATTCGATGCGCCGAACGTCTCGTTGAGACGTTGCAGCGATGTCACTGCGGCCATGGCCTCTTCCTGGCTCCAGTCTTCGAGCATGTTGCGCAAACGCGCCGCACGCCGCTGCGTGGTTCTCCGTAAAACGTCGTGTCCCTCTTCCGATACTCGGATGCGGAACGCCCGCTTGTCAGCCGGATCGGGATTTCTCTCGACATACCCAGCGTCGACCAGATCCGACATTTGTCGGCTGAGCGACGACTGACTGACACACAGATCGACGGCCAATTCGTTCTGTCGGCACTCCCCACGCGCTGCCAGCATGAACAACACACTGACCAGCGCAGGCGGCAGCAGGCTGTCTGCACCGGTGGTGACCGCGGCTCGCAGCGATCTGCCGAACATGAAGATCGTGTCGACGAGCGCTTGGGCCGTCTCCGGCTGTACCGACATTGCCTACCCCTGAATTCGAGTGGCCCGAACGAGCCGTGACTTGAAAACGGAAAACTACTTGCAGAACGAAACTATACGATTAGTTGCGTAATGCAAGCAACTGTTGTGAACGCGAGAAGCGTCACACCGTTTCAGGGAAAGATTTCGGGACGTCTCAGCGTTCGAGGAGCGCGATGCACTCCATGTGGTGAGTCTGGGGGAACGCGTCGAACGCCCGGAGGCCACCGATTCTGAAGCCCTGCTCCAGGTAGAGGCCGATATCGCGACCGAACGACGCCGGGTCGCACCCAATGTGGACTATCCGCTCAGCGCCCGTTGAGGCGAGAGCTTCCACGACCGGACGGCCGGCCCCCGCACGTGGCGGGTCGAGCACGACGACAGCAGGCGAACGCTCCAGATCCGCGATGATGTTCTCGACGCGGGCGCTGTGGAAGCGCACCTGACCGAGATCGGACAGCGCTGCCTGCCCGTCCGCGACTGCACGCGCCGAAGATTCGACGGACTCCACCACGCCGGACGGCCCGACAAGCTCGGCGAGCACAGCTGCGAACACGCCGACACCGCCGTAGAGATCCCAGGCCG